>NZ_JAPMIU010000001.1 GCF_026410505.1 Frateuria hangzhouensis
CCCCCCCCCCGGGGCTGGCGGGGAAGGGATATCGGAGCGCGCTTCGATGGAGCCCGGGGCAAGCCTTGGCCCCTCACCCCACCCCTCTCCCCGGAGGGGAGAGGGGGCAAACGCCGCCCTTGCGGGCGAGGCTTATCATCAAGAAGCGGCGGTCGTCCTTGCGGACGTCCGCTTTCGACTGGAAGCGGGCGAACGCATCGGCCTGCTGGGTCCCAACGGCGCCGGCAAGTCGACCCTGGTCAAGACGCTGGTTGGCGATCTTTCACCCCTGGCCGGCGAGCGCAAGGCACACAAGGACCTCAAGATCGGCTACTTCGCCCAGCACACGGTCGAGAGCCTGCGCGAGGGTGCCAGCCCGATCGACCACCTGCAGGACAAAGCCCCCGGCGTGGCCGCGCAGGTGCTGCGCGACTTCCTGGGCGGCTGGAACTTCGCCGGCGACCGTGCCTTCGAACCGGTCGACGGCTTCTCCGGCGGCGAGCGCGCGCGCCTGGCGCTGGCGTTGATCGCCTGGGACAAGCCCAACCTGCTGCTGCTCGACGAGCCGACCAACCATCTGGACCTGGACATGCGCGAGGCGTTGGCCGACGCGCTGGCCGATTTCGACGGCACCCTCGTGCTGGTCTCGCACGATCGCCACCTGCTGGGCCTGGTCTGCGACAGCTTCTGGCGCGTGGCCGACGGCGTGGTCGAACCGTTCGACGGTGACCTGGACGATTACGCGCGCTGGCTGCGCTCGCGCGGTTCGGCCGTAAAGAAGGCCAGCGAGCCGGCGGCGCCGACCGAGTCCGCCGCAGACCGCCGACGCGCCGCGGCCGCCCAGCGCGAGCAGGACAAGGCGGCCAAGGCCCGCGTGAAGAAGATCGAGGCGCGAGTGGCCGCCATCGACGCGGACCTGGTCACCGTCGAGGCTCGGCTGGCCGATCCGGCCACCTACAACGGTCCGACCGCCGAGTTGATGAAGCTCGGTCAGCGCCAGGCCGACCTTCGCCGCGAGAAGGAAACGCTCGAAGCGCAATGGCTCGAGCTCTACGAACAACTGGAGGCCGCCAGCGCATGAGCGTGGAACTGTGGCTGCCCGCGCTCGCGCGCTTCGAGCCCGCGCATCCGCTGCGTCGCCTGCTGGCCCGCGCCGACCGGCTGGCCGATGGCCCGCGCGGCTATCTGGCCGGGCTCGCCGCCTGGTTCGACGCCCCGCAGCCGCTGCCCGCCGCCGCGCTCACCCGTGAACTGGCCGCCGCCGACGCGGGTGATGCGTCGTGGCTGTGCGCCGACCCGGCCTGGGTCGAGCCGGACCTGAGCGGTGCGCGCCTGCTCGCCTGCGGGCAGATGCAGCTGTCGCAGGCCGAGGCCGAAGCGTTGGCCGAGCCGCTGACGCCGCTGCTGGCGGAGCAGGGCATGGCGCTGCTGCTGACCACTCCCGAACGCTGGCACGTGCGCCTTCCGCCCGGCACGGCGGTGCCGGCTTTCCCCGCGCCGGAACAGGCGCTCGGCGAGAATCTGCTTCAGCACCTGCCGCAGGGGCCGGAGGGCCGGCGCTGGCGGATCCTGCAGAACGAGCTGCAAGTGGCGCTGCACCAGCATCCGTTGAACGCGCAACGCCGCGCTGCCGGCAAGCCACCGGTCAACAGCCTGTGGTTGTGGGGCGCTGGCGTGTTGCCGGCGCGCATTCGTACAGACCTGCCCGGCGTGACGAGCGACGATCCGCTGCTGCGCGCGCTGGCGGCGCGCGCGGGCATCGCGCACCGCGCGCGTCCGCAGGGCGCATCGATGGAATGGCCGGGTGACTTGCCGCTTGGCGGGCTGCTCGACCTGCAGGACCTGCCCGCCAACGTGATCGCCGATGCCTGGTGGCCTGCCATCGCAACCGTTGCCGGTCGTCACCCGCTACGCCTGATCTTCGCCAGCGGCGAGCGCTGGGAACATCGACCCTGGCACCGCTGGCGCATCTGGCGCGGGCCCCGGGCATGAGGACGCCCACGCTGCGCCGGCGTGAATCACAAGGTGCGCCCGAAGGTTGGAGCGAGGCGGTGCATCCGGTGCTGCGTGACGTCTATGCCGCGCGTGGCGTCTTGCATCCGGCGCAGGCCGAACACCGCCTGCGCCATCTGCTGGCGCCGCAGGCGCTGGGCGGACTGGCACGCGCCGTCGACCTGCTGATCGAAGCGATCGCCGGCGACTGGTCGATCGTCATCGCCGGCGACTACGACTGCGACGGGGCAACCGGCACCGCCGTGGCCGTGCGCGGGCTGCGCCTGCTCGGTGCGCGGCGCGTCGGCTATGCGATTCCCAACCGCTTCGTGCACGGCTACGGCCTGAGCCCCGCACTGGTCGCCTCGCTCGATCCTGCGCCGCAGCTGATCGTCACCGTCGACAACGGCGTGGCCAGTCTCGCCGGCGTGGCGGCGGCCAAGGCGCGCGGCATCCGCGTGATCGTCACCGACCATCACCTGCCGGGCGAGCAACTGCCTGCCGCCGATGCGCTGGTCAATCCCAATGTGCTGGAGGTGCGCGCCTGCGGGCACGGCACGCCGGCGTGCGCGCAATGCGCCGACGATGCGCGCATGAACCGGGAATTTCCCAGTCGCGCGCTGGCCGGCGTGGGGGTGATGTTCTACCTGCTGCTTGCCGTGCGCGCGGGATTGCGCGGCAAGGGCGCCTTCGCGGCGCGTACCGAACCGGACCTTTCCTGCCTGCTCGACCTGGTCGCACTCGGCACCGTGGCCGATCTGGTCCCGCTGGACTTCAACAACCGCGTGCTGATCGAGGCGGGGCTCAAACGCATCCGAAGCGGCCGCGCCTGCCCGGGCATCACCGCGCTGGTGGAGGCCGGCAAGCGCAGCCTGGCCAGCATCTGCGCCAGCGATCTGGGCTATGCGGTAGGGCCTCGGTTGAACGCCGCCGGTCGGATGGAAGACATGCGGTTGGGCGTCGAATGTCTGCTCACCGACGATCCTGGCCAGGCGCGCGAGCTTGCCGCGCGGCTGAGCGTCATCAACCAGGAACGCCGCGACCTGCAGGAGGCCATGGTCGCCGAGGCCGAGGCGATGATCGGCGCGCTCGCGCTCGAAGGCGTGGGCCAGCGCACCGGCGTCACCCTGTACGAGCCCTCGTGGCATGCCGGCGTGGTCGGCCTGGTCGCCTCCAAGCTCAAGGAGCGCCTGCACCGCCCGGTAATCGCTTTTGCGCCGGCCGACGAGGAGCGCCCCGATGAACTGCGCGGCTCCGCCCGTTCCATCGCCGGTTTCCACGTGCGCGATGCGCTGGCGGCCATTGACGCGCGCATGCCGGGCCTGATCGAGCGCTTCGGCGGCCACGCCATGGCCGCGGGCCTGAGCCTGAAGGCCAGCGACTACCCGCGCTTCGCCGACGCCTTCGACGCCCTGGCGCGCGAATGGCTGGACGAGGAGCGCCTGCAAGCGGTGCTTTACACCGACGGCGAATTGCCGCCGGGTACCTTCAACCTCGACCTCGCCCGCCAGTTGCGCGACGGCGGGCCGTGGGGGCAGGGCTTCCCCGAGCCGCTGTTCGACAACCTGTTCGAGTGTGCGCAATGGCGCGCGATGGGCGAGCGCCACTGGCGCCTGAGCCTGCGCGATCCACGCGATGGCGGCGTGCACGAGGCGGTGATGTTCAACGTGCGCGCAGCGGCACCGCCGCCGCGCCTGCGCGCGGTGTACGAGTTGACCATCAACGAATGGCAGGGCCGCGAGAGCGCGCGGCTGCTGCTGCGCCACGTCGAGCCGGCGCCCTGACGACCCCGCCATTCCCTGTGGAAACCTTCTTGCCTCCCCCCACGTAAGCGCATGCTTGCCAGTGCGGCGCGTGGATAAGCCCCTCCCCCTGCTTGCAGGGGGAGGCTGGGAGGGGGTTGCCCGTCCGGAGCGAAAGAGCACCCCTCCCCAACCCTCCCCTGCAAGCAGGGGAGGGGGCATGCAGGGACGATGAGTGTGCCTCCGTGGATCGGCGGCGTGGGGCCCGAGGCTTTCACGTACCCAAGCTTGCATAGCCGCGCCCGCCGCGCTTCGATGGAGTTCCGACCACGCGGAGACCCACTCCATGATCGAGCAGATGACCGACCTGCCAGCCGGCGCGCTGGGCTTCACCGCGCGCGGCCTGGTGACTGCGGCCGATTACGAGAACGTGTTCGTGCCCGACGTGGAGGCCGCCTTCGCACTCAACCGCAAGTTGCGGCTGGTCTACCACGTAGGGCACGAGTTCACCGGCTTCGAGCCGGGTGCGATGTGGGACGACACCAAGCTGGGCTTTCGCCACTGGAGCGGCTGGGAGCGCATCGCGCTGGTGACCGACGTCAACTGGCTGCGCCTGGTAGCCCGCACGATGGGCTTTACCGTGCCGGGCGAGTTCCGCCTTTACCGCAACGACCAGCTGGCCGAGGCCAAGGCGTGGATCAGCGAATCGTTCCGCGAACACCACGCCTGAGCGGCGTGCGGCTTGACGGTGCCGGTGCAAGTCGATCGCCTGTTCCTCGCCCGCGGCGTTGCCTTGGGGTCCGGCCTTTGCAGTCAGTGCAGATCCTTCCAGTCGTGCGGTATCCACGGTGCAGAAGGAGTGGGCGTGCGGAAAGCCACCCCATGACCGGTCGCTTCTTTGCTGTCTTCAACCCACTCCGGATTGGGCCCGGAATGCATCCACCAGCGCCAGCAGCTTGCGCGTGCCGTAGGGCTTGGCCAGGTAGGCGTCGTAGGGAGGATGCCGGGGCAGGTGATCCTCGGGAATCGCCGTGGTGAGGATGATCGGGCGATCGAAGCCGGCCTCGCGCAGGCGCTCGATCATCTCCAGACCACTGAGGCAGGGCATCATGAAGTCGGTGACGATGAGTTCGGGCTGCTCCTGCAGCGCGATCTCCAGGCCTTCATGCCCGTCGGTGGCCACGGTCACGTGGTAGCCGACCTCCTCCAGTACGGTGGCGGCCACCAGCGCCACGTCGGGCTCGTCTTCGACCAGAAGTACTCGCAGCATGATCAGGCCGCTTTACCGGACGACCCGACCCGCGGATCCGGCCCGAAGGCGATGCCGGCGGGACCGATGTGGAACTCGTGCGTGCGCGGGTCGAAGTCGCTGTCGCGCAGCTTGATCACCGACAGGTGGCGCCGGAACGCATGGTCGCGCCGGCCGGTGTTGAGCAGCAGTACGTTGTCGACCATGGCCGAAAGCTCGTCGCTGGGCATCATGGCGTGCCCCAGCTCCAGTTCGGGGATCTCGGAGGTGTACACCACGGTGGCGCCGATCGCGCCCAGTTGCATGCTCAACGCGTTGATCACGTACGGCATGCGGCTGGTGATCACCAGGCTGTCGCGGATCGCCACCAGGCCGTCGATGAAGACCCGCTTGACGTTGCGTGCCCGGGCACGGTTGACGATGTCGCGCACCACCTCGTCGACGATGTTCTCCGCCGGCGGCAGCCACGAGAGCTCCAGCGCGCCCGCTTCGATCGGCGTGTCCAGGTCCAGCCCGAGGCTGCGTGCCTTTTCGCGGATGTGCGCCGGTGTTTCGTAGAAGCCGAGCATCAAGCCCGGCTCCCGAGCATGGGATCGGGACAGGAAATGCAGACCCAGGGTGGTTTTGCCCGAGCCGGTGGGGCCGACCAGCAGCGTGCCCGATGCCGCCGGCAGGCCGCCCTCCAGCAGGCCGTCCAGACCGCGGTGCCCGGTGGCAACGCGGTCGGTCCCGGTCAGCGCCGGCGGGTTCGGATCCATGGCGATTTCCGCCCGCGGGAACACGTCGATGCCGGCCTGGGTGATGCGCAGCCGATGCTTGCCCGGAAGAATCGCCGCACCGCGGTGCTTCCTGACCTGGATGGTGCGGAAGGCGCGGAAACCCTGGATCTCGTCGCTCATCTCGATCCAGCCATCGACCATGGTGTGCTCGGGGCAACTGGCGTCACGGTTCTGATGGGTAAGCATCACCAGCACGGCGTCGGCCATGCCGGCCACGCCTTGCAGGGTGTGGATGAAGGCGCGGAACTCCTGCTCCGAGGCTACCGATTGGGCCACGAACGTGCCGTCGAGCACCATCGCCGTGGCGCGGTGCCGCTTGAGCTCGTGCTGCACCAGCTTGAGCAGCCCGGGCAGGCCTTCGCGCTCGAGCACACCGTAGCCGCTGATGTATTGCATCGCATCGGGAAGCGCGCTGCCCTCGAAGAAACCCATCTGGCTGACGTAGTTGAGCATCCGCGAGCTCGACTCGGCCAGCAGCGTCATGTAGAGCGCGCGGCCGCCGGCACGCACGTGGGCATAGCAGAACTGGTTGGCCATGATCGTCTTGCCGGCGCCCGGCGGCCCTTGGACGATGTAGGCCGAACCGCGGATGAATCCGCCATCGGTCAATTGGTCCAGACCCTCGATGCCAGTCGAGAATTTTTCGAGCACGGTTTACTCCAAAACGTATTCCGGCCCGGCCGCCACGGTATCGGTGTGGCCGCGCCGCTGACGGCGAATCGCGCATGGTAGCCCTTTGCACTGCCGCAAGGGAAAGGCGCGCATGTTCCGATACCGGCCAAGCGAGCGCATGCATGGCATCCGGCCTGTTTGATGCAAACAACAAAATGTTGCCGGCGCCGACGGACAAGCGGATTCGGCGGTCGTCTTGACCGTCCATTGACGCCATCAGCTATTCACTGCGGTGCCCCCCAAAGGCAGGAGCCGGGTGCGAGGAAACGGCAGTGTGCGGTGTGGACGCCCAGCTGCCGTTTCGTTTGCTCGAGTCCCAAGGCGCAAGTGTCGTTGATGTGTGTCGGGCCTCATGCCCCAGGACCGTCTCCGCGGCAGGCCCGCTGCGGCGACCGGTCGCCCGAGGCCTCGTTCTTGCGGAGAAAATCATGATTTCCAGAAGGCGTTTCCTGCAGTCTTCGGTTTCGCTCGCACTGGTGCCGCTGTTGCCGCGGGTCGCCATGTCGGCTGGCCTGCGCATCCGGCCAAGCTGGGAAGTGTTCTGCCAGGGGCCGACGTTCGCCTCCTTCTGCAGCGCCATCGCGTCGATGAAGGCCAACAAGGACAACACCGACCCCACGGCGTGGACGTACTGGTCCGAGTCCCACCGCCAGTTCTGTCCCCACGGCAGGGCTTACTTCCTGGCCTGGCACCGCGGCTTCCTCTACCGCTTCGAGGGCAACCTGCGCAGGATTTCCGGCGACCCGAACCTGGTGCTGCCGTACTGGAACTACTACGACAGCCCCACGATTCCGCCCGAGTTCCTCGACCCGGCGCTGCCGCTGTACCGGGGCGACCGCACCGGTTTCGACGTGTCCAACGCCAACAGCATGGATGCGTTCGACGATACGCTCATCCACTTCCAGCGCGGCAAGACCGACGCGTTCGAGCCCATGGTGGAGACGCGGCCGCACAATCGCGTGCACAACCTGATCGGCGGCGCGATGTCCTCGATTCCGACTTCGCCCCGGGATCCGCTGTTCTGGGTCCACCACGCCAACATCGATCGTCTGTGGGCGGCCTGGTCGAAGGCGGGCAACGGACGGCGCCAGCCGGCGGCTTCGAACATCTATTGGTCCGGCAGTTTCCAGTTCGGCAGCGCGACCAAGGACGTGCCGCGGGTCTGGACCACCTCCACCTCGGCCAATCTGGGCTATCAGTACGACAACGAGACGATGCCCAGCGCCACACCGCCGCCGCCGAGCGGTTCGACGGCGCAGGCCGCGGTCTTCAGCCTGGCCGGCGGATTGCCCGAACGGCCGGCGAGCATCCAGCGCGCGCCGCTGGGCGTCGCCCGGCCGCTGGCGCTGGACGAGCGCTCGATCAGCGTGGACGTACCGCTCAGCGCGCAGGACGCCAACCGCGTGCGCTCGGTCATGCTCGCGGCGCGCACCACAGCCGCGGCGACCGACGAGAGCAGTCCGTTGCGTGTCGTCCTCGATGGTGTGCATTTGACCGGGCTGGGCGAGAAGGGCGGCTATTTCTACGACGTCTACGTCAACCTGCCGGGGCGGGGCGGTGCGAGCGCGCCGCCGCGCGCCTACCTGATCGGCTCGATCGGCGCCTTCGAGATCAGCGTGGCGCAGATGAAGGCGCGCATGGGCAGCAAAGGCATGCAGGGCATGGGTATGGCCATGCACGCGGCCCATGCGGGCAACGCGCGGCTGGTGTTGCCGATGGCCGATGCCCTGCGGCGAATCTGGCCGACCCAGCTGGACCGGCTGACCATCTCCTTCGTGCGCAAGGATGGCCGCAAACACCCGGCCACGGGTGAGGTCATCCGCATCAAGAGCTTCAGCGTGGAGGCGGGCTCGGCGATGTGACGGGCACATAGCGGTCGGCCAGGCCAGGGGCGTCGCCGGGAGGTGGCGCCCCTGGCCGTTTCGGCGGCGGCCTCTGTGCCTGATGCCGGTATCGAAACAGGCCCCAAACGGGTGTCTGTGCCCGGACGGTGCGATCGCGTGGATCGGCCATCCGCGCCGCGGCGGGACGTATTACGATGCTGCGCCGCCATCAGCGGTCAGCCGGCGATAACCCCATGAACCGACCGTTGGCCCTTCTTCCATGGCTGCTCGGCTTTGTCGTGCTCGACCTCTACGCCAACCTCGTGCCCCGCCTGGTAGGCGTCGCGGTGCCGGTGTGGCTGGCTTACGTTGGCGGGTTCTTCGTGCTGGCGTTCCTCATCTGCCGGTATGGGCTCGGCATCACCCGCAGCGCGTCGCTGGGGCTGGCCCGGCCGGCCGGTTGGGGACGCTGGCTCGGCGCCGGCTTCGCCATCGGTTTCGGCATCTGGGCGCTCAAGAACGGCGTATTCTGGGCGATGGGCAAGTTCGAACTGGTCGGCTGGCGTGATGCCGGCTTCGCCTTGCCGCTGCTGGGCAAGGCGCTGTTCGGCATGTTCTTCGCCGCGGCGATCAACGACCTGATGATCCGCGGCTACGGCCTGGCCTTCTGCCGCCGCTTCGAACTGATGCGCTGGTACGTGCTGCTTACGGTCGTGGTCTATGCGCTGGACGACTCGTGGAACGAGGGCATCGACGCGGGCAACCTGGTGTTCTCGGCGATCCTCGGCCTCTCGCTGGCCTGGACGGTGCTCAGGACCGGCACGCTCTGGATGGCCATCGGCATCCATTGGGGCGGCAACGTCTGCTACCGGCTCATGTCCGGCTTCGATGGCCAGGGCGTGCCGCGCCTGCAACACGTGCTCGACGGGACGCGTTTCGAGTACGCCGCCCTGGCGGTGACTGCACTGATGTTTCCGCTGGTCGCGTGGGTGCTGCGATGGATGGGGCAGAGTGCCACTGGCAGCGTCACGGTTGAAGGCGTTCGCGCGAGCGATGAGTTGCGGCCGGGCTGAACCGGTCGCGCCTGCGCCGGGCTGTGCGTGACTTGTGGGCTTTGACCCCGCGGCCGCGCGCAGGCCACCCTGCGCTTTCCCCGCACCGGAGTAGCGCATGCGCCGCGTCGTCCTCGCCGCCATCGTCCTCTTCTTCGTCCCGACCGGCGCCTGCCTGGGCCAGGTCATCGGAGTGGCTCTGGATTCGAAGGTCGTGCTGGTGGATGGCAAGCCGCAGGTTCCCGCCGGCAAACCCGCCGATGCCGCCGCCTTCTTCCGCTTCACCGATTCGCGCATCGAAAACCTGGGCAAGGTCGCCGTGCCGACCAGCTATCTCGGGCCGCCGTCGTCCGTAGCCGTGTCGGCCGACGGCGCACTGGCGCTGGTCACCGCGTCATTCCGGCGCGATCCAGCCGATCCGGGCAAGCTCGTGCCGGATGACCGGCTCTCGGTGATCGACCTCACCGCCTCGCCGTTGCGCGTGGTGCAGACGCTGCACCTCGGGCTCTCGCCCTCATCGGTGCGGATCAGCCCCGATGGCCGCATCGCCCTGGTCATGAGCAACCCGGACGACCGCCTGATCGTGCTGTCGATCGAAGGCCATCACGCCTCCATCGTGCAGCGGTTGACACCCCTGAAAGGCGGTGGCCCGCACGCGGCTGCCTTCGCGGTGGACGGCAAGCGCGTGCTGATCACCTTGCCGGACGCACAGAAGGTGGGCATGTACGCCATCGACCACGGCCGCCTGCGGCTGCCTGCCATCCGCGAGCTGACCGCGGGCGTCACACCCTTCGCGGTGGCGTTCTGCGGCACCAGCGGCTATGCCGTGGTCAACAATTTCGGCAGCGCCAGTGGCGACACGGACACGGTCAGCCTGATCGACGTCTCTGGCGCATTGCCGCGCGTGATCGATACCGCCTCCGTCGGGCCCGCACCCGAAGACGTGGCCTGTTCGCCCGATGGCCGCTACGTTGCCGCTTCGGTGCAGAACCTCAGCAACCGCCCCGCGACCGCTCCGTTCCATGCCACGCAAAGCAAACTGGTCGTGCTCGAGATCGCGGGCAAGCGGCTGCGTCGCGTGGCCGAGACATCAACCGGCGCCTGGGCCGAGGGCGCCGGTTTCCTTGACGACTCCCGCACGCTGTTCATCCAGAGCATCGTCGACCGCTCGATGGCGTTCTATCGCATCGAGGGCGGCCAGCTGGTTCGTGCGATGCCCACGCAGGTGTTCGAACACGCGGCCCCGGTCGCCTACGGCATCGGCGGCCGCTAGCGGCGCTGCTCCCTGTCTCCGCTGCGCAGATGGCCAGGGTGGCAGGCCGGGGCATGCCCTTTTCGAAGCCGCTTCGGCGACCATCCAACCCCATCACTCCTGCGCGATCCTCACCACCAGCTTGCCGAAGTTGCTCCCTTCCAGCATGCCGATGAATGCCTGCGGCGCATTTTCCAGCCCCTCGACCACATCCTCGCGGTACTTGATCTTTCCTTGCCGCACCCAATCGCCCATGGCCGCTAGGAACTCCCCGAAGCGCGGCCCGTAGTCGTCGAAGATGATGAACCCCTGCACCTTCATCCGCTTGCTGAGGACGGTGCTCATGAGCAGCCCCAGCCGGTCGGGACCGGCTGGCAACGCCGTGTCGTTGTAGTGCGCGATCAGCCCGCACAGCGGAATGCGCGCCTTGGTGTTGAGCAACGGCAGCACCGCGTCGAACACCAGCCCGCCCACGCTCTCGAAATAAACGTCGATCCCCTGGCGGCAGGCGGCCTCCAGTTGCTGCGGAAAATCCTTCGCCCGGTGGTCCGCGCAGGCATCGAAACCCAGTTCGTCCATCACGTAACCGCACTTCTCGCCACCACCGGCCACACCTACCACGTGGCAGCCCTGGAGCTTGGCGATCTGGCCGACCACCGAACCGACCGCGCCGCTGGCAGCCGCCACCACCACTGTCTCGCCCGGCTGCGGCTGGCCGATGTCCAGCAGACCCATGTAGGCGGTGAATCCCGGCATGCCCAGCACGCCCAACGCCAGCGAGGGTTGCGCCATGCCCGGGTCCAGCCGGCTCAAGCCTTGACCGTCCGACAACGCGTAGTCCTGCCAGCCGCCGTAGGCCAGTACCAGGTCGCCGGCCTGCCATTGCGGATGGTTCGAAGCGATCACCCGCGCGACGGTGCCGCCAACCATCACATCGCCCACCGCCATGGGCTCGGCGTAGGACTCCGCGTCGCTCATGCGCCCGCGCATGTAAGGATCGAGCGAGAGGTACAGATTGCGCAGCAACACCTCGCCCTCGCCGGCTACGGGGACCGGCCGCTCGGCCAGCGCGAAATCGGCAGCCGTCGGCGCACCGACTGGACGGGAGGCCAGGGTGATCTGGCGGTTGACGGAAGCAGGGGAGGTCATGGCGGACCCGTGTGTAGCCTGGGATCGCATACCTTCGTACATCCGCCGTGGCGCTGGCGTGCAATAGGGCAAGAAACCGCTCCTACATAACAACGTCCCGTTGGCGCGTACCCCCGACCAGCCATGCATCCACCTGCCGATGCCACTCGGCCAGCGCGGCAGCGTCCTCGTCATCCACTTCCACCGGCGGGAACCCGGCGTGGGCTCCGCTGATCTGCAGCCACGCATGCAGGCGACGCCCGAAACCGCAGAACTCCCGATAGCAGCGGTCTCCCAGGGACAACAGGCCGTAATGCAGCGCGCTCAGCGCAGCCGGGTCGCCCATGCGTTCGCAGAAGCCCTGCGCCATATCCGGTGGATCGCCGTCGTAGGTGGTGCTGACCACCAGCAGCGCCTGCGGGCTGGCGGCCAGCAGCTCGGGCGTCAACGCGTCGAACTCCATCAGCAGCACGCCCACGCCGGCGCGTCGCAGACGTGCCGCCGTATCGCGCGCGTAGTGTTCGGCCACGCCGGTCTGCGTGGCGTAGGCCAGCAAGAGTGAAGGCTCGGGCAGGCGCTCTGACGTGGGCGGCGTCGCGGCCACCCAGGAAGGCGAAACCGTCGCCGCGCCCGCCGCGATACGCAGGCCGATACGGGAAATCCAGCTCATGCCGCAAGGCTAATCGGCAAGCTCGACCCGCGCGCTGATCTGAATCAGCAGGCGGCCGCCCCTGGTCTTCCGCAGGGCGGGCTTCAGTCCGCCTCCAAGGCGCCCGCACTATGAAGAGACCCGCATCGTGCCCGTATCGATAAAGCGCTGGTGCCACGACAGCGCCTCGGTGAGCAGCGAGGGCGACTGCTGCCCGTACGAGTGGGCCCGCGCCCGCGCGAAATAATCGGCCAGCGCGGGCCGGTAATCCGGGTGCGCGCAGGTGTCGATGATCAGCCGCGCCCGCTGCTTGGGCGACAAGCCGCGCAGGTCGGCCAGCCCCTGCTCGGTGACGAGCACCTGCACGTCCTGCGGGATGTGGTCGACGTGGCTGGCCTGCGGGACGATCGCGGAAATGCGCCCGTCCTTGGCCGTGGAGGGCGTCATGAAGATCGAGATGTAGGCGTTGCGCGCGAAGTCGCCCGAACCGCCAATGCCGTTCTGGATGCGCGAGCCCATCACATGGGTGGAATTGACCGCGCCATAGATGTCGGCCTCGATCATCCCGTTCATGGCCAGGCAACCGAGCCGGCGGATCACCTCCGGATGGTTGCTGATCTCCTGCGGCGGCAACAGGATGCGCTCGCGATAGCGCGCCACGTCGGCATTGAACGCGGCGGCCGCCTCCGGGCTGAGCGAGAAGCCGGTTGCCGAGATCACGCCCAGCCGGCCGGCCGCCAGCAGGTCGAGCATGCCGTCCTGGATCACCTCGGTGTAGGCATTCATGCGCTCGAACGGACTGTCGATCAGGCCGCCGAGTACCGCGTTGGGGATGTTGCCCACGCCCGACTGGATCGGCAGCAGCGCGGACGGCAGCCGCCCGACCTTCACCTCGTGGCGCAGGAACTCGAGCAGGTGGCCGGCGATCGCCCGGGCGGCTGCGTCCGGGCCCTGAACGGCAGGTTGCGATCCGGCGCATCGGTTTCCACCACCGCGACCACCTTGTCCGGATCGCAGCGCAGGTAAGGCTCGCCGATGCGGTCGCCGGGCCGCACGATCGGGATCGGCACGCGGTTGGGCGGCAGCGCGGTGCCGTAGTAGATGTCGTGCATGCCATCGAGCGCCGCGCTCTGCCAGCGGTTGACCTCCACGATCACCTGGCGCGCCTGATCGATCCAGGTCTTGTTGTTGCCGACCGAGGACGAGGGCACCAGCGCGCCATCCTCCCGGATGCCGCTGACTTCGATCACCGCCGTGTCCAGCGGTCCCAAAAAACCCTGCCACGCCATCGGCGCGACCTGGCTCAAGTGCAGGTCGAAATACTCCATCCGGCCGGAGTTGATCTGCTCGCGCACGAGCGGGTCGGAGTTGTAGGGCAGGCGGAATTCGATGCCCTCGGCCCGTGCCAGCGCCCCGTCCAGCTCCGGCCCGGTCGAGGCACCGGTCCACACCCGCACGCGGAACAGCCGCCCGGCCGCGTGCTCGGCCTCGATCCGCGCCGCCAGCGCCATCGGCACCGCCTTGGGGTAGCCGGACCCGGTGAAGCCGCTCATGCCGACCGTGCTGTGCGGGGTAATGAAGCGGGCCGCTTTGTCCGCGCTCATCCGCTTGTCGCGCAGACGCGCGCACCCGATCCGATGCCTTGCACTCATCTCGCCCTCGGCCTTGCCTGGTTGGCGGAAAAGGCTACGACGGCTCGTGCGGTCCCGATGTGTGCGTGAGGGAAGACGGCCGACCTCTGCTTTGCACCGTGGGTGTCCGGCTCGCGGCCAGCGGCGTCCCGAGGCGAGGCGGCCGGTCGGTTCCTGCCGGTTGCATTTCTTTACCTCCTTTGTCAAAACTGCAAAACGTGACGCAGTTGGCGTTTTGCTTCCGTCCGCTTGGGGGCGGATGGAAGCGGGTCGAACGCCCTGCGCGGCACCTGGGGATAAACGGGAGACTCCGATGGCGGTTTCCGACCACAAGCACGCGGCCGAAGTCGCGCGGGGCAGCGGCGGCGTGGCTGCGATCATGCGCTCGCATGACTGGTCCCACTCGCCTCTGGGTCCTCCCGAGGGCTGGCCGCCGGCGATACGGCCGGTCGTCAGCCTGATGCTGAAATCCCGGTTTCCGATGTTCGTCGCCTGGGGGCCATCGCAGGCCATCATCTACAACGATGCCTACGCAGACATCCTCGGCAGCAAGCATGCGGGCATGCTGGGTCGCCCGTTCCGCGAGGTCTGGCCGGAATTCTGGCCCGATATGGCGCCGCTCCTCGCCGCGGCGATGGCGGGGCAGACGATCTATCGCCAGAACCTCCCGTTGCTGCTCAACCGCGAGGGCTACCCGGAACCGGCTTGGTTCACTTTCTCCTACTCCCCGGTGGAGGACGAGCAGGATCAGGTCGTCGGCATGTTCTGCGTGGTGGCGGACACCACCACGCAGGTCCTCGACGAGCGACGCCAGCGCTTCCAGATCGAACTGGATAGCGCGCAGGCCCAGTTGACCGACCTCCGGGCGATCATGGCCACCACCAGCGCGGCGCTGGGCCGCCACCTGGGTGCGAGCCGGGTGGGTTTCAGCGAGATGTCCGAAGATGGCGAAACGATCTTTTGCCGGGCCTGCTTTGCCGAGGGCGTGGCGCCGATTCTCGGCACGAGCCGCCTGTCTTCCCACGGACCCGACGCCGTCGCCCGACAGGCGGCCGGCTTTACCGAGGTTGCCTCCGACGTGGAAGCCGACCCGGCCCAGGTCCACGCCACCTGGCGTGCCCTCCAGACGCGCGCCTACGTTTCCGTACCGCGGGTGCGCGATGGTCGGCTGCAGGCCTCGCTGTACGTGAACTTTCGCGAGGTCCACCACTGGACGCCCGGCGAGATCGCACTGATCGAGGATGTGGCCAGCCGCACCTGGGCGGCGGTCGACCGTGCCCGCGCCGTGGCCGCCCTGCGCGAGAGCGAAAGCCGTTTTCGCGCGCTTGTCACGGCAGGTGGCTACACCGTCTACCGGATGAGCCCGGACTGGCGCGAGATGCTTTATCTGGAAAGCGATTCGTTCCTGCTCGACGCACCGTCGCCGACCACCACCTGGATGGATACCTACCTACACCCGGACGACCGTGACGAGATTGCGGCCGCGATCGGGAAGGCGATTGCGACCAAAAGCCTGTTTGACATGGAACACCGCGTGCGCCTGGCGGACGGCAGCTTCGGCTGGACGCACTCGCGCGCGGTGCCGGTGGTGGACGACGCTGGCCATATCACCGAATGGTTCGGCGCCGCGCACGACGTGACCGGACGCAAGCGCAACGAGCAGGCGTTGCAGCGCCTCACGGCCGAACTGGAGGACCGTGTGGCGGATGCCCTGCAGGAGCGCCAGATGGCGCTGGCTCAGGTGCACGAAATGCAGAAGATGGAGACGATTGGCCAGCTGACGGGGGGCGTGGCGCACGATTTCAACAATTTGCTCACGCCGATCGTAGGTGCTCTGGAACTGCTGGCGACGCGGTTGGAAGGGGATGGGCGCGCCCAGCACCTGGCGGCCGGCGGGTTGCAGGCTGCCGAGCGCGCCCGGGTGCTCATCCACCGGCTGCTGGCCTTCTCACGCCGGCAACACCTGGCGCCACGGCCGATCGATGTGGGCAAGCTGACCGAAGGGGTTGTGGACATGGTCTCGCGCACAGTGGGGCCGCAGATCAGGGTGCGGATGGAGTGCATGGCCGATCTGCCCGCGGTCATGGTGGACCCCAACCAGCTGGAATTGGCCCTGCTCAACCTTGCTGTCAACGCCCGCGATGCGATGCCCGAGGGCGGCGAGCTGGTCGTCGGCGCGGTCGAAGAAGCCGGTCCCGCGCGCTCCCAGTTGAAGGAGGGGCGGTTCGTGCGCTTTTTCGTTTCCGATACGGGCACGGGCATGGATGGCGACACCGCACGCCTCGCGATCGAACCGTTCTTCACCACCAAGGGTCTGGGGCGTGGCACCGGCCTGGGGCTGTCTTCGGTGCATGGGCTGGCGGTGCAGTCCGGCGGCGACCTGGCGCTGGAAAGCGTACCTGGGGCCGGCACCACCGTGCATCTGTGGCTACCCGTGTCGCCAGTGCCGCTGGAGTCCGCCGGTGAGGCAGTGGCTGATACGCCCATCCGTTGCATCCGATCGGCGGTCGTGCTGCTGGTGGACGACGAGGAGCTCGTTCGCGAAGGCACCGCCGAAATGCTCCTGCACGGCGGCTACAAGGTCGTCCAGGTTGCCTCCGGTTACGAAGCGCTGCGCAAGGTGACCGAGGGACTGGTTTTCGATGCGCTGGTCACCGACTTCGCGATGCCCGGCATGAGCGGTGCGGATGTCGCCCGCGAGGTGCGAAAGCTGCGCCCCGGGTTACCGACGCTGCTGGTGACCGGCTATGCGCAATTGTCCCAGGCCGAAACAGGCGACTTGCCGCGTCTGGCCAAGCCTTTCCGCCAATGCGATCTGATGGGGACCTTAGCCCGCCTGCTGGACGAAGGCACGGGCAGGCCGACCGACCTCGCGCTTCGTCGCCAGGTCGGCTGAGACGCCCTCCGTTCGCCGGCGCAGCTGCGGCGGGCGACTGGCGCCCCATCCTCGCCTCGTGCCGCCGCCACGGCCTCCCGCGGTGCGAGCGCCAAACCACCTCAATAACGTATTCTGGTGTGTTCAGCCATCGCGCCAGTTTACGGTGGTCTGTGCTACCAACACCTTTAATTGACGCAATCCACGTACAGGAGAACCCTTGAACGACCTATTGACCGAACAGGCCTCCCTGGGCGTGGCCGGACTGGATGATGTACTCAACGGCGGCCTGACCAAGGGCTGCCTGTTTCTGCTGGAGGGCAGCCCGGGCACGGGCAAGACCACGCTGGGCCTGCAGTTCCTGCTGGCCGGGCGCGACGCCGGAGAGCGCGTGCTTTACGTGACCATGTCCGAAACGGAGAGCGAGCTGCGCAATACCGCTGTCTCCCACGGCTGGACCCTCGATGGGGTCGGTATCTTCGAACTCGTGCCGCCGGAAAACCTGCTCGACGAGGCCCAGCAGCAGAGCCTGCTGTATTCGTCGGACCTGGAGTTGGGCGAGACGACCAACCGCATTTTCCAGGCCTTCGAGCAGATCAACCCGGATCGGGTCGTGCTCGACAGCCTGGCCGAGATCCGCCTGCTCGCACAGGGCTCGCTCCGCTACCGCCGGCAGGTGCTTTCCCTCAAGCACTACTTTGCGCAATCCCGCGCCACGGTGCTGATGCTCGACGACCTGACCAGCGACAGCACCGACAGGACCGTGCACAGCGTGGCCCACGGCGTGCTGCGGCTGGAGGAGCTGTCGCCCGACTACGGCGCCGAGCGCCGGCGCCTGCGCGTACTCAAGTACCGCGGACGGCAGTTTCGCGGCGGCTACCACGATTTCGTGATCCGCAAGGGCGGGGTCAAGGTGTTCCCGCGGCTGGTGTCCGGCGAACACGGTGAGGAATTCGAGCGTGACATGCTGCCATGTCCCTCGCCCCAGTTCAGCGCGCTGCTCGGCGGCGGCATCGAACGCGGCTCCAGCGTGCTGGTGCTGGGTCCCGCCGGTACCGGCAAGTCGTTGCTGGTGCTGACTTTCGTCGCCAGCGCCATTTCGCGCGGCGAGCGCGCCGCCATCTTCATTTTTGACGAAGAGCGGGCGTTGTTCTTCCAGCGCGCGCGCGGCGTCGGCCTGGACGTGCAGGGCATGGTCGACAGCGGCAGGCTGGTGGTCGAGCAGGTCGATGCCGCCCAGATGACGCCTGGCGAGTTTTCCGCCCGTGTCCGCGAGCTGGTGGAAGAGGGCGTGCGCACGGTGGCGGTCGACAGTCTCAACGGCTACCAGGCGGCGATGCCGGAAGAGCAGGCGCTGGTGCTGCACATCCACGAGCTGCTGCAGTTCCTCAACCGACGCGGCGTGACGACCTACCTCACGGTTGCCCAGCACGGCCTGGTGGGGGACATGAAGACGCCCGTTGACGTCACCTACCTCGCCGATACGGTTATCCTGCTGCGTTACTTCGAGGCTCTGGGTCGGGTTCGACGTGCGATTTCCGTGGTGAAAAAGCGCGCCAGCGCCCATGAAGACACGATTCGCGAATACAGCATCGGTCGCGATGGGTTCCACCTGGGCGAGCCATTGATCCACTTCCAGGGCGTGCTTCGCGGCGTCCCGAGCATTTCGCCGGATGACGGAGAAAGCCGCCTGCTGCCGGACCGACCGTGATCCCACACCTTTCCGAGCGCGCCCTCATCCTGGCTCCCCACGGTCGCGATGCCCAGGTGGCCTCCGCGATCCTGGCCGAGGCGAGCATCCGTTGTTTTGCCTCGCCCTCGCTGGACACGCTGGTGGCCGGCATGGAAGCCGGCGCCGGCTTCGCGCTCGTGACCGAAGAGAGCCTGCTGGAGGCGAGCCTGCGTCCGCTCTCCGACTGGCTGGAAGCCCAGCCTGAGTGGTCCGATTTCCCGTTCATCCTGGTCACGCGCCGCGGCGGTATCGAACGCAACCCGGCGTCGGCGCGCCTGCTCGCTCTGTTGGGCAACGTTACCTTCCTGGAACGACCTTTCCATCCGACCACGCTGGTGAGTCTGGCGAAGTCGGCGCTGCGCGGGCGTCGGCGTCAGTACGAGGCCCGCGCGCGGCTTGCCGCGCTGTATGACAGCGAGCAGCGCTTCCGTGCCGCGGTGCAGGCCGTGCAAGGGGTGTTGTGGACCAACAACGCGCAAGGCGAGATGGAAGGCGAGCAAGCCGGATGGGCTGGCCTGACCGGGCAAGAAACGGCCGATTCGGCCGGTTTCGGCTGGATCAAGGCGCTGCACCCGGACGATGTGCAACCGACGCTCGCGGCGTGGGAGAAAGCCCGGGCCGAACAGCGCATGTTCAAGTTCGAGCACCGCCTGCGCACGCGCGACGGTGAATGGCGCACCTTCAGCGTACGTGCAATTCCCACGTTCGACCGCGGCGGCCAGATCCGTGAATGGGTGGGTGTGCACACCGATGTCACCGACCAGCGCGCCACCGAGCAATCGCTACGCGACCTGACGGCCACGCTGGAGCAACGCGTGATCGAGGAAGCCGCCGCTCGCGAGGACGCAACGACCAAGCTGCACGAGGCGCAGAAGCTTGAAACCATCGGACAGCTGACCGGTGGCGTGGCACATGACTTCAACAACCTGTTGATGCCGATCACCGGCGCGCTCGACATGCTCCAGCGCCGCTTCGGCGGGGACGATGAGCGGGCCGCTCGTCTCATCACCAACGCGCTGCAGTCGGCCGAACGCGCCAAGATCCTGGTGCAGCGCCTGCTCGGGTTCGCACGACGACAAAGCCTGGAAACGCAGGCCGTGGAGCTGGCCGCGCTGCTCGATGGCATGCGCGACCTGATCAAGAGCTCGGTCGGCCCGACCATCATCCTGCGCGCGGAATTCCCCGCCGACTTGCCGCAGGTGCTGGCCGATCCGCACCAGTTGGAGCTGGCGATCCTCAATCTCTGCGTCAACGCGCGCGATGCCATGCCCAAAGGCGGCACGCTGGTGATCGAACTGTCGAGCATGGCCTCGGCGCCAACACCGGATCTGCCGGGTACCGGCTACGTCCGCATCGCCGTGACCGACACCGGCATGGGCATGGACCGGGAAACCCTCGCGCGGGCGGTCGAACCGTTCTTTTCCACCAAGGAAACCGGCCGTGGGACCGGCCTGGGCCTGTCGATGGTGCACGGCCTCGCCGGCCAGCTCGGCGGCCACTTCGCGATCGACAGCACCCCCGGCGTGGGCACACGCGTGGAGCTGTGGCTGCCGGTCACGGCCTCCGCCCCGCTGGCACTGCGACGCGACGCCGACGATGGCCGCGTGCCCACCCCGGCACGGCCGCTCGACGTACTGCTGGTCGACGACGAGCAACTGGTGCGCGACGGTACCGCCGCGATGCTGCGCGAGCTGGGCCATGGCGTCGTCGAAGCCAGTGGCGCAGGCGAGGCGCTGGAAAAGCTGCGCGACGGTCTCAGCGTGGATCTGGTCGTGACTGACTACAAAATGCCGCGCATGGACGGCGCCGAGCTGGCGCGCCACTTGCGCCTGTCCCGGCCCGACCTGCCCGTGCTGCTGATCACCGGTTACAGCGGCCACGCGGAGGGCACCCGTGGATTGGCGCGCCTTGGCAAGCCGTTCCGCCAGGCAGACATCGCCATGGCCATCGAAGAGCTCGTGCAACCGAAGCAGATGCAGACGGTGCCAGCGAGCGGAGCTGCCTGAGTTCGGCCCGAGCGTCACGTTTCCTTGGCGTCCGCTTAACTTCCAAGTCACAAGTCTTGCCTCTCAGGCGGGATGCGGACGCATGGAAAAACTGATCGTCGCGGTGCTGTCCAGAAAGCGGCCTCCGGCCGCGGTGGGCTATATCGTGTCGTTCGCGCTGGTGCTGGCGGTACTGGGGCTGGAGCAACTTTTCACGCCGGCGCTGCACCGCTATCTGCCGTTCCTGCCGGTCGTGTTTTTTTCGTCGATCGTCTTCGGCAGGCCAATCGGCCTGTTCACCACCTTGTTCAGCGCCTCGCTCGGCGACGGGGTCATCGGCTTGGCGCTCCATGGCCGCTCGCCTGCGGCCGATGAACTGTTGTTCTTCGTGCTTTTCGCCGCGGTGGGCGTAGCGACCGCCGTGGTGGTCGACGCACTGCGCGCTGCCGTATGCAAGCTGCTGGATGCGGAAGCGGAAACTTCGTTGTTGCTGGACGAACTGGCCCACCGCACGCGCAACGACCTGATGATGATCTCCTCGGTGCTGGGACTGCAGGCCATGCGCCAGACCGATCCGCACGCGCGCGAAGCGCTCGAGTCAGCCGTCGCCCGCGTGCGCGTGATCGCCGAAGCCCAGGAGCGCCTGCGCAAATCCGGCAAGCATGGTGAAGTCGAAGTCGCCGCCTACCTGCGCGCCCTCGGCCACGGCCTGGCCGAACTCCTGCGCGACGTCCGCCCGATCCGCGTCCGCGTGCTGGCCACGCCCATGCAGGTCGATGCCCCGGTTGCCGTCTCCATCGGCCTGATCGCCAACGAACTGGTCACCAACGCCTTCAAGTACGCCTTCCCGGACGGGCAGGGCGGCACCGTGCAGATCACCCTGGAAGCCGTCGGCGAAGGGATGGCCCTGAGCGTGGAAGACGACGGCATCGGCGTCCCGCCGTCGAAAAAGGACGGCCTGGGCACCCGTCTGGTTCACCTGCTCGCCTCGCACCTGAATGGAACGGTCCAGAGCGTGCCGCGCGTGCGCGGGCATGGCGTGCGGGTGCTGCTGCCGATCAGGCCGGTTGCACCCGCGGCCCTCGCTTCCCAGGGTTGATCCCGGTTATGCCTGCCTGGCTGTCGCCCCCCCAAGTCCAAAGTGCGCGCCGCTTCATCCGCGCCCGTCATCTTGACCCGGGTGCGCGCACTGGATTCGCTGGCCGTCGTTCGCTTGGGTTCTTTCGTGGCTTAGTAGCGAGGCCTCAAGCTCGTTAGCCTTCGGTAGGGTCTCAGTCCGAGAGACGCAGGTATCTCAGCATTGCGGCTCTATCGAGCGAGAGAAGGGGGCGACATGATCCGCATATCAATCGCTGGCGAAGAGCGTTACCTGCAAGACGCCGATTCCGATTGGGTGACGCAGCAGGTCGAGCGCCGTCGCAAGGACGGCTTGTCGGTATGCGCCACGGTGGCAATCAACACAGGGGACCTTGCCGTCACGCTGGCTACTCCCGATTGCGCTCGCGGAGGTGGTGGGCGTGTTCCGACTCCGAGGGAAGCCAGCGTCATCGAACTGTGGGGCCAAATGGGTCTCAACCAACCGGGGTGGGCACCAGGCCAGGTGGTTGCCTTCCTCAAGCGCCTTCGAGGGTTGATCTGACGATCGGCGCCGTTTCACCTTCATCGCCACGGATGCTGCTTCACGGCCAGACGCCCGTTGCCGCAATCAGCGGTCGCCTGACCCGGCTCCTTTGCGTACGATGCCGGGACGCGTTGGACCACAGGGGGTTCTCCGTGACGCCATCAGGCAGCCTGCTGCGCCGGCTGATGCTTGCCCACGTGCCCTCGTGCCTCAACGACCGCAGACCCGGGACGCGGCTGGCGCCCCACGAAGGAAGCGTTTCCAAGCATGAACCAGAGTTCCCTTTCCGCCCTGATCTGGGCCGTCGCCGACCTGCTGCGCGGTGACTTCAAGCAATCCGAATACGGTCGCGTGATCCTGCCGTTCACCGTACTGCGCCGGCTCGACTGCGTGCTGGAAGCGAGCAAGCCGAAGGTGCTGGCGGAAAAGAAGAAGCGCGAGGCCGCCGGGCTGGACCCCGATCCCTTCCTGCGCCGCGTCTCGGACGTGAAGTTCTACAACACCTCCGAGCTGGACCTGCCCAGGCTCATGGGCGACCAGGACCACATCGAGTCCAACCTCACCAGCTACGTGCAGGGCTTCTCGCCCGAGGTGCGCGAGATCTTCGAGCGCTTTGACTTCGCCACCCAGGTCAACCGGCTGGCCAAGGCCGACCTGTTGTACCTGGTCACCGAGAAGTTCGCCAACGTCGACCTGCACCCGGACCGCGTAGACAACGTGCAGATGGGCCTGGTGTTCGAGGAGCTGATCCGCAAGTTCGCGGAGCTCTCCAACGAAACCGCTGGTGAGCACTTCACCCCGCGCGAAGTCATCCGGCTGATGGTCAACCTCATCTTCATCGAGGACGACGAGGTGCTCACCCCCGGCAACAACGTGGTGCGCACCATCTATGACCCCACGGCGGGGACGGGCGGCATGCTCTCGGTGGCGGCCGAGTTCCTGCGCGACCACAACCCGGACGCGCGCCTGTCGCTGTTCGGCCAGGAGCTCAACGACGAGTCCTACGCCATCTGCAAGGCGGACATGCTGATCCGCGGGCAGGAAGTCACCAACCTGGTGCCCGGCAACACGCTCAGCGACGACGGCCATGCCGCGCGCAAGTTCGACTACATGCTGTCCAACCCGCCGTTCGGCGTGGAGTGGAAGAAGGTCGAGAAGGCGATCCGCAAGGAGCACGAGGAGAAGGGCTTCGACGGCCGCTTCGGTCCCGGCCTGCCGCGCGTGTCCGATGGCTCCATGCTGTTCCTGCTGCACCTGGTGTCCAAGATGCGCCCGGCGGTGGACGGCGGCAGCCGCTTCGGCATCGTGCTCAACGGCTCGCCGCTGTTCACCGGTGGCGCCGGCAGCGGCGAGAGCGAGATCCGCCGGTATCTCTTGGAGAACGACCTGGTGGAGGCCATCGTCGCCCTGCCCACCGACATGTTCTACAACACCGGCATCGCCACCTACGTGTGGGTGGTTTCCAACAAGAAGCCGGCCGAGCGCAAGGGCTTCGTGCAGCTCATCGACGCCGGCAGCTTCTGGCAGAAGATGCGCAAGAGCCTCGGCTCCAAGCGCAAGGAAATGAGCGACGAGCACATCGACGCCATCACCAAACTGTTCGGCGAATTCCAGGAGGCGGAACTGGCCACCGTGTTCGACGCCGACGGCAAGGAAGTGACGCGCGCCATCATCGCCGCCGCCGAATTCGCCCCCGAGCCGCCGCCCGGCGGCAAGGTGAAGGTGGCGCCGCTGGCGCGCATCTTCCGCAACGAGGAGTTCGGCTACACCACCATCACCGTCGAGCGCCCGCTGCGCGACGAGCAGGGCAACGTGGTGCTGGGCCAGAAGGGCAGGCAGAAGGGCCAGCCGCAACCGGACAGCAGCCTGCGCGATACCGAGAACGTGCCGCTGGGTGAGGACATCCAGGCCTACTTCGAACGCGAGGTGTTGCCGCACGCGCCCGACGCCTGGATCGACGAGGCCAAGAGCAAGGTCGGCTACGAGATCCCCTTCAACCGCCACTTCTACGTGTTCGAGCCACCGCGCCCGCTGCACGCCATCGACGAGGAACTGAAGGCGGTTTCGGCGCGCATCATGGCCATGCTGGGAGAGCTGGCCGAATGACCGCGCAGCCCATTCCGCCCCAGCCCCACCGCGCTCACCCGCATCCCCACGCCCAGCCCCCCATTCCCCGCACCACCAGCATCGCCATCAGCCCCACCGTCATGCCAGCGCACGCTGGCATCCAGCGTCTTGGCTTGTGCGGGGTGCGGTCGTGAGCTTGCCCCGTTATCCGGAATACAAAGGCAGCGATATCGAGTGGCTGGGAGAAGTGCCTGCGCACTGGGAAGTCGCACAGCTGAAGCGAGTTCTCGACATACAGAATGGTGCTGATCACAAGAGCATCGAGACCGATGATGGTTACCCGGTCATCGGCTCTGGTGGGCCGTTTGCCTATGCGTCGGAATTCATCTACGACGGCGAATCCGTGCTGCTCGGTCGAAAAGGGACAATTGATCGACCACTCTACGTGACCGGGAAGTTTTGGACTGTCGACACGATGTATTGGACAAAGGTGAGTGCTGACGCCTGCGGGCGGTTCTGCTACTACGCGGCGCTCACAATCCCGTTCGATTTTTACTCGACCAACACCGCGCTACCGAGCATGACCAAAAGCGTGCTGAGCGCGCATCCGATTGCGCTTCCGCTTTATGACGAACAACACGCCATCGCCACCTTCCTCGACCGCGAAACCACCAAGATCGACGCCCTGATCGCTGAACAGGAAAAGCTGCTGGCGCTGCTGGCCGAAAAACGCCAGGCCACCATCTCCCACGCCGTCACCCGCGGCCTCAACCCCAACGCCCCCATGAAGGACTCCGGCATCCCCTGGCTGGGCGAAGTGCCGGCGCATTGGCGTGTTACTAAGTGCGGGCGTTTTTTATCTGTCTTGTCGGGCTATGCGTTTCCGTCCGCTGGGTTCGATCACAACGGAAACGGCACCAAACTTCTGCGTGGAGTCAACGTCTCGGTTGGGTCACTTCGCTGGGACGATGTCGTCTACTGGGAGAGATCGACAGATGACGGCCTTGATGAATATGAGTTGCAGGTCGGCGACTTGGTCATAGGTATGGATCGCCCACTGATCGCCGCCGGGATGCGTGTTGCAAAGGTCAAAGAGGAGGATGTGCCATGCCTCTTACTCCAACGTGTTGCACTGCTCAGAACCTCTTCCGAATTGAATTCGGATTTTCTGATGCATTGGCTGTCAACACCGATGTTTGTTGCGCACTTCTCGCCGGAGACTACGGGGGTTAGCGTGCCTCATATCAGTCCGGATCAGATCGCGTCGTTCGTAATCGCGTTGCCGCCGAACGATGAGCAGCGAAAGATTATTGAGTTTTTGGATGAGGAATTGGGTCGCCTGACGCGCTTGTGCTGGCAGTCCGAGCAAGCTGTCCAACTTCTTAAAGAACGCCGCAGTGCCCTGATCTCCGCCGCCGTCACCGGCAAGATCGACGTGAGGCACGCTGCATGAGCGAAAAGAGCGAAGCGATCGTCGGCTTCATCGCCAACCTGATGCCGCTCTACCAGGGGGAGCGATACGACGGGGACTGGTGCGCCCGTTCTCTCACCGACGGCACGCTAATCCTGCCTGTCGACGAATCCGGCGATGAAGAGGAAGAGGGCTGGCTTCGCGTGCGCTGGCAAGGCGATTCCTCCCGGGAGCAGGAAGTACAGGGCTTCCTGCTGGCCAGCGTGGCCTTGGAGCGCTACGTCCGCTTCCACGGCACCGGCTTCGACGAGGAAGCGCTCGCCGGCGAACTCGGCTTCATGGCGGAGCACTTCACGTTCAAAACCGGCTGCCATGTCTACCTGCCCCAGTTACCCGACCCGCCCAGTCGATTGACCAAGATCGCGCGCGGTGCGCTGACGATGGAGCAGGGCGTGCTGGTCAATGTCTTCAGCAAGGTGACGGGTTTTGGTTAGTCCGGTTTCAACTCAGGGGAGAAGGGAAGCGTATGAGTGACATTCAATTGTTCCGGCTCGCCTCAGGGACCGCGCATGAGCTGGCCGGCCGCGCCGCAGCCGTGGAAAAGCACCTGCAATCCCTGATCGAGGCGCAGATGCCGACCTTCCTCGGCGTGCGCTTCCTCGCCACCGAGTACGTCACCGGCAAGACCCACAAGGGCCGCATCGACTCGCTGGGGCTGGACGAGAACGGCTGCCCGGTGATTGTCGAGTACAAGCGGCACAGCAACGAGAACGTGATCAACCAGGGCCTGTTCTACCTGGATTGGCTCCTGGACCATCGCGCCGAGTTCCAGTGGCTGGTGATGGAAAAGCTGGGCAAGGACGTGGCCGAGCAGATCGACTGGTCCGGCACGCGCCTGCTGTGCATCGCCGCCGACTTCACCCGCTACGACCAGCACGCGGTGCAGCAGATTCCTCGCAACATCGAGCTGATCCGCTACAAGCTGTTCGGGGACGATTTGCTGCTGCTGGATCTGGTCAACAGCGTGAGCGTGGGCGACGCCACCGTCGCGAAGGCGGCTTCTTCGGCATCCGGAGCGGAGAAGGCGAAGGCCGGCGGCAAGGACAAGACGGCCGAGGATCAACTTGGCCAGGCGCAGCCGATCATCAGCGAGGTATATGAGGCGCTTGCCAGTCAACTGCTTTCGCTGGGTGACGACGTTCAGGAGAAGCAGCTCAAGCAATACATCGCGTTCCGCCGCCTGAAGAACTTCGCCTGCGTGGTGCCGTACAAGGACAAGCTGCTGGTTCTGCTCAAGCTGGACCCGGCCACGGTCGTACTTGAGGACGGCTTCAGCCGAGATGTGAGCGGCATCGGCAAATGGGGCACCGGGGACGTCGAGGTCTGCATCCGCGATAAGGCAGACCTGCAGCGGGCCATGCCCCTCATCGAACGTAGCTACGCCGAAAGTTGAGGCGGGGAGATTGGGTGCGCTTGCCCGGTGTTGCTGATTGGCTACGTTTGTCGCCTAATGAGCAACACGTCCGCCGTGATGGATTTGCTTTTCCCCGCCACCCGCCAACGGGTGCTGGCGGTGCTGCTGCTCGAACCGGAGGCCAGCTTCCACCTGCGCGAGCTGGCGCGCCTCACCGGCAGTCACGCCGGCACGCTGGGGCGCGAGCTGTACAAGCTGACCGAGGCGGGCCTGCTGGAACGCCGCGAGCAGGGCAACCAGGTGCGCTACCAGGCCAACGCGCAGTGCCCGCTGTTCGGCGAGCTGGCCTCGATGTTCCGCAAGACCCACGGCATGGTGCCGGTGTTGCGCGAGGCGATGGCGCCGCTGGCCAGCCGGATTCGGGTGGCGGTGGTATTCGGCTCTATGGCGCGCGGCACGCAGTCGGCCGGCAGCGACATGGACCTGCTGGTGGTGGGCAAGGTGGGCTTCGCCGAGCTGGTGCAGGCGCTGTATCCCGTGCAGCAGGCCTTGCAGCGCGAGATCAACCCGGTGCTCTACACCGCGGTTGAGTTCCGCCGCCGTGTCGACGCGGGCGAAGCGTTCGTGCGCCGGGTGCTGGACCAGCCCCAGGTGTTCCTGACAGGAGACAAGGATGACCTTGCAGAACTTGCCGGCGATCCACGCTTCTGATGGCGCGGCGATCCGCAAGCTGGACACTGCGCGACGCAACCACGCCGATGCGCGGATGGTCAGTCCGGACAAAGGTGCGTGACGCCGCAGGATCAGGCACTGCTTGCATCAGCCGCGTTGGTGGTGGATATTCCAAATTCCGGAATATGGAATAGTCCATGGAACTGAAGCCCCAGGATCTTCTCGTGCTGTTCAAGGCGGCCGCCCATCCAGGGCAGCGCTGGACTTACGCAGCCTTGGGTAACGACCTTGGGCTCAGCCCATCGCAAGCCCATCGCAGCGTTCAGCGCGCCATTGCCGCGGGCCTGGCGGTGATGCGTGGTCGCGGCGATTGGGCGCCCGTGCGTCCGGCGCTGACCGAGTTCGCTGTTCATGGCGTGCGCTATGTCTGGCCCGCGCAGCCCGGGCCGGTAAAGCGCGGGTTGCCGACATCGTTTGGCGTGGAACCCCTGGCCGGAAAGATCACCGCGGCAGCCAGCGAAGTGCCGGTGTGGGCGCACCCGGCGGGCAAGGCCAAGGGGCCGAGTCTGTCGCCGATCTACCGTTCGGCACCGCAGGCCGCGCTGCTCGATCCCGCCTTGCACCGTCTGCTGGCCTTGCAGGACGCGATCCGCGCGGGCCGCGCGCGCGAGCGATCGCTGGCCACCGACCTGTTGACCAAGGAGCTGGAGCGAACGGATGCGCAGGGATGACCCGAACCTGCCCACCCTGCGCACGATCGCGCAGGCGTTGGGCGACCTGAGGGAGCAGGTGGTGTTTCTCGGTGGTGCAGTGGCTGGCCTGCTGGTGACGGACCCGCTGGCCGAAGGCGTGCGCGCGACCCGCGATGTGGATGCGGTGGCGCAGGCCGGGCGGGCGCAGTTCCAGCGCATGCAGCGCGAGCTGGCCCGTCGCGGCTTTCAGGAGGATGCGGACAGCGGCGTGATCTGTCGCTGGATCCATCGCGATTCCGGTGCGGTGTTCGACCTGATGCCGGAAAGCCCGGATGTGCTGGGCTTTGCCAACCGCTGGTATCCCTATACGGTGGGCACCGCGCAAAGGGTGGCGCTGGGCGAGGGGCTGCAGATCCGGTTGGCGACCGCGGTGGCCTTTGTGGCGACCAAGTTGGAGGCGTTCGCGAGTCGGGGGCGCGGTGATGTGCTGGCCAGCCACGACCTGGAAGACGTGCTGAACGTTGTCGATGGGCGCGAGGAGCTGGTAAGGGAAGTGGCAGAGGCGGCGCAGGACGTGCGGCAAGCCATCGCCGCCGCGTTCGCCGATTTGCTGGCGCGGCCGGGCTTCACCGATGTGCTGCCCGGCTTGATCGCCGAGCCGGAGCGCGCGGACGTGGTCGCCAGTCGCCTGCAGGCGATGGCGCAGGGGCAGGAACAGACAGGGGAAGGTAGGGCATGAATCTGCATCGCGAGCACCACTTCGAGCGCGAAATCTGCGAGCACCTCGCCGCGCACGGGTGGCTCTACGCCGAGGGCGACGCCCAGCAGTACGACCGCACGCACGGCCTCTACCTGCCGGACCTGCTGGCCTGGATCGAGGCGACCCAACCAGAGGCCTGGGAGCGCCTGACCAAAGCGCACGGCCCGGCAACGGCGGCCCGCATCGCCGAGCGCGTGCGCAAGAGCCTGGACGAGCGCGGCACGCTGGAGGTGCTGCGCCGCGGCGTGGAGATGGTCGGGCTGAAGGCGCCGCTGGCGCTGGTGCAGTTCAAGCCGGCACTGGCGATGAACCCCGAGCTGGAGCGGCGCTTCGCAGCGAACCGCCTGCGCGTGGTGCGGCAGGTAAAGCATTCGCCGAACAACCCCAACGACGCGCTGGACCTGGTGCTGTTCGTCAACGGCATCGCGGTGGCGACGGCGGAGCTCAAGTCCGACTTTACCCAGAGCGTGGGCGACGCGGTGGACCAGTACCGCTACGACCGGCATCCACATCCCAAGGGCGGCGTGGCCGAGCCGTTGCTGTCCTTCCCCGGCGGCGCGCTGGTGCATTTCGCGGTGAGCCAGGCCGAGGCGATGATGACCACCCGGCTGGCCGGCAAGGATACGCGCTTCCTGCCGTTCAACCTGGGGCATGACGGCGGCGCGGGCAATCCGCCCAATTCGGACGGCTTTGCCACCGCCTACCTGTGGCAGCAGGTGTGGGCGCGCGACAGCTGGCTGGAGATTCTGGGCCGCTATCTGATCGGCAAGCGCGACGACAAGAAGCGGCTGACCAGCGTGATCTTTCCGCGCTACCACCAGCTCGACGCGACGCGGAAGCTGGTGGCCGACGTGCGCGCGAACGGGCCGGGGCAGCGCTATCTCATCCAGCACTCGGCCGGCTCGGGCAAGACCAATTCGATCGCTTGGAGCGCGCACTTCCTCGCCGACCTGCACGACGAGGGCAACGCCAAGCTGTTCGACAGCGTGCTGGTGGTGTCCGACCGCAACGTGCTGGATGCGCAGCTGCAGGAGGCCATATTCGACTTCGAGCGCACCGCCGGGGTGGTGGAGACGATCACCAGCGAGCGGGGCAGCAAGAGCGCGCAGCTTCGCGCCGCTCTGGAGGCGGGCAAGAAGATCATTGTCTGCACCATTCAGACGTTCCCCGCCGCGATGAGTGCGGCGCAAGAGCTTGCCGCCACGGAGGGCAAGCGCTTCGCGGTGATCGCCGATGAGGCGCACAGCTCGCAGACCGGCGAGTCGGCCGCCAAGCTCAAGCAGCTGTTGAGCGCGCAAGAATGGGCCGAATTGCAGGACGGTGGCGAGATCGACACCGAGACTCTCATGGCCGCGACCATGGCTGCCCGAGCGGGTGGCCAGCAGGGGCTGACCTACGTGGCCTTCACCGCCACGCCCAAGGCCAAGACGCTGGAGCTGTTCGGTCGGCCGGGCCCGGATGGGTTGCCGCAGCCGTTCCACGTCTATTCGATGCGCCAGGCGATCGAGGAGGGCTTCATTCTCGATGTCCTGCGCAACTACACGCCGTACAAGCTTGCGTTCCGGCTCGCCCACGAGGGCAGGGAGATCGACCAGGTCGCGGTGGAGCGCGGCGCGGCGATGAAGGGGATCATGCAGTGGGTTCGCCTGCACCCCTACAACATCGCGGCCAAGGTGCAGATCGTGGTGGAGCACTACCGCGAACACGTGCAGCCGCTGCTGGGCGGCAAGGCCAAGGCGATGGTGGTGGTCGGCAGCCGCAAGGAGGCCGTGCGCTGGCAGAAGGCGGTGCGCGAATACATCGCACGGCAGAACTACCCGCTGGGCGTGCTGGTGGCGTTTTCCGGCGAGGTGAATGATCCGGACAGCTTCCCCGAGCCAGTCACCGAGACCAGCGCACATCTCAACCCGGGCCTGAAAGGGCGCGACATCCGCGACGCCTTCGCCCAGCCGGACTATCACCTGCTGCTGGTCGCCAACAAGTACCAGACCGGCTTCGACCAGCCACTGCTGTGCGGCATGTACGTGGACAAGCTGCTGGGCGGCATCCAGGCGGTGCAGACGCTGTCGCGGCTCAACCGCGCGCATCCGGGCAAGGACACCACCTACATCCTCGACTTCGTCAACGAGGCGGCAGAGATTCTCAAGGCGTTCAAGACCTACTACGCCACTGCCGAGCTGGAAGCGGCCACCGATCCGCACCTGGTGTTCGACCTGCGCGCCAAGCTCGACGCCAGTGGCCACTACGACGACTTCGAAGTGGATCGAGTGGCCAGGATCGAGACCGACCCGAACGCCACGCAGGCACAGCTCAGTGCCGCGATGGCGCCGGTCGCCGACCGTCTCCTCAAGCGTTACCGTGCCGCCCAGCTCGCCCGTGCCGATGCGCTGGCCCGCGGCGACGAGCCGGCGGCGCAATCGCAGAAGGACATCATGGATGCGCTGCAGCTGTTCAAGGGCGACATGGGCGCCTACGTGCGCCTGTATGCCTTCCTCTCGCAGATGCTCGACTACGGCAACACCGACATCGAGAAGCGCTTCCTCTTCTACAAGCGGCTGATCCCGCTGCTGGAGTTCGGGCGCGAGCGTGAGACTGTGGATCTGTCCAAGGTCGTGCTGACTCATCACACGCTGCGCAGCGCCGGACGCCAACCGCTCAGCCTCAATGCCGATGGCAGCTACAAGTTGCCGCCGATTGACGCTCTCGGAAGCGGTTCAGTACAAGAGAAAGAAAAGGCCTACCTCACCGAGATCATCGAGCGAGTCAACGGCCTCTTCGAGGGCGACCTCACCGACGGTGACCAGCTGCTGTACGTCAATGGCGTGATCAAGGGCAAGCTGCTGGAGAACGAGACGCTGGTGCAGCAGGCCAGCAGCAACAGCAAGGAGCAGTTCGCCAACTCGCCCGATCTGAAGGATGCGCTGCTCAACGCGATCATCGATGCACTCGACGCGCACTCGTTGATGAGCGGTCAGGCGCTCGGCTCGGAGCGAGTACGCAACGGCTTGAAGGACATCCTGCTTGGGCCGGGACAGCTGTATGAGTCCTTGCGTTCTACCGGCGCTTCCAGGGTTGCTGGCTAGGTCGTCTTGCTGGTGCGCAGAGCCGTCGCCGCATCCTTGCGGTCGTTGTCTGGAAGCCGCCGAAGCTGCCTTGAAGCAGCAGCTTCGGCGGGCCGATTCAGAGCCCGTTGTTCGCGGCGGCCTGGTCGAACTGCTTGAGATAGTCCTTGAAGGCGCGCTCGTAGGCCAGCTGCCAATTGGCGTCGCGGGCCACCTGGATGGCGTTGTAGCCGTAGCCTTTCACGTCGAGCTGGCGCTTGCCCCTGGGATCGACGATGTCCAACAAGGTTTCGACGCGCGCCTCGATGCTGGCACTCCACATGCCGGGGGTGAACCAGGCCCAGAACTGGCGGATATCCACGCTCACGTGCGGTGCATCCGAAGGAGCCGTATCCGACGACACCACACTGTACCCACGCGAGGCCAGGGCGTTGACCACAAGTTCGCGTGTCAGTGACTCGACGGTGCCGGACTGCAGCAGGATGTCGCCGAAAGCATGGCCGAAACCACCACGTTTGCGGGCGATGGCCTGCTTGCGCTGCTCGGCATCCAGCTGGTAGCTCGCGCCCTTTTTCAGCGATGGCGTGCTGGGTTCGTCCGGGTCGGCTTCGAACGTACGGGCATCGCGTACCGCGTCAATGACGATCGGTTTGCCACCGCTGACCACGGCCGAACCCGGAGAAGGCACGTCTAACGAAAGCCGCGAGCGTGATGTGGCGCAGCCGGAGAGTACGGCCAGCGCGAAGGCGACGGTCAGACCACGAGCGAGATATTTCACTTTTTCCCCCTTTGGATGTTGCAGTTGCTACAAAGCGATACAGCTGGCGTGGATGGAAATTCGGCGAACGGAACCTACGCCCGCTCGCACGAACGCCCGCAGGCGCTTGCCTGAAGTTCTGCGCGCGCGATCCCCTGTTCCATCGGCTGAGTGCTTTGCAAGCATACCCCGGGGTCTGGAAAGCGGCCCAGCGCGGGCCCATGACTTCCGGCCGTGTCCCCACACGGCCGTCTCGGGCAAAACTCGCGCGGCCCTGTGCCGTTCGTCACCCTCGTGGTGCCGCACGCACGGCCCTCGCTCCGCTCATCCCCACAAGGACCCCTTATGCGTCGTCATCTCTCCACCGCAATCTGCCTGGCTCTGGCCGGGCTATCCATGGCCCCGCTGGGGGCCGCTTCGGCGGCCGAGGCACGGGAGGCGACGACGCAGTTGCCGCGCGGGGTGGTGCCTACGCACTACGACGTGGCGGTGACGCCGCATGCGGACAAGCTCACCTTCGATGGCCAGGCCACGATCACACTGACGGTGGTCAAGCCGACCAGCTCGATCACGCTCAATGCCGCGGACCTCACGTTTTCCAAGGCCTCGCTGACGGCGGAGAAGGGCCGCATGGCGTTCGCCGCGCCGAAGATCGCGGTGGACGGGAAGGCGCAGACCGCCACGTTCACCTTCGATCACCCGATCCCCGCCGGCACCTACCGCCTGGCGATGACCTACACCGGCAAGATCGGAACGCAGGCCAACGGCATCTTCGCGCTGGACTACGACACCAAGGCCGGCAAGAAGCGCGCGCTGTACACGCAGTTCGAGAACTCCGACGCGCGCCGCTTCATCCCTTCGTGGGACGAGCCGAACTACAAGGCCACCTTCACGCTTACGGCCACGGTTCCAAGCGGCGAGATGGCGGTGAGCAACATGCCGATCGCTTCGAAGAAGGACCTCGGCAACGGCATGACCGAGGTGCATTTCGGGCAGTCGCCGAAGATGTCGACCTACCTGCTGTTCTTCGGGCTGGGTGACTTCGAGCGCGCGACGCTAGACGCCGAAGGCACCGAGATCGGTGTGATCACGCAGAAGGGCATGATCGACCAGGCGCAGTTCGCGCTGGATTCGTCCAAGCTGGTGCTGAAGGAATACAACGACTATTTCGGCGTGCCGTATCCGTTGCCGAAGCTGGACAATATCGCGGCGCCGGGCAAGAGCCAGTTCTTCTCGGCGATGGAGAACTGGGGCGCGATCTTCACCTTCGAGTACTCGTTGCTACTGAATCCGCACATCTCCACCCAGCGGGACAAGGAGCGAGTGTTCAACACCGCCGCGCACGAGATGGCGCACCAGTGGTTCGGCGACCTGGTGACTATGAGCTGGTGGGACGACCTGTGGCTCAACGAAGGTTTCGCCTCGTGGATGGCCTCGCGCACGACCCAGAAGCTGCACCCGGAATGGCACACCGAACTCGATGCGGTGGGCGTGCGTGAAGGCGCGATGGGCCAGGACTCGGTCGCCACCACGCACCCGGTGGTGCAGCACGTGGAGACGGTGGAGCAGGCCAGCCAGGCGTTCGATGCGATCACCTATTCGAAGGGCGAGGCGGTGATCCACATGCTGGAAGGTTACGTGGGTGAGGACGCCTGGCGCACCGGCGTGCGCAATTACATGAAGGCGCACGCATACGGCAACACGGTGTCGGACGACCTGTGGAAGTCGGTGCAGGCCGCGGCCGGCAAGCCGATTACGCAGATCGCGCATGACTTCACGCTGCAGCCGGGCATTCCCATGATCGAGGTGCGCGCGGCGGCGTGCTCCAACGGCAAGACCACCATCGCGCTGCGCCAGGGCGAGTTCACCCGCGACCGGCCGAACAAGCAGCCGCTGCGCTGGCACGTGCCGGTGATCGCCAAGACGGTCGGCGGCGAGACGGTTCGCACCGTGGTGGACGGGAAGGCCACGCTGACCGTGCCCGGCTGTGGTCCGGTGCTGGTCAACGCCGGCCAGACGGGCTACTACCGCACGCTGTACGCGCAGAACAATTTCGATGCCCTGAAGGGCCAGTTCGCCAAGCTCGCGCCGATCGACCAGCTTGGTCTGCTGGGTGACACCTGGGCGCTGGGCATGGCCGGCAACGAGCCGGTGTCCAACGTGCTGGCGCTGATCACGGCGACCCCGGCCGACGCCGACCCGCAGGTGTGGTCGGAAGTGGCCGGCTACCTGTCGTCGCTGGACAACTACTACCGCGGCGACAAGGCCCGCCAGCAGCGCCTGCGCACGTTCGCGCTGGGCCAGCTGCAGCCGGTGTTCGCCAAGGTCGGCTGGGAAGCGAAGGCGGGCGAGAGCGCGCCGACCGCCAATCTGCGCCAGACGCTGGTTGGTGTCATGGCGGACCTGGGTGACGAGCAGGTGATCAACGAGGCCCGCCGCCGTTTCGCCGCGCAGAAGACCGACCCCTCGGCGATGCCGGTGGCGCTGCGCAAGACCATCACCGCGATCGTCGCGCAGAAGGCCGACCCGGCGACCTGGGATCATCTGCACGCGCAGGCGAAGGCGGAGACGACCCCGCTGATCAAGGACCAGCTCTACAGCATGCTCTCGATCCCCGAGAATGACGCGCTGGCCCAGCGTGCGCTCAAGCTGGCGCTTACCGACGAGCCGGGTGCGACCAACAGCGCCGGCATGATCCGCGCGGTGGGTTACTACCATCCCGAAGCGGCGTTCGACTTCGCCGTGGCGCATCGGGAGCAGGTGGACAAGCTGGTCGATTCGACTTCCAGCAGCCGCTACTATCCGGTGCTCGGCGCGAGCTCGACCAAGCCGGAGATGATCGAGAAGATCCAGGACTACGCGCAGAAGTACATCGCGCCGACGTCGCGCCGCGTGGCCAGGCAGGTGGTGGCAAACATCAAGTACCGCATGATGATCCGCCAGGATCGCCTGCCGGAAATCGACGCGTGGCTGGACAAGCACGCCGGCTGATCCGCCGGAATCGATGGAAAAAGGAGGGCCCCGCACGCGGGGCCTTTTTTTTGATCACCGTGCTTTACCGGGGAACGTAATGGTCATGCTCTCGACAACGCGCCGTAGCCCACGGCTGTGCGATTCCCCCGGGCGACTGCCGGATCTCCGGTCTCCTGAAAAAAAACGGTCGCGTGCGAGAGGACGTCGGCCGATTGGTTGGTTCCGACCACTTCGCGTGATGAAGCCTTGACGCAATTTCCTGCTGGGGTATGACCTTTGGCCCTAGCTGGCCGCCATGGTCGGAATACGCTGCTCGCGCCGTCTGGTGGATGGCGTAATCATCGATCGGATGGCCGTAGGCGGTGCCTGTTCCAGGCGATCAGCCGTGCGCTTGGTAGGTGGACCGTCCAAACCCTCATGAGCGTTGGCCAAACCCCTGGCTGCTCGTGGGTCCCCCACGTCGATGAGAGCAGGTATCCCCATGAACGCATCCTTCTCGATTCATCCGCGCGTATCCCGTCGCTCACTGGCAAGGAACATGGCTTTGGTCGCCGTCGTTGGCATCTGCGCCGCGGCAGGCTCCGGCGCGTCCCAGGCCGCGGTGACGAAAGGCAGTGTCTTCGGCGACGCGCCGGCAGGCGCCATGGTTCAGGTCAGCAGCGCGGAGTTCGGCATCAATCGCACGATTCCCGTCAATGCCAAGGGGCGCTACCAGGTCGGGTGGCTGCCGATAGGCATCTACACGGTCACCGTGCTCGATCACGGCCAACCGCGGGCCCGGCACCCGAGCGTGCAGGTCTATGTGGACCGCGGTTCCAGGGTGGACATGGGTTGTGGCTACGGACGGTGTACGGAGCTCGCGGCGAACTAGCCCAGGCAAGGCTGGGCGGGTGATCGGGACGATTGCCCACCTCGATGCGAAAGCTCATCAGCTTGCGCCCGGCGCCGGGAGGTGTCGGGCGCTTTTCGTTCTGGTCCGATGCGCGCCGTCCAAAGGCGTTCCTGCACGCGTGGCAAAAGGGTGCCTCGCGGCTTCGTGGAAGGAGCCGCCAGGCCCGCATGGGAACCTCGAAAAACCCCGAAAGCTTCCGTCGCCCACTGTAGAGCCCACTTGTGGGCGATGGTTTTGGCGGCGCAATCAGGCGTAAGGGCATCGCCCACAAGTGGGCTCCTACAAAAGCGTCGCGAAGGAAGTTGTTCGAGGTTCCCGCATGCGGCCGTGCAGGTGCGCGCCTGTGGAAACAGAAAATCCATGGCTGTCGGGCGGTTGGATCATGACCCATGGTACGGATCCGGTACACGCGGGCATGCGCCTTCCCGCAACCGTTTTGCCAGCCGATAGCACAATGACTTTTGACCCTTCGGCGCCGTCGGGGCATCGGGTACGCTTCGCGCGTCCGCACGGAGGCTGATGCCTGGTGCGCGGCTGCAGGTGGTGATTCTGCGGCGTCTTGTGGCGCTGGCGATTTGCCATCCGCACGATCCATGGGCGTAACGTCAAACCCCTGGCGGCCCATGGTTCTCCCACATCGATAACGACAAGGAAAAACCATGAAGAACCTCCACTCGATCAAAACGGGTTCGACCCGTCGTGGCCAGTCCGTGCGGGCGTTCGTGATGGCGGCAGCCGTCGCGGCCTTCGGCATGGCTGGTTCCACCGCCGTCTACGCGCAGGCCACTGCGGGCAAGGTGTTCGGCAACGCGCCGGCCGGCAGCAGTGTTGTCGCAAAGAGCACGACCAACGGCACGCGGCGCGAAGTCCAGGTGGACGAAAAGGGTCGCTATGCGATCCGCCAGCTGCCGGTCGGCGTCTACACGGTGACGCTGTCGGAGAACGGCCAGCCGGTTGCCAAGCACGTGAACGTGCCGGTGATCGTGGGCCGCGGCATCAAGGTGGACTTCGATGGCCAGGATGCGGTCGCCGGCCAACAGTAAGGCATCGACATCGGGCGCTGACGCGGCCGAAAGAAAAGCCAGCGCCGCAAGGCGCTGGCTTTTTTGTTGGGCGTGCGGAGGGCGGGCGTCAGAGCGCCTCGAAGATGCCGGCCGCGCCCATGCCGGTGCCGATGCACATGGTCACCATGCCGTACTTCTGCTTGTGTCGGCGCATGCCGTGCACCAGCGTGGCCACGCGCACCGCACCGGTGGCGCCGAGCGGGTGGCCCAGCGCGATGGCGCCGCCCAGCGGATTGACCTTGGCCGGATCGAGTTCCAGATCCTTCATCACGGCCAGTGCCTGCGCGGCGAAGGCTTCGTTGAGCTCGATCCAGTCAAGCTGGTCCTGGCTGATGCCGGTGCGCTTGAGCGCCAGCGGGATGGCTTCCTTCGGGCCGATGCCCATCACTTCCGGCGGCACGCCGGCGACGGCAAAGCCGACGAAGCGGGCCAGCGGCTGCAGGTTGTATTCCTTGATGGCCTTTTCGCTGGCGATCAGCACGGCGCCAGCGCCGTCGGACATCTGGCTGGAGTTGCCGGCGGTGACGCTGCCGCCGAACTGGCCGTTGCGGAACACGGGTTTGAGCTTGCCCAGCACCTCGGGCGTGCTGCCCGGGCGCGGGCCTTCGTCCTGACTGATGAGGCGGCTGTCGGTCTTGATGCCGCCGGTGGACAGGTCGGGGTAATGGTCATCGAGCTGGAACGGGGTGATCTCGTCCTTGAACTCGCCGGCGGCCTGGGCGGCCAGGGCGCGTTCGTGGCTGCGCGCGGCGAAGGCGTCCTGCTCCTCGCGGCTGACCTTCCACTGCTTGGCCACGTTCTCGGCGGTGATGCCCATGCCGTAGGCGATGCCGATGTGCTCGTTGTCGAAGATGGCCGGATTCATCGCCACCTTGTGGCCCATCATCGGCACCATGCTCATGCTCTCGGTACCGCCGGCGATCATCAGGTCGGCCTCGCCCAGGCGGATCGCATCGGCCGCGTAGGCCACGGCCTGCAGGCCCGAGGAGCAGAAGCGGTTGATGGTGGCACCCGGCACGGTGTGCGGCAGGCCGGCCAGCAGCACGCCGATGCGCGCCACGTTCATGCCTTGCTCGGCCTCGGGCATGGCGCAGCCGATCACGGCATCGCCGATGCGCTGCGGGTCGATGCCCGGCGCCTGCGCCATCACCGCGCGGATTACGTGGGCGAGCATGTCGTCCGGACGGGTGTTCTTGAAGACGCCGCGCGGCGCCTTGCCCACCGGCGTGCGGGTGGCGGCGACGATGTAGGCGTCCTGGATTTGCTTGGTCATTTGGGTTTCTCCGGAAGGCGGCATGGGGGAGTCGGGAGTCGGGATTCGTCAGAGCAGTTCGACGTCATCCTGGAATCCCCGTCCACCCGGCGCTTCCAATAATGTTTGGCCACATGGTCTCGGGACGCAGGGGCTTGCCAGCTCTACGAATCCCGGATCCCGAATCTCGAATCCCGTACCGCCTCAGTTCCTCAACGGCTTCCCCGTCGTCATCGTGTGGGCGATGCGGGCCTGGGTCTTTTCGGTCTTCGCCAGTTCCACGAAGTGCTTGCGCTCCAGCGCCAGCAGCCAGGCCTCGTCGACCAGCGAGCCGCGCTCGATGCCGCCGCCACACAGCGTGTCGGCGATACGGCTGGCGATGCCCACGTCGTGTTCGGAGGCGAAGTAGCCGGCTTGCAGGTTGACCAACGAGGCCTTGAAGGTGGCCGTGCCGGTATCGCCGGCGACCGGGATCGCGCGGGCGGGCAGGGGCGGGCGCCAGCCGCTTTCGGCCAATGCGGCGGCGACGGACTTGGCCACGTGCAGCAGCTCGTAGCTGTTGAACACCACCACGTCCGCCTCACGCAGCAGGCCCAACTGCTTGGCTTCCAGCGCACTGCCGGACACCTTGGCCATCGCCACCGTCTCGAACACCTTTTTCAGCGATTCGAACGGATCGGCCGGGTTGGCCTGCGCGGCGCGCACGGCCAGTTCCTTCAGCCCACCGCCGGCCGGCAGCAGGCCCACGCCCGCCTCGACCAGGCCGATATAGCTTTCCAGCGCGGCCACGGTGCGGGCCGAGTGCATCTGGAATTCGCAGCCGCCACCCAGGCACAGGCCGCGCACGGCGGCAACCACGGGAACGAGCGAGTGCTTGATGCGCATGCTGGTGCGCTGGAAATTCTCGACCATCGCCTGGAAGGCGTCGAACTTGCCGTCCTTCAGCAGACCCAGCGCGCCCTTCAGATCCGCGCCGGCGGAGAACGGCTCACTGGTCTGCCAGATCACGACCGCCTTGAGCTTTTCCTCGGCCACGCCGATGGCGTGCTGGATGCCGTCGAGCACGTGGTCGTTGACCGTGTGCATCTTGGTCTTGAACGAGAGGATGCCCACGCCGTCCTCGCCCAGCGTCCACAGGCGCACACCGTCGTTCTCCCAGACAGTGGTGCCCTGGTCGAACTTCTCACCCAGGATCGCGTCGGGGAATAACTGGCGTGCGTAGACCGGATGCTGCGAGCGCGGCTTGTAGTTGCCGGCGGCGGCCGACCAGGAACCTTCCTTGCCGTGCACGCCGTTGCGTCCGTCGGTGACCCAGCCGGGCAGCGGAGCGTCGCTCATCGCCTTGCCGGCCTTGATGTCCTCTTCGATCCAGCTGGCGACCTGCTGCCAGCCGGCGGCCTGCCAGGTCTCGAACGGACCGAGCTTCCAGCCATAGCCCCAGCGGATGGCGAGGTCGACGTCGCGCGCGGTGTCGGCGATGTCCGCCAGGTGGTAGGCGGTGTAGTGGAAGAGATCGCGGAAGACGGCCCACAGGAACTGCGCCTGCGGGTCAGCCGAAGCACGCAGCTTGGCGAACTTCCCGGCTGGATCCTTGATCGCGAGGATGGCGGCGACTTCCTCGGACGCCTTTTGCCCGGACGGCACGTAGTCGCCCTTGGCCGCATCAAGCACCAGGATGTCCTTGCCGACCTTCTTGTAGAAGCCGGCGCCGGTCTTCTGGCCCAGCGCACCGGCGTCGATCAGGCCCTGCAGCACCGCCGGCGTCTTGAAGTACTTGTGCCACGGATCGTCGGCGAGTGTGTCGCCCATGGTCTTGATCACGTGCGCCATGGTGTCCAGGCCGACCACGTCGGCTGTGCGGTAGGTCGCGCTCTTCGGACGGCCGATCGCAGGTCCGGTCAGCGCATCGACCGTGTCGAAGCCCAGCTTGAACTGCCCGGTGTGGTGCATGGTCGCCAGCATCGAGAACACGCCGATGCGGTTGCCGATGAAGTTCGGGGTGTCCCTGGCAATGACCACGCCCTTGCCAACCGTCGTGGCGAGGAACGCTTCCAGGCCTTCGACCACCGAGGCATCGGTGAGCCGGGTCGGGATCAGCTCGACCAGATGCATGTAGCGCGGCGGGTTGAAGAAGTGCACGCCGCAGAAGCGGTGGCGCATTTCTTCCGGCAGCGCTTCGGCCAGCGTATTGATCGACAGGCCCGACGTGTTGGAGGCGATGACCGCGGTCTTCGACAGGTGCGAGGCGATCTTCCTGTAGAGATCGAGCTTCCAGTCCATCCGCTCGGCGATCGCCTCGATGACCAGGTCGACTTCCTTGAGGTGGTCGAGGTCTTCGTCGTAGTTGGCCGGAATGATCGCGGACGCCAGGTTCCTGTCCGCCAGCGGCGCGGGCGAGAGCTTCTTCAAGTTCTCGATGGCCTTGAGCGCGATACCGCTCTTGGGCCCTTCCTTGGCGGGCAGGTCGAACAGCACGGTTTCGACACCGGCGTTGGTCAGGTGCGCGGCGATCTGCGCGCCCATGACGCCGGCGCCCAGCACGGCGGCCTTGCGGATGCGTAGTGTTGCGGGCATTGGCTTCTCCAGGGGATGCGGACAGCGAAATGGAAAGAGGCTAGGAGCCGGCCGTGGCCGGTCAGTCAAGTCAGCGAATCAGGGATGGCTCAGACCGGCCACGGCAAAGCGGATCAGATGCGCGATGGTCTGCTCGCGGTGGGTCGCTTCGCTGACGTCGCCCTTGCGCTGGATCATGCCGAAGCCGGACATGGCATGGGTCAGTGCGCCGGTGACCAGGTCGATGCGCCAGTACAGCTCCTCGCGGCTCAAACCGGGCAGCAGGCGGGCGAACTCGGCGGTGAACTGGCGCATGACGTGGCCGTAGTTCTCGGACAGGAACTGGCGCAGATGGTCGTCATGCTCGGCGAACGCGCGCGCCAGCACGCGCATGAACAACGAGCCGCTGCCGTCGCTGGAGAGCGCCAGGGCAGGGCGGATGAAGGCGTCCAGCACGGTTTCCAGCGTGGTTCCCGGCTGGCCGGCCACTTTCGACAGTGCGGCCAGTCGGTGCGCGTTCAGCGTATCCAGGCGGCGGCGGAACACTTCCTCGACCAGCTTGTCCTTGGATCCGAAGTGGTAGTTCACGGCAGCCAGGTTGACCCCGGCGGCGGCCGTCAACTGGCGCAACGACGCGCCATCAAAGCCACGCTGGGCGAACAGCAGCTCGGCGGCGGTGAGGATGCGCTCCTTGGTCGAGGCGGAACTGTTCACGCGTAGGCTCGCTCATCGGCAGGGAATCAAACGATCGTTTGAGCATACGCGCGGCGCTTCCAGCACGTCAAACGGCCGTTCGCTTCACGCCCAGCCCGCTTGCGATCAGGTTAGAATCTGTCAAACTTTCGTGAGCTAAATCCGTATTTCGTGTCGGATTTGGCCCTACATTGGTCGGCAAGTGAGCCGATAGCCCATTCAGATACCAGTTTTCCGGAGCAGACCCATGGCGCTGGAGCGCACCCTTTCCATCATCAAGCCCGATGCCGTCGCCAAGAACGTGATCGGCCAGATTTACGCCCGTTTCGAGCAGGCCGGCCTGAAGGTCATCGCCGCCAAGATGAAGCAGCTCTCCCGCAAGGAGGCCGAAGGCTTCTACGCGGTGCACAAGGAGCGCCCGTTCTTCAACGCGCTGGTCGAGTTCATGATCTCCGGCCCCGTGATGATCCAGGTGCTGCAGGGCGAGAACGCCGTGCTGAAGCATCGCGACCTGATGGGTGCCACCAACCCGAAGGAAGCCGCGCCGGGCACGATCCGCGCCGACTTCGCCGATTCGATCGACGCCAACGCGGTGCACGGCTCCGATGCCGCCGAAACCGCCAAGGTCGAGATCGCTTACTTTTTCCCGGAAACGGACGTCCTCCCGCGGTGAGATAAGTTGTGAACCAGGCTGTACCCACTTCGTCGAACGACCCCAAAGCCGCAAGCGACAAGGTCAACCTGCTCGATTTCGATCGCCAGGGGCTGCGTGATTTCTTCGCGCAGCTCGGCGAGAAGCCTTATCGCGCCGAGCAGGTGATGAAGTGGATGTACCACCACCTGGAAGACGACTTCGGCAAGATGACCGACGTGGGCAAGGCGCTGCGCGCCAAGCTCGAGGCCACGTGCTACGTCGGTCCGCCGAAGACGCTGCTGGACAAGGCCGCAGCCGACGGCACGCACAAGTGGCTGCTCGGCATGGATGGCGGCAACGCCATCGAGGCGGTGTACATCCCCGAGCCGACCCGCGGCACGCTGTGCGTGTCCTCGCAGGTCGGCTGCGCGCTCAATTGCCAGTTCTGCTCCACCGGTGCGCAGGGCTTCAACCGCAACCTGTCCACGGCCGAGGTGATCGGCCAGATGTGGGTGGCGGCCAAGCATCTGGGCAACGTCACGCACCAGAACCGGCGCATCACCAACGTGGTGATGATGGGCATGGGCGAGCCGCTGCTGAACTTCGACAACGTGGTCAAGGCGATGAGCCTGATGCGCGACGATCTTGGTTTCGGGCTGGCCGCCAAGCGCGTGACGCTGTCCACCGCCGGCATGGTGCCGATGATCGACAAGCTGTCCGATGCGATCGACGTCTCGCTGGCGGTGTCGCTGCACGCGGCCAATGACGAGTTGCGCACCGAGCTGGTGCCGCTCAACAAGCGTTACCCGATCGCCGAGCTGATCGGCGCCTGCCAGCGCTGGGTCGCGCGCAAGCCGCGCACCTCGATCACCTTCGAATACACGCTGATGAAGGGCATCAACGACCAGCCCGAACACGCCCGCCAGCTGATCAAGCTGATGCGCAAGCTGCCGACCTGCAAGGTCAACCTGATCCCGTTCAATCCCTTCCCTGGCACCCGCTTCGAGCGCTCCGACGCCGACACCATCCGCGCGTTCCAGACCCAACTGCTCAACGCCAACATCCTCACCATGCTGCGCCGCACGCGTGGCGACGACATCGATGCGGCTTGCGGCCAGCTCAAGGGCCAGGTGCTCGATCGCACCCGCCGCCAGGCCGAATTCCGCAAACGCCTCGAGCACGGAGAAGGAGTCGCGCATGCGTCTTGAACGCTGGATGGGGGCAGCGCTGGCGCTTGCGTTGGCTGGGTGCGTGACCACGACCACCGAGACCGGGAGTCTCGGCGGCAGGCTGCCGCATACCAGCAAGAGCCAGCAGGCCGAGGACGCCGCGCGCATCCACACCGAGCTCGGCCAGCAGTACATGGCCAACGGCGACCTGAAGACCGCCATGGAGAAGCTCAACCGGGCGTTGCAGTTCGACCAGGACTACGCGCCGGCGCACACCGTGCTGGCCGTGCTGGAAGAGCGCATCAATCGTCCCGAGCAGGCCGAGCAGCACTACCGACGCGCGGCGCAGCTCGAGCCGGACAAAGGCATGCCGAACAACAACCTGGGCACCTTTCTTTGCCGCATCGGCAAGGGTGCCGAGGCATTGGGCTATTTCCGCAAGGCCGTGAAGGATCCGTTCTATCCCACGCCCGACGTGGCTTGGACCAACCAGGGCATCTGCCAGTTGCACATGCATGACCTGCCCGGCGCCGAAGCCAGCCTGCGCAAGGCATTGGACACCAATCCGAAGAATGGCGACGCGCTGCTGCAATTGGCCAACGTGCTTTATCTGAACAACGACGCCTTCCGCGCGCGGGCGTTCATCCAGCGCTTCGAAGCGCTGGGTCAGCCTAGCGCCGTGGCGCTCAAGCTCGGCCACGACATCGAAACCCGTCTGGGCAATACGGATGCTGCCCACACTTACCGCAGGCGACTGCAAGGCCAGTTCCCGGATTCGGAGCAGGCCCGCGCCCTCGACGCACCCGCTAGCCCATGACCTCCCAGCAGCCCAATCCCGGCCTTCGTGCGATTGATCTGTTCGCCGTTGCGGCGATCACGGACGGCCCGTCGGACGAACCATCCAGTTTCGGCACCCGCCTGCGCAGTGCGCGCCAAGCGCGCGGCCTGGACATCGAAGCCTGCGCGCACGCGCTCAAGCTCCCGGCGCGCGTGTTGCGCCAGCTGGAGAGCGACCAGCGCGACGGCATCGATTACGCCGTCTACCTCGCCAGTTACATCACCAAATACGCCCGCCACCTTGGCGTGGACGAGGACGCCATCAAGGCGGAGCTGGCGAGCATCAAGCGCACCGTTCCCACGCTGGTGGCCACCGGCGGCATGTCGCATTCGCGCTACCTGCTCGAGCGCTACGCCACCGCCGCCACCTACGTGGTGCTGACGGCGGTGATCGTGGTGCCGATGGTGTGGCTGGGCGTGCGCGGCACGCTCGATCGCGATCTGAGCCACCTGGCGCCGCTTGACGCAACGCCGGTAGCGCAGCAGGACGCATCAATCCACGCGGCCGGCAGCGCCGGAACGACTGCGGCCGCTTCGGCCAGCCAGCCGGGCGCCGACGAGCAGCCGCTGATGGCCTCGATGGCGCCCTTCCCTGGCCTGGACGGCGGCAGCCTGACCGCGGCCCGTCCCGCTACCGCGACGTCGGCCCCTGCACCCGCCCCCGTGGCTGCCGTGCCTGGCGGCCACAGCCTCACCGTCCAGCTGGGTGAGGCGAGCTGGGTCGAGGTCGTTGCCGCCGATGGTTCGCGCCTGGAGTACGGCCTGCTGCCGGCTGGCAGCAACCGGACCTGGACCAGCGCCCAGCCGCTGGACGTGCGCATCGGCAACGCCGGCGCCGCCAAGGTGAGCATCGACGGCCAGCCGCTGTCGCTGGAGACCTACCGGCACGCCAACGTGGCGCACTTCCGCGTGCGGAACGGCAAGCCCAGCGACGCCTGATCGGTCCGGTACCGCGGCCCTCGCTGGCCGGCCGGCTGCGTCACGAGCGCGTTCGGAACGCCGCTTCGACGCGGGCCGCTTTTCGAAGCCCGGGCTATTCCCACTGCCCGCGGCAGCGGTCCTTCGGTTATGCTTGCCCATTGACCGCGCCACGCGCGCGGTCATGGCTTTTCCCAACTCACTCTTCGCCCCGCGCCGGGTCGGCCCACGCCGTCGCGGCGCGCGCTTTTGACGGACAATTGCATGGCATTCGACGCATACGACGATTACGAACAGGGCGAACGCGTACAGCAATGGTTGCGCCAGAACGGCCTGTCCATTCTTATCGGCATCGTCATCGGCCTGGTCGCGATTTTCGGCTGGCAGCAGTGGCGCAACCACCAGGCCACGCGCCAGATGGAAGCGGCCAACATCTACCAGCAGCTGCAAAGCGCGCTGGCCGCCGGCAAGGGCAGCCAGGCCGACCAGCTGGTCGACCGCCTGCAGAAGGACTACGCCAAGTCGACCTACGCGGTGCTTGCCGCCAGCGATCTCGCCAAGCGCCAGGTCGAGGCCAAACAGCTGGACAAGGCGTTGGCCTCCCTGCAGTGGGCGCGCAATCACGTCGGCGACAACGTGCTCAAACCGCTGATCGAGCTGCGCGTGGCCAAGGTGCAACTGGCCGCCGGCAAGGGCAACGACGCGCTGACCACGCTCGACACCGTCACCGCCAAGGGCTACGAAGCGCTGCGCCAGGAACTACGCGGCGATACGCTGGTCAAGCTTGGTCGCGCGGATGACGCGCGCAAGGCCTACCAAGCGGCATTGGCCGCGATGGATGAAGACGCGCCGCAGCGCGCTGCCTTGCAACTCAAACTCGACGATCTGGCCGTGGCCGGGAAGCAGGGCGCATGAAGGTACTTGGCAAAACCCGGATCGGCATGAAGCGCGCCGCGTTGGTGGCATTGGTCGGCCTGGTCGCACTGGCCGGCTGCCACAGCTCCAAGAAGGAGAACGTCAAGCCGCCGACGCCGCTGTCCAAGGACTTCCAGCCCACCGTCCAGGTCACCCGCCTGTGGCGCGAAAGCATTGGCGATGGCGCCGCGGAAACCGGCGTGCGCCTGCGCCCGACGGTGGTCGACGGCGTGCTGTATGCCGATAGCGCCGACGGCAAGCTGGTCGCGCTCGACGCAGCCACCGGCAAGACGCTCTGGTCCAAGAGCTCGCGCACCCACGGCTGGTTCGGCTGGGGCGACAAGGACCGCAAGGACGCCTTCTATGCAGGCGGTCCGGCCGTCAGCGGCGACCTGCTCGCGGTCGGCACCCTGGACGGCCACGTCTATGGGGTCAACGCGAAAGACGGCAGCCCACGCTGGGAAGCCACGCTCAAGTCCGAAGTGCTCGCCTCGCCGGTGATCGTGGGCGACCTGGTGGTGGTGCGCACCGGCGACGGCCGCGTCTATGGCCTGGATACCGCCAATGGCGAGCGCCGCTGGGTCTACGACCAGAGCGAAGTGCCGCTGCTCAGCCTGCGCGGCAACGGTCCGCTGCTGGTCGCCAATGGCGTGATCTTCTTCGGCAGCGACGGCGGCAAGCTGGTCGCGCTGCGCCTGGACAACGGCGAGAAGCTGTGGGAGCAGAACCTGGCCAGCGGCGAAGGCCGCACCGAGATCGAGCGCCTGGACGACGCCGACGGCGCGATCGTGCTCGACGGCCGCACGCTTTACGGCGCCGCTTACCACGGCAACCTGATGGCCATCGACGGCCCCAGCGGCCGTCCGCTGTGGACCCACCCGTTCTCCACCTATGGCTCGCTGGCCGTGCACGGCAATGCGATCTACGCGGTGGACGAGGACTCGCAGGTGTGGGCGTTCGACAAGAGCTCCGGCACCGAGATGTGGAAGAACGACAAGCTCAAGTACCGCTGGCTGACCGGGCCGGCGGTGCAGGGTGACTATGTGGTGGTCGGCGACATCGAGGGCTACGTGCACTGGCTGCAGACCGGCGACGGTGCAGTGGCCGCGCGCGAGCGCCTGTCCCGCCACGCCATCCGTGCCCAGCCGCTGGTGGTGGGCGATATCGTGTACGTCGAGGACGTGGAAGGCCGCATCGCGGCTTACCGCCTCGGCGGCGCGCGCTGATCGCCGCTCGCAGGTAGATGCTCAATCATGCTGCCCGTCGTCGCCCTGGTCGGTCGTCCCAATGTCGGTAAATCGACCCTCTTCAATGCACTGACGCGCAGCCGCGACGCCCTGGTGGCCGACATGCCGGGTGTCACCCGCGACCGGCATTACGGCGTGTGCCATCTTGGCCCGCGTCCGTTCGTGGTGGTCGACACCGGCGGCCTGTCCGGCGTCGAGGAAGGTATCGACGCGCTCACCGCCCAGCAGGTACGCCTGGCGATCGAGGAGGCGCAGGTGCTGGTGTTCGTGGTGGACGCCCGCGACGGCCTGCTGCCGCAGGACCAGGGCATCCTGGGCGAGCTGCGCCGCAGCGGCAAGCCGATCATCACTGCGGTCAACAAGACCGACGGGCTGGACGAAGAAACCGCGCTGGCCGAGTTCGCCCGCTTCGGCATCGCCACCACGCTGCCGCTGTCGGCCGCACACAACCGCGGCACGGAGGACCTCATCGCCGCGGCGTTGCCGCTGCTGCCGCCGGACCGTGACGAGCTGGCCGAGGCGGGCGTGGACGAAGGCGTCCGCGTGGCCATCGTCGGCCGCCCCAACGCCGGCAAGTCGACCCTGATCAACCGCCTGCTCGGCGAAGATCGACTGATCGTTTCGGACGTCGCCGGCACCACGCGTGACCCGATCCGCGTCCCGCTGGAGCGCGACGGCAAGCGTTACACGCTCATCGACACCGCCGGCGTGCGGCGTCGTGCGCGGGTGGAAGAGGCCGTGGAGAAATTCAGCGTCATCAAGACGCTGCAGTCGATGGCCGCCGCCCAGGTCGTGGTGCTGATGATCGACGCCCGCGAGAACCTCGCCGACCAGGACCTGACCCTGATCGGCCACGCGATGGAAGAGGGCCGCGCACTGGTCATCGCCGCCAACAAATGGGACGGCATGGATCCGTACCAGCGCGAGCAATGCCAGCGCACGCTCGAGCGCAAGCTGGTATTCGTGGACTGGGCCAAGACGGTGTTCATCTCGGCATTGCACGGCTCGGGCCTGCGCGAGCTGATGCGCGCCATCGTGCGCGCGCATGCCTCGGCCACGCGCGAACTGACATCGGCCGACCTCACCCGCGCGCTGGAAAAAGCGTACGAGGCCTACCAGCCGCCGCTGGTCCGCGGCCACGCGCCCAAGCTGCGTTTCGCGCATCCGGGCGGTTCCAACCCGCCGACCATCGTGATCCACGGCAGCCGCACCAAGCACATCGCGCCGGCCTACCGCCGTTACCTCGAAAACTTCTTCCGCAAGCGCTACAAGATGGAAGGCACGCCGATCCGGATCGACTTCCGCGACGGCGAGAACCCGTTCGCCGGCCGCAAGAATGTCCTCACCGAGGGCCAGCAACGCAAGCGCCAGCGGATGATCCGCGAGATGAAGAAGCGCAAGAAGTAGCGGCAAGCGCGCTCCTCTGCGGGAGCCCGCTCCAGTGCGGTCTTGAAAGCATCGCCCGCAACTCCTGCAAGGGCGGGATCTCAACCTTGCGGTGCGAGATCCCCGGGTACCAGCGCATAGACCGCCGCGTCCCTGGCCGCTTCGTGCGTCCAGATCCGGTGCCGAGCGATTGCTTCGAAGCGCGCCCCCGCCTGCTCGGCGGTGCGCCGGCTTGCGTGGTTGTCCGGTAGCACCACGATCTCGATGCGGGCCAGCCCCAGCGTCCTGAAACCGAACCGGGCCGCCAGTCTCGCCGCCTGCCGCGCGATGCCATCGCCCTGTCGCGACTGGCGCACCCAGTAGCCCAACGCCGCGCTGCGGTGTGCGAAGTTGCGCTGGTTCAGTCCCACGCTGCCGAGCAGGGCATTGCTGCCGCGTTCGAATACGCCGAACGCGAAATGCTCGTCCGCCATCCAGCCTTCGCGGCAGTGCCGTATCCACGCCTGCGCTTGGCGCAGGTCGTAACCGGCATGGCACCAGGGCAGCCAGCGGCCGACGGTTTCCAGCGATTCCTGCACCGCCAGGTGCAGCGCCGGCGCATCGGCCGGCTGCCACGGGCGAAGGCGCAGCGGGCCATGGGCAAGTTCCAGGTCGAGAGGCAGGGACACAACAGCTCCATGGGTCGCGGGCCGTAGGGTGGGCTTGAGCCCACCGTGGTCTTGCACTGCCGGGCACGGTGGGCTGAAGCCCACCCTACGGGACAGGTTGCGTTTGTGCAGGTTCCGTCGCCCCGGGATAATAGGCGCCTTCGCAGAACAGGCAGGCCCATGACCGCACGCATCCTCGACGGCAAACGCATCGCTCAGGAATTGCTCGAGCGGGTAGGGCGGCGCGTGGCCGAGCGCAAGGCGCAGGGCCAACCGGAACCGGGCCTGGCGGTGGTGCTGGTGGGCGACGACGCGGCCTCGTCGGTGTACGTGCGCAACAAGCGCAAGGCCTGCCACCAGGTCGGCTTCCGCTCGTTCGACTACGACCTGCCGTCGAGCACGACCCAGGCGGAACTGTTCGCCCTGATCGACCAGCTCAATGCCGACCCGGCGGTACACGGTATCCTGGTGCAGTCGCCGCTGCCGCCGCACATCGACGAGGACGCGCTGGTCGATCGCATCGACGCCGGCAAGGACGTCGACGGCTTCCAGGCGGTCAACGTCGGCCGCCTCGCGCTGCGCCGTTTCGGCCTGCGCCCGTGCACGCCCAAGGGCGTGATGACGTTGCTCGGGCACACCGATCGCCCGGTGCGCGGACAGCATGCGGTGGTGGTCGGCGTGTCCAACCACGTCGGCCGTCCGCTGGTGCTGGAGCTGCTGATCGCCGGTTGCACCACGACCTGTTGCCACCGCTTCACCCGCGACCTGGAAGCGTTCGTGCGCCAGGCCGACATCGTGATCGTCGCGGTGGGCCGGCCGGGGCTGGTCAGGGGCGAATGGGTCAAGCCCGGCGCGGTGGTGATCGACGTCGGCATCAACCGGCTGGATGACGGACGGCTGGTGGGCGACGTCGAGTTCGCTCCCGCGGCCGAACGCGCCAGCTGGATCACGCCGGTGCCCGGCGGCGTGGGGCCCATGACCGTCGCCACGCTGATGGAAAACACCCTCGAGGCTGCCGAAGCCCGCGCGTAGCCCGGGCAATGCTCTTGTTCGATAACGGGCTCGATACCGGATCCGTGCCAGAGCATCGCCCACAAGTGGGCTCCTACAGGTTGGCCGCATCTGGCGACCATTACAGCCACGCGCGTATAATCCCATCTTTGCAGCGAGACCCACCCGCATGCGCATCCTCGCCGAGGCACTGACCTACGACGACGTGTACCTCGTTCCGGCCCACTCGGCCGTTCTCCCACGCGACGTCGACACCTCCACGCGGCTCACCCGCAACCTGCGCCTGAACATTCCCATCGTGTCCGCCGCCATGGACACCGTGACCGAGGCGCGGCTGGCCATCACCATGGCCCAGCAGGGTGGCATCGGCATCATCCACAAGAACATGACCGCCGCGCAGCAGGCCGCCGAAGTGCGCCTGGTGAAGAAGTTCGAGGCGGGCGTGATCCGCAGCCCGATCAGCGTGGGGCCCAACACCTCCATCCGCGAGGTGCTGCAGCTGACCCGTTCGCACAACATCTCCGGCGTGCCGGTGGTGGATGATGAAAAGCTCATCGGCATCGTCACCAGCCGCGACCTGCGCTTCGAGCGCAAGCTCGAGGATCCGGTGCGCAACATCATGACCCGCCAGGACAAGCTGGTGACCGTGCGCGAAGGCACCAGCCAGGACGAAGTGCTGCAACTGCTGCACAAGTTCCGCATCGAGAAGGTGCTGGTGGTCAACGACGACTTCCAGCTGCGCGGGCTGATCACCGTCAAGGACATCCAGAAGGCGCGCGACAACCCGCATGCCGCCAAGGACTCGCACGAGCGCCTGCTGGTCGGCGCCGCGGTCGGTGTCGGCGGCGATACCGAGCAGCGCATCGAGGCGCTGGTCGATGCGGGCGTGGACGTGCTGGTGGTCGATACCGCGCATGGCCATTCGCAGGGCGTGATCGAGCGCGCCGGCTGGGTCAAGAAGCGCTACCCGCAGGTGCAGGTGATCGCCGGCAACATCGTCACCGGCGAGGCGGCGCGTGCGCTGCTCGACGCCGGCGTGGATGCGGTCAAAGTGGGTGTGGGCCCGGGCTCGATCTGCACCACGCGCGTAGTCGCCGGCGTCGGCGTGCCGCAGATCACCGCGATCGACATGGTGGCCACGGCGCTGAAGGACGAGATTCCGTTGATCGCCGATGGCGGCATCCGCTATTCGGGCGACATCCCCAAGGCGCTGGCCGCCGGCGCGTCCACTGTGATGCTCGGCTCGATGTTCGCCGGCACCGAGGAATCGCCCGGCGAAGTCGAGCTGTTCCAGGGCCGCTCCTACAAGAGCTACCGCGGCATGGGCTCGCTGGGCGCGATGGCGCTGGGTTCCAAGGACCGCTACTTCCAGGAAGAGGCGGATGCCGACAAGCTGGTCCCCGAAGGCATCGAGGGCCGCGTGCCGTACCGTGGCCCGCTGCGCAACATCATCCACCAGCTGATTGGCGGCCTGCGCGCCTCGATGGGCTACCTGGGTGCCGCCACGGTCGAGGACGTGCGTCACAAGGCGCAGTTCGTGAAGGTGACCGGTGCCGGCGTCACCGAGGCGCATCCGCATGACATCCAGATCACCAAGGAAGCGCCGAATTACCGGCTCAATTCCTGACTTGGCTTCAAGGCCCTCTTTCCCGGCACAGCCGGGGGCGAGGGTTGGGAGAGGGGGAGGCCTCTCGCTTTTGCTTTTTCCTCCCAGTCGCCCACCAAAAGCCTCCCCCTCTCCCCAGCCCTCTCCCCCGGCTGCGCCGGGGGAGAGGGAGCTATAAGGCCGAGCCATGACCGACCTGCACAGCGACAAGATCCTCATCCTCGACTTCGGCGCGCAGTACACCCAGCTGATCGCCCGCCGCGTGCGCGAGCTCGGCGTCTATTGCGAGATCTGGGCGTGGGACCACGACCCCGCGCAGATCGCCGGTTTCGGCGCCAAGGGCATCATCCTTTCCGGCGGTCCCGAGTCCACCACGCTGCCCGGCGCCCCCAAGGCACCGCAGGAAGTGTTCGAGTCGGGACTTCCGATTCTCGGCATCTGCTACGGCATGCAGACGCTGGCCGCGCAGCTGGGCGGTGCCACCGAGGCGGCCGACCAGCGCGAGTTCGGCCATGCGCAGGTCGACATCGCAGGCAACAGTCGCCTGTTCGAGCGGCTGAGCGACCACGCCGATGCGCACCGGCTGGACGTCTGGATGAGCCACGGCGACCACGTCAGCCAGGCGCCGCCGGGCTTCACCGTCACCGGCACCACCGACCGTATTCCGGTGGCGGTGATGGAAAACCAGGACAAGCGCTGGTACGGCGTGCAGTTCCATCCGGAGGTCACGCATACGAAGCAGGGCAGTGCGCTGCTCAAGCGCTTCGTCACCGACATCTGCGGCTGCGCCACACTGTGGACCGCCGACAACATCATCGAGGACCAGATCGCGCGCGTGCGCGAGAACGTCGGCAGCGACCACGTGTTGCTGGGGCTCTCCGGTGGCGTGGACTCCTCGGTGGTCGCCGCGCTGCTGCACAAGGCGATCGGCGACCAGCTCACCTGCGTGTTCGTCGACACCGGCCTGTTGCGCTTCCAGGAAGGCGACCAGGTGATGGCCACCATGGCGCAGCACATGGGCGTCAAGGTCATCCGTGTCGACGCCGCCGACCGCTACTTCAAGGCGCTCGAAGGCATCGCCGACCCGGAGGCCAAGCGCAAGATCATCGGCCGCCTGTTCGTGGAGATTTTCGACGAGGAGTCGACCAAGGTCACCGCTGCCGGCCACGGGCAGGTGAAGTGGCTGGCCCAGGGCACGATCTATCCGGACGTGATCGAGTCCGCCGGCAGCAAGACCGGCAAGGCCCACGTCATCAAGAGCCACCACAACGTCGGCGGCCTGCCCGAGGACATGAAGCTGGGCCTGGTCGAGCCGCTGCGCGAGCTGTTCAAGGACGAGGTGCGCCGCATCGGCGTGGCGCTGGGTCTGCCGCGCGAGATGGTCTACCGCCACCCGTTCCCCGGCCCGGGCCTGGGCGTGCGCATCCTGGGCGAAGTGAAGCGCGAATATGCCGAACTGCTGGCGCGCGCCGATGCAATCTTCATCGACGAGCTGCGCAAGGCGGACCTCTACGACAAGACCAGCCAGGCCTTCGCCGTATTCCTGCCAGTCAAGTCCGTCGGGGTGGTGGGCGACGCACGCGCCTATGAATGGGTGATCGCGCTGCGCGCGGTGGAAACCATCGACTTCATGACTGCGCACTGGGCGCACCTGCCGTACGATTTCCTCGGCAAAGTCTCCAGCCGCATCATCAACGAACTGCGCGGCGTCTCGCGCGTGGTCTACGACATCAGCGGCAAGCCGCCGGCAACGATCGAGTGGGAGTGAGCTCCAGACGCTGTGGAAACCTGACGTAGGGTGGGCTTGAGCCCACCATCGCCCCCCCCCCCGCGGCGAAACTGCGGCAGGCTGAAACCTTCCTCACGCCAGGTCTCCGCGTTACGCACACACCCGTTCGCCAGGTCCCGATGATCGATCCGCTTTCCCATGCCCCAACTTTCTCGGCCGAGGACGAGGCCTGCATGCGCCGTGCCCTGCAGCTGGCCGCGCATGCGCGCGATGCGGAGAGCGAGGTGCCGGTTGGCGCCGTGCTGGTGCACGAGGGCCAGATCGTCGGACTCGGCTGGAACCGCAACATCACGCTGCACGACCCGACCGCGCACGCCGAAATCATGGCTTTGCGCGCGGCCGGCCAGAAGCTGGCCAACCACCGCATCGTCGGCGCCACGCTTTACGTGACGCTGGAGCCCTGCTCGATGTGCGCGATGGCGCTGGTGCATGCGCGCATCGGACGGGTGGTGTATGCCGCCACCGATCCGAAAACCGGCGCCGCCGGCAGCGTATTCGACACCCTCGTGTCCGAGCGCCACAACCACCGCGTGCTGGTGCAGGGCGGTCTGCTGGCCGCCGAATCGGCGGAGATGTTGCGCGAGTTCTTCCGCTCGCGGCGGTAGTGCTGCTGGTCCGTAGGGTGGGCTTCAGCCCACCATTGCCCCAGCAGGCGGTGGGCTGAAGCCCACCCCACGTCGCCCGCGCGCTCAGGTGAGCAGGAACGCCAACGCCTCGGCGCACGGCTGCTCCACCTTCAGGCTCAACAACGGATCGCCGCGCGTGCGTCCCAGGTTCACCGCAGCCACCGGCTTGCCGGCGCGCGCGGCGGCGTGCACGAAACGGTAGCCGGAGAACACCATCAGCGAGGATCCGACCACCAGCACGGCATCGGCTGATTCCAGCGCCTGCAGCGCTTGCATGACGCGCTGGCGCGGCACGTTCTCGCCGAAGAACACCACGTCGGGCTTGAGTACGCCGCCGCACGCGGGGCAGGGTGGCACGTCGAAGTCGTCGAACGGCGCCGCTTCCAGGTCGGCATCGCCATCCGGGGCCTCGGCAGCCGTCAGCTTCGACCAGGCCGGGTTGCGGCGCTCGAGCGACTGCTGGAATTCATGGCGGGGCTGTCGCCATTCGCATGCCATGCAACGCACCTCGTCCAGTCGCCCATGCAGGTCGACCACCTGGCGATGGCCGGCGCGCTGGTGCAGGCCGTCCACGTTCTGCGTCACCAGCAGCGCGAGCTGCCCGCGCGCCTCCAGCCGCTGCAGCGCGTGATGGCTGCCGTTGGGCTCGGCGCGCCCGAAGTGGCGCCAGCCGAGCAGGCTGCGCGCCCAGTAACGCTTGCGCGTGGACGCCTCGCCCATGAAAGCCTGATAGGTCACCGGAGGCGTGCGCTTCCAGGCGCCATCGGCGTCGCGGTAGTCCGGAATACCCGAATCGGTGCTGCAGCCGGCTCCGGTGAGCACGAACAGGCGCGGATGGCTCTCGATGAAGCGGGCGAGCGGGGTAGCGTGCATGGGGGCAAGTATGGCGCGCTGCGCGACCGTGGGAGCGCCCTCGGGTGCGACCGCACGCCGCATGCCACCGGGCACGCGGGTCGTGCCCGGAGGCGTCTGTGCAGGAACGGTTTACGACTGTCTCATCTTTCCGTGACGGCGCCTTCAGCGCACGACCACGAAGATGATCGCGCTGCCGCGGCCCCGCGCGGCCACAGGTGATGCAATGAACCCGTCCGACCGGACCTTGAACACGATCAACGACAGAGATCCGTTCGCGATGCGGTACTGGTCCAAGCAGTTGCGCATTTCCGAACGCGACCTGCGCGAGGCCATCGCCGCGGTCGGCACCAGCACGCAAGCCGTCCGCCAATACACCAATCGGCCGCAGGCCAGCCACGCGGACAGGCCGCGCGGTGCCAGCCGCCGACGCGGCGACTGATGGCCAGGCGCAAGGGGACAGCGGACGTGCCCGCCGGCGACGGTACCGGGCACCCGCGCGAGCGCCGTGCATCCTCCAACCCGGGAGCCACCATGCCGGCACACGCGGCAGCGCCGCCTCGCATCCTCAGCCTGCCCACCGCGTTCGATGCCGCCAGCGGGGCGCACTCGCCCTGGCTGCAACATGCGGCTGAGCTCGGCTTCAGCCACGTGCTGGCACCGGCGAGCCTGCTTGATGAGGGCTACGCGGCGATCGCGACGCTGGCGGGCCGTTGCCGCGAGCACGCACTGGGCCTGCTGCTCGACGTCGACGTGGCGCGGGCGCTGCCTGCCGACGCGACGATCCGCGCCCACCATCCGGAGTGGTTCCACGCATTGCCCGATCCGGGCGTGTTGCCGGACCCGCGCTGGCCGGCGGCCGAGGCCGGCGTGCGCTGGCGCTTTCACGACGACGCGGTGGCGCCCGAGGCGCTGGCATGGTGGTGCGAGCGATTGCACGAGGCACTGAAAGCGGGTTTGGCCGGATTACGGCTGCTGTCGCTGGATGCCGCACCGCCGGGGTGGTGGGCGCACCTGGTCGACGGCCTGCGCGGCAGGGCGCCACAGGTCCTCTTCCTGGGCTGGACCCAGGGGCTGGCACCGGCCGAACTGGCGCCATTGGCGGACGTCGCCTTCGACTACGGATTCTGCTCGGCCGAATGGTGGGATTTCCGCGCCGGCTGGCTGGCGCGCGAATTGCGCCGTGTGGCCGAGGTCGCCCCGCCGCTTGCGTGCGCCGCGGCGCCGTTCGGCGATGCGGAGGCCAGGCCGGGCTCCGGTCAGCATGAACTCGCCGAACGGCACCATCGCCGCGCCGCCTGGTTTGCCGCCGCCTCCGCCAGCGGCTGGCTGATGCCGGCCGGCTTCGCCCGCGACGAGGAGCAGGCGCTCGACGTCACCGCGGATATCCGCGCCATCAATGCATGGTTGCGCGCGCTGGGCACGCAGGCACGTGAGCCGGCGGCGATCCATATCGACGACGCCTGGATCGGCGTGCTGCGTCGGCAGGGCGACAAGGCATGGCTGGCCCTGTTCAACGCCCGGCTGGATCGCGACACCCCGGTCGACTTCGGCGCCATTGGCGGCGGCGCGGCCAGTAGCTACGGAGAGTGGCGGGCGCCCGATGGAGCCACCGCCGCCGAGCCGGTCACGCTCGCTCCCGGCGAAACGCGCGTTCTGGAGGGCACCCGCACCCGCCCGGTGGCCGCCCGCGTCGCCACCACCGCTCAGAAGCAGGCGTTGGCCCAGGCCACGCAGGCACCGCGCATCGCCATCGAAGCGGTCACCCCGTGCGTGGACGAAGGTCGCTTCGCGGTCAAGCGCGTGGTCGGCGACATGGTGACCGTGGAGGCTGACGTGTTCATGGACGGCCACGACAAGCTCGCCGTGGCGCTGCGCTGGCGTGCGCTGGATGAAAAACAGTGGCACGAACAGCGCATGCAGCCGCTAGGCAACGACCGCTGGGCCGGCCGCTTCACGCCCACCCGCATGGGCCGGCACGAGTACACCGTGCAGGCCTGGCGCGACGCCTACGCCAGTTATCGCCACGAGATCGTGGCCAAGCACGACGCCGGCGTGCCGATCGCGCTGGAGATGCGCGAAGGGCAGATGCTGGTCGAGGCCACCGCGGCCAGCGCCACGCCGGCAAGACGCAAGCCGCTGCGCACGTTGGGCGCTGCGCTGGCCAAGGCGGACGATGACGAGGCGCGCTACCGCCTGCTGATCGCCGAGGCCGCACATGCGGCGATGACGCAGGCCGACCCGCGCCCGTTCGCCGTGGAGCACCCGCCGCTCAGCCTGGAGGTGGACCGCCGTGCCGCACAGTTCGCCAGCTGGTACGAGCTGTTCCCGCGCTCGATCACCGACCGCCCCGATCGCCACGGCACTTTCCGCGACGTGATCGGCCGCCTGCCGGCGATCCAGGCGATGGGCTTCGACGTGCTGTATTTCCCGCCGATCCACCCGATCGGCCGCGCCTTCCGCAAGGGCCGCAACAACACGCTCACGCCGGACGAACACGATCCGGGCAGCCCGTATGCGATCGGCTCGGCCGAGGGCGGCCACACCGACATTCATCCTGAACTGGGCACGATCGAAGACTTTCGCGCCCTGCGCGACGCCGCGCAGGCACACGGCCTGGAGCTGGCGCTGGATTTCGCCATCCAGTGTTCGCCCGACCACCCCTGGCTGGCCGAGCATCCGGACTGGTTCGACTGGCGCCCCGATGGCAGCCTGCGCTACGCGGAGAACCCGCCGAAGAAATACCAGGACATCGTCAACGTCGACTTCTACGAAGAGGGCGCCGTTCCCTCGCTGTGGCAGGCGCTTTGCGACGTGGTGCTGTACTGGGCGGCCGAGGGCGTGCGCACTTTCCGCGTGGACAATCCGCACACCAAGCCTTTCCCGTTCTGGGAGTGGATGATCGCCCGCGTGCGCAGCCAGTATCCCGACGCGCTGTTCCTGGCCGAGGCCTTCACCCGGCCCAAGCCGATGTACCGGCTGGCCAAGCTCGGCTTCAACCAGTCCTACACCTACTTCACCTGGCGGCACACCAGGCAGGAGTTCACCGACTACCTCACGGAGCTGGCGCAGGGCCCGCCGCGCGACTTTTTCCGTCCCAACTTCTTCGTCAACACGCCGGACATCAACCCGTATTTCCTGCAGCAGTCCGGACGCAGCGGCTTCCTGATCCGGGCGGCGCTGGCGGCCACGCTGTCCGGCCTGTGGGGCATGTATTCGGGCTTCGAGCTGTGCGAAGGCGTGCCGATCCCGGGCAAGGAGGAATACCTCGACTCGGAAAAGTACGAGATCAAGCCGCGCGACTGGGACGCCCCGGGCAACATCGTCGCCGAGATCACCCAGCTCAACCTGATCCGGCGCGAGCAACCGGCGTTGCAGAGCCATCTCGGCGTGCGCTTCCTGCGTGCAGACAACGAGCAGGTGCTGTTCTTCGAGAAGACCGCGCCGGGCGGCCGCGACCGCGTGTTGGTGGCGATCAACCTCGATCCGCACCACGCCCACGCGGCCGACCTGTACCTGCCGCTGGCCGACTGGAGCGTGGCCGAGGACGCGCCGCTCACCGTCGAGGACCTGCTGCACGACGCCACCCTGTCCTGGCACGGCGGGCGCCAGCATGTATGGCTGGGGCGGGACATGCCGTACGCGATCTGGCGAGTGGAGGCATGAGCATGCTGCAGATGATTCCATTCCTCGCGCCCCGTTTTTGCTCCCTCCCCTGCGTGCAGGGGAGGGCTGGGGAGGGGTGCTCTTCGCAGCCAACTCCAGAGCACCCCCTCCCAGCCTCCCCCTGCAAGCAGGGGGAGGGGCCAAGGCAAAGTGCAGGGAGCCCCGCAGCATGAGCGCGCACCCGAAAACCGCCAAACGCAGCTTCACCAACGACCCGCTCTGGTACAAGGACGCGGTCATCTACCAGGTGCACGTGAAGTCGTTCTTCGACGCCAACGACGATGGCGTGGGTGATTTCCAGGGCCTGATCGACAAGCTCGACTACATCGCCGAACTGGGCGTCAACACGCTCTGGCTGCTGCCGTTCTACCCCAGCCCGCGCCGCGACGACGGCTACGACATCGCCGAGTACAAGGCGGTGCATTCGGATTACGGGCGCCTCGCCGATGCCAAGCGTTTCATCGCCGCGGCGCACGCGCGCGGCCTGCGCGTGATCACCGAGCTGGTGATCAACCACACCTCCGACCAGCACCCGTGGTTCCAGCGGGCGCGACAGGCCAAACCCGGCTCGGCCGCGCGCAACTTCTACGTGTGGTCCGACACCGACCAGGCCTACGACGGCACGCGCATCATCTTCCTCGATACCGAGAAGTCGAACTGGACCTGGGACGCGGTCGCCGGCCAGTACTTCTGGCATCGCTTCTTCTCGCACCAGCCGGATCTCAACTTCGACAACCCGGCCGTGCTCAAGGCCGTGCTCGGCGTGATGCGCTTCTGGCTCGACATGGGTGTCGACGGCCTGCGGCTAGACGCGGTTCCTTACCTGATCGAGCGCGAGGGCACCAACAACGAGAACCTGCCCGAGACGCACGACATCCTCAAGCGGATCCGCAAGGAGATCGACGAGCACTATCCCGACCGCATGCTGCTGGCCGAGGCCAACCAGTGGCCGGAGGACACGCAGGACTACTTCGGCGACGGCGACGAATGCCACATGGCGTTCCACTTCCCGCTGATGCCGCGCATGTACATGGCGATCGCGCGCGAGGACCGCTTCCCGATCACCGACATCATGCGCCAGACCCCGGCGATCCCGGACAACTGCCAGTGGGCGATCTTCCTTCGCAACCACGACGAGCTGACGCTCGAGATGGTCACCGACACCGAGCGCGACTACCTCTGGCAGACCTATGCCACGGATCAGCGCGCGCGGATCAATCTGGGCATCCGTCGCCGACTGGCGCCGCTGATGGAACGCGACCGCCGCCGCATCGAGCTGATGAACTCGCTGCTGATCACCATGCCGGGCACGCCGGTGCTGTACTACGGCGACGAGCTGGGCATGGGCGACAACATCCACCTGGGCGACCGCGACGGCGTGCGCACGCCGATGCAGTGGTCGATGGACCGCAACGGTGGCTTCTCCAAGGCCGACCCGGCCAAGCTGGTGCTGCCGCCGATCATGGACCCGCTGTACGGCTACCAGGCGGTCAACGCCGAGGCGCAGGCGCGCGATCCGCATTCGCTGCTCAACTGGACCCGCCGCGTGCTGGCGGTGCGCAAGCGTTACCGAGCGTTCGGCCGCGGCAGCATCAGGTTCCTCTACCCGGGCAACCGCAAGATCCTGGCCTACCTGCGCGAGCATGACGACGAGCAGGTGCTGTGCGTGGCCAACATGTCGCGCACGCTGCAGGCGGTGGAACTGGACCTGGGCGCCTTCGATGGTCGCGTGCCGGTGGAAATCCTCGGCGGCACCACGTTCCCGCCGATCGGCCGGCTGCCGTATCTGCTGACGCTGCCGCCGTTCGGCTTCTACGCCTTCCAGTTGTGCGCCAACGCGCAGATGCCGTCCTGGCACCAGGTGCCGGCCGAGCCCATGCCCGACTACGAAACCCTGGTGCTGCGCGGGCCGCTGGCCGAGGGCCCGGTGATGGCGCACCACCGTGGCGCGCTCGAGCGCGACGTGCTGCCCAGCTACCTCGGGCGGCGCCGCTGGTTCGGTGCCAAGGACCGCGGCATCGCCTCGCTCAGCATGATGTACAGCCAGCCCTGGCCGGATCGCGGCGAGGATCTGGTCGTGTCCGAGATCATCGCCACCCTGGACGACGGCAGCATCGAGCGCTACTGCCTGCCGCTGGGCATCATCTGGGAGGACAGCAACCCGCCGGCGCGGGCGCAGCAACTGGCGCTGGCGCGGGTGCGCCGCGGGCGCCGCGTGGGTTACCTCACCGACGGCTTCGTGCTCGACGCCTTCGTCTCCGGACTGCTGCGCGGCCTGCGCCAGCGCATGGAGCTGCCGCTCAAGCGCGGCGGGGTGATCCGCTTCACCGGCACGCCGGCGCTGGACGCCATCGATTTCCCCAGGGAGTTCGAAAACCGCTGGCTCTCGGCCGAGCAGTCCAACAGCTCGGTGATCGTGCACGAGCACGGCATGCTCAAGCTGTACCGGCACATCTCCCACGGCATCAATCCCGAGCTGGAGATGGGGCGGCACCTGAGCCGCGTGGGCTACGCCAACACGCCTCCGCTGCTGGGCGAAGTACTGCACGTGGGTGCTGACGGCATTCCCTCGGCGCTGGCGGTGCTGCAGGGCTTCGTGCGCAACCAGGGCGATGCCTGGCGCTGGACACTGGATTACCTGCTGCGCACCTGGGACGAATTCAGCCATGCATCCGACGACAGCGCGCGGGCGGAGATCCTGGCCGACTACGACAGTTTTGCGGCGGCCGTCGGCACGCGCCTGGGTGAGCTGCACGCCGTGCTTGCGCAGCCATCCGAAGATGAAGCATTCCGCCCCGAAACGGCCGGCACCGTCGATGTCGGCCGTTGGGCAAGCGACGCGCGGGCACAGCTCAAGCGCGCAATGGAGGCGCTGGAAGGCCTCGATCCCGAGGACGCTGCCCTGCGCGAGCAACGCGAGCGCCTGTTCCAGCGCCGTACTGCGCTGGAGCAGCGCATCGACGCCCTGGCCGGCAAGGGCGAGGGCGCGCTACGCACGCGCGTGCACGGCGACTTCCACCTGGGCCAGATACTGGTGGTGCAGGGCGATGCCTGGCTGATCGACTTCGAGGGCGAGCCGGCCCGCCCGCTGGCCGAGCGGCGCGTCAAGACCACGCCGCTGCGTGACGTGGCCGGATTCCTGCGCTCGCTCGACTATGTCGCGGCCGTGGCGCTGCGTGGCGAGGAGGGCGTGGCGCCGATCGAGGATCCGCTGTTCGCGCCGTTCCTGGAGCGCTTCCGCCTGCGCGCCTCGGAAGTCTTCCTGGCCGCCTACGTCGCGGTACTGGAACAGGCCACCGTGCGCTGGGTCGACGCCGAAGCGCTGGTGCCGATGCTGCAACTGTTCCTGCTCGACAAGGCCGCCTACGAGATCGCCTACGAAACGGCCAACCGCCCGGGCTGGCTTGGCGTGCCGCTGCAGGGCCTGCTGCGGCTGACCGACGAGGCAAGCATCGGCGAGGCGGGCAAGTGAACGACCGCGCACGACTGGATCCGGGCGCGGTGGACGCGCTGCTGCAAGGGCGCCACGGCGACCCGTTCGCAGTGCTCGGTCCGCATCAGGCAGACGGCCAGCGCGTGGTCCGCACATTGCAGCCGGGCGCCCAGGCGGTGGAGGCGATCGACGGCCAGGGACAGGTGCTGGCCGCGTTGCCGCCGCTGGCCGACGGCCTGTTCGCCGGCGAGGTGCCGGGCCAGGGCGCCTATCGCCTGCGCGTGCACTGGCCGACCGCGGTGCAGGACCTCGACGATCCCTACGCCTTCGGCACGATGCTGGAGGGGCATGACCTGGACCTGCTCGCGCAGGGCCAGCACCCGGAAGTGCATCGCCAGCTCGGCGCCCACCCGCTGGCGATCGAGGGCGTGCCCGGCGTGCGTTTCGCCGTGTGGGCACCGAACGCGCGGCGCGTCAGCGTGGTTGGCGACTTCAACCAGTGGGACGGCCGCCGCCACCCGATGCGCCTGCGCCTGCCGCACGGCGTGTGGGAGCTGTTCGTGCCGGGGCTGACGCCGGGCGCGCGCTACAAGTACGAGATCCTGGGCGCCGATTTCTCGGCGCAGCAGAAAGCCGATCCGGTCGCGCTGGCCACCGAGGCCCCGCCGGCGACCGCCTCGGTCGTCGCCGCGGACACACCCTACCGCTGGACCGACCACGCCTGGATGGCCGACCGCGCCACGCGCCAGCGGCTGGACGCACCGCTGTCCATCTACGAACTGCACGCTGCCTCCTGGTGGCGCGACGCACAGGGCGAATCGCCCGCCTGGGACGCGCTGGCCGAGCGGCTGATTCCCTACCTCGGCGGCATGGGGTTTACCCACCTCGAACTGCTGCCGGTCGCCGAGCATCCCTTCGGCGGTTCCTGGGGCTACCAGCCGCTGGGCCAGTACGCGCCGACCGCGCGCTTTGGCCCGCCCGAAGCCTTCGCCCGTTTCGTCGACCGCTGCCATGAAGCCGGGCTGGGCGTCATCGTCGACTGGGTACCGGCGCATTTCCCCACCGACCCGCATGGCTTGGCGCACTTCGACGGCACCCCGCTGTACGAACACGCCGACCCGCGCGAAGGCTTCCACCAGGACTGGAACACGCTGATCTACAACCTGGGCCGCAACGAGGTGTCCGGCTTCCTGATCGGCAGCGCGCTGGCCTGGCTGGAGCGCTTCCACATCGATGGCCTGCGCGTGGACGCGGTCGCTTCCATGCTCTACCGCGACTACAGCCGCAAGCACGGCGAATGGGTGCCCAACATCCACGGCGGCCGCGAAAACCTCGAATCGATCGCCTTCCTCAAGCGCTTCAACACCGTGGTGCACCAGCACCACCCGGGCGTGCTCACCATCGCCGAGGAGTCGACCGCCTGGCCCGGCGTCACCCGCGCGCCCACCGACGGCGGCCTGGGCTTCGACTACAAGTGGAACATGGGCTGGATGCACGACACGCTCGAGTACATGTCGCGCGATCCGATCCATCGGCGCTGGCACCACCACGAGATGACCTTCTCGATGGTCTACGCGTATTCCGAACACTACGTGCTGCCGCTCTCGCACGACGAGGTGGTGCACGGCAAGCGCTCGCTGCTCGGTCGCATGCCGGGCGACGACTGGCAGCGCTTCGCCAACCTGCGCGCGTACTACGGATTCATGTGGGCGCATCCGGGCAAGAAGCTGCTGTTCGCCGGCGCCGAGCTGGCCCAGCCGACCGAATGGAACCACGACGCGCAACTGCCGTGGGAGCTGCTCGACGACCCGCGCCACCGCGGCGTGCAACAGCTGTTGCGCGACCTCAATCGGTTGCTGGCGCGCGAGCCGGCCCTGCATGCCTGGGACGGCGATCCCCGCGGCTTCCGCTGGGCGATCGGGGACGACGCCCACAACAGCGTGTTCGCGTGGCTGCGCTTTGCCGAAGGTGCCCGCCCCGCGCTGGTCGTGAGCAACCTCACGCCGACGCCATTGCACGACTACCGCATCGGCGTGCCTCTCGACGGGCGCTGGGTGGCCGCGATCAACAGTGACGACGCGGGCTACGGCGGCTCAGGGGCGGGGCAGGGTGAGGCCCACGCCGAGCCAGTGCCGATCCACGGCCAACCTTGGTCGCTGGCGCTCACCCTGCCGCCACTGGCCACCGTCATCTACCTGGCCGAACAAACATGAGCATGGCGATGACCTCGGACACCGCGAGATCCGGCTCCCTCCCCTGCGCGCCGGGGTGGGTTGGGGTGGGGTGCTCTTCGGCTCTCCGGCAAGCTCGGGCAACCCCCTCCCAGCCTCCCCCTGCAAGCAGGGGGAGGGGGCAAATGGCTGAGCCTTGGGGCGGTTTCTGATGCCCACCCTCCCCGAACGCATGCAATCTGGCTCGCCTTACCCACTGGGCGCCCACTGCGATGGCATCGGCACCAACTTTGCGGTGTTCTCCGCCCACGCCGAGCGCATGCAGCTGTGCCTGTTCGATCCGTCCGGCCGCCGCGAGATCGCCCGCTACGACCTGCCCGAATGCACCGACGAGGTCTGGCACGGCTACCTGCCGCGACTGCGCGGAGGCCAGCTCTACGGCTACCGCGCCTATGGCCCGTACGAGCCGGAGCAGGGCCACCGTTTCAACCCCAACAAGCTGCTGCTCGACCCCTACGCGCGCCAGCTCGCCGGCCAGCTGCGCTGGTCGGACGTGCTGCACGGCTACCGCGTCTCCTCGCCGCGCGCGGACCTCTCCTTCGACCGCCGCGACAGCGCCGCGGCCATGCCCAAGGCCGTGGTGGTGGACGAGCCGATGCACTGGGAAGGCCGCACCCGCCGCCCGCACACGCCATGGCCGCAAACCATCATTTACGAGACGCACGTCAAGGGCATGACCCGGCAGCTCAAGCGGGTCCGCCCGCACGAGCGCGGTACCTTCCTGGCGCTGGCCGACCCGTACGTGATCGACCACCTGGTGCACCTGGGCGTCACCGCGATCGAGCTGCTACCCATCCATGCCTTCGTGCAGGATCGCCGCCTCACCGAGATGAAGCTGCGCAACTACTGGGGCTACAACACGCTGGCGTTCTTCGCGCCGGAGCCGGCCTACCTGGCCGAGGGCGCGCTCAACGAGATCCGTGCCGCGGTGCAGGCGCTGCACGCGGCCGGTATCGAGGTGATCCTGGACGTGGTCTACAACCACACCGGCGAGGGCAGCGAACTCGGTCCCACGCTGTCCTTCCGCGGCCTGGACAACCTCAGCTACTACCGCCTGCTGCCGGATAACCTGCGCCACTGCATCAACGACACCGGTACCGGCAACACCGTCAACACCGCGCACCCACGGGTGCTGCAGATGGTGATGGACTCGCTGCGCTACTGGGTGCAGACCTTCCACATCGACGGTTTCCGCTTCGACCTGGGCGTGACCCTGGGCCGTGAGGCCGAGGGCTTCGACCAGAACTGCGGCCTGTTCGACGCCATGCGCCAGGATCCCGTGCTCAATGGTACCAAGCTGATCTCCGAGCCCTGGGACATCGGCCCCGGCGGCTACCAGTTGGGCAACCATCCGCCGGGCTTCGCCGAGTGGAACGGCAAGTTCCGCGACGACGTGCGCAGGTTCTGGAAAGGCGATGCCGGCCTGCGCGGGGCGCTGGCCGGCCGGCTGCAGGGCTCGGCCGATATATTCGACCACCAGTACCGGCGGCCGTGGGCCTCGGTCAATTTCATCACCGCCCACGACGGTTACACGCTGGAGGACCTGGTTAGTTACGAGCAGAAGCACAACGAGGCCAACGGCGAGGACAACCGCGACGGCGCCAACGACAACGAGAGCAACAACCACGGCGCCGAAGGCCCGACCGACGACCCCGCCATCCTCGATGCCCGCGGCCGCGCCAAGCGCGCGATGCTGGCCACGCTGCTGTTCTCGCACGGCACGCCGATGCTGCTGGGCGGCGACGGCTTCGGCCGCACCCAGGGCGGCAACAACAACGCCTATTGCCAGGACAACGAGATTTCCTGGTTCGACTGGAAGCTGGCGCAGTCCGAGGCCGGTCGCGCCTTGACCGACTTTGTTGCCCGGCTGATCCGCCTGCGCGAGCAGCATCCGACCCTGCGCGCCGCCGATTTCATGCATGACGGCCCCGAGCTGCTGCCCGGCCTGCCGCCGGTGTCCTGGTTCAACGAGCGCGGCATCGACATGCAGCAAAGCGACTGGGCCGACGACCAGGGACGCCTGCTTATGCTGCGCCGCGCGAGCGCCAAGGGGAAACGCCACATCGACGCGACCCTGCTGCTGATCAACGGCACCGCCGAACCGCACACATTCACGCTGCCCGGACCGAAGCTGCCCTGGCGCCTGCGTATCGACAGCGGCAACCCCCAGGCACCCGAGCGTAATCTCGAAGAGGGCACGATCGAGCTGAAGGGATCGAGTGTCATGCTGCTTTCCGCCGCGCCGCGGCAGGACGGTGCATGAGCGGCCACTTCCGTCACGCGATGCCCTACGGCGCGCAGCTGCAGGACGACGGACGCACCCGCTTCCGGTTGTGGGCACCCGATGCCGACCAGGTGGAACTGGTGTTCGAGGAGAGCACGCACGCCATGTCCGCGCTGGATGACGGCTGGCACGAGTGCGTTCGCCAGGCGCCGCCCGGAACCCGCTACCGCTACCGCATCCGGCCGGAGCTGTGCGTGCCCGATCCGGCTTCGCGCCTGCAGCAAGACGGCGACGTCCACGGCGCCAGCGTGGTGGTCGATCCGGCTGCCTACCCCTGGCAACACGCCGACTGGCGCGGCCGCCCCTGGCACGAGGCCGTCCTCTACGAGCTGCACGTGGGCGCCTGCGGCGGCTTCCGCGGCGTGCAGGCGACGCTGCCGCGCCTGCAGGCGCTGGGCATCACCGCCATCGAATTGATGCCCATCGCGCAATTCCCGGGCCGCCGCAACTGGGGTTACGACGGCGTGCTGCCGTTCGCGCCGGCCGCCGCCGACGGCACGCCGGACGAGCTCAAGGCGCTCATCGACGCCGCCCACGGCCTGGGGCTGATGGTGATCCTGGACGTGGTCTACAACCACTTCGGCCCGGACGGCAATTACCTGGGCGAGTACGCCGCGGCGTTCTTCCGCAGCGAAGGGCCCGGCACGCCGTGGGGTGCGGCCATCGACGTGGCATTGCCACAAGTAGGCGATTTCTTCGTGCACAACGCACTGTACTGGCTGGAGGAATACCGCTTCGACGGTCTGCGGCTGGATGCGGTGCACGCGTTGCACGACCCGGCCTGGCTGCTGTCGCTCGCCGCCCGCGTGCGTGCGGCGATGAGTGGACGGCAGGTCCACCTGATCCTGGAAAACGAGGCCAACCAGGCACACCTGCTCGGATCGGGCCGGTTCGACGCACAGTGGAACGACGACTTCCACAATGCACTGCATGTGCTGCTCACCGGTGAATCCGCCGGTTACTACGGCGCCTATGCCGACGACCCGATGGGCAAGCTCGTGCGCTGCCTGGGCGAGGGCTTCGCCTGGCAGGGCGAGCCGATGCGCGGCAAGCCGCGCGGCGAACCGAGTGGCGATTTGAGCCCGCTGTGCTTCATCCACTTTCTGCAGAACCACGACCAGATCGGCAACCGCGCGCTCGGCGAGCGGCTGACCTCGCTCTGCGAACCGGCCGTGCTGGAGGCCGCATGCGCATTGCTGTTGCTCGCACCACCGGTACCGATGCTGTTCATGGGCGAAGAGTGGGGCAGCCGCACGCCTTTCCTCTACTTCACCGATCACCAGACCGAGGCGCTTCGCGATGCCGTGCGGGAAGGGCGCCGCAAGGAGTTCGCCGAGTTCGAAAGCTATGGGCAGGCCGAGACGCTGCCCGATCCCAATGCGGCCTCCACCTTCGAGCGCTCGCGCCTCGATCCGCACGACGCCGCCAGCCCGGAAGGGCTCGCCCGGCTCACGCTGGTGCGCCAGTTGCTCGCCCAGCGCCAGCGCCATCTGGCGCCGCACCTGCAGCACGCGCAAGCCATGGGGGCATTCGCGCTGGGCAAGCGCGCGCTGCACGCAAGCTGGCGGCTCGGCGGGGCAGTGTTGTGCATCTACTGCAACCTGGGTGACACGCCCGCCGCCATCGACGTCACGCCCACGGCCGGTACGCAATGGTTGCACGGCAACCCGGCGGCCATCGCCGCGTTTCGTGCCGGCCGCCTGCCGCCCGCCTGCACCCTCGTATTCCTGGAACCTTCGGCATGAGCTTCGCCACCATCCCGCGCGCTCCCGCAGGAGCGCAACCCGATTTCGCCCGCCGGGTTCAACGAGGGCAGTCGTGAGCGACCTCGATTCCCGCCTCGCCGCCCTGGCCGAACAAGCCGGCGTCGACGTGCACTGGCGCGACGCCAACGACCGTCCGCAGCAAGTAGCGCCACCCACGGTGCGCGCGGTGCTCGAGCAGCTCGGCGTGGCGTGCGCGAGCGAGGACGACATCGACGCCAGCCTCGAGCGACTCCGCCGCGAGCGCGAGAGCACGCAACTGCCGCGCCTGCTGGTGGCCGACGCCGGCAAGCCGGTCCCGCTCACGCCCGCCCTGGAACCGCGGCGCTACCGCATCGAGGACGAGCAGGGCAGGCTGGTGCACGAGGGCATCGTCGCAGCGGACGAACGCGCGTTGCGCGCACCGGAAGCTTCCGGCTATTACCGCCTGCTGTTGGGCGAAGACTCCTGCACGCTCGCCGTCGCGCCGCAACGCGCCTTCGGCGTCGCCGACCTCGCCGACGCAAGCCGCCCGTGGGGCGTGGCCGTGCAACTGGCCAGCCTGCGTCGCCCCGGCGACGGCGGCATCGGCGATTTCACCGCGCTGGAACAGTGCGCGCGCGCCGCCGCCGCACATGGCGCCGACGCACTGGCGATCAGCCCGGTGCATGCGCTTTTCGCCGCCGCGCCCGAGCGCTACAGCCCATACGCGCCATCGAGCCGGCTGTTTCTCAACGCGCTGTATGTCGACCCCGCCCGCGTGGGCGGCGCGGCGGCGTTGCGCACGGTCACCGACGCACACAACCTGCGCCAGGAAATGGCCGAACTCGAATGGCTGGACCTCATCGACTGGCCGCGCACCGCGCGCGCGCGCATGACCCTGCTGCGCACGCTGTTCGAGTGGTCGCTGGGTGATTCCAAACTCACCGGGGAGTTGAAGGCCTTCCGCCGCGAGCAGGGCGAGGCGCTGGAACGCCATGCTCGCTTCGAGGCGTTGCAAGTACATTTCCGCGCCCATGACGTGCCCGGAGGCTGGCAGGCGTGGCCGGCGGAATACCACGACCCGGCGAGCCCCGAGGTCGCCACGTTCGCGCGCGAGCACAGCCGCGAGGTGGCCTTCCACGCCTTCCTGCAATGGCTGGCCACGCGCGGCCTGGACGACGCCCAGAAGACCGCGCGCGCCTCGGGCATGGCGATCGGGTTGATCTCGGACCTGGCCGTCGGCACCGACCCCGGCGGCAGCCAGGCCTGGAGCCACCAGGGCGAACTGCTGCACGGCCTGTCGGTGGGCGCGCCGCCGGACCTGCTCAACCGCAACGGACAGGACTGGGGCCTGACCACCTTCTCGCCCGCGGGCCTCAAACGCAGCGGCTACGCCGGCTACCTCGCGATGCTGCGCACCGCCATGGCGCATGCCGGCGGGGTACGTATCGATCACGTGCTGGGCCTCAAGCGCCTGTGGCTGGTACCGCATGGCTTCGGTGCCACCGAAGGCGCCTACGTGCGCTATCCGTTCGAAAACATGCTGCGGCTGCTCGCCATCGAATCGCATCGCAACCGGGCGGTGGTGATCGGCGAAGACCTGGGCACCGTGCCGGCCGATTTCCGCCAGCGCATCGCGGGCGAAGGCGTGCTCGGCATCCGGGTGCTGTGGTTCGAGCGCGCGGCTGACCTGGGATTCGTCGCGCCCAGGCATTGGTCGTCCGACGCGATGGCCACCACCTCCACCCACGACGTGGCGACGGTGGCCGGCTGGTGGAGCGGGCGCGATATCGAGTGGCGCGCGCGCGCAGGGCTGGCCGAACCGGGCGTGGACGAGATCGCCGAACGGGCGGTGGATCGCGATCGCCTGTGGCGCGCGATGTGCGCCTCGGGCGCTGCCGCCGAGGCGGGCGGTACGCCCGAGGAGAACCATCCGCCGTCGCCGGACGAGGTGATGCCCGTGGCGATCGCCGCCGCCGGCCATGTCGCCCGCGCCCCCGCGCCGCTGGTCATCATTCCGGCAGAGGACCTGCTGGCGCTGTCGGAACAACCGAATCTGCCCGGTCCCACCGATGCGCTGCACCCGAACTGGCGCCGGCGCCTGCCGGAAACCTCCTCTCTGCTGTTCGAGGGCCCGGTGGCACAGGCCTGTTGCCGCGCGGTGGCCGCGGCGAGGAGCGGGTCGTGATGGCATGCTCGCCGTCGGGGTGGGAGCATTTTCTGGTGGGCTCCGCGCAAGATTGGCCCCTCACCCAAACCCTCTCCCCCGAGGAGGGAGGGCTTCAGATCTCGCTTCGACGACGTCTCCGCGCCTCAGGGAAACCGTTCATCCTGAGCGTAGCGAAGCGAAGTCGAAGGGCGCGACGTCCGGGCCGCCCATGAACCCGACGTCGCCCCCAGCCGGCCCACCTCGCGCCCTGGCGCGGCTGCAATTCCATCCCGGTTTCACCCTGGACGATGCCGCCGACCGGGTCGGCTACTACGCCGACCTGGGCGTGAGCCACCTCTACGCCTCGCCGCTGTTCACTGCGCGCCCTGGCTCCAGCCACGGCTACGACGTCATCGACTATCACCACGTCAACCCCGAGCTCGGCGGCGAACCCGCGCTGCGCCGGCTGGTCGGGCGCCTGCGCGCGCACCGCATGGGGTTGGTGCTGGACATCGTTCCGAACCACATGTTCGCCGGCCCCGGCAACGCCTGGTGGATCGACGTGCTGCGCCACGGCCGCGCCAGCCGCTACGCCACATATTTCGACATCGACTGGCGCAGTCCCGATCCGCTGGTGCGCGGACACGTGCTGCTGCCGATCCTGGGCAAGCCCTACGCGCAGGCGCTGCGCGATGGCGACATAAGGCTGGCGCGAGACGGCGAAGGCTTTGCACTGCGCGTGCACGACAACCCGCTGCCGCTCTCGCCCGCCACCGTCGAAGCGCTGCGCGGGGCAGGGCAGCCGGCCGCCGTGCTGGCCGCGCACGATGCCGCCTGCGAGCCGGGCTTCCGGCAATTGCACGCGCTGCTGGAACAGCAGCACTACCGCCTGGCGCTGTGGAAGCTCGCCAACGACATGGTCGACTACCGCCGCTTCTTCGACATCAACGAACTGGCCGGCCTGCGCATGGACCGCACGCGCGTGTTCGAGGACGCCCATGCACTGGTGTTCCGGCTCTATGCCGAAGGCCTGGTCGACGGCCTGCGGGTGGACCATGTCGATGGCCTGGCCGACCCGCACCGCTATTGCCGGCAACTGCGCCACCGGTTGCGCCGCCTGCAGGGGCAGCGCCCGGCCGATGCGCCGCGCGGGCCCGCTTACGTGGTGGTCGAGAAGATCCTGGCCGAGGATGAGCGGCTGCGCCCGGACTGGCGCATGGACGGCACCACCGGCTACGAGTTCATGGACCAGGTCGGCGCGCTGCTGCACGATGGCGCGGGCGAAGGGATGCTGACCGAGCTGTGGCAGGCGATCAGTGGCGAGCGCGCCGATTTTGCCGCGGTGGCGCGAGCGGCGCGGCGGCAGATCGTGGTGGACAGTTTCGAGGCCGAACTCGACCGCACCGCGCGCTCGCTGTTCGACGCCGCCCGCGCCGACGTGGACACCCGCGACGTCAGCCTGCCGGCGATCCGCCGCGTGCTGGTCGAGCTGCTGGTGCATTTCCCGGTGTACCGCACCTACGCCGGCGGCCTGGGCCGCGACGCGGTCGACGAGGCGGTGTTCCAGCAGGCCTACAGCCGGGCACGCCGCCACGTGCGCATCGAGGACCGCGAGCTGCTGGCCGACGTGGCCGCCTGGCTTGGCGGGCAGGCCCCGCGCGGGTTGCCGCCGGGCCGCGTGCGCCAGGCGCGCGAACGGGCGATGCGGATCTTCCAGCAGGCCACCTCGCCGATGGCCGCCAAGGCAGTCGAAGACACCGCCTGCTACCGCTACGGCCGCCTGCTCTCGCGCAATGAGGTCGGCGCCGATCCCGGCCATCTGGCGCTGGACATTCCCAGCTTCCATGCGCTGTGCGCCGAACGCGCACGCGACTGCCCGCACAACCTGCTGGCCACCGCCACCCACGACCACAAGCGTGGCGAGGATGCCCGCGCGCGCCTTGCCGTGCTGTCGCAAGCCGCCGTTGTGCCGCACTGGGCCAGCACGGTGACGCGCTGGCGCGAGCGCAACGCACCCTTGCGCTTGCCGGTCGACGACGCGCCGGCGCCGTCTGCGGCAGACGAGTACATGCTCTACCAGACCCTGGTGGGCGCCTGGCCACTGACCCTGGCGCCGGACGACTCAGCCGGCCTGGACGCCTTCCTCGAGCGCATCGCCCAATGGCAGCGCAAGGCCGTGCGCGAGGCCAAACGCAGTACCCGCTGGAGCCTGCCCAACGAACCGTACGAAGACGCCTGCGAGGCCTTCCTCGCCGCGCTGCTGGCGCCGGGCAACGATTTTGCCGGCGAACTGCACGCCTTCGTGCAACGCATCGCCGCCGCCGGCGCCGCCAACAGCCTGTTGCAAACCACGCTGCGCCTGACCACGCCCGGCGTGCCGGACACCTACCAGGGCACCGAGTTCTGGGATTTCAGCCTGGTCGACCCGGACAACCGGCGACCGGTTGACTTCGACGCGCGAACCCGTGCGCTCGCCGACGTTCCCCCGTGGCGTGAGTTGGTGCGCGGCTGGCACGACGGCGGTCTCAAACAGCGCGTGGTCCGCGAACTGCTGCAGCTTCGCATGCGCCACCCCGACGTATTCGCCCGAGGCGGTTACCGCGCACTTGCGGTAGACCAGCCCAACGACCGGCTACTTGCCTTCGAGCGGGGGCTGGATGGCGACGCCATCATCGTGCTCGCCCTGCGCCACACGGCCGGCCTCCTGCTGGACGTTCGTGAACCGCGATGGGATGCCGCTGCATCGGCTGCATTGCTACCGCCGGTCCTGCGCGTGCGCGGTCTGTCGCCGGGCCGCTACCGCAACTTGCTGGGCGAGGGCGATGCCGTCGTGGGCGAGGTGCTGGATCCCGCCGATTGGCTGACAACGCTGCCTGTGGCCGTGCTGGAGCGCGTGGCTGCCTGATCCGTGCGTTGCCGGTCGATGCCGCCTATGCGGCCGATTTTTTTCGTCATTCCGCGAAAGCGGGAGGCGTTTTTCAACAGCGAACGCGGGTCGCAGGGTCAAAATGGATTCCCGCTTTCGCGAGACGCCCTTGAGGGTATGTCGAGGTTCCCAACAGGGCAGATACGCGAAGGGGCGCGCCATCGACGCGCCCCTTTCGGAAACCCAACCTGCGGCGCGCTCCGAAGAGCGCCGGCGAGGGATCGTTCAGATCAACCAGCAGGTAGCCGGCTGGGTGGGAGAGATCCACGGGAACTGGTCGTCTTCGTCCGGCTCCGGCGTGGGCACCGGCATGCGCGGCGTGCGGTGGTTCTCGGTCGGCCACTCGATATCGCTGTGGCGCCGATCCAGCGGTGCGTCCTGATCGGTCGGCCAGCGCGGTGTCTGCTCCGGCCCGATGGCAGGGCCATTGATCGTCCAGTCGTGATCGCGGATGAAGCCGGGATGGCGGCGGATCACGGAAGGGGTGCAGGCATTCAGGGACATGGCGAAAAAGCTTTGTAGATCAAGTGACTTATAGTGTCTTGCTTGCCCTGTCTACGACTCGCGAAAAGGATGCTGCCCTGCGCTTAACATCCGCCGCAGGGGTGGGTGCTTCGCGAGATGGCTCCGGGGGCCCGCAACGGCATGCCGTGCACGAAAGCGGAGGCGAGATGACGCGCCCGGTTGGCCCGCTCAGGCGCGTACCGGCAAGGCCCGCCGCAGGCTGTCGGCCAGGCCGGCGGCGTCGTAGGGCTTCAGCAGCAGCACCGCGTCGGCGTGTTCGGCACGTTCGTCCGGCGGCAACTCGTCGTGGCCGGTGGCGAATACCACTCCGATACCTGGTTGCACGTCGCGCGCACGGGTCGCGAGCATGGGGCCGGACATGCCGGGCAGGCCGACATCGGTCACCAGCACGTCGACCGGCTCGGCCTGCAATACCGCCAACGCGTCGGGGCCGTACTCGGCCTCGATCACGCGATGGCCCAGCTCACGCAGCATGTCCGTCGCATGGGCGCGGATCAGCAGGTCGTCCTCCACCAGCAGTACGGTGAGGGGTGCCTGTTGTGCGCCTGCGGGAGCATGGCCTTGGGGCGGGATCGCCATGGACGGGAATACTACGGGAGAGCAGCCGAATATAGGCCACGGTATCGCCGATGCAAGCCCATGCAGGGACGCGTCATAACCAGAGGCGCACGCCGGCCACCCAGCGCCGCTCCGAGGGGCTCTCGCCCCGTGACCGCGCCGACTCGGCCGTGCCCGCGAAACGGCGCGTCCATTCGACGCCCAGGAAGGGCGCGAACTGCCGCCCGATCTCGTAACGCAGGCGCAGGCCCAGCGTGGCATCGGAAACGCCGCTGCCGAGCCCGCGTGCGGGGTCGGCCTTGCCGTAGGCGTTGACCTCCAGCTCGGGCTGCAGCACCAGCCGCTGGGTGAACAGCAATTCGTACTCGGCCCGCAGGCGCGCGGCCGTGCGACCGTGTGGCCCCATGTAGCCGGTCAGCTGCAGCTCGAACCAGTACGGTGCTAGGCCCTGGATGCCGAACGCCGCCCAATGGCGGTTAGGGCCTTCGCCGAGATCTTCGCGAACACCCAGTTCGGTGTTCCAGAAGGCGGCAACCGCGTGGCTCCAGAGCACCTCCGCGTCGCCGTGGACGAGCCGGCCGCCGCGGCGCTCGCCCTCGGTGCGCAGCCACAGCTTGTCGATGTCTCCGCCATAGCCGCCCTGGATATCCCATTGCAGGCCGCGGCCGGCGCGATCGTCGAAGAACTCGAGCTGGTCGAGGCGCAGCGTGGCCAGTCGTGGGCGGTCTTCCATGCCCATGTCCATGCCGTGCATGGGGCTGCTGCGGATGCCGTCGGAATAGTCCGGGTCACGCGCATCCGGCGGCGGACTGCCGCCCTGCATGGGCGGCATGGCGGACATGTCGTGCGGCTGCGCGGACGAGTGGTGGGATGCCGCGTGGTGGTGCGGGGCGTGGGGCAGGGCGGGCGCCGGGATGCTGCCGGATGCTGCAGGCATGGCCATGCCGGCGTGATCCATGCCCGCGTGTTCCATGCCGGGCATATCGCCCATGTCCGGGGCCTCGGCATGAGCGTGCCCATGGTCCTGCGCACCGACGACGCCGGCGAACAGCACTGCGGCCAGCGCCAGGCTGGCGAGTGCAGGGCGCCTCATGACACCACCACCTCGCGGAACATGCCCGCCTCCATGTGGTAGAGCAGGTGGCAGTGGTAGGCCCAGCGGCCCGGGTTGTCGGCGGTCACGCGGTAGCTGATGCGCTGCGCCGGCTGCACGTTGATGGTGTGCTTGCGCACGAGGAAGTTGCCCTCGGCGTCTTCCAGTTCGCTGAACATGCCGTGCAGGTGGATCGGGTGATTCATCATCGTGTCGTTGACCAGGACGATGCGCAGGCGCTCGCCGTACCTGAAATGGATCGGTTTGGCTTCGGAGAAGGGCAGGCCGTCGAACGACCAGACGAAGCGCTCCATGTTGCCGGTCAGGTGCAGCTCGATCTCGCGTTCGGGCTCGCGCGGATCGAGCGGGCCATCGATCGAGCGCAGGTCGGCGTAGGTCAGCACGCGGCGGCCGTTGTCGCGCAGGCCGATGCCCGGATCGTCCAGGTTCGTGCGCGGCATGTCGACGCGCATGTCCACGCTGGGGCCGTATTCGGTACGCGCGTGGTGCACGGCTTGGCTCCCCTCTCCCGTCGGGAGAGGGGCCGGGGGAGAGGGTTCGGGTGAGCCGTGGGCCGCATGCTCCGGCCGAACCCTCTCCCGCCCTTCGGACACCCTCTCCCGAGGGGAGAGGGGAGAATGGCTGCCCATCGCGCCCATCGCGCCCATCATGTCCTGCATGCCCAGCCACACGCGCTCATCCATCGCCGGCACAGGTGCCTGCATGCCCTCGCGCGGCGCCAGCGTGCCGCGGGCGTAGCCGCTGCGATCGATCGACTGGGCGAACACGGTGTAGGCGCGCGTGTCCCGCGGCTGCACGATCACGTCGTAGGTCTCGGCCGCGGAGATGCGGAACTCGTCAACGGCCACCGGCACCACGTCCTGGCCGTCGGCGGCGACCACGATCATCTCCAGCCCCGGGATGCGCACGTCGAAAATCGTCGAGGCCGAGCCGTTGATGAAGCGCAGGCGCACCTTCTCGCCGGGCCCGAACAGGCCCGTCCAGTTGCCGGCGGGCGCGGTGCCGTTCATCAGGTAGGTGTAGGCGGCACCGCCGACATCGGCCAGGTCGGTCGGGTTCATGCGCATCTGGTTCCACTTGCGGCGCATGGCCAATGCATCGCCCAGACCGCGCTCGCGCACGTCGCGCAGGAAGCCGGGCACGGTGGGCTGGTGGTAGTTGTAGTAGTCGCTCTGCTTCTTCAGCAGCGCGTAGATATGCGCGGGATCCTCGTCTGTCCAGTCGTTGAGCATCACCACGTAGTCGCGATCGGCCGGATGGCGTTCGTGACCCGTCGGATCGATCACCAGCGCGCCGAACAGGCCGGTCTGCTCCTGGAAATGCGAGTGGGCGTGATACCAGTAGGTGCCCGCCTGGCGCACGTCGAAGCGGTAGGTGAACGTCTCGCCCGGCGCGATGCCGTCGAAACTCAGCCCCGGCACGCCATCCATGTCGAACGGCAGCACGATGCCGTGCCAGTGGATGGAGGTGGCCTCGCGCAGATGGTTGGTCACGCGCAGCGTGACGGTGGTGCCTTCCTTCCAGCGCAGCAGCGGGCCGGGCAGGCTGCCGTTGACGGTAGTGGCCGGGCGCACGCGGCCGGTGCAGTCGACCAGCGTCCGGCCGATGTCGAGCTGAAAATCGGTGCCGCTGAGCACCGCCGGGTGGCCGGCGCGGGCCTGCGCGTGGGCCTGGCCTGGACGCAGCAGGCCGAACCCGGCAACGGCGCCGCCGACGGCAAGGCCCTGCACGAAGCGGCGGCGCGGCAGGTCGACGCGCGTTGCATCGACCGGCGAAACAAGGGAAAGCGGTTTCATGGAGCAACTCTCGTTGGCGCATCGCGAACGGATGCGCAGGCACACGCGCCAGCGCCCGCTGGCGGGCGCTTGGCGGTCAGGACGAACGAGGGTCAGGCCAGCGGCGGTCGCAGTGGCGGCGAAAAGCCGGACAGCGGTGCTTCCAGCGGCCGGGGCGGCGCATAGCGGGCTGCTGTCGCCGGCACATCAGCAAGACCGGTCGACATGGACGGCAGCACGCCGGCACAGGGCAGGGCGCAATGACAGGTCTGTGCGGTGGGTGCGTCGGGATGGCCCGTGTGGTCGGCGCAGCAACTGGCCTCACCCATGTGCATCGAGACGTGCGAGGCATGCGCGACCATCGCCGCATCCTGCTGTGACGGCATCTCGCGCGGCCATGCGCCAATCGGCGCCACCGCCAGCATCAGCCAGGCGAGCAGAGCCATGGCCAACAGGCATCGCAGACGGCGGCGGGAGCGCAGGAGAACGACCATCGGCGCAGGTTACACAGCGCGCATGGGCCGCTCAACCGTGAAGTTGGCTCCATGCGATGCGATACCGGGGACGCAGGCGAGGGTTGGGCAACCGGCCGCTTACGCGGCCATCTGGCGGCAACTTTCGGCACATGCCCGGCAGGCCTGCACGCATTCGTCCATGCCACCCACCGCGGCGCAGCTGCCCGCGCAGGCGGTGCACAACTCCGCGCAGGCGCGGCACACGGCCGGGTGTTGCGGCGACTGGTTGAGCATCACCGCCGCCGCCGTGCGGCAGACTTCGGCGCAGCTGAGCATCAACCGCATGTGTTCCGGCGCCACGTGCGCGCCGCCTTCTTCCAGGCACATGCCTGCCGCACTCGACTGGCATGCCTGGTAGCAGCGCAGGCAATCCTGGATGCAATCCTGTAGGGAGGCGTTGGCGCCCATGGAAAGGCTCCTGAGGCTGGGGGAAGCGATCGATGCTCGCGCAGGGCCCGTCCGCGTCCCGTGAGATGGCTGGCCTGTTTGACCAACTTGTACAATTTGGACATCATGGACATGCACACCGCCCGATCCGGAGGCCGCATGAGCGCACACACCCTGCTCGCCGAGTTGCCCACCATGCCCAGCAGCGAAGCCAAGAACGGTTTCGCGCAGTTGCTCGAACAGGTGGGCCGCCGTGCCAAAGCCGTGGTCATCACGCGCAACGCGCGGCCTGCCGCCGTCATGCTCTCGGTCGACGAGTACGAGCGCCTCGTGCGTGCCGTGCCCGACCCGCTCGCAAGCCTGTCGGCTGACTTCGACCGCCTGGTCGCCACCATGCAGGCGCCCGCCGGGCAGGGCAGTGTCGATGCCCTGTTCGATTCCGCGCCAGGCGACCTGGGCGCCGCTGCCGCCAAGGCCGCCAAACCGCGTCGGCGCCGCAAGGCCTGATGGGCCGCATCGCCGTGCTGGCCGGCACCAACGGCGCCGGCAAGAGCAGCATCGCCGGTGCGCGCCTGCGCCAGACCGGAGGTGCCTGGTTCGATCCGGATGAGGCGACGCGCCGGATCCTCGCCGCCAATCCGGGCATGGACCTGGCTCAAGCCAACGGCGCCGCCTGGAGCGAAAGCATCCGCCGCCTGCGCCACGCCATCGACACGAACACCGACTACGTCTTCGAAACCACCCTGGGCGGCCGTACCGTCACCAGCCTGCTGCACGAGGCTGCCAACGCCGGCATGGCGCTATGGATCTGGTACTGCGGACTGGACAGTCCCGAACGCCACCTGGCACGCATCCGCAGCCGCGTGGCCCATGGCGGCCACGACATTCCCGAACAACGCGTGCGTGAGCGCTACGACGCCAGCCGCAAGAACCTGATCCGCCTGTTGCCCGATGCCACCGTCATGCGCGTCTACGACAACAGTGCGCAGGCCGATCCGAAGACCGGCCGCGCACCTGAACCCGCGCCTGTCCTGCATCTGGCCCAAGGCAGGCTCGCTTACCCATGCACGCCCGCCCAGCTCGCATCCACGCCGGCCTGGGCCAAACCCATTGTCGCGAGCGCCTGGCAACGGGTGCGCCGCTGAGAGCGATATCGGGCACGGCCGTGCCCGTGCCATGGATTAAAGCGGTGGCGCGCTATAGGCTCGGATGTCACTCACGATCGCCAGGCGCATGGCCATGCGTCCATCCAGAGGTTCGGGGCAGGGAAGCAGATGATCGACACCGCGCGGGCCCTCCATACGCTGCTCCTGGTGCTCGATCTGTTCGGCGCGTTCGTGTTCGCGTTGAGCGGGGCGCTGGTGGCGGTCCGGCGACGGCTGGACCTGTTCGGCGTGCTGGTGCTGTCGTTTGCCGCGAGCAGCGCCGGCGGCATCACCCGCGACCTGCTGATCGGCGCCACGCCGCCCGCGGCCATCCAGGACTGGCGCTACCTCGGCGTTTCCCTGCTGGCCGGACTGCTGACGTTCTACCGCCATGCGGACATCGAGCGCCTGCGCAACCCCATGCAAATGTCCGACGCCGCCGGTCTGGCGCTGTTCGCCGTGGCCGGCGCCCAGAAGGCGCTGGCCTTCCACCTGCATCCCGGCATGGCCGCGCTGCTGGGCATGCTCACCGGCATCGGCGGCGGCATGCTGCGCGACGTCCTGGTGTCGGAAATCCCAACGGTCCTGCGCGCCGAACTCTACGCCGTGGCCGCACTGGCCGGCGCCGCCGTGGTCGTGCTCGGCGACATGCTGCACATGCCACCCACGGCCACTACCCTGGTCGGCGCAGGCCTGTGCTTCGGCCTGCGCTTCATGGCCATCCGCTACGGTTGGCGGCTGCCGGTGGCCAGGCCGACGGATGTGGACAGGCCCGGTTAGGCGCGGCGACCGGGCGCGTCCGTTTCCGTGCCCTGCCGGTCAACCCATTCCATCATCCAGCGCCACTATTTTCTGATCTGCCTATTGCAACAGTGAGCCAATGGGAGGCGATCAAGCACACCGGCCTGAATTTCTGAGCTGCCTATGCGGCAGTGAGCCACAGCAGGGGGGAAGGGCTGATGGGTATGTCCTTCTGAGCTGCCTATGCGGCAGTGAGCGACGATGGCGCGCCAGCGCGTCCACATGCGGATTTCTGAGCTGCCTATGCGGCAGTGAGCTACGCGCTGTCGTGGTCGGTGACCTGGTTCATTTTCTGAGCTGCCTATGCGTCAGTGAGCCTGTTCGCCCAGCAGCAGCTGGTGCGCGGCGATTTCTGAGCTGCCTATGCGGCAGTGAGCAGCGCGTTGAGTGGGTTGTGATCGGCGCTCGTTTTCTGAGCTGCCTATGCGGCAGTGAGCAAGGAGTGCCTGCGGCCGAGCTTTGCTGCGGTTTTCTGAGCTGCCTAGTTTCCCGTACCGACAATAGTAGATTGCTGAGCGCCGAGGCGAGGTCGCGATGCTGTCGTTGACGCTCGATAATTTTACATAATAGACATTATGCGCAATTTACGAAGAGGCAAACGATCCTGAGCCTCTCGCGATCAGGCGGCCTCCGCCCGGTCCTCGCCGCGACGCACGGCCGCTGATGGCTGGCGCCAACCGCTGTCATCGCATCAGCTGCCGTTGTATCAACAGTTCCCCTTGCCCCGTCCTGCCGATGGATTCGAACCCCAGGGCTGCGAGCACGCGCAGCCCGCCGCGGCTTTCGATCTTGCGGTTCTCGACGGTGGCAACCAGGCGCTGGGGGGCGCCCGGTTCGTGGGCGAGTGCCTGGAAGCCTTCGATGGCGGCGCGCATCATGCGCCGGCCAAGGCCCGGGCGCCGGTTGCCCGCGGCAATGAAGATGCGCAGGAATCCGTAGGAGCGCTTGTAGTCGTCCAGGCCGATCGCCACGGTGCAGATACCGGCGATGTCGCCGGTGGTTTCGTCTTCGAGGATGCAAGCGACTTCCCATACGCGGCGCCAGGCCTCGTCCGGGTTGTCGATCGCGTGTTCGCGGGCCCAGAACGCCAGGAGTCGCCGGCGCAATGCGTCGTTGATGCCGCCGAACACCCAGCGGGCGCGTAGCCCGCCAATGGCCGCGGATGCGTTGGCGTTTGCCTTGGTCATGCCTCTACCTCGTGCGTGAAGCGACGCTCGCGTGGACGGCACGCTAACGTTCCCCAACCGCTCACGCGTGCGCGGCTAGGTTGTCCGACAAGTGTTACCCGACGCAGGAGTTGGCCATGACACCGTTGGACAAGCCCTTGAAGCGCGAAATCCGCATTGGCGAGGACGCCTATACGCTGACGCTCGACCCGGATGGCCTGAAGCTTACCGAGAAAGGGCGCCGGCACGGCGTGGCGCTTTCCTGGAAGGATCTGGTGAGCGGCGACGCGGCATTGGCGACCGCGCTGCAGGCCTCGTTGGAGGCGAAATAACGCGGGCTGCGATTCGTCGCGGAAGCGCAGATGGCATTGCATTGGCGCGACAGACCGGCGCATCACCCGCAAGCGGATTTCTACCGGACGGTTCCTTTCCCGTTGGCTGCGCGCATGGCTGCGGCCATGGTCCGGCTTCCCTCGTCTGCCATCCCATCCAGGCCGTAAAGCACGCCTTCGCGATCGGCCTCGTTGCGGTTCTGGCTCAGCTTCCATTTCCCTTCCAGGCGGTCGATCGGCAGACGCAGGCCGGTGATGGCGGCGAGGTTGCGGTCAATGTCATCGACGGGCGCCTCGTCCAGGCGCCAGGGCTGTGGCATGGCCCGTTCGTGGCGTTCGGTGAGCTGGACCAGGAGCCGGCGCAGCGCCGCCGGATCGTCGAACGTTTCCAGGGTGCCGTGAGCATGGACAGCGATGTAGTTCCAGGTGGGAACTTCCCGGCCGTGGGTCTGCTTGCCGGTGTACCAGCCGGCCGAGATGTAGGCCTGCGGGCCCAGAAAGATCGCCAGTGAGGACGCGCCGCTGCAGGCGGCGTGGGCATTGGCGCGGGCGACGTGGCCGTAGAGCGTGCCGCAGGCGCCCTCTTCCGGCGCCAGCAGCAATGGGATGTGACTGACCTGGAGGCCCGTGGCCGTCGTACTGATCAGGCTGGCGAAGGCGATGGCATCGATCGCCGCGTGCAGTTCCGGCAGGCGTGCCTCGCGAAAGGCGGTGGGCGTGTACATGCCGCTCGCTCCAGTGGATGGGGAAACCTCGGAAAACCGGGCCGCGAACATCGCGCCGAGCTGATCCGCTGCCTTTGTAGGAGGCCACTTGTGGGCGATGTTCTCCACGAATCACGAATTAGGAGCGCGGCTGCGCGCGGCGGAGGCATGACGGTCGCGCACAGGTACGCTCCTGCAGGGGCCCCTTTCTGCCGCGATGACTATTCGCGGCTCAGCGGCCGAAGATGATTTCCTGGCCTTCGTGGTCGCGGTCCCAGCCGCGCAGTTCGTCGCGGATATGGGCGATGCGCTGGCGACCGAGAGCGTTGCGTTCTTCATCCAGGACCTGGCCGTCGAGCAGTTCGGCGAGGCGTTGGGCGGTGGGCAGCATGGCGTCCCAGGCGTCCAGCGCGGGCAACGGGCCCGGCAGGGTCATGAAGAAACTCAGGCCGGGGGTTTGCAGGGCGTCCAGTCGGGTCAGGTCGAAATTGCCGGGCTTGAGCATGTTGGCCACGCTGAAGATCGGGCCCTGTTCGCGCTTGCCGTCGAGCAGGCGGTGGTAGATGCCCAGGTGCCCATATTCGAGGCCGGCCTTCTCGGCCGCCACGATCAGGTCGGCGCCGTTGAAGGTGCCGCCCTCGCGCGCCATCACGAACAGGGTGACGATGCGTTCCATCGGCAGTTGCGCCGGACGACGGCCGAGGTCGGATGCGGGGGGTGCCTTGAGTGCGGGTGCGGGTGCAGGCGCGGGAGCCGCGGCGGGCGCCGGTGCGGCTGCATCGCCCGAGGGCGCCCGCAGGGCATCGATGATCGAGGCCGCGCGACCCGACGGCCTGGCGGGCGTGCTGCGCTCGCCGGCCAGGGTGGCGCCGAGTTTTTCCAGCTCCTGGCGCAGGCCCATTTCCAGCTCGCCCTGCTGCGGCACGGGCGCGTCGCGGTGCATGTGCGGATCATGCTCGTCCAACAGCATGTCGTCCGCATCACCCTCGCCCAGGGTGGGCTCGCGGCGCTCGCCGGAGCCCTGCCCGGCCGGCACGCGGCGCCTGCCCTGCTCCTTCTTCGGCTGGCCGAACAGCCAGATCAGCGCCAGCACGATGATGCCGACGACGGCCAGCGGCACGCCGACGGCGGGGTTCCAGGCAAAGGCGAGCATGGTCATGGCTTGGTCCTCACGCAGCTCCGGCCAGTTTAGCCGCTTCGGCCAGGTCTACCTGCACCAGGCGCGAGACGCCCGGTTCGCGCATGGTTACGCCGCAGAGCTGGCTGGCCGCTTCCATCGTGGCCTTGTTGTGGCTGACGAAGATGAACTGCACCTTCTCGCTCATTTCCTTGACCATATTGGAGAAGCGGCCGACATTGGCCTCGTCCAGTGGTGCGTCGACCTCGTCGAGCAGGCAGAACGGCGCGGGATTCAACCCGAAGATCGAGAACACCAGCGCCACCGCGGTGAGCGCCTTCTCACCGCCGGAAAGCAGCGAGATGTTGGACGGCCGCTTGCCCGGCGGGCGCGCCATGATCGACACACCGGTGTTGAGCAGGTCGTCGCCGGTCAGCTCCAGGTAGGCGTGGCCGCCGCCGAACAGGCGCGGGAACAGCTCCTGCACGCCGGCGTTGACCTTGTCGAAGGTCTCCTTGAAACGCGCGCGGGTTTCGCGGTCGATCTTCTTGATCGCGCCTTCGAGGGTTTCCATGGCGCTGGCCAGGTCGGCCAGTTGATTGTCCAGGTAGGTCTTGCGCTCGCTCTGTTCGGCGTGTTCCTGGATCGCGGCGAGGTTGACCGGCTCCAGCCGCACGATCTTCTGGCCAAGGTCGGCCAGCTGCGTGCGCCACTGGTTGGCATCGGCCTGTTCCGGCAGTTCGGCAAGCAGCGGCTCCAGCTCCAGGCCGGAAGCGACGATGGCTTCGGCCAGCTGGTCGGCGCGCATCTGCAGGGCCTGCGCGGCGAGGCGCTTTTCGGCCACGCCTTCGCGCAGCCTGGCAAGATTCTGCTCGGCCAGGTGACGCTGCTGTTCGAGCTTGCGGAACTCGATGTCGCAATCTTCCAGCGCACGGCGCGCCTCGACCAGTTGCTTGTCCACCAGCAGACGCTGGTCGAGATAGGTCTGGCGCTCGGCTTCCAGCTCGGCGATGGGATCGGAACCGGCCGCGAGTTGCTCGGTGATCTCGGTGCGGCGCGCATCGACCTGGCGCAGCTGCGTATCCAGGCGGGCCAGCGCCTGTTCCAGCGAGGCCAGCGAGGAGCGCTTCGATTCCATCGACAGGGCCAGCGAATGCGCCTGGTCGGCGGCCTCTCGGGCGTTCATGCGCGCTTCTTCGCGGGCTTCGAGCAATGCGCGGCGTTCGTTTTCCAGTTCGCGACGCTGGTCTTCCAGGTCGCCCATGTGGTTGACCGATTCGTCCAGGCGCGCGCGGGCTTCGCGCGCCTGCGTCTGCAATTCGTCCAGCTGTTCGACCAGCGTGGACAGCTCGCCGGCGACTTTCTCGGCGCGGGCGCGGGCGGTTTCGACCTTACCCCGGTGGCTCTGCAGCTGGCCGGCCAGTTCGGACTGGCGACGGTGGGCGTTGTAGAGCTCGCGCTGGGCGTCGTCGCGGGCGCGTTCGGCTTCGAACTTGGCGGTGCGCAGCTCGTCCAGGCGGGCAGTCGATTCCTCCAGCTGCGCTTCCAGCGTTTCGATCTGTTCGGTGAGCAGACGGATGTCGCGCTCGCGCGCCAGCACGCCGACCTGGTTGCCCTGGGCGCGACGGATGCGCGCCCACTGCGGGGCCAGCCATTCGCCATTGCGGGTGATGACGGATTGGCCCTCGGCGAGCGCGCCTACGCGGTTGCGGGCCTCGTCCAGGGTTTCGGCGGTACGTACGTGAGCCAGCAGGTGCATGGCCGCGGCCGGGCCGCGCACCTTGGCCGCCAGCGTGCCTTCGGCGCCCTGCCCGCCTTCGGCCGCGGCCAGCAGCGCAAGGTCGGCTTCGCCCAGCGTGCCAAAGTCGCCGGCCAGGCCCAGCGGGTTGTCGACCAGCACGCCGTCGAGCAGGCCGGCCAGCACGGTTTCCACGGCCGATTCCCAGCCGGCGTCGACCTGCAGGGCCTCGCCCAGGCGGCGCGCCTTGTCCAGGCCGAGGCTGGACAGCCAGCCGCTGGCGGCGCTTTCTTCCTGTCCCAGCGCGGCGTGCTGCAGCGCTTCGAGCGAGGACAGGCGGCCGCGGGCGCTTTGCAGTTGCTGGCGCGCCTCGTTGAGCGAGGACTGCACCTGGCGCTCTTCGTCGAGTACTTTTTCGTGCGTGGATTTGTGCTGGTCGAGCAGGCCGCCGAGGGATTCGACCCGCTCGCGCTGGGTGTCGTGTTCGACGTGCAGTTGCTCGGCGGCGGCGTCGAGCGCGGCGACGTCGGTGGCCTTCTGTTCGGTTTCCAGCGCTTCGCGGCGCCGGGACAGGTCGATCGCCTGGCGATCGAGGTAGTTGAGTTTGGTGCGCTCGACCTCGGCCGCGCGGCTGGATTCGCCGGCGGTGCGCGTGTAGGCGTCCCAGCGCTGCTGCCAGTCGGCCAGCTTGGACTCGGTGCTGCGCGCCGCTTCGGCAGTGTCGTCCCGCATCTGCTGCAGGGCTTCGAGCCGGGGTTCGCCTTCGGCCAGCGCCAGCCGCAGCGTTTCGACCTGCTCGCGGTCGTTGGCGATGTGCGCGGACAGCTCGCCATGTTCGCGCTCGGTCTCGGCCTGCGCGCGCTGCAGGCGGTCGGCGGTCTCCTTGTTGAAGCGCACCTGCTGCTCGACGCGGGCGATCTCGGCGCCGACCTTGTAGACCTCGCCCTGCACCTCGTTGAGGTGCTCGGTGGCGCCGGTGTGGCGCTCGCGCACGGATTCGAGCTGCGCCTCGATCTGGCGCTGGCCGGCGAGCTGCTTCTCGATCTCGATTTCGGCGGCCGAAAGCCCCTGCCCTTCGCCTTCGTGCTGGCCCTTCAGGGCGCGGTATTCCAGCGCGCGCAGTTCGGCTTCCTTGCGGGTCTGCTCTTCCTTCAGCGCCTTCCAGCGCTCGGCGGCGCGGGCCTGTCGGTTGAGGTGCTCGAGCTGCTTGTCGACCTCGTCGCGCACGTCCTTGACGCGGTCGAGGTTCTCGCGGGTGGACTTGATGCGGCTCTCGGTCTCCTTGCGGCGCTCCTTGTACTTGGAGATGCCGGCGGCCTCCTCCAGATGCGTGCGCAACTCTTCCGGGTGGGCTTCGATGATCTGGCTGATCATGCCCTGCTCGATGATCGAGTAGCTGCGCGGGCCCAGGCCGGTGCCCAGGAACAGATCCGTGATGTCGCGGCGGCGGCAGCGGCCGCCGTTAAGGAAGTAGGACGACTGCCCGTCGCGAGTGACCTGGCGCTTGACCGAGATCTCGGCGTACTGCGCGTATTCGCCCTGCACGGTGCCGTCGGCGTTGTCGAAGATCAGCTCGACGGTGGCCTGCCCCACTGGCTTGCGCGAGTTGGAACCGGAAAAGATCACGTCGGTCAGCGAGTCGCCGCGCAGGCGGCTGGCGGCGCTCTCGCCCATCACCCAGCGGATGGCGTCGATGATGTTGGACTTGCCGCAGCCGTTCGGGCCGACCACGCCGGTCATGTTGGTCGGCAGGTGCAGCGTGGTGGGATCGACGAAGGACTTGAATCCGGCGAGTTTGATCGTGGTCAGGCGCATGCGGGCTCAACAGATGGGTAGGCCCGCGGATGGCTCGGGCGACGGGTCACTGTGCCAAACGCCGGGCGCGGTCGCAATGCGAACGCGGCATGACATAAAGCTTGAAGAAATGAATGCAAGTGGTTGAATCTAAACCTATGGCGCCTTGGCGTCCATGGAGAGCGCATGGATGCCGCCGTCCATCAGACCCTCCAGCGCCGCATACACCATGCGGTGGCGCTTGATCGGCAGGACGCCCGCGAAGGCCGGGCTAACGATGCGCACATGGAAGTGGCCCTTGCCGGCGTTGGCGTGGCCGGCGTGCTTGTGCCCTTCATCGAGCACCTCCAGCTCGACCGGCGCCAACGCGCCGGTCAGCCGCTGGCGGATCTGCTCGACCATGGTCGAGCTCACGGCAGGGTCTGGCGGAACGGCTTGACCTGCACGCCGGCATAGACGCCCGCGGCCACGTACGGATCCGCGTCAGCCCAGCGTTGGGCGTCGGCCTGCGAGGAGAACTCGGCGATGATCAGGCTGCCGGTGAAGCCAGCCGGACCCGGGTCCTCCGAGTCGATCGCCGGGAACGGCCCGGCCAGCAGCAAACGGCCTTCGGCCTGGAGCTGTTCCAGGCGTGCCACATGCTGCGGGCGCGAGCTCTTGCGCTTGTCCAACGACTCGGGGACGTCGGTACCTACGATCGCGAACCACATGGTGGAATGCTCCAATCGGGAAACGGCCAAGTTTAGCGGACCGCCGCCCCGGGCCGAAGCGGCCGCAGACGCTCTGGGTCGCGCCAGTCTCGAAACCGGTTCTACACGCCGCGATGCCCCTGCCCCGGGTAGCCTCTCCTGCGGGCTGCCGCGCTGCGTCGCTTGCGCGGCACTGGCTGGAGAACACCGTGCACTGCTGGGCAGGCACCCAGTCGGTCCGTCACTACGGGAGCACTGCCCTTGCACGATACTCAGCACACGCGCCCCGCGCGTTCATCCGGCACGCGGCGGCGCCTGCAAGCGCTGTGGACCGATGCGTTCGGGCGCTTGGCCACCCGCTCGGCGCAGGCGATCCTGGTGTTGCTGCTCGTCGCGGCCATCGTGCGCGCGGCCCTCGCCCTCAAGTTGGTGGTTATCCCCTTGCTGCTCGCGTTGATCTTCTGCGCGGCGTTGTTTCCGCTGGTCGCCCTGTTGCGCCGCTGCCGTGTGCCCCATGCCCTGGCGGCGCTGGTCACGCTGCTGCTCGGCGGGGTGGGAGTCGGCGGCATGATCGCGCTGGCGGTGGCGCGGGTGGCGTCGCAATGGGAAACCTTGCAGGCGTCGGCCATCGATGGTTTCGGCCAGGCGTTGCACTACCTTCATCGCGGGCCGCTGTCGATCAGCGAGCAGCAGATCGACCATGCACGCGATGCGATGGTGGGTTTCCTGACCAGCAGCGAATTCGGACAGCACGCCATGGCCGGCGTGTTCACCACGCTGGAGCTGGCGACCGGCTTCGTGCTGGTGTTGTTCATCCTGTTTTTTTTCCTCAAGGACGGCCCGTCGATCTGGCGATTCCTGATCGGCCCGCTGCGGCCGGCCTGGCATGCGCGCGTGACGCACGCTGGCGACCGCGCGATCGGCGTGCTCGGCGGCTACCTGCGCGGCACGGCGCTGGTGGCGCTGGTCGATACGGTCTTCATCGGCGGCACCGTGTGGATCCTCGGCGTTCCGATGGCGGTGCCGTTGTCCATCCTGGTGCTGCTGGGTGCGTTCGTGCCGATCGTCGGCGCCACCGTCACCGGCGTGATCGCAGCGCTGGTGGCGCTGGTCACGGTCGGCCTGAACGCGGCGATCTGGGTGTCGGCCGTGGTCATCGTGGTCAACCAACTGGAAGGGAATCTGTTGTCGCCGGTGGTGCTGGGCCGGTCGCTGCACCTGCATTCGCTGGCGGTGCTGCTGGCGCTCACCGCCGGCACGATTCTTGGCGGCATCGTGGGTACGCTGCTGGCCGTGCCGATCACCGGCGTGGCCTGGGCGGTCGCCAAGTCGTGGAACGATCCCCTGCCGGTGTCACCGGATCTGCAGGAATAGCGATGGCTTGCGCGGCATGGCCGTGCCATCGGTCATATGCGCCACTGCTTGAATTGCGCGGTCGGCCATCCCACCTCTTGCGCTAACCATGAAGCAGGGAGCAAAGGGGTATGTGGTCGACATTCGTGGATGGTCTTTCCGCGCTGCTGGCGCAACTGGCCGTCTGGCTGGATGGCAGCTACGGTCTGGCGGTGATCGTGCTGGCCTTGTTGGTGCGCCTGGCGATGCTGCCGATGACACTCAGGACCGCTGAACAAGGCTGGTGGCGACAGCAGCAATTGCTGGAGCTCAAGCCGAAGCTGGCGCAATTACGCGAGCGGCATGCCGGCGATCCGGCGTCGCAGGCGCAAGCGATGCAGGCGCTGTATCGCGAGCACGGCATCTCGGGCGGGCTGGGAAGCAGCCTGCTGGTCGCGCTGGTGCAGGCGCCCTTGGGCGCGGGCATCTATGCGGCCATCCGCCAAGGCGTGGCCGGGGCGGGTTCGTTCCTGTGGATACCGAAGCTGGCGCGGCCGGACGCCTGGCTGGCGCTGGTGGTGGGGCTATTGAGCTTTGCGGCGCTGTTGCTCAATCCGGCGATGTCGGAGCAGACGCGGACCTTGCTGCATTGGCTGCCGGTGGTGTTCTCGGTACTGATGGTGTGGCACCTGGCGGCCGGGCTTGGACTGTATTGGTTCGGGTCGAGCGGGGTGGGACTGTTGCAGATGGCGATGCTGCGGCGGCGGGTGCGCAACCGCAGCGTGCGATAAACCGTAGGGTGGGCTTCAGCCCACCTTCTTCTTGCGCCGCAGGCCTGGTGGGCTGAAGCCCACCCTACGCGGTGCCGGGTTCGGCAGGTCAGGCTTCCGGGCGCATGTAGGGGAACAGCAGCACGTCGCGGATCGAGGCCGAGCCGGTGAGCAGCATGACCAGGCGGTCGATGCCGATCCCCAGGCCGCCGGTGGGCGGCAGGCCCACTTCCAGCGCGCGGATGTAGTCGGCGTCGAAGTGCATGGCCTCGTCGTCGCCCGATTCCTTCGCTTCGACCTGCGCCTTGAAGCGGGCGGCCTGGTCTTCCGGGTCATTCAATTCGGAGAAGCCGTTGGCGATCTCCTTGCCGTTGATGAACAACTCGAAGCGGTCGGTGATGCCCGGATCGGTGTCGCTCTCGCGGGCCAGCGGCGAAACCTCGACCGGGTGGTCGGTGATGAAGGTGGGCTGGATCAGCGTGTGCTCGACGGTCTTCTCGAAGATTTCCAGCAGCAGCTTGCCCCAGCCGTAGCCGGGCTTGACGTGGATGCCCAGCCGGGTCGCGTGCACGGCCATGGCCTCGCGGTCGCGCAGTTCCCCGCGCTTGATCTCGGGGTTGTGCTCGAGCACTGCGTCTTCCATGCGCCAGCGGCGGAAGGCCGGTCCGAGGTCGATCTGCGCGGCCTCCCAGGTGACCTCGGTGCTGCCCAGCACGCTCTGCGCCGTCTCGCGGATCACCGCTTCCGTGAGATCCATGATCTCGTGGTAGGTGGCGTAGGCCTGGTAGAGCTCCAGCATGGTGAACTCGGGATTGTGCCGGGTCGACACGCCCTCGTTGCGGAAGTTGCGGTTGATCTCGTAGACGCGGTCGAAGCCACCCACAACCAGGCGCTTCAAGTACAGCTCCGGCGCCACGCGCAGGTACAGGCTCATGTCCAGCGCGTTGTGATGGGTGACGAACGGCCGGGCCGTGGCGCCGCCGGGGATGACGTGCATCATCGGCGTTTCCACTTCCATGAAGCGGCGCGGTTCGGCCTCCAGCCACGTGCGCATGTAGCCGATGATCTTCGAGCGCAGCGCGAAGGTGCGGCGGGCTTCCTCGGTGACGATGAGGTCGACGTAGCGCTGGCGGTAGCGGCGCTCGACGTCGGCCAGGCCGTGGAACTTGTCCGGCAGCGGGCGCAGGCTCTTGGTCAGCAGGCGCAGGCCATCCACCTTGACCGACAGTTCGCCGGTACGTGTGCGCATCAGCAAGCCCTCGGCACCGACGATATCGCCCACGTCCCAGCCCTTGAACGCCTCGTAGGCCTCGCCCACCGTGCCCTGGTGGATGAACAGCTGGATGCGCCCGGTGAAGTCCTGCATCTGCACGAAGCTCACCTTGCCCTGCACGCGCTTGAGCACGATGCGGCCGGCGACCTTGACGCGGCGCGCGGCGGCTTCGACGGCCTCGGCGTCGTGGTCGGCGAACTCGGTACGCAGGTCACCAGCGAACGCGTCCACCTTGAAGTCGTTCGGAAACGCGACGCCCTGCCCGCGCAACGCCTTGAGTTTCTCGCGGCGCTCGGCGATCAGCTTGTTCTCGTCGACGGGCAGGATTTCGGTGGCTTCGCTCATGGATGGTTCCGTGGGCTGCCGACTGATGCCGACAGCGAATGTCTCGTGAATGGTGATGTGCGCAGGATGGTCGCCGGCGTCGATCGTTTTAGTCGAACACCTGCTTGACCGCGTGCCTGGTGGCGTCCCAGCCCTCGCGCGCGCCGTGCCCGACTGCGATGCCGGCCTTCTTCGCGCCATGGCCGATGCCGATGCCGGCCTCCTTGGCGCCGTCACCGACCTTCCTGGCAACGTCCCTGGTGGCGTGACCGATATCGCGCGCACCCTCGGCAACGCCATGGCCCACGGCCTTCGCGTCCTGCTTGATGGACTGGCTGGCGCTGCCGTCGTGCGCCGACTGCGCGGACGCGCCGAGCGTGGCCAGCCCGATGCTGGCAAACAGGAGCATGCCGATCGTCTTCATGCGGGTCATCTCGTCAGTGATCGGATCAGGCGTCGATGCGTTTGGCACCCGCGTCCAGGCCGGATTTGAGGCTCGCCTCGATGAACTCGTCCAGGTCCCCGTCGAGCACCTTCTGTGTATCGGAGCGTTCGACGCCGGTGCGCAGGTCCTTGATGCGGCTCTGGTCTAGCACGTAGTTGCGGATCTGGCTGCCCCAGCCGATGTCCGACTTGGTCGCTTCCAGCGCATCCTTCTCGGCGTTACGCTTCTGCACCTCCAGCTCGTACAGCTTGGCGGCCAGCATCTTCATGGCGCGGTCGCGGTTGGCGTGCTGGCTGCGTTCGGTCTGACAGGCGACGACCGTGTTGGTCGGCACGTGGGTGATGCGCACGGCCGATTCGGTCTTGTTGACGTGCTGGCCGCCGGCACCGGACGAACGGTAGACGTCGGTCCTCAGGTCGGCCGGATTGATCTCGATGTCGATGTCGTCGTCGACTTCGGGCGAGACGAACACGGAGGTGAAGCTGGTATGGCGGCGGTTGTCCGAGTCGAACGGGCTCTTGCGCACCAGGCGGTGCACGCCGATCTCGGTCTTCAGCCAGCCGTAGGCGTAGTCGCCCTCGACGCGGAAGGTGGCCGATTTGATGCCCGCCACTTCGCCGCCGGAGACTTCCATCATCTCCACCTTCCAGCCGCGCGACTCGGCCCAGCGCAGGTACATGCGCAGCAGCATCTCGGCCCAGTCCTGCGCCTCGGTGCCGCCGGCGCCGGCCTGGATGTCGACGAAGGCGTTGTTCGCATCCATCTGGCCGGAGAACATGCGCTGGAACTCGAGCTTGCCCACGCGGGCCTCGAGTTTTTCCACGTCGTCGGCGACCGACTGCACGGTGTCCTCGTCGCCATCGGCCGCGGCCATGTCCAGCAGCTCGCGGGCGTCGGACAGGGCGGCGGTGAGCTCGTCGATACCGGTGACGACGGTGTCCAGGCGGGCGCGCTCGCGGCCCAACTCCTGTGCGCGCGGCGGGTCGTCCCAGACGGTCGGGCTTTCCAGTTCGCGGCTTACTTCTTCCAGACGCTCACGCTTGGTGGCGTAGTCAAAGATACCCCCTAAGCGACTCGACGCGGTCCGTCAGGTCCGCGATCTGCGCAAGGATCGGATTGGTCTCGATCATGAAACGTATGGCCGTGGTTGAGGCGCCCGGCGGGCGCTGGCGAAGAACAGCGGAGGATAGCAAAGCGCCGCCGCGTTCGGGGACGCGGCGGCGCGTTCCGCCTCGAGGCTGGAACGGGATCCTAGGCGCCCTGCGCGAACCAGAGCGACATCACGTCGCGTCCGAGCAGTTCGTTCAGCCCGTCCAGTTCCCGCTCGAAGTAGTCATCCAGCAGGCGTCTGGTGGAAGCCTTCATGGCCGGTGGATTGGCCTTGAGCAGGGGGTTGACCCTGCGGTGCGCGGCGTTCACCAGCCACGCGAAATTCAGGTGCACGTTGGCCGCGGCCGGGCACATTGGCAGTTTCGACCGGTAGGACACGTTGCCGCCGGCGCGGAAGAAGCGGTTCTTGGCCACTTCGAAACCGGGATGCCGGGGAACCTGCGCGCCGTTGACGTGCAGCTCGGCCGCCTCCGGCGGAAGCCGCGCGTAGTCGATGCCGATGTGGTCGCAGACCTCGCGCAGCACCCTCGGCTTGTCGGCCATGAACTCCTCGAAGATCACGACCTTTACCTGTTCGGCAGGCACGTGCCGTAGGAAGTTCTTCAGCTGGTCAAGATAAAGGCTGCGATGAAGTACCGAGAACGGGTCGTAGCGCAGCGTGTCCTCGAAGTTGTGGGTGGCGCGGCCGGTGCGCACCAGGTGCCAGTACTGCGAATAGGCCCGCCTAGTCGGATGGCGCAGCAGGATGATGAGCTTGAGCTGCTTGCGCTGCATCGCGATGCGCTTGGCGGCGATCTCGGAGGAAATGTAGGTGGTCGAGTCCTCACCAACCAGTTGGTCCGCCCCTGCCCCTTCGAAATGCGAGGCGTACCACTGCCAGAACTTCTCCGGATCGTCGTCCAGCCGCTGGCAGATCCAGTCGGCGCCGTCGAAGTAGTTGAAGTCCGGGTGCTCGAACAGGTTGTCGATGTCGAAGAAGTGGACTTCCTGGTCCGGGATGAACACCTGCGGGTGCTGGCCAAGAATGTGGTGCAGCGTCGAGGTGCCCGACTTCATGGCACCGCAGATGATGAAATCCGGGGTCTTCAGGCGGTTCGGCACGATCCAGTTGCTCGGTGCGCAACCCATGCTCCAGCCCTCCATGTGCGCTGCCCTGGCGATACCGCGGCAGGCGCGGCGTCGGGCCCTTGCCATGCGCGGCAGACAGCCGGTCGTGTGTGGCGTTGTCACAGACCCAGGCGATTGGTGCAGGGTCCCGGTCAAGGGTCCGGCAAGGAAAGGTGGTGCCGCGGTGAAATGCGGCCATGGCACTCGTCAATAGAACAGCCGGGCGCTCAGCTGCACCTGGGTGCGGCGGGTACGCGTGGGCAAGCCATAGTCCGCACGGACCGTGCGAGTGGAGTCCATGTACAGGGTTTCGAAGGTCAGCCGCAGCCAGTCGTGCGGACGCCAGTTGAGCGCGGCGGTGAGGGCGTTGCCGTGCTCGCCGGCGTGCTGGCCCGGCGCTTGCGGCAGCTCGCGCGTACTGAAGTGATCCAGCCGCAGCGCCGGCCGCCAGGCGCCGCGGTTCCAGCCGGCGAGCAGGAAGGCCGCGCGGTAGCGGGTGGTGAAGACCCGGCCGGGAGCCGGCTCGATGATGGTATCGCCGTCCATCGCCTGCGCAATCCATGTGACCGGGCCGGAGTCGGCGCTGGCGCCCAGGCTCCAGAAGCGGGTGCGCCAGGCGTACAGGCGGTGGCCGCCTGCATAAGGCGCCCAGGCGTCGGTGGCGGCATGGTTGTCGTAGTGCATCAGGCTGAGCCGGCCCCGGCCCCGGGCACGCCAGTTCAACTGGACATAGTTGCCCCAGTGCTGGCCGATGCGGCGGAACGGGTCGTAACGCATGGGCGGTTGATCGCCCTCGTCGCGCACGTAGGCGTCCGGCTCGCGCAGCCGGCTGCCCAGACCGTAGGTTCGGTCGCTCAGGGACCAGCCGCGGATCGCCAGCAGGTTGCCGGCCGGATCGTTGCGCTGGAACAGCGCGCCGCGAAGATCCCAGGTGGCGACGTCGCCGCGTCGCTCGATGCGCGCCTCGGCGCCCACCGCCCGAAGTTCCTCGCCGACCCAGCTGTTGATCGCCGAGGGCGTGAGGGTCCACGGGCTGGTCCAGCCGATCGCGTCGTTCTCCAGCGACGCCGGCGGGAAGAACGCGCCGGCCTGCACCGATCCGCGCCAGCGCGTGGTCGACACCGGGCGCCAGCGCAGGTAGGCCTCTAGCACGTCGATGCCGGCGCGGTCGCCTTCCTGCAGTTGCACGCCCGCCAGGGCGAGCAGCGACGGCGTGAGTTGCGCGGTACCGACCAGCGCGGCACCGCCGAAACGCAGTTCGGTGCTCCCGCCACCGTAGCGGGTCTTGCCCAGTCCGCCCTCGACCCAGCTTCGTTCGGCCGGCGCCGCCACCAGGCGGCCGTCGAGGTAACCATGCAGGCTGAAGTCCTGGGCATGGCCCGCCAGCGGCAGGGCTGCCACGCAGGCCAGCGCCAGGTGGCGCAGGCGTGGCTTCATGCGGCGCCGGCCCGATCGGACGCGAACCCCGCCAGTTCGGTGGCCGGCAGCGGCCGCGCGATGAAGAAGCCCTGCGCGTGATCGCAGCCGATCGCCGCCAGTTGCGCGAGCGTGCCTTCGTCCTCCACGCCCTCGGCGGTGACCTGGTAGCCCAGCCGGTGGCCCAGCTCGACGATCGACTGCACGATGGTCTGGTCGCTGGCATCGCGGGCCAGGTGCCGCACGAAGGTCTGGTCGATCTTCAGCTCGCTGACCGGCAGGTGGCGCAGGTAGGCGAACGCGGACTGGCCCACGCCGAAGTCGTCCACCGCGATGCCGATGCCGAGGTCGGCCAGGCCCTTGAGCACGCGCAATGCCGTTTCCGGCTCGCCGATCACGGCGCGCTCGGTGATTTCCACGGTGAGCTTGCCCGGCGGCAGCGCGTGGATGGACAGCAGGCGACCAATGCGCAGCGGCAGCTCGGCCTCCCCGAGATCGCGCGCCGACAGGTTGACCGCCACGTTGAGGTCGAGCCCGGCCGCGTGCCATCGGCTGGCCTGTGCGATGCCGGCGGCCAGCGCCCAGCGGGTCAGCCGCTGGATGTTGCCGGTGTCCTCGGCCATGCCGATGAAATCCTGCGGCGGGACCGCGCCGCGCCGCGGATGGTGCCAGCGCACCAGCGCCTCGACGCCATCGACGCGACGGCCGGGAAGCGCCAGCTTGGGCTGGTAGTGCAGCATCAACCGGTCGTGGTCCAGCGCCTCGCGCAATTCGCCCATCAACGACAGGCGTTCGGTGCGGTGCGGGTCGGTCGCCGCGTCGTAGAACGCCAGCGGGCGGGTCGAACCGGTGGCGGCGAACTGCGCCACCTCGCCGTGGCGCAGCAGCACCGACGCGAGCGCCCCGTCCTCGGGGTACATGGCGATGCCGATCGCCGGCAGCGTATCCACGCTGACGTCGGCTTCGGCGTACGGCGTATTGAGCGCATCGAGGACGCGCAGCGCGGCGGCGACAGCCTCGGTGCGGTCCGCGCCGGGCAACCAGGCCACGAACTGGGTATCGGTGGCGCGCGCCAGGAAGGCCTTGGCGGCAACGCGGCCCAGGCGTGCGCCGACCTCGCGCATCAGTCGGTCGTACAGACCATGGCCCATGGTCTTGATGATGTCCGGCGCGCGCGTGAGGCCAACCATCAGCAGCGCGCCGTGGCGGGCGCCGGCCTCGCGCGCGCGGTCGATCGCCACTTCGGCGGCGACGCGGTTGGGCAGGTCGGTGACCTGGTCATGCAACGCCTGCTGGCGGATGTGTTCCTCGCGCTGGCGCACCGCGTCGACCATGGTGCCGAAGGCGGCGGCGAGCTGGCCGAGTTCGTCGCGGCGGTTCAGGCTCGGCGGCGCGCGGTAGTCGCCCGCCTCGATGCGTCGGGCCGCGCCGGCCAGCGCTTCGACCGGGCGCGACACGCTGCGCGCCGTCAGCCACGCACCGATCAGGCCGACCACCAGCCCCAGCCCGAGCAGGGCCGCCCACGCCAGCACCACCGCGCGGAACGGTCGCAATGCGTCTTCCAGCGAGTAGCCGAGTACCGCCACCACCGGTGCCGTGCTGCGCGGCTGGCTGAGCGGTTGCGCCAGCAGCAGGTATTCATGGCCGTGGATGCGGCGTATCGCCGGACGGGCCGGCAAGCCCTGCCCCGCCAGGCTGGCCACCAGTCCCGTATGGGTCAGGCTCTGGGCCACGGTGACCCACGGCGAACCCGGCGGGCGCACCGCCAGTTCGATGTCGCCGGGCAGCGCCGACAGCGTGCGCAGGTGGGCGAGCAGCACGTCGTCCAGCGGTACGTAGACCACCACCAGGCCGACCGGTTGCGGCGCGTAGATCGGTACCACCACGACCCAGTACGCCCTGCCCTGCAGCGCAACCACTGCCGCCGCGCGGCGCTCGAACGCATGCCCGGCAAGGTCGGGAAAGGCAAAGCGCTGGCCGCTGGCGCGGACGTCGGCGGTATCGACCTCCACCTTGCCGTCGAGCCCGATCAGCTGCATCCGCGAGGCGCCCACGCGGCGGCCGTGGTTGCGCAGCACCGAGAACACCGTGCCATGGTCGCGCTCGGCGATGGCCGAACGCAGCGCGTAGTCCAGCGACAGCACCTCGACGTTGCCGGCCACGCGGGCGGAGATGTCGTCCATCTGCGCCACGAAGGCCTGCGCGTTGATTCCCAGCTGCCGCTCGCCCTCGCTCACCATGGCGCGTCGGGTCACGCCATAGACCAGCGCGGCGGTGACCAGCTGCACCGTCACCAGCGTCGCGACGAAGAACAGTCCAAGGCGTAAACGGAAGCCGACGGCGCCGCGCATGGGTCAGTAGTCCACGTGCTCGCGATCGGAAAGCTCGCGCGGGTCCGGGATCAGCGATAGCGCAAAATCCGCGCGCTGCGCATCGGCTTCCGTCGCCAGGATCTTCACCTCGCTGGGCGGCGCCTGGCCCGGACGCAGTTGCGGATGCCACACCGTCACCGTGTACTTGCCCGACGGCAGGTGTGCGAACACCACCTGCCCCTGCGAGGGCGTCACCCTGGCCCGGGCGGGCGACACCAGCAGATAGGCAATCATGTGGTCGTGGATGTTGCAGCCGATCGCGACCAGTCCGGCCTTGTCCAATGTCAGCGGCGGCGAACTTTCGCCCGGGTGCAGCAGGAGCTCGAACGCCTTGGCGTCGGAGAAGGAATAGACATGGTGGCGGGTGCCGTCGCTGTTGCGGAACACCACGCGGTCGCCCGGACGGACTACCTGGACGTAGGGAATGAAGGTCTCGTCGCGCTGGTCGACGTAGCGTGTGACGGGCGCCGCGGCCACCCCAGTCGCCGCCGTTGCGGACGTCAGGGTGACCACCGCGTCGCCCACGGCACGGCCGTTCGTGTCGCTGACGCGCACCACCAGTTGGCCTGCCCACACCGTGCCTGCGCTGCCGGCCAGCAGCCAAGCCAACATGAGTCGCCAACGCATGACGCACTCCCCCTGGATGTCCCCGGCGCTAGCCTACCCCAAGCATCCGCGCTGCGGTCAAGATCGCTTCGGGGCCAGCCCGCGCAGGCATCGCCGGACTTGTCTGGTGCGCGTCCGGCGGTGAGGCGAAGGCGGGCCGGGGCGGAAATCAGGGGACTGACGAGGCGTCCCCGCTCCTGGGTGCGGGTTGGCGAACGATCCGTTCAATCCACGCGCCATTGAGCCAGGCCGGCGCAGCCTTACCTTGCTTGCCTGGCCGCCACGATGCGCGGCAGGAGACCCGACATGATCGAACGCAGGCCCTTTGACACCCTTGGCGGCGCCAACCACGGCTGGCTCGACGCCAGGCACCATTTCTCCTTCGCCAGCTACCACGACCCGGCGCGGATGGGCTGGGGCGCGCTGCGCGTGTGGAACGACGACACCATCGCCGCGCGCAGCGGCTTCCCGCCGCATCCGCACGCGGACATGGAGATCATCACCTACGTGCGCGAGGGGGCGATCAGCCACCGCGACAGCCTCGGTAACGAAGGCCGCACCGCGGCAGGTGACGTTCAGGTCATGAGCGCGGGCACGGGCATCACTCACGCCGAGTACAACCTGGAGCCCGACACCACGCGCATCTTCCAGATCTGGATCATTCCGGACCACCAGGGCGACGCGCCCGCCTGGGGTGCGCGACCGTTCCCGACTGGCGACCGCGCCGGCCGCTTCGTGCCGCTGGCCAGTGGCTTTCCCGATGACGCCGACGCCCTGCCGTTGCGTACCCGCGCCCGCGTGCTGGGTGCCACCCTGCGGGCCGGCGAGCAAGCCGACTATGTGCTGGATGCGGGCCGCTATGCCTACCTGGTGCCGTCCACGGGCGTAGTCGAACTCAACGGCACGCGCCTGGAGGCACGCGATGGCGCCGCGATCCGCGACGAAACCGCCTTGCGGATCATGGCGATCGAGGATGCCGAGCTGGTGCTGGTCGACGTGCCGGCCTGACGCAACGCCACGCACACGCGGGCCGTCGTAGCGTGCGGATCCCCGGAGGATCCCAGCGATGCCCCAGCCAACCGGACGCCCGCGCGACATCGGCACGGAAGACCCGAACGAAGCCGATGCGCGCGACGGCTTTTCGCTCTCGCGCGAGGAGCGCGGTGATGTCGAACACAAACGCCCTCCGCGCGTGGCGGTGCTGCACGAAACCATCCGGCTGGAAGGCGAAGAGGAGCTCAGCCGCGGCATCCTGGCGCTGAGCCTTTCCGCGTTGGCGGCGGGGCTGTCGATGGGGTTCTCGATGTTGGCGCGTGGCCTGCTGCATCGCCACCTGGAAGGTATCCCGGGCGCGTTCCTGATCGAGAGCCTGGGTTACCCGTTCGGCTTCCTGGTGGTGATCCTGGCACGCCAGCAGCTGTTCACCGAAAACACCCTGACCGCGGTGCTGCCGCTGATGACTCATCCGAACCTGCGCAAGCTCGGTTCGCTGCTGCGGCTGTGGTCGGTGGTGTTCGCCGGCAACCTGGTCGGCACGGCGCTGTTCGCCTACGGCATCCTGCACATGCGGCTGTTTGACGAACCCACGCGACTTGCGCTGCTGGGCATCGGCCACGAGGTGATGGCCAACACGCCTTTGCAGATGTTCACCAAGGGCATCGCCGCCGGCTGGCTGATCGCCACCATGGTCTGGCTGATGCCGGCCGCGGAGCACGCGAAGATCACCGTGATCGTGCTCACTACCTACCTGATCGCGCTGGGCGGCTTCACCCACATCATCGTCGGCTCGGTGGAAACCCTTTACCTGGTGTTCGCCGGCAGCCTTCCCTTCAGCGTCTTCGTCATGCACTTCGGGCTGCCGACGCTGGCCGGCAACATCGTCGGCGGCAGCTGCATCTTCGCCCTGATCAGCCACGCGCAGGTGCGCGGCGACGAGGCCGATGAAGATTGAGGCGCAAGATCCGGAGGGCCGGCGAGAACGATGCGGTCCAGACTCGCGCCCATGACTGCACATCCCTCGCGTGACGAAATCCCGGCCGCCGCATTTCAGGCCGTGGACTGGCCCTCTATCCATGGCGCGCTCGACGCATACGGCCACGCCGAAATCCCGGGCCTGCTGGCGCCCGGGACGTGCCGGGAACTGGTCGCGCTCTATCCGCGGCCGCAGCACTTTCGCAGCCGGGTGGTGATGGCCAGGCACGGTTTCGGCCGCGGCGAGTACCAGTACTTCAGCTATCCCTTGCCGGCGCCGGTCGATGCCCTGCGGACAGCCGTCTATCCGCAGCTGGCGCCATTGGCCAATCGCTGGAACGAGGCGATGGGCATCGAAACGCGCTTTCCGGCGACGCATGCACAATTCCTCGCACGCTGCCATGCGGCGGGCCAGGCCCGCCCCACGCCACTGTTGCTGCGCTACGAGGCCGGCGACTACAACTGCCTGCACCAGGACCTGTATGGCGAACACGTGTTCCCGCTGCAGTTGGCGATCCTGCTGTCCGCGCCCGGCACCGATTTCACCGGCGGCGAGTTCGTGCTGACCGAACAACGCCCGCGCATGCAATCGCGTGCCGAGGTGGTGCCACTGGCCATGGGCGATGCCGTGATCTTCGCCGTGAGCCAACGCCCGGTGCGTGGCGCCCGCGGCTGCTACCGGGTGAACCTGCGCCATGGCGTGAGCCGCCTGCGCCGCGGCTGCCGCCACACGCTCGGCATCATCTTCCACGACGCCAGCGCATAGCCTGCCGCGCCGCCGCCTTTTCCGCGTCGTTCTGTCCGCATCGTTCACACAAGCGCCTGCGGGTCTTTCGTCGGAAGTGACGCCCGCAAGCCCGACGAAACGTCGCGTCTCATCGGCTCCGCAACACTCTTCACCTGCCCGCCACGGACGCTGGATGAACGTACGCCGATTGTGAACCCGCGTCGGCACGGCACTTGCCAGCGCGCGCCACCGCCACTAACCTCCCGCCGACTTCGACGATGCCCATTGCCCACGGGTATCTGCACGCGACGAACCGGAGGGGTCCGGATCGGCGCGACCCGGCAGCCCACCGCCGGATGGAACAACCGCCCCGCGCGGAACAATCAAGGCAGCAGCCGCAATAGGCCGACAGCATCGGTCGCGATTCGCAGTGCGCGCCAAGTCTTTAGCCGGCTCCGGACAGCCGGCCGAACGCCACAATCCCGTGGCACAGCGTCACGACTCCTGTTTCGGTCGTGGCTATCAATCCAGGTGGTAACGGCCTGCCCGCCCGTCCACCGCAACGGCGCACGAGATGGAGTTTTCATCCCGCGCGTACAGCACGTTGGAGGCAGACAATGAAACTTTCCATGCTGTTGTGGCTGACGTCCGTCCTGCCCCAGCCGATCGCCGACCAGGCCTGCCTGGCCACGACGGTGTACCTGGAGGCGCGCAGCGAGTCGACCATCGGTCAGCTCGCCGTGGCGGAAGTCGCGCTGCGCCGCCGCGAACGCGGCCGCTGGGGCAACACCGTGTGCAAGGTGGTGGCCGCGCCGCACCAGTTTGCCATCACGGCGACGCCCGGTTCCTACGAGATCGCCAACTTCAAGGCCTTCACCAAGGCCTGGAAGATCGCCGGCTACTCGATGGAAAACTGGTCGCTGCCCGTCGCGCAACGTCAGTTGCTGGTGCCGCACGCCGATCATTTCGCCACCGTGGCGATCGCGCCGACCTGGTCGCTCAACCAGACCAGCACCACCATCGGCGAACACCGCTTCTACGCGGTCAACTGAACCGCATGCTTTCGGCAGCAAAAAGGCCCTCGCAAGAGGGCCTTTCTTTTTGGGCGTATGGAAGTATGGACGTCTGAACGTTACATGCCGTAAACGTGGTCGCCGCGCACCTGTGCATAGTCGCCGACGCGAAGGCCGGGATCTTCCTTCTGTGTCACCGTGGCGTACTGGCCATTGTCCAGACGCACCGTGATGCGCCAGGCCGGCGCCTCGCCATTGCCGCTGCGCTTGCCGACCTGGTTGCCGACCACGCCGCCGGCCACCGCGCCCGCCACTGTCGCCGCCTTGCGCCCGTCGCCCTTGCCCACCTGGTTGCCAAGCACGCCGCCGGCGACCGCACCGATCACCGCGCCGAGCGTGCCGTGGCCTTCGTCCTGCACGTAGACTTGTTCGACGCTCTGCACCACGCCGCAGGTCTGGCAGCGTGAGGCGCCGTAGCTGGAGTTCTGGTAGCCACCATTGTTGTAGCCACCATTGTTGCCGGGCCCCGTGGCGCAGCCGGCGAGCGCGAGGCTGCCCGCCAGCGCGGTGGCCAGGGCAAAGTTGCGGGATCGGTTGATCATCATGGCGCGACTCCTCGTGGGTGTGGGTCGGATGATCGCAAGCGGTCCGTCCATGGACCGCGTAGACCGCGTCAGTGGATCAATGCGCGTCCGAAACGGAAACGACGCCCTCCTGCACCTGGACGCGGTCGCCCGGGTCGTGGTCCATGCGCACCGTGCGGGTAACGCCGTTGTACTCGTAGCGCACGTTGTAGCCGACCACCTTGGTGCTGCTGTCGTTCACCGTTTCGCACTTGCGCACGGTTTCGGTGGTGACGTTGGCGGTCTGGCGCTTCTCCTGGATCTTCTTGCCCGCGTAGCCGCCGGCCACCGCGCCGGCCACCGTGGCCAGGGTCTTGCCCTTGCCACCGCCGACCTGATGGCCGAGCAGACCGCCGGCCACCGCGCCGATCGCCGTGCCGGCGATCTGGTGCTGGTCCTTCGGCGGCTCGCTGTGCGTGACCGCCTCGTCATGGCAGACCTGGCGCGGATTGTTCACCGTCTTGCGCACGGGATCGACACTCACCACGCGCGCATACTTGGCGCCGGCATCGCCAGCGGCACCGGCTTCGGCGCTGGACGAGCCGTTGGCCAGGCCCGCATCGGCGCTGGCGTCGCGGTTGCAAGCCGAAATGCCCATCGCGAGCGCTGCCGCGATACCCACCTGAAGCGCATTGACCATCAACCTGTTCATGACTTGCATCTCCTTCGTTTTATTGCGGCGTGGCGACCGCGCCATGCGTTTCGCCATCCATCCGCGGACTATTGAACCTACGACATACTGAATCCGACTTAGACATTTCACCCTAATGCGCAATCCAGGTGACGAACGCGTGACGGAACACTCATATCCGCCCTCCTCCCAGGCAAGCCCATACCTGATCGACAGCCACGTGCACATCGACGACGCCAGCTTCGACGTCGATCGCGGGCAGGTGCTGGACGACGCGGCCGAGGCCGGCGTGCGGCAGATGGTGGTTCCGGGGATCGACGCGGCGAGCTGGCCACGCATCGCCGCCCTGTGCGAGCGGCACGCCGCGCTCGTTCCCGCCTATGGCCTGCATCCGCTGTTCCTGGCACAGCACAGACCCGAACACCTGGAGCTGCTGCGCGAACGCCTCGGCCAAGGCACCGCCGTCGCACTGGGCGAGATCGGGCTGGACTTCTACGTACCGGAGCTCGATCGCGACCAACAGCAATACTACTTCGAAACGCAGTTGCAACTGGCCCTGGAATTCGATCTTCCGGTCATCGTCCATGCCCGTCGCGCAGTGGAAGAGGTGGCACTGGCGCTGCGCGGAATGCCCGGCCTGCGCGGCGTGGTACACAGCTTCGCCGGTAGCGAACAACAGGCCGAGCGGCTTTACGAAATGGATTTCATGCTTGGCATCGGCGGCCCGATCACCTACCCGCGCGCCAAACGCCTGCGCCGCCTCGTCGCCACCATGCCGATCGAACATCTGCTGCTGGAAACCGACGCGCCCGACCAGCCCAACGCAGGGCATCAGGGCGCGCGCAACGAGCCGGCGCGCATGCTTGAGACGCTGCAGGCCATCGCCGAACTGCGCGGCGAATCGCCCGAGGCGATCGCCGCCGCCACCACGGCAAACGCCCGCCGCCTGTTCGGCCTGCGGACACCCGCGCCCGCTCCGTAAAGCGCCCACAGGCAGGACCGTGTGGCCGGCTCATGTCGCAGGTCTTGGCCAGAATCCCCGTATGCGCGGCAGCACTTGCCTGCCTTGGGCGTACGCGATATTTTGGTTCACTGGTGAAATATGAGCTGGTGAAATGGCGCACCTGGGCGACTGCATCGGAATGATGGACCAGGGGATCGAACAGGTGAGCCTGTCCATCCCCGGCATGCCTGCGGCGGAAGCCAGGCTCACCCGCCTCCTGTTGATGGTCGCGCATCGCGTGGACGAGATACTGGAAGGCGAGTTGAAGCCGCACCGCATCAACCACAGCGATTTCCTCACCATGATGTTCCTGTACAGCCGTCCGGAGGGCGCATCGACGCCCGGCGAGCTGTGCGAGTTCACCTCGCTTGGCGCCACCAACATGACCCGGATCGCCAACGCGCTGGTCGAGCGGGGTCTGATCAAGCGCGGCCCGAGCGACCAGGACCGGCGGCGGGTGGAGATCCGTATCACGCCCGCTGGCCGCCGCTTCGTGCAGAAGCTCCTGCCTGGCCTTTTTCCCCCGTGCGGCGCGGCATTCGCCGGGTTCAGCGAAGCCGACAAGCGCAGCTTCAGCCGCCTGCTGCGCAAGCTCGCCGACAACCTCGACCGCCTGGACGCGGCCCCCGCCCCGAAGGACGCCCGATGACCTCTGCCCCGCTTCGCCTTCGCACCCTGCTGGCTGCGGCGACCGCGCTGGCGCTGGCCGCCTGCGCCATGCCGCCGGCGAAACTCGCGCCGCCGCACCTGCGTGACGACGTGCCGCTTGCCGGCGTCCAGACCACCACCCGCGCCGGATGGCCCGATGCGCAATGGTGGCGCGCCTACGACGACCCGCAACTGGACCGGTTGATGGATCGCGCGCTGCGCCAGGCGCCCGATCTCGCATTGGCGCAAAGCCGCGTGCAGAGCGCCGAGCAGTCCGCACGCCTGGCCGCCGCGCAGATGGGCCTGAACGTCAACGGCAACGCCCAATATTCGCGCCAGCGGATGAGCGAGCACGGGCTGATCCCCAGCCAGTTCCTTGGCTTCACCTGGTACAGCCAGGCCGACCTCGGCGTGCAACTCAAGTACGACTTCGACTGGTGGGGCAAGAAGCGCGCGACGGTCGAGGCCGCACTCGACCAGGCGCACGCGGCCGAGGCACAGCGCAGCGCGGCGGCACTGGCACTGCAATATGCCGTGGCCAGCACCTACTTCGGCTGGCAGGCCGACCAGGCACGCCTGGCGCTGGCCGACCAGTCGCTCGCCGCCCAGCAGCAACTGCTGCACATCGCGCAACTGCGCGTGCGCCAGGGCGTGGACCTGGCCGACACCGTCGAGCAGGCGCAGGCACAGCGGGCCGGCCTGAAGCAACTGCGCACAGCCATCGAAGGCTCGGCCAAGGTACGGCGCGCGGTGCTGGCTTCGCTGCTGGGGGTGGCACCGGCCGAGCTGCCGCCGCTGGAGGCGCGTGAATTGCCGGCCGTCGAGCCCGGCCTGCCTGCCAACGCCAGTCTGGACCTGATTGCCCGCCGCCCGGATATCGCCGCCAGCCGCTGGCAGGTCGAGGCGGCCGTCAAGCAGACCGATGCGGCGCGCGCGCAGTTCTTCCCCGATCTGAGCCTCACCGCGCTGGCCGGGCTGTCCAGCATCGATATGGGCGAGCTGCTTACGCCCGGCAGCCGCGTCTTCGCGGTGACGCCCGCGCTGCATCTACCGATCTTCGAAGGCGGGGCGCTGGAGGCCAACTACGGCCTGAGCCGCGCGCAACTGGACAGCGCCGTGGCGCAGTACCGCAGCACGGTGCTGGCCGCCGCGCGCGACGTTTCCACCCAGGCATTGGGCGCCGAGCAACTGGCCGCCCAGCGCGGGCAGCAAAAGGAGCTGCTCGCCGCCGACCGACGCCTGCTCTCCCATGCCGAGGCGCGCCTGCGCCAGGGCGTGCGCGATGCCCGCGAAAGCCTGGCCGCGAAGCTGGCCTTGCTGCGGCAGCGCGACGCGGCCATCCAGTTGCATGCGCAGGCGCTGACCACCGACCTGGCGTTGATCAAGGCGCTGGGCGGCGGCTACCGCAGCCAGCCCCAGCCTGACGTTGCATCTTCTTCCCCTTCCCCTGCCGGAGTCGCCACCGATGAGCGCCACTGAAGCCGACAAGCCCGCCGAAAACGACAGCGGCCTGGCCGCCAAGAACCCGGCCAAGCGTCGGCGTGCGCTGCTGATCGTGGCGGCGGTGTTCATCCTCGCCGCGCTGATCTGGCTGCTGCTGTGGCTGTTCGTGTTCTCGACCCGCGAGAAGACCGACAACGCCTACGTCGGCGGTAACCAGGTGACGATTTCCGCGCAGGTGCCCGGCACCGTGGTCGCCATCATGGCCGACGACACCCAGCGCGTGGAGGCCGGCCAGGTGCTGGTCAAGCTCGATCCGACCGACGCCCAGGTCCGCCTGGCGCAGGCGCGCAGCGCACTGGCCCAAGCGGTGCGCGGCGTGCGCCAGCAGACCAGCTCGGCTACCGGTGCCGACGCGCAGGTCGCCGCCAGCAAGCTCCAGCTGGCCAAGCTTGAAGCCGACCTCAAGCGCCACCTGCCGTTGCTCGCCGCCCATGCCGAATCACCGGAAATCGTGCAGCACCTGCGCGACGGCGTGGCGCAGGCGCGCGCCGCGCTGAATGCGGCCGAGGCGCAGGCCGCCGCCGCACACGCGGCGATCGAAGGCACCGACTTGGCAGAGAATCCCACGGTATTGCAGGCCCGCGCCAACTTTCGCGCCGCCTGGATCGCGGCCGAGCGCAACGCGATCCTGGCGCCGGTGTCCGGCTATGTCGCACAGCGCAGCGTGCAACTGGGCAACAGCGTGCAGCCCGGGCAGCAGCTGATGACCGTGGTGCCGCTGCATGACTTGTGGATCGACGCCAACTTCAAGGAAGGCCAGCTCCAGCACATCCGCATCGGCCAGCCGGCGACCGTCGAGGCCGACATCTACGGCGGCGACGTCGAGTACCACGGCAAGGTCGTCGGTCTGGGCGCCGGCACCGGCAGCGCCTTCTCGCTGCTGCCGGCGCAGAACGCCACCGGCAACTGGATCAAGGTGGTGCAACGGGTGCCCGTGCGCATCGCGCTGAGCAACAAGGAGCTGGACAAACATCCGCTGCGCGTCGGCCTGTCGACCACGGTGACGGTGGACATCACCGACGACCATGGCCGCGTGCTGGCACAGGCGCCGGCGCAGCAGCCGGTGGCCCAGACCGACGTGTACGACCGCATGATGGGCAAGGCCGAGCAAGAGGCCCGCCGCGTCATCCAGGCCAACCTGCCCCGCGCAGCCAAGTAACCCGAAGGCCCTTCCCCATGGCCGCCACGCCCAACGACACCCAGCCGCTGCCGCCCCTGCATGGCGCGGCGCTGGTGCTGCTCACCATCGCCGTCGCGTTCAGCACTTTCATGGAAGTGCTGGACATGACCATCGTCAACGTGGCCGTGCCGCACATCGCCGGCAGCCTGGGCGTGAGCCCCAGCGAAGGCACCTGGACGATCAGCTCGTATGCGCTGGCCAGCGCGATCATGCAGCCGCTGACCGGCTGGATCGCGCGGCGCTTCGGCGAGGTGCGCAGCTTCGTGGTGTCGGTGTTGCTGTTCGTCACCTTCTCGATGGTGTGCGGACTGGCCACCTCGATGCCGCTGCTGGTGATCGCGCGGCTGTTGCAGGGCGCCGGTTCCGGCCCGATGGTGGCGCTGTCGCTCACGCTACTGCTGTCGAGCTACCCGAAGGCCAAGCAGGGCATCGCGCTGGCGCTGTGGGCGATGACCGTGGTGGTCGCGCCGATCTTCGGCCCGATCCTGGGCGGCTGGCTGACCGACAACTTCTCCTGGCCGTGGATCTTCTACATCAACCTGCCGGTGGGCCTGGCCGCGGCGGTGATCACCTGGGGCCTGCTGCGCAAGCGCGAGACCAAGACCGCCAAGACGCCGATCGACATGGTCGGGCTGGGGCTGCTGGTGATCGGTGTGGGCGCATTGCAGTTCATGCTCGACAACGGCAACGACCACGACTGGTTCGCCTCGCCGATGATCACCACGCTGGGCATCGTCGCCGTGGTGTGCCTGACCTTCCTGATCGTGTGGGAACTGCACGCCAAACACCCGGTGGTGGAGCTGGCGCTATTCAAGGAACGCAACTTCACCGTCGGCGTGCTGGCCCTGTCGCTGGGCATGTTCGCGTTCTTCGGCATCAACGTGGTGTTCCCGCTTTGGCTGCAGGTGACGCTCGACTACACCGCGACCTGGGCCGGCCTGGCGACCGCGCCGGTGGGCGTGCTGGCCTTCCTGATGGCGCCGATCCTCGGACGCAACCTGCACCGGCTTGAACTGCGCGGCGTGGTGACGTTCTCCTTCATCGTGTTCGCCATCACGTCGTACTGGTTCTCCACCTTCACCAGCTCGGCCTCGTTCTCCTCGCTGGTGCTGCCGCGGTTCGTGATGGGCATCGCGATCCCCTGCTTCTTCATTCCGCTCAACCAGATCTACCTGTCGGGCCTGCCGCCGGAGCAGATCGCCAGCGCCACCGGGCTGTCCAACTTCTGCCGCACGATCGGTTCGAGCATCTCCACCGCGGTCATGGTCACGCTATGGCAGCACCGTGGCGAGACGCACCACGCCACGCTGACCGAGAACATCGACGCGGTACACCCGGCCACCACCCAGTTCCTGCAGCAGGGTTCGCACATGGGCCTGACCCACACCCAGAGCTTGGGCCTGCTCGACGGGCTGGTCACCCGCGAGTCGCTGACGCTGGCCGTAAACGACGTGTTCCTGGCCTGCGCGGTGCTGTTCGTGGTGCTGATCCCGATCCTGTGGTTTGCCCGTCCCCCCTTCGGCAGCGCGGGCGGTGCGGTGGGTCATTGACGCGTAGCCGCATGGGTTTCTTTGCTGCACTGGCGGGTGCAGCATGGATTACTGGTGCAGCGCAATACGTTCTGCTAGCTTGTGCCGCATGGCACAAAAACTGCGCATCATCAAGAAGTATCCGAACCGCCGGCTCTACGACACCGAAATTTCCAGCTACATCACGCTGGAAGAGGTCAGGCAGCTGGTACTGGACGGCGAAACCTTCGAGGTCCGCGATGCCAAGAGCGGCGAGGACCTGACCCGTTCGGTGCTGCTGCAGATCATCTCCGAGCACGAAGAGAAGGGGCAGCCGATGCTCTCGCCCCAGTTGCTCAGCCAGATCATCCGTTTCTACGGCGATTCGCTGCAGGGTTTCATGGGCCCGTACCTGGAACGCAGCCTGCAGGTGTTCCTCGACCAGCAGCAGCAGTTCCGTGCCCAGCTCAACAGCCTGATGGGCCAGACGCCCTGGTCGATGCTCAACGAGCTGACCGAGCGCAACCTGGACGCCTGGAAGACCATGCAGCGCGGCTTCCTGGACGCCGCCGCACAGACCGCGCCGAACAAGACCCGCAAGGGCTGAGCCAGGCTCTTGTCAAACAATGCTCGTCCGCCAGGACGACGTTCGCCCCTTCTCCCCTGCGGGGAGAAGGTTGGGATGAGGGAGCCAAGGCTTGCGCGAAGCCCTGCCGCACCGAGGTAGGGTGGGTTTCAGCCCACCGTCGCCGTCCCCTGAGAGAAAGGTGGGCTGAAGCCCACCCTACGATCGTCGGCTGGCGGGCGCAAAAGCATTGCAACCCCGCCGCGCTTGCGGAACAGTTCGGCGATGCGTAGCAACGGATCGCCCATGAGCAGCAAACCTTCCCTCACCCTGATCGGCGGCGGCCTGGTCGGCGCACTGCTGGCCCAGCAGCTGGCGCGGCGTGGCTTCGTCGTGGACGTGTTCGAGAAACGCCCCGACCCGCGCACGGCCGGTTTCGCCGGTGGCCGCTCGATCAACCTGGCCCTGGCCGAACGCGGCCTGCAGGCGTTGCGCAGCGCGGACCTGGATGAGGACGTGTTGCGCCACGCCGTGATGATGCGCGGCCGCATGGTGCACACCGCCGACGGTCGCAGCGGCCTGCAGCGGTACGGCATCGACGACAGCGAGGTGATCTGGTCGGTCTCCCGCGGCGGGCTCAACATGCTGCTGCTCGACGCGGCGGAAGCGGCCGGCGTGCGCTTCCATTTCGGCCAAGGCCTGGTCGGGGCCGACTTCGATGCCGGCCGCATGCGCGTGGCCGGGTTGGACGGCACCGAGCGCGAGGTGGATGCCCCGGTCCTGATCGGCGCCGATGGTGCCGGCTCCGCCCTGCGTGCTGCAATGAGCGCCTGCCGCCCGCTGGGCGAGCGCACCGAGTGGCTGGGGCACGGCTACAAGGAACTGGAAATCCCGCCCGCCTCGCAATTGCTACCCGCGCTGGCGGAACAAGGCGGCCACGACCAGTTCGCCATCGAACCCAACGCATTGCACATCTGGCCGCGCGGCGGCTACATGTGCATCGCCCTGCCCAACACCGAGGGCAGCTTTACCGTCACCCTGTTCCTGCCCGGGAAAGGGCCGCACCCGAGCTTCGTCACCCTTCCCGATGCCGCTGCGGCCGCCGCGTTCTTCCGCGAACATTTTGCCGACCTGCTGCCGCTGTTGCCGGACTTCGCCGAGGATTTCGACGCCCATCCGGTGGGCAGCCTGGCCACGCTCTACCTGGAACGCTGGCACCTGGACGGTCGTGCGCTGCTGGTCGGCGACGCCGCGCATGCGATCGTGCCGTTCCACGGCCAGGGCATGAACTGCGGCTTCGAGGACACCGCGGCGCTGGCCGGGCTGCTGGATGGCCACGATCCGGCGGAGGCGTTCGCCGAATTCCAGCGCATTCGCCAACCGAACGCCGACGCGATCGCCGCCATGGCGCTGGAAAACTATGTGGAGATGCGGGACTCGGTCGCCGACCCGCGCTACCTGGCCAAGCGCGAGCTCGGCGCGCGCCTGGCCGCGCGGGCCCCAGGGCACTACATGGCGCGCTACCGCATGGTCACCTTTACGGACCTCCCTTACGCCTACGCGCTCGAACGCGGTCGCGCACAGGACATGCTGCTCGAACAACTGCTGCGCGAGTCCAACGACCCCGCCTCGGTCGACCTGGACGCCGCAGTGTCCGCGCTCAAGGCCACGCTGCCACCCCTGCCGCCGCTGCGGCATGGATGAGGAACTGCTCAAGGCCTATTGCCGCAGCGCCTACCGGGTGCGTCTGGCGGGGGGCGGCGCCGCCACCATCCGCATCGGCGAGCCGTTGCCGGTGGTGTTGCGACCGCTGGCGGGCAATCGCGACTGGGGTTTCTTCACCGCCTGGAACCCGCGTTCCCGGCCGCTGTCGCCGATCGACAACCGCGACGCCCAACGGCGCCTGCTGGCCGATCTGCGGGCCGACGCCTCGCTCGAGACCCACCCTGCGCTAGGCAAGGGCACCGACGGCTGGCGCGAGCCGAGCTTCTGGATCGTGGGCATTGGTCCGGACGCACTGGAGCGGTTGGCGAACCGGTACGGGCAGAACGCCTGGCTGTTCGGCCACGGCGCAGGAACGGCGGAATTGCGGTTGCGCTGAAAGCCTCCCCGGGTAAGGCGCCGGCCGCAAACCTGCCCAGGTGCGCCCCCGCACCGCATGGACAACCCGCGCACGCATTGCGGACAATCCCCCGGATGACTTCCGCCCACGCCATCCCGCTGCTCCAAGCGCGGGGCCTTTCCTTCCTGCGCGCCGACGAGCCGGTGTTCGGGCCGCTCGACTTCGCCCTGCACGCGGGCGAGCTGGCGCTGGTGGAGGGCGACAACGGCAGCGGCAAGACCACCCTGTTGCGCCTGCTTGGGGGACTGTTGCACGTCGGCGAGGGTGAGCTGCAGTGGCGCGGCCAGGGCTGGAACCGCGACGCGCGGGCAGGCGAAGTGCTGTTCCTGGGCCACCAGTTGGGCCTGAAGATGGACATGAGCCCGCGCGAGAACCTGCACATCGCCGCCGGCCTGCACGGCATGCGCGAGGGGCGCAGCGCCGCGTCGGTGCTGGTGGACGTCGGCCTGCCCGGCTACGAGGACGAGCCGGTGCGCCGCCTGTCCGCGGGGCAGAAGAAGCGCGCCGCGCTGGCACGGCTGTTGTTGCTGCCAGCGGTGCTGTGGTTGCTGGACGAGCCGTACGCGAACCTGGACCGGGCCGGTATCGCCCTGGTCAACCGGTTGCTCGAGGAGCACATCGCGAGCGGTGGCGCGGCGCTGGTCACCAGCCATGGGGCGGTGAGTTTCCATGGCGGGGAGCCGAAGCGGATTCGCATGCATGGTTGAGCTTATGCGCCAGTGCTCGATGGCGGAGCTTGAGAGCAAGGGCCTCCCCTTCTCCCCCACCCTCTCCCCCGGTCGCGCCGGGGCAGAGGGAGCATGGAGGGCTGCGGCGTGAACCAGGCATCCGTTTCCCGAGCCTGCGCGGCGGTGTTGCGACGCGACCTCACGCTGGCCTGGCGGCGGCGCGGCGATATCGCCATGCCGGTGCTTTACGCGCTGATCGTCGCCACGTTGTTCCCGTTCGCGCTGGGACCGGAGGACGCCCTGCTCCAGCGCATCGCTGGCGGGGTGGTGCTGGTTACCGTGCTGTTGGCCATGCTGCTGGCACTCGATGCGATGTTCCGCAGCGACATCGAGGACGGTTCGCTGGAGCAACTGGTGCTCGCGCCGCAACCGCTGGCGCTAATGCTGGCGATGAAGATCCTCGCCCACTGGTTGACCACCGCGCTGCCGCTGATCCTGATCTCGCCCCTGCTCGCCGGCATGCTGCACCTGCCGTTGCCGGTGATGGGCGTGCTCATGCTGGCGCTGCTGCTGGCCACGCCGATGCTCAGCCTGCTGGGCGCGGTGCTGGTCGCGCTGACGGCCGGGACCCGGCGCTCTGGTATGCTGCTCGCCCTGATGCTGCTGCCGCTTTGCGTGCCAGTGGTCATCTTTGCCGCAGGTGCGGTCGCGGCCGCCCAACAGGGGTTACCGTGGGTCGCCCCGATCGCCTGGCTCGGCGCGGCGCTCGCCCTCGCCCTGGTGCTGGCGCCGCTGGCCTGCGCGGCCGCCCTCCGCATTGCTTTGGACGCCTGATATCGCCATGTCCAAGTGGATACCCCTCTGGCTGCACAAGCTCGGCTCGCCGCCGACCTTCTACCGCTTTGCCGGCACCTTGCGGCCGTGGTTCCTGGCGCTGGCGCTGATCGCCGGCGCCATGGCGCTGTACGGCGGACTGGTGCTGGCGCCGGCCGACTACCAGCAGGGCGACGCCTACCGGATCATCTTCATCCACGTGCCCAGCGCCTGGATGGGCCTGTTCATCTATGGCGTGATGGCGGTCGCCTCGTTCATCGCGCTGGTGTGGCGGATCAAGCTGGCTGAGACGGTGGCGATGGAATCGGCGCCGATCGGCGCGGCGTTCACCTTCATCACCCTGGTCACCGGCTCGCTCTGGGGCAAACCGATGTGGGGCACCTGGTGGACCTGGGATGCGCGACTGACCTCCGAACTGGTGCTGCTGTTCCTGTACCTGGGCGTCATCGGGCTGTACCACGCGTTCGAGGACCGCCGCCAGGGCGCCCGCGCCGCCGCCTTCCTCGCCATCATCGGCATCATCAACGTGCCGATCGTGCATTTCTCGGTCAACTGGTGGAACACCCTGCACCAGGGTTCGACCGTGCGCATCCTGGGACCGTCGAAGATCAGCACCGACATGCTGTGGCCGCTGCTGACCATGATGGTGGCGACCAAGCTGTACTACGTCGCCAGCCTGTTCGGCCGCGTGCGCGCCGACCTGCTCGAGCTGGAGGGCGGCAAGGAGTGGGTGCGCAGGATCGCCACAGGGGACGACGCATGAGCCAGTTCCTCGCCATGGGCGGCTATGCGGGCTACGTCTGGCCGGCTTATGCCGTGTTCCTCATCGTGCTGCTCGCCGATTTCGTTTCGCCGCTGTTGCGCCGGCGCCGCAACCTGCGTGAACTTCGCGCCCGCCTGGCGCGTCAAACCGCGCGCCAGCAACGTGCCGCCTCCCCTGCCGTGAATCCATGAACCCGACCCGCAAACGCCGTTTGATCATCGTCCTGCTCGTACTCGCCGCCGCCGTGGTGGCGGTGGGGCTGACCGTGTTCGCCCTGCAGCAGAACATGAACTACCTGTTCACCCCCAGCCAGGTGCACGCCGGCCAGGCCGGGGCGTACAAGACCTTCCGCCTGGGCGGCATGGTCAAGGCCGGCTCGATCCAGCGCTCGGGCGATTCGCTCAAGGTCGGCTTCACCGTCATCGACGCCGACGGCGCGATGCCGGTGGAGTACACCGGCATCCTGCCGGACCTGTTTCGCGACAACCAGTCGGTGATCGCCACCGGTCACATGGCCGGCGACCACTTCGTCGCCGAGCAGGTACTTGCCAAGCACGATGAAACCTACATGCCGAAGGAGCTGAAGGACGCCATGGAGAAGGCGCATCACGGCGACAAGGCCGTGGCCGCCAACAAGGTGCCGCAATGACTCCCGAACTCGGCCAACTCGCACTCATCCTCGCCATGTTGCTGGCCCTGGCGCAGGGCGTGCTGCCGCTGGTTGGCGCCTGGCGCGGCAACCGGGTGCTGATGGCGGTGGCGCGGCCGGCCGCGGCTGGCCAGGCGGTGTTCGTGGCGATCGCCTTCGGGCTGCTGACCTGGGCGTTCCTGCGCTTCGACTTTTCCGTGCAGTACGTCGCCGACAACTCCAACCTCGCCCTGCCCTGGTACTACCGCATCGCGGCGGTCTGGGGCGCGCACGAGGGGTCGATGCTGCTGTGGGTGATGATCCTCAACGTCTGGACGGTGGCGCTGGCCGCCTTCAGCCGCCAGTTGCCGGAGGCATTCCTGGCCCGCGTGCTGGGTGTGCTGGGCATCGTGGCGGTCGGCTTCCTGGCCTTCATCGTATTCACCTCCAATCCGTTCGCGCGGTTGTTGCCGATGCCCGCGGACGGCGGCGACCTGAACCCGGTGCTGCAGGACCCGGGCATGACCTTCCATCCGCCCGTGCTGTACATGGGCTACGTGGGCTTTTCGGTGGCCTTCGCCTTCTCCATCGCCGCGCTGCTGGGCGGCGCGCTGGAGCAGGCCTGGGTGCGCTGGGCGCGGCCGTGGACCAACGCGGCCTGGGCCTTCCTCACCTGCGGCATCGTGGCCGGCAGCTGGTGGGCCTACGCTGAGCTGGGCTGGGGTGGCTGGTGGTTCTGGGATCCGGTGGAGAACGCCAGCTTCATGCCTTGGCTGGTGGGCGTGGCGCTGATCCACGCGCAGGCGGTGACGGAGAAGCGCGGCTCGCTGCGTGCCTGGACCATCCTGCTGTCGATCTTCGCCTTCTCGCTGTCGCTGCTGGGCACCTTCCTGGTGCGCTCGGGCGTACTGACCAGCGTGCACGCGTTCGCTTCCGACCCGCGCCGCGGCCTGTACATCCTGGCCTTCCTGGTCATCGTGATCGGCGGCTCGCTGCTGCTGTACGCGCTGCGTGCGCCGAAGGTGGCCGGCGGCAAGGCGTTCAGCCTGCTCTCGCGCGAGACGGTGATCCTGATCGCCAACCTGATGTTCACCGTGGCGGCGGCGATGGTGCTGCTGGGCACGCTGTTCCCGCTGATCGGCGATGCGTTGCACCTGGGCAAGATCTCGGTCGGTCCGCCCTACTTCGGTTTCCTGTTCCCGCTGCTGATGCTGCCGGTGGTGCTGTTGCTGCCGTTCGGTCCGTTCCTGCGCTGGGGCAAGAGCGAGCCGGCGCCGCTGAAGAGCGTGCTGGTGCGGGTCGCCATCGCGGCGGTGGCCTGCGCGATCGTGGCCGCCTTCTTTGTCGACGGCCAGGCCAAGGCAATCGCTGGCGTGGCGGCGGCCGTGTGGTGCGGCGTCGGCACGTTGCTGTACGTCTACAAGCGCTGGCGCGAGATGCCGCGCGGGCGGCGCTACCCGGCCGAGATGGCCGGCATGCTGCTGGCGCATTTCGGCGTGGGCGTGTTCCTGATCGGCGTGTTGCTGACCGAATCACTGAGCGTTACCCGCGACGTGCGCATGGCGCCGGGCGACACGCAGACGATCGGCGCCTACAGCTTCCGCTTCGACGGCGTGCACGCGACCCGTGGCCCCAACTGGCACGCCGAACAAGGCACGGTGACCGTGTTGAAGGAGGGCAAGACCATCGACGTGATGCACCCGCAGAAGCGCACCTACCCGCGCGGCCAGGTGCAGACTGAATCGGCGATCGACCCGGGTGTCACCCGCGACCTTTACGTGGCGTTGGGCGAGCCGATGGACCCGAACAACCTGGAAGGTGCCTGGGCGCTGCGGCTCTACGCCAAGCCGTTCGTGCGCTGGATCTGGGGTGGCGGCCTGTTCATGATGCTGGGTGGCTTCGTGGCCGGCGCGGACAAGCGCTTCCGGGCGAAGCGCGCGGCGACGGCGGCCACCGCCGCACAGCCGTCGCAGACCGTGGCGGAGCGGCGCGCATGAGCCGTTCGCTGCCGTTGTTCGGCTTCCTGCTGCTGGTAGCCCTGTTCGGCTTCGGCATCTGGTGGAACACCCGGCATGACCCGCGCGAAGTGCCCTCGCCGTTGATCGACAAGCCGGCGCCGGAGTTCGTGCTGCCGCTGCTGGATGATCCGACCCAAACGGTCAGCAAGGCCTCGATGCTGGGCAAGCCCTACCTGGTCAACGTGTTCGCCAGCTGGTGCATCGCTTGCGGCGAGGAGCACCCGGTGTTGATGGCCGAGGGCCGCACGCTCGGCATCCCGCTGGTCGGCTACGACTACAAGGATGCGCCCGAGGACGCCAAGGCCTGGCTCGCGCGGCACGGCAACCCGTACGACATCGTCATCGCCGACCAGCCCGGCCGTACCGCAATCGATTTCGGCGTGTACGGAGCGCCGGAGAGCTTCCTGATCGATGCCAGGGGCGTGATCCGCTACAAGCACATCGGGCCTTTCACGCCGGAGATCATCGAGCGCGAGTTGAAACCGCTGATCGCGCGGTTGAAGCAGGAGGCACCATGAGCCGCATGCTTCCCTGTTGGAGCGCCCCTGTGCGCGACCGCGGGGCATCGAGGTCGCGCACGAATGCGCTCCTGCAGATGCTGTTTGCGCTTTTCCTGGCGTTCCCGGGCATCGCCGCCGCACAGGCGATCGACCCGCTGCCGTTCAAGGACCACGCCCAGGAAGTCCGCTTCCAGAACCTGACCCGCCAGCTGCGCTGCCTGGTCTGCCAGAACGAGAACCTGGCCGATTCCAATGCGGACCTGGCGCGCGACCTGCGCCGCGAAGTCTTCGGACTGATGCAGCAGGGCAAGAGCGACGACGAGATCAAGCAGTACCTGGTCGCGCGCTATTCCCAATTCGTGTTGTACGACCCGCCGGTGCAGCCTTCCACCTGGCTGTTGTGGTTCGGCCCCGGGCTGTTCCTGGCGCTGGGCGCCACGGTCGTGGTGCTGACCATCCGCAAGCGCAGTCGCGCCACGCGCATCGACAGCCGGCTGGTCGACAACGCCACGATCGAACAAGGGGACGATTGGTGAAGCTCGCGTTCTACCTGATCGCTGCCGTGATGATCGCGGTGGCGCTCGCCCTGCTGCTCTGGCCGCTGGTTCGCCATGGCCGTCGCCAGGGCCGCTCGGGCAGCATCTTCGCGCTGGCGCTGCTGGTCGCCTTCGTGCTGCCGCTGGCCGCCGGCGGGTTGTACCTGCTGGTCGGCACGCCGGTGGCGCTCAATGGGATCACGCCGCCGCCGTCGATGGACATCGACCAGGCCGTGGCCGAACTGCGCGACCACCTCCGGCAACAGCCCGACGACCTGCAGGGCTGGCTGCTGCTGGCGCAGACCGAGACCGCGATGCACCGTAACGCCCAGGCCCGCGAAGCCTATGGCCAGGCGCTGCGCATCGACCCGCGCAACGGCGTAGCCATGGTTGGCTGGGCCGAGGCCGATTCGATGGCACGCGACGACCACCGCATCGAAGGCCGCGCGCTGGACCTGCTCGAACAAGCCGTAAAGGCCGATCCGGCCAACCAGCGCGGTCTGTGGCTGCTCGGGATCAGTCAGTTCCAGCGCGACGATTACGCCGCTGCCGCCGCCACCTGGCGCCGCCTGCAGCCGCTGCTGGAACCCGGCTCGAACGTCGCCAGGGCGGTGACCGAACAGATCGCCGTGGCCGAGGCGCGGCTCGGCGGCAGGCCAACCCCTGCGGCCGCCGCCAGCACCGGGGGTCCGCATCTCACGATCCAGGTGCAGCTCGATCCGTCGCTGCGCGACAAGCTCGAGCCCGGGGCCGCGCTGTTCGTCTATGCCCGCGCCGAACGGGGCCCGCCGATGCCGCTGGCGGTGGCGCGCCTCGACGCCTCGCAATTGCCGGCCACCGTCACGCTCACCGACGCCATGGCGATGGCGCCGCAGTTCAGGCTCTCCTCCGCCGGCAAGGTCTTCGTCGGCGCGCGGGTCAGTGCCAGCGGCCAAGCCATGGCGCAATCCGGCGATTTGGAGGGCGATGCGGGAGTGGTCGGTGTCGATCACACCGGCCCGATACGGATCGTCATCGACCAGGTCCATCCATGAGCAAACCTGCCCCGGACGCCCGCCGCTACCACGCCCTGCCCTCGCCGTTCGCGATGAAGCGCGGCGGGCAGTTGCACGGCGCGCAAGTGGCGTACGAAACCTGGGGGCAGCTCAACCCGGCGCGCGACAACGCGGTGCTGATCCTGACCGGCCTCTCGCCCAGCGCACACGCGGCATCCAATGCCGACGACCCGGCGCCCGGCTGGTGGGAAGGCATGCTCGGCCCCGGCAAGGCGATCGACAGCGACCGCTGGTTCGTGATCTGCGTGAACTCGCTAGGTAGCGACAAGGGCTCCACCTGCCCGACCTCGGCCGACCCGGCCACCGGCCAGCCCTACCGACTCGCGTTTCCGGAGCTGGCTTTGGAGGATGTCGCCAACGCCGCCTTCGAGGTGGTCCGCCATGGCCTGGGCATCGAGCGCCTGGCCTGCCTCATCGGCTGCTCGATGGGCGGTATGGGCGCGCTGGCCTACATGCTGCTGCACCCGGACAGCGTGCGCGCGCACGTCAGCGTGGACACCGCGCCGCAGGCCCAGCCCTTCGCCATCGCCATCCGCTCGCTGCAGCGCGAGGCGATCCGGCTCGACCCGCAATGGAACGGCGGGGACTACGACATTCATGACGGGAGCGGCCATGACGGCGACGGCGCGCGCTATCCCGAGATGGGCATGAGCATCGCGCGCAAGCTGGGCGTGATCACTTACCGCTCGGCGATGGAATGGAACGGTCGCTTCGCCCGCATCCGGCTCGATCCGGAAAAGCGCGAGGACGAACCGTTCGGCTTCGAATTCCAGGTCGAATCCTATCTGCAAGGCCACGCGCAACGCTTCGTGCGCAGCTTCGACCCGAACTGCTACCTCTACCTCTCGCGTGCAAGCGACTGGTTCGACATTGGCGAATACGGCGGCGGCGACATCATGGCGGGCATGAAGCGCATCCGCATCGAGCGCGCTCTGGTGATCGGCGTCAGCACCGACATCCTGTTTCCGCTGGAACAGCAGGAGCAGATCGCCACGGGGCTGTCGGCCGCTGGCGCCCAGGTGGACTTCGTGGCGCTGGATTCCCCGCAGGGCCACGATGCCTTCCTGGTCGACATCCCCAACTACAGCCGCGCGATCGGCGGTTTCCTGGCCGGTCTGCACATTGCTGACGAGCCTGTCTCGGCCAGCTAACACCAGTGCGTTAAACTCGGCGTGAAGCTGTACTGAGAGAATCCCCGCATGCTTACGATGGAATTTCCCGGCTGCCGCGAGCTGGTCGACGCGATCGATCAGGCCGTCGGCATGGACTCGACCTTCGCGGTCACCGACACCCTGCGCAACAACCTGTGCAAGCTGATGCGCGGCGGCACCGTTAAACTGCCCGAGTGCGTATTCGAGACCGCCCACGGGCGTTACGCGCGCCGCGAGCTCTATCGCAGCGAGCAGCATGGCTATTGCGTGGTGGCGATGACCTGGGGCCCCGGCCAGGGTACCCCGATCCACGACCACTGCGGCATGTGGTGCGTCGAGGGCGTCTGGAGCGGTGCGCTGGAAGTGGTGCAGTACGAGCGCCTGGCCGACGAGGACGGCCATTGCCGTTTCCAGCCGGTCGGTTCGATCCAGGCCGGCCCCGGATCGGCCGGCAGCCTGATCCCGCCGCACGAGTACCACACCATCCGCAACCCCAGCGATGAGGCGATCGCCGTCAGCCTGCACATCTACTCGGGCAACATGACCCGCTGCGCGATTTTCCAGCCGTTACCGGACCACGGCTACGAGCGCTGCGAACGTCAACTGGGGCTCGACCCTGTGCACTGACGCAGGCATAATCCCCGCTCTTGTGCCGGTGTGGCGGAATGGTAGACGCGGCGGACTCAAAATCCGCTTCTGGCGACAGAGTGTAGGTTCGAGTCCTATCACCGGTACCAAATGACTGAGGCCCCTTTCGGGGCCTTTGTTTTGGGCGTGTTTCAGTAGTTGTCCCGGATCGCGGAGCCACGGCGAGAAATGTCGCCGGCGCGCCGTGTCAGCAGGAAAAGGAGGAGCCCAGCTCCGCCACCATCCGGAACAGGTCGTTGCGATGAAAGGGTTTCTGCAGGGTCGGCCGGTCCTGCCAGGGTTCGCGCAGGCCGTGCGCGCCGTAGCCGGTGGCGAAGGCGAAGGGGATGTCCCGGGCGGCAAGCGCTTCGGCCACCGGGTAGACCTCGTCCCCGCCCACGTTCACGTCCAGGATGGCCAGGTCGATGGTTTCGTTCTGCGCCGCTTCGACCGCCTGGTCGATCCGGGCCATCGGCCCCACGATGGCGTGGCCGGCTTCGGCCAGCATGTCCTCCAGCAACATCGCCACCAGCATTTCGTCTTCGACCAGCAGGATCCGCCAGGGGCCTGTCGTCTTGTCCATCAGGGCTACCTATTGCAGCAAAGTCGGGGGATCCGGATCGGATAGTTCACGCCAGCTGCCGTCGCTCTCCTGCACGCGCACCGGCGGGTGGTCCAGCCCCCAGGCACGCGCCAGCTTGGCGCGGACCCGCACGGCCGCCGAGATCGCCTCGGCGCGCGTCGGGTAAGTGCCTACCCGGGAGGCTTCACCTCGCACGATCCAGGGCGCATCGGCGCTGAAAGGCACGAACAGGCGTACGGTTTCCGGATTCATTGCATCCCTCCCCCCGGATGGCTCCGCCTTACCGGGATACCGACGCGCGGCACGCATACCGCTGGCCGGACATGCAGTCTTGCAGATGTCGTACGGCTTGGGTAGGCCGTCGCGCGGCGCCGTTGGCGCGCGTTCGGGCTTGCCGGCATCCTCGCCAGCGCGGCGTCTACAGCTCGCGAACGACGCGAAAGCCCACGCGCGCGCTGCGCACCCGGCCATCGGCGCCCTGCCGGTAGGCCGAGCGCACCTGCTCGGGCGAGCTGCCCCATGAGCCGCCCCGCACCACGTGCACGCTGCAGCCCGGGTTGAGCCAGGCACTGCCATCCACCGGTGCGCGCACGTAGTTGTCGTGCCAGCAGTCGGCGACCCATTCGGAGACATTGCCGTCGATGTCGTACAACCCGAACGGGTTGGCCTCGAAACTGACCACCGGAGCCGGCCCCCAGTAGCCGTCGCGGTAGCTGGGGAACGCGTTGCTCCAGCGCCGCCCGCTGGGCGAGCGATCACCGTTGCCAGTGAGGTTCTCGACCTTGCGGGTGGGCGCCCGTTCGCCCCACCAGTAGCGGGTCTGGGTGCCGCCGCGCAGGGCGTACTCGAATTCGGCCTCGCTCGGCAGGCGGTAGTGCTTGCCGGTGCGTTCGCGGAGCCAGTCGGCGTAGGCCCTGGCGTCGCGGAGGGACACGTTGACCACCGGCAGGTCGTCCTCGGCCGGGCGCCCGGCGTAGTCGTCCTGCCAGGTGGCCCGGGAGTCGTCCCGCAACACGCCACTGCGCTCGTCGTACACGCTGGCGCCACCGAGCTTGATCGAATCGGGCTGGTAGCCGCTGGCACGCACGAACTCGCGGAATTGCCCTACGGTCACCTCGCCGCGCGCCATGGCGAAACCCTTGGCGAGGGTCACGCCGTGGCGCGGCGTCTCGGCGTCGGTGCGGCCGTCCTCTCCGTCGGGCGCGCCCATCTGGAAGCTACCGGTGGGAATCACCACCATCGCCGGCGTGTGGCCTGGCAGGTCGACGAAGCGGTCGCTGAACACCTGCCCCGGCTTGTAGCTGGCGTACAGGCGGGCATTGGTCAGCTGCTGCTGGAACTCGTCCACGCCGTCCAGGCCGGGCTGCAATGCACGCGCCTGTCCCGCTAGCCGCTGCGCCAGGTCGAGGTTGCCCGCGTCCAGCGCGGAGCGCGCCTGCGCCAGCAGGCCGCTCGCGCGCTGCCGCCGGATGCCCTCGACACGATTGCGCACGTCCACCAACTGCCGCGAACCGGGGCGAATGGTCCCGGCTTCGGCCAGCGCGCGGTCGGCGGCGGCGAAGTCGTTCTGCGCGACCGCCGCCAGCGCCCGGTCGAGCACCGCCCGCTGCACCTGGAAGATGCCCTGCTCGGCGATCGCATTGTCCGGATCGAGCGCCTGCACCTGGCGGTACATGTCCAGCGCGCTGGCGCCCTGAGGCTGGTCGACCTTGCCCTGCCGCAGCAGCGAGGCGGCCTGGGTCAGCATCGGACGGACCTTGGCCAGCGTTTCGAGACCCTTTTCCAGCTGCGCCACGTCGCCGGCGCTGTTGGGCAGGTCCCGCAGGCCCTCGAGCAGATCCTGCGCCGACTCGGCGTCGCCCACCGCGATGTCCTGGCCGATCTGCGCCACCAGCTGGGCGCGCACCTGGTTGAGGCCCTGCGCGGCGGCGCGGCTGTCCGGCTTGTCCTGCAAGGCCTGGGCATAGAGCGCGGCAGCGCTGTCCTCGCCGCCGGCCAGCCGCCCCGCCTTCAAGGCCTTGCCGGCGCGCGCCAGCAGCGCCTGCACCGCGGGCGTATCGGCGCTCATCTGCTCGGGCAGGTGCTGGTTGCCCTTGTTCATGCGCGAGGCGATCACCGCCGCCGGCGCCAGCGTGAGCGGCGGCCCGGCGTCGATCTCGGCATTCACCGGCGTGCGGGCCGGGCGCTGCCCGTTCGCCGTGGCGGATCCCGTCGAGGTGGAGCGCCGCGGCGTCATGGCGGCGGGGTCCACATGGAATACCCGCGGGAAGAAGTGGTAGACCAGCGCTGCGCCGAGTACGAGCACGCCCAGCGCGCCACCCATGGCGCGCTGACGACGGACGGTTTCGTTGCTCGGCATGGGGTTCCCAAGGCTGTTATCGTGCGCTGCTCACCTTATGGCAGGGCCGGTGACAGGGCAATGCGCGCCGCGCGCCCTCGCCGCCCGCCACACCGCCGCCCGAGGAACCTTTCGCATGCCCGTGCCCACTGCGGCCGCCGCCACATGGATCGATCGCCGCGACACGCTGGACGCGTGGCTGGCCGAGTTGCCCCCCGATGCCGCACTGGGCGTGGATACCGAATTCATGCGGCGCAACACCTTCCACCCGCAACTGGCCCTGCTGCAATTGGGCTGGAACGGCCGCTACGCGCTGGTCGACCCACTCGCCTTCGACATCGGCGACGCGCTGCGTCCGCGCCTGGGCGAAGGTCCGACGGTCACCGTGATGCACAGCGCCGGCGAGGATCTCGAAGCGCTCGCGCCCCTGCTGCCCGAAGGCCCCGGCACGCTGTTCGACACCCAGATCGCCGCCGCCTTCGTCGGCATGGGCCTGGGGATGAGCTACCGCGCGCTGGTCGCGGAACTGGCCGGCGCGGAGCTGGACAAGGGCGAGACCCGCTCGGACTGGCTGCAGCGCCCACTCACCGAGTCGCAGCGGCTCTACGCCACGCTCGACGTGGTCTATCTGGAACCGGTGCACGCCCAGTTGGCCGAGCGCCTGGCCGAGCGCGGCCGTAGCGCGTGGCACGCCGAGGATTGCGAGCGGCTCAAGCGCCGCGCCAACACGCACACCGGCGATCCGCAGCCGCAGCGCGGCTTCCGCGCCGCGACCGACTGGCCGCGCGCGCAGCAGGCGCTGCTGCGCCGCATCCTGGTCTGGCGCGACCGCAGCGCACGCACGCTGGATCGCCCGCGCTCGTGGCTGCTGGACGATACGCTGGCGCTCAGCCTGGCGCAGAACCCGCCACTGAGCCTGGCCGAGCTGGACCAGCGCAGCCGCGGCCAGCGCGCCTTGCGCTCGGCACAGCGTGCGGAACTGTACGAGCTGCTGGCACCCGCGCCCGATGCGGACGAACTGGCGGCAACCGCCGCGATCCCCCCGCTGGTGCTGGGTCCGGCGAAAAAGATCCTGTCCGCGATGAAGGACGTGGTCGACCGCATGGCGACCGAGCTTGACCTGCCGCCAGGGCTGCTGTGCCCACGCAAGGTACTGGAGGAGTACGTCACCACGGGCGAATGGCCGGAGTTCCTCGAAGGCTGGCGCCGCGGCGTGCTGCATGAGCCGTTGGCGAGGTTGTTGCCGGCGCAACCGGCCCGAGGCAATTAACCGGCCCGCCCTTCGTAATCCCCCCTTGAGGCGGGCGGAGTCGTGATGGCCGCCATGCTCCGCCTATCCCGCCTATCCCGCCTACCCCGCCTACCGCAACAAAGCATCGATCAACATCTTGGCGACGACGCAGGACGCTGCTAACATAAGCGGCTCGTGTGGGGTGGTAGCTCAGCTGGGAGAGCGTCGCGTTCGCAATGCGAAGGTCGGGAGTTCGATCCTCCTCCACTCCACCAAAGTCAACGTCGCAGAAGGGCCGGGATCGCGCGATCCCGGCCCTTCTGTTTTTCCTGGTTGTCCCGACATTGCCAGGGCTGGTGCCGGCCCAGCGACCGGTTTATGGGGGCCGGGCGGACTGATCAGGCGCAGCATCGCGCTTGCGCCGGGTCGTGCACGCGGCCCAACGAGGGCAAGTGATCGCACGCCTGTTGCAAGCGATTGTCCGCCTGCGCCAGAAGGCTCAGGCGTTGAGGGTCTGTCTTCCGGATCTGCTCGGTCATGTGGTCGACGAAGACCCTGATCCGGGGTGGGAGCTGGTGCCGGCTCAGGTAACAAACGTAATGCCCACGATCGTCGGGCTGGTGGTGGGCCAGGCAGCTGACCAGGCTGCCGTCACGCAGGTGTGCGCCCACCATGAAGCCGGGCAGCTGTGCCATCCCCTGCCCGTCCAGGACCGCCCGCAGGACGAGGTCCCAGTCGTTGAAGGTAAAACTCGAGCTGGGCGTCATCTTGCAGGCGCGTCCGTCCACCTTGAATTCCCATTCGGCGAGTCGCCCGTTGGCAAGGCGGCGGCCGATGCACCGGTGTTCGGCGATATCCGCAACCTCGGACGGCAATCCGTGCACTCGCGCGTATTCGGGCGCGGCGCAAACCAGCAACTGCATCGGGATCAGCTGCCTGGCGACGACCTGGGAGTCTTCCATGCGGCCATCGTGGAACACCACGTCCACCCGATCGGAGGTGAAGTCGGTGCTGTGATCGGCCAGGATCAGCTCCGTGGCTATCCCCGGATAGCGCTGTCGGAATCCGCCCAGCAGCGGCATGACGACATTGCGCCCGAACTCGGGCGCGGCGACGATCCGCAGCTCGCCACGCGGCGGTCCTTCGCGCAGGTCACGCATGTCTTCCAGCGCCTCGGTGATCCGCTCGACCCCGGGATGGCACTTCTCGTAAAACCGCTCGCCCTCCCGCGTCAGCGTCGTGCTCCTGGTGGTCCTCAGGAACAGGCGCGTGCCGAGCTGGATCTCCAGCTTTCGCACGCTGCGGCTGACGGCCGACCTGCCGATTCCCAGGCGATCGCCGGCCTTGGCGAAACTGCCGGTCGTGGCGACGGCAACGAACGCGACAACACCGGCATAACTGGTCGAAAAGCTCGATGCCAATGCGTCCGGGCCTGCTGATGGCGGGTCGATCGACTTTGGGGACACGGCTGCCTCCGGGGGAGCCTGAAGCTCACAGGCCACGGTTCTCGATGGACGGAAAGCAGCTTGGGGGAAAAGCTTCCCGTGCTGGCCAATCGCACACCCGATCGTATCGATACGCAGGTTACGCCGGGCGACATACTTCCCCGGATTTGCGCCATCCGCCATCCGCCGCACACCTTCGTGGCGGACGCCTCTTTTCCCGCCCCGCCACGTCCTGCCGTCCCAAAACTCACCTTGTGCGCGGCGGCAGAAATCCCCTGGCCGTCGCGAGGTCGGGCCAGGGAAGAACGGTTTCTCCCGCCACCATCCATTTGCCCTGCACCTTGCGCAGGCGAAGTTCGTAGAGCGCCGGATCGGCATCCGGGCTCATGCGCCGATAAAGCACCGCAGTCGCCTCGTCGCCAAGCTCTTCGATGTGGAGAACCTTCTTCTCGGTCGACAACGGCGGTTCGCCCGCGTCACGGCGGCTCCTGAACTCGCCCAGCATTTCGGCCTTCGAAAAGCGCGCGATGTCTCCTTGCGGCGTGAGGACCAGGAACCCCAAGTCGTCGAGGTAAAGGCTCTCCATCGCTTCCATGCGGTAGTGGCTGCCGGTGTCGGCCAGCTTGTCGATGAACGCGAGGATTTCGGGGTTGTGCTTAATGGACATGGTGTGCATCCCTTGAGGAAATGGAAAAGGTCGGGCCTTGCGTCAGGCCAGGAGCATTCCGCCGTCGACGTGGAGCGCAATGCCGTTGACGTAGCGACTGTCGTCGGAAGCCAGGTACAACGCCGCCTGCGCCAGTTCCGCCGCCTCGCCGAGGCGGCCTGCGGGAATGATGTCGGTCATCCCCTTGAGAAAGGCGGGGCGATCGGCTTCCGAGACGCCGAGCTTCTCGACGATGGAGGTATCGACCGGCCCCGGGCTCAGCACATTGACGCGCACCTTTCGCACCTTGAGCTCCAGTGCCCAGTGACGGGCGAAAGCTTCGACGGCCGCCTTTGATCCGGCGTAGACGGCGTGCCCGCCGAGGGCCTTTTTTGCCGCCAGGGAGCTGGTCAGGATGATGCTGCCGCCATCGCGCATGACCGGCGTGATGGCCTGGACACCGAAAAACACGCCACGGGCGTTGACGTCGAACTGGGCGTCGAATTGTTTCGGGGTCACGGTGCTCGAAGGGCTGACCGTGATGACACCCGCGTTGGCCACATAGACATCGAGCCGGCCAAACCGCGCGCGTACCGCCTCGGCGACGGACGCATGGTGGCTAATGTCGGCCACGTCGCCGCGGATGCCGACGGCCCCGTGTCCGATGCGGTGGACTGCCTGATCAAGGACGTCCTGCCGCCGGCCAGTCACGATGACCTGCGCTCCCTCCGCCGCGAAAAGCTCGGCCGTTGCCAGGCCAATGCCGCTGTTGCCGCCTGTAATCAGGGCGACCTTGTTCGAAAGACGTTTCATCCGGATGCCTCACGTTGGTTGCAGTGGGGCAAGATATGCGTCGGGCCTGCGTTCCCCACAGTCCTCGATGCGGCACATCTTTGTTGCCGTGGAGTCCAAGATGCCGAGCCTCCTGAACCAGTCAGTCAGCCTCATCGCGTTCATCCGCGCGGTCGAAGCGGGATCGTTCACGGCGGCGGCGCGCGTTGCCGGAACGACGCCATCGGCCATTTCCAAGAGCATCCAGCGCCTGGAAACGGAACTGGGCACGAAGCTCTTCCGGCGTTCGACCCGAACCTTCAACCTGACCTCGGACGGACAGGCCTTCTTCGACCGGATCGCTCCCCTGGTGCGCGGCATAGAGGACTCGGTGGATGCGATCCGGCCCGGGGGCGGCGCGCGCGGCCGTCTGCGCGTGAGCATGCCCAGCGAACTGGGACGCCTGCTTATGAAATCCATCACCTCCGGTTTCCTGGCGGCAAACCCGGCGCTGGAGCTGGAACTGGCCCTGGCAGACCGCCACGTCGATGTCATCCGCGAGGGTTACGACGTGGTCTTCCGGGTCGGCGCGGCCGTGGAGAGCGATCTGCGGCTGCGCACGCTCGCCCGGCTCGACATGGCTCTGGTGGCCTCGCCGGCGTTCCTGCGCACATGGGGCACGCCCGGCACGATCGACGAAGTGCAGCAGCTGCCTTTCGTGCGCTACCTGCTCGGCGGCAGGCCGTTGCCGGTCACGTTCAAGGACGGCCGCACCATCCTGCCCAAGGGCCGGATCAGCCTGGATGCCGGGTTCGGGCTGCGCGCGGCGGCCTTCGAAGGCATGGGCGTCGCGCACCTCATGAAGTGCACCGTCCAGGCGGACCTGGACAGCGGCAACCTGGTCCAGGTTCTCCCGCAACAAAGCCTGCCGTCGATGCCCTTGCACGCGTTGCACGCGTTCGGCCGGCTTACCCCGGCGCGGGTGAAGCTGTTTTCGGACTTTGTTGCAGGCGAACTAGGGCAATTGGCTCCCCGGCCGAACGTGAACCGCCGTCCGGCCTGACCATTGCCACCCGTCGCGTGGGAACCGGATCCGGGAGCGTGCCGCCTACACCGGAAAAACGGGCACGTGCGCTGCAATGCCCGTGCCCATGAACACCACGCAACCCTGCAGTCGGACGGCTCAGCTGCGGAAGAACGCCAGCATGTCGCGGTTGATCACGTCGGCCTTGGTCGTCAACATGCCGTGCGGGAATTTTTCGTAGATCTTGAGCGTGCCCCGCTTGAGCAGCTTGGCCGAGAGCGGCGCCGAATCAGCGATCGGCACGATCTGGTCGTCATCGCCATGCATTACCAGCGCAGGCACGTCGATGGCCTTGAGGTCCTCGGTGAAATCGGTTTCCGAGAACGCCTTGATGCCTTCGTAGTGCGCGTTTGCACCACCCATCATGCCCTGGCGCCACCAGTTGTCGACGACCGCCGGCATGGGCTTGGCATCCGGGCGATTGAAGCCATAGAACGGGCCCGAGGACAGGTCGCGGTAGAACTGGGAGCGGTTGGATGCCAGTGCACTGCGAAGGCCGTCGAACACCTCGATCGGCAGGCCGCCGGGATTGCCCGGGGTCCTGACCATAAGCGGCGGCACGGCGCTCATCAATACCAGCTTGGCGACACGCCCGGCGCCGTGGCGCGCGACATAGCGCGCCGCTTCGCCGCCGCCAGTGGAATGGCCGACATGGATGGCGTCACGCAGGTCCAGATGCTCGACCACCGCGGCGGCATCGGCGGCGTAATGGTCCATGTCATGCCCGCCGCTGACCTGGGAGGAGCGTCCATGCCCGCGGCGGTCATGGGCGATGACACGATATCCCTTGCCCAGGAAGAACAGCATCTGGGCGTCCCAGTCGTCCGCCGACAGCGGCCAGCCGTGATGGAACATGATCGGTTGGCCCGAGCCCCAATCCTTGTAGAAGATCTGTGTGCCGTCTTTCGTGGTGATCGAATTCATGTGCTGGTTGCTCCGCTTGGGGGAATGGATGTGCCGGGCGACCGCCTGGACCGTCGGGACGACGGAAAGCGGGAGAGCGGTGACCGCGGCTGAAGCCAGGCCGGCCGCCAGGAACTGCCGGCGGCGTGGATTGGCGGGCTTGCCTGTGGAACGTGTCGTCATGCGGATCTCCCGTCGAACAGGAGGAGGAATCGCCACCACCACGCTCGTCGTGCCCGCTTCGGTGGTGTCGGTGCGGCCGGCCGGGGAACGGTGTGAAACCATGCGGCTCGCGGCTCGGGATCGAGCTTAGAGCCGGGTACGGGTTGGCGGTATATCCGGCCAAGTGCCCGCCATGTTGTGCGGTTGGCACCAATGCAGGCCGGGCTCTTGCCGGTCGCGATCCACAGCGGACGCGCGCATACTGGGCAGACCTCTATCCCGGGGAGTAAGCCATGACACGCCATGTCGGCTTTCTGGTTTACCCAGGTTTCGTGTTGCTGGATCTGAGCGGCCCGCTCGAGGCGTTCGCCAGCGCCAACCGAAGGCCGGACGCCAATTACCGACTCACGGTAGCGTCGCTGGAGGGCGGAATGGTCTGCAGTGCCTGCAACCTTCAGGTCGCCACCGTTCCCCTGCAGCCGCTGGCGCTGGACACCTTCATCATCGTCGGCTCGCCCGAACCCCCCATGGGTGACTGGGTCGTTCCGCTGACTACTGCGATCGTGGAAATGGCCGCACGCGTGCGGCGAACCGCATGCGTATGCACCGGTGCCTTCCTGCTGGCGGCCAGCGGCCTGCTCGATGGCAGGGCCGCAACCACCCACTGGAGTTTCGCGCCGCGCCTGCAGGAACACTTTCCGTTGCTGCGCGTGGATGGCGACCGCATGTGGACGGAAGAGGACGGCATCTGGACCTCGGCCGGCATGTCGGCCGGCATCGACATGAGCCTGGCGATGATCGAACAGGACCTCGGCAGGGGGGCGGCGCTGGAGGCTGCGCGCATGCTGGTGGTCTATTACCGCCGCTCCGGCGGACAGCACCAGTTCTCGTCGCTGCTGGATCTCGACGCCGGATCGGACCGCATCCGCAAGGTGCTGCTCTTCGCCCGCGAGCATTTGCGCGAAAACCTGCCCGTCGAGCGCCTCGCGGAGATCGCCAACCTGAGCGTGCGCCAGTTCGGTCGGGCATTCGCCTCGTCGACCGGGATGACGCCGGCGCGGGCCGTCGAACGGCTGCGCGTCGAGGCGGCACGGCCCCCGGTCGAGGACGGAAGGCAGACGTTCGACGAAATCGCGCGCATGACCGGCTTCGGCGACGCCGACCGGATGTGCCAGGGCTTTCTTCGCATCGTCGGGCGTACGCCGCAGGAGCTTCGCCGCAGCGCCCGCCACATCGGGGCGTTCCGACAAATGTCTTGACCCTGCAAGCGCACATTGCGCCAGGCACGCGTTCGCGCGCCTGATCCTGCGCTGGCGGAAACATCCAGCGAATCGGAGGCAGATGATCTGCCGGCACGAGCCGCCCTGCCCGTGCGGGACGCCGGCCGCAGCCGGTCAGGGTTCGAGCGTGATCACGCAGTCGATCCCGGCCCTGGCCATCTTGGCGTAGGGACAGATGCGCTCGGTGTTGCGCAACAGTTCCCCGGCCACCGCCCGGTCGACGCCGGGCAGGCGAACGCGGACGCTCGCACTGAGCATGAAGAGCCCGTCGACGGGGTCCCTGCCGAAGGTGACGGAGGCCGCCACCTGGGCGTCCGGGATCGCCAGGTTCGCCCGTCTTGCAAGCAGGCTCAGGGCGCCGTGGAAACAGGCGGCGAAGGCCGCTGCGAACAGTTGTTCCGGGTTCGTGCCGCCACCGGGTCCACCGAGCTGCTCGGGCATGCGCAGTTGCACCTCGAGCAATCCGTCGTCAGAGCGCGCCACGCCCGAAGCACGGCCATGGCGTGACTCCCCTCCGTCGACCCGTACCGTGGCCGTGTAAAGGGGAAGGAATTCATCCCCGTAATGCCTGTCGAGCAGGGAAACGGGGGGTGGTCGCAAATCGGTCATCGATAGCCCTCGGGGCACCCGGAACAGCGAGGCCTCTGCATTACGAATGGGAGCTGACGCGTTGTGGCACCGGCTTCGGTTTCTCGAAGCCGAAGCGCGTGTATATCCACAGGAACGCGAAGAACCCGAAATAGCCCAGCACCATCAGGCGACCGAAGGCGTTTTCCCAGGTGGTGACTTCCGCCCCCGGAAACCAGGCCGGGATCACTTGCGCCGTGACGCCGGCGCCCACCAGGCCCAATCCGAGGAACGAGCAGACCAGGACGATGAGGGCCACGCGGAAGCCTGCGCCACGGTAGCGCACCGAGCGCACGCCGCCGCGGTCGATCCACGGCAGCAACGCCAGCAACGCGATCGCTGCAAACATGGCGAGCACGCCCCAGATCGCGGTGCCGAAGAAGGATGGGACCATCCGCAGGATTGCGTAGAACGGTGTGAAGTACCACACCGGCTTGATGTGCGCAGGAGTCGCCAGGTTGTTCGCTCGCACGAAGTTGTCGTGCTCGAGCAGCCAGCCACCGAACGTCGGCCCGAAGAAGACGATGAAGGCGCCAACCATCACGAAGAACGACGCGGCGAAAATGTCGTGCACGGTGTAATAGGGATGGAACGGGATGCCATCGGCCGGCTTGGACGCATCCCAGCGGTTGCCTTTCGGCCCCTTCTTGATTTCCACCCCATCGGGGTTGTTCGAGCCCACTTCGTGCAACGCCAGGATGTGCAGCACGACCAGCAACACCAGCGCCAGCGGCAGTGCGACGACGTGCAACGCGAAGAACCGGTTCAGTGTGGCATCGGACGGCAGGTAGTCGCCCATGATCCATTCGACCAGCGTATCGCCGATCACAGGAACCGTGCCGAACAGGGAAATGATCACCTTCGCGCCCCAGAACGACATCTGCCCCCAGGGCAGCACGTAGCCCAGGAAGGCTTCGGCCATCAGCGCCAGGAAAACCACCATGCCCAGGATCCAGACCAGCTCCCGTGGACGCTTGAACGAGCCATACATGATGGCGCGGAACATGTGCAGGTAGACCGACACGAAAAACAGCGACGCACCGGTCGAGTGCATGTAGCGGATCAGCCAGCCCCATTCCACATCGCGCATGATGTACTCCACCGAGTCGAATGCGCCGGCCGCGGTCGGGGTGTAATTCATGGCGAGGAAAATGCCGGTGAGAATCTGGTTCACCAGCACCAGCAGGTTGCACGTGCCGAAGTAGTACCAGAGGTTGAAGTTCTTCGGCGCGTAGTACTCGGTCACGTGTTTGCGGACCATGCCCTGCAGGCCCGGCGCACGCTCGTCTATCCAGTGGTTGAAACGCATGAGTATGTTCATTGGTGCGGCTCGGGCATGCACACGCTCTTCGGCCAAAGCCAGCCGGCCGCCCGCTCTGACGCCGGACGGCCGCTGACGACTGCTTTCCAGCTTCCCCGACCCTTCCCTGCCGCCCCGGGGAGGCGGCGTCCGCGTGGCTCACGGAAGCGGGCGGGGTCTCACGCGGCCGCTCCACGGCGGGAGAATTCCGACTGCTCGAACCATGCCTGGAAATCCAGCCTGCCAAGACGCGCGCCTTCGCGCGGCACCAGGCTGTCGGCTTCCAGCACGGCACCAAAGTACGGCGCGGTGGGGTCCGCAACGACCTTGCGCGTGTCGCCGACCATGGCAAGGAAGCGCTGGACCAGGTCCGCAAGCGGGAACTTGTCCGGCCCGGCAATTTCCACCACGCCGTTGACCGGGGCGCCGAGCGCATGATCGGCCACCGCATCGGCGACGTCCTCCGATGCAATCGGCTGGATCAGCCCGGTCGACAGGCGGGTTTCCCCCTCGTCGGCACCTTCCTTGGCGATGCGATTGAGAAACTCGAAGAACTGCGTCGAGTGCACGATGGTGTAGGGAATACCCGAGGCGCGCGCCAGCGTTTCCTGTGCGACCTTGGCGCGCATGTAGCCACTGGCCGCCAGGCGGTCGCTGCCCACGATCGAAAGGATCAGGTGATGTTTCACGCCCCGCCGCTTTTCCGCGGCGGCCAGGTTGCGCCCCGAGGCCTGGAAAAAGTCCATCACGGCCTGGTCTTCGAACGACGGCGAGTTGGCAAGGTCAACCACCACGTCGGTTTCCCTCAGGGCCTCGTCCAGGCCCTCGCCCGTGAGCGTGTTGACGCCCGAGGACGGCGCCGCGGCCAGTACCTGGTGGCCTTTCTTGCGCAGTCGGTCGACAACCTTGCTGCCGATGAGTCCGGTGCCGCCGATGACAACGATTTTCATGGAAAAATCCTCTGCTTCGCGTTAGCGCCAATGGATGGCGGAATTGGATCGTAGGCGTGGGACGCGGTTGCGGCAGGTTTGCCAGTGGCCCACCGAGTTGCCCGCCGCGCAACGATCTCCTGGGTTACGGCCTGATGGGTCGACGGCGTCTATTCGCGTATGCCGTCGCGAATCGAACGCAGGAATCCGATCACCATTTCCGCCCGCCCCAGCGCCACCAGCTGTTCCGCGGACAGGTCTCCCAATTCATGTATGGGCGTGCGCTGGTACCACTCCATCAAGGCGGCCGGGCTGGGTTCTATCTCGGCGGCGACGCGCAGTACCGGGTTCACCGAATGCGTCGGGACCATGTCGATGTCTCCTGCGAACAGCCGCGTCCCTGCGGATGGAATGGCAGGCCGCAAGCGGCCGGCCAGGGGTCGGGATCGGTGTGGCATGTGGGTGCCGGGATGGCCGTATCCGCATGCCGTTGGGGGATCTGCCCGCCGCAGGCCGGCCGCGGGTGGCAGATCCAGCGGTCACCGCCGAAGCGGAATGTTGCGCGCGCGTCGGGCGGAACGCTGCGGATACCCCTTCGTCAGTGGACTGGCGTGAGCACCGGCTTGTCGATGTCCTTCAACAGCACGACCAGGAATCTGGCCGGTTCGGTAGCGCTGGCGTTGCGCCCGACGGTATGCACATCGCCCGGCCCCTCGTAGAAGGTCTGCCCCGGCGTCAGGGTGACCGTCTTGCCTCCGCGCAGACCCATCACGATGGACCCCTGGAGCACGTAGACCATCGCATGGGCGTCGTGGCGGTGAACCGGGTCGACCGAACCGGGCGGATATTCCACGGTGATCATCATCAGCTCCTTGCCCGGCTGCTCCGGCAATGGCTTTGTCATCAAGGTCGTGACGCTTGCGTGCGGTGGCGCCTTGTCCGGGGCCTGCTGTGCCGAGGCGGTGCCTGCCAGCAACACAGCCAGCAGACCTGCTGCCTTGAAGATATTCATGTGCGTTTCCTCCTCTCTTGCCCGGGATCGGGGACGTGGCATCCCGGAAACGTGGCGCCGCGCCGGGCGGCTGCTTACTCCAGGCCAGACTTGTCCAGTCCGTACGCCTTGTCGTAGCTGCCCGGGACGACCTGGAAGGCCACGCTCACGCGGTTCCAGGCATTGATCGACATCACCATGAAGGTCAGGTCGGACAGCTCCTTCTCGGAAAACTGCTCGCGCACGCGGTTGTAGACGTCGTCGGGTACCCCGTGAGGGGGGAGCTGGGTGAGGATCTCGGTCCACGCCAGGGCCGCCCGCTCGCGCGGACTGAACAGCGGCGACTCGCGCCAGATGGCGAGGTGATGCAGGCGCAATGGACGCTCCCCGTGGATCGTCGCTTCCTTGACGTGCATGTCCACGCAAAAGGCACAGCCGTTCAACTGCGACGCCCTGATCTCCACGAGCGTGCGGATCGACTCCTCGACGGCCGAATGCTTGAGGGCCATGTTGATCTCGATGAACTTTTTGACAAGTTCGGGGGATTGCTTCTGGTAGTCGATGCGCTGGGTCATGTCGTCCTCGATGGGTCTGAATCTCGTTGGGCTGGGGCAGCCGTTCGCGATCGTCGCGACTCGAGCCGAAGCGTAGGTTCGGGCGTCCATGGCGGGTAGGCCCCGCGGCAGACTCACCGTGTTGCCTGCCTGACACCAATGCGAGGCCGCGGTACGGAATGCGTGGCCGCGGACGGCAAGGAGGCAGCATCGCCAGGGGCCATCGGCGCGCGGCCTGGCGCGCCCGTGGCCAGCGGCAGCCACACGGTGAACCGCGCGCCGCGCCCGGGTCCTTCCGAATCAGCTTCCACCCGGCCGCCGTGTGCCGACACCAGCTCATGCACCAGTGCCAGTCCTATGCCCAGCCCCGTGCCGGACGAGGCGTCCCGCCGGCATTCCTGCCCGAACATGTCGAAGACGTGCGGCAGGAAATCCGCCGCGATGCCGCAACCCGAATCGGCAACCGAGACCCTGGCAAAGCCATCGTCGTCGTCCAGTCTGACCTCGACGCGCCCGCTGCCGTTGCAGAACTTGATTGCGTTGTTGAGCAGGTTGGAAAGCACCTGGTCGACCCGCACCGGATCGACCAGGCACGAGGTCCCGGGCCGACACTGGACGTCGACATCCAGCCGCACGCCCGGTGCGGCCAGCGCCGCCGTGGCGCACGCCGCATGCACCGTCTCGCAGATGTCCACGACCGCCCGCTCCAGGCGCAGCTTGCCCGTACGCACGCGCGAAAGCTCGAGCAGGTCGTCGATGAGCCGCACCTGGCGCCTTATCGCACGCTGCATCGTCTGCCCCAGATCAGGCAGTGCCTGCGCCTCCGCGTTGAGCGGCAGCTGGGCCAGCAGATCGGTCTTCAACAGCAGTTCGGTGAGCGGTTGCTTCAGCTCGTGCGCGAGCACGGCGAGCAGCCGGTCCCTGGCCGCATGGGCGCGGCGGGCATCTTCGAGCGCTTCCTCCTGTTCACGCAGGAGCCGTTCGACCGACTGGCGTTGTCGCCACGCATGCGTGTCGTCACGGACGAACAGCACGCAGCCTTCCCCGCCGCCCGGCAGCTGGGTGAATACCTCCGTGCCGACGCCAAAAACCAGACCGTCATGCTTGTGCCGGTACCAGCGCCCGAAACACCCCGCGGACGGATCTCCGCCCGTTTCGCGGACAGGTCCTCCCGTGCGCGGAGGCTCCTCGCCGGGCGCGGCCAGGGCGGTCATCGGGCGGCCGACGATTTCGTGCGCGTCGTAGCCGAAGATGTGCTTCGCACCGGCATTCCAGGACGTTATGGCCCCCTTGCTGGTCGCGATGACGGCCATGTCCCGTACGGTCGCGGCAGCGTACTGGAGCTGCCGGGCACAATCGGCATCGCGCGCGGCGGACAACCGTGGCTCCATCAGCCGGGTGCCATGGCGGCGCGGGTCTACCCATGCGTTCGTTTTCATGGGCAGAAGCCTAAGCGGCGTCAGCGGTAACCGGCAGACGCGCCGGATGAACGGTCGAGTTGTCCCCTTGGCAACAATGCCGCGCCCTTTCGCATGGGCGGCCGCCAGATGCGGCTTGACCCGCGTGGGCCAACCGCGACCGATCCAGGCGCGTCGACCGTTGGACGGATCCAGGCTGGGTGGGGCCGCCGGGGCGCCGGCATGGACAGCGCGGCGGGCCCGCGCCCATGATATCGGGCGCTGACCGCTCGCCATCGAATGGCTGACCGTCCACGAACGCAGAGGTGCGCCGGCCATGGAAACACCGTCCACGGACCTGTCCGATTCCTCGCCGCCGCCCCGCGACGCCGCACTGGCATCCGCCGAAGTCCGCTGGCGGTTCGGCTCGTTCGTCGTGTGGGAGACCCAACGCAGGCTGGAGTCCTTCGGACAGCCGGTCCGGCTCGGACCACGTTCGTTCGATCTGCTGCTGCAACTGCTCAAGCACGCCGGCGAACTGGTCAGCAAGGAAGCGCTTCTGTCCACTGTCTGGGCCGGCGTGGTGGTCGAGGAGTCCAGCGTCCGCGTCCACATGTCTCTGCTGCGCAAGGCCCTGGGCGAACCAGCCGAGGGCAGCGGCTGCAAGGAGTGGATCACCACCGTTCCGCTGAAGGGCTACCGGTTCAACGGACGCGTCCTGCGCGAGCAGGACGGCAGCCCGGCCAGCAGCGCAACACGGACGCCCGCCCCCTTCACCAGGCCGCCGGTGCGCCTGACCGGACTGGTTGGCCGCGAGGCCGATGTCGAGAGTGTGCTTGCGCTGCTGGACGCCCAGCGGCTGGTCTCGATCATCGGGCCGGGTGGCATCGGCAAGACCAGCGTCGCGATCCGTGTGGCCGAGCGTTGGCAACTGAAACCGGACGCCCAGGTCGCATTCGCCGACCTCTCGCCGTTGATCTCGCCCGACCACGTAGTCGGCACCATGGCGCGATCGCTCGGCGTCGCGGCCGACCTGCCCGATCCCCTCCGCGCCATCACCGAAAGCCTGACCGGTCGGCAAGTGCTGCTGTTGGTCGACAACTGCGAGCACGTCCTGGATTCGCTCGCGCTGCCGGTCACGAGGCTGCTGGCCGCCCTGCCCGGCTTGCGCGTGCTGGCAACCAGCCGCGAGGCGCTTCGCGTGTCAGGCGAATGCGTGCTTCGGCTGTCGCCGCTGGCGGTTCCCGACGCCGAGGGCATCACGCTGGCACAGGCCCTGCGCTGGCCGTCCGTCGCGTTGCTGGTCGATCGTGCCCGGGCCGCCGGTGCGGCCGCGTTCAACGAATCGCACGGCCCCCTGCTTGCCCGGATCTCGCGACAGCTCGATGGCATACCGCTGGCCATCGAACTGGTGGCGGCGCGCCTCAGTGTCCAGTCGGTGGGCGACCTCGCGCCGAGGCTGGACGATCACCTGCGGCTGCTCTCCTTTGGCAACCGCGCCGCGCAAGCGCGGCACCGGACGCTGGCCGCCGCGCTCGACTGGAGTATCGCCCTGCTCGACCAGGACGAACTGCGCGTGTTCCGCCGGCTGTCCGCGTTCAGGGGGCGCTTCGACGTGGAAGCCGCGCTGGGCGTCACCGCAGGCGACATGGACCCCGACGTGGCGTTCGATGCGCTGATCTCGCTGGCCAACAAATCGCTGGTGTCCTTCGACAGCAACGACCCGATCGCGCCCTACCGCCTGCTGGACACGACAAGAAGCTATGCCGCCGCGCTCCTGGCACAGAGCGGCGAACGACCGGCATGGCTGCGGCGCCATGCGATGTTCATGCTCGACCTCATGAAAAGGGCGCGGGAGGAACTGTCCAACATGCCGGAACAGGCGTGGATGGACCGGTACGCACACCACCTGGACGACGTGCGCTTCGCGCTCGGAATCTGCCTGGTGGAGCAGGCCGATGCCAGCCTGGCGGCGGCACTGGCCACGGCGTCCGCTCCGTTGTGGTTCCAGCTATCCCAGGTCGAGGAATTCCGCTGCAACATCGTGGCCGCGCTGGCCATGGTCGAACAACAACTGGAACCGGACCCGGAAACGGTGGCGTGGCTCAATACCGCGCTGATCACGGCCCTCCTGCATACCGCCGGGCCAAACGAGGAGCTGGACGCCGCCTGCGATCGCGCCCTGGCCGGAGCGCTGCAGACCAGGGTGCCGATGCTGGAACTGCGTGCGCGCTGGGGCCGGTGCACGCACGACATGTTCCGCGGCGCCTACGCGGCCGCGCTGCGTCAATCCGACGCCATGCTTGCGTTCGCCCAGGCATGGGCCGAGCCCTCCGCCCTCGTGCTCGCCCACCGCACGTGCGCCATGGCGAACCATTTCTGCGGCCGGCTCGAAACCTCCAGGCGGCACAGCACGGAGGCCATTGCCGCCGCCGTCGCCATCGGCCGCACCCAGATCAACATGGTCGGTCCGGATGCCATCGTCGCCGCCAACGCATTGCTGTGCCGGACGCTGTGGCTGCAGGGGGAGACGACCAAAGCCCTGCAGGCGGCCGGCGACGCGGTGGCCCGCGCGCAATCGCTTGGCCATTCCGTATCGCTGTGTTCCGCACTGTACGGTGCCTGCGCAGTCGCCCTGTGGTCGGGTAACCATGCGCTCGCGCGCCAGTGGATACCCTTGATGCGCGAAGAGGCGCAACGCAAGGGGTTGCTGGGCTGGCTGCGCTATGCCGACTGGTTCGCCCAGGGCCTGCGGCTCGTCCTCGAAGACGACCGCGACCGTTATGTCCGTGAAGTGTCCGATCAATTGGCGACCTGCGAGGCGCCGCACAAGGAAATGCTGGTGACCTTGTGTATCGACTGGCTCGATGACCAACTGGTGGAACGGATCGCCAACGGCGAGGGACTGTGGTGCGCGGCGGAGATCCGTCGGGCCGTGGGCTGGCGCAGCGAACGGCGTGGCGTCGCCGGCGAGGCCGAGGACGCCTACCTGCGGGCGCTCCAGATCGCCCGGCAGCAAGGCGCCAGGGCGTGGGAGCGCCGTGCCGCGCTGAGCCTGGCCCGGATGTGGGCGGGGTCGGGCCGGGCCGGACAGGCGGCGAAGCTGCTTGATGAGGCCGGCTGGCCCGACGAGCCCGACAGCGGCAGCCAGGAGATCGCGCAACTGCGCATGCTCCGCGCGCAGATCGCCCGCCGTCCGGCGGCGGCCACGCGCAACTTCCGGAAAGTGGCGGGCACGCCCTGCGTTGACAGCGACTGACGGCACGCTCCATGGCTTGCCGGAGCGGCAGGCTGCCACGCAGGACGGCGTGGCCACGCGCCATAACAAGCCTTGACACGCATTAACTGGCCGCGGCGCGGCGCGGCGCGCAGAGTGCGCTGGCGGTTCGTGCCGCCAGATCGAACGCCCTGCCTTTCCCGCCGGAAGCCCACTTCCATGAACTCGTCCACGGCCTTTTGCCCTCCCCCCGGTCCGTTCACCGCGCGTGCCGACCCCCTGGCCACCACCTTTGCCACGACCTACGCGGGCGTGGTCGCCTTCATCGCCGTGGTCGCCGAGGGCAGTTTCGCGCGCGCGGCCGACCGCCTGGGCATCGGCCGCTCCGCCGTGAGCCGCAATGTCCAGAAGCTAGAGGACCAACTGAACGTACGGTTGCTCCACCGGACCACGCGCAGCACCGCCCTCACCCGCGAGGGCGACCTGTTCTATGCCAGTTGCCACAGCGGGGTCGACCGCATCGTCCAGGCGGTCGAGGAGATGCGCGACCTGCGCAATGGGCCGCCCCGGGGCGAGCTGCGCGTCAACTCGACGGTCGGCTTCGGCCGCAAGGTGGTCGCGCCGCTGTTGCGCGAGTTCCAGGCGGCCTACCCCGATGTGTCCGTCGACCTGCTGCTGAGCGACAAGCCGATGGATTTCACCTCCGACCGCGTGGACATCGCCTTCCGAAACGGGCGCATGGAGGACGCGCAGATCATCGCCCGCCAGGTCGTCCCCATGCAGATGCTGGTCTGCGGCTCGCGCGCATACCGGGAGGCCCACGGTTTGCCCACCACGGTGGACGAACTGGCCGGGCATGAAGGCATCAACCTGCGCCTGGGCTCGGGCAGGATCTTCGAGTGGGAATTCAAGGTGGACGGGCAGGCCCGCAAGTTCGTGCCGGACGCCCGGCTCACCTACAACGACCCCGAGCTGGTACTGCAGGCCGTGCTCGACGGCCAGGGGATCGCCCAGATGCCCGGCTACCTGGTCTGCGAATCGCTCCGCTCGGGCGCACTGGTGCCCTGCCTGATGCAGCATGCGCCCGATGACCATGGTCACTACATCTGCTACCAGAGCCGGGAGCACATGCCAACGCGCATGCGCGTCTTCATCGACTTCATGACGGCCCGGATCCGGGCGTCCTACCTGGAGTGCCCCGCGGATATCGACGTGCATGCCGGTGGCAACGCGCAAGCCGCCTGATGCCGCGTCCGTTGCATGGCCCGGCCCGCCGGGCGTGACACTGCGCCACCGCACATGTCGAACATTCTGCTGCAAACGATCGGGGACGCCTCGGGCCGATGGACCATCGGACGCTTCAGCCTGTTGACCGGACTGTTGTCGCATCTGCGGGACAGGCAGGGCCGGCTTGCCTTCCAGGTCAGGGCCCGCGATCGTGCGGTGCGCGGGCGACCGGATCCCCTGCTCTCGCGCCTGCATGAGTCATGCGTCGACCAGCTCTGGCTCCTGGCCACTGGCGACGACGGTCTGACCCCCGAGGACTGCGCAGGCATCCGCCGTTTCCGGCGCCTCGGCGGCAACCTCATGGTCGCGCCGGGCCACATGGCATCGGTTCGCTCCTTCGGCGACCTCGGCGGTGCCGAAGCTGCATACCGCTTCGATGGCCGCAACCCGGACCGGGAGCTGACCGCTGGAGGTCTGGAACTGCCGCGCCCGCCCGCCGACGCCCGGGCCGACCATGATTCCGGAGCCGACGGCGGCTTCCGGCGCGTGCGTTCAGTGGGCAACATCCACCCGGTGATGCGCGACAGGCATTCGCCCACGGGAGTCATCCAGTACCTGCCGTCGCATCCGCACGAACATGCCCTCAGCGTGCCGTGCGGGGTTGCCACGGCCCGGGTGATCGTGGACGGACACAGTGCGGCAACGGGCCAGCGTTTCAACATCGCGGTTGCTTTCGAACGTTCCGAACGCGGGGGCCGGGCAATCGCGCAGTCGAGTGTCCATCATTTCGCCGACGACAACTGGCATCCCCGAGCCGGCACCGTGAGCGAGCCTGCCGGCGATGGGATGGCGAGATTTCCCGAGGCGCTCCGTTCGACGCAGCAGTACGTACGCAACGTGGCCTTCTGGCTGAGCGGATGACCCGATGGACCGCATCAGACCCACTGGCGTGCCCTCCGTTTGCGCATGGCCGCGGCCCGCATGCACCGGCATGGGTGCCCGCAGGGAAACGCTGTCGTTCCTGCTACGGGCCTACCGGCCGTCGGATGCGCCTCCTAGCATCGCAAGTGCAAAGCCCGGAGGCGCTTGCTGCGACCGGCCGGGCGGACGACGGCATCGCGAGGACCGGGCATGAACATCATCGTCGTGGGTGGACAAGGGCTGGTCGGACGCAACATCGTCGACCGCTTGCGGCTGCAGGGCCACCAGGTGTCGTCCGCGTCCCGCCGCAGCGGGGTCGACCTGATATCCGGGGAAGGCCTGGCGCAGAGCCTGGCCGGCGCCGATGTGGTCGTCGACGTCAGCAACGCGTCGACGTTCGACGACATGGCCGCCTTCGAATTCTTCAAGACCGCCATTTTCAACTTGCTGCTCGCCGAGAAGCGCGCGGGCGTCAGGCATCACGTATCGCTTTCGGTGGTCGGCACCGACCGTCTGCCGGCGAGTCCCTACCTTCGCGGAAAGGCGCTGCAAGAGCGCCTGATCGCGTCGTCCGGCGTTCCATTCACCATCGTGCACGCGACCCAGTTCTTCGAGTTCCTGCTGGACATCATCACCTACGCCATGGGAGGCCAGGCCGTGCGCCTGTCGCCGGCCTTTATCGAGCCCGTCGCTTCGGATGATGTCGCCGCCATGATCGCCCGGATCGCCGTCGGGCCGCCGCGGAACGGGGCGATCGAGATCGCGGGGCCGGAGCGCGCAAGGATGTCCGAGCTCATCCAGCGATTCGTGCTGGACATGGAAGCGCCTTACGAGGTGCGCAGCGATGCTGGCGCACCCTACTTCGGCGCCACGCTCGACGAGTTCGTTTTGCTTCCGCGCGAGGACGCCGAGCGGGGGGAGTTGGGTTTCCAGGCCTGGTTCGAACAGTCCGAATACGCACGCGCCGACTGGTGACGCCACGCCGCCGAATGGATGCCTCATGGAAACACGGCACGTCCTTCCCGCGGATCAACAGCAACTTTACCCCGGCTCATGATCCGGCCGGTCCTGAGGCCAGATGAAACCGGGATCCATTGCAGCCTGCCCAGGCTTTGCCAATACGTCGCCGCAGGGAACAAGGGCATCCGGCGTCGGGAGAAAACCATGAAACCCATCCTGAATGCCGGCCGCAGAGCGATCGATGTCTCTTCGCAGCATGTACCGGCCACGGCCCGGATCGCTGGCGTCCCCGTACCCGACTCGCCTCTGGTGTCGCGCGCCGTCGAATACGCGAGGGACTGCTCCGAGCCCTATCTCTTCAACCACGTCATGCGCTCGTGGCTGTTCGCCATCACGCTGGCCGAGCTTCGTGGCGCGGCGTACGACGCGGAAGTCCTGGCGGTCTCGACCTTGCTGCATGACCTCGGCCTGGCGGAGGCGTTCAGCGGTCCGTTGAGGTTCGAGGTGGAAGGCGCCAACGCCGCCAGGGCATTCGCGCGCAAGGAGGGCCTGGACGAGCGACGCACGCAGTTGATCTGGGACAGCGTGGCACTCAACTCCACGCCCTCGATCTGCCTCCACAAGGAAACGGAGGTCGCGCTGTGTACGGTGGGCGTCGGCGTGGACTGGGGCGGCTGGTGCCACGACTCCATCGCCGAGGACAGGATGAAATCGATCCTCCAGGCGTTTCCCCGGCTCGACATGAAACGGCGGTTTACGCAGGCGGTTTGCGGGATTGCCGCGTCCCGTCCCGAGACAACCTACGACAACTTCGCGCGGGACTTCGGCGAACGCTTTGTACCCGGCTACCAGCCCTCCTCGAGCGTGGACTCGCTGTTGAGCTCCCCATTCGAGGAGTGAGCGGCACGCGGCATGGGCGGGTTGCAGCTGTCGGACACCTCGGCGCGCCTGGCAGCTTTCGGAGCGCCGGCGCCGGGATTGCGTCCCATGGAAGAGCATCCCGCTGGTGCCGGATTGCGGGAACCCGCCCGACCGGATTGTTGCATTGGCAGAAACACGGCGAGCCTCGGGGCAGATCTACCGCTCGTCGGTGCCCGGGTCGAGAATTCTCCCCGCTTCCCTCCATGGCAACGAAGATGACGGGTGCCAGCTCGTCGAGGCGGCTGTAACGGGTCGTGCACTTTCCACCCGTTCGTGCACGGGACGAACCCACGTTGGCGCGGCGTCCCCGCGAAGCACCAATCAGCCACACGACGACGCCATGGCCGGGAGGCCCTTTGATGGACATGCCCGCGCGCCGCGCTCGTGATGGTCCGGCGCGCCACCGCCGCCCCAGGTGACAGCCATGAAACAACCGAGCCGGATTCTCCTGCAAACGACCATACCCACCGTCCACGACGACTGGAACATCGGCCGGTTCAGCCTGCTGCGCGATCACCTGGCCAGCCTGCGGGACAACCATGGCATGCCGCTGTTCGAGGTGACCGCGCGCGATCGTGAACCGCCCGGGGCGCCCGACAGCGTGCTCTCGCGAATCGATACCACGCCGTTCGATCAGCTTTGGTTGTTCGCGGTGGATACGGGCGACGGCCTGACCAGCATGGATTGCGCAGCGATCTCGCGCTTCCGGCGCCGCGGCGGAGGCTTGCTGGTGACCCGTGACCACATGGATCTGGGCAGTTCGGTGTGCACCCTGGGCGGGGTCGGCCCGGCGCATTTCTTCCACTCGAAAAACCAGGACCCCGATCCGTCGCGACGAGCGGTCGATGACACGCTCACCCGCGAGATCTCATGGCCCAATTACCATTCCGGCGCCAACGGCGACTTCCAGCGCGTGGACATCGCCCTGCCGCTGCATCCTGTCCTGTCCGATTCGCAGGCGCCGGATGGCGCGATCCGCTACCTGCCCTCGCACCCGCACGAAGGGGCCGTCGGCAAACCGCCAGAGGACCCGACGGCACGCGTGATCGCGACGGGACGCAGCCAGTCAACGCGCCGCGCCTTCAACCTGGTCGTGGCGTTCGAGCCGTCGGATGCCGGCGGCCCGGCGATCGCCGAGTCCACCTTCCACCACTTCGCGGACTACAACTGGGACCCCTCGATGGGTTCGCCCAGCTTCGTCAGCGAAGCCCCGGGGGAAGCACTGGCGCATTCGCCCGAAGCCCGACGGTCCATCAGGCGTTACGTGCGCAACCTTGCACTCTGGCTGGGCGGCCGCCCGGTGGATTCGCCGCCGGCATGACGGGCCGCGCGGCACCGCAAGCCATGGATCCGGCGGCGCCCCGCGATTGTTGCCGGTAGTGCAACACCATGGCGACGCCCTCGGATCTTCCGGGCACCTGCCCCGCTGCCTAGGCTGGGACCGGGTCGCAGGTTCCCCCAACCAGCGGCATTTTTTTCGGGCCATTCGCCCTTTCGATCCGGACAACCAGAGCATCGAGATCATGAACGTGTTCGCAAAGCGCCTCGTCGCTTTCTCCATCCTGGCCCTGGCCCTGGGTCTGGCGGCCCTCGGCGCCGAGTCGAGGGAAGCCGTGTCGCCCCCGGCAAAACCCACCATCGTGCTCGTCCACGGTGCCTTCGCCGATTCGTCCAGCTGGAATGCCGTGGTCGCCCAGCTGCAGTCGCGTGGCTACACCGTGGTCGCCGTCGCCAACCCGTTGCGTGGTGTCAAGAGCGATGCCGCCGGCGTGGAAGCCCTGGTCCGTTCCCTCCACGGGCATGTGGTGCTGGTCGGGCACTCCTATGGCGGACAGGTGATCTCCAACGTCGGCAACGCCAACCACAAGATCAAGGCGCTGGTGTACGTCTCGGCGTTCGCGCCGCAGGCCGGCGAGTCGGCCGGGGCACTGGCGGCCCGTTTCCCCGGCAGTTCCCTCGCCTCCGCGCTGCTGCCGCCGGTTCGGCTGCCGGACGGCAGCAATGATCTCTACATCGATCCGTCAAAGTTCCACGCACAGTTCGCCGCCGATGTCCCGGCCGCCGAGGCCGCCAGCGCTGCCGTCGCGCAACGCCCGGTGACCGACAAGGCGCTGAACGAACCTTCCGGCACCCCGACGTGGGCATCGACCCCGTCCTGGTTCATCTACGGCGGCATGGACCGGAACATTCCCCCGGCGGCACTGGACTTCATGGCGCAGCGTGCGCGATCGCGGCGCACGGTCGTGATCGACGGTGCCTCCCACGCAGTCATGCTCTCGCATCCGTACGAGGTCGCCCGCCTGATCGTCCAGGCGGCCGAGTCCCACTGAGCCGAGCGCTGGACGACTTCCATGCACGGGCAACAACAGACTGGCGCCAAGACCACTCGGCCGCGCTTTCCAGGGCTGCGCCAGTACGCCGGCGTGGCCTTGTGGACGCTCGCGCTCGCCGGTTGCACGGTGGGGCCGGACTTCGTCAGGCCGGAAGGCGTTCTTGACGAGGTCGTCCTGGCGCCCAGGCAAGACCCGGCAAACGGCATCCCGATGTCCCGGGCCGCGGTGCCCTTCCAATGGTGGAACCTCTTCAACGATGCCGTATTGACCGGACTGCAACGGCGCGCACAGGCGGAAAACCTCGACCTGCAAATGGCATCCGAGCGCATCGAGCAGAGCCGGGCGCAACTGGGCATCGCCTCCTCGCGGCTGTGGCCCGGCATCGGCGTCGGTGCCAGCTACACGCGCGAAGCGCTCAGCGAACACGGCAAGTTCGCCGCGCTGGGAGCACCGACCCGCCCCGGGGATTTCTGGCAGCTCGGATTCGATGCCAGTTGGGAAGTCGATCTGTGGGGCCGTGCACGACGGGCGCGCGAGGGTGCGGCAGCGGCGCTGGAAGCGACGGCGTATGACCGCGAAGCGGTTCGGGTCGCCTTGTCCGCCGAGGTGGCGCGAACATATCTGCGGTTGCGCGGTACGCAGGCGCAGCTGGATATCGCCCGGCAGAACCTGGATATCGCCAGGCACACGCTGCGCCTGGCCGAGAGCCGCGCGCGCAACGGTGTCGCCACCCGCTTCGAAACTTCCTCCGCCCGTGCAGAACTGGCGACCGTCAAGGCCACGATTCCCGAGTTGACCCAGCACCGCAACGCCCTGATGAACGCGTTGGCCCTGCTGCTGGGCGAGCCGCCACGCGCGCTGGATGGCGAACTGCGCAAAGCCATGCCGTTGCCTTCCCTTCCCGCCCGCGTCCCGCTGGGCCTTTCGTCCGAACTGGCCCGCCGGCGGCCGGACATCCTGCGCGCGGAGGCACGGCTCCATGCCGCCACCGCCGCCATCGGCGTGGCCAAGGCCGATTTCTATCCGCGCATCGGATTGAAAGGACGGGCAGGCGTGGAAGCCTTCGAGGCCGCCGATCTCGACAGCTGGGATTCGCGCTTCTTTTCGGTCGGCCCGACGGTTTACCTGCCGATCTTCCAGGGCGGTCGGCTGAGGCAGCGCCTGGCGTTGAACGAAGCACGCCAGAAGACCGCCGCCCTCGCCTACCGGCACACGGTCCTGCGTGCCTGGCACGAAGTGGACAACGCCCTGGAGGCCTGGGCCGCCCAGCAGCGCGAGCACGACGAGCGGCTGGTGTCCTACCAGCAGAACAGGCAGGCGCTGCATGCCGCCGAGCGCGGCTACCAGCAAGGCGCCGCCGATTACCTGAGCGTACTGACGGCGCAACGCAGCGTGCTCGCCAGCCAGACCAGCCTCAACGCCAGTGCAACCGGCGCCACGCTGGCCCTGGTCAACCTGTACAAGTCACTGGGCGGCGGCTGGAATCCGCAGGCCTTCGGGGTCGCGCCATCGCCTCCGGAGCATCCGGTCGCCATCGCGGCACCGGCCACGGCGCGCTCGAAGGCCGGGCCGTGAGCGGCGCCGCCTCGTCGCCGGCAACGGATGTCCCGGTACCTCCCGGGACCCCGCCGGCATCGCGCCTGATGACGGGGCTGGTCGGCATTTTCATCGCCGCGATGACGGCCGGGTTGAACAACCGCGTCGGAGCGCTGGCGCTGGTTGACGTGCGTGGCGCACTCGGCCTGGGGCTGGACGATGCGTCCTGGCTCACCACGGTCTACAGCGCCGGGGAGCTGATCGCCATGCCGTTCGCGGCGTGGTTCGGCATCACGTTGTCGATCCGCCGCTTCGTGCTGTGGATGCTCGGCGCCTGCACGTTGGTGGCCGTCATCCTGCCTTTCATCCGCGCCCCGGACCTGTTGCTGGCGCTACGCTTCGTGCAAGGCATTGCCGCGGGCACCACGATCCCGCTGCTGATGATGGCCGCGCTGAAGTTCCTCCCGCCCACCATACGACTGCATGGGCTGGCCCTGTACGCGATGACCGCGACCTTCGCGCCCAACCTTGCCATCTGGCTGGCGGGCTACTGGATGGACGGGCTGGTCGACTGGCGCTGGGCGTACTGGCAGTTCGTGCCGCTGGCCGCCGTCGCCGGAGGGCTGGTCGCCTGGGGCATGCCGCGCGAACCGATCGGGATGTCACGCTTTGGCCAGGCTAACTGGACCGGCATGGCCTGCGGCGTTCCGGCGCTCGGCCTGATCGCCGTGGCACTGGACCAGGGCGTGCGGCTGGACTGGTTCCACTCGCCGATGATCACCGTGTCGCTGGCGGCCGGGCTGGCCCTGCTGGGTGCCTACCTGCTGACCGAGTGGTACCACCCCGCGCCGTTCATGAAGTTGCAGATCCTGGCGCGGCGCAACCTGGCGCTGGGCTTCACCCTGTTCGTGGTCCTGCTGGTGGTGCTGTTGTCCGGCTCGTTGTTGCCGGCCAGCTATCTTGGAGCCTTGCATGACTACCGGCCACGCCAGATGGCATCGATCGGCCTGATCGTGGCCTTGCCGCAACTGGTGCTGGGCTCGATGGTGGCGATCGTGCTGTACCAGAAGTGGGCCGATGCGCGCGTGGTGCTGTCCTCGGGCCTGCTGTTGATCGCGCTGGCATGTTTCTCCGGCACGCAACTGACCTCGGACTGGAACCGCGACCAGTTCGTCGTGGCGCAAACGCTGCAAGCCTTCGGCCAGCCGATGGCCGTGGTGTCGATGCTGTTCCTGTGCACCAGCGTCGTGCAGCCCCGCGAAGGCCCCTACGTGTCCGGCACCATCAACACGTTGCGCGCCTTCGGATCGTTGCTTGGCGTAGCGCTCGTCGGGCAGCTCGTGTCGGTACGGCACAGGTTCCACGCGGAAATGCTGCTGGACCACGTGGCCCTCGCAGGCAACGTGTTCCCGGTCACGCCCGAACCGTCCCGGCTGGCCGGCGTCATCGGCCAGCAAGCGGCCGTGCTGTCGATCGCCGACGCATATCGCGTGCTGGGCGTGCTGGCGCTGCTGCTGATCCCCCTCGCGTTGTGGATGAACCGCATCCCCGCACCCGACGTCCGCGCACCCGTGCCACGCGCTTCCGTTTCCGCTACTCCACTCGGGTAATCCACATGGCCTTGCCTAGAAAAGCCAGGATCGTCGGCGCAGCGCTGCTGCTCACCGTGGCGATCGGGGGTGTCCTCTATCTCAATCGCCCCGAATCGAGCGGGTCGTTGCAGTCCACGGACGACGCCTATGTGCAGGCGGACTTCACCACGGTGGCGCCGCAGGTGTCCGGAACGATCGACAAGGTGTTGGTCGAGGAAAATCAGCCGGTCAGGAAAGGGCAGTTGCTGGCGACCATAGACGATGGCGATTTCGTGGTAGCCGTGGACGCGGCCGGGGCCCAGGTCGCCGGCGCCCGGGCCAGCATCGCCAGCCTGCAGGCGCATCTGGTTCAACAGCAGACCGCCATACGACAGGCACAGGCGGCGGTCGCCGCAAATGAGGCCGCGCTCAAGCTGGCCAGGGCCAACCGCACGCGCTATCGCAACCTGGCCACCGACGGCTCGGGTACGGTACAGGCGCTGCAGCAGGCCGAGGCTCAGCTGGCCATCCAGACGGCCAGCCGGGAAAAAAGCCTGGCGAGCCTGCAATCGGCCCGACAGCAGGTCGACGTGCTCACTGCCGATCTCGAAAAAGCCCGGGCGGCGCTTGCGCTGGCGCGCGCCGCGCAAGCCGCCGCGCAGCTGAAGCTTTCCTATACCCGCATCACGGCCGCGATCGGTGGCACCGTCGGGCAGAAGGCGGCACGCGTCGGTTCGTTCGTCAATGCGGGAAAGCCGTTGCTGGCGATCGTTCCGCTCGATGCGGTTTACGTCACCGGCAACTACCGCGAGACGCAACTGGCGCGCGTACGAGCCGGGCAAGCGGTGGATATCGAGGTCGACGCCCTGCCCGGCCAGATGCTGGAAGGAACCGTCGAAAGCCTGGGGCCGGCCAGCGGCGCGAGCTACTCGGCGATCGCTCCGCACAACGCCACCGGCAACTTCACCAAGATCGTGCAGCGCCTGCCCGTGCGCATTCGCCTCGAACCTCGCCAGCCGGCAATGGCCCGGCTGCGCGTCGGCATGTCGGTTACGACCACGATCCATACCGACGATTGAAGGGGCGCGGAAGCGGTCTCGAAGTCCCGCTACGGCACGATCCTAGTGGCCATGCAGACGAAGACCACTGTTGTCCACCAAGCAACTTGGTGCGTCCGTCGAAGGGTCTACCTGCCAGCCATGCGCAAACCTAACCTGTAACCCGCCGGAGAAATCCGGCCGCAATGCAGTTGCCGACCAGATGCATCGAGCCACGTTCCGGCAGATGGCGACTTCGGCAGCGATCCGGTAACAGGCGCCGCGGCGATGGCTGCGTAGAGATGGAGGCAGACCAATGAATTCGCTCGACATGGCATGGAGTCCGATGCCGGGGACCAGTTTGTCGGGCAACCTGGTCGCCCCTGCTGAACCGCCGCATGCAAGCGCGCACCGGATCGATGCGCGCTCGATCATCCTCGACGCGGTCGGCGAGATCCTTCGCACGACCGGGCGCGGCGTTACCGAGATCGAGGCCGCGGTCGCGCTGGCCGGATTGACCGCCGCACAGGTTGAGGTCGAATTCGGAAGCATGGACAGCCTGGTCATCGCCCTGGTCGAGCAGCTTTGCGCCTCGGTGCTGGAGCCGCTCGCCCAGCCGCCCACCCAGGCATCCTTCCGGATCCAGCTCCTGGCATTTTCCAACCGCCTCGTGAACGCCTATTCGTGCTCGCACCTGCGCGGGCTCTATCGGGTCGCTCTCACCGCCGCGATCAGGCACATCGGCACCGGCCCTGCCTTCTACCAGCGGGGCCCGGGCGGGCTGACGGCCGAGCTGGCACGTTTCATCCGCGAAGCGCACGACGCCGGCGCCATCCACGCGCCGAACCACTTCCAGCTGGCAAGCCATCTCGTGGCCCTGCTGAGGGCCGACATGGACCTGTCCGAGACCGGCGGATCGTCCTCGAAGGCCGGTGATGTTTCGTGCGCGGTCGAGATGTTCCTTTCGGGCGTGCAAACCGGAGAAGGTGATGCGACCGCTGATCTCTAGCATGCGGACACGGGTCGCGAGGCGCCCGTCCGTGCCGCGCAAGACCGCAGCCTCGCCCCTGCGTGTCGACGGCGCGCCCGCTGCGCTGTCGCTCGACATCGACGCCAACGGATCGCCGGTGACGTTGCAGGAAGCGGAGTGGCTGGTGTGCTTCGTTCCCGGCCTTCGAAGGCAATGGTGGCACCGCTTCGTCCATGCCAGGCACAAGCACGTGTTCGCCATGCGCATGGTCGATGAACAAACATGGCTTGTCGTGGAGCCCTGGTGGACCCGGCTGATGGTCAACGTGTTGAGCTTCGACCAGGCGCTCCATTTCCTGCGCTGGGCGGCCGCCGGCAGCGTGGTCAAGGTGCGCGAGGCCATTCCCGGGCGGGGCAGCCAACTGCGTGGTTGGTCGAACTGCGCGGTGCTGGTCTCCTTCCTGCTGGGGCGGTCGTACAGGACCTGGACCCCGAACGGCCTGTACCGAAAGCTCCTTGCGGAAGAGGACGCACAGCCGGTCGACGTACCCCGGCTGCTCATCGAGCATGTCGGCGCGATGGCCGGCGAAGCCGCCCGTCGCGCCGTGGGACTGCAGCCAGGACACGAGCCCGTGCCCCTCGACCGTCTGCTGTTCCGCCTGGGCAGGGGCATCGCCGGTTCGATGCTGCCGGCCTCCGTGATCGGCCTCCACCAATTTGCTGCGTCCGGGTTCGATCGCAGCAGCGACGCGGCGGACGTCTACTGGGCCAAGGCCATGGAGCGGGCGGTCGAACACATTCGCGGCGTGCTCGAGGACGCCCGGCGCCGGGGTGAAATCCATGTCGCCGACTGTGCCCTGGCTGCTCGCCAGTTCGTGGCGATGCTGCGGGGCGACATGCATCTGGAGCTGCTTTTCGGCGTCAGGGCCGCAACGCCACCGGATGAGGCTGATATCCATGCGCACGTTGAATCCGTGGTGGACATCTTCCTGCACGGCGCCGCCATCGCCAGCAGGTGCGGGCGGGTCTTGTAAGGTTTGAAGGCCTGGCTTTCGGGCGGAGCGTCATTGGACAGGGAGGCGTCGGTTTCGAGGAAGGCACGAGAATGCGCAACACATGGATCCTGATCGGGTGTGTGCTTCTGCTGAGCGGTTGCCAGACCGTCGCCCGGCGTGCCGCGCCGCCCGACCTTGTCGGCCGCGCGGCACCGGATGGGTTTCCGGCCGACATCCGTTTGATGACCATCGACGTGGTCAACTTCACGACCCTGGCGCCGGGTTTCTTCGGCGGGCTCGCCGGCGCGGCGACCGATGGCTCCATCGACATCCTTTCGCTGTCCGGCGGCGGCTCAGGGGGCGCCTACGGTGCGGGTGCCCTGGCCGGGCTCAGTCGCGCGCATGCACGACCGCAGTTCGAAATGGTGACCGGCGTGAGTGCCGGCGCGTTGCTGGCGCCGTTCGCCTTCCTGGGTCCCGACTGGGATGCGCGGATGCGGCAGGCGTTCACCGGCAAGCGCAACGCGAACCTGCTGCAGTCACCGACCCGCACCATCCTGGCGCGGCTGTTCTCTCCACGTGGCCTGCCGCAACACAACCCCTTGTTCCAGCTCATCGATCATTTCGTCACGCCGCAGATGGTCGCCGCAGTGGCCGATGAAGCGGCAAAGGGACGGTTGCTGGTGGTGGCGACCACCGACCTGGACAAACACGAAACCGTGCTGTGGGACATGGGCAGGATCGCCCGGCATGGCGGCCCGGAGGCGCGCCGCCTGTTCCGCGATGTATTGATCGCCTCGGCCAGCGTGCCCGGCGTGTTCCCGCCGGTACTCATCCGCGTCAGCGACGGCCGGCACGAGTACGACGAGATGCACGTGGACGGCGGGGTGACCACGCCGGTGTTCACCCTGCCGCTGATCGCGGGCATCCAGTCCTACGAACTGCCGCAACTGCGCGGGGCGAAGCTGTACATGATCGTCAACGGGCAGCTCGCGCGGGCACCGCGAACCACGCGGTTCAGTACGGTCGAGGTGCTCTCCAACGCCTTTGCCGCGGGTACCACCTACAAGACCCGGCGCGCGATCGTGCAGAACATCGCCGCGGCGCACCGGCTGGGCATGACATTCCACATGACCGAGATCCCGCCCGACTATCCGCAGGAAAGCTTCATCGACTTCGACCAGGAATACATGCAGGCGCTATTCGACTACGCCGCCGGTTGCGCGGCGCGCGGCCTGTTGTGGATGACGCCGGAACAATCGCTTCGCCGCAACCTGAGCGCCAGGTGGGCGTCCGCCGCGGCGAGCCTGGCATGCCCTGCCCAGGTCACGCGGCAGTAGCACCGCACGGCCGGCAGCCGCCTGGCGTGCGGCAGCCTGGAACGCTTCACGTCCCGATGGCAGCGAGCGCCGGGATCCTGGCTCGCCGGCTACGGGTGGTTGAAGCCCTCCTCCCGCTTGGCCTCGCGATCGGCTTCCCTGGCATCGCGGGTTTCTTCCGCGTTGCGATTTTCCTGCAGCTTGTGGTCTTGCCGGGCGACGTCGTTGTCGTTGCGGTCGCCGGTCCCGTGCTTGCGGTCGGCGGGGGGCATGGGGTTGGGCATGGCTTGGCTCCGCGGCTTGGATCTGCAACGAGCCTACGTCTGGATGATTCATGGCCACGTGATGCCCAAGGTGGGCGTAGGGTGGGCTTCAGTCCACCGTCGTCGCACGGTGTCGTGGTGGTGGGCTGAAGCCCACCCTACGCCAGCCGTGCGAACAGCACGCCGTGTGCGGGCAGTGCGAGGTGCCCGCCGACGAACGTGCCCTGGACCAGGCCGTGCCCCTCGAGCGGTTGCCACTGCCCGTCCAGCGGAAGTTCGGTCTCTGCTGCCTTTCCATCCAGATTGAAGGCCACCAGCAGCGTCTCGCCCGCGTGGCTGCGGGTGAACGCGAGCACCGGCTCGGGCGTGTCGAGGAAACGGATATCACCCCAGCGCAGCGCCGGTTGCCCGCGGCGCCAGCCCACGATGCGGCGGAAGCCTTGCAACGCGGAAGCCGGATCGGCCTCCTGCCGCACCACGGCCAGCGCGCGATGCTCGGTCGGCACCGGCAACCACGGTTCGCCGCGGCTGAAGCCGGCGTGTTCGTCGTCGCTCCAAGGCATCGGCGTGCGGCAGCCGTCGCGGCCCTTGAACTGCGGCCAGAAGGCGATGCCGTAGGGATCCTTGAGCGACTCGAACGGCACCTGCGCCTCGGTCAGGCCCAGCTCCTCGCCCTGGTACACGCACACCGAGCCTCGCAGCGAGCAGACCAGCGCGGTGAACAGGTTGGCCAGCTCCGGCGTGGACTTCCCTCTGCCCCATCGACTCAGCACGCGTTCGACGTCATGGTTGGAGATCGCCCAGCATGGCCAGCCCTCGCGCATCTGCGCTTCCAGCTGCCGCACCGTGCTACGGATGTGCGCGGCGCTGAAGTCGTCGGTGAGCAGCTCGAAGCTGTAGCCCATGTGCAGGCGGCCGGCCTGCGTGTATTCGGCCATGGTCGCCAGCGAATCCTCGGAGGAAATCTCGCCCAGCGCCACGGTGCCGGGATAGCGATCCAGCAGCGCGCGCAGTTCGGCCAGGAAGTCCAGGTTCTCCGGCTGGGTGTTGTTGTGCCAGTGATACTGGAACGCGTACGGATTGTCCGGGCTGAAACCGCGGCCGACGCGCTGGTCCTTGGGCCTGGCCGGGTTGTCGCGCAGCTTCGCGTCGTGGAAGCAGAAGTTGATCGCATCCAGGCGCAGGCCGTCGACGCCGCGCTCCAGCCAGAAACGCACGCAGTCGAGGATTGCCGCGCGCACGGCCGGGTTGTGGAAGTTCAGGTCCGGCTGCGAGGCCAGGAAGTTGTGCAGGTAATACTGCCCGCGCCGCGGCTCCCACTGCCAGGCGCCACCGCCGAAGATCGACAGCCAGTTGTTCGGCGGCGTGCCGTCCGCGTTCGCATCGGCCCAGACGTACCAGTCGGCCCTGGCGTTGTCGCGGCTGGCCCGGCTCTGCTGGAACCAGGCGTGTTCGACCGAGGTGTGGCTGAGCACCTGGTCGATCATCACGCGGATGCCCAGCCCGTGCGCCTTGGCCAGCAGGCGGTCAAAATCCTCCAGCTGGCCGAACAGCGGATCGACGTCGCAATAGTCGGCGATGTCGTAGCCGTAGTCGGCCATCGGCGACTTGAAGAAAGGCGAGATCCAGATCGCGTCGACGCCCAGGCTCGCTATGTAGTCGAGCTTGTCGATGATCCCTGGCAGGTCGCCTACCCCGTCACCGTTGGTGTCCAGGAAGCTGCGCGGGTAGATCTGATAGGTGACGGCACCGCGCCACCAGGGAGCATGGGTCATTACAGGGAAGCCTTCAGCGCATCGGTGCGCCTTCGCGAACGGGCGATCAGCAAAGCGGGCGCCAGCTTATCCGTAGCCTTCCAACGCCTCGATCCGCTGCATACGTATTCATGCGTGCTGCACCCGCAATATTGCAACGCCCTCCCGCTAGTGCGTGGGCTCGCCTGGCAACCGCTTGGTGAACCCCAAGGTGCACCACGGCAGCCATTTTCTTCGTACGGGGGACGGCAGGCCCAGGCGTCGCGGCACGATGCTGCGGTGCGATGAGGCCCCTCCGGGCGTCTGCATGAATACGTATGCAGCGCGTGCCGCGGCGGGGAAACGCAGCCTTAACATCGCTTCACGTCGCTGGCGGGGTCTGCCGGCGCGCTTGCATGACCGGGGGACACCGGCGCGCGCGACGAGCGGACCCATGACCGGAGAGCGACATTTCCGCGGGGAGACGCAGATGTTGATCAAACGCAATCGTATGGCGCTGGCCTTGATGGCCGCCGGGCTTTGCTTCACCGGCATGGCGCTGGCCGCACCGCAGGATGCCGGGCAATCGGACAACCCGTCCCAAGGCCAGGACCAGGACCAGCAAGACCAGGCCGGCCAGCAGGCCGATGCCAGCCGCCGCGATCAGGACGCCAGCAAGAAGGCGCGCCAGTTGGGAACGGTCGAGGTCAGCGGCTTCGTCAGCAGCATCCAGAACTCCACGGCGCTCAAGCGCAACTCCAATGCCATCGTCGAGGCAGTCTCCGCGGAACAGATCGGCAAGCTGCCCGGCGTGAGCATCGCCGACACGCTGGGCCGCCTGCCGGGCCTGGCGGTGCAGAGCGTCAGCGGCCGTCCGCAAGTGGTGAGCATCCACGGCCTGGGGCCGGACTTCTCGACCGCGCTGGTCAACGGCAGCCAGCAGGTCTCTACGTCCAACAACCGCGACGTGCAGTTCGACCAGTATCCGTCGAGCTGGTTCGACAACGTGGTGGTGCACCTGAGCCCCTCGGCCGACCTGATCGGCCAGGGCCTGTCGGGCACGGTGGACATGCACACGATCCGCCCGCTGGACAAGGACAAGCCGGAAAGCGCGATGAACGCGCGCTACATCTGGGACGGCACCTCGCAGCTTGCCGACGGGCCCGGCGTGGGCGACCGCGGCTACGACGTCAATGGCGTGTGGGTGCACCAGTTCGCCGATCACACCTTCGGCGTGACCGTCGGCGTGGACTTCCAGTCCAACCCTGCGCAGATCCAGCACCAGGCGCCGTGGGGCTATGCCACGGATGCCAACGGCAACCTGGTCGTGGGTGGCTCGAAGAACTACGGCATCTCCGACCAGATGAACCGCAACGGCCTGCTGACCACGCTGCAGTGGCGCCCGAACGACAACTTCACCAGCACGCTCGACCTGACCTACGACAAGTTCAAGGAAGCCCAGCAGGCCAAGGGCATCGAGTTCCCGCTGTTCTGGGGCTCCGGCGTGACCCTCGCCGAGGGCAGTGTTTCCGATGGCTTCGTCGAAAACGGCACCTACGGCAACGTCAAGGCGGTCGTGCGCAACGACTACAACAAGACCAACGCCAAGGTCTTCAACGTCAACTGGGCAAACGAGCTCCGCATCAACGAGAACTGGTCGGCCAGCCTCACCGCCAGCTACTCGCGCGCGCAGCGCCACGATTTGATGGTGGAAAGCTACGCGGGCACCGGCAACGGTCTGGGCAACGGCGCGACCGACAGCATCGTGTTCGACGAACTGTCCGACGGCATGCTGTACCTGAACCCGTCGCTGGACTACGGCTCCGGCCAGATGGTGCTGACCGACCCGCAGGGCTGGGGTTCCGGCGCCACGCCGCCGGTCGTGCAGGCGGGTTTCATCAATGCCCCGCGCACTGACGACCACCTGGCGAACCTGCGCCTGGCGGTCGAGCGCGACTTCCTCAGCGGCCCGTTCTCGTCGGTGGAGTTCGGCGTGGTGCGCGGCACGCGCAACAAGACCTACAACATCGACCAGACCTTCCTGATCCCACCGAACGGCGCCCCGTCGATCGCTGCCCCCGGCTCGACCTGCGACCCGCTGGCGTGGATGGGCATCGGCTCGCAGGTCTGCTACGACCCGCTGCAGCTGATCGGCGCCGGCACCTACGAACAGTTCCCCACCGCGCTGTCCTCCATCGCAGTGCCGCCGAACTGGGAGGTCAACGAGCGCGACGTCACCTCGTACCTGCAGTTCAACCTGGACACGACCCTGGGCAACGTCGGACTGCGCGGCAACTTCGGCGTGCAGGCGGCGCACACCTCGCAGACCTCCAACGGCCAGCGCGTGGAAGCCAGCGCCGGCGGCACCAACGGCTCGAACGCGACGCTCGTTCCGGTATCCGGCGGCACCTCGTTCACCCGCTACCTGCCGAGCGCGAACCTGATCTTCGGCTTCGGCGAACAGGACGACCTGCGCGTGGGCGCCGCCCGCGTGATGGCCCGTCCGCGCATGGACCAGATGAGCGCCAGCCTGGGCGTCTCCGGCAACATCACGCAGTTGCCCAACACCGACCCGAACCGGTCGTACTTCAGCGCCTCCGGCGGCAACGCCAGGCTGCTGCCGACCATGGCCGACAACTACAACGTCAGCTACGAGCACTACTTCGCGGGCGACGACTCGGGCTACGAGTGCAACTCGGCCGAGTCGAAGACCTCGGACCTGTGCCGTTCCGGCGGGGCCGGCTACGTGGCAGTGTCGGCGTACTACCTGGGACTGAAGGACTACATCAATCCGAGTGCCGCCTACCTGTACGACTTCGCCGCCTTCGCCGACGCGTACCTGTCGCCCGAGCAACAGCAACAGCTGGGTACCACCATGGGTATCGTCTCCGGCCCGGTGAACGACGGCCGCGGCTACGTGAAGGGCCTGCAGACCACCCTCAACCTGCCCTTCAGCCAGTTGACCCCGGCGCTGTCGGGCCTGGGCACGATCATCACCGGCGGCTACACCAAGAGCTCGCTGGTGTATGGCGACAATGCCGATCCGATCACCGTGCCCGGCCTGTCCAAATGGACGGCCAACGCCACGCTGTACTACCAGCACAACGGGTTCGAGGCGCGCATCAGCGACAGCTACCGCTCCAGCTTCCTCGGCGAGGTGTCGGGCATCAGCGCGACGCGCATCGAGCAGACGATCGAGGGCGGCAGCACCTACGACGCACAGGTCAGCTACACCTTCGACCACGGCCCGCTGGACGGCCTGACCCTGATCGCGCAAGGCTCGAACCTCTCCAACAAGACGTTCGTGACCTACCAGAACGACGATCCGCGGCAGGTGCTGACCTGGGAAAGCTACGGTCGTCGCTACGAGATCGGCGTCTCCTACAAGTTCCAGTAAGCGCTTCGCCTTGCCCCAGCGAGGCCCCGTCGCGCAACATCGGCGGGGCCTTTTTTCTTTCGGCCGGTCGCGCAACCCGCTGTCCGGGATCCGCGACGAGCACGGTAGTCCAGCATGCCCATGAACCAGGCACCCATCCGGCAAATCGTGATCATTGGTGGCGGCACCGCGGGCTGGATGGCGGCGGCGCTGCTGTCCCGGGCGCTGGGTGACACGGCAAAGATCCAGCTGATCGAATCCGACGAGATCGGCACGGTTGGCGTGGGCGAGTCGACCATTCCTTCGATCCGGCTCATCAACAGCTTTCTTGGGCTGGACGAGAACGAACTGCTGCGCGCCGTGCAGGGTACGGTCAAGCTCGGCATCCAGTTCAACGACTGGCATCGCCTCGGCGATTCCTACCTGCATGCCTTCGGCGACATCGGCCTGGCGCTGGGGCTGTTGCCGTTCCACCATTACTGGTTGCGCAGCCGCCACCAGGATCCGGCGGCGCCCGACCTGTGGGCCTATTCCCTGAACGCGCAGGCGATCGCTGCACACCGCTTTGCGCCGATGGAGCGCGTCGGCGGCACCGCACTCGACGGCCTGCGCTACGCCTACCACCTGGACGCCGGCCTGTACGCCCGCCACCTGCGCAAGCACGCCGCCGCCGGCGTCGAGCGCACGGAAGGCAAGGTGGTGAAGGTCAACCTGCGCGCGCACGATGGCTTTGTCGAGTCGGTGCAGTTGGAAAGCGGCCAGGTCGTCGCCGGCGAGCTGTTCATCGACTGCTCGGGCTTTCGCGGCCTGCTGATCGAAGGCGCGCTCGAGACCGGCTACGAGGACTGGCGCCACTGGCTGCCGTGCGATCGCGCGATGGTCGCACCGAGCACGCGCGTCGAGCCGCTGCGTCCGTTCACCCAAGCCAACGCGCGGCCCGCGGGTTGGCAGTGGCGCATTCCGCTGCAGCACCGCAGCGGCAACGGCCATGTCTACTGCAGCCGGTTCATGAGCGACGACGAGGCGGCCAACCTGCTGCTGCAGCACATCGAGGGCGACGTGCTCGAGCAGCCGCGCCTGCTGCGTTTCACCGGCGGCATGCGCAAGCGCACCTGGAACCGCAACTGCGTGGCGCTCGGCCTGGCCGCGGGGTTCATGGAGCCGCTGGAATCGACCAGCATCCATCTGGTCCAGTCCGGCGTGAACCGGCTGCTCGGCCTGTTTCCCGATGGCAACTTCGATCCCGCGCTCACCGACGAATACAACCGCCAGACGCGTTTCGAGTACGAGCGCATCCGCGACTTCCTGATCCTGCACTACCGCGCCACCGAACGCCGCGACACGCCCTTCTGGCGGCATTGCGCGGAGCTGCCCGTGCCCGAACCGCTGCAGCGCAAGCTCGATCTGTTCCAGGCCGGCGGGCGCATCGTGCGCGACGCGGACGAGTTGTTCGCCGAAAACGCCTGGCTGCAGGTGATGCTCGGCCAGGGCATGGTGCCCGCCGGCCATCACCCGTTGGCCGACGCCCTGCCGCAGGCGCAGCTGGATGAATTCCTGTCGCACATCCGCACCCTGCTCGATCGCGCCGTCGGCGGCATGCCCGGGCATGCCCAGTTCATCGCCCGGCACTGCGCCGCGTCCGGCACGGTGGCGGCCGCCTGATGCGGATGCGTGGGCAAGCGCTGCTGGCCTTGGTGCTGTTTGCCGTACTGGTGCCGGTCGCCGGCGCCACTGCGTACTACCGCGCGCCGGAGGAGCGTGCCTACGCGCAGGCACCCGACCCGCCCCGTTCCGGCGTCTGGTACGAGATCTTCGTGCGCGCGTGGTACGACACCGACGGCGACGGCATCGGCGACCTCAACGGCGTCACCGCCAAGCTCGACTACCTGAAGTCGCTGGGCGTCGACGGCATCTGGCTGATGCCGATCAACCCCTCGCCCAGCTACCACGGCTACGACGTCACCGACTACCGCGCGATCAATCCGCAATACGGCACGCTGGCGGACTTCCAGCGATTGCTGGCCGCGGCGCACGCGCGCGATATCCGCGTGATCATGGACCTGGTGGTCAACCACACCAGCGACCGCCACCCGTGGTTCCGCGCTGCACGCGATTCGGGCGATCCGCACCACGCCTGGTACGGCTGGGCCGGCGCCGGCACCGACCTGCACGCGGCCAGCGCCACCGGCGGCCCGGCCTGGCATGCACTGGGCAAGCAGCACTACTTGGGCATCTTCAGCGGCGACATGCCGGACCTGGACTTCGATACGCCTGCCGTGCGCAAGGCAGTGACCGATATCGGCCGCTACTGGCTGGCGCAGGGCGTGGACGGCTTTCGCCTCGATGCCGCCCGGCACGTCTACGAGGACTTCGCCGCCAGCGCCGATGATCCGGCCCGGCAGCGGCGCAACCTCGCCTGGTGGGGCGCGTTCCATGACGCGATGAGCGCCGTGCGCCCGGACGTTTACCTGATCGGCGAAGTGACCCGCGACGAGCCGGGCCAACTGGCACCCTGGTTCGGCCCGCTCGACGCGGTATTCGATTTTCCGCTCGCCACACAACTGGTGCTGAGCGCGCGCAACGAACGCAACGACGGCCTCGGCGAACTGCTCCGGCGCATCGCCGCAGCGGTTCCCGCCGGCCAGGACGCGCCCTTCCTGTCCAACCACGACCAGGAGCGGGTGATGAGCCAGCTCGGCGGCGACGCTTCGCACATGCGCACGGCCGCGGCGATGCTGCTCACCCTGCCCGGCCGGCCGTTCATCTATTACGGCGAGGAACTGGGCATGCGCGGGCGCAAACCCGATCCCGACCTGCGCGAACCGATGCGCTGGCACCGCGATCCGCATGGTCCGGGCGAGAGCCGCTGGAAGCGGTTCAGCGCCGGCGACGGCCCCGAGGTTTCGGTGGAAGCCCAGCAGGACGACGGGCATTCGCTGCTCGCCTGGTATCGCATGCTGATCGGCTGGCGCCGCGAATTGCCCGTGCTGCGTGACGGCGCCCTCAGCGTGCCTGCCGTGGCCAACCCCCGGCTGGCCGTCTGGGAACTGGCCGACGCCGGCAACGACGTGCTGGTCGTGCACAACCTTTCGCACGAGCCGCAAAGATTGAAGCTGGCGGGTGTGCTGGCGCGTTTCGGCCACATCCGGCTGACCAGCCAGCCCGAAGCCCGCATCGCCGCCGGCGAACTGCAGTTGCCCGCCTACGCTGCGGCGATTCTCCAGTGAAATGTCGCCGAGCATTTCCTGTAAGAGCGCACCTGGGCGCGACCGCCATGCCGCACGGTCGCGCCCAGGTGCGCTCCTACAAAAGCACCCTCGGGCCCATTGCCGCCACATCGTGCACCGCACCATCGGAAAACCGCGCCATGTCACAGATGAATACGTATGCAGACGGGTGTTGCGACGCTCGCCATGGCCCCTACTATGGGCCCGGCTCCCGTCGCCTGCACGCGCTCTTCACAAAGCTCAAGCACGCGTCAATGGGGCCGATCACGTTGTTTGTCGTCGGAGTATTGCTGGTGTCCCCTTCTTCCGCTGCTGCATCGCTTTCCCAGGCCCGGGCGCACGCTGCGCTGGCCCGTCCCACTTCCCTCACGCCGGCCGCGCCCGGGTTCGACATCCTGCTCGGCGCCGACACGGTGCGCGTGGAGCTGACCGCACCCGGCACGCTGCACGTGCAGTTCCGCAAGGCCGGCCACGCCTCGGCGCCGACCATCGTGATCGATCCGGCGCTGCAGGCCCCGGCCTATCCCGACGCAGAGATTTCCCAGGACGCCGCCGGCGCACGGCTGCACTCGGCGCAGCTGGACGCGCTGTGGGACAAGCAACATGGCGTGCTGTCGATCGGCGTGCCCGGCCAGCATCCGCTGCTGCGCCAGTTCGCCCTGCCCTCGCTGGGCCAGGGCCGGCTGAGCTTGATCCACACCAAGGGCGAGCCGATGTACGGCATCGGCGGTTTCGATGCCACCGATCCGGCCACCGCCGGTCTGCTGCGCGACGGTTACCGGCCCATCACCGCCGGTGAACAGGGCCACGCGGGCGCGCCGTTCGTGTGGACGACCGCCGGCTACGGCGTGCTGGTCGACGGCGTCGGCGGCCAGATCGCGCTGGGCGACACGCGCCTGGATGCGCGCATGTTCGACGGCGGCCTGGACTACTACGTGTTCCTCGGCGATCCGCACGCCATCTTCGCCGCGCTGGCGCAGGTCAGCGGCCGCAGCCCGCTGTTTCCCAAATGGGCGATGGGCTTTACCAACAGCCAGTGGGGCATCGACGAGAAAGAGCTGTTGGACATCGTCCACGGCTACCGCGAGCGGCACATCCCGCTGGACAACTTCACCCTCGACTTCGACTGGAAGGCCTGGGGCGAGGACGACTACGGCGAGTTCCGCTGGAACGAGCACAAGTTCCCCGACGGTGACAGCGGCAAGCTCAAGGCCCTGCTCGACGCCCAGGGCGTGCACCTGACCGGCATCATGAAGCCGCGCATCCACGTTGATACCGTCGAGGGCCGCGAGGCGACCGAGCGCGGCTACTGGCTGGCGCAGAGCGATCCCGCACCGGATTATTTCTCCGGCAAGACCGTGCGCGAGCTCGACTTCGCCGACCCGGCCGCGCGCGCCTGGTTCTTCAACAAGGCGCTGAAGCATTCCTTCGAGACCGGCATGGTCGGCTGGTGGAACGACGAGGCCGACGATGTCGCCATCGACCTGCAGCACATGGACATGCAGCGCGCGCTCTATGACGGCCAACGCGCCATCTCCGACCTGCGCGTGTGGTCGCTCAACCGCAATTTCTACCTGGGCGCGCAGCGCTACGCCTACGGCCTCTGGTCCGGCGACATCCATACCGGTTTCGCTTCCATGGCCGGGCAGCGCCAGCGCATGCTCAGCGCCATCAACGTGGGCGCGATGCAGTGGGGCATGGACGGCGGCGGCTTCAAGGCCGGCACGCCGACACCGGAAAACTACGCGCGCTGGATCCAGTTCGGTGCGTTCACGCCGGTGTTCCGCGTGCATGGCGAGCTGAACCAGAAGCGCCAGCCGTGGGTCTATGGCCCGATTGCCGAGAAGGCCGCCGGCGACGCGATCCGCCTGCGCCAGTCGCTGATCCCCTACATCTACAGCTACGAACACCAGCGCCGCGCCACCGGCATGGGCCTGGTGCGCCCGCTGCTGTTCGACTGGCCGAATGACCCCAGGGTCCGCAACGACGTCGACGCCTGGTTGTTCGGCGACAGCCTGCTGGTGGCACCGGTGGTCGATGAGGGCCAGACGATCAAGCCGGTCTACCTGCCCGCCGGCGAGTGGATCGATTGGTTCAGCGGCAGGCACTACGCCGGCGGCCAGACCATCCATCACCAGGCTGACGCGGAGCACTGGAGCGACATCCCGCTGTACGTCCGCGAGGGCGCGATCATCCCGATGGCGCCGCCGATGGACTACGTGGGCCAGCGTCCGCTGACCGAATTGCAGGTGGAACTGTTCCCCGCCGCGGGCGGCAGCCAGTTCGACTACTACGACGACGACGGCACGACCTACGGCTACGAACAGGGTGCATATTTCCTGCAGTCGATGCGGATGCAGGCGCACGGCGGCACCGTCAGCTTCGCTATCGCCGCGCCGCAGGGCAGCTTCCGCCCGGCGCTCGAATCCTGGTTGCTGAAGTTCCACGGCCAGCCGGCCGAAGCGGTGCGCAGCAACGGCCGCACGCTGGAAGCCTTCGCCAGCGTCGATGCCCTGCGTGCTTCGCAGGACGATGGCTGGGCCGTCGGTGAGGACCGCTTCGGCCCGGTGACCTGGGTGCGGGTTGCCGCCGGCACGGCGCAGTCGATCGCCCTGGACGTTCGCCCGTAGGTTCGACTCTCCTGCCCGCCGGTGGGACCTGACGCCAGCATGGGGAAGGCCTGAACCGCACTCTGGATACCTCCCCCGTTTGCAGGTTGGGGGATCCGCGGTGCGGGCCCACGAGGACGACCTACGCGTCCGCCACCGCCCGATCCATTCCCTGCCCGCTCCGTGCGGCATGTTCCCGGCACATCTGCTCGACCAACGCACGATGGTCCGGCAGGTCGCCCAGCGCCATCGTGGCCGCCTGGCGGATCATCGCGAACTCGCGCTGCGCCGCGGCCAGGTGCGGATAGGCGCTGCGCATCGCGTCCAGGTCGGTCTTGAACTCCATGCCGTAGAGGACGTACTGCCAACTGCCGGGCATGAACATCTCCAGGTCGGTGACGAAATCCAGCCGGTGCGGCGGGCGATGGCGCCACAGCGCCAGGCGGTCGCGCAGGGTCGATGGGATGCTTGCCGCATCGGTGTTGTCGATCCAGAACCCGTGGTCACGGCGTCGGGTCAGGCAGTAGTGCATCTTGATGAAGTCGATGATGCGCTCGTAGCGCGCCACGATCATGGCGTTGTAGTGGCGGGCGGCGCGGTCCATCTCGTCCAGCTCGACCGGCAGCAGGTGGGTGATCAGGTAGGCGCCCAGTTCTACCAGCGCGATGCCCGTCGACTCCAGCGGCTCGACGAAGCCGCCGGCGAGGCCGACCGCCACGCAGTTGCCGCGCCAGTGCTCGGGCCGATAGCCGGTCTCGAAGCCGATGTGCAGCGCCTCGAGCGCTTCGGCCTGCCGGCCCACGTAGCCGCGCACCACTTCTTCGGCCCGCGTGGCGTCACTGTGTCGCGAGGAGTAAACGTAGCCGATCCCGCGCCGCTGCTGCAGGCCGATGTCCCAGATCCAGCCGGCCTCCTGCGCGGTGGCGCGGGTGAACGGCAGGATCGGCGTGTCCGGGCGCGGATAAGGCACCTGCAGCGCCACGGCGCGGTCGGCGAACAGCACGTCGCGCCGGCTGTGGAACGGCGAGTGCAGCGCGCCGCCGATCAGGTGCCCGCGCAGGCCGGTGCAGTCGATGTAGAGATCGGCCGACAGCGCACCGAGCTCGCGGGTGACGATGCGCGCGATGTGGCCGCGCTCGTCCAGCTCGGCGCGCTCGACGGTCGCCAGGTGCCGCCTGATACCGAGCCCCTGGCCGTGCTCGGCCAGCGTGGCGGCGAAACAGGCGGCATCGAAGTGGTAGGCATGGTTGAGCGGCCCCTGGTAGTCCGGATCGCCGGCCCGTCTGGGCGCGCGGCCGTGGTCGGCCACGCACTGTTGCATGGTCACCGCGTCGGCGAAGGCCATGCCCTCGGGCGCGCCACCGAGCAGCCAGTACGGCAGCAGTTCCGGGCTGCCGCTGCGCTGGCTGGGCTGGCTGAAGGGATGGAAGAATCGGTCCGCGCCCGCCGCGCCGGGCGGCCGCACCCAGTTCACGTACTGGATGCCCTGCTTGTAGGTGGCGCTGGCGCCGACCAGGAAGCGCCGCTCGTCCAGACCGATCGCCGCCAGCGTGCCGCGGATCGACGGAAACGTGGCCTCGCCCACGCCGATCAGGGCGATGTAGGGCGATTCGACCAGTTCCACGGCGATGCCATCGGGCGCCGCGGCGTTGACGATCTTGGCCAGGTAACAGGCCGTCAGCCAGCCGGCCGTGCCACCGCCGACAACCAGGATCCTGCGCATGCGTGCCATACACTCTCCCGACGATGTTGCGTAGCAACAAGCCAAGCACGGATTTCCGCGCTAGCATCCCCTTGTCATGACAGCGCTGTCATCGTAATTGACAGCGCTGTCATGTGCAGGCTACCGCAAGTCCACGACTACTGCATGTCCACGACGATCTGGGGAGAGGGGTCACCATGAAACTACGCTACTCGGCTTTGTACGTCGCCATGGCTGCCGTGTTCGCATCCGGCGCCGTCCACGCCACCCAGGATGCCGCTCCGAAGGACGGAGCCGACGGCAAAAAGGTGACCAACCTCGACGGCGTGCAGGTCACCGCGACCAAGCGCGAGACGCCGCTGCAGAAAACCCCGGTCGCGATCAGCGTGATCAGCGCCGACGCGCTGGAGAAGGAACGGGTGATGACCGTGCAGGACATCACCCGGCTGGTACCCGGATTCCAGGCCACTTCGCAGGGCGACCACGGCGTGGTCACCCTGACCATGCGCGGCATCGGCAACGACAGCGCCAAGACCGAATATGCCGATCCGGAAGTGGCGATGTTCATCGACGGCGTGTACTCGCCGCGGCCGGAAGCGGCCGCCGGCCTGCTGCTGGACATCGAAAGCGTCGAGGTGCTGCGCGGTCCGCAAGGCACGCTGTGGGGCCGCAACTCCACCGCGGGCGTGGTCAACTTCCAGACCGGCAAGCCCGACCTGGGCGGCTTCTTCGGCAATGCCCAGTTCGACCTGGGCAACTACAACCGCGTGGGCACGCGCGCCATGGTGAATCTGCCCATCAGCAGCACGTTCGCGATGCGCGTAGCGGTGGCGCAGGAGCAGCACGACGGCTACGTCGACTACCAGAATCCGACCCGGCAATTGCCCAGCGTCGCCCAGCAGCAGGCCACCTACCTCGCCAGCGGCGGCACGCTGGACACGTTCCAGCCGATCAACGCCAGCAACTACGTCACCGGCGGCGACAAGTACAACGCCCAGGACCAGTCCGCCGCGCGCATCAGCGCGCTGTGGAAGCCCAGCGACGCGTTCACCTGGAACCTCTCCTACGAGTACTTCCGCGACCGCGGCACGCCCGGCATGAGCCTGATGCAGCAGCCGCGCGCGGGACAGGATTTCTGGTCGGCGCTGATCGACACCGCGCCCTACCTCAAGCGCGACTCCCACACGGTGCGCAGCCGGATGGATTTCAACATCGGCGACACCATGACGCTGAGCTACGTCGCCGGCTACAACCGCTTCTCCGGCAAGAGCAACTACGACCAGGACAACGGCGCGCAGGTGCCCACCAGCTTCACCACCGGCGCCGCCAACCAGGCCGACCGCACCAACTTTTCCAACTACAAGAGCTACAGCCACGAGCTGGACCTGAAGTCCGCCGGCGACAACACGGTCGACTGGATCCTCGGCGCCTACTACGCGGCCGAAGACAACAACATCCGTTTCGACATCCCGATCATGAACGGGACGCCGCAAGGCACGGTCAGCTGGCAGGGTTCGTTCATCCAGCCCAAGGAAACGGTGAAGACCACCGCATTCTTCGGCCAGGCCACCTGGAACATCACCGACCGACTGCGCCTGACCGGCGGCGCGCGCTGGTCCAAGGACAAGAAGGAAAACGAGGGCGGTCGCGGCTGGGGCTGGGCCTACGACCCGACCGTGCCGCAGGTGCCGATCTCGCCGGACGTGGAACCGGGCGACGTGGGTTTCAACGTCTCCACCGTCAACGACGCGAAATACGACAAGAGCAAGGCCACCTGGCTGGCGCGGCTGGACGCCGACGTGGGCACGCACGGCCTCGTGTATGCCAGCGTCTCAACGGGCTACAAGTCCGGCGGCACGCAGGACGCCGGCACGCTTTACGAGCCCGAAACGCTGACCAACTACGAGGTCGGCTCCAAGTTCAGCTTCCTCGACGGCCACCTGACCTGGAACAGCGCGATCTACTACGAGCGCTTCAAGAACTTCCAGCTCGCCGCGCCGATCACCTACCCCGACGGCAACCGCGGCCTGGGATTCTCCAACGTCAAGGGCGTCACCAAGGTGTGGGGCTTCGAGACCGAGCTGGCGCTGTCCGGCCAGGACGACCGGTTCAACCTGGTGTTCTCGGCGATCCCGAAGAAGGAACTGGGCACGCTGCTCTACGCCGGCAGCAACGACTACCAGGGCCTGCCCGCCTGCGACCCGGTCTCGGGCATCAGCAACTGCGTCGACGTCACCGGCAACGACCTCCCGCATGCGCCCAACGCCTCGCTCACCGTCATCTACGAGCACGACTTCCGCCTCGGCAACGGCGGTCGCCTGACCCCGCGCATCTCGGCCCAATACCAGAGTGCGCAGTGGCTGAGCACGTTCAACCTGGGCGACGGCGACAAGCAGGATGCCTATGGCCGCGGCGACATCTCGCTGCGCTACACCGAGCCGCAGGACCGCTGGTGGGTCTCGGCCTACGTGCAGAACGTCACCGACGGCAAGGTGCGCACCAGCGCGGGCCGTTTCGCCCTGCCCGACGGCAGCTTCATCTACACCTCGCAGTACCTGCCGCCGCGCACCTACGGCGTCAGCGTGGGCGTCTGGTTCTAGCCGCCGTCGCCGCATCGCTCCCCCGGGCGGCGGAAATCTCCCCTTCCGGCCGCCACTGGATGCCCCGGTAACGGGGCATCCTTTTTTTAATGGCGCAGGCGCGCGGGGTGGGCTTCAGCCCACCATCGGCCGTGCGGAAAGGTGGGCCGAAGCCCACCCTACGGTGTCGGCGGGTGACGGTATGCGAGCGACATCGCCATCGAAAGAGACCCGGCAACGGCGCGCTCTTTTCAAGCAGCCCGATGCGTAGGGTGGCGGTATGCGCGCGGCATCGCTATCGAAGGAGGCCCCGGCAACGGCGCGCTTTTTTCAAGCAGCGCGATGCGTAGGGTGGGCTTCAGCCCACCATCGGCCGTGCGGGAAAGGTGGGCTGAAGCCCACCCTACGGCCTGCGGCAGCGGCCGATATCACGCAACCGGTGGCCGGCCATCAGCTTGCGTTCGATCTGCTCCAGCGTGACGCCGCGGGTTTCGGGCACCCACAGCGCGGTGACCAGGATGAACGCGAGATTGAGCCCGGCGTAGAGCCAGAACGTGGCGGCGTGGCCGATGCCGTTGAGCAGCGACAGGAAGGTGGCGCCCACCAGCATGTTCGCCGTCCAGTTGACGAAGGTGGAACAGGCGATGCCGAAGTCGCGACCGCGCAGGGGCTGCACTTCCGAACAGAGCGTCCACACGAGCGGCCCGGCCGAAGTCGCGAAGCCGACGATGAACACCAGCAGCATGGCCACGGTGAACCACTGCGCGGCAGGCGTATCCGTGCCCAGGTACATCATGCTGCCGACCGCGCCCAGGCTCACCGCCATGACCGCGAAGCCGGCATACAGGATCGGCTTGCGCCCGAGCCGGTCGACCAGCGCGATGGCGATGAAGGTGGCCAGCAGGTTGGTCAGGCCCACGATCGCGGTGGTCCACATCTGCGCGCTGGTGCCGAAGCCCACCCCCGCGAAGATGCGCGGCGCGTAGTACATGATCACGTTGATGCCGGTCAGCTGCTGCATCACCTGCAGCGCCACGCCCAACGCCACCGAGCGGCGGAAATTGCGGTTGCGGCGGAACAGGTTCCAGCCGTGCTGCGGCGCCTCGAGCTGCGCCTGGATGCCGGCCATCTCGCGCGCGACCACCGCGTCGTCGCCACGCAGCCGCGAGAGTATCGTGGCCGCCTCTTCGCGGCGCCCGCGCAGCAGCAGCCAGCGCGGGCTCTCCGGCAGCACCAGCATGCCCAGCAGGAACAGCGCGCCGGGAATCGCGATGATGCCGAGCATCCAGCGCCAGGCGCCGGTGTAGCTGAAGGCCAGGTCGGACAGGAAGGCGACGAAGATGCCGAGGGTGATCATCAGCTGGTAGGTGCCGATCATCGCGCCGCGGATGTGCTCCGGCGCCACTTCGGCCAGGTACATCGGCGCGGTGAACGTGGCCACGCCGATGGCCAGGCCCAGCGCCAGCCGCGCGCCGACCAGCGCGGCCGGCGACCAGGCCAGGCCGCACAGCAGCGAACCGGCCACGAACAACGCGGCGCTCAGCACCAGCGAGCGTTTGCGGCCCAGCGCCGCCGACAGCCAGCCGGCACCGGCCGCGCCCAGCGCCGCGCCCAGCATCATGGCGCTGACGATCCACTCGATGGTGCGGTCGTCGATGGCGAATTCGGCCTGGACGAAGGCGGTGGCACCGGAGATCACGCCGATGTCCAGCCCGAACATCAGTCCGGCCAGTGCGGCCAGCGCGCAGGTCAGCAGGGTGGTCGCACGTGCGCGGGCGGCGGCGGGCGCAAGGGCGATCGCGTTCATGGCGTGGTCTCCGGGCCGTCGCAGGTGAGCGTCTGGTCCGCCACCGTGCCGAGCGAGACTTCGGTGATGTCGATCCGCTCACCGGGGTGGCCGGTCCACACGAACGGGCGGTCCAGCCGCGCCATGTCGGCGCCGGCATCGCGGAAGCATTTCAGCGGGACGCCCACGCGCAGCCACTGGTCGTGCGGCAGCGCCGACAACTGCTCGCCCACCGGCACGTCCGCACCGCAGCGCTCGCCACAGGTGACGCCGATCGCCGCGCCCTGCGGCGGCAACGCGTCGATGCGCAGCGTGGTCACCAGCAACACGTCGCCGTTGGTCTGGCGTTCCAGGTCCAGCGGCCCGGGCGCGACCAGCGCCGCGCGCGCGCTGCCGTGGCCGGCCCAGTCGAGCCGGCGCGCGTCTTCCTGCGCCCGGCGGTCGAACGCGCTGACGCGCAGGCTGCCGTCGGCGGTGGCGGCCGGCGTGGCGGTGACGTCCGCGGCCGCGCCGTCGGCGCCGGTCAGGCGCAGCGTGAAACCGTGGGCTGGCTTGCCATGGCTGAAATAGATGCCGGCGCGGGCGCGGCTCAGGTCCACGCCGGCGACCTCGGGCAGCGGGGCGGATACGTCGTGGTCGGCGTAGGTCAGGCCGAAGCCGTACGGGTACTGCGGCGCCTCGCCACGCGCAGCGGCGGCCACGGGAATCCGCGCCGCCGTGCGTGGCCAGGCGTAGGCCAGCTTGCCGTGGAAGTCGTGGGCGATACGCCCGTCCGCGGTGCGCAGCAGTACGTCGGCGACGCCCTCCCCTTCACTGCCCGGCAGCCAGGCCACCACGAAGGCGTCGGACGCATTGATCTCCCGGTTCATCCATAGCGGCCGGCCGGTGAGGAACACCGCCACCACCGGCACGCCCTGCCCGCGCAGGCGGCGCAGCAGTTCCAGGTCGTGGTCGTCGCCGGGGCGGTAGGCCAGGTTGGGCAGGTCGCCCTGGAACTCGGCGTAGGGATCCTCGCCGAACACCACGATGGCGACGTCCGGCTTGTGTTCGTAGTGGCCGTCGACCGCCAGCTCGGCGCTGCCGCCGGCGGCCTGCACCTGCTGGCGGATGCCCTGCCAGATCGAGGTGGCGCCGGGGAAATCGGCGTTGGTCAGGCCCGTGCCCTGCCAGGTCAGCGTCCAGCCGCCGTTCTGTTTGGAAATGTCGTCGGCGCCGTCGCCGGTGACCAGCACGCGCTTGAGCGGATCGATCGGCAGCACGCCGCCCTGGTTCTTCAGCAGCACCAGCGATTCGCGCACCGCGCGACGCGCCAGTTCGCGGTGCGCGGGGTTGCCGATCACCGTGGCCGAGCGCGCCACCAGCGGATTGGCCGAGGGTGGGCCGGCCTCGAACATGCCCAGCCGCAGCTTCACCCGCAGGATGCGGCGGACGGCGTCGTCCACGCGGGCCATCGGGATTACCCCCGCCTTCACCTCGGCCAAGGTGTTGACGTACAGACCCTTCCAGGAATCGGGCGCCTCCAGCATGTCCAGCCCGGCGTTGTAGGCCACCGGGCAGTCCTCGTTGGTGCAGCCGGGCACCTGGCCGTGCGCGTTCCAGTCGCCGAGCACGATGCCGTCGAAGCCCATGCGCCCCTTCAGCACGTCGATGACCAGGCCCTTGTTGCCGGCCATCTTGACGCCGTTCCAGCTGGAGAAGGAAATCATCACCACCTGCACGCCCGCCTCGATCGCCGGCGGATAGCCGGCGGCGTGGACGTCGCGCAGCACGGTCTCGGGCACCTGCGCGTCGCCCTGGTCCTTGCCGCCCTGCGTGCCGCCGTCGCCGACGAAGTGCTTGGCGGTGGCGATCACGTGGCTGGCATCGAGGAACTGCGGCGTGCCGGGGCGGCCTTCGAGCCCCGCCACCACCGCGCCGGCGTAGCGGGCGACCAACGCCGGGTCCTGCGAATAGCCCTCGTAGGCGCGGCCCCAGCGCTCGTCCTGCGGCACCGTGAGGGTGGGCGCGAAGGTCCAGTTGATGCCGCTGGCGCGCAGTTCCAGCGCGGTGACCTTGCCGATCTCGTGGATCAGCTGCGGGTCGCGCGTGGCGCCCAGGCCCACGTTCTGCGGAAACAGCGTGCTGCCGACCAGGTTGTTGTGCCCGTGCACCGCATCGATGCCGAACAGCACCGGGATCGCCAGGCGCCCGCCGGTGGTGTCCATCGAAGCCTCGTAGAACGCGTCGGCCAGCTTCTGCCACTGCGCCGCGGTGCCGTACTGGCCGCCGTCCGGGCCGGAATTGCCACCGGCCAGGATCGAGCCAAGGCGGTAGGTGCGCACGTCCTCCGGCGTCACGTGTTTGATATCGGCCTGGATCATCTGGCCGACCTTGTCCTCCACCGACATCTTCGCCATCAGCGCGTCGATGCGGGCCTCGAGCGCGGGGTCCGGCGGCAGCGGCGAGCGCACCCGGGGCCAGATCTCGGGATGGATGGTGGCGTCGGCCGCCAGCACGGGAGCAAGGGTCATGGGCAGCACGCCAAGGAGTGGGACGGCCAGCAGGAGGCGATGCAGAAACGATGGTGGAGGCGGCGAAGGCACGGCGGGGAAGCTCCCGGGCGGGCGTGTCGTGGCACGCGTGACAAACCGCATAGTGACAGGAATGACAGCGCTGTCAATTCGCTGTGCAGCAGATTGGCTGGCGCCGGGTCAACCTGATAAAGGCCGGGCGTTGGGGGGGAGCAGCGGTGCGGCGGTCGCAGGCATGCCGGTGGCGATGACGCCGGAGTCGTTTAGGAGTGCACCTGTGCGCGCCGGTATGGCCTCGACATGGCATGGCGGTCGCGCACAAGTGCGCTCCTGCAATGGAGCCGTTGTGGCGGTCTCGCGATTGCGCGATGCGATCGACGTTGCTCAGGGCGCCGCGGCAGTCGACTCGCGGATCTGCAGCGCGAACGGAATCTGCACCAGCCGCCCGCCGCCCTGCCCGCGCAGCACGTTCAGCAGTTGCTGTGCGGCGATCTTGCCCATTTCGCGGCTGGGCTGGCGCACGGTGGTCAGCGCCGGCCACAGCTGGCACGCCAGCGGCGAATCGTCGAAGCCGCAGACGGACAGATCGTGCGGGACCTTCATGCCGTATTCGCCGGCGGCCCACATCACGCCGGTAGCCATGTCGTCGTTGGCGGCGAACACCGCCGTGGGCCGCTCCTTCAGCGCGAACAGCTCGTGCGCGGCGGCCACCCCGGAACTGAAGGTGAAGGCGCCCTGCACCACCAGTGCCGGATCTTCCCCGATACCGGCGTCAGCGATCGCCTCGCGGTAGCCGGCAAGGCGCCAGCGGCTGGCGCCGTGGTCGGCGATGCCGACCACGTGGGCGATGCGCCGGTGCCCCAACTGCAGCAGGTGCCCGACGATCGCCCGCGCCGCCTCCTGCTCGTCCATGGCTACGCCGATCGCCCCGTCGTGCTGCAGCGGCGACACGCTCGCGTAGGGCAGGTTGCGCTCCTTCAGGCGACGCAGCAGCGGTTCGTAGTCGGTGATCGGCGGGGTGAGCACCACGCCTTCCGGGTGGTGGTCGGAGATCAGCGCGTCCAGGCGGCGCACGAACTCGTCGCCGCGCATGCGCAACGGTCGCACCATCATGCTGTAGCGGTGCTCGTCGCAGGCCTCGAGCACGCCGTCCTGGATCTCGGCCAGGTAGGTCGAGGCGGGGTTGTCGTTGTTGTCGTAGAGCATCGCCACGACGAACGAGCGATTGCCGGCCAGGCTGCGCGCCGAGGGCAGCGGGCGATAGTCCATCGCCTCCATTGCCGCGCGCACGCGCTGGCGCGTGGATTCGCTGACGTTCGCCTCGTCGTTGAGCACGCGGGAAACCGTCTTGGGCGATACCCCCGCCTTACGCGCCACATCTTCAAGGCGGACCCGCATGGAAGCTCCCGCTGCCGTTGTCCAACGTCGATCGACTATGCCGCCATCGCCCCGCGCTTTACAAGGCGCGGCGCCTTCCGCGCGGGCGCATGAATACGTATGCAACCACTGGTCGCCGCCGCGCGGGGCTGCCTACCATGCCCGGAGCCTTCGGCCGCGCGGCCGCGGGCATGTTGCGACCGCAGCATGCGCAATGCGCCGGGGCGTGACATAACAGCCGCATCCTGGGGATCCCAAGCCTATGACCCGCGTCCCTTCCCGTCCGGCCCGCCCGTGCTGAGCCTGCTGCTCGTGGCGATGGCCGCCACCACCCCGCCCGCCTGGCACGACGGCCTGCGCTGGCACGGCACCGACGTCGCCATGCAGCGCGGCGCGCAGGGCAGCTACACCCTGGCGTGGCCCACCGGGCAGCGCACGATCACGGCGCAGCCGTTGCGCAGCGACACCGCCAGCGCCCTGTTCGACGGGCTCTTTGCGATGGCGCAGGACGACCTTGCGCAGGACTCGGTCGAACAGATCCGCGACGGCGCGTTTGCCCACGGCCAGCCCATCCCCTGCCACTGTTTCGAGACCGGCCTGAAGTGGCCCTACGTGTGGACGCGCGACCTGTCCTACGCGGTCGACCTGGGCCTGTGGCGATTGGATCCGGCGCGTTCGCGCAACGGGCTCCAGTTCAAGCTTTCGGACACGCGCATGGCCGGCGTGCCGCCGGGCCCGTACCCGATGGAGGACACCGGTTCGGGCGGCAGCTGGCCGGTCAGCACCGACCGCGTGGTGTGGTTCCTAGCCGCGCGCCACCTGCTCGACGACAAGGCGTTCGCCGGCCGGGTCTACGCGGCGCTGCGCGCCACCCTGGCGCAGGACCGGCAATACGCCTTTGACGCGGACTTCGGGCTGTACCGCGGCGAGACCTCGTTCCTGGACTGGCGCGAGCAGACCTACCCGGCCTGGACCGCGCAGCGGGTGACCTTCATCGCGCAGTCCTTCGCGCTGTCGACCAACGTGCTGCATTACCAGGTGCTGCAACTGGCCGCGCAGCTGGCCGACGAGCGCCGCGACACCGATGCCGCGGACGGCTACCGCGCCGGAGCGCAGGCTTTGAAGGCGGCGATCAACGCCCGCTTCTGGCGTGCCGACCGCGGCCTGTACATGAGCTACCTCGGCGGCGACGGCGCGCCGTTCGACACTTACGACCTGCTCGGCACCGCGCTGGCGATCGAGAGCGGCGTGGCCGAGGGCGAGCGCGCCCGCCAGGCGCTGGCCAACTACCCCACCTGGCCGGCCGGCAGCCCGGTGATCTGGCCGGAGCGCTCCGACCAGCCGGTCTATCACAACCGCGCGATCTGGCCGTTCGTCAGCGCCTATGCGCTGCGCGCCGCGCGCACGACCCGCCTGCCGGCGCACATCGCGCACGAGATCGCATCGGTGATGCGCGGCGCCGCGCTGCACGGTTCGAACATGGAAAACTACGAGCTGCTCACCCAGGCCGAGCACGTCGACGAAGGCCCGCTCAGCGGGCCGGTGGTCAACTCGCCGCGCCAGTTGTGGTCGGTGGCCGGCTACCTGGCGATGGTGACCGAAGGCGTGTTCGGGCTTACCGGCGACGGCCGCGTCGAGCCGCTGCTGCCCACGTCGCTGGTGCCGATGCTGTTCGGCGAGCGGCACGCGATCTCGTTGCAGCTGAAGGATCGCCGCGTCACGCTGGAACGTCCCGCGACGATCGAGGGCAACCTGCTCGTCGCCGACCGCACGACCACGCAGGGCGCGACCACCACGGTGACGCTCAAGGCCGTGCAGGTCGCCGATCCGCCGTTGCGCATGGATGCCCCGCTGTACGCGCCAGTCGCCCCGCCGGCGCCGCGCGTGGAGGCTTCCGGCGACGGCTGGCGGATCGAGGTGGACAGCCGCCAGCGGCTCTACATCGACGGTCGGCTGCACGGCGACATCGACGGCACCGCGCAGTTGCCGCGCCAGCCCGGCCGGGTCTGCCTTACCACCACGCGCGTCGGTGCCGCCGGACTCGAATCGCTGCATTCGCCCACCGCTTGCGTGGGCGACCTGGCCAGGGTTTCCGGCGACTGGCCGCGCGCCTGGACGGCGCCGGCCACCGGCAGCTATCGCGTGGCGCTCGACTACGCCAACGGCCACGGCCCGATCAACACCGGCATCACCGCGGCGGTGAAGACGCTGGTGGTCCGTTGCGAGGGGGCGGCCGACCAGCGCCTGCCGCTGGTGATGCCGCACAGCACCGGCGTGCAGTCTTCCACCTGGGGCCGCCTCGACGCCCGCGCCGGCGCCCGCTGCCGCTTCAGCCTGGAGGACGGCTTCAACATGAGCTATCTGGCGCACTTCGCGCAGTACACCGGTGGCAGCGGCGGCAGCGCCGGGCCGTTGAACGAAGCGACACTGCATGATCTGCTGATCGCCCCGCTCGCCACCGGCCACGGCGCCCCATGAAGGACGAACGTCCCGCGATCAGCAAGCCGGCGCTGTCGTTCTGGCAGATCTGGAACATGTGCTTCGGCTTCCTCGGCCTGCAGTTCGGCTTCGCCCTGCAGAACGCCAACGTCAGCCGCATCTTCCAGACGCTGGGCGCCGACGTGAACGACATCCCTGCGCTGTGGATCGCCGCGCCGCTGACCGGGCTGATCGTGCAGCCGATCATCGGCCATTTCTCCGATCGCACCTGGAACCGGCTGGGGCGGCGGCGGCCGTACTTCCTGATCGGTGCGGTGTTCGCTTCGCTGGCGCTGCTGTGGATGCCCAATGCGCCGGCGCTGTGGATCGCGGCCGGGTTGCTGTGGATCCTGGACGCTTCGATCAATGTGTCGATGGAGCCCTTCCGCGCCTTCGTCGGCGACCAGTTGCCGACGCAGCAACGCCCGGCCGGCTACGCGATGCAGAGCTTCTTCATCGGCGTGGGCGCGGTGATCGCCTCGATGCTGCCGTGGGCGCTGGCGCACCTGGGCGTGGCCAACGTGGCGCCGGACGGCGGTATCCCCGACACGGTCCGTTACGCCTTCTACGCCGGCGGCGCGGTGCTGCTGGGCGCGGTGCTGTGGACGATCCTGAGCACGCGCGAATACCCGCCCGAGCAGTTGCGCGCGTTCGCCGACAACGTGGCACCGGACACGCGCACGGACACCTCGCGCGCCTGGCGGCCGGGCCTGGTGCTGTTGCTGGTCGGCGTCGGGGTGCTCTACGCGATCGGCCACTTCGCGCTGGAAAAGGAAGTCTACCTGCTGGGCGGCGGGCTGATCGTCGCAGGCCTGCTGTTCGTGTGGCTGAGCGCCACCCGCAGCGACGGCATGCTGCGTGAGGTGATGGGCGATCTCTACGGCATGCCGGTGTCGATGCGGCGGCTGGCGTGGGTGCAGCTGTTCTCCTGGTTCGCGCTGTTCGCCATGTGGATCTACACCACCGCCGGCGTCACCCAGACCATCTACGGCACCACCGACGTCGGTTCGGCGCTCTACAACGAGGGTGCCAACTGGGTCGGCCTGTTGTTTGCCGCGTACAACGGCTTCGCCGCGCTGGCCGCCGTGGTGATCCCGCTGATGGTGCGCCGCCTCGGCCTGCGCATCAGCCATCTGGTCAACCTGTGCCTGGGCGGCGCGGGGCTGCTCTCGTTCCTGCTGATCCGCGACCCGCGCTGGCTGCTGGCCTCGATGGTGGGCGTGGGATTCGCCTGGGCCTCGATCCTGTCGCTGCCCTACGCGCTGCTGTCGGACCATCTGCCGGCAGCGAAGATGGGCGTGTACATGGGCATCTTCAACTTCTTCATCGTGATCCCGCAGCTGCTCGCCGCCAGCGTGCTGGGGCTGCTGCTGCGCCTGTGCTTCGGCAACCAGCCGATCTGGGCGCTGGCGCTGGGCGGCGCCTGCCTGCTGGTGGCCGGGCTGTTCACGCTGCGCGTGCACGAGCCCGCCCCGGCCGCCGCGGCGTAGGAAGCGGCCGGTCCCCGCGCCGTCATCCCGCAGAACTGCGAAACACGGCCGGCGGGGCCGGCTCTCCCATATCGTTCCAAGGACGCAACATGAAGCTCAAGATCGGCACCCTGTGCCTGACATGTACGCTCGGCCTGGGCACCGCCCACGCGGACACAGCGCCCCGCGAGTTCTACGGCACCACCGCGCCGTTCGCCGCCAACGCCATCTATTTCGTGATGACCGATCGCTTCGTCAACGGCGATCCTTCCAACGACCACCGCGACCAGGGCGGCGCGCATCCCACGTTCGACATTCCGGTGCCGGGTGCGCCCAAGGGCGAGAGCGCGAACATCGGCTACCTGGGTGGCGACTTCAGGGGCGTGCTGGACAATGCCGGCTACATCCGCGGCATGGGCTTCGGCGCCGTATGGATCACGCCCATCGTGGACAACCCCGACCAGGCGTTCACCGGCGGCGACCCGGTGTACTGGGGCTCGAAGTTCTCCGACCGCGGCAAGACCGGCTTCCACGGCTACTGGGGCATCAACTTCTACAAGCTGGACGAACACCTGCCGAGCAAGGGCCTGGACTTCGCGCAGTTCACCGCCGGCATGCACGAGGCGGGACTGAAAGTGGTGCAGGACATCGTGCTCAACCACGGCTCGCCCGCGTTCACCATGCCGGTGCGCCAGCCGCAGTTCGGACAGATCTTCGATGCGCACGGCAAGCTCGTCGCCGACCAGCAGAACCTGCCGCCATGGCAGCTCGATCCCCGGCACAACCCGCTGCACCGCTTCTACCACGCCTACGAGGACCTGGCGCAGCTGTCCAACAACGACGAGGCCAACCCGGCCGTGCTGGACTACTTCACCGGCGCGTACCTGCAATGGATCGGCCAGGGCGCGGACGGCTTCCGGATCGACACCATCAGCCACCTGTCCACTGCGTTCTGGCGCCAGTTCTCCGCGCGCATTCGCGCGAAGCACCCGGGCTTCTTCATGTACGGCGAGGCGTTCGACTACAGCCCGGACAACATCGGCAAATTCACCTGGCCGAAGAACGGCGGCATCAGCCTGCTCGACTTTCCCCAGCAGGGCGCGATCAAGGCGGTGTTCGAGCACCCGGGCAGCGACTACGCGCAGCTTCAGTCGAAGCTCTACCTGACCAACGGGCCGTACGAGAACCCGTACGAGCTGGTCACCTTCTACGACAACCACGACATGGCGCGCATGGACGCCAGCGACAGCGGTTTCATCGACGCCAACAACTGGCTGTTCACCACGCGCGGCATCCCGGCGGTCTACTACGGCTCGGAAACCGGCTTCGAACGCGGCCGCGCGGAGCATCAGGGCAACCGCAACTATTACGGCCAGGCGCGCATCGATGCGGCAGGCAATAGCCCGATCTATCGCCAGCTCAAGCGCATCGCCAACCTGCGTACCAGAACACCCGCACTGCAGCGCGGGCTGATGCTCGTCGAGCACATGGGCGGCGACCAGGCCGCGTTCTATCGCGTGTACCAGAAAGGCGGCGCGCACCAGATCGCACTGGTGCTGCTCAACAAGGGTGACAAGGCCGCCCGGTTCCATGTGACGAAGTACCTGCAACCGGGCCACTGGCAGGCTGCGCTGGGCGGCAAGGACGTCGACGTGGCGGAGGGTGGTGCGCTGGAAGCCGGCGTGGGACCGCACGACGTGGCGGTGTACCTGCTCGACGCGCCGGCCACCCGCACCGACCTGGTGACCGAACTTACCCGGCTGATGCGCGACAAGAGCCACCCGGATGACTGACCGCTTTGCAGGGTGGGCTTCAGCCCACCGCCCGTCGCCGTGCCGTGCATGGTGGGCTGAAGCCCACCCTGCGCGGCTCCTGGCCGGTTGGTGGTTCGCCCTGCTCGTGCTGCTTCCCTGCCCGGCTCGCGCGCAGGTGCAGAAACTCGACCTCGATGCCCCCGTCTTCGCGCCCGAGCGCATCCACGTCACGGTCTACCTCCCGCCCGGGTACGCGGATTCGACTGCCCACTACCCGGTGCTGTATGCCAACGACGGCCAGGACATGCTGGCGGTCGGCCTGCAGGCGACGCTGGCCCATCTGTCTGGCGAGCAGGTCATCGAGCCCATCATCGTGGTCGCCATCGACATGCTGCACGACCGCGCCAGCGGCTACGGGCTTTCCGATCGCAAGCGCGGGCAGAGCGTGGTCGGCGGCTCGAGGATCGGCGCCATCGGCCTGCGGGCCGCGGACTACTCGGCCTGGGTGGCCACGACCCTGGTGCCTTACATCGATGCGCACTACCGCACCCGAGCCGATGCCCGCGAGTGCGCGGTAATGGGCTGGTCCCTGGGCGCGCTCAACGCGTTCAACCTGGGCTGGCAGTACCCGGACGTGTTCGGCAAGGTCGGCGCCCTGTCACCCTCGTTCTGGCTGGCGGGCGACCGCAGCACGGCGGACTCGGTGCAGCGCAGCCGGCTGGCACAGTCGCTGGTCGATCGGGGACCGAAACGCGAAGGGCTGAAGTTCTGGTTCGCCGGCGGCACCGATGAGGAAACCAACGACCGTGACCACGACGGCGTGATCGACGTGATCGACGACCTGCAAGACCTAGTGGGCGGTTACCGCGGCGGCGACGTGCAGCGTCGGGGCCTGCGCCAGCTTGGTTACACGACCCTCGGCAGCAACCCGGACGTGACCGTGTTTCTGCTCCCTGGCGGGCATCACCAGCAGGCGTCGTGGGCGCAGATGCTGCCGGTGTTCCTGCGCTGGGCGTTTCCGCCACGACCGTCACCTTCCCTGTAGGAGACCTCGAATCGCCTGCTCGGCTCTTGTAGGGCCCACTACGAATGCGTCGCGCGAGAAAAGGTGTTCGAGAATTTGTAGGAGCGCACTTGGGCGCGACCGGAATGTCCAAGTCGCGCCCAAGGGCACTACCTACGGGAATGCGTGCTACCGGGACCGCGCGCTCGACTGTCGCACCATCAGCTTCACCGGCAGCATCTGGCTCTGTGCCGGCTCGCCGCGGATCATCTTCAGCAGGTTGTCCACCAGTACCTCGCCGGCGCTGCGGGTGTCCTGCAGCACGGTGGTGAGTGGCGGATGGGCGAAGCGCGCCATGGGAATATCGTCGAAGCCGGCGACGGGCACGTCCGTAGGCACCTTGTAGCCCTGCTCGGCCAGCGCGCGCATGGCGCCGATGGCGATCAGGTCGCTGGCGGCGAATACGGCATCGAAGGCGACGCCGCGGGCAATCAGTTCGGACATCGCCTGGTCGCCACTCATCTGCGTGCTCTCGGCGTCCACCTGCAGCGCCTCGTCGACATCGAGGCCGGCCTGTCGCAGCGCTTCGGCATAGCCGCGGTAGCGTTCGAAGAATTCGGGATAGTGGCTGGACGCGTCACCGAGGAAGGCGATCCGCCGGCAGCCCTGTTCGATGAAGTGCCGCGCCACCGCCTGGCCGCCGCTGAAGTTGTCGCAGCCGACCGACACACCGGGCTGGCCTGGCTGCACCGCGCCCCAACGCACGAAGCGGGTGCCGATGGCCACCAGTTGCTCCAGCCGCGCACGGTAGGCGTGGTAGTCGCCGTAGCCGAGCAGGATGATGCCGTCGGCCTTCTTGCTGTCGGCGTAGTCGGCGTGCCAGTCGGTGGAGAACTGCTGGAACGACACCAGCAGGTCGAACCCCTGCTGCGCGCAGGCGCGGGTGATCGAGCCCAGCATCGACAGGAAGAACGGGTTGATGTTGGAGCCGTCGGTGGTCGGATCCTCGAACAGCAGCAGCGCCAGCGTGCCCGAATGCTGCAGGCGCAGGTTGGAGGCGTTCTTGTCGACCTTGTAGCGCAGCTGCTCGGCGGCGGCGCGGATGCGTTCGCGGGTTTCCTCGCTGACCAGCGGGCTGCCGCGCAGGGCGCGCGAAACCGTCGCCTGGGAAACCCCCGCCAGGTGGGCGATGTCGATCGACGTCGCTTTGGCCTTGCTCACTGCTGCGGAAACCTCTGGTACGCCGGCTGGACAACCTTACCATCGGCCGACGGCGGTGTGCCGATGGCGGCAAGGGCCGGGAAGCGCTGAGCTGAAGCCCAGCCTGCGGACCGTAGGGTGGGCTTCAGCCCCCCGCCCTCCTCCCTCTACTTGGCGGATGGTTTCGGCAGCGCATAGGCGATCAGCGCATCGCCGATCTTCGTGCCCAGCGACCGGTGTCCGCCGGCCATCACCACCACGTACTGCCGGCCGGTCCGTTCGGAGACGTACGTCATCGGCGTCGCCTGCCCACCGGCCGGCAAGCGCGCCTGCCACAGCTTGTCGCCGGTACGCATGTCGTAGGCGCGCAGGTAGGCATCCAGCGTGCCGCTCAGGAACGCCACGCCACCGGCGGTGACCATCGGCCCGCCCAGGCTGGGTACGCCCAGCGGGAGCGGGATGCCGAACGGCGCCTGGTCCTCGATGGTGCCGTTCTTGTACATCCACACCTTCTGCATGGTGGTCAGGTCCACTGCCGCCAGGTAGCCCCACGGCGGCGCCTGGCATGGCACGCCGAAGGGCGACAACAAGGGACTGAGGTCGACCGCGAACGGCGTGCCCTTCATCGGCTGCAGCCCGTGCTCGCTACCGTCGCCCTTCATGTCCCTGGCCTCCTCGCGCGGATACAACCTCGACACGAAGGCCATGTAACTGGGATTGAGGATCGCCACCTGGCGCACCGGGTCGATCGCGATGCCGCCCCAGTCGAAAATGCCGTAGTCGCCCGGGTAGACCAGCGAGCCCTGCACCGAGGGCGGCGTGAAAATGCCCTGGTAGCGCAGCCGCTTGAACGCAATGCGGCAGACCAGTTGGTCGTAGGGCGTGGTGCCCCACATGTCGGCCTCGCGCAGCGCTCGTTCGGGCGCGAAGCTGAGCGCGGAGAACGGCTGGGTCGGCGAAACGTGATCGCCCCTGGCGGCGCCCTGCGGCACCGGCCGTTCGGGTGCGGGCACCAGCAGGTGGCCATCGCGCCGGTCCAGCACGTAGATGTCGCCGCGCTTGGTCGAGGTGACCAGCGCCGGCACCCTGCCCTGCGGCATGTCGAGGTCGACCAGCGTCGGCTGGCCGCCGATATCCATGTCCCACAGGTCGTGGTGCACGGTCTGGTAGACCCAGCGCACCTGGCCGGTGGCGATGTCCAGCGCCACGATCGCGCTGCTGTATTGCTCGCCCTGCGGGTCGCGCCGACCACCCCAGATGTCGGGCGTCTGGTTGCCCATCGGCAGGTAGACCAGGCCCAGCTTCTCGTCGACGCTGAACACGCTCCAGGCGTTGGGCGAATTGCGGATGTAGGTCTGCCCCGGCGGCAGCGGCCGGGTCTGGTCAGGCTCGGAGGGATCCCAGTTCCACCGCAGCCGGCCGGTGTCGATGTCATAGCCGCGGATCACGCCGGAGGGCTCGTCGGTGGAGGCGTTGTCGGTAACGCTGGCTCCCACGATCAGCACGTGGCGGGTGACCGTCGGCGGCGAGGTCGGGTTGAGGTAGCCCGGCTTCTTCATCGGCTGGTCGTGGTACAGCCCGATACTGCCGTTGTCGCCGAAGTCGCGGCAGGGTTGTCCGTTGTCGGCATTGATCGCCACGATGGTGGCATCGGCGGTGGGCGCGAAGATGCGTCGCGGGCAGGTGTCGACCTTGATCGCCGTGGGCGCGACCGCGCCCGCCGGCGTGGGCGCCGAGGCCGCGGCGGCCAGCGCGCGATCGGCCGGGAGCCCCATGGCCGCGGCCTGAGCGGCGTAGGCGCCGGAGTCATAATAGGCCACGCCGCGGCAGATCATGTGCTGATAGCCCTTGGCATCGCGATTGATGCGCGGGTCGAAGCGCCAGATCTCGCGACCCGTGTCCGGATTCAACGCGATCACGATGTTGTGCGGCGTGCACAGGTACAGCATGCCGTTGGCCTTGAGCGGCGTGACCTCGTTGGCGATCTCCCTGGGGTCGGCCGGGCCTGGCAAGTCGCCGGTGTGGAAGGTCCAGGCCACTGTTAACTTATCGACGTTCTGCGGCGTGATCTGGCGGGCGGGCGAATAACGGTCGCCGTAACCGGAATGGCCGTAGGCGGTCCAGTCCCCTGGCCGGGTCAATGGCGCCGCCGTCTCGCCGGTGGCGTTCATCCGCGCATCGGAGACCTGGCCCGGACGATCGTGCGGCGAGCGTACCAGCGAGACCAGCCCGACCAGCAATGCGATCGCCACGGTGATCCCGATCGCCCAGCGCCCGCCACGCAACGAACCATCCGGTACGGCGCGGTGCGCAGCGTCGACCGCGCCCAGCCGGCGGTTGACGAACGGCAGCCACAGCCACAGCGCCAGCACGAACCACACATCCAGCCGCGGCAGCAGTTGCCACCAGTCCAGCCGGACCTCGTAAAGCGCCCACCCCGTGCTGCCCAGCAGCACCAGCGCATACAGCCACAACGCCAGCGTGCGTCCTGATCCCAGCAGCACGCCCGTGGCCACCAGGCCCAGCCCCGCGATCAGGTAGTACCCGGAGCCGCCCAACGCCAGCAGCCAGATGCCGCCGATAAGGAGAGCAAGGCCGAGCAGCACGAAGACGATGCCGGTAATGAACAGCAACGGGCCGGAACGCGACAGGCGGGCCAAGGCTTTTCTCCCGGTAGCGCGGCGGGGCCGCAACGGAAGCGCCGGTATAGCACCGGCTCCGCCCAGGCTGTGTTGATTGGGGTCGGTCGGGCGGAGATCAGCGAGAGGGCTTATCGGGCGGAATGTTGCAGGAGCCCACTTGTGGGCGATGCACTTTTGGTGGCACCAGAGCCAGGCATCGCCCACAAGTGGGCTCTACAGGGTCTCGGCGCGGCCGGTATGGCTCGTACCGGACACGATAAAAAAAGGCCGGCGATGCCGGCCTTCGAATGGTGCCCCCGATACGATTCGAACGTACGACCTGCCCCTTAGGAGGGGGCCGCTCTATCCAACTGAGCTACGGGGGCGCGGCGCGGATTCTGGCATGGATGGGCGCCCGGCGCGATTCCTGCCGGCGCGGAACCCTTGCGGGAGTGCCTTCGGGCGCGACCGGGCATGGTGGCCGCGTCCCCCTGCAGGAGCGCACCTGTGCGTTACCGGGATGCATGGCGGTGCGCACAGCTGCGCTCCTGCAGGGAGCCACGGGGAAGCAGCCGGAACCACCCTGCTAGAATGGCCGTTTCGCAATAGTCCGGCACGTCCAATGTGCCCGATCCAAAGGAGTCACGCATGTCCCACGATATTCTCAAGGCGCTCGGCCTGGGCGATACGCAGTCCGGCACCTATCTCGGCAACGGCGAGTGGTCCAAGACCACCGACGCCGGCACGCTCAAGCCGGTGAACCCGGCCACGGGCGAGGTGATCGCCACCGTGCACGCCTCCAGCGCGGCCGACTACGAGACCATCGTCAAGCGCGCGCAGGAAGCCTTCAAGGTCTGGCGCACCACCCCGGCGCCGCAGCGTGGCGAAGCCGTGCGCCTGTGCGGCGAAGCGCTGCGCAAGCACAAGGACGCGCTGGGCTCGCTGGTCGCGCTGGAGATGGGCAAGATCAAGCCCGAGGGCGACGGCGAAGTGCAGGAGATGATCGACATCGCCGATTTCGCGGTCGGCCAGAGCCGCATGCTGCACGGTTACACCATGCATTCGGAGCGCCCCGGCCACCGCATGTACGAGCAGTACCAGCCGCTGGGTCTGGTCGGCATCATCAGCGCGTTCAACTTCCCGGTCGCCGTGTGGGCCTGGAACGCGATGCTGGCCGCCGCCTGCGGCGACATCTGCATCTGGAAGCCCTCGCCCAAGGCCTCGCTGTCGGCGATCGCCACCATGAAGATCTGCAACGAGGCCCTCAAGGATGCCGGCTTCCCGGACATCTTCTTCCTGTTCAACGATGCCGGCACGGAGCTGTCGCAGGCGTTCGTCGACGACAAGCGCATCCCGCTGATCAGCTTCACCGGTTCGACCAAGGTCGGCCGCATGGTCGGCGAGCGGGTGGCGCGCCGTCTGGGCCGTTCGCTGCTCGAGCTGGGCGGCAACAACGCGATCATCCTGGACGACACGGCGGACCTGAAGCTCGCCATCCCCGGCATCGTGTTCGGCTCCGTCGGCACCGCCGGCCAGCGTTGCACCAGCACGCGCCGGCTGTTCATCCATGAATCGATCTTCGACAACGTGCTCGACACGCTGGTGCAGGCCTACAAGCAGGTCGAAGGCAAGATCGGCGACCCGACCCAGGCCACCACGCTGATGGGCCCGCTCAACAGCCCCGAGGCCGTGCAGGGTTACCTGGCCGCCATCGAAAAGGCCAAGGCCGCCGGCGGCACCGTGCGCACCGGCGGTGCGGCGCTGACCGACCGCAAGGGCAACTTCGTGCTGCCGACCATCATCACCGGGGTGAAGAATTCCGACGACGTGGTGCAGACCGAGACGTTCGCGCCGATCCTGTACGTGATGCCGTTCAAGACGCTCGATGAGGCCATCGAGATGCAGAACGACGTGCCGCAGGGCCTGTCCTCGGCCATCTTCACCAACAACCTGCGCGCGGGCGAGCAGTTCCTTTCGTCGGCCGGTTCGGACTGCGGCATCGCCAACGTCAACATCGGCACTTCCGGCGCCGAGATCGGCGGCGCCTTCGGCGGCGAGAAGGAAACCGGCGGCGGCCGCGAGTCGGGCTCCGACGCGTGGAAGGCGTACATGCGCCGCCAGACCAACACCATCAACTACTCCGACGCGCTGCCGCTGGCGCAGGGCATCAAGTTCACGGTGTAAAAGCGCGCTCTCCCCCGGCCTGCCGGGGGAGAGCGTTTCAGGGACAGGGGGAGACCCTTCGTCCCGCAGGCATGACCCCTCTGCCCCTGCGGCGGCCCGTCCGAAGGAGCGGTCACCCTCCATCGTGCGCGCGCTGGTGCCAGAATCAGCATCGGTTCCCGCTTTTTTTCGGGAATTCCGTCCAGGCAGTTTCGTCTTTCCCGGCAGCAGGCAGATCCTCGCGAGGACCGACGCCATGAACGCAACGCCTCCCGTCCATCGCACCACCAGCGCCATGGCCGTGGTCAGCCTGGTTTTCGGCATTGCCACCTGGAGCATCATTCCAGTGGTCGGCGCCATCGTGGCAATTGTTTGCGGCCATATCGCACGCGGTGAGATCCGCCGCTCGCAAGGCCAGCAGGAAGGCGACGGTCTGGCAGTCGCGGGCCTGGTGCTGGGCTACGTGCAGCTCGCCTTCGGGTTGATCGCGTTGCTGTTCGTCATCGCCGCCATCGTGCTGGGCCTGTCGATCGGCTTCGGCTCTTCGTTCTTCCACTGACATGCCCGGTAACGCCTTCGACTTCAGCGGCTACCGCGTGCTGGTCGCCGGCGGCAGCAAGGGCATCGGCCGCAGCATCGCGCTGGCCTTCGCTCAGGCCGGCGCCGCGGTTTCGATCTGCGCCCGCGGCGAAGAGGCGCTGGAAGCCACGCGGCAGGAACTGGCCGCCTTCGGCCATCCGGTGCACGCGGCCCGCTGCGACCTGGCCGACCCGCAAGCCATCACGACATACGTCGCCAGTGCCGTCGACGCGCTGAATGGCCTCGATGTGCTGGTCAACAATGCCAGCGGCTACGGCTTCAGCGACGACGACGAAGGCTGGACCCGCGGGTTCGAGGTGGACCTGATGGCCGCCGTGCGCGCCTCACGCGCCGCCCTGCCTTATCTCAAGACCTCGCCGCATGCGTCCATCCTGCACACCAGTTCCATCGCGGCCCTCCATCCCCGCCGCCACGGTGCGCCCTACGCGGCAGTGAAGGCCGCTCTCAGCCAATACACCACCTCGCAGGCGCTGGCCCTTGCCGAAGACCGCATCCGCGTCAACGCCATCGCACCCGGCTCCATCGAATTCCCCGACGGCCTGTGGGACCGCCGTAGCCGCGAGGCGCCGACGCTCTACCAGGCCACGCTGGCCAGGATTCCGTTCGGCCGCTTCGGTGCGCCGGAGGAAATCGCCCACGCCGCCCTGTTCCTCGCCTCGCCTTACGCCGCCTGGATCACCGGGCAGACGCTGTGCGTCGACGGTGGACAGAGCCTCAACGGATAAGCCATGTACGACCGCCTCCGCCCACTGCTGTTCGCCCTCGACGCCGAGGCCGCGCACCGGCTCACCCTGTATGCGCTGGGCGTGGCCCATCGCAGCCACCTCGGCCGCTTCGTCGCCACGCCGCCGCAGGACCTGCCGGTCACGGCCTTCGGCATCCGCTTTCCCAATCCGGTCGGCCTGGCCGCCGGGCTGGACAAGAACGCCGCGCACATCGACGAGCTCGGCGCGCTGGGCTTCGGCTACATCGAGGTGGGCACAGTGACGCCGCGCCCGCAGCCGGGCAACCCCAGGCCGCGTATGTTCCGCCTGCGCGACCACGAGGCGATCATCAACCGGCTGGGCTTCAACAACGAGGGCGTCGACGCGCTGGTTCGCAACGTCGAGGCGTCGAGCTATCGCGGCGTGCTCGGCATCAACATCGGCAAGAACAAGGACACGCCCAACGAACGCGCGGTCGACGACTACCTGTTCTGCCTGGAGCGCGTCTACCGCCACGCCAGCTACGTCACGGTCAACATCTCCTCGCCCAACACCCAGGGCCTGCGCGACCTGCAGCAGGAGGCCACGTTGCGGCGCTTCATCGACACGCTGCGCGAGGCGCAGGAGCGGCTGGGCTGCCAGGCCGGCGCGCGCAAGCCGATGCTGCTGAAGATCGCGCCGGACCTGGCCGAGGCCGAGCTCGACGGCATCGCCGAGGTGCTGCGCAGCACCGGCATCGATGGCGTGATCTGTACCAATACCACGATCGACCACCGTGCCGTGACCAGCGATCCGCACGGCCATGAGGCCGGCGGGCTTTCCGGCAAGCCGCTGTTCGCACGCTCCACCGAAGTGCTTCGCGGCATGCGCGCGCGGCTGGGACCGCAGGTGCCGATCATCGGCGTGGGCGGCATCCTCGACGGCAGCGATGCGATGGAGAAACTGGGCGCCGGCGCCGACCTGCTGCAACTCTACTCCGGCCTGATCTATCGCGGGCCTGCGCTTGTCGCCGAGTGCGTCAACGAGATCCGCCGCCAGCATGGAGCGACCGATGCAGCCTGAGCGCATCGACATGGGCGGCTACACGTTGATCGAGAACGCACCGCTGGCCGCCCGCAATACCCTGCGCGTGGCCGCCCGCGCCAGTCTGCTGGCCGAGATCCGCGAGGCCGCCAAGCTGCCGGAGCTGCTCGACTTCCCCGCCGTGCGCGATCGTCCGCTGCTGGTGCTGGGCGAAGGCAGCAACCTGCTGCTCACCGGCGATTTCGACGGCACGGTGGTGGCGATGGCCACCCGCGGCGTGCAGGTCGAGCAGGATGGCGACATCGCGCGCATCGCCGTGGCCGCCGGCGAGCGCTGGGACGATTTCGTGCGCTGGACGCTGGGCCAGGGCTTCGCCGGCCTGGAAAACCTGATCCTGATTCCGGGCACCGTGGGCGCCGCGCCGATCCAGAACATCGGTGCCTACGGCACGGAAGTGGCCGAGTTCGTCGAAAGCGTGGAAGCCTGGGACCGGCTCGAGCGCCGCGTGGTCTCGCTCGACAACGCCGCCTGCGCGTTCGCCTACCGCTATTCGCTGTTCAAGCGCGAGCCGGGCCGCTACGTCGTCACCGCCGTGCGCTTCGCCCTGCCCCGCCAGCGCGAACTGCGCACCGGCTATGCCGGCATCGCCGAGGAACTGGCACGCATGGGCGTGGACAAGCCCGCGCCGTTCCACGTCGCCGAGGCGGTGGTGCACCTGCGCACCCGCAAGCTTCCGGATCCGGCGGTGATCGGCAACGCCGGCAGCTTCTTCAAGAACCCGATCGTCGCGGCGGCGCTCGGCGAATCGCTCAGGCGCGAGCATCCGCAACTGGTTGCCTGGCCGGGCAGCGACGGCCGCTGGAAACTCTCGGCCGCCTGGCTGATCGAAGCGGCGGGCTTCAAGGGCCATCGCGAGGGCGACGCCGGCATGTCCAATCGCCACGCCCTGGTGCTGGTCAACCACGGCCATGCCAGCGGCGCCGAACTGTGGGCGCTGGCGCAGAAAGTCATCGCGGGGGTCGAGGCGAAATTCGGCGTGCGGCTGGAGCCGGAGCCGGTCGTCGTCTGAGCGGCATGCGCCTTCGCAGGCGTGCGAGATTTGCGCAGGCGACGTAGGGTGGGCTTCAGCCCACCACCGATCTTGCCGGCAACACCCACGGTGGACTGAAGCCCGCCCTACAGGTCGCTCAGCGGCGAGCTTTCGACAGCAGCCGCAGGATCTCCATATACAGCCACACCAGCGTGACCATCAGCGCGAATGCGCCGTACCACTCCATGTACTTCGGCGCACCGGCCTGCGTGCCGCGCTCGATCAGGTCGAAGTCCAGCGCCAGGTTGAGCGCCGCCAGGCCGACCACCAGCAGGCTGAAGCCGATGCCCAGCAGGCCGGACTCGTGGATGAAGGGCACCTGGATGCTGGTGAACGCGCGCAGCCCGATGTCCACCAGGTAAAGCAGCATGATCGCGCCCGTGGCGGCAACCACGCCGGTGCGGAACTTGTCGGTGACCTTGATCACCCGCGTGCGATAGAGCACCAGCATGATCGCCAGCACGCCGGCGGTAAGCATGATCGCCTGCAGCACGATGCCGTGGTAGCGCAGTTCCATGAAGGCCGAAATGCCGCCCAGCGCAAAGCCTTCGGCGATCGCATACAACGGCGCCGTGATGCCCGACCACTGGCGCAGGAAGGCGCTGGCCAGCGCCAGCACGAAGCCCACGATCAGGCCGCCCCACATGAAGGGGGAGATGGCGGCGAAGGCGCCCGCCACGTCGCCGGCGGCCACCAGCGTGTCGAAGCGGTGCCAGGTCCAGCCGCCGGTGACCACAGCCAGCAGGAGCAGCAGGCCGGTCTTGGCCACGGTGCCGTTCACCGTCATCCGGTCGCCTTCGGCGAACAGGCCCTGGAAAGTGTTCTCGCGCAGTACCGGGTTGCTCGAACGCATGGATTCCCTCTTTGGTGTCGTGCCGCGCCACGCGCGGATCAAGGCCATGCTAGCGCGTTGGCAGGCTCGCGGCGGATCGCGGCCGATCCAGTTCGGGCAGGAACACGGTGATCAGCCCCATCAGCGGCAGGTACGCGCACAAGCGGTAGACATATTCGATCCCGTGCACGTCGGCGAGCTGGCCGAGCACCGCCGCGCCGATGCCGCCCATGCCGAAGGCAAAGCCGAAGAACAGCCCCGAGACCATGCCCACGCGCCCGGGCAGCAGCTCCTGTGCGTAGACCAGGATGGCCGAGAACGCCGAGGACAGCACCAGGCCGATCACCACGCTCAGCGCGCCGGTCCAGAACAGGCTGGCGTGCGGCAGCAGCAGCGCGAACGGCGCCACGCCCAGGATGGAAATCCAGATCACCAGCTTGCGCCCGATCCGGTCGCCCACCGGCCCGCCGATCAGCGAGCCTGCGGCTACCGCGGCCAGGAACACGAACAGGTGCGTCTGCGCGCTCTGCACGGACACGCCGAACCGGTCGATCAGATAGAACGTGTAATAGCTGGAAAGGCTCGCCAGATAGAAATACTTGGAGAAGATCAGCAGGCCCAGGATCAGCAGCGAGAGCAGCACGCGGTTGCGCGTCAGCGTCACCTGCGCGTGGTGCCGTCGGACCGCGCCACGGCTGGCGTGGTGAGCGCGGTACCAGCCGCTCACGCGCAGCAGCACGACGATCGCCAGCAACGCCGCCAGCGAGAACCAGGCCACGCTGCCGCGCCCGTGCGGCACGATGACCCAGGCCGCCAGCAGCGGCCCCAGCGAAGAGCCCGTGTTGCCGCCGACCTGGAACAGCGATTGCGCCAGGCCGTGCCGGCCGCCGGATGCCATCCGCGCCACCCGCGAAGACTCCGGATGGAACACCGACGAGCCCGTGCCGACCAGCGCCGCGGCGACCAGCAGCACCGGGAAGTTCGGCGCCACCGCCAGCAGCAGCAGGCCGCACAGGGTGAAACCCATGCCCACCGGCAGCGAGTACGGCATCGGTCGCCGGTCGGTCGCCACGCCCACCAGCGGCTGTAACAGCGAGGCGGTGAGCTGGTAGGTCAGGGTGATCAGGCCGACCTGGGCGAAGCTCAACGCGAAGCCGCTCTTGAGCAGCGGATAGATCGCCACGATCAGCGACTGGATCATGTCGTTGAGCAGGTGCGAGAAGCTGATCGCACCGAGCACGGCAAAGGCGGTGCGCGGCTCCGCGGGCAACGCGGGGGCAGCGACGGGTTCGACGCGGGTTTGCATGGGGCGGTGATCCGGGGGACGGGCGCGGCCTGCAGGTCGCGGTGCGCACTCTAGAGCCTGAACGGCTCCGGCGAAACCTCCCTCCCCCCCGTGGATGCCATGGACACGATCCCGGATCGACCATGCAGGGCCGCCCGCACAAGCGGTTCCTATCGGCGCAACCCGAACTCCTCCGCTGCGCGGCAGGCGCGCAGGCGTGCCGCGCGGATCGCGGCGGCCATGCGTCCTCCCAGGCTCGGTGCGCGCCGGCCGCGCTTGGCCTTGCGCCGGGCCGGCTCCCTGCCCTCCACGCGCGCCGCGTTGCGCCTGGCCGAGGCACGCATCGTCGGCAACGCACCGCCGGCACGCCGCTCGCCTGTCCGGCCGTTCGCCACCCGCGGCGCACCTATCGTGTCGTTGGCGGCAACCCGCACCGGGTTGCCTGCGCGCCTGGAAACCGCCTTTGCCGACATGCGTTCGCCCCCTTCTCCGGATGGATCGACATGCTGCTCAGGGCGGCGTGAAACGGCGGGCAAGGCATCGTTCGGCAACCATTCGCCATTCGCCTGAACCGTTCAGGCGCGGCGATTGACCGTCCGCGGGCTCGCCCGGATGATGCCCGGATGCCCATCCTGCGACGCCTTCTGCTGTGCCTGCTGCTGGCCGCCATTCCCGTGCTGCACGCGCAGGACGTGCCGGCCGGCTCCGCCCCACCCAAGGTTTCGCCCGCGCACGTGCTGGACGATTTGCGCGACCAGCTGGACACGATCAAGCGCGAGCTCAAGGACAAGCCGGACGACCGCACGCTGGCCGGCCTGCGCACCACCGCGCAGGCGGTGCAGGACCAGGCCGAGCAGCTCGCCGCCACGCTGGCGCCGCAGATGGAAAGCCTGGATGCGCGCCTGGCGGTGCTGGGCCCGGCCCCGGCCGAAAGCGCCCCGCCGGAGGCGGCGGAAGTGGCGGCGCAGCGCCGGCAACTGGACAAGGCCAAGGCCGGCCTCGATGCACAGATCAAGCAGGCGCAACTGCTTGGCGAGGAAGGCATGCAACTGGCCGCGCAGGTCTATGCCACCCGCCGCGACCAGTTCCAGACCCAACTGGCCTCGCGCACGGCGTCGCCGCTCGGCGGGTCGTTCTGGACCGAACCGGCGCGCGCGCTGCCCGACGATCTGGCCCGGTTGAAGCGGCTCCGGGCGCGTGGCGCCGACGCCTGGCACGATGCCTGGCAGCCGCCCAACCGCCTGCCGCTGCTGCTCTGCCTGGGGACTGCGCTGCTGGCGTTGGTCGCCGGGCGCCTGTTGCTGGAACGCGCGCTGCTGTTCTTCGCCACCCGCGTGATGCCGGACAACCACCTGCGCCGCAGCACCATGGCAGTGGGCGTGGCCCTGGGCGCCGTGGTCGTGTTCGGCACTGCCGCCCAGCTCGTGCGCCTGGGACTGGACTGGCACGACACGCTCGAGCCGGGCCTGGACGAACTGGCCGGCTCGCTGGTGCGCAGGGTGTGTTTCGCGGCATTCGTGGTCGGGCTTGGCCGGGCGCTGCTTTCGGTAGCGCATCCGTCGTGGCGCCTGCCCACCCTCTCCAATGCCGCAGCGCGGCGCCTGCACCTGTTCCCGGGCCTGCTGGCGGTCGCCACCTTGCTGCTGGGCGTGGTCGAGCGGGTCAACAGCACCATCGGCGCCAGCCTGCCGGCCACGGTCGCCACGCGCGGATTGATCGCGCTGGTGATCAGCGGCCTGATAGGCGCGGCCCTGCTGCGCCTGGGCCAGGCACGGCGCGCCCTGCTCGCCGCAGGCCGCGAGCCGGCGCAGCGGCCACTGTGGGTCGGGTTGCTGGCCGGGGCGGCGGCGCTGGGCGTGGTGCTGAGCTTGCTCGCCGTGGCGCTGGGCTACATTGCGCTGGCGTTCTTCATCGCCAGCCGCATGCTGTGGATCGGCGTGCTGGTCGGCGCGCTCTATCTGCTGCTGCACCTGGTGCACGACCTGATCGCCACCCTGCTCGCACCCAACGGCCGCAGCGGGCAACGACTGCAGACAGCGTTCGCGCTGCCGCCGCGCACGCTGGAGCAGGCCGCCACCGTACTCTCGGGCATCAGTCGCGTGCTGATCCTGCTGCTGGCGGTCGCGGCGCTGGCCGCGCCCTTCGGCACCGACCCGCGGGAGCTCGTCGCGCGGATGGGCCAGCTGTTCGGCAATCTCACGCTGGGCCAGCTCACCATCAATCCGGGCACGGTGTTCGACGCCATCGTGGTGTTCGTGCTGGGCCTGATCGCCGTGCGCGTGCTCAAGCGCTGGCTGGGCGAACAGTTGTTGCCCAGGACCACGCTCGAACCGGGTATGCAGAGCTCGGTGGTCACGCTGCTCGGCTACGTCGGCGGCGTGCTGGTGTTCGCGCTGGCGCTGGCCGCGCTCAACGTGAGCCTGCAGAGCATCGCCTGGATCGCCAGCGCGCTGTCGGTGGGCATCGGCTTCGGCCTGCAGGCGATCGTGCAGAACTTCATCTCGGGCCTGATCCTGCTGGCCGAGCGGCCGGTGAAGGTCGGCGACTGGGTGAGCCTGGCGGATGTCGAGGGCGATATCCGCCGCATCAACGTACGCGCCACCGAGATCCAGCTCTGGGACCGTTCCACGGTGATCGTGCCGAACTCGCACCTGATCACGCAAAACGTGCGCAACGTGACCCTCGCCAATGCGCAGGGCCGCGTCCAGATCAAGCTGCCGATGCCGCTGGATACCGATGCCGGACGCGCGCGCCAGATCATCCTGGAGGCGTACATGGACCATCCACAAGTACAGGAGATGCCCGAGCCGAACGTGCAACTGGAGCATGTCGACACGCTCGGCATCCACTTCGTCGGTACCGGCTACGTACCCAGCCCGCGCGAGGTCGGCGGCGTGCGCAGCGACCTGTTGCTGGCGATCCTGGCGCGGTTGCGCAGCGAGGGCCTGTCGCTGATCCGTCCGCAGGACATGCGCATCCACCGCCTGCCCGATCCGGGCGAGACCAGCTGAGCGGACGGCGGCTGCCGTGGCTTTCCATCAACGCCGGCCCGCCCCGCCGCTGGATGCCCTGGTCGAAACGCTGTGGGACTGGGACATGCCGCCGGCCCCGCAGCAGTACGAGCGCGTGCTGCCGCAGCCCGGCGCGCAACTCATCATCAACCTGTACGAGGATCAGACGCGCACCTACACCGACGACGCCGAGCGTCGCTGCCTGCGCGCCTCCGGCAGCGTGCTGGGCGGGCCGCAACGGTGCAGCCAGATCATCGATACCGCCGAGCAGATCCGCGTGATGGGTGCGGTATTCCGGCCCGGCGGCGCGGGCGCGTTGACTGGCGAGGACATGGGGGCACTGGATGGCCGCGACGTGGACCTGGCCGGGTTGTTCGGCCATCACGCCACCGAATTGCGCCAGCGCCTGCTGGAGACGCCGCGGCCGGGCCACCGGCTGGCACTGCTGGAACGCTGGCTGCAGGCACGCGTGCGCCTGCCTCGGCTCGAACCATGCGTGGCCCACGCGCTGGCCTGGCTGGAGCGGTCACCGCAGGCGGTACGCATCGGCTGGCTCGTGCGCGAGACGGGCGTCTCCGAGCGCAGGCTGGGACGGTTGTTCCGCCGGCAGGTTGGCTACGGTCCCAAGCCATACGCGCGGTTGCTACGCTTCCGCGCCGTGGTCGCCCAGGCGCACGGCCGGCCGCAAGTGGACTGGGCGGGCCTGGCGGCAGACGGAGGCTACTGCGACCAGGCGCACCTGGCTCATGAGTTCCGTCGCTTCGCCGGCATCACGCCCGGCACATTCATGACGCAGCAGGGCCCCCACCTGAACCACCTGGCGCTCGACTGACCGACGGAAATCTACAAGACCACGCTCCGCCCGCTGCCGTAGATTCATGGCTCCCGACCAGGAGAACGCGATGAACCGTGGACCCAGCACCATCATCCCCTGCCTGCGCTACCGCGATGCCCACGCCATGATTGGTTGGCTGTGTGGCGCATTCGGCTTCGAGAAGCAGGCTGTCTACGACGACGACCAGGGCGGCGTGGCACATGCCCAGCTGGTGTACGGAGGCGGCATGCTGATGCTCGGCAGCGTGCGCGAGGACGGTTTCGGACGCTTGCTGGGACAGCCTGATGCGTTCGATGGGCGCGAGACGCAGTGTGCCTGCGTGACGGTGCGCGATTGCCGGGCGCATTACGAGCGGGCGAAGGCGGCCGGGGCGGAGATCGTCGATGAATATGCGGAAAAGGAATACGGCGGAGCTGGCTACGGCTGTCGCGACCCGGAGGGGCACCTGTGGTGGTTTGGCAGCTATGACCCCTGGGCCGGATGAGCCTGCTCCCTCTCCCCGGAGGGGAGAGGATTGCGGTGAGGGGCCGGGGCTCGCCGGAAGCTCTCACCTGGCCCTACCGGCAGGCAAAGTGACAAGCGATCACCCGCACGCCCGCACCTTCGTGCAAGCCTTGCCCCCTCACCCCAGCCCTCTCCCCGGAGGGGAGAGGGAGCAAAAGCTTGCTAAGGCGTTACTGCGATGCGCTTGAGCTGCGACTGAGGCCGCGCCACCGCGTACATCTCCCACGCCATCTGCTTGAACAAGCCCTGGCGGTCCTCGCCTTGCACATACAGGTCGCCATGCGTGCGGTCGGGCAGGAAGCGGAAATCCGACTTCGCGCCCAGGCCGTCAAGCACCGCCTTCAGCTTGTGCGCCGCACCGTCCAGGTAGAACGTGTCCGCCGTGCCCACCACCAGGTGGATCTTGCCGTCCAGGTCCGGCTTCAGTTCCGGCCAGTGTCGTTGCAGGCGATGGGCGATATCGTAGTGCTCGCGCCAGTACGCGATCACCGCCGGATCGACCTCGCCGGTATCGCGGTCGAACATCGGCAGCGGGCGGCCATCGGTGCCGCGCGGCGAGAACACCCATTCGAACGAGGCCATCTGTCCGCCGTAGGGGCCGAGCACGCGCTCCATCCGCGCGAAGTCCTCGAACGTGGCGATGACCTTGCCCTTGGCGCGCACCAGCGGGTACGGCGTGCCATCGGCGCGGTGGTAGACGTTGGCGCCAGGCGCGTACAGGTCCACGCCGGTGAAGTCGTGGAAATCGCTCGGGTCGGGCGAGGTCGACCAGGTGCCGCCGAACACCTTCGGATAGCGCGTCTGCAACCACAACGTGGCCCAGCCGCCGGAGGAATGGCCAGTGAGGAAGCGGCCGGACGGGCGCGCATCCATGCGGTATTGGCGTTCCAGCGCGGGGATCAGCTCGGTGGTGAGCGCCCTGCCCCACGGCCCGTTGTTCACCGAGTCGGCAAACTCGTGGGTGCCGGTGGGGCTGGACTCGTCCAGCACCACCCAGATCATCGGCGGCAACTGCTTCTCGGCCATCGCGCCGAAGACCATCGCCGCGGTGCCCACTTGCGTGGACAGGTCGCCGCCGTAACCGTGGGTCTGGAACACGGTGGGATAGGTCGTGTCGCCGTGCGGGTCGTAACCCGGCGGCAGCACCACCCAGCCGCGCATGTGGATGGGGCGTCCCCAGAAGGCGCTCAATGCGGGGCTGACGACATCGATCGGCTGCACCTGCTCGCGCGCCTGCGCGACATGCTTGCGGGTGGTCTGGCTCATGTAGCGCGTGGGGATGTCCCACAGCTTGCGCTCGGGCAACGTCCGGGTCAGCGCCAGCGACGGCGCCGCGTCGCCTGGCAGGTGCACCGCGACCACTTCGCTGACCAGGTCGCCACCGTTGCGGCCGTGGTAGTTGTAGTCGTGCTGGGGATCGAGCACCGCCTGCACCAGGTAGTCGCCCGGCGGCAGCCGGGAGAAGGCGGTCGGGAAGGCCAGGTCGTCGGCATCCAGCAACAGTTTGTGTCCAGGTGCCAGTCGTGCCACCTCGCGTGCGGCCACCGCGGTCTGCTTCGGCGCGAAGGGGCTGCTGTCCACTTCGGCGACCTTGCCGTCCCCGGCAGCGGCCTTCGCCGCCTTCGCCTCCGTGGCGAACACCAGCAGCCGCCCGGCGGCCGGCGCGTCAGCCGATGCCGGCAGGCTGACCTGAAAGAGCTGATGCGCGGTCGATGCCGCCTCGCGCGCGCAGGCGCCGGAGGCAAGCAGGCCGGTGAAAAGCAGCGCCAACGCGCCGCGAGTGGGTTTCAACATGGCAAGCGCTCCTGAAAAAAATCGGTACTCGCAAGTCGGCGAAAAAACAGGTATCCCGCCGCGCCATCAACCAGGTTCCGCGTCGACCCACCGCGAACCGGAAGGGGCCGGTCGCCCGGCCCCTGTGAGGATCAGTCGGCCGACTCGTCCGTCTTCACCGGCGCCAGCCGCAGGTCCTGGAAATCGAAGCTGAAGTCGGTCAGCGGCGAGATCGGCTCCATGCGCGCCTCGCGCACGTGGCCGTCCTCGTCCAGGGCGAACGTGACGAAGGCATCGGCGTTGAGCGTGCGGTCGTCCCAGCGCACGGTGAAGGTGTCGTGCTGCCACGGCGTCATGGTGCCGACCAGTTGCGGCGTGTGGCTGAAGCGCAGGCGCAGCTTGCCGCCTTCGCGGCTGACGATGACGTTGCCGTACCACGGGTCGCGGTAGGTACCGGCGTAGCCTTCCAGCGGCAGCGAAGGCTTGCTGTCCTTGTCACGCGCGGCCTCGTGCGTGGCCATGCTGTCGTCGGCCTTGGCCTGGGCGTGCTTGACGGCCTTGTCGTATACGGCGACCCAGTCGGTTTTCTTGCCCGGGTTGAGGTAGGCGTCGAGCGCGCGATAGGTGATCGCGTTGAAGGCCGCGCCCGACTCGGCGTTGGTCAGCACCACCACGCCCAGCTTGAGCTCCGGCACCAGGGTCACGCGCGACACCATGCCCGGCCAGCCTCCGGTATGCCACACCAGCTTCTTGCCGCGGTAGTCGGACAGGAACCAGCTTTCGCCGTAGCCGAAGAAGTCGGGGGTCAGTGGCGCCAGTTCCGGCACCTGCGGCTTGTTGATGCCGATGGGCGTGAGCATCGACCACATCTCGTGCTGGCTCTTTTCCGAGAACAACCGCCTGGCCTTGCCATCGGCGCCGGTGGCCGGCAGCTTGCCGCCGGCCAGCTGGACGTTCATCCACTTGGCCATGTCGTGCACGCTGGAATAGATGCCGCCGGCGCCCGGATCGTTGAGCCAGGCCATCGGCGGCACGGGCCGCAGATCCTTGAAGTCGGCCTTGGCATGGCCGGTGGCCACGTCCATGCCGCCCTTCAGGTAGGTCTTGTCGATCAACGACTCGTCCATGCCGACCGGCTCGAAAATGTGCGTGCGCACGTAATCGGCGTAGCTCTGGCCGGAGGCCTGTTCGATCACCAGCGTCGCCACCGCGAACAGGATGTTGTCGTAGGCGTAGCCGGCGCGGAAGCTGTTCTTGATCGGCACCTTCGCCAGGCGCTCGACCACGTCCTTCGTGGTGTAGTCGGTCGGCGGCCAGTACAGCAGGTCGCCAGCGCCCAGCGACAGGCCGCTGCGGTGCGCCAGCAGGTCGCGGATGCGCATCTCGTGGGTCACGTACGCGTCGGACATGCGGAACCACGGCAGGTGATCGATCACCCGGTCGTCCATGTCCAGCTTGCCCTGCTCCTGCAGCTGTTGCAGCGCGGCGGCGGTAAAGGCCTTGGTATTGGAGGCGATCGCGAACAGCGTGCCTGCATCGACCTTGTCCTTCTTGCCCAGCTCGCGCAGGCCCCAGCCCTGCTCCATCACCACGCGGCCGTCCTTGACGATGGCCACGGCGATGCCGGGCACGTCGAAGGTCTTGCGCGCGCTGTCGACGTAGGCGCCGAAGTCGGCCAGTTGCGCCGGCAGCGGCCGGGCGGTGTCGCCGGTGGATACCGGCGGCGGCAATGGCCGCTGCGCGGGCGTCTGCGCCAGCGCGCCGGTGGTGGCGAACAACAGGGCGCAGGCGGCGGCCAGGCGCATGGAAAAGACTGGCTGGGTCATGAACGGAACTCCCACTGATGAGAACGGCCCACTATCGCGTCAAACGGACAGCAAGGCCAGAGGCCGGCCGGCACGCGCGCGTCGACAGGGAGCATCAAAGGCCGATTGATCGCGACCACGACCGGGTGCCGGGAACCCTGCAAGCTGGAGCGCAAGCCGCACAGCGACTTGCAGTTCGCGAGGATCGCGCCGTTGCCAAGCTGGTTCGCGGCCCGCGGCGCCCACTGGCGTCGATGCTTTATCGAAGTACGGCGAAGAGCATCGCCCACCAGTGAGCTCCTACAGGGACCTCGAGAGCGTGCAGCGCCGGCAAAATGCAGCTGTTCGAGGTCCCCGCTCGACGGTGGCAAGATGGGATCTTCCCTCCCCCGGAGCGATCCCATGGCTGGCACGCCCGATCTTTTCGCCACCCCGGCCGCAAGTCCCATCCGCGTCGGCATCGGCGGCTGGACCTTCGCGCCCTGGCGCAAGAACTTCTACCCGGCCGGCCTGGTGCAGCGGCGCGAGCTCGAATACGCGAGCCGGCAACTGCGCGCGATCGAGATCAACGGCACCTTCTACGGCGCACAGAAGCCGGCCACCTACGGCAAATGGGCCGGCGAAACGCCGGAGGGTTTCGTGTTCGCGCTGAAGGCGCCGCGCTACGTGGTCGAAAGCAAGCGCCTGGCGGGCGCCGGCAAGGGCATCGATGCGTTCGTGTTCGGCGGGCTGGAGGAAATGGGCGACCGGCTGGGGCCGATCAACTGGCAACTCGCTCCTTCGCGACCGTTCGACGCGGACGACATCGCCGGCTTCCTCGATGCGCTTCCGCGCGAATTGAACGGACGGCCGCTGCGCCACGTGCTGGAAGTGCGCCACCCGAGCTTCGCCAGCGAACGCTACGTCGAGCTGGCTCGCAACCACGGCGTGCCTACGGTGTTCACCGACGCCGACCGCTATCCGTCCTTCGCCGATGCCACCGGCGACTTCGTCTACGCGCGGTTGATGCGCAGCGCCGCCGACCAGCCGGACGGCTATCCGGCGGACGCGCTGGACACGTGGGCCGAACACGCACGGGGCTGGGCGCAGGGCAAGGATCCGGCCCCGCTCCCGCACGTCGCCAGCCTGCAACCGGAGGCGGCACCACGCGACGTGTTCATCTTTTTCATCAGCAGCGCGAAGGAGCGCAATCCCGCCGCAGCCATGGCTTTGCAGGCGCGCATCGACGGGCGCAAGGCGGGGGGCTAAAGGCTTGTTTACGACCGTTTGCCCCTCGCGTCACGGCGCTTGCGGCAGAGTGGAAACCGTCGCACCCACGACGACTCCCCTCACTGCCCAGGAGCATCGCCATGACCATTCAATCGACCGGTTACAACGCCAGCCATCCCAACCGTGCGGGTTTGGGCACGGGCACCGTGCTGGCTTCGAGCACGCTCAACGGCGAGAACGTCCGCAACGCCTCGGGCGATGATCTCGGCGAGATCAAGGACCTGATGATCGACACTGCCAGCGGCACGATCCAGTACGCCGTGCTGTCCTTCGGCGGCGTGCTCGGCATGGGCGACAAACTGTTCGCCGTGCCGTGGAACGCCATGCGCCTGGACACCGAGAACCACTGCCTGGTGCTCGACGTATCGAAGGACCGTTTGAAAGACGCGCCGGGGTTCGACAAGGACAACTGGCCGGATTTTGCCGATACCACCTTCACCGACCGGATCAGCAATTACTACCACTGACGGATCGTTGAACTGATCCCACGAGGGCGACGCAACTGCGGCGCCCTCGTCTCTTGTGCAGCCGATACACTGGCGCACCCCGCCGGACGCCTGCCCCGCCATGCAGCAACTCACTTTCCAGCTTGAACGCGACCACGTCGAACTGAACCAGCTGCTCAAGCTGAGCGGCCTGTGCGACAGCGGCGGCGCCGGCAAGGCGCTGGTCGCCAGCGGTGAAGTGCACGTCGATGGACAACGCGAGCTGCGCAAGACCTGCAAGATCCACGCGGGACAGACCGTGCAACTGGGCGACGTGGAAATCCGCGTGCTCTGATGCTTTCCCGGCAAGCGCGCCCCCCGGGTCCCTCTCGGAGGGGACAAGCACCGTGAGGTAACCGGGAAGCGCCGCCGGGCGAATACCTTGCGAGCGCGTCGCACCCGATCCCGTCATGCGTCCGTAGCTCACTGTGCTCAGCGAGGTATGCCCATGATCCGTCGATGGTTCGCCCTGATCCCACTGGCCGGCGCACTGGCCGGTTGCGGTGTTTCCGGCCCAGCCACGGCCGACGACATCAGTCGTTTGCCCGACCCCAGGCTCGATCCCCCGTCCGCCCAGGCGGGCGAACAGGTCGCGGTGTTCGCCGGCGGCTGCTTCTGGGGCGTGGAAGCGGTGTTCGACCATGTCCGCGGCGTGCGCCAAGCCTGGTCCGGCTACGCCGGCGGCAGTGCCGACACCGCCACCTACGAGCGCGTCAGCGACGGCGATACCGGACATGCCGAGTCAGTCAAAGTGGCCTACGACCCCCGCCAGGTCAGCTACGGCCAACTGCTGAAAGTGTTCTTCTCGGCCGCCCACGATCCCACCGAGCTCAACCGGCAGGGGCCGGACGTCGGCAGCCAGTACCGCTCGGTGGTCTTCTACGCCACGCCGCAACAGGAGCGGGTCGCCAAGGCCTACATCGCCCAGCTCACCGCCGCCCACGCGTTCGACGCCCCGATCGTCACCCAGGTCGTGCCGCTGCAGGATTTCTACGCGGCCGAGGCCTATCACCAGAACTTCGCCGCGCAGCATCCGCACAACGCCTACATCGTCTACAACGACGCCCCCAAGGTGGCGCACCTGAAGCAGTGGCTGCCGGCGCTCTATCGTTCGGCGACCCAGGTGGTCGAGGTACAACTTCACTAACTGGGTGGCCGACGCTCACCTTGCCCGCGCCGCGCTTCCCGCGGCGCAGGCTGTGGCTTGTGTCGCGCCACGCGGGCAGCCACCCCTTGCAGCGCCTCGCCCCCTCTGATGCCGCACCCTGTTGACGTACTGTGCGACACAAGGTAGTGTGCATCGCACTATACGAGGTGCAGCATGGCGGAATCCCGCGAAAACCCGACGGCCAAGCTGGAACTCGAACTTCGCCGCGGCGCGCTGGTGCTGGCAGTACTCAGCCAGCTGCGCGAACCGCAGTACGGATACTCGCTGCGCCAGGCCCTGGCCCAGCGCGGCATGCCGATCGAGGAAGGGACGCTCTATCCCCTGCTCCGCCGACTGGACGGTCAGGGCGTGCTGGCGTCCGCGTGGCGGATCGAGGACGGGCCGCCGCGCCGCTATTACCACCTGAACGACGCTGGCGAGGCGCTGCTCGCCGAACTGACGGCTACCTGGGGCGCCCTGGTCGGGACCATGGCCGGCTTGCTGGAGGGGAGCGGGACATGAATGCGAACGACGTGATCGAATCCTATGTGGTCGACGTGATGCGCCGGCTGCCGGGCAAGGACCGCAACGGAATCGGCCTGGAACTGCGCGGCCTGCTGACCGAGATGCTCGACGACCGGGCGCAGCGCGAAGGCCGGGCGGCGGATGACGCCATGGTGCTGGGGTTGCTGCACGACTTCGGTACCCCTGCCGGGATCGCCGCTCGCTATCGTCCCCCGGGCCTGGTAATCATCCCGGCCGAACAGACCCGCTCGTTCGCACTGCTGTCCCTCGGCGGCATCGGCCTGCAATGGGCCCTGACGCTGCCGCGCGTATTCCAGGGGCAGCCGGCGTCGGCCTGGTGGTTCAGTTGGGGCCTGGGTTCCCTTTGGTGGCCCGGCTTCCTGGTCATGATGGCCCTGGTCGCGGTCGGCGTGCGCGAACTGGGCCTGGCCAGGCCGGCCTGGCGCCCCCGTGGCGTCGACCCCGACCGCATCGATCGCAAGACCTTCGGGATAGGTTTCGCCTGGTTCGTGATCGGCGCCGTGTTCATGACCTGCCTGCCATGGATCATCGGCCAGTTGCCCGATCCGCTGCCGCGGGTGTTCGCCTTCGACCCGGCGTTCCTGCGCTGGCGGGCGCCGCCGGTCGTGCTGCTGTGGTTGCTGGCGTTCGTCAACCTGGGCGTGGTCTACCGCCAAGGGCGCTGGTCGCCGCCGACGCGATGGCTGGAGATCGGCATCCACCTGGCCTTCCTCGCGCTGCTGGCGTGGTGGCTGGCGGACGGCGCCCTTTTCCTGGCCAGGTCGACCAACGACGGCGCGCGCGGCGGCATCGCCCTGGCGGCACTGTTTATTGCGCTGGACCTCGTGCTCAAGCTGTACCGGCGGCGTACGCGGATTCACCCGCCGAAGATCGCCACCGGCTGAACGCAGATCCCGGCGCCGACCGACGATCCCGCCAACCTGCCAAGGAGTCATCCCATGCTTCGTGCGTGTGTGGTTTCGCTCGCCCTGATGTCGGCCACGATGGCCGCGCCGGCATCGTTCCCCTCGCCCCGGGCTGCCCCGGCTTCACCTGCCGTTGTCTACGCCAAGCCGGCACCACCCGGCCGGCTGGTCGACATCGGCGGGCGCCGCCTGCACATTCAGTGCAAGGGCACGCCCGAGGGGCCGGTAGTGATCTTCGAGGGCGGCCTGTCGCAGTACACGGCCTACTCCACTTACGGCAAGGCGCAAGACCTGATCGCGCCGTTCGCCCAGGTGTGCATCTATGACCGCGCGGGCCTGGGCTGGAGCGATCCGGTAACCGGTCCGCGCACCCGGCAGGACATGGTCGAGGACCTGCACAAGCTCGTCCTCGCCGAACGCTTCGGGCGTCCGCTGGTGCTGGTCGGGCACTCCGCAGGTGGGCTGCTGGCACGCTTCTACGCGCGGAAATACCCGGGCGAGGTGGCCGGCGTGGTGCTGGTGGATGCCACGCCCGAAAGCATCGTGTTCGCGCCTGGTGCCGCCAAGGCACGCCAGGCCATCATCGCCCAGATCAACGGCGCCCTGGATGGCGCCAGGGAAGGCGCGCCGGTGACCGCCTTGCCACCCGGCACGCCGGCCGAGGTCCAGATGGCGTTCACTCCTGCCATCCTGCGCACGCTGAAGCAGGAGTACGAGGCCATCGACCGTGTCCCTGCCGCCATGCGCAAGCCCGGCGGCTACGGCACGCTGGGCGACACGCCGCTGGCCATCATCCGCCGCGGCAAGACCTCGCTCCCACCGAACGCCGAGGACGAGCAGTGGCGCCAGGCGCAGGAAGCGATGACGTCGCTGTCCACGCGCAGCTTCCTGCTCGTCGCCGAACACTCCGGACACGTGATTCCCTACGAGCAGCCGCAGGTCGTCGCCGCTGCCGTGCAGCGCGTCCTGACCGAGATCCGCGACCACTGACGTCGTGTTTGCAGGGTGGCTTCAGCCCGCCAGCACGGGTGCGAAAGAGCGGTGGGCTGAAGCCCACCCTACGGTTCGCGACGGCCGTTAGCGCCGGGCCGGCGGCACCAGCCGCAGGCGGGCGCTGCCGGGCCGCTGCCCGGGGCGGAGCATGCGTTCGATCTCCGGCACTTCCAGCGCCCGGGCGTAGAGATAGCCCTGGCCTTCGGTGCAACCGGCGCGCAGCAGGAATTCGTGTTGCGCCTCGGTCTCGATGCCCTCGGCGATGGCGCACAGGCCCAACCGCTTGGACAGGGCCAGCATCGCCTCGACTATGGCCGCATCGTGCGAACTGGAGGGCAAGCCCGCGACGAAGCTCTGGTCGATCTTGAGGAAGGCGATCGCCGGCAGCTTGAGATAGGCCATGGACGAATAGCCGGTGCCGAAGTCGTCGATGGCCACGCCCACGCCCAGCGAGTGCAGCGCATTCATGGTGCGCTCCATCTCGTCGCCCAGGCGCAGGATCGCCCCCTCGGTGATTTCCAGCAGCAGGCGCTGCGGCGCGACCCGCTCGGTCACCAGCCAGCGGCGCACGTCTTCGACGAAATGCGGCGCGCCGTAGGACCCGGCCGAGATGTTCACGGCCACGCGGATCGGCGGCATGCCCTCCTCGTCCCACTGGCGCATCTGCCGGGCGACGGCCTGCAGCACCCAATCGTCGACGTGGCGGATCAGGCCGAGCTTCTCGGCCATCGGGATGAATTCGCCCGGCGACACCTCGCCACGTGCCGGATGGCGCCAGCGCAACAGGGCCTCGACCGCCACCACCTTGCCGTTGCGCATGTCCACGCTGGGCTGGTAAACCAGCCGGAACTCGTCGCGCGCAAGCGCCTGGCGCAGCTCCGCCGCCAGCGCCAGGCGCTTGCGCGCGTCGGCCTGCATCATCGGCGAGTAGAAGCGATACGTGTTGCGCTCCTGCGTCTTGGCCGCGTACATGGCGGCATCAGCGTTCGCGATCAACGTGACCGGATCGCTGCCGTCGAGCGGGTAGCCGGCAATGCCGATGCTGGCGCTCAGCGCGACCTCGTAGTCGCCCACCTTCATCGGCTCGCCCAGCACCACCAGCAGGCGCTGCGCCAGCGTGCTGGCCTGCTCGCGCGAAACCAGCTTGCCGATCAGCACCGTGAATTCGTCGCCGCCGATGCGCCCGGCCACGTCGTGCTCGCCCAGGTCGCGACTGATGCGCTCGGCCACGTGCACCAGCAAGCGGTCGCCGATGGCGTGGCTGTAGCTGTCGTTGACCACCTTGAAGGCGTCCAGGTCGATGAACAGCACCGCCACCGCGCCGTGCTCGCGGTCGGCGGTGTTGATCGCCTGCGTGCACTGGCGTTCGAACTCCGCGCGGTTGGCCAGCCCGGTCAGCGGGTCGTGCGTGGCCAGGTGTTCCAGCCTGCGCTGGTTGGCCTTGGTCGTGCTGATGTTGGTGAACACCGCCACGTAATGCTGCACGCGCTCTTCCGCATCGCGGATCACGCTGATGCTCAGCAATTCCGGATAGACGCTGCCGTCGGCACGCTGGCTGTGCACTTCGCCCAACCAGTTGCCGCCGGCGTCCAGCGCACCCCAGACCGAAGGCGGCAGCGGCGTATCGTCGGCCAGGCAGCGGGTTTCGTCGAAGCGACGTCCCTGCACGTCCTGCAGCGACAGGCCGGTGATGGCCAGGTGCGCGGCGTTGACCGAGATCACCCGGCGTTCGGCATCGGCGATGATCACGCCTTCGGCGATGCTGGCCAGCGCTTCGGCGGCGATGCGCCGCTCCTGCTCCAGGTTCAACCGCTCGGAAATGTCGCGCACGATCGCCTGGCGCACGGCGCGCTCGCCCCAGCGCACCAGGCTGCTTTGCGTTTCCACCGGGCGGGATTGCCCGCCGCGCTCGCGCAACGCACCCTGGGTCATGCCCTCCCCGCGCGGCTGGCCGCGCTCGAACAGCGCGGCGAACGGCGTGCCGACGAGCTCCTGCGCACCACGGCCGGTCCATTCGACCGCCTTGCGGTTGGCGTCCAGGATCTGTCCGTCGTGCTCGTCGACCATGACGATCGCATCGGCGGCCCGGTCGAACAGCAGCCGGTAGCGCTCTTCGCTGCCGCGCATGCCGGCCAGCACGCGCCGCGCCATCCACAGCCACAGCATCGTGGCCAGGCAGGTGGCGCCGAAGATGGTCGAATAAAGCACCCGTCCCATCCAGACCGCACCGTGCGCCACCTCCTGCGAGAACACCTTGGCGCGTGGCTCGATGAAATCGTTCAGTGCACGTATGCGCGCCCGCTGGCGCGCGATGGCGGCCGCATCCATCGCGCCGCTCGCGTGGGCCGCCTCCACTTCATGGGCAACGGTGTCCAGTTCGGCGACCTGGCGGTCGACCGACCGCCATGCCGCCAGCGCCTCCTTCATGTAGGGCGCCGTGGCGAAATGATCGAGCATGAAGATCACGCCCGGCACCGCCGACTGCATGGTGTTGACGCGTAACAGCGCCTGGCCCACCGCGTCGCGGTCGTAGTCGCCGGCGGCCACCACGTCGCGGGTCCATCGATCGATGCGCAGGATGTCGTAGTTGCGCCGGTAGGCGGCCAAGTCGGCCGGCGCGCCGCTGGCGGCGTAGTTGTCCAGGTCGATGACCGCCTGCTTCTGGGCCTTGGACCAGATGCTCTCGCCGTTGAGAAAACCGGCGAGAGCGACCTGGATCTGCAACGCGCCCCAGGTGAATACCAGGATCAAGCCAATGACGGCCGCAAGCCCCCATGCCAGCGGCACCAGGCGCCGCGGCAACGAGGGCAAGCTAGGCACGGCGGCAGGCATTCAATCCCCTATCCTGTGGCTGACCCGCGCAATTCTACGGGTGATTGTTCATCTTTTACGCCCTATCAAGCCGCCACCTCGTTCACGGTTCCGTAAACGCGGGCACCTGCGACGCAGCGATCGGCCAGGATGCGCATGCCGATGTAGCTGCGCCTGACGCACTCGGCGAGGTGGTCCACTTCATCGGCAGCCGGAGCGGTTCCCTTGAGGGTACAGACGATCTCCAGCGCCTCCCAGGGGTGGGTGTCGTCGTAGGCAGCGTGCAATTGCAGCCAGCGCAGGCTCTGGATGCGCTTGTCCTCCGGCAGGCTCTGCGCGTAGCTGGCGCTGTCGTAGATCAATTGCGACCACTCGCCGGTGGCGCCCTCCACCGCGTAGTTGGTGGCCACGATGCCGGCGGCCAGGCTGTCGGACTGGCTGACCTCCTCGCACCAGTCGGCCAGCACCTGGGTGCCCTGGGCGCGTTCGCCGTAAAGCACGTCCCAGCGCGGCACGCCGGCGCCCTCGGCCCAGTTGAGCCAGTAGTCGGCGTGGTTCTGTTCGACCCGGATGTTGCGTACCAGCCAGCGGCGGGCCATGTTGTCGCCGGGGCTGCGGCCGTACTGGGTCTTGAGCAGGTTGCGCGCCATGTAGGCGGGGAAGCGCTCGATCACCGGCCAGATGCCCGCCATGAAATCGCGGGTGCCCTGCCGGTCGAGCCGGTTCTCGCGCATCAGGTTCCACAGTTCGTGGCGGATCACGCTCTGCTTGGCCTCCTCGCAGGCGCCGACCATGTCCTGGGCCCATTGCGGGTAGCTGGTCAGCTCGGTCAACGGGCCAGTGCGTTCGAAACGATTGCTCATTGCGATGTTCTCCTCGGGATTCGCTGCGGACATTCGATGTCCGGACGTCCCTGTTGGGGCGTCCGCTTCTCCGGCCGCAGCGCCGGAGAAAGTCCATGGTTCCAATGGGCTGTCTCACGTATGGCGAATGCGTGCGTCCCCGGGTGGCTTGTTCACGCCCGGGAAGGATTCGACGTGGGCATGGCCCATCTTGGCGCCGAAGGCGAGCGCTTGCGTCAAGCGGGCGTTCGAGCGAACCGCGTCGATGGCGGGCCGGTCCATGTTCCGCGCTAGCCGCGCTCGCGCGTCCGCCGCTCGGCGGCAAGCGCCGATGCCACGTCGCGGGCATACGTGCGGGTGGTGCGCACCAGCAGCAGCACGCCCGCAAGCGCCAGCGGCGCGAGCATCACCAGGAAAGCGTCTCCCAGCCCCGCCGCGCCCACGCGCGCCGTGGCCGCACTACCGGCCGCGGCACCCGCGGCGGCGCTGCCCGCGCCCGCATGGCCGGCGAAGCGGGCAGCGACGTAGCCGAACAACGGCGGCGCGATCGCCTCCAGCGCGAAGCGGAAGGTCGCCCGCACGCCCTCGGCACGGCCCCATAGGGCCGAGGGCATCACGTCCAGGCGCGCGGCATCCACGGCCGGGTTGGCGCCACCGATACCCGCGGCGGCGAGGAAAAAGAACGGCCCGGCCAGCCACAACGTGCCGATCGAAAGGCCGGGCAGGAACGCCGCCGTCGCCAGCAGGTAGGCCATTGCCGCCACCACTACGCGGCCGGTGAGCCGGCCGCGATCGATCAGCCGGTCGCCCAGGCGGCCAGCCAGCAACACGCCCACGATCGCGCCCAATCCGATCAGCACGGCCAGCGTGCTGCCCGTGGCCTGGTCCAGCCCAAAGCGTCCGCGCATGAACACGATGGCGTAGGTGCGCAGTCCGGTGAAATAGAAATAACCCAGCGCAGAGGCGACGATCAGGGTTCGGTAGGTCGGCACCGAAAGCACGTAGCGCACCGCGCGCCAAAGCGACGCGGTGGCCGGATTCATGGTCATCAGCGCGTGGCGCGGACGCACGCCGCGCCAGCGGATCACCCGCCGCAGCGAGCCGCTGCGCGCCGCGCTTCCTGCCGGCGCACAGGCGGGCTCGCCCTCGGCAGGCACGCGGCGCGCACCGGGCGGAATCCGGCCCTGCCCTCCGCGCGCGGGCTCGGGCAGGTACCGCCACAGCACCAGCGCCAGCGCGAAGCCCAGCACCGCCAGCACCCGGAACGAGACACGCCAGGACAGCCACGCCGCCACATTGCCGCAAATCAGGAAACCGAACGCCACGCCCAGCAGTTCGCCGGCCAGCACATAACCGAAGATGCGCCCGCGTTCGTCCGGTCGGAAGAAATCGCCGGTCAGCGAGGTAACCGCCGGAGACGCGGCCGAGGCGACCACCCCCAGCGCCAGGCGACTGAGCAGCAACATCGGATAGGACACGGCCAGTCCGCTGGCCACCATGGTGGCCGACCACACCAGCAGCGCGATCACCAGCAGCCGCACCCGCCGCACGCGGTCGACCAGCGCGCCAAAGGGCAAGGTCATTACCGCGGCCACCGCGGTGGAGGCGGTCACCAGCCAGCCGATCTGCAGGTTGCCCACGTGAAGGGCGTTCTTGATCGGCGTCGCCACCACCCCGACGGTAGCCTTGTCGGCCGCGTCCAGCGACAGCACGCAGGCCAGCAACACGAGCACCTTCAACCGCGCGCGGCCGCCGGCCAGCGCCTCCAGCGGCCGCTCGACGTCCTGCCGAAGCCAGCGGCGCAAACCGCCTGCCGGGCCGGCCGCGCGAGCGTCGCGGTGGGATGGGGCCATGCCTGTCCGGATCCTTTGCTTGCGGAACGGCGCTGCCGCCAGCGCGCCTCACGGAACATTCTCGGGCGAGCGCCAATGGTGACAGGCCTGACCGGGCGCAAGGCCACCGCATGTCCTGCCGATCCGCCGATTCCGGCACCGATGCCGCCAACGGCGCGTCAACGACGCGGCGCGGCCCGGCGCGGATGCCGCAACCGGCGCTGGCGCTGCTGGCCTTCATGATGGCGCTGGCGCCCTTCGGCGACACCGAGTACACGCCGGCGATGCCGGCCATCGCGCACGCGCTGGCCGCCGACTACGGCCTGGTGCAGCTGACCATGACGTTCTATCTGGCCGGGTCGGCGATCAGCCAGCTCGGGCTCGGACCGCTGGCCGACCGTTACGGCCGGCGACCGGTGATGCTCGGCGGCACCGCCGTGCTCACCGTGGGCTTCCTGCTCAGCCTGGCCAGCGTCTCGATCTGGCCCTTGCTGGGCAGCCGGCTGGTGCAGGGGCTGGGCGCCAGCGCCGGCAGCGTGGTGGCTGACGCGGCGGTGCGCGATGCGTTCCCGGCCGAGCGGCGCCAGCGCGTCTACGCTAAGTTGAACGCCGCCTTCGCGCTGGCGCCGGCGGTCGGTCCGGTCGCCGGCGTCTGGCTGGCGCGGGCGTTCGGCTGGCGCGCGAATTTCGCGGTGCTGGCCGCGCTGGGCATGTTGCTGTGGTTTGCGGTGTGGCGCTGGCTACCGGAAACTCGCCCCTGCCCCGACCACCGCGCGCTGCGCCCGCGCCGACTGTGGCGCACCTGGCGACGCATCCTGGGCACCCCGCGGTTCGTCGTCTTCGCCCTGCTCGGTGGCTGCGCGGTAGGCGTGGTCTACACCGCGCTGATCGGAGCGCCGGACCTGGTCATCAACGTGCTAAACGAAGGCAGCGGCGCGATCGTGATCGTCGCTGCGTCGATCCTGGTGGCCTTCGTGGCCGGTGCCGGCCTGTGCATTTGGCTGACGCCGAGATCGGCCTACCTGCGGATCCTGGCCGCCGGCCTGGCCATTCTGCTGGCCGGCTCGCTGGCGTTGCTGGCGGTTGCGCTGCTGCTCGGCGCCGAGGGCAGCCTGGCCGCCTTCCTGATACCCATCAGCGTGTGCTTCTGCGGCGTCGGCCTGGTGGTGCCGGTAGCCACCGCCAAGGCGATGGCGCCGTTCCGGCGCACAGCCGGCCATGCCGCCTCGCTGCTGGGCTTCGTGCGGATGGGCGTGGCGGCACTGGGCACGGTCGCCATGAGCGTGCTGCACGAAGGTTCGGTGCTGGACATCCCGATCGTGTTCCTCGCGCTCAGCGGTGCCACCGCGGCGGTGTTCGCCATCCACGTGGCGCGGGAGCGGCGCCAACCGGGCGTCGCTTCCCGCTTTGCCGGCTAATCCTGCCCCGGCGTCCCCGCCACCACCATCCACGACACGCCGAAGCGGTCGGCCACCATGCCGAAGCTGGAGGCGAAGAAGCTCGGGCCGAGCGGCTGCTGAACCTGTCCGCCCTCGGCGAGCGCGTCGAACAGCCGCCGCGCCTGCGCATCGTCGTCGGCGGTGATGGAAAGGGAGACGCCCTTGAATTCCGGATGCCCCTTGGCGAAGCCGTCCGACGCCATCACCTGCGTCTGGCCGATCTGCAGGCAGGCATGCATAACCTTGTCCGCCGGCGGCGGCGAACCGCCCGGGCAATCGGCATTGCCCTGCGGCGCGTCGCTGTAGTGCATCAGCGCGATCACCTGCGCGCCGAGCGCGTCACGATAGAACGCAACGGCCTCTTCGCAGCGGCCGTCGAAGAAAAGGTAAGGCTGGATCTGCATGGCACTTCCTCGTCGATGGATCGAAGGTATGGAGCCCCGCAAAGGGCTTCCATGCTTCCGACGAACGGGATGGCGGCGAATCGACAGCTCGCCAAGCCTGGTGATGCCGCGCGGTTACTGGCCGGGCGCGACCAGTACGGGGCCCGGCAGCGGCGTACCTGTCAGTTGACGCGAGAGCGCATACAGCACGCGCAGGTCCTGTGCATCGAGCGTGTCGCCCTCCGTGCCGCGGAAGTGGTGATGAAAGGAGCGCACCGCGGCGGGGCGGTCGTCCAGCGGGTAGCCGACCAGCGCCAGCGCCATCCACGGATCGAAGCCCGGCGGCGGTTCCACCAGCGGGCCGCGCGGCCACAGGCCATAGCCGGCGTCGGCCAGCCGCTGCCAGGGGAACAGCGGGCCGGGGTCGTTCTTGCGGCCGGGAGCCAGGTCTTCGTGGCCGATGACCTGCGTGGGCAGGATGTGCAGGCGCGTGGTGAGGTCGGCAAGCAGGCGCAGCAGGCTGTCGATCTGCGCGGGCGCAAAGGGCGAGTGGCCGTCGTTGTCCAGCTCGATGCCGATGGACGACGAATTGAGATCGGTGATCGTGCCCCAGCGTCCCGGTCCGGCCTGCCAGGCGCGCTTGCTGTCGGCTACCAGCTGGTAGATCCCGCCGTCGCTGCCGACCAGGTAATGCGCGCTCACCGGCCCGCCGCTGTTGGCGGTGCGCAGGGTGTGCAGGCTCTCCTGCACCGAATCCTGGTCGGTGAAATGGATGACGATCGCCACCGGGCGACGCTGGTCGTAGTTGGGCGACGGAACCCAGTGCGCCATCGGATTGCGCACCGGGCCGCAGCCCGCCAGGCCCGCCAGCAGCACCAGCAGCACCAGCGGCAGCAGCCATCGACGTGCGCGATGCCGGGTCGCGCGCCCGGAAAGGGACAGGGGCAAGAGGGGTCGCTTCACCGTGTCGGGGACCTCGAAACCTGCCGCAGCGGCGCCGGCTCGTCAAGCCGGCATGCCGCTTGCGCATGCGACAATGACGGATGACCACTTTCGACTCGCTCCCGCTGCAACCCGCCCTGCTCGCCAGCGTGCAGACGCTCGGCTACGAACAGATGACGCCCGTGCAGGCCCAAAGCCTGCCGCCGATGCTGCAGGAGCGCGACGTGATCGCCCAGGCGCAGACCGGCAGCGGCAAGACCGCCGCGTTCGGGCTGGCCCTGCTGCAATCGCTGGAGGCCAGCACGATCCGCCTGCAGGCGCTGGTGCTCTGCCCCACCCGCGAACTGGCCGACCAGGTCAGCAAGGCGATCCGCCGGCTGGCCGCCAACATTCCCAACGTCAAGCTGTTGACCCTGTGCGGCGGCATGCCGCTGGGGCCGCAACTGGCCTCGCTCACGCATGATCCGCACATCGTCGTCGGCACGCCCGGGCGCGTGCAGGAACACCTCAAGCGCGGCAGCCTGCACGGCGGCGGCATTCGCACGCTGGTGCTGGACGAAGCCGACCGCATGCTGGACATGGGCTTCAGCGAGGCGATCGACGACATCGTCAAGCGCATCGCCAGGCATCACCAGACGCTGTTGTTCTCCGCCACCTGGCCCGAGGCCATTCGCGCCGTGAGCCAGCGGCTGCAGCACGACCCGGTGGAGGTGACGGTGGAAGCCGCGCCCGAGGCCCGCCCGTCGATCGAGCAGCGTTTCATCGACGTCGAACCGGCGCGCAAGCCCGAGGCGTTGGCCCAGCTGCTCGCCACCGAACGCGACCAGCACGCGCTGGTGTTCTGCAACATGCGCCGCGACGTCGATGCGGTGGCGCAGGAGCTCGATCGCCGCGGCTTCTCCGCGCTGGCGCTGCACGGCGACATGGAACAACGCGACCGCGACGAGGTGCTGGTGCGCTTCGCCAACCGCAGCTGCAACGTGCTGGTGGCCACCGACGTGGCCGCGCGCGGGCTGGACATCGCGGCGCTGCCACTGGTGATCAGCTACGACATGGCGCACGACCCTGACACCCATACCCACCGCATCGGCCGCACCGGCCGCGCCGGGCAGGCGGGCCTGGCGATCGCGCTTTGCACGCCGCGCGAAAAGCCCAAGGCAGAAAACCTCGAGCAGGTGCTCGGCACGCCGCTGTCCTGGCAGGCGCTCAAGCTCGCACCGCCGCGCGGCAAGACCTTGCATCTGGCACCGATGAAGACCCTGGTGATCGATGCCGGCCGCCAGGACAAACTGCGTCCGGGCGACATTCTCGGCGCGCTTACCGGCGAGGCCGGGCTCGGTGCCGACGACGTCGGCAAGATCGACGTCTTCGCCACCCGCGCCTACGTGGCGGTGACCCGTTCGCTCGCGAACAAGGCGCTGGAACGGTTGCGCGCCGGTCGGATCAAGGGACGCAACTTCCGCGTGCGGCCGCTGGGTTGAGCGCGCTGCCCACGCGGGGCTGAGGCAATAGCGTCCCCGTTCGCGGCAAGCAGCCCAGGGACCTCGAGCCTTTCTTATCTCAAGGGGAAGCTGCCGACGGGCGATTGGAGGCAAGCTGCCGCGGCACGCCTTTGCTGCCCTTCACCCGACACACGCTGCTAAGGTTGCCGGCATGTCCGCAGGGCGCTGGCGACACGCCCGGCCCCGGCGCGAGCTATTCCATGGAGGCCAAGCCATGATCGATCCGGTCAACACGCCATCGGCTGCGGTCAAGCCGCTCCGCCGCCACCTGTTCTCCACCATCGCGCTGCTCGCGCTTGGCATGGGCAGCGCCCACGCTTCCACGACAGCCTCCGACGCCGCCCGCTGGCAGCAGCAAGCCCAGGCGGTGACGATCACCCGCGACGACTGGGGCATTGCCCACGTGCACGGCAAGACCGACGCCGACGCGGTGTTCGGCATGGTCTATGCGCAGGCCGAGGACGATTTCAACCGCGTCGAGACCAATTACCTCAACGCGCTGGGCCGGCTGGCCGAGGCCGAGGGCGAAAAGGCGATCTGGTCGGACCTGCGCCAGAAGCTGTTCATCGATCCGGTCGAGCTGAAGACGCTCTATGCGCAGAGCCCCGGCTGGCTGAAGTCGCTGATGAATGCGTGGGCCGACGGACTCAACTATTACCTCGCCACCCATCCGCACGTGCATCCACGCGTCATCACGCACTACGAGCCGTGGATGGCGCTGAGTTTCAGCGAAGGCAGCATCGGCGGCGACATCGAACGGGTATCGCTCAAGCAGTTGCAGGCGTTCTACGGCAGGGACGGTGACGCACCGGTTCCCCTGGCGATGGCCGGAGCACACCCGAGCTGGGTGGAACCAACCGGCTCCAATGGCATCGCCATCGCGCCCAGGCTCACCGCCGACGGCCACGCGCTGCTGCTGATCAACCCGCACACCTCGTTCTTCTTCCGCTCCGAACTGCAGATGACCTCCGACGCCGGGCTGGACGCCTACGGCGCGGTGACCTGGGGCCAGTTCTTCGTCTACCAGGGTTTCAACCACCACATCGGATGGATGCACACCTCCACCGGCGCCGACGTGGTGGACGAGTTCGCCGAGACGATCGTGCGCAAGGACGGCAAGCTTTACTACCGCTATGGCAAGGAACTGCGGCCGGTAACCGAGCGGCGCATCACCGTGCCCTACCGCACGAAGGATGGCTCGAAGGCCGAGCGCACGTTCACCGCCTATTTCACCCACCACGGCCCAATCGTGCGCGCGGCCGATGATGGCAAGGGCGACGGCAAGTGGATCGCCATGGCACTGATGAACCGGCCGGTTCCGGCGCTGGAGCAGAGCTGGCTGCGCACCAAGGCGCATGACTACGCCAGCTACATGAAGGTGGCCGAGCTGAAGGCCAACTCGTCCAACAACACCCTGTTCGCCGACGACAAGGGCGAGGTCGCCTACCTGCACCCGCAGTTCATCCCCAGGCGCGACGACCGCTTCGACTACACCCAGCCGGTCGATGGCTCCAACCCCGCCACCGACTGGCAGGGCCTCACGCCGCTGGACCAGGCGCCGCACGTGGTCAACCCGCCCAACGGCTGGGTGTTCAACACCAACAACTGGCCCTACTCCGCCGCCGGCAAGTACAGCCCGAAGAAAGAAGACTTCCCGCGCTACATGGATACCTTCGGCGAGAACCCGCGCGGCCTGCACGCCATCCGAGTGCTGGACGGCAAGGACCAGTTCACCCGCGCCTCGCTGATCACCGCCGCGTTCGACTCTTACCTGCCGGCCTTCGCGCGGCAGATCCCGATCCTGGTGGCCGATTACGACGCGCTGCCGGTACACGATCCGCTGAGGCAGAAGCTGGCCGGTCCGATCGCCATGCTGCGCCAATGGGACTACCGCTGGGGCATTGCCTCGATGCCGACGTCGCTGGCGGTGTTCTGGGGCGACACGCTGTGGGACGAAGTGCGCCGCGTCGACACCGCCGAGGGCCTGTCGATCTACGACGCCATGGCCGAGAAGGCCGGCCCGAAGGCCCGGCTGGGCGCGCTGTCCGAAGCGGTCGACCGGCTGGAGAAGGATTTCGGCCATTGGGGCGTGGCCTGGGGCGAGATCAACCGGTTCCAGCGCCTCACCGGCGACCTGGTGCAGCCCTTCGACGACAGCAAGCCGAGCATCCCGGTGCCCTTCACCTCCTCGCGCTGGGGCTCGCTGGCCTCCTTCGGCGCGCACCGCTGGCCGGGCACCAGGCGCTACTACGGCACCAGCGGCAACAGCTTCGTCGCGGTGGTGGAGTTCGGCCCCAAAGTCAGCGCCCGCGCGATCACCGCCGGCGGCGAGAGCGGGCATCCACAATCGCCGCACTTCAACGACGAAGCCGAGCGCTACACCACCGGCAACCTGCGCGAGGTGTACTACTGGCCGGAGCAGTTGAAGGGCCACACCGAGCAGGTCTACCACCCGGGCAAAGGCAAGAACGTCCTCTGAGCACCGCTCACCTGTAGGAGCGCACCTGTGCGCGAGCGCCAGGCAACGGTGAGGTCCGCACCTGCGACCAGCGGCGATTGACATGGCGGTGGGTAGGCTCCATCTAAAGTCGGGACAACTGCTGGAACCGCCATGACCGCCCCCACCCCGCTTCGCATCGACTTCGTTTCGGACGTCTCCTGCCCCTGGTGCGCCATCGGCCTTGCGGCCCTGGAGCAGGCGCTCGAGCGCCTCGACGGCACCGTGCAGGCACAGATCCACCTGCAGCCGTTCGAACTCAACCCGCAGTTGGCGGCCGAAGGCGAGGATGCGACCGAGCATCTGATGCATAAGTACGGCATCGACATGGCGCAGGTCGATGCCAACCGCGCAGTGATCCGCGAGCGTGCCGCGGCGCTGGGTTTGACGTTCAACAAGGGCGTCGGCAGCCGCGTCTACAACACCTTCGACGCGCACCGGCTGCTGCATTGGGCCGAGCTCCACGGGCGCCACCTGGCGCTGAAGAAAGCGCTGTTGCGTGCCTATTTCACCGACGGCGAGGACGTCGCCTCGCATGACGTGCTGGCGCGCCTGGCCGGCGAGGCCGGGCTGGATCAAGCCGAGGCGCGCCATGTGCTGGAAGGCGGCATCCACGCCGACGACGTACGCGCGCAGGAGCGCTTCTTCCAGCAGCGCGGCATCCGGTCGGTACCGGCGACGATCGTCAACGGCACGCACCTGATCCCGGGTGGCCAGCCGCCGGAAGTGTTCGAACAGGCCTTGCGCGAGATTGCCGCGGCGACCGGCGCCTGACGCCGCCGGCCATTCGCGCGAGGGCCTGCCTTATCGCCGGTAGCGCGCGAGCGGGTCCGATGGCATCCGGGATCGAGAGAGCGCGGTCTTCATCCGGACCGACGCATGCTTGCCGCCACTTATCCCTGCCAGGGCCCTCGATGCGCCGGCGTCAGTCTTCCCTGCTCGGGCTGCTCACCGTCCTCTTGCTGGCCGCGTGCGCTGCGGGGGGCGATGTCACCCGCCCTGTTCCGCAGCGGTTCGTGCCTGCACCGCAGCCCGCGCACCGGCTCGTGGTGATGCTGCCCGGACGCGGCGACGATCGCGATTCGCTGGCCCGGCGCGGCATCGCGCAGCTCATCCAGCGGCAATGGCCGGATGCGGACGTGATCCTGACGGGCCTGACCATGCCATTCTATCGGCAGGGCCATGCGGTCCGGCGCCTGCGGGATGAAGTCATCGTGCCGGCACGCGCGCGCCGCTACGAGCAGGTCTGGCTGGCCGGCATCTCGCTCGGCGGCATGGGCGCGCTGATGTACGACCGGGCCTATCCCGGCGAAATCGACGGCTTGCTGCTGATCTCGCCTTATCTGGGCGACAAATCGATCTATCGCGAGATCCAGGCCGCCGGCGGCCTTTCCCGCTGGCAGCCGGGGCCGGTGCAGGCGTTCACGCCCGAAACCTACCAGCGCGAGTTGTGGCGCTACCTCCAGGATTGGTCCGGCCAGCCCGACCGCACCCGGTCGGTGTGGCTGGCCTACGGCAACCGGGAACGCTTCCGCGACCGCATCGCGCTGCTGGCCGGGCAACTGCCACCCGGCCACGCATTCGAACTGGCCGGCCTCCACGACTGGACACTGTGGAAGCCGGCCGCGCGCATCTTGCTGCAACATGCGGCCGCCGCGTCGACCACGCCAGCGGAGGGCGCTCGGTAACCGCTAGTCGCGCCCCGGCACCTGCAATCCGCGTTCCACCGCCGGCCGCGCCAACCCTCGCTCCAGCCAGGCGGGTACGTTCGCCAGCGTGTCGAAATGCACCAGGTCGCGTGCCTCGTAGAAACCGACCAGGTTGCGCACCCAGCCGAGCGTGGCGATGTCGGCGATGCTGTAGTCCTCGCCCATCAGCCACGGCCGCCCGTCCAGGCGCGACTCAAGCACGTCGAGCAATCGCCGGGATTCATCGACGTAGCGCGTGAGCGGCCGCTTGTCCGCGTATTCGCGACCGGCGAATTTATGGAAGAAACCCACCTGCCCGAACATCGGTCCGATCGAGGCCATCTGGAAGAACACCCACTGGATGGTTTCCCAGCGCACGACGGGATCGGCCGACAGGAACATGCCGGTCTTGTCCGCCAGGTAGAGCAGGATCGCGCCGGACTCGAACAGGCCGATCGGCTCGCCGCCGGGGCCGTCCGGGTCGATGATCGCGGGAATCTTGCCGTTGGGGTTGAGCGAGAGGAACTCCGGCGTCTTGCTCTCGTCGCGCATGATGTCGACCAGGTGCGGCTCGTACGCCAGGCCGGTTTCCTCCAGCATGATCGACACTTTCACGCCGTTGGGCGTGTTGAGCGAATAGAGCTGGATGCGCTCTGGATGCTGCGCCGGCCAGCGCGCGGTGATCGGGAAGGCGGACAGGTCGGCCACGGCAATTCCTCGGTTCGGTATCCAGCCCCGCAATGTGGGGGCGCCGGCGCGCAGCGCAACGCTTTGCGCCGAAATCACGCCATACGGGTAGGCTCGCCGGAGTCCCAGCGGGAGTCCGCCATGCTCCATCATGTTTCCCTTGGCACCAATGACATGGCGAGGGCGCGCGCCTTCTACGACCCGGTGCTGGCGGTCGTCGGGCTGCGCTTTCTCGATACGCAGCAGAGCCTCAACTACGGCGTGGGCAGTTTCATGGTCAGCCTGACCCGGCCGGTGAACGGCGAGCGCGCCTCACCGGGCAACGGCGTGCACGTGGCCTTCTATGCCGGCACCCGGGCCATGGTGGACGCCTTCCATCGCATTGCGCTCGCCCACGGCGGCAGCAGCGATGGCGAACCTGGCCTGCGCCCCCACTACGATCCGAACTACTACGCCGCCTTCGTGCTCGATCCGGACGGCAACAAGCTCGAGGCGTTCACCTACGCTGCCTGAGGACCCACGCGCGCGGGAAGACGCCCGGGGCACCGCGCCCGCAACAACGAATGGCTCACTTGAACTGCGGAGGTATGGATGCCGCTTCCTGCCCCGGCATGAAGTACTCGTGCAGGTATTTCTCGCCCTCGTCACAGAACGCGGTCACCACCGTCTTGAGCTCCGGAAAGCGCTCGCGCACGCGCCTGGCCGCGAGCAGGTGCGCGCCGGAACTTGGCCCGCACAACAATCCGTAATGGCGCGCCAGGTGGCGCATGGCGGTAACGGCGTCCTCGCTGGACACGGCCAGCACCTCGTTCACCAGCTTGGCGTGGCGCTGGAAGATGCCGGGGATGAAGCCGTCGGAGATGCCCTCGATCATGTGCGATGCGATCTCGCCGCACAGGATCGTGCGCGATTCGCTCGGCTCCATGGCGAACAGGCGCACGTCCGGGTTGGCTTCGCGGAACGCCTGGCCGACGCCCACCAGCGTGCCGCCGGTGCCCACGCCCAGCACGAGCGCGTCGGGCAGCCGGCCTTGCGGCAATTGGGCGAGGATCTCCGGACCGAGGATGGTGCGGTTCTCCTCGACGTTCCATTCGGACTCGAACTGGCCAGGAAAGAAGAATCCCGGCTGACGTCCCAGTTCGCGGGCGCGTTCCAGCGCCTGGTCGACATGGAAATTGCCGCAGAACAGCACGTCGGCGCCGTACGCGCGGGATATCGCCACGCGCTCGCTCGACAAGCCCTCGGGCATGACCACCAGCATGCGGTAGCCCTTGACCGCGGCGACCATCGACAACGCGTTGCCGGTGTTGCCGCTGGTCGCTTCCACGATGGTGTCGCCCGGTTCAATCAGGCCTTCCTGCTCGGCGCGCTCGATCATGTACTTGGCGATGCGGGCCTTGATCGAACCGGACGGGTTGAGGAACTCGAGCTTGGCGTAGATGCCCTCGATCTCCAGCAGCGGCGTGTCGCCGACTGCCTCGAGGATGTTGCCCGACACGCCCTGGAAACGCATGGCCATGATCGTGTTCGTCAACCGGCCGGGCTGGTGTGGACGTGCCGCTGCATGACATCCAGCGCCAGCGCCGAGTGTGCATAGGCGCCGCCGGCACGCATTTCGGCGGCCACCCAGATCGCTTCCGTGACCTGCTTCTCGCTGGCGCCCTGCTTGAGCGCCTCGGCGATGTACCCCTTGATGCAGTAGGAGCACCGGGTGACGTGCGCCACCGCCACGGCGATCAACTGCTTGGTCTGCGCCGGCCGCGCGCCCCCGGCGAACACCGCGGCGGTGAATGCCTTGAATGCCTGCAGTGCATCGGGCGCCAGTTCGCTGCGCTTGCGCGCGAGCGCGGCCGTGGATTCGGGATACATCGGTTCGCTCATGAAGCCCTCCTGGCGGGTGGCACGGGCTCGTGGCCCTCGGGTGCAGCGGTACCCAGCGTCCAGCCCGGTGGGTCGCTGGCCGGGAAGCTCTGCATCAGTTCGTCGTCGATACGCCGTTCGGCGGCCCGGCGGAGGACGGCGTCCTCGGATTCGTGGAAAGGCGGACGGCAAACGTCATGGCTCATGGCAGTACCTCCTCGGCGCGGAGCCGGCATGCCAGGGTCGGCCTTCGAAGGCCCTCGTCGCACATGTTGCCCGGACCGACGTCAGCGGCCCGGCAACGGTCTCAGGATGCGCGCCACCGGGCGGTCGCGCCTTGATGCAGATCAGCAGACCGTCGACGCACGCAGGTCGCAGGGCGGATCAGCCCGCGCCGACGCGTCGCCTGGCCTCGGGTACTACGTCCACTGCGGTGTCGCCCTTGCGTTCCAGCGACGCCACGGCGCGCGCCCGCCATTGCAGGCTTTCCCAGCGGATCCAGCCGGCGGCCAATGCCATGCCGCCGAACGTCAACGGACCGCCGGGCCACGAATGGGATTTGAATATGTTGATACCGAAACTGGCGATGGCCAGCAGCAACACCGGCAGCCAGCCGTGCCCCGCCCGCTTGAGCGAGATCGCCCCGGCCACCGCGCCGAACGACAGCGACAGTCGGCCGATCAGCCCCATCAATGGCGCATCGGTGAAGCCCCTGCCGCCCAGCACGGGGTCGAACCACAGCGCGTCGATCATGTCGCGCCACGACTCCGGGTCGCCGGAGGCGATCGCCCCCTTGACCAGCAAGCCGATCGAAAGGCCCGCCGCCGTGTCGAAGGACGTGAAGGCCACCGCGAACACGAACAGGCCCGCCTTGCACAGCCACGCGGCCCAGTCGGTACGGTCGCGCACCAGCATGGCCGTCGACAGAGCTGCCAGCGGAAACAACGGGATCTGCGCGTAATGCACGAACATCCACCTTCCCACGTCCAGGTCGAAAAGGTCGCGTGGATGGGGATGGAACACTTCGACGATCGCCAGCACCAGCGGCGCGACGACGACCATGGCGATGGAGCACCAGGGTCGGCAAGTGGAGTGGCTCATACGCGTCCTTGGGGTGACGGCTGGGCGGCAGGCATGGGCGGCCAACCTATCCGGCGACGGGTCTACGCCGCGTAGCGAGACCGCCAGAAGCCGGGCGAACCGTCGCGCCCGGTGGGGCGTTGACGCGCCGCACAGGTCGCAGCGGTTATGACAGGCGGCGCGCCTGCTAAAATCACCCGGCTGCGCCACCTGGCGCGCCATCAACCTTTTGGAGGACGCATGGGATTCCTGCACGGCAAGCGTGCCCTGATCGTCGGCATCGCCAGCCAGCGCTCGATCGCCTGGGGCATTGCCAACGCGATGCATCGCGAAGGCGCGCAACTGGCCTTCACCTATCAGAACGAGCGGCTGAAAGACCGCGTCGACGAAGCGGCCAATGCGTTCGGCTCGAATATCGTGCTTCCCTGCGATGTGGCGCAGGACGGCCAGATCGAGCAGATGTACGCCGAGCTGGGCAAGCACTGGGACGGCTTCGACATCCTGGTGCACTCGGTCGGCTTCGCGCCGCGCGAGGCGCTGCAGGGGCAGTACCTGGACAACCTCACCCGCGAGAACTTCACCATCGCGCACGACATCTCCAGCTACAGCCTGGCAGCGCTGGCGAAGGCCGGGCGGCCGATGATGGCCGGCCGCGGTGGCGCCATCCTCACGCTGACCTACCTGGGCGCCGAGCGTGCGCTCAACAACTACAACGTGATGGGCCTGGCCAAGGCCAGCCTGGAAGCGAACGTGCGCTACCTGGCCTTCAACCTGGGCCCGGAAGGCACCCGCGTGAACGCGATCTCGGCCGGCCCGATCAAGACCCTGGCCGCCGCGGGCATCGCCAACTTCCGCAAGATGCTCGACCACGTCGATGAGAACGCCCCGCTGCGTCGCAGCGTGACCACCGACGAAGTCGGCAACGTGGGCGCTTTCCTGTGCTCGGATCTGGCCTCGGGCGTGACCGGCGAAATCACCTACGTGGATGCCGGCTACAACATCCTGGGCATGACCGGGATCTGAGACAGGCGAAACCAGGGACCAGAAAGGCGGCCCTCGTGGCCGCCTTTTTTGTGGTTTCTCTCGGAGTGCGGGAAAGAGCCTGCAGGCCGGCCCCCGCCACGCCACGGCCGTGCAAGAGCGCACTTGTGCGCGACCGTGCGGCTACGATCCGACATGACGGTCGCGCACAGGTGCGCCCCTACCGAGCCCGAAGATCCATGACTGTCGGCCCGGCCGAACTACAACCTGACCCCATTCACCGTGGCCAGACTCGTGCAGGTACGCCCATGGCGGCCGCGATTCGATACCGACGCCGCCCGGTAGCGCCCAGGCGCGTTCCTGCTGCATCGACTGTCTGGCGCGGTCAAGCCGTCGCGGGCTCGCGAAGCACCAAAACAGGAAGGCGGCCCAAGGCCGCCTTCCTGTTTCCATGGAACGGCAGATCCTACAGTCGCTCTTTGGCGATCTTGATCTCGGTCTTGGCTTTCAGCGCGTCGATGAATCCGTCGGTGGCCACGTTGCCGTAGGCTGCGATCATGCTCTGGCGCAGCATCGTGCGCTGCTCCGGCGTGACCTTCGACAGATCTCCGTCCTGCACCTTGTCCACCGCGATCAGCGCGTAGGCACCCTCGGGCAACGCCACGGCGGCGAACTGCGGCTTGCCGTCCTTGCCCGGATGCGGTTGAAGGAAGGCTTCGTCGCGCAGCTGCTCGGGCAGGCCCTGCTGTACGCGCAACGCATCCTTCACGCTTTGCACCGGGGCACCGACGGTGGCCGCCACCGCGTCCATCGACTCGCCCTTCTCCAGGCGCGCCAGCATGGCATCGGCGCGCTTTTTGGCCGCTTCGGCGACACGACCGTCGAGAATGTCCTTTTCGATGGTGTCGCGCACTTCCGCCAGCGGACGCACCGCCGCAGGCACGTGCTTGTCGACGTGGATCACTACCGAGTGGTCGTTGCCCAGGTCGATCAGCCCGGAGTTGTTGCCTTGCACCAGCACGTCATCGGAGAACGCCGCCTTGACCACCTTGGGATCGGCGGCGATACCGCTCTTGTCGCCCTCGTGGGTGAACAGGTCCGTGCTCTTGACCGGCAGGTCCAGCGCTTGCGCTGCGGGCTCGAGCGAGGACGGGGTCTGGTAGGTCTTGTCCGCCAGCTTGCCGGCAATCTCGTTGTACTTGTGCTCGCGCCCGGCCGTGGCGACTTCCTGTACCAGCTGGTCGCGCACTTCCTCGAACGGCTTGGCCTGGCCGCTGCGTACATCGCGCAGCCAGAGGATGTGGTAGCCCTCGTCGGACAGCACCGGCTTGGATATCTGGCCTTTCTGCAGCGAGAACAGGGCGTCGTCGAAGGCCTTGTTGGTCACGCCCTGCTCCAGCCAGCCCAGGTCGCCGCCCTGGCGCCTGGAACCCAGGTCGGCCGAGTCCTTGCTGGCAAGCTTGGCGAAGTTCCCGGGCGAGGCTTCGGCGGCGATCTTCTGCGCCTTGGTCAGGGCAGCCTTCTGCTGCTCGGGCGAAGCGTTCTTGGGCACGTCGATCAGGATGTGCGAAACCAGCCGCTGTTCCGGCTGCACGAAGCGCTGCTTCTCGTCGGCATAACGCTTGCGCAGCTCTTCATCGGTCGGCGCAGCATCCGGCTGGAGATCGGCAGCGTCGACTTCCACGTAGTGGATGGCCACCTGCTCGGGTGCCATGAACTCGTCCTGGTGCTGCTTGTAGTACGCCTGGACCTGCGCATCGGTGACCTTGCTGTCGGTCAGCGCCGGGCGCGGCAGCACCGCGTAACGCAGGTCGCGGCGCTGCAGGCGCAGCGCGAGAAAGCGGTCGACTTCCTCGTCGGTGATGACCGTGCTGGCGGCCAGCGCATCGGGAATCAGGCTGATCGCCATCGACGAGCGGACCTCGTCCTCGAACATCGCCGGCGTCTTGCGTTGCCCGGCCAGCATCGCGCGGTAGCTGGTTGCGTCGAACTGGCCATTGACCTGGAACGCCGGAATGGAGGCGATCGTCCCGCGCACGGCGGCATCGGAAACGCGCAGGCCCAGGTCGTCGTTGGCCTTGAGCAGCAGTTGCTGGTCGATCATCGCGCCGAGCACGCGCTCCTTCATCTCGGGCTTTTCGTACACGCTCGGGTCGAACTGGTCACCAAGCTGTGCGCTGGCCTGCTGACGCAGGTCATTCATGCGGTTCTGGAAATCCTGCTGACTGATTTCCCGCTTGCCGACCTTGGCCACGAAGGTCTCGGTCTGGGCAGTGAAATAGCCCTCGATGCCGAAGAAGGACATGGCGAACACCGCCACACCCAGCACGACGATGGACGGCCAGCCGTGCATCTTGTCTCTCAACGACTGCAGCATATGTGGATTCCCGCTTGTTCCTGCCTTGCAAGACGCAAAGCATAAATGACAAGGGCGCCACGCGGGCGCCCTTGGAACTACTGGCGGAGTGGACGGGACTCGAACCCGCGACCTCCGGCGTGACAGGCCAGCATTCTAACCGACTGAACTACCACTCCGCGATTCTGGTGGGTGCTGTAGGGATCGAACCTACGACCCTCGCCTTGTAAGGGCGACGCTCTACCGCTGAGCTAAGCACCCGAAACCGAGCGAACTAGCCGCTCAGTTTAGGGCATCCTTGAGCGTCTTGCCAGCCTTGAACGCCGGCACCTTGGAAGCCTTGATCTTGATCGTCTCGTTGGTGCGCGGGTTGCGACCGGTACGAGCCGCGCGCTTGCGCACGGTGAAGGTGCCAAAGCCGACGACCGACACGTCGTCGCCCTTCTTCAGGGCCTTCTGCACGGTCTCGAAGAAGGCTTCAATCGCCCGGCCGGCGTCGGCCTTGGTGAGCTCGGCCTTCTCGGCAATGGCATTGATCAGATCGGTTTTATTCATTGAGACACTCCCTTAAACGGTTTGCTGCCCGCGTGATCGGTCTGGGACGAGAAAACGCCGCCAGCCATGAATGGCATGACCGGCATCCCCCCGCAACCCCGCATCGCTACGCCGAATGCACGACGCTTTGACTGCGGTGTCGTCTTTATACCAGTGCCTCACGGCGGTCCGCAATACAAGCAATACCAACGGTTCCGGCCGTTCATCACCGACTGGAACCACTTGCAAACCGGGCCCGCAACGGCTACGGCGAAAGCTCGCGCAGGAGCACCTGCGTGAATACGCAAAAGGCCGCCCGCGACGCGGACGGCCCTGAGGAAAAACCCCTTGCGTATCAGTGTGCGCGGGTACGGTTCTCAGCCGCTTCCTCGGTTACTGCCTCCGCCGGGGCACGCTCTTCGCCGGCGGTCTCGACCGCAGCCCTGGCCGGGCGCAACGGTTGCTCGAGCGCAATGTCGAGTACTTCGTCGATCCAGCGCACGGCATGGATGTCCAGCGAGGAGGTGACGTTCGCCGGGATGTCGGCCAGGTCCTTCTTGTTTTCTTCCGGGATGATCACCGTGGTGATGCCACCGCGATGCGCCGCCAGCAGCTTCTCCTTCAGGCCACCGATCGGCAGCACGCGGCCGCGCAGGGTGATCTCACCGGTCATCGCCACTTCCGAACGCACGGGCACCTTGGTCAACACCGACACCAGCGCCGTGCACATGGCGATGCCCGCGCTGGGGCCATCCTTGGGGGTGGCGCCTTCGGGCACGTGGATGTGCACGTCCAGGTTCTGGTAGAAGTCCGGGTCGATGCCGAGCTGGCCCACGCGCGCGCGCACCACCGACATGGCCGCCTGAATCGACTCCTTCATGACATCGCCCAGCTGGCCGGTGTGCACCATGCGACCCTTGCCCGGCACCACCGAGGCCTCGATGCTCAGCAGGTCGCCGCCGACCGAGGTCCAGGCCAGGCCGGTCACCAGGCCCACTTCGTTCTCCTGCTCGGCACGGCCGAAATCGAACCGTCGTACGCCCAGGTAATGCTCGATGTTGTCATCGGTGACGGTGATCTGCGCGGGAGCGGCCTTTTTCTTCGTCTTGCTGGCCACCTTCGCCGCCGGCTTGGCCTTGGCGGACTTGGCCTTGGCCTGCTTGACTTCGCCCAGGGTGAGCTCCTTGACCACCTTGCGGCAGATCTTGGATATCTCGCGTTCGAGATTGCGCACCCCCGACTCGCGCGTGTAGTAGCGCACGATGTCGCGGACCGCATCGGACGCTATGGCCAGCTCCTCGGGCTTGAGGCCGTTGGCCTTCAGCTGCTTGGGCAACAGGTAGCGCTGCGCGATCGCCAGCTTCTCGTCCTCCGTATAGCCGGGCACGCGGATGACTTCCATGCGGTCCAGCAGCGGACCGGGAATGTTGAGCGAGTTGGCAGTGGCGATCCACATCACCTCGGAGAGATCCAAATCGACTTCCAGGTAGTGGTCGTTGAACGCGTGGTTCTGTTCCGGATCGAGCACCTCCAGCAGCGCCGAGGACGGATCGCCGCGGAAGTCCATCGACATCTTGTCGATCTCGTCGAGCACGAACAGCGGGTTGCGCGTACCGATCTTGTTGAGGTTCTGCACGATGCGCCCGGGCATCGAGCCGATGTAGGTGCGTCGATGGCCGCGGATCTCCGCCTCGTCACGCACGCCGCCCAGGCTCATGCGGACGAACTTGCGGTTGGTCGCCTTGGCGATCGACTGGCCGAGCGAGGTCTTGCCCACGCCGGGCGGACCGACCAGGCACAGAATCGGGCCGCGCATGTTGTTCACGCGCTGGTGCACGGCGAGGTATTCCAGGATGCGGTCCTTGACCTTCTCCAGGCCGAAGTGGTCGGCGTCGAGCACTTCCTGCGCCACGGCCAGGTCCTTGCGCACCTTGGTCTTCTTCTTCCAGGGCACGCCGATCAGCCAGTCGAGGTAGTTGCGCACGACGGTGGCCTCGGCCGACATCGGCGACATCTGCTTGAGCTTGGAGAACTCCTGCCTGGCCTTGGCCAGCACGGGCTTGGGCATGCCCGCGTCGTCGATCTTCCGTTGCAGCTCCTCGATCTCGTTGACGCCATCCTCCCCTTCGCCCAGTTCCTTCTGGATCGCCTTCATCTGCTCGTTGAGGTAGTACTCGCGCTGGCTCTTCTCCATCTGCGACTTGACGCGGCCGCGGATGCGCTTTTCCACCTGTTGCAGATCCATCTCGCCGTCGACCAGGCCGATCAGCAGCTCCAGCCGCTGGCCGACGTCGGCGGTCTCGAGCACCTTCTGCTTCTCGGACATGCGCACGGTCAGGTGCGCGGCGATCGAATCGGCCAGCCGCGAGGGATCATCGATGCCCGACAGCGTGGCCAACACTTCCGGCGGCAGCTTGCGGCTCTGCTTGACCAGTTGCTCGAACAGCGAAACCAGCGTACGCGAGATGACGTCGAGCTCGCGCTCCTTGGCGTTGTAGACCGGCTCGATGACGCGCGAGCGCGCCATCAGCATGCCGCCCTCGTCGCGGTATTCCTCGATGGCTACCCGCGACTGCCCTTCGACCAGCACTTTGACCGTGCCGTCAGGCAGCTTGAGAAGCTGCAATACGCCGGCCAGGGTGCCGACCTCGTGCAAGTCCTCGGCAGCGGGATCGTCGATGTCGGGACTCTTCTGCGCCACCAGCAGGATCTGCCGCTCGCCTTCCATCGCGTGCTCCAGCGCACGCATCGACTTGTCGCGCCCCACGAATAGTGGAATGACCATGTGGGGGTAAACCACCACGTCGCGCAGCGGCAGCACCGGAAGTGCGTCGAGCGTGGCGCCAGTGGCGGAAACGGAGGCGTGTTTTGCCATCGAAAAAGGTCCCCGAGGATTTGTAAGGTTTACCCCGACACTGCGCCGAGGCCTCCGGTAGGTCAAGTGGAGTCGACCCTCGCCGCCATCAAGTCGCATGCGACCCGTCGAACCGGCTTGATCGGCTGCTTGCAGTTTTCAAGCCAAGGCCCGCCGGGCGCACATGGCGCCCTTCGAAGCGCCATGCGGCATGCCTCGCAGCCCGGACAGAAGACTGGCGCCTGTGTGCCTGCCGCCAAAAAACAAACGGCCCCGGCAACTGCCGGGGCCGCTTGTTTTTGACGCTGGACGTCGCTCAGGCGGCGCCGCCGCCCTCGCCCGCTACACGCTGCTGCTGCAGGTTGCCGCGGTAGATCAGATAGGGCTCGGCCTGACCTTCGATCACGGCATCGTCGACCACGACCTTGCTTACGTGCTCCAGCGAGGGCAGCTCGTACATGGTGTCAAGCAACACCTGCTCCAGGATGGTACGCAGGCCGCGCGCGCCGGTCTTGCGCTTGAGCGCCTTCTTGGCGATCGCCTGCAGCGCCTCGGGGCGGAACTCCAGTTCCACGCCTTCCATTTCGAACAGGCGCTTGAACTGCTTGGTCACCGCGTTCTTCGGCTCGGTGAGGATCTTCACCAGCGCGCCTTCATCAAGCTCGTCCAAGGTCGCCACGACCGGCAGGCGGCCGACGAACTCCGGGATCAGACCGAACTTGACCAGGTCGGACGGCTCGACTTCGGCCAGCACCTTGCCCAGGTTCTCGGTGCGCTCCTTGGAACGCACTTCGGCCGAGAAGCCGATGCCGGTGGTTTCCGAACGCTGCTGGATGAGTTTCTCCAGCCCCGCGAACGCACCGCCACAAATGAACAGGATGTTCTTGGTGTCCACCTGCAGGAATTCCTGCTGCGGATGCTTGCGCCCGCCCTGGGGCGGCACGGAGGCCAGCGTGCCCTCGATCAGCTTGAGCAGCGCCTGCTGCACGCCCTCGCCCGACACGTCGCGGGTGATCGATGGGTTCTCGCTCTTGCGCGAGATCTTGTCAATCTCGTCGATGTAGACAATGCCCGACTGCGCCTTGTCGACGTCGTAGTCGCACTTCTGCAGCAGCTTCTGGATGATGTTTTCCACATCCTCGCCCACGTAGCCCGCTTCGGTCAGCGTGGTGGCGTCGGCGATGGTGAACGGCACGTTGAGCAGGCGCGCCAGCGTTTCGGCCAGCAGCGTCTTGCCCGAACCGGTCGGGCCGATCAGCAGGATGTTGGACTTGCCAAGCTCGACTTCATCGCTCTTCTGGCGCGATTCCATGCGCTTGTAGTGGTTGTATACCGCTACTGCGAGCGACTTCTTGGCACGGGTCTGCCCGACCACGTACTGGTCGAGGGTTTCCATGATCTCGCGGGGCTTGGGCAGGTGGCTGCGCCCGGAGGCGGCCTTCTCCTCCAGCTCCTCGCGGATGATGTCGTTGCAAAGCTCCACGCACTCGTCGCAGATGAACACGGAGGGACCCGCGATCAGCTTGCGCACTTCATGCTGGCTCTTGCCGCAGAAGGAGCAGTAGAGAATCTTGCCGCTGTCGTTGGAACGGCCTTGCCGCTCGTCGCTCATATCAGGTCCTGCTGTGTTTCGGTTGCAGCGCCAGAATAGCACAGGGCTCCGCGCCTGCTTGTGCCGGCGCGGGGCGTGTTTTCCGGCGATATGGGACGGCCGGGAACGGGCCGTCCGGGATCGGGCCGACCAGGGTCAGGCCGACTTGACGGTGTCGACACCGCGGCGGTCAAGCACCTGGTCGATCAGGCCGTAATCCCTGGCTTCGACCGGGTTCATGAAGCGGTCGCGCTCCATGTCGCGCTCGACCTTCTCCAGCGGCTGGCCGGTGTGGTCGACGTAGAGCTGGTTCAGGCGCTGGCGGATGTAGAGGATCTCGCGCGCCTGGATCTCGATGTCGGTGGCCTGGCCTTGGGCACCGCCGGAAGGCTGGTGGATCATGATGCGCGAATTGGGCAGCGAGAAACGCTTGCCCTTGGCGCCTGCCATCAACAGCAGCGAGCCGGCGCTGCACGCCTGGCCGATGCACATGGTGCTGACGTCGGGCTTGATGAATTGCATGGTGTCGTAGATCGCCAGGCCCGCGGTGACCGCGCCGCCGGGGCTGTTGATATACAGGTGGATGTCCTTGTCGGGGTTTTCCGACTCCAGGAACAGCATCTGCGCGATCAACACGTTGGCGACCTGGTCGTTGACCTCGCCCACCAGGAAGATCACCCGCTCCTTCAGCAGGCGCGAGTAGATGTCATAGGAGCGCTCGCCGCGAGCGGTCTGCTCGACGACGATCGGCACCAGGTTGAGGTTCTGGATCGGGGGCATGGCCATGCGTGCGGTTCTCTCCGGATGAGGCCCGCCGCCTAGCGGGCCTGATGATGGTGCCTGGCAGTGTCGCTCAGGCGCCGGCCGGGCGCATCACCTCGTCGAAAGCCAGCTTCTGCTCGGTGGTCTTGGCGTGATCGGCCACCCACTCTGCGACCTGGTCTTCCATCACGCGGTTCTGCAACCCAGACATCATCTGGGGGTCGCCGTTATAGAGTTCAACGACCTTCTCCGGCTCCTCGTAGGTCGAGGCGATCGCGGCCAGCTGTTCGGCTACGCGCGAGCGGTCGATCTTGAGCTCCTGCTTGCGCGCGATCTCGCCCATCAGCAGACCGGCGATTACGCGCTTGCGCGCCATCGGCACAGCCGCTTCGATGAGCTGCGCAGGCGGCTGCTGGCCGCGCGGCACACTGCCGGCCGCGAGATTGCGCGCTTCGGCCTGCACCATCATGTTGGGCACGTCCAGCTCGCCGTGAGCCTCGGACAGCTTCTCGGCGACATGGCCCTTGAGGCGACCCATCAGCGTGGCCTTGAGCTCGCGCTCGAGGTTGGCGCGCACTTCCTTGCGGAACGTGTCCAGATTGCCGTCGGCGATACCGAACAGCTTGGCGAACTCCTCGTTCACTTCCGGCAGCTGCGGCGCCTGCACCTTGATGATCTTGAAGTCGACCTGGGCGGTCTTGCCGGCCAGCTGCGCGTTGCCGAAGTCGGCCGGGAAGGCGATTTCGGTATCGAACTCGTCATCCGCCTTGCGCCCGGTCAGCGCCTCGTCCAACGCCTTGAACAGCGTGCCCGAGCCGAGCACGCTGCCGGCGCGCTCCAGGCCTTCGGTCGGGAAGCGGTAGTCGTCGGCGGTGGCGGCGTACTCGAACATCACGAAATCGCCCTCGGCCGAGGCGCGCTCGACCGGGTCGAAGCTGCGGCGCTGCAGGCGCAGGGTCTCGATCATCTTCTCGATGTCGGCATCGGTCACTTCGGAAACCGGGCGGGTGATCTCGAGCGCCGCCACGTCGACCTCAGGGAACTCGGGCATCACCTCGAACGTGGCCGTGTAGGCGATCTCGCCGTTTTCGGCCGCGCCGGTCGTATCGATCGACGGATTGGCGACCGGACGCAGGTTTTCCTTCTCGAACGCCTCGCGCAGCGTGCTGCCGATGAGGTCGGACAGGACTTCGCCACGCACCTGCGAGCCGAAGCGCTGCTGGATCACGGTGGCCGGCACCTTGCCCGGGCGAAAGCCCTTCAGGCGCACCGTGCGGCCCATCTCGGCGATGCGCGCGCTGACCTGCGACTCCAACCGATCCGCCGGAAACCGCACCGTGAGCTTGCGCTCGAGCTTGCCGACGTTCTCAACCGAAAACTGCATGACGACTCCTGGTGACTCTCGTGATGGGCCGGCGTGCGGGCCGGCCTTTGCAAAAAAAATTCAAAGGGAATGGTGCGAAAGGAGGGACTCGAACCCTCACGGGGGTTACCCGCCAGAACCTAAATCTGGTGCGTCTACCAGTTCCGCCACTCTCGCTCGCGCCTGCGGACGGGAAGCGGCGGATCCCATACGGAATTCGGCCAAGCGCCCTGCCCCGCTAAGTCGATGATTCCCTTGCGCCAAAGCAGGGCATTTTACGGTTGCCCGGCCGGACAGCACAAGCCGCCCGCTTTCAATGATGAAGCACTCCGCCAGGGCGGCGTTCGCCGCTCTCTACCTTTGGGGGGAGGGTTGGTGTGAGGGGCCAAGGCTAGCCGGGAGCGCCATCGAAGTGGGACCCGGAAGGGAGTTTCCCGCGAGCCCCTGTTCCTCAGCCTGACCCTTTCCCGGGAGATGGGACAACGCAGAGCTGAAAAGAAAACAGGCGCCCGGTTTCCCGAGCGCCTGTCTTTATTGGTGGGCCGTGTAGGATTCGAACCTACGACCAATTGATTAAGAGTCAACTGCTCTACCAGCTGAGCTAACGGCCCTTGAAACTTACAAATTGGGGTGAGCGATGGGATTCGAACCCACGACATCCGGAATCACAATCCGGGACTCTAACCAACTGAGCTACGCCCACCATAAAACAATGAATCTGGCGCGCCCGACAGGAATCGAACCTGCAACCGTCGGCTTAGAAGGCCGATGCTCTATCCGGTTGAGCTACAGGCGCATGTCCGAAGCATAACGCCTGCTGGTCGGGGCAGAGGGATTCGAACCCCCGACATCCAGCTCCCAAAGCTGGCGCTCTACCAGACTGAGCTATACCCCGTAGCAAACCTGCGTGGAACGCATTTCGCGTACCGAAGCCCTCGAATGCTACGGGCGACGCATCACCTCGTCAATCCGTATCCAGCGCACCGGAAATCCATTCCGGCCCCATCGGGCCGCGGCGCCGATGGACAAGTCATGGTGCGAACATCATGCCTTGCAGTTGTAATGGTGCGCCCGGAGAGATTCGAACTCCCGACCACCAAGTTCGTAGCCTGGTACTCTATCCAACTGAGCTACGGGCGCATGGTAAAACTCGTCTGCCTTGGCGCCACCGCCGAAGTGGTGGGTGCCGAAGCAAGAAGCGGAATTATTCAGATTGGACGCGGGTTCGTCAACACCTTTTTCAAGAAATCTTCGCTTTCGATACCGCGAGAAACTCAATTTCGCCCGCAAGCATTCCCGTTTGGACGTCCAAACCAGGGACCTTTCGCGCAACGGAATGACGCTCTCCCCTGCATCGCAGGGAAGAGCGCAGACGGAGCCTCAGCCGTGCGGCTGCGTGGCAGGGTCGCCCAGCTTGGGGGAACCCGCATCGCCGCGCGGCGGCAGGTTCGGCGGCACCGAGCCGCCAGAGGATGGCTTGGACCAGTCCGCCGGCTCGCCCGGTTCGCGCCCGGCCATGATGTCGTCGATCTGGCGCGCATCGATGGTTTCGTACTGCAGCAACGCGTCGGCCATTACGTGCAGCTTGTCCATGTTGTCGGTCAACAGTTGCTTGCTGCGCGCGTAGGCACGGTCGAGGATCTCGCGGATCACCTCGTCGATCCGGCGCGCGGTCTCGTTGGAGACATTCTTGTGCTGGGTCACCGACCGGCCCAGGAAAACCTCGTCCTCGTCCTCGCCGTAGGTCACCGGGCCCAGCTCGTCGGACAGGCCCCATTTTGTCACCATGTTGCGCGCCATCTTGGTGGCCCGCTCGATGTCGTTGGAGGCGCCCGTGGTGACCTTGTCGGCGCCGAAAATCAGTTCCTCGGCCACGCGTCCGCCATACAGCGAACAGAGCTGCGATTCGATCGCCACGCGATTGATCGAGTATTTGTCGCCCTCGGGCAAGTACATGGTCACGCCCAGCGCGCGACCGCGCGGGATGATCGTGACCTTGTAGACCGGGTCGTGTTCGGGCACCAGGCGGCCGATGATGGCATGGCCGGCCTCGTGGAAAGCGGTGAGCTTCTTCTCGTCCTCGCTCATCGCCATCGAGCGGCGTTCGGTGCCCATCAGGATCTTGTCGCGCGCCTTGTCCAGGTGGCCCATGCGCACCTCGCGCGCGTTCTCGCGCGCGGCGAACAGGGCTGCCTCGTTGACCAGGTTGGCCAGGTCCGCGCCGGAGAACCCCGGCGTGCCGCGCGCGATCACCATGGGATTGACGTCGCTGGCGGTGGGCACCTTGCGCAGGTGTACCTTCAGGATCTGCTCACGCCCCTTCACGTCCGGCAACCCGACCACCACCTGGCGGTCGAAGCGGCCCGGGCGCAGCAGCGCCGGATCGAGCACGTCGGGACGGTTCGTCGCGGCGATGACGATGATGCCCTCGGTGCCCTCGAAGCCGTCCATCTCCACCAGCAACTGGTTGAGGGTCTGCTCGCGCTCGTCATGCCCACCGCCGAGGCCAGCGCCGCGATGGCGACCGACCGCGTCGATCTCGTCGATGAAGATGATGCAGGGCGCATGCTTCTTGGCCTGCTCGAACATATCGCGCACGCGGCTTGCGCCCACGCCCACGAACATCTCCACGAAATCCGAGCCGGAAATCGAGAAGAACGGCACCTTGGCCTCGCCCGCGATGGCCTTGGCCAGCAGCGTCTTGCCGGTGCCCGGTGGGCCGACCATCAACACGCCGCGCGGAATCTTGCCGCCCAGCTTCTGGAACTTGCCCGGATCGCGCAGGAATTCGACCAGTTCGCCGACCTCCTCCTTGGCCTCGTCGCAGCCGGCCACGTCGCTGAAGTTGACCTTGACCTGGTCCTCGCCCTGCAACTTGGCGCGCGAGCGGCCGAAGCTCATCGCCCCGCGCCCGCCGGCGCCGGCCTGCATCTGGCGCATGAACCAGATGAACACGCCCACGATCAGGATGATCGGCAGCCAGTTGATCAACAGGCCCAACAGCGAGAAGCCGTTGTTGGAAGGCTCCTGGCTCACCACCACGTTCTTGTCCTGCATCTGCTTGACCACCCCGTTGGTGGAAAAGCCGAGCACGGGCGCAACGGTGCGGAAGGCGCTGCCGTCCTTCAGTTTGCCGGTGATCGTGGCCGGGTTGTCGGCACTGATCGTGGCGCTGGCGACGTTGCCGCTGTCCACGCTCTGCACGAAGCTCGAGTAAGGCAGGTCGGACGAGGAGCCGCCATGCGGATTGAAGCTCTGGAACACGGTCAGCAGGACCACCGCGATGATCAGCCAGAGCAACAGGTTTTTCGCCATTTCGTTCATGCGCGGGTCTCGTCCGTTGGCCCACCGCCGGGTTTCCGTCCCGTGGCGAGCGCGTACACCTCGCGCGAACGTGCGCGCGAGGCCTTGGGTTTACGCATGGTTACGCGCGCAAACTGCGCGCGCAAGTTGCGCAGATAGTCATCGAATCCAGCGCCCTGGAACAGCTTGATCAGGAATGCGCCGCCCGGCTTGAGCCATTGCCGGGAGAAATCCAGCGCCAACTCGGCCAGATCCATCGCCCGGATCTGGTCGGCCAGCGCCACACCACTCATATTGGGGGCCATGTCCGACAGTACAAGATCGACCGCCTGGCCGCCCAGGTGCTGCTCCAGCTGGCGCAGGACGGCCTCCTCGCGGAAGTCGCCCTCGATGAAATCCACGCCCGCGATGCCCTGCATCGGCAGGATATCCAGTGCTATCACCGTGCCGCTGTCGCCGATGCGCTGGCGCACGAGCTGGGACCAGCCCCCCGGCGCCGCGCCCAGGTCGACCACGCGCATGCCTGGCTTGAGCAGTCGATCGCGCTCGATCAGCTCCTCCAGTTTGAACACGGCGCGCGAGCGCAACCCCTCGGCCTGCGCTCTCTTCACGTAGACGTCGTCGAAGTGCTCCCGAAGCCATCGGGAGCTGCTTTTGCTGCGGGCCATGCGGCAGGGGCCACCGAAGGGAGGGATGGCCCGCATGATACCCTTTACGCCCCCCCGACCGCGAATTGTGGACCCTCCCCGCATGCCGATCTCCCCCTCCCAGCAGCGCTATCTGCGCAGCCTTGCCCACGACCTGCACCCGGTGATCATGCTCGGCGCCAAAGGCGCGACGCCCGCCGTGCTCAAGGAACTGGACCTGGCGCTCAGCCATCACGAGCTGGTCAAGGTGAAGCTTTCCGGCGGGGACAAGGACGAGCGCGAGACGCAGATCGCCTATCTCGCCGACGGCACCGGCGCCGATACCGTGCAGCAGATCGGCCACACCGTCACCCTGTTCCGCCGCAACGAAGACGAGCCCAAGCTCGCCCTGCCCCGCTGATGGATCTTTCGCTCGAACGCCCCGAGGGCTACCTGTTCATCCGTCGCGTGGGCGAGCGGTCGATCACGGTGGTCGACCGGGAGCTTCGGGCGAGTTTCCTGCTGGCACCGGACCGGCTGGTCGAAAGCTGGCCGGTCGACGATGTGGCGGCGCTGGACGAAGGCGCAGGCGAGAGCGTGCGCGTACTGGAGCCCGAACTGGTGCTGCTCGGTACCGGCGTTCGCCAGCGGTTCCCGTCGGCGGCGTTCATGGCCGGCTTCCTGCGCAAGGGCGTCGGCATCGAAGTGATGGACAACGCGGCCGCCGCGCGGACCTACGACCTGCTCGCCGGCGAGGGGCGCCGCGTGGTGGCGGCCTTCATTCTCCCGCCCGCCGAACCGGCGGGCTGAAGCCGACGACCTGTGGCGCGCGTTTGCCCGGAACGCGCTTACCGCGCAGGCAGATAATCCAGTGGATCGACTGGATTGCCGTTGCGCCGGATCTGGAACTGCAATTCGTTCCGCGGTGCTCCGGTCGACCCCATCTCGGCGATGAGCTGTCCGGCGCTGACCCGCTGCCCTTCCTTTACCAGGCGCTTGCGGTTGTGGCCGTACGCGGAAAGAAAGTCGTCGTTGTGCTTGATGATGATCAATTCGCCGTAACCAACTAGGCCATTGCCGCTGTAGACCACCACGCCGCCGGCGGCCGCACGCACGGGGTCGCCGGCCTCGCCGGCCAGCTCGATACCCGGAATCGCATCGCCACTCTGGAATTTCTTGATCAGCGTGCCGTCCGCCGGCCAGCGCCAGGTCACGCCGCCTGCCGTATGCGTGGCGCCTTTCGGCGGCCGAACCACGGGCGTGGCGGCCGGTGTGACCGGCTTGGCCACCGTGGCCGCGCCAGCCACCACCACTGCCTGACGCGAAGGAGCCGGGGCGACGGGCTTGAATACCGGCGTCGAGCCGGCGCTCGCCCGCGGCGCGGTCTTCACCGGCGACCGCTTGCTGACCGCCTGGCTCCGCCCGCGCGACAGGCGCAGGACCTGCCCGGGCCAGATCGTGTAGGGGGAATCGATGCCATTCCAGGCGGCGAGGTCACGAAAATCGAGTCCGTTGCGGAAGGCAATCGAATAGAGCGTGTCTCCGCGCACCACGCGATAGCTTCCCGTCGCAGGCCGCACGACCTTGGCCGCGCGCGATGGCGCGGAACGCCCATTGGGCTGGACCACCACCGACCGGCCGCAAGCCGCCAGGAGAAGCGCGGCCAGGCACGCCGCCGCGAAACGCATCCATTTCTTCATGCCGGGCAGCATACCCAGCCGCCACGCCGATTTCACGGAACGCCCAATGGACCGCTCGCCACTCAACGCGCCAGGATCCACCAGGCCAGCAACAACACCAGCAGGACGATCGCCGCCCAACCGATGCGCTCGATGTGCTTGTGCAACAGCCGCTCGGCACGTTCGCCGAACCAGCGAATCAACAGCGCCAGCAGCCACACGCGCTTGCCGCGCCCGACCGCCATGCACAGCAAAAACGGGATCACCGGCACGCCGACGATGCCCGAGGCCCAGGTGACGAACTTCATTGGCACCACCGGCTGCAGTGCGGCCAGCGCCAGCACTAGCAGCAGGCCCAGCCAGTGCTGGTCCATCTGCGCACGCAGGCTCGCCACGCCCTGCTCGATCGGCTCGAGCAGGTGCAGCGATGCCAGCAACGGCTGCAGCGCCTGGAACGCCCAGTGCCCCAGCGCGTAGCCGACCAGCGAGCCGAGCAGCGAGAACAGCAGGCTGACGTTGGCGTAGAAGAAGGCCTTCTGCCGCTTGCCCAGCATCATCGGCGCCAGCATCACTTCCGGCATGATCGGAAAGATGAAGGCCTCGACGAAGCTCAGTCCGCACAGGTAGTAGACAGCCCTTGGATCGCGCGCCCAGGTGAGTGCGCGCGAGTAAAGCGCTCCGAACAGGCGCATCTAGCGGATTCCTTCTCGCGGGTGGGGCGTCATCAACCGATGCCGCCGAGCAGCGGCACGAAACTCACGGGCCCGAGTTCTTCCTGGATGAAATCGCCCTGCCCGTCCCCGCGGATGCGCAGCAGCATCTGGTTGCTGGGTGAGCCAACCGGAGCCACCAGCACGCCATCCGGAGAAAGCTGGTCGAGCACCTGGTTGGGGATCGCATCGCCCGCGGCGGTCAGGATGATCGCATCGAAGGGCGCCTGGTCGGGCCAGCCCAGCTTGCCGTCGTCGTGGCGCGAGCGCACGTTGTCCAGCCCGAGCTGGCGAAAGCGCCGGCGCGCCTGGCGCAGCAGCTCCTCGATGCGCTCGACCGTGAACACCTGCCCCACCAGCGCCGCCAGCACCACCGCCTGGTAGCCCGAGCCGGTGCCGATTTCCAGCACCTTCTGTGGCACGCCACCATTGAAATGTTCCAGCAGCGCCTCGGTCATGCGTGCGACCACCCACGGCTGCGAGATCGTCTGGCCGTGGCCGATCGGCAGCGCGGTGTTTTCGTAGGCGCGAGAGTGCAGCGCCTGGTCGATGAAGTGATGGCGAGGCGTGGTGCGGATCACCTCGATCACGCGCGGGTCGCGAATGCCGCTTTCCTTGAGCGTCGCGCCCAGGCGGTCGCGTGCGCGCTGCGAGGTCATCCCCTCGCCCTTGAAGGCCGACGGCGGCAGCGGATGGATGTTCATCGTCATCGCTCAGGCCGCCTTTTCGTCCATCGCATCGGTCATCGCCTGCATCCAGCCGCTGATTTTCTCCAGCGCCTGGTAGCGGGTGAGATCGACATGGATCGGCGTGACCGAGACGTAGCCGCGGCGCACTGCGTCGAAATCGGTACCCGGGCCGTCGTCCTCGACCTTGCCCGAAGGCCCGATCCACCAGATCGGCTTGCCCCGTGGGTCGGTCTGCGCGATGCAAGGCGCGGAACGGTGCCGCTTGCCCAGTCGGGTGACCTCGAAACCCTGGATCTCGTTCCAGGGACGATCGGGCACGTTGACGTTGAGAATGGTGTCGGCCGGCAGCGGATCGACCAGCAGCCGCCGCATCAGGATCAGCACCGCCTGCGCGGCCGATTCGTAATGCTCGCCCTTGTGGTCGCGGCTGGCCAGCGACACGGCGATCGCCGGCAGGCCCAGGAAGCGCCCCTCCATCGCCGCCGATACCGTGCCCGAATAGATCACGTCGTCGCCCAGGTTGGCCGAGTTGTTGATGCCCGACACCACGATGTCCGGCTCGTGATCGAGCAGCCCGGCCAGCGCCAGATGCACGCAATCCGTCGGCGTGCCAGCCACGCGGTAGCGGCCATCGTCCATCTTCAGCGCGCGGATCGGCGCGTCCAGGGTCAGCGAATTGCTGGCGCCGGAACGGTCGCGATCGGGCGCCACCACCGTCACCTGCCCTACCGCGGCCAGACAGTCGGCCAGCACGCGGATGCCGGGGGCATCCACGCCATCATCGTTGCTTACCAGGACTCGCATGATGTTCCGTCAAGAAGTGCACGAACGCGCACCCGTCGAGGCCGCGCTCCGAATCCCTGCGAGTCTACCGGAGCGGGCCAACCGTTTCACGGTCTCGCCGGTCTCGAAAGCCGCTTGCCGTCCCGGTATAGCGTCGGTGTGAGAGACCAGGCTCGCGGGAAGCTTCCATAAAGGTCCCTTGCTAGCATGCCTTCCATGAAGAAGCGCCGCGCCCCGACCTTGCCCGACGAGGAGGACATTCGCCTGTTCCGCGATGCCATCGGCCCGGTGCGCGAAATGCGTGCGGACGCAACGCCGCCGCCCGCACCTCGCCCGGAACCGCGTGCGCACATGTTCGAAGCCGACGAGGCCGCCGTTCCCGGCGAGTTGCTCGAGCTGGCCTTCGATCCGGCGGTCATGGAAATCGGCGAGGAACTGAGCTACCTGCGCGATGGGTACCCCCCACGCCTGCTGCGCCAGCTCAAGCGCGGCCAGTTCAGCATCCAGGACGAGCTGGATCTGCACCACATGAACGCCGCCGCCGCGCAGTCCAGCATCGCCAGCTTCCTGGCCGAGGCCCGTCAGCATGGCCTGCGCTGCGTGCGCATCGTGCACGGCAAGGGCCTGCGCTCGAAGGCCGCCGGCCCAGTATTGAAAGCGCTCACCGACCGACTGCTGCGCCGCCGCGACGATGTGGTCGCGTTTGCCTCGGCCAAGCCCGCGCAAGGCGGTACCGGCGCGGTCGTCGTTCTCCTGAAGAATCAATGATCCCGCAGCAGCGCTCTCCTACAGAGGGAGTTGTTCAGACCTGCGCCAACTCACGCGCCACCACGGTCGCGTAGGCCCCGGCAGGCAACTCGAAAGCCAGTTCCAGCGCTTCATCATCCAGCCAGCGCCAGCTAAGCTGGCGGGGCAGCATGCGCAACGGACGGCGTTCCTGATCCATGCGCGCGGCAGCCAGGCCCTCGGCCAGATCACTGCCGCGCGCAGCCACTTCGCGCTCCAGCATGCCCGCCGCAGCCGTCGTCGGCGGCTCGCCCTCGCCCCAGAGCGGGCCGGAGGGGTGGATGTCGCCTTTTGCCAGGCGCTCGGCCAGCGTGGCATCGAAGGGTTCCGGCCCGAACCACGAGCGTGAGCCGGCCAGCGACCATATTTCGCCTTCCAGTGGCGTGTCCCACGCGCCCTGCTCCACGCGGGCGGCGAGCACGCCGTTGAAGATATGCGAGCGGGCCGCCGAAAGCAGAAAGCTGCGCGTGTTGCGGTCCACCCGGCGGCCGGCGAACATCGAGCGCGCCTGGGCCACGTTGCCGCCTTCGCGGCCGAAGCGTTGCTCGCCGAAATAGTTGGGCACGCCGCGTGCGGCGATCTCGCCCAGCACCCGCTCGGCCGCCGCGCGGTCACCCTGCACGTCGCGCAATACCAGCACGAAGCGGTTGCCGCGCAGCGCGCCGCGCTTGAGCTTGCGCTTGTGCCGGGTCGCCGCCAGCACCTTCACTTCCGGATGCGGAAAGGCCGACCAGTCCGGGTCGGGCTTGCCCGCCAATTGCACCGAAAAAGTCTGCCGGGTGACTGCATGGCGGTCCTTGGAGCCGGCATAGCCCACGCCTACTGGCGAAACGTCGGCGAATCGCGCCAGTTCCCGCGCCACCCAATCACTGTTCTGGCCGCGCTTTTCCACCCAGAGCAGCGCGTGCTCGCCCTCGCCGTCGGCGTCGTAGCCGAGGATTTCCTCGACCAGGAAGTCCTCGGGCGTGCTGCGCAGGCGCGCGGTGAGCGGTGGGTTGCCGTGGGCGTAAGGGAGTTCTTGCACTTCGATCCTTTGTCGATGGCCTGGCCCGCCTCCTTGTAGGAGCCCACTTGTGGGAGATGCTTTTTCCGGTGACGTCCCAAATGAGCATCGCCCACAAGTGGGCTCCTACATGAGGAAAAGCGAGGCAAGCCCGAGGAAAATGAAAAAGCCGCCGCTGTCGGTCATCGCGGTGATCAGCACGCTGGAACCGAGCGCCGGATCGCGGCCGAACTTCGTCATCAGCATCGGGATGCCGACGCCGCAGAAGGCCGCCAGCAACAGGTTGAGCGTCATGGCCGCGGTCATCACCACGCCCAGCGCGAGGTTGTCGTAAAGCAGCCAGGCCACCACGCCGATCACGCCACCCCAGATCAGGCCGTTGAACAGCGAGACGACCAGCTCCTTGCGCCACAACCGCTTGGCGCTGTCAGGGGTAATCTGGTTGAGCGCCAGCGCGCGCACGATCATGGTGATGGTCTGGTTGCCGGAGTTGCCGCCGATGCCGGCGACGATCGGCATCAGCGCGGCCAGCGCCACGAGCTTCTCGATCGCGCCTTCGAACAGCCCGATCACGCGCGAGGCGATGAAGGCGGTGACCAGGTTGATCGCCAGCCACGACCAGCGGTTGCGCAAGCTGGCCCATACCGACGCGAAGATGTCCTCTTCCTCGCGCAAGCCGACGCGGTTGAGGGCCTCGCTTTCGCTCTCCTCGCGAATGACGTCGACCATCGAGTCGACCGTGATGCGGCCGATTAGCCGGCCGGCGTCGTCGACCACCGGTGCGGTCACCAGGTCGTAGCGTTCGAACGCCTGGGCCACTTCGTAGGCATCGTCGGCCGGGTGGAAGGTGTTGACGTCCGGCGCCATCACCTCGCTGACCATGGTCTCGGGCGGATTGACCAACAGCCAGTGCAGCGGCAGCACGCCGGTGAGGGCATTGTCCTGGTTGATCACGAACAGCTTGTCCGTCTGCGCGGGCAGTTCCTCGAAGCGGCGCAGGTAGCGCAGCACCACTTCCAGGCTCACGTCCTCGCGGATCGTGACCATCTCGAAGTCCATCAGCGAGCCGATCTGGTCTTCTTCCCAGGACAGCGCCGATTGCACCCGCTCGCGCTGCTGCGCATCGAGGCTGGCCATCAGCTCGGGCAGCACTTCGGTCGGCAGGTCTTCGACCAGGTCGGCCAGTTCGTCCGCGTCCAGTGGCTCGACCGCGGCCAGGATCTCGCGCTGGTCCATGTCCGCGATCAGCGACTCGCGCACCGCGTCGGAGACTTCCAGCAGGATTTCGCCGTCGCGGTCGGCCTTCACGCGCTGCCAGACGGCCAGGCGGTCTTCGAGCGGCAACGATTCCAGTACGAAGGCGATGTCGGCAGGGTGCAGTTCGTCCAGCAGCAGCTGCAGCTCGGCCTGGTCCTCGGGCGTAGCCGCCTCGGCCAGCCGATCCAGCAATGCGGTGATGGCGTCGAGCTGCTCGTGCAGCCGGTTTGCGCCGCGGGTCTCGGCTTCGCTCACGCGCGCTCCAGCAGCACGCAGGCCTGCGCCGCGATGCCTTCGCCCCGGCCGGTGAAGCCGAGCTTTTCGGTCGTGGTGGCCTTGATGCTGATACGGCCGGTTTCGCAGGCGAGATCCCCGGCGAGATTCGCGCGCATCGCCTCGGCGTGCGGGCCGACCCTGGGTGCTTCGCCAATCACGGTGATGTCCGCGTTGCCCAGCGTGTAGTTGTGCTGCGACATCAGAAGCGCCGCGTGGCGCAGGAACTGGCGGCTGTCGGCGTCGCGCCAGCGCTCGTCCGAGGGCGGGAAATGCTTGCCGATGTCGCCCAGCGCCAGCGCCCCGAAAATGGCGTCGCACAGGGCGTGGATCACTACGTCGCCGTCCGAATGCGCGAGCACGCCGCGGTGGTGCGGGACGCGCACGCCGCCGAGCACGACAAAGTCACCTTCGCCGAAAGCATGTACATCGAAACCCTGGCCTATCCGCATGTGTGCTGCCTGATCGTCCAACCCGCCTGGCGTCATTCCCGCGAAAGCGGGAGCGACGAACAAAAAAACAAGCGCCCGTTCCGGCCCGCTATGTCGTCCTCGGCAGCAGGTACTCCGCCAACGCGAAGTCTGCCGCCGTGGTCACCTTGATGTTGTCCTCCGCGCCCTCGACCAGCAACGGCGCAAAACCTGCCCGCTCCATCGCCATCGCCTCGTCGCTCACCGCCACGCCTTCGCGGCCGGCCGCCTCCAGCGCCGCTACAAGCTGCCCGCGGCGGAACATCTGTGGCGTGAAGGCGCGCCAGCGCTGCTCGCGCGGCTCGGTGACGAGACTGTGGCCGCGCTCGTCGGCGCGCTTCAACGTATCGCGCAACGGCGCGCCGAGCAGTCCACCCACGCCTGCGGACGCGGCCTCGACCAGCCGATCGATGTCGGCCGCGCGCACGCAAGGGCGGGCCGCGTCATGCACCAGCACGAAATCGTCCCCGTCGACCTCGGCCGGCAATGCGCGCAAGCCAGCCAGCACCGAATCGGCGCGTTCGCCGCCGCCGACCGTGGTGCGCACCGGTTTGCCGCCCAGGCGACCGATGCCCGGCCAGTGCGCGTCATCAGCCGCCAGCGCCACCAGCAGGCCGGCGATGCGAGGGTGCGCCGCCAGCCGTTCCATCGTATGCAGGATCAAGGCATGCCCGGCCAGCGGCAGGTACTGCTTGGGACAGTCGCCGCCGACCCGGGTGCCGCGCCCGGCGGCCGGTATCACGCACCACAGCGGGCCCACGTCAGTGCCCGCCGCCGTCGCTGGCCGGCGGCGTGCTCGTGCTGCCGGCCGGTCGTTCGACCACCTGGTAGAAGGTCTCCCCCGGTTTGATCAGGCCCAACTCCGCGCGCGCACGCGCCTCGACCGCCTGCTCGCCATGCTTGAGGTCGCTGACGTCGGCCGCCAGCGCCTGGTTGCGCTGGATCAGCCGCTCGTTGTCCGCGCTCTGTTTCTTCACCGCGGCGCGCAGGGTATGTACTTCATGCATGCCGCCGCTGCCGGTCCACAGCTTGAACTGCAGACCGATCAGGATCACGAGCAGGACCAGGGCGATCCAACGCAGCATGGGCGGTGCGGCCTGTCAGCGTCAGCCCGGCAGGCGGGCAAGGTTGGGGAACGCGTCGCGGCCGGCGTAGCGGGCGGCACTGCCCAGTTGCTCCTCGATGCGCAGCAACTGGTTGTACTTGGCCACGCGGTCGGTGCGGCTGAGCGAACCGGTCTTGATCTGGGTCGCAGTAGTGGCCACGGCGATGTCCGAGATGGTGGTGTCCTCGGTCTCGCCCGAGCGGTGCGAGACCACCGCCGCGTACCTGGCCGCGTCGGCCATGGCGATGGCCTCCAGCGTCTCGGACAGCGTGCCGATCTGGTTGACCTTGATCAGGATGGCGTTGGCGATGTGCTTGTCGATGCCCTCGCGGAAGATCGACGGGTTGGTGACGAACAGGTCGTCGCCAACCAGCTGCACGTCCTTGCCGATACGGTCGGTGAGCAGCTTCCAGCCGTCCCAGTCTCCCTCGGCCATGCCGTCCTCGATGGTGACGATCGGGTACTGCTTCGCCCAGCCGGCGAGCAGGTCGACGAACTGCTCCGGCGCGTAGACCTTGCCCTCGCCTTCCAGGTCGTACTTGCCGTCCTTGAAGAACTCGGAACTGGCCACGTCGAGACCGAGCAGAATCTCGCTGCCGACCTTGTAGCCGGCCTTGCCGACAGCCTCCATGATGGTGTCCAGCGCCTCGAGGTTGGAGCGCAGGTCCGGCGCGAAGCCGCCTTCGTCGCCCACCGCGGTGTTGAGTCCCTTGCCCTTGAGCACGCTCTTGAGCGCGTGGAAGATCTCCGCGCCGGCGCGCAGCGCTTCGGCGAAGTTCGGCACCCCGACCGGCAGGATCATGAACTCCTGCACGTCGACATTGTTGTCGGCATGCGCGCCGCCGTTGATGATGTTCATCATCGGCACCGGCAGGCTGCCCGGCTTGCCCTGCGACAGATATTTCCACAGCGGTTCGCCACGCGACGCAGCCACCGCATGCGCCGCGGCCATCGACACGCCCAGCAGCGCGTTGGCGCCGAGCTGGCCCTTGTTGGGGGTACCGTCCAGCGCGATCAGCTTGTTGTCCACGCCCTTCTGGTCGGCCGCGTCGAAGCCTTTCAGGGCATCGGCTATGGTGCCGTTGACGTTGGCGACCGCCTTGGTCACGCCCTTGCCGCCGTAACGCGCCTTGTCGCCATCGCGCAGTTCGACCGCCTCGCGCGAACCGGTCGAGGCGCCGCTGGGCACGGCGGCCCGGCCGAATGCGCCGCCGTCCAGGGTGACTTCGGCTTCCAGCGTGGGGTTGCCGCGCGAGTCGAGGATTTCACGGGCGTGGATGCGGGTGATCGTCGTGGTCATGGTGGTCCGTCATCAAGGGTGAAAAGGGTTTCCGTAGGAGCCCACTTGTGGGCGATGCTCTGGGCCTGGTGCACGGATGGAAGAGCATCGCCCACACGTGGGCTCCTACGAAGGTCTCAAACTGCCTGTTCGAGGTAGCCGTGGCGCTTGGTTACGGCGTCCAGCTCCATCAGCGTCTCCAGCAGCGCCTCCATCTTGTCCAGCGGCCAGGCGTTGGGGCCATCGGAGAGCGCCTTGCTCGGGTCCGGGTGCGTCTCGGCGAACAGGCCGGCGATGCCGACCGCCACCGCCGCGCGCGCCAGCACCGGCACGAACTCGCGCTGGCCGCCGGAGCTGGCGCCCTGTCCGCCCGGAAGCTGCACCGAGTGCGTCGCGTCGAACACCACCGGGCAGCCGGTCTCGCGCATCACGCTCAGGGAACGCATGTCCGACACCAGGTTGTTGTAGCCGAAACTCGCGCCACGCTCGCACACCATGATGTCGTCATTGCCCACGGCCTTGGCCTTGGCGACCACGTGCTTCATGTCCCATGGCGCCAGGAACTGGCCCTTCTTGATGTTCACCGGCTTGCCGGCGCGCGCCACGTTCTGGATGAAGTCGGTCTGGCGGCACAGGAAGGCCGGCGTCTGCAGCACGTCGACCACCGCGGCCACTTCGTTCATCGGCGTGTACTCGTGCACGTCGGTGAGCAGCGGCACGCCGAGCTGGCGCTTGACCTCCGAGAGCACGCGCAGTCCTTCTTCCAGGCCGGGGCCGCGGAAGCTCTGGCCCGACGAGCGGTTGGCCTTGTCGAAGCTGGACTTGAAGATGAAGTTCACGCCCAGACGAGCGGTGACTTCCTTCAGCTTGCCGGCGGTGTCCACCTGGAGCTGTTCCGACTCGACCACGCAGGGGCCGGCGATCAGGAATAGGGGCTGGTTGAGGCCGATTTCGAAACCGCAGAGCTTCATGAGTCTTTCCCGTCGATGCCCGCCCGTGAGGCAAGCTGCCAACCCTTCGAGGCGCTCCCGCGCATGCGGGAATCCATCGTCAAAGGGCGGCCAAAGGCAAAATGGATCCCCGCTTCCGCGGGAATGGCGCCCCCGAGGCCGCGGCGCGCCACATTATGGAGGACGCGCCGGGCGCGCCGGACGCCACTTTTCAGGCCCTCGCCTGCGCCCCCGCCAATTTCTCCCCTTCGCGCATGGCCTTGTACTCCCGCGCCGCCTCGACGAAACCGATGAACAGCGGATGCCCGTCGCGCGGCGTGGAAGTGAACTCCGGGTGCGCCTGGCAGGCCAGGAACCACGGATGCTTCTGCCGCGGCAGCTCGACGATCTCCACCAGTAGGTCATCCATCGACTTGCCGGAGACCACCAGGCCCAGATCCTCGAAATCCTGCCGATAGCGGTTGTTGAACTCGTAGCGATGGCGATGGCGCTCACGCACCACTTCCTGCCCGTAGGTTTCGCGCGCCAGCGTGCCGGTCTTCAGGCGCGCCTCCTGCGAACCCAGGCGCATGGTGCCGCCCAGGTCCGAGTGCTCACTGCGCTGCTCGGTCTCGCCAGCAGAGGTGGTCCATTCGGTGATCAGCGCGATTACCGGGTTGGCGGTGTTGCGCTCGTTCTCGCTGGAATCGGCGTCCTTCAGTCCGGCCACGCTGCGGGCGAAGTCCACCACCGCCGCGTGCATGCCGTAGCAGATGCCGAAATACGGCACGCCGTTCTCGCGGGCGTACCGGGCTGCCAGCACCTTGCCTTCGAAACCGCGCTTGCCGAAACCGCCTGGCACCAGGATCGCGTCCGCCCGGCCCAGCACCTCCACGGCGCCCCTGGATTCGACCTCTTCCGAATCGATCCAGTCCAGGTTGACCCGCGTCTGCTGCTTGATGCCGCCGTGGCGCAGTGCTTCGCCCAACGACTTGTAGGCGTCCTTGTGTTCGACGTACTTGCCGACGATCGCGACGGTCACCTCGTCCTTCGGGTGTTCGACCGCCTCGACGGTGCGGCGCCAGCTGGACAGGTCCGCCGGTTTGGCGTCCAAACCCAGGCGGCGGACCACGATGTCGTCCAGGCCCTGGCCGTGCAACCACAGCGGCGTCTTGTAGATCACGTCGACATCGACCGCGCTGATCACCGCGTTTTCCGGCACATTGGTGAACAGCGCGATCTTGCGCCTCTCGGCCTCGGGCAACGGCTCCTCGCAACGGCACAGCAGGATGTCCGGCTGGATGCCGATCGAGCGCAGCTCCTTGACCGAATGCTGGGTCGGCTTGGTCTTGATCTCGCCGGCGGCCTTGATGAAGGGCACCAGGGTGAGGTGCATGAACAGGCACTTCTCCGGCCCGTGCTCGATGCGCAACTGGCGGATCGCCTCCAGGAACGGCAGCGATTCGATGTCGCCCACGGTGCCGCCGATCTCCACCAGCGCCACGTCGAAGCCGCGGGTGGCCTCGTGCACGCAATGCTTGATCTCGTCGGTGATGTGCGGGATCACCTGCACGGTGGCGCCCAGATAGTCGCCGCGGCGCTCCTTGCGGATCACCGACTCGTAGATCTTGCCGGTCGTGATCGAGTTCTTTCCGGTCAGCCGGGTATGGACGTAGCGCTCGTAATGCCCCAGGTCCAGGTCGGTCTCGGCGCCGTCGTCGGTCACGTAGACCTCGCCGTGCTGGAAGGGACTCATGGTGCCCGGATCCACATTGATATACGGATCGAGCTTCATCAGGGTGACCGAGAGCCCGCGCGCTTCGAGGATGGACGCAAGCGACGCCGCCGCGATGCCCTTGCCGAGCGAGGACACCACACCGCCGGTGACGAAAATCAGGGGGGTCATGGAATGCAGCCGTGCTGGAAATTCGGCATTTTAGCGGGTGACGGCCCCCGCGGCGAGAGATTCCGTCCGAGCGGTTCACGCTTGAGCCCCTCTGCGCTCGGGAGATAAGCCGGGGAGGTGGTTTGGGAGAGGGTCCGGTAGCGCCGGATATCGCGCTCCGCCCGAACCCTCATCTGCCCTTCGGGCGGCCCGCCCGAAGGGAAAGGCAACCGGAGCACTGGCGCCCTGCTCCACACCGTTCGCCCTGAGCGTAGGCGCAAAGCGCCGAAGTCGAAGGGTCTCCCCAAGGTCTTCGGCAGCGCTTCGGCTCCGGCGCTTCGCGCCTGCGCTCAGCGTGAACGGTTCTCGTGGAAGGCGCTAGCATGGACGGATGACCACCCCCATTCCCTCCCGCCTGGCCGCCCTGCGCCAGGCCATGCAACGCCACGGTGTCGCCGCCTGCCTGGTGCCCAGCGCCGATCCGCATCTGTCCGAATACCTGCCCGCCCACTGGGCCGCGCGCGAATGGCTGTCCGGCTTCACCGGCTCGGCCGGCACGCTGGTGATCACCGCGGACGCGGCCGATCTGTGGACCGACTCGCGCTATTTCGCCCAGGCCGAGCAGCAACTGGCCGGCAGCGGCGCGGCGCTGAAGAAGCAGAAGATTTCGCACGCTCCCGAGCACCTGCAGTGGCTGCAGCAGCATTTGAACGAAGGCGAGGTGCTGGCGGTGGCCGGCGACAGCCTGTCGCTCGCCGCGCGCAGGCAGATCGAACGCCTGCTGGGCGAATCCGGCGCCCGCGTGCGCACCGACCTGGACCTGCCGGGCGAAGTCTGGACCGATCGCGCGCGGCTTCCCACGGCGACGGTCTTCGAACATCCGGCCGGCTACCCGGGCGCCACCCGCACGGAAAAACTGGAGCGCCTGCGCGCGAGCCTGCGCCGCCAGCAGGCTACGCACCATCTGGTGTCCAGCCTCGACGATATCGCCTGGTTGACCAACCTGCGCGGCAGCGACGTGGAGTGCAACCCGGTGTTCCTCGCCCACCTGCTGGTCGAGACCGACGGGCCTGCCACCTTGTTCGTCGACCGCAACAAGCTTTCCGACGCGCTGGTCGCCAAGCTCAAGGCCGATCGCATCCACATCGCCGATTACGCCACCGTGACCGACGCGCTGGGGGAACTGGGCAAGGACGCGCGCCTGCTGCTCGATCCGGCACGCGTGGTCTGCGCGGTCGCCGACGCCATCGGCAGCGAGGCCGCCCGTATCGAGGCGGCCAATCCCTCCACCGCCTTCAAGGGCCGCAAGACCGAGTCCGAGCTGGAGCACATCCGCGAGGTGATGCGCCGCGACGGCACCGCGCTGGTGCGCGCCTTCCGCCGGCTGGAAGAGCGCCTGGCCGCCGACATGACCCAGACCGAGCTCGACGTCGACGCGCTGCTGCGCGAGGAGCGCTCGGCGCAGCCGGATTTCATCGGCGAGAGCTTCGCCACCATCGCCGGCTACCAGGCCAACGGCGCCCTGCCGCACTACCGCGCCACGCCCGAGGCGCACAGCACGTTGCAGCGCAAGGGCCTGCTGCTGGTCGACTCGGGCGGCCAGTACCTGGGCGGCACCACCGACATCACCCGCGTGCTGGCGCTGGGCGAGACCACCGCCGAGCAGCGCCGCGACGCCACGCTGGTGATGAAGGGGCTGATCGCGCTGTCGCGCGCGCGCTTTCCCAAGGGGGCCAGCGGCCCGCAGCTCGATGCGCTGGCCCGTGCGCCGCTGTGGGCGAGCGGGCTGGATTACGGCCACGGCACCGGCCACGGTGTGGGTTATTTCCTCAATGTGCACGAGGGTCCGCATGGGATCCGCCCGCCCGCATCCAACGGCGCGCTGGTGCCGCTGGAGCCGGGCATGATCACCTCGATCGAGCCGGGCCTGTACAAGCCCGCGCGCCACGGCATCCGGCATGAGAATCTGGCGGTAGTGGTGCAGGCGGACCAGACCGAGTTCGGCGAGTTCCACGCCTTCGAAACCCTGACGCTGTGCCCGTTCGACCGCCGCGCGCTGGAGCCGGGCCTGCTCAACCCGGAGGAGCGCGCCTGGCTGGACGACTACCACGCCGGCGTGCGCGGGGCGCTGGCGCCCTTGCTGGAGGATGCGGACCTCGCCTGGCTGGAGCGGCATTGCGCGCCACTCTGACTCCCATCTCCCGAGGGGGAGAGCGGCTTCAATGCTTGACCGCCCCGCCCGCCTCTCGCCATCCTGCAACGTTCCCGTTTCCTGACCGACCCCACGCATGAGCAGTCGCTACAACGCCGCCGACATCGAAGTCCTCTCCGGCCTCGACCCCGTCAAACGCCGCCCGGGCATGTACACCGACACCTCGCGCCCGAACCACCTGGCGCAGGAAGTCATCGACAACTCGGTCGACGAGGCGCTGGCCGGTCACGCGAAGTCGATCGAGGTGATCCTGCGCAACGACGGCTCGGTGGAAGTGAGCGACGACGGCCGCGGCATGCCAGTGGACATCCATCCCGAGGAAGGCGTGCCGGGCGTCGAGCTGATCCTTACCCGCCTGCATGCGGGCGGCAAGTTCAACGGCAAGAACTACAACTTCTCCGGCGGCCTGCATGGCGTGGGCGTATCGGTGGTCAACGCGCTGTCGCAACGCGTCGAGGTGACCATCCGCCGCGACGGCAACGAATACCGCATGGCGTTCGAACACGGCGACCGCGTCAGCGAGCTGGAAGTCATCGGCTCGGTGCCGAAGCGCAAAACCGGTACCACCGTGCGCTTCTGGGCAGACCCGAAGTACTTCGACTCGCCGAAGATCTCGATTCCCAGGCTCAAGCACCTGCTGCGCGCCAAGGCCGTGCTCTGCGCGGGGCTCAACGTGAAGCTGCTCGACGAGGCCAGCGGCGAGACCACCGAGTGGTACTACGAGGATGGCTTGCGCGACTATCTGCGCGGCGAGCTGGATGGCGCCGAGGCGATCCCCGCCGACCTGTTCGTGCATCATGTCGCGCGCGACACCGAAGGCCTGGACCTCGCCCTCACCTGGCTGCCCGAGGGCGAACTGGTGCAGGAGAGCTACGTCAACCTGATCCCCACCGCCCAGGGCGGCACCCACGTCAACGGTTTGCGCACAGGCCTGACCAACGCCATCCGCGAGTTCTGCGACATCCGCAACCTGTTGCCGCGCGGCGTCAAACTGGCGCCGGAAGACGTGTGGGAGCGCCTGGCGTTCGTACTCAGCGCCAAGTTGCTCGATCCGCAATTCGCCGGCCAGACCAAGGAGCGCCTGTCCTCGCGGCAGGCCGCCGCGCTGGTCGAGGGCGTGGTGCACGATGCCTTCAGCCTGTGGCTCAACCAGCACGTCGATCTGGGTGAACGCATCGCCCAGCTCGCCATCGAACGCGCCAGCGCGCGCCTGAAAGCCGCCAAGCAGGTGGTGCGCAAGAAGATCACCCAGGGCCCCGCCCTGCCCGGCAAGCTGGCCGACTGCACCGCCACCGACCTCACCCGCACCGAGTTGTTCCTGGTCGAGGGCGATTCGGCCGGCGGCAGCGCCAAGCAGGCGCGCGACAAGGATTTCCAGGCGATCCTGCCGCTGCGCGGCAAGATCCTCAACACCTGGGAGGTCGAATCGACCTCGGTGCTAGCCTCCGAAGAAGTGCACAACCTGGCGGTGGCCATCGGTTGCGATCCGGGCAAGGACGACCTGTCCGGCCTGCGCTACGGCAAGGTCATCATCCTGGCCGACGCTGACTCCGACGGCCTGCACATCGCCACCCTGCTCTCGGCGCTGTTCCTGCGGCATTTCCCTTCCCTGGTGCGCGAGGGACACGTATTCGTGGCGATGCCGCCGCTGTTCCGCGTGGACGTCGGCAAGCAGGTGTTCTACTGCCTGGACGAGGTCGAAAAGCTGGCGATGCTGCAGAAGATCGAACGCGAGAAGATGAAGGGCGCCGTCAGCACCACCCGCTTCAAGGGCCTGGGCGAAATGAACCCGGGGCAGCTGCGCGAGTCGACCATCCATCCCGATACCCGCCGCCTGGTCCAGCTGACCGTCGACGACAGCGAGGGCACGGCGAAGCTGATGGACATGCTGCTGGCCAAGAAGCGTGCCGGCGACCGCAAGAGCTGGCTCGAGGAAAAGGGCGACCTGGCCACGCTCGAGGTCTGATCACTCGCAGGAGCGCACCTGTACGCGACCGTGATGCATGGCGGTCGCGCACAGGTGCGCTCCTGCAGGCCAGCAGCCCAACGCGCTAAGGTAGCGGCCTCCAAGACGCCGAGCGCAGCCATGGCCCTGCCCCCGCCCATCAACCTGCAACGCTGGATCGACGAGCACCGCCACCTGCTCAAGCCGCCGGTGGGCAACAAATGCATCGTCGACGGCGACTTCATCGTGATGATCGTCGGCGGCCCCAATGCGCGTACCGACTACCACTACGACGAAGGTCCGGAGTTCTTCTACCAGCTCGAGGGCGAGATGGTGCTCAAAGTGCAGGATGAGGGCGTCGCGCGCGACATCCCGATCCGCGCCGGCGAGATGTTCTACCTGCCAGCGCGCGTGCCGCATTCGCCCCAGCGCCTGCCCGAATCGGTGGGGCTGGTGATCGAACGCCGGCGGCTGTCCGGCGAACAGGACGGCTTGCTGTGGTTCTGCGAGCGTTGCAACCACAAGCTGTACGAGGAGTACTTCATCCTGCAGAACATCGAACAGGACTTCCCGCCCGTGTTCGACCGCTTCTACCGCTCGCGCGAGGCACGCACCTGCGATGCCTGCGGGCACGTGAACCCGGCACCGGCACGCTACGAATCGACCCCGTAGGGTGGTCTTCAGCCCACCCCTCCGATATCCCTCCCGAACAGACGGACCAAAGCCCGTCTACGGGCGATCGCGCGCCAGCCAGCGCTGCGCCATGCGCCGCAATGACTCGTCGGCACCAGCGTCCCGCGCGATCTCGCCGATCGACCGCCAGGCCAGCTCCAGGGATTCCTCGCTGACCGCGAACGCCTCGCTGCCAGTCGCGCGCACCACGTAGCGCACGTCGTAGTGCCAGTGCGCCGGCTCGTCGCCGCGCGCGGGAATCAGGTGGCGGTCCAGATCGAAGATCGCCGGTTCGACGACCAGATCGCAAAGCCCGGATTCCTCCTCCGCTTCGCGCAACGCCACGCGCGCCAGATCGCTGTCGCCATCAGCATGCCCGCCCAGTTGCAACCAGCGTGCAAGCTTGCGGTGATGGGTCAACAGTACGCGCTCGCCATCGCCGCTCACCAGCCAAGCCGAGCCGGTGAAATGGCCGGGCGCGTGGCTGCGCTCGAACGCTTCCGGCGCACTGGCGAGGAACTCCAGAAACAGGCCGGCGGAAGGGTCCTTCGGACGGGCCCGCGCGTGCTGCCGCAAGGCCTCGTCGAGGTCGTGGAATGGAGCTGGTGTCATTGTCCGTGGGGGGATCGGCAAACGGGCATTCTAGCGACGGCCACGCGTGCCTTGTGGCGCTTGTACCCCTAGTCACGCTCGGCTAAGGTTGCCCGTCACATCGGCTCGACGGGTTGGTAACGTCAAGGGTCGGGAGCAAGCAGTCCGTCTGTTCTACGGGGAACCCATTACATGCTCTTCAAGCGCGTCAAGCCGCTCGACCAGATTCTTGCCACCGCCGAAAAGAAAAGCCTGGTTCGCCAGCTCGGACCGGTCCAGCTCACCCTGATGGGCGTGGGCGCCATCATCGGCACCGGCATCTTCGTGCTGACCGCCGAGGCCGGCCAGAAAGCCGGGCCGGGCATGATGATTGCGTTCGTGATCGCCGCGGTGGTTTGCGGGCTGGCTGCGCTGGCCTACGCCGAACTCGCTTCGATGGTGCCCGTATCCGGTTCGGCCTATACCTACACCTACGGCGTGCTCGGCGAGGGGCTGGCATGGGTCGTCGGCTGGGCGCTGGTGCTCGAGTACGCGATCGCCGCGGGTACCGTCGCGGTCGGCTGGTCGGGCTACATGAACGGTTTGCTCCTGCATACCAATCTGTTCGGACTGGTTTCGCCCGGCGCCCTGGCCCTGCCGGAGGCGCTGCGCAGTGGCCCGTATGCCGGCGGCAGCTTCAACCTGCTGGCCTTCCTGATTTCGCTGGTGATCACCTGGCTGCTGGTGATGGGCACGTCCAAGTCGGCCAAGGTCAACGCCGTGCTGGTCGCGATCAAGATCATGGCGTTGACTGCATTCATCATCATCGCCGTGCCGGCGGTGCAGGACGCCAATTTCGAGCCGTTCCTGCCCAATGGCTGGGGCAGCCCGCTCGGCGGCATCGGCGTACTGGGCGCGGCCGCTTCGATCTTCTTCGCCTACGTCGGCTTCGATGCTGTTTCCACCGCGGCCGAGGAAACCAAGAATCCCAATCGCAACATTCCGATCGGCCTTATCGGTTCGCTGGCGATCTGCACCATCTTCTACCTGCTGGTGGGCTACGGTGCCGTCGGTTCGGTCGGCTCGCAGCCGATGCTCGGTCCCGACGGCCTGGCGCTGCATCCAGGCACGCCGGAGATGGCCGCCGCCTGCCAGGCCACCGACGCACTGGTCTGCAGCAAGGAGCCGCTGGCCCACGTGATGCGCCTGCTGGGCTTCAACAAGCTCGGCAACCTGATCGGCCTGGCCGCGGTGCTGGCGCTGCCGTCGGTGATTCTGGTGATGATCTACGGCCAGACCCGCATCTTCTTCACGATGTCGCGCGACGGCCTGCTGCCGCCGAGCCTGTCCAAGCTGCACCCGCGCTACCACACGCCGCACGTGCTGACCATCATCACCGGCATCGCCGTGTCGCTGTTCGCCGCCACCTTCCCGGTCGGCGTGCTGGCCGACATCACCAATTCCGGCACGCTGTTCGCCTTCATGATGGTGTCGGTGGGCGTGATGGTGCTGCGCGTGCGCCAGCCCGAGCGTCCGCGCCCGTTCCGTACGCCGTTCGTGTGGTTCATCTGCCCGTTGGCGGTACTCGGCTGCCTGCTGCTGTTCTTCAACCTGGGCCTGTACACGCTGCTGCTGTTCTTCAGCTGGGCGATCGTTGGTCTGGTGGTGTACTACCTTTACGGCTATCGCAAGAGCTACCTGGCCAACGGCAACGAGCCGGGCTGAAGTTTGCGTCGTTACGTCCAATGAAAACCCAGCCGGCACGGTGAAAACCGTGCCGGTTTCATTTCCGGAATGCCCATGCTGAAACAGCTGCTTGCCTGCAAGACCGACTTCTCCGACGCCGACGACGCGAAAGGCATCGGCCTGCGCCGCACGCTGGGGCCCTGGGGGTTGACTGCGCTGGGCATCGGCGCGGTGATCGGCGGCGGCATCTTCGTGATCACCGGTCAGGCGGCGGCCGAACACGCGGGGCCGGCGGTCATCCTGGCCTTCGTGATCGCGGCGATCTGCTGCAGTTTCACGGCGCTGTGCTATGCCGAATTCGCCACGCTGATCCCGATGTCGGGCAGTTCCTACTCCTACGCCTACGCCACGCTGGGTGAACTGGTGGCCTGGTTCATCGGCTGGAACATGGTGCTGGAGTACGGCGTGTCGGCCTCGGCGGTGGCGGTGAGCTGGACCGGCTACTTCGTCAGCCTGCTCGACCATCTGGGCGTGCACCTGCCGGCGGCCCTGACCCACGCCCCCCTGGCATACGAGAACGGCCACCTGATCACCACCGGCGCACTGTTCAACCTGCCGGCGGTGGCGATCGTGCTGGCGCTCACCTGGCTGTGCTACGTCGGCATCCGCGAATCCAGCGGCGCCAACATTGCCATGGTGCTGCTCAAGGTCGGCCTGATCGTGGTGGTAATCGTCGCCGGCTGGCGCTACGTGAACCCGGACCTGTGGCATCCGTTCATCCCCGCCAGTGAGGGACCCGAGAAGTACGGCTGGTCGGGCATCATGCGCGCATCCACCCTGGTGTTTTTTGCCTACATCGGCTTCGAGGCCACCTCGACCGCGGCACAGGAGGCGAAGAATCCCCAACGCGACCTGCCCATCGCCACGCTGGCCTCGCTGGCCATCTGCACGGTGCTTTACGTCGGCATGGCGGCGGTCATCACCGGGCTGCTGCCGTTCAACCTGCTGGGGACCGCCGAACCGGTGGTCACCGCGGTCAAGGCGCATGCGGAACTGGAATGGCTGCGCTGGCTGGTTGAAGTCGGCGCGCTGATCGGCCTGTCCTCGGTGGTGCTGGTGATGATCATCGCGCAGCCGCGCATCTTCATGATCATGGGGCGCGACGGCCTGTTGCCGCCGGTGTTCGCCAAGATCCATCCGCGCTACCGCACGCCGCACATCAATACGGTGATCACCGGCCTGGGCATTGCCGCGCTGGCGGCCGTGTTCCCGCTCGACATCCTGGGCGACCTGGTGTCGATGGGCACGCTGATCGCCTTCGTCGCCGTCTGCGCCGGCGTACTGATCCTGCGCCACACCCAGCCGCAGCTGCCGCGTACCTTCCGCGTGCCCTGGGCGCCGGTGACCTGTTCGCTCGGCGTGCTGAGCTGCCTGATGCTGCTGTATTGGGAAAACTGGTACCAGTGGCTGATGCTGGGTATCTGGACCCTGATCGGCATGGCGATCTATTTCGGCTACGGACGCCGGCACAGCCAGCTGCGCAAAGCTTCGGCATAAACCGGAGCACATCAGGCGGGCTTCGGCCCGTCCGCCTCGGGATAGGCTGGAGTCCGCTCTTCATCCGTTCACAGGCACTGGTTGGATGCCGAACGTTGGCCGACGTTCGCAGGCGGACGCGACACTTAACAAGTTTTTCATATACAGCCAGCCTGAGCCCGCAAACAATTTTGATTTCCAAGTCGTTGAATCAAAAAGATTTAACGGAACTTTTCCGAGAAAAATCCTGGCGCCGGTCGCCCTAACGACCCATCACGGGAGTATCATCCGGACTCCGAGGGTTGATCACTTGGCAGTGGGCCCCGGATCGCCGCCCGGCGCGTCAGGCGGGTCAGCTCCTCAGCCTGACGCGTCTGGGCAGCACTTTTCAGATAGGCCGTTCGGCCCGCTTACACCCATTGCATCCCCCCGCACGACGCACTCATGAGGGCGAGCGAACGCGCGCCTTCGCGTCGAGCCGGGGTTAGCTTGCTCAGGCCTTCCTGGGCGTATGCGAGACACACCAGCCCTGGGCATGCACCGATTTGCCCGGGAACAACTGGCACGGTCCGTAGGGCTTGGCGCCGGCGTCGGTGTAGAACTGGCAGTTGGCGCAAACGTCGCCCGCCTTGTGTTTCGGATTCTTCGACTTGGCGGCGTCTTCGACGTAGTCGAGCGCCTTGGCGGTCGGGTCGGATTCGGACACGTGCGGCAGGTCTGCCGCGCGCGCAAATCGCGGCAAGCCACCGACGACCGCAGCGGCGGCGGCGGTACCGGCCGCCACCTTGAGGAAGCGGCGACGCGCTTCGAGGTCTTTTTCTTGCGACATGGAATGAACCTCCGTTGTTTCTGCCACCGCGGAAGCGGAGGCCTCCGGCGATGGTACGCTCGCCGCGTCAATGAAACCTGACTTGCGAGAACGACTCGCATTTGCCGTCGGGCGAACGGACCGGCGTGTTATAGTCGCGCACCATTTAGACGTCCAAACCGACCATGCAGGAACTACCCTCCTCCGTCGATCCCGCCCGCTTCGCGCTCTGCGCCGACGCTATCGCCGAGGCCGCCCGCGAGCTGGCATCGCTGGGCTGGACGCCGGCCACGAGCAGTAACTTCTCGATGCGCGTGAACGAGGAGCTCGCGGCGGTCACCATCTCCGGCCGCGACAAGGGCCGGCTCGGCCGCGAGGACATCATGCTGGTGGACATGGCCGGCCACGCCGTCGGCACGCGCGCGCGGCCCAGCGCCGAGACCGAACTGCATACCCAGGCCTATCGCCGCCTGCCACACGCGCAGGTGGTATTGCATACCCATTCGCGCACGCAAAGCGTGGCTTCGCGGCTGTTCGCGCGCGAGGGCGTCGTGCGGTTGCAGGGCTGGGAGCTGCAAAAGGCCATCACCGGCTACACCACGCACGATAGCGTGCTGGAAATCCCGGTGTTTCCCAATACCCAGCACATGCCCGAGCTGGTCGAGCGCATCGACGCGTGGCTGGACGCCGACAAGCCGCTGCACGCCTATCTCATCGACGGCCATGGCATCTACGCCTGGGGCGCCGACATGGCCGAGGCGCGGCGCCACCTCGAAGCGCTCGAATTCCTGCTCGGCTGCGAGCTCGATCTGAGGAGACTGTCCGCATGAGCCGCCTGCGTATCTACGACGAAACCCTGCCCGCCACGCCGGCGGCGGTACTCACCGCGCCGACCGACATCGCCCGTGAACTGGGCAAGGTCGGCGTGCGTTTCGAACAATGGGAGGCCAGTGCGCCAATCGCGCCCGGTGCCAGCCAGGATGAGGTGATCGCCGCCTACCGTGGCGACATCGACCGGCTGATGCGCGATGGAGGCTACCAGTCGGTCGACGTGATCAGCCTCGCTCCTGATCACCCCGACCGCGCCGCGCTGCGCAGCAAGTTCCTCGGCGAACATACCCACAGCGAAGACGAGGTCCGATTCTTCGTTGCCGGCAGCGGCCAGTTCACCCTGCACATCGGCGACAAGATCTATGACGTGCTGTGCGAGGCGGGCGACCTGATCGGGGTACCCGACGGCACGCCGCACTGGTTCGACATGAGTGAATCGCCCAATTTCGTCGCCATCCGCCTGTTTACCAACAAGGAAGGCTGGGTCGCCAACTTCACCGGCGCCGACATCGCCGAGCGCTTTCCGCGCATGGAGCCCGCCACGCGTTCGTAGGGCGGGCTTCAGCCCACCGGCAACGCGCGGCAACGGTGGGCTGAAGCCCACCTTACGGCGCCTCGGCTATGCTTGCCCGCCTACCTGGACACGTGCCGCCCATGACCACCATCCGCGCCATCGTCACCGACATCGAGGGCACCACCAGCTCGATCGACTTCGTCAAGGACGTGCTGTTCCCCTACGCGCGCAAGCGCCTGCCGGCCTTCGTCGAGACGCACGCCGACCAGCCCGAGGTGCAGCACTGGCTGCATGAGGCGGCCAGGGAAGCCGGCTTCATCGAAGCCAGCCGCCAGGAAATCATCGAACTGCTGCTGGGCTGGATCGACCAGGACCGCAAATCCACCGCGCTGAAGGCGCTTCAGGGCATGATCTGGAAGGAAGGCTACGAGGCGCGCGAATACCGCGCGCACGTCTATCCGGAGGTGGCCGCGCGCCTGCATGCCTGGCGTGCCGACGGCCTGCACCTGTACGTCTATTCCTCCGGCTCGGTGCCTGCGCAGCGCCTGTTCTTCGGCTACAGCGACGCCGGCGACCTGACGCCGCTGTTCGCCGGCTATTTCGATACCGAAACCGGCCCGAAGCGCGAGGCGGACTCCTACACGAAGATCGCCGAGGCGATCGGCGAGCGCCCCGAACACATCCTGTTCCTGTCGGACATCGTCGAGGAGCTGGACGCGGCCCGCACCGCCGGCCTGCAGACCGGCTGGTTGCTGCGTCCGCCGCAGGCAATGCCCGCCGATCCGCGCCATCGCGCCTACGTGGACTTCGACGCCATCGAGCCCTGAGGCCGCGATGCGCGCCAGCCTGATCGCTCTGCTCGCGTTCGCCGCCGGTATCCTTGCGATGCAGGTGTTGCAGAGCTGGCCACCGCGCGAGCCTGCGGCCCAGGCGCTGCGTGCCCCGCCTGTCGTCCCGTCTACCGTCCTTCCACCGATGGACGACGCCGAAGCCCCGGCGCTACCCGTGGACGATTGGCCGGACCAGGCGCCCACGCCCGAGCAGGTGCTCTACGCCCAGCCGCGGTTGGTCGATGACGCCCTCCACGAGCTAAGCCCTCGCATTCCCGGCAAGACGAACCTGTACCTGCTCGCCTTCGCCGCCGACGGCAGCGAGGACGTGTTCCGCAACGAGGCCGAGTATGCGGCGCGCCTGTTCACCGGACGCTTCGGCCCGACCGCCCACGCGCTGGTGCTGGAAAACCATGCCGGCACGCTCGCCCGCCGGCCGCTGGCGACCTGGACCAACCTGGAAGATGCACTCGACGGGCTCGCCCGCGCCATGGATCCGCAACAGGACATCCTGCTGCTTTATCTCACCACCCACGGTAGCGAGGACCACACCCTGCTGGTGGACATGGACCCGCTGCCGCTGGATCAGATCGGCGCGCAGGAACTGGGCGCCATCCTCGCGGCACGCCCGTTCAAATGGAAAGTCGTGGTGGTCAACGCCTGCTACTCCGGCGGCTTCATCCCGCCGCTGCAGGGCGACGGCACGCTGGTGCTCACTGCCGCGCGCAGCGACCGCAGCTCGTTCGGTTGCGGCAACGATTCGGCCGCCACCTATTTCGGTCGCGCGTGGCTGATCGATGCGCTGAACCGCACACCGGATGTCATCGCCGCCTTCGCCCAGGCCAGGGACGAAATCGCGCGGTGGGAACAGCGAGACCAGCTCACGCCCTCCGAACCGCAGATGGCCGTCGGCAAAGGCATCGCGGAGAAACTGGCGCGCTGGCGCCAGGGCCTCGAGCCCGGCCCGGCAGTGCCATTTCGTCCCGCCACGCAGGATCGGGCGCCGTTGGCCCATCCCTGAGCGGCGCCGAGCGCGCCCGTGCAAGACCGCATGCCGTGGCCGCTACGGTCGCGTACCGGTCTGGGCAGAAATGGCTTCTCTGGCGGCCCCGGTCAGCCTTTGGACCGTTGCGCATGCCGATCGGCAAGCAACGTGGCGACATCGGCAAGCCCGAGCCCACGCGCACGCAGCGCCACCGTCAGGTGGAACAGCAGGTCGGCGGCTTCGCCAAGCAGTTCCGCATCCCCCTGCGCCACCGCGGCGAGCGCCGTCTCGACGCCTTCCTCGCCGACCTTCTGTGCGATGCGGCGAATGCCGCCCTCGAATAGTCCAGTGGTATAGCTGCCGGCGGGTCGCTCGGCGGCGCGACGGGCAACCAGTGCATCGAGTTCGGCAAGAAAACCCAGTGGCGGCCGCGCCTCGCCAAAGCAACTGGCGGTCCCGCGATGGCAGGTGGGCCCGGCCGGCTCGGCCAATACCAGCAACGCATCCGCATCGCAGTCGACGTGCAGGCCCTTTAGCCGTAGCACGTGCCCGGAATGCTCGCCCTTGGTCCACAAGCGGGCCTTGCTGCGGCTATGGAAGGTCACCAGACCGCTGGCGCGCGTGACCGCCAGCGCCTCGGCGTCCATGTAGCCGAGCATCAGCACTGCACCGGTCAACCAGTGCTGCACGATCGCCGGCACCAGACCACCGCCCTTGCCGAAGTCGAGATCTTCAGTCATGAACCCACCTGCATGCGTTGCCGCGTTGGAACACGCACCGCCATGCCCTGCCCGGCGAGCCAGTGCTTCAACGCGTTGATGTCGACCGCGCCGGTATGGAACACGCTCGCCGCCAGCGCTCCGTCCACGTCGGCCCGGACGAATACGTCGCGGAAATGCTCTGGCGTACCGGCGCCGCCGGAGGCGATCAGCGGCACCGCGCAGACCGCTCGCACCTGCGCCAGTTGCGCCACGTCGTAGCCGGCGCGCACGCCATCGCTGCCCATGCAATTGAGTACGATCTCGCCCGCACCCAGGCGCTGGGCTTCGACCACCCAGTCCAGGGTGCGCCACGGCAGCGCCTGTGCGCGCGAGGGATCGCCGGTGTACTGACGCACGCGCCACTGGCCGTCGCCATCGCGCAGCGAATCGACGCCGACCACCACGCATTGCACGCCGAACGCATCGGCCAGTTCGGTAATCAGCGCCGGCCGTTCCAGCGCCGGCGAGTTGATCGATACCTTGTCGGCCCCGGCATGCAGCACCGCGCGCGCCTCATCGACGCTGCGGATGCCACCGGCCACGCAAAACGGAATATCTATCTCTCGCGCCACCCGTTCGACCCATGCGCGGTCGACCGCGCGCCGCTCGGGGCTGGCGGTGATGTCGTAGAACACCAGTTCGTCCGCGCCGGCGTCGCGATAGCGCAGCGCCAGCTCGACGATACCACCCACCACCGCGTGATCGCGGAAGCGCACGCCCTTGACCACCTGCCCATCGCGTACGTCCAGGCAGGGGATGATGCGGCGGCTCAACATGCCAGCGCCTCGCCCAACGTGAAGCGGCCTTCGAGCAACGCTCGGCCGAGGATCACGCCACGCGCGCCAGCGCCCCGCACGGCGCGGATGTCCGCCATCGAACGCACGCCGCCGGACGCCTGCACGGACAACGCCGGTGCGAGCTCCGCCAAGTGTCGATACAGCGCCAGGTTGAAACCGGCGAGCATGCCGTCGCGGTCGATATCGGTACACAGCAGGTGGCGCGCACCATGCGCCGCGTACCAGGGCGCCAGTTCGTCGAGCGTGCGCGCCTCGGCCCTTGTCCAGCCCGCGCTCGGCAGCATCCAGCGGTCGTCCGTCCAGCGGGTGTCCAGCGCGATGGTGAAGCGCTCGCCGCCATGACGGTCCAGCCAGTTCGCGACCCGTTGCGGATCGCGGATCGCCACGCTGCCCACGACCACGCGCTCGACGCCCACATCGAACAAGCGGTGCACGTCGGCGATGCCGCGCACGCCGCCGCCCGCCTGCACGCGCAAGCCGGTGCGCGCGAGCGCTTCGATGACCGGCAGGTTGGCCAGGCCACCCGATTGCGCGCCATCCAGGTCGACCACGTGCAGCCACCGCGCACCGGCCGCGGCATAACTTTCGGCCAGCGCGACCGGATCGTCGGAGTACGTGGTCTGGCGCGCGTAGTCGCCCTGGGCCAGGCGTACGACCTGGCCTGCGCGCAGGTCGATGGCGGGGATGATGTCGTGTTTCATAGCGCAAGGAAGTTGTGCAGCAGGCGGGCGCCCACCGCAGCGGAGCGTTCCGGATGAAATTGCATGCCCTGGAAGTTGCCGCGGGCGATCACCGCCGAGAACGCCGATCCGTGTTCGGCCACCGCAAGCGTGGCATCGCCCACCGGCACCGCGTAGCTGTGCACGAAGTAGGCCTGGGCGTCGTCGTCCAGCCCTTCGAGCAAGGGATGGGCAGCGCAGGCGCGCAGCCGGTTCCATCCCATGTGCGGCACCCGCAGGCCCGGCGCGGGTTGCAGCCGGCGCACGCAGGCGGGAATCACGCCCAGGCAATCCACCCCGCCTTCTTCGGAATGCGCGCACAGCAGTTGCATGCCCAGGCAGACCCCAAGCACCGGCTGGGTGAGTCCACGCAGCAGCTCGACCAGGCCCGATGCCCGCAGGCGGGCCATGGCCGGGGCGGCTGCGCCGACGCCCGGCAGGATGACCTTGCCCGCGCTGCGGATCGTCTCCGGGTCGGAGGTCAACGGTGCCTGGACGCCCAGGCGCTGCAACGCATAGCGCATGGAGCCGATGTTGGTACCGCCAGCATCCACGAGCACGACCGAAGGCGAGGGTTGCCGATCATCCGCCGACCGCGTCGTGGCGAAAGTTGCAAGCGGCATGGTCATAGCGTCCCCTTGGTGCTGGGCAGCGCGGTACCTTCGCGGCGCAGCGCCTGGCGCAGCGCGCGGGCAACGGCCTTGAAGCACGCTTCGACCATGTGGTGCGCATTCTCGCCGCGCACCGACAAATGCAGGTTGGCACCCAGCGTTTCGCACAGCGAGCGGAAGAAGTGCCCGACCAGCTCGGTCGGCAACTCGCCCACCCGCTCGCGCGGGAAGCGGCCTTCGAACACGAAGTACGGCCGGCCCGAGATATCCAGCGCCGCGCTGGCAAGAGCCTCGTCCATCGGCAGGGTAAAGCCATAGCGGCCGATGCCACGCTTGTCGCCCAGCGCCTGGCGCAATGCCTGGCCCAGTGCGAGGCCGCAGTCCTCCACGGTGTGGTGTTCGTCCACCTCCGTGTCGCCCGTGCAGGCAAGCGTGAGCGCGAAGCCGCCGTGCTTGCCCAACTGCTCCAGCATGTGGTCGAAAAAGCCCAGCCCGGTGCGGATCTGCGGATCGGCGCAACGATCCAGATCGACATCCACCTCGATGGCGGTCTCGCGCGTACACCGGGTCACGGCCCCGACGCGCGGAGCATCCAGTAACTGGTGCGCGACCCCTTCCCAGCTCCCGCCCTGCGGGCCGACCCGAAAGCCGCGCACGCCAAGGTTGGCCGCCAGTTGCATGTCGCTCGCGCGGTCGCCGATCACCGCTGACGCGGCCCGGCTCCATCCGTCGTCGGACAAGTAATGCCGCAGCAGGCCGGTACCGGGCTTACGCGTATCCATGCCTTCATGCTCGAAACTGCGATCCACCAGGACCTCGCGAAATGCGATGCCTTGCGAGGCAAGGATGCGCAGCAACAATTCCTGCGGCCCGCGAAACGCCTCCTCGGGAAAGCTCCCGGTCCCCAGCCCGTCCTGGTTGGTCACCATCACCAGCTCGTAGCCAGCCGCCACGCAGCGTTGCAACGCGGCGATCACACCCGGCATCAGGTCGAGTTTGGCAAAGCTGTCGATCTGCTCGTCCGGCGGCTCGACGATCAGGCAGCCATCGCGATCGACAAAGAGGATCTTGTGCCTCATGCCGCAGCTCTCCCGTTGCCGGAATGCCGCTTGTGCGCGACCGCCATGCGCTGGCCGGCAAAAAGCGGCGCGCAGCGTGTGCCCTCACCATCGCGGGCAAGGCTCATGTTTTTTCGCCAAACACGGCGAGTACACGATCGTTCTCCTGCACAGTCCCGAGCGTAATGCGCAAGGCATCGCCCAGGCCCGGATAGCGGCGCACATCGCGCACCACGATGCCTGACTCGATCAGCCGCCGATATGCATCTGCCGCATCGTCGAAACGTACCGCCAGAAAATTCGCCTGCGACGGAAGCACTGCGCGTACGCCCGGCATCGCGCGCAGCGCCATGGCCATCCGCGTTCGCTCTGCGCGCACCAACTCGATGTGATCCCGCACAGCCGCCTGTCCCGCCGGCGACAGCGCTTCCAGCGCGGCAGCCACGCACGGTCGCGGCAACGGATACGGCGGCAAGATTCGCTGCAGCAACGCCACCACCTCCGGATGCGCGAGCAGGCAACCGATGCGGGCACCAGCCAATGCATAAGCCTTGGACAGCGTGCGCAACACGGCCAGGTGTTCGTAACGATCGAGCAACGCCGTGGCGCTGGCGCCGCCGGCAAACTCCACGTACGCCTCGTCCACGACCAGCAGGGCGCTTCCGTCCAGCCGCTGCGCCAGACGTTCGATCGCTTCCATCGGCACGCCGGCACCGCTCGGATTGTTCGGCGCGCAGACGAACACCAGCTTCACCGCCGGCGTCAGCGCCGCCAGCACCGCATCGACGTCGAGCGAGAAATCCGGCGCCAGCGGTACCTCGATCACCGCCGCGTGTTGCACGCGGGCGCACAACGCATACATGCCGAAGGTCGGCGGCTGCACCAGGATTGCGTCCTCGCCGGCACGGCAGAAAGCACGCACCAGCAGGTCGATCGCCTCGTCGCTGCCGCGGCCGACCAGCACCTGCCCGCTTCGCACGCCGTACAACTTGGCGAGCCGCTCGACCAGTGCGGCAGGTTGCGGTTCGGGGTAGCGATGGCAACCCAGCCCGGCATCGCCGAAGGGCGCCCAGGCCGATTCATTGGCGTTGAGCAGCACCTCTCCGCCCGTCGCTTCCATGCGCGCGGAGGAATACGGCACCAGCGCGCGGATCTCCGCGCGCGCAAGCTCCAGCACGCTCATGCGACCGGCACCTCCGCGCGTTCGTCCAGCGCGGCCAGCCGCAAGGTGACCGCGCGACGATGCGCCTCCAACTGTTCGGCCGCGGCCAGGATTGCCGTGCACGGACCGATCTCGCGCAGGCCATCGCAGGTCAGTTCCTGCACGCTGATCTGCTTCAGGAAGCTGGCCACCGACACGCCGCTGTAGCTGCGCGCGTAACCATAGGTGGGCAACACATGGTTGCTGCCGCTGGCATAGTCGCCCACCGACTCGGGCGTCCAGGCCCCCAGGAACACCGAACCGGCGTTCTCTACGCGATCCAGCCACGCGCGCGGCGCGGCCAGCTGCAGAATCAGGTGTTCCGGCGCATAGCAGTTGCTAACCTCGAGCGCCTGCTCCAGCGAATCGACCAGGATAAGCCGGCTGTGCGCCAGCGCCTCGCGCGCGATCGCCGCCCGCGGCAGGGTTTCGCATTGGCGCCGGACCTCGGCCGCGACGGCATCGAGCACGCCAGCCGACGGACTGACCAGCAAGACCTGCGAATCGGGCCCGTGTTCGGCCTGCGAAAGCAGGTCCGCGGCCACGAACGCGGGCTCGGCCTGTGCATCGGCGACGACCAGCACCTCCGACGGCCCCGCCGGCATGTCGATGGCCGCCCCGTCCGGGCCATTGGACACCTGCAGCTTGGCCTCGGTGACCCAGGCGTTGCCCGGCCCGAACACCTTGTCGCAGCGAGGCACGCTGGCGGTGCCATAAGCCATCGCTGCAATCGCCTGCGCGCCGCCGAGCTTGAACACCCGGTGCACGCCGAGCACGCGGGCGACGTACAACACCGCCGGATCGCAGCGGCCATCCGGCCGTGCGGGCGAGCACATCACGATCTGGCGGCAGCCCGCGATGCTCGCCGGCGCGGCCAGCATCAGCGCCGTCGACGGCAAGGGAGCGCTTCCGGCCGGCACGTAAAGGCCTACCCGCGCGATCGGCCGCAGCACGCGCTCGACCCGTACGCCCGGCGCAGTATCGATCGATACGGGGGCGGGCGCGGTGGCCCGATGGAATGCCTCGATGCGCCCGGCTGCGTCGCGGATCGCCGCCTTCAGCGACGGGTCGAGGGCCGCCTCGGCGGCGTCGAATTCAGCCACCGCGACTTCGAGCCGATCGAGCGTGCAACCATCATAGGCACGGGTGAAGTCGACAAGCGCATCGTCGCCACGCGCACGCACCTGCGCGATGATCTGCCCCACGCCTTCGCACAATGCCTCGCCACGCGCCAGCGCCGGCCGCGCAAGCGCCTGGAGGCGCCCCTGCTCATCCAGCTCGTTCCACACCAGCCGTTTCATGCCAGCATCCTCTCCACCGGCAATACGAACATCTCGCGCGCGCCGGCCTTCTTGATCTCCTCCAACTGGCGCCAGCTAACCTCGCCAGCGCACAGCGCCTGCAGCATCACCTGGTCCGGCTGCCCGGACAGCGGCAGCAGTGTCGGTTGCGGCCCACCGGGCAAGAGGCGGGTGATCGCGTCCAGCGAGCCGCGCGACGCCTGCAACAGCAACAGGCGCGACTCGCGCACCTGGATTACCCCGTCGATGCGCTTGAGCAGCAGCTCGACCAGGTCGCCGCGCTCGTCGGCCGGCAACACCTGCGGGCCGACCAGCAGCGCCTCGCTTTCCAGCACCACCTCCGCTTCGCGCAACTGGTTGGCCATCAGCGTGCCGCCGCTCTGCACCAGATCGCAGATGGCATCGGCCGTACCCAGCCGCGGCGCAATCTCCACGGAACCGGCCAGCGTCAGCACGCCGGCATCGATGCCGTGCTTGCGCAACCAGCGCCCGAGCAGGCCCGGATAGGACGTGGCGATGCGCCGGCCGGCCAGGTCGGCGGCGCCGGCGTAAGCCAGTTCCTGTGGCACCGCCAGCGACAGCCGGCAGCGGCCGAAGCCCAGCGGCCGCCATTCCGCCAGCGCGACGGCATCGGCCTGTCCGGCGGTCAGTTCGTACTCGTTGAGCACGTTGCGCCCGACGATGCCCAGGTCGCAGACGCCCTGCGCGATCAACCCGGGAATGTCGTCATCGCGCACCAGCAGCAGGTCTACCGGCTCGCCCTCGCCGAAGCAGAACAACTTGTCGCGGCTCTGCCGGAACGTGAGACCGCAACGGGTCAACAGATCCCGTGCCGGCTCGGTCAGCCGGCCCGACTTCTGCATCGCGATGCGCAACCGATCGCGCGGCCTCATGCCCGTGCCTTGGCGGTCTTGCGCTTGCGTGCCGCGCGCGCCGCCGCCGCGAGATAGCCGCCGTTGCCCTGGTTGAGGTACCGCGCCACCCGCCCGATGGTGGTGATGCTCACCCCCGTGCGCTCGTGGATCTCCCGGTAGGACAACTCCTCCAGCAGGTACGGCACCACCCGCCAGCGATCCACCATCGCCTCCAGCTCCGCCGGCGTGCACAGGTCATGCAGGAACGCCTGCATCTCGTCCACCTCGCGCAACGCCAGCAGCGCCTCGCATAGGCTTCGCTCCACCGACTCGTTCGGGGTCTCGGGGTCGATCGCTCGTCGCTTCATAATGTACTAACGCGTTAATACAACAGGCGGCAAATGTAGACGATGATGGGGCGCGACGCAAGTTCTAGGAGGTCCAGTCGAAGTCTCCGATTCTGACGATCTTTCGCCGCGGCTGAGTCGCGCTGAAAGCCATCCGCCCATCCGGTGGTAAGGCTTTTCCGACGACACGAATGTCCTGCGGATTACGTTACAAACTGAAGCGTCAGGCTTGTCGTGGACATCGGCGGCGGCTGTAATGATCCCGCGTTCAATTGATGTGAACGCTTGCTGCCAACGGGCCGCTCCCCTCGCACCGGAGCGATCTGCTTGAAGATGGATTGGACAGGGGAGTCTGAATGGAAGCGCTATCTCGTGCCGTGCGGAAGCTGAGGCTTTCCGCCGCCCTCGCGACGAAATTGGCAAGCATGGACGATCGTTTCGCTTGCGCATGTGCCCGCCGATGCGACCGCCTGCCATCGCTGCTGCCGATCGCCTGCTCCAGCTTTTCCTGATGCGCCCGGCCTGGGCCTAGGCGCGGTTCTGCCGCGTCCGTGCCGGCGCGCGCCGACGTCATTCGCCACGCGGCTGACAGCCGCCTTCACTTGCGAGTACCACGTGAACAAGGTTTCTCCGAACCGAATCCTGGGAACCCTGCTGCCGGCCCTCCTGCTGGCAGGCTGCGGAACACCTGCCGCCAAGGACTTCGGCGGTCACTGGAAACCGGTCAACCGTTTCCAGTCGTCCACCACCGAGATTCCGTTGAACCGCCCCTACACCTACTACGCCTCGCCGATGGACGAGACGCTGCGAACCATGCTGATCCGATGGACCAGCGATACCGGCATGACGCTGGTCTATCGCATGCCATCCGACTACACCCTGTTCGCGCCGGTCACCAAGGTCCGCACCGGCGACATCCGCCAGGCAGCCAGCAAACTCAGCGCGATCTACGCGGCCCAGGGCGTGTCCATTACCGTCGCGGACGGACGCCTGCAGGTCGATCGCGCCAGGACGCTGGGTTCCCGGACCAAGCCACGCGATCCGGTTGCACCGTCGCAGGCAGCAACTGAGCGCACGACGACCGCCTCTCCCGAAACCAGCGGCGGAGCCCGCTGATGCGCGCCCGCAAGACCGGTCCCGGCAGGGTCGGGGAAGCCGTCTCCAGGGCGGTCAACTACGAACTCACAATCGCCGACATCGCCCGCCGCAGCGAGCGCCGGGCGTGGTGGGTGGCTTTTTCTGGCCTGGGCATGTCGCTGATCCTCGCCGGCGGCTACTTCTACATGTTGCCGCTCAAGCAAAAAGTGCCCTACCTGGTGATGGCCGATGCCTACACCGGTACCAGCACCGTGGCGCGGTTGACCGGGGACTTCAGCCATCGCCGGATCAGCACCAGCGAGGCGATCAACCGCAGCAACGTCGCCCATTTCGTGATGGCCCGTGAGTCCTACGACCTGGCCCTGCTCAACCTGGGCGACTGGACTACGGTGCAGACCATGGCCTCGCCGGGCGTCAAAGCGGCCTATACCCGGCTCTATTCGTCGATGAACCCGGACAGTCCCTACAAGACCTACGGGAAGGACAAGGCCATCCGCGTCAAGCTACTCAGCATCGTGCTCATCGGCGCCGGCAAGGGCCGCACGCCCACCGGCGCCACCGTTCGTTTCCAGCGCAGCCTCTACGACAAGCAGAGCGGCGCCAGGCAACCGCTGGACAGCAAGATCGCCACGATGGAATTCACCTACAAGGCGAATCTGGAAATGGACGACCGCAACCGGATCGAGAACCCGCTCGGGTTCTGGGTCACCAGCTACCGCGTCGACAACGATTACGCCACGCCTGCGCCCGCCGAGATCCCCGCCGTTTCCGCGGCGCCGGCGACACCACAGGCCTTTGCCGCCTCGCAGTCTTCGCCCGCCTCCGGCCCTCTCCTGGCGCCGACGCCGGCTACCGCCGCCAACGGAGTGATCCAATGATCCGGCATCCCCTTGCCGTGGCGGCCATGCTGCTCTGCGTAACCGGTATCGCCGTTCCGATGCACGTCCAAGCACAAGTCGTACAGCAGTACGAATACCAGCCGGACCATATCTATCCGGTACGCACCGGCCTCGGCATCACCACCCAGATCGAGCTCAGCCCGAACGAGCAGATCCTCGACTACAGCACCGGGTTCAGCAGCGGCTGGGAACTCACCCGCCGCGACAATGTGTTCTACCTGAAACCGAAAAACGTGGACGTCGACACCAACATGATGGTGCGCACCGCCACCCATTCCTACATCTTCGAGCTGAAAGTGGTGGCGACCGACTGGAAGGTGCTGGACCAGGCCAGGCGCGAAGGCGTGCAGTACAAGATCACCTTCGCCTACCCGGCCGACACCAGCTTCTCCAAGGAGAAGAAAAAGGCCGCCGCGGCACCGCCGCTCGACACCCACCTCGTCCCCGGGCGCAGCTACAACTTCGATTACGACTACGCCACGCGCAGCAAACGCGCGCCATGGCTGGTGCCCGCGCACGTCTATGACGATGGACGCTTCACCTATATCCGGATGAGCGACCTCAAACGCTTCCCCACCGGCAACTTTCCGGCGGTCTTCATGCGCGAGACGGCGCACGGCGAGGACTCCCTCGTCAACACCACCGTCGAAGGCAACACCATCGTCGTCCACGGAACTTATCCCTACCTCGTCATCCGCCACGGCGACAACGTCGTCGGCCTGCGAAGGAACGCCGCCGAGTGAGCACGCAGATCCCCTATGAGGCCGCCGAGGGCGCAAACGCCGGTCATGGCGAAGCGCTGGCGGACAATCCCTATTCCACGCACTACCAGCAGCCGGCCCCGCCGGACCTGGATGCGGGCGCGCCGCGACTGAGGTCGAACGAACTGCGGCGGATGAACCGGCGGGCGCTGCTGATGCTCGGTTCGGCCGTGGCGCTGCTGTTGTTCGTCTCGTACTGGATGATCAGCAGCGCCACCTCGCGCCACGAACCGCGCAAGATCAGGGACGAGAAGGTCACCGTGGCCGATGCACCATCGGCCCTGGCCCTCCCGCCCGCGCGCAAGCCCGAAACCCGACCGATTCCGCTGGCCCGTCAGGCGGCGCTGCCGCCCCTGACGCTTCCGCCCCAACCGCGGTCTACCGATTCGCTCATACAGGCGCCGCCGGCCTATGCGGCGCACGAACCCTCGCTGGTCGAGCGGCGGATCGCCGGCACATCAGACCCCGTGGCCAACCTGTCGTCCACGCCGCCGGGCGCGCCACCCCAGGCGGCCGCAAGCCCCCTGCTGTCCAGCCGCGTGACCGCGACCAAGGCCAAGCCGCTGGAGCACGCCGACGCGCTGATGCAGCGCGGCACCTACATCCGTTGCGTGCTGGAAACCCGGATCGTCACCAACGTGCCCGGCTATACCTCCTGCCTCGTCACCGAACCGGTGTACTCGTTCAACGGGCGCAAGCTGCTGCTGCCCAAGGGCTCCAAGGTACTCGGCGCCTATTCAAGCGGCCCCAAGGGCCGCCGCGTCGCGGTCGTGTGGGACCGCATCATCACGCCGACCGGCGTGGACGTAGACATGAGCAGCAAGCCTAGCCCCGGCATCGACAACCTGGGCGGCGCCGGCCTGCCGGGCCACTACGACGCGCACTGGGGAAGCCGCATCAGCGCCGCGCTGCTCATCAGCATGCTCAGCGACGCCTTCAAGTACGAGGCGGCCAAGCATGGTCCCACCACGTCCTCGATTGCCACCGGCGGCGTAGTCGTGCAGGAGCCGTTCGAGAGCAACACCGCGCGCACCGTCCAGAACCTTGCGGACATGGCCGTACGCGAAGCCGCCAACCGGCCGCCCACGGTGACCATCAACCAGGGCACCGTGATCTACGTCTACGTCGCCCGCGACGTCGACTTCAGCGACGTCGTCGCGCGCTTCTGAACAGGCTCATGGAAGACACCCTCGCCCTCGTTTCCAACGAATTCCTCGACTACCAGTACGAGGTGCTGGGCGTGCGCGAGTTCATGGCCTCGCCCGAGGTCACCGAGATCTGTATCAACCGGCCCGGCGAGCTTTACCTGGAAAGCCGTGGCGGCTGGCGGCGGGTGGACGTGCCCTCGTTGACCTTCGAGCGGGCGCGCCAGTTCTGCACCGCCGTAATCAACGAAAGCAACACCGGTCAGCGCATCACCGACGTCGACCCGGTGGTGTCGCTGACCTTTCCCACCGGCCAGCGCGCCCAGTTCGTCATCCCGCCCGCCTGCGAGGCGGGCAAGGTGTCGATCACCATCCGCCTGCCCTCGAAGCAGGCCCGCACGCTGGACCAGTACCAGGCGGACGGCTTCTTCGACCAGATCCTGGAGGATGCGCGCGAGCTCGGCGAGGAAGACCGCGAGCTGCTGGACCTGCGTGCCCAGCGCCGCTACGCCGAATTCTTCAAGGCCGCCGTGCGCAGCAAGAAGAACATCGTGGTGTCCGGCGCGACCGGCAGCGGCAAGACCACCTTCATGAAATCGCTGGTCCACCACATCCCCGCTGCCGAGCGCCTGGTGAGCATCGAGGATGCCCGCGAGCTTTTCATCAGCCAGCCCAACGTGGTCCACCTGCTCTATTCCAAGGGCGGACAGAGCACCAGCAACGTGACCGCGAAAAGCTGCATGGAAACCTGCCTGCGCATGAAGCCCGACCGCATCATCCTGGCCGAGCTGCGCGGCGACGAGGCGTTCTATTTCATCCGCAACTGCGCGTCGGGCCACCCCGGCTCGATCACCAGCTGCCACGCAGGCAGCACCGAGCAGACCTGGGACCAGCTGGCCCTGATGGTCAAGGCCTCCACCGAGGGCGCCGGCCTGGAGTTCGCAACCATCAAGCGGCTACTCCGGCTGACGATCGACATCGTTGTGCACATCAAGGCGCATGCCGGGCAGCGACACATCACCGGCATCGACTTCGACCCTGCGCGCGGCTTCCTGCAAGACGCACCGCCACCAGCGTGCTGACCGACGAGGAACCAAGGGATGGTCCCCGCACTCAATCCGATGTCCTGCCCCGACCTGGCGGTTCCGGCCGAGGTCATGCAACACGTCGTCCAGGTCGAGTCCGGCGGCAACCCGTTCGCCATCGGCGTCGTTGGCGGCCGGCTCGAGCGCCAGCCACGCAAGCTCGAGGAGGCCATCGCCACCGCACGCATGCTCGAGTCGAAGGGATACGATTATTCGCTCGGCATCGCCCAGATCAATCGCGGCAACCTTTCACGCTATGGGCTCGAATCCTTCGAGAAGGCCTTCGACGCCTGCACCAACGTCGCCGTGGGGGCACGCATCCTGGCCGAGTGCTACAGCCGGTCCGACAGCGACTGGGGCAAGGCCTTCAGTTGCTATTACTCGGGCAACTTCACCGCCGGCTACCGCGATGGCTACGTGCAGCGGGTCTTCGCGTCGCTCGGAGGCGGCGTGCCCGACAGCTCGGCGCCGATAACCGTCCACCCGCAGGCGACGGAACACCCTTCCGGCCACAGAACCCCGGCCGCGCGCGCCGGGAAGCCCGGCAGTGCCGCCTATCGCGTCTCGATCCGTTCGGTGGCCATCGACCCGACTGGCGGCGCGCTGGTGTCCGCCCCCACGGGAACGACCGCTCCTGCGCAAAGTCCCGCGCCCGACACGATTCCATTACCCGCGATTCCCAAGGCCACCGACACCATCGCCTCGGCATTCGTACCCCGCGTGAGCGGCCCCGGCGATCGACCCAATGAACCTCTCGTTCCTGCGGCACCCACGGGAGCGCCGCCTCCACCGGATCAGGAGATAGCCGATGCCGCGTTCGTCTTCTGACCCGTGTGCCCGAACACGCATGCCCTTGTCCCGAATCCGGCTGCCCGATGGGAAGCCATCCATGAAGCGCCCATGGCCCGATGGCCGCTGTTGCCAACCCGTCCCACGAGGAAAAATCAAGATGGCCAAGAACCTGCCTGCCAACCCGAACGCCCGCCACCCGATCCGCAGCGGAGCTGCCCTGTTCATCGCCCTGGCGATGTGCCTGGCGTTGGCGCTGCCCGGCATCGCGCTCGGCCAGGACGTCACCGACACCATTGCCACCACCTGCGGTTTCGCCAGCAGCGTCAACAAGATCCTGAACGCGATCTCGATCATCGTCGTGACCATCGCGATCGTCTTCTCGGGCTACCAGATCGCCTTCGCCCACAAGCGCATCTCCGACATTTCTCCCGTGCTGATCGGTGCGGTGCTGATTGGCGCCGCGGGCCAGATCGCCAAGATGTTCCTTGCCGGCAGCACCAGCGCTTCGGGCGCCACCGCGTGCACGGCCAGCCTGGTCACCCACGTACTCAATTTCTATGCATAAGGATGCATTGTTTCGCGGCTGCACCCGCCCGCCCATGTTCATGGGCGTGCCCTACGTGCCGTTCTTCATGGCCGCGGGCGGGTGCATGTTGCTGGCGATGTATTTCAACCTGTTCTTCCTGCTGCTGATCCCGCCGGTGATCTTCGTGATGCGCCAGATGGCGCGGCGCGACGAGATGATTTTTCGCCTGCTCGGGCTGCGCCTGCAGTTCCGCACCCGGGTCAAGAACCTCGGGGAGAACGACGGCATGTGGGTGTTCACGCCCAACATCCACCGCGGCCAGTCGAAGGCCAATCCGTAACGTCACCGCCGCCCTGGTTTGCCGACCAGGGCGGCCACCGGAACCTGCACATGTCCAAGCCCGCCTTCCTGCCCGATACCCCCATCAGCGAGCTCTTGCCGCTGTCCACCCACGTGTCGCCCACGGTGCTCAAGACCACCGGCGGCGACTTTCTGATGGTCTGGCGGCTGGGTGGCTTGCCCTTCGTGGGGCGCGAGGAATGGGACCTGGAGCATCGCCATGCCACCTTCAACCGCATGTTGCAGACCCTGCGCGCGCCCGATTTCGTCAACGTCGCGTTCTGGATTCACGATGTGCGCCGCCGCCGGCGCATCGCCGACCGGGGCCGTTTCGTCCAGCCGTTCAACCAGGCCCTGTCGGAGGCCTATTACGAAGCGCTGTCGAGCCAGAAGCTCATGCAGAACGAGCTCTACCTCACGATGCTCTACCGGCCCGTGGTCAGCGGGAAAAAATTGGCCGAGAAGCCGAGCGACGTTAGCCGGCTCGAGGCCGAACAGCAGCAGGCCGTGGTCACCATCCTGGAGCTGGCGGGCAACGTCGAGGCCGTACTCAAGGACTACGCGCCCCACCGCCTGGGCATGTACGAAGCCGCCAACGGCGTGGTGTTCTCCGAAGCGCTGGAATTCTACGGCTACCTGCTCAACCGGCTGGACGAGCCCGTGCCAGTGCTGCCCGCACCGGTCTACAACTACCTGCCGGTAAGCAAGCAGCGATTCTCCGCCAAGACCGGCGATTTCGTGGTAACCACGCCGCAGGGCGTCAATCACTTCGGCGCCATCCTCAACATCAAGGAATACACCGACGGCACCTACCCCGGCATCCTCAACGGCTTGAAGTACCTGGGCTTCGAATACGTCATCACGCACTCCTTCAGTCCCATGGGCCGCCAGGATGCCCTCAAGGCGCTGGACCGCACCAAGGGCATGATGGTGTCCTCCGGCGACAAGGCGTTCAGCCAGATCGCCGAGCTGGACCTGGCGATGGACCAGCTGGCGTCGGGCAATTTCGTGCTGGGCGAGTACCACTTCACCATCGCCATCTACGCGCCGAGCCAGGAAGCGCTGTCGCAGCAGATCGCCGCGACCCGCGCGGAGCTGTCCAACGCCGGCTTCGTCTCGGTCAAGGAGGACCTCGCCGTCACCGCCGCCTTCTACGCGCAGCTGCCAGGCAACTGGAAGTACCGCACCCGCCTGGCCAACGTCAGCTCACTGAACTTCCTGGGCCTGAGCCCGCTGCACAACTTCGCCATGGGCAAGCGGGAGAACAACCCCTGGGGGGACTGCGTCACCACCCTTCAGAGCACCAACGGGCAGCCTTATTACTTCAACTTCCACGCCACCCATCCGGCCGAGAATTCGCTGGGCGAGAAGGCCATCGCCAACACGATGGTGATCGGCAAATCCGGCACCGGCAAGACCGCGTTGATCAACTTCCTGCTGAGCCAGGTGCAGAAGTTCGAGCCGGCCCCGACCATCTTCTTCTTCGACAAGGACCGCGGCGCGGAGATCTTCGTGCGCGCCTGCGGTGGCAATTACCTTGCGCTGGAAAACGGCAAGCCCACCGGCTTCAACCCGTTCCATTGCGACCGGACCGAGGCCAACGTCCAGTTTCTGGCCGACCTGGTCAAGGTGCTGGCAGGCAAGAGCGTTTACAGCTCGCGCGAGGAGGAGGACATCTTCCGCGCCGTCGAGAGCATGCTCGACACACCCATGCGCCTTCGCAGCATGACCAACTTCCAGAAGAGCCTGCCGAACCTCGGCGACGACGGCCTGTTCATCCGCATGCGCAAATGGACGGCCGGCAATTCGCTGGGCTGGGTGTTCGACAACCCGGTCGACACGATCGACCTGGAGAAGGCCAGCATCATCGGCTTCGACTACACCGAAATCATCGACAACCCGGAAGTGCGCGCGCCGGTCATCAACTACTTGCTGCACCGCCTGGAGGCGCTGATCGACGGCCGACCGCTGATCTACGTGATGGACGAATTCTGGAAAATCCTCGATGGCAAGGGGGGCCTGAAGGAGTTCGCCAAGAACAAGCAGAAGACCATCCGTAAGCAGAACGGTCTGGGGATCTTCGCCACGCAGAGCCCCGAGGACGCGCTGGCCAGCGACATCGCCGCAGCCCTGGTCGAGCAGACGGCCACGATGATCCTGTTGCCCAACCCCAATGCCAGCCGCGAGGACTACATCAACGGCCTGAAGCTGACCGAAGCCGAATACCAGGTGGTTGTCAGCCTGGACGAGCGATCCCGTTGTTTCCTGGTCAAGCAGGGCCACGCCAGCGCTGTCTGCCAGCTCAACCTGCGCGGCATGGACGACGCCCTGGCGGTGATCTCCGCCTCCACCGACAACATCGACATCATGCATCGGGTCCTGCACGAATGCGCCACCGCCAAGGGCGTGCCGGCCGATGCCTTGCGTCCCGAGCAATGGCTCGAACTGTTCTATGCAAGTCGCAAGGGCAGCGGCAAGGGCCGGTCCCATGCATCGCCTGCGGCCGGCGCAGCTTTCGCAACGGCCCATTGATTGATCCACCGTCATTACGAGAGGAAAGCGCCATGACCCACGTGCTCCCCCACCCGATGCGGCCGCGCCTGTGGGGCCAGGTCGCCCTGATCGTGGCCATACTCGGCGTTTCCATCGACGCGCCCCGGGCTCAGGTGCTGGTTACCGACCCCACCGCCATCGCGGCGAACGAGGAGGGCTTCAAGTCGCAGCTGGTCCAGAGCATGGCCGGGTACACCAGGCAAGGCCTGCAATTTGCGAAGCAGGTGGAGCAGCTCCAGCAATTGCTCATGACCGTAAAGGGCCTCGGCACCAATATTTCCTTTTTCTCGGCCAAGCTCGAACCGATCACCGACCCGACTGAACTCATTGACCAGAATTGTCCAAGTGCCTCCGGTGGTTCCGTAATCGGCAGCCTGCTGACGTCCGCCGCGTCAGCTATCAGTGATCAAACGCCTATCACGGTAGCCCAGCAGCAGATTTGCGCGAACATCACGGTGCTTCAAATCGACCAGTACAACCGCACGGTCAACATCGTCAATCAATTGGACCAATACAGCGGGACGTTGCAAAAGCTCAACAAACTGGCCAATCAAGTGAACACGCTCGGAACAACAAGCGGCGCGACTACCCAGGCTGCCACTCTCGACGCGACAACGTCCTATGCCACGCAGCATTGGCAAACGGCGATTGCGGGAGACCAGGCCATTATCGATGGTCTCAACAAGCAACAATCGATCCTGGCAAAGACGGCGTTAAGGGGACAAAACGTCTTGGGGACCGTGGTGCAGGCGGCCGCCCTGAAATCAGCGCTCTCCATCGATTGATAGACACGGGCAAATCCACGCGCGTGTGGAATGAGCGGCCCGGCGCAAAAGAAAGGAATCAGGCGCAATGCCAACAAACCTCGCCGACTTTGTTTACTTCAGGCTGGTTTATGACTACCTGACTAAACAGATCAACAATTTCGGAATGAATCTCATGGCGTCCTTCATGACGTGGGCGAGTGCATTGGCACTGCTCATGGTGACGCTATGGATCATGATCCAGGGCTACCGCCTCATCACCGGACAGTCGCGCGAATCGCTGATGGCCATGGTGATGAACATGACGCGTGTCGTCATCATCGTCACCGCCGCCACCACCATGTCGGTCTTCGGCTCCAATCTGCATCGGCTGTTCACCACGGACCTGAGTACCGGCATCAACCAGCTTTTCACCGGTAGCGACGAGACCGCTGCGGAAACCATCGACAAGAACCTTGCCTGGACCCAGCTTGCGCTGGGCGCGATCGACGCGGTGCAGGTTGCGCCCGGTGATTTTGAGACAACCAAGCGCAAGGCTCACGCCATGCTCATTGCTGGATTGGGCACCGCCAGTCCGCCGATGGCAGCCGGGGCGATGTTGCTGCTCTACCAGACCACCATTGCCCTGTTCATCGGCTTGGGGCCGCTGTTCATCCTTTGCCTCATCTTCGACCAGACCAAAGATCTCTTCCGCAAATGGCTGCTGTACGGCATTGGAACGATCTTCTCCATGGCCGCCCTGGGTTTCATCAGTTCGCTGGTGCTGCAACTGACCTTGCGCGTGGCGGCCGCATTCTGGTCGGCGAACCTGATCAACCAGTTGACCGGCTTAAGTAAGGAAGGGCTGTCCAGCCAGGCGCTGCAACAAGGCGGGATTGGACTGTTGATGACCGTGCTGATCATCAGCGTACCGCCACTGGCCGCGGCATTCTTCCAGGGGACCGTGGGCAGCTTCATGCATTACTCCGCCTTTGGCGGTGGCCCCGGCAGCCGTCCCGGGCCGCAGGGACAACCGCCGGGTTCCTATGTCGGATATGTCATGTCGCATGCACAACACCCCATCCATGCGGGACAGCCGGGCGTTCGCCCGCAAGCCGCCTCCGGCCTGCACGGCAGGCCCTCGCCGGTTTCCGGCGCACGCGTGACAACCATGTCGCCTGTCATCCACGACGAGGCCATTCCCGTTCGCCCACATCCGCAATACCGGGTTTGACCATGAGCATCACCCTAGCGAAATCTGTCTCAACAAGCGCCGGAGGAACGCCTTGAAACTACGCATCCGCTCCATTCTCCTGGTGGTCGGCACCGCCGCTACTGGCCTTACCACGGCTTCCGTCCGCGCCCAGAGCGTGGATCCTTGCAATGTCTACACGTGCATGGCCGGCATCTCCGGCGCAGGTACAACCGGCGGCCCCGGCTGTGTACCGGCGACGACGTATTTTTTCAGTCTCGTCGTATTCGATCCGTTCTTCGATGCCGCGGCGACCTCGCAGTTGCGCAGGACGTACCTCATGACCTGCCCGGGTGCCAACGTCGCCACCAATGCCGCGTTGCTGAACGCCATCATCGCCGAATGGGGCGCAGTGCCTTAGGCGGCGAAGCAGACCTCTTCCCATGGACAAGCTGAGCTCATGATCTTGCGCAACAAGGCCATCGTCGCCTCCTTGGCTCTGGCGCTCGCTGTAGTTGCCGGGCTCTACGCATCCGGCTGGCTGGTCGTGGCGCTTCTGGATGTGCGCGTGCCACTCGATGCAGCCACCTACGGCCATTACCTTGTGGCGATCGGCAGGCCCGAAGTCGAACCCTACGCAGATCGCATCAAGCTCGCCGGTGGAGTGGGCTTCGGCCTGCCTCTGGCGGCCTGGGCGGTAATGCTCTACTTCATGTTCAGGCCGCGAGCACGCTCCACCCATGGCGATGCCCGGTTCGCCGCCCGAGGAGATCTGGCCCGGCTCGGCCTGCTCAACCAGGATCCGACCGGTATCATCGTGGGCAGGTTCGGCCGTCAGTTCCTGCGCATTCCCGGCACGCGCCACGCCCTGCTGGCGGCGCCGACGCGCAGTGGCAAGGGTGTCGGCGCGGTAATCCCGAACCTGCTCAGTTACCACGGTTCGATGGTCGTGCTGGACATCAAGCAGGAGGCCTTCGACATCACCTCCCAGTGGCGTTCGAAGCTCGGCCCCACGTTCTTGTTCAATCCGTTTGCCGAAGACCTGCGCAGTCATCGGTGGAATCCGTTCGCTTATGTGCGTCCCGGCGCGGTCTACCGCACCTCGGACCTGCAGGCCATTGCCGATTGCCTTTACAAGGACCCGCCCAACCAGGACCCGTTCTGGGCAAACATGGCCCGCTCGACCTTCGTCGCGACGGCCAGCCTGTTGTTCGACTGCTGGGTGGACGGGGTCGACAAGGGATTCGACAAGAAAGACGGATACCCCACCCTGGGCGCCGTCTACCGCCTGCTCTCAGGTGATGGCAATGACTTGAAGGCACACCTGAAGACCGTGCTCGAACACCCGCATATCAGTCCGGGGACGCGCACCGCGTTTGCCAACATCACCGCCCTGGCCGATCAGACCTTCACTTCGGTGATCGCGAGCACGCAGGCGCCGCTGCTGATCCTGGCCAATCCGATCCTGGACAAGGCCACGTCCGGCAACGACTTCTGGCTACCAGACCTGCGCCGGAGGGTGCAGTCGATCTACGTCGGCATTTCGCCCAGCAAGCTTACCGAGGCGGCCGGGCTGCTCAACCTCTTCTTCAACCAGGCGATCAAACTCAACGTGGGCGTCACCCCGGACAAGGACCCCACGCTCAAGCACCAATGCCTGTTCATGCTGGACGAATTCACCGCACTCGGGCGGGTCGACGTCATGGTCGATGGCGTGGCCTATTTCGCCGGCTACAACGTGCGCGTGTTCTGCGTCATCCAGTCGTTGTCCCAGCTCGACGCGGTGTATGGCCCGGAAAAGGCCCGCAGCATGATCACCAACCTCGCCTGCCAGGTGATCTACACACCACGCGAGCAGCGCGACGCCAACGAATACAGCGAGATGCTCGGCTATACCACCGAGCGACGGCGCCAGCGCACCCGTTCCAAGGGCGGATTCGGTCAAGGCAGCAGCGTGTCCTATGCGGAAGTGGAAGAGAAGCGCGCCCTGATGCTGCCGCAGGAGTTGAAGGGACTCGACCCCAGGAAGGAGATCGTGTTCATCGAAGGCACGCCGCACCCGATCCGCTGCGACAAGATCCGTTACTACGAGGATGGCTACTTCAAACCGCGGCTGCTGGGTGCCGCAAGCGTGCCCCGCCTGGCGATGGAACCCGAGCAGCGCGAAGCGGAAACGATCGGCTAGCTGGCGGCCGTATGGCTGGTCTTGATGCGGCCGGCAAGCGCTTCGAAGAACTCCCGCGGCAGCTCCGCATGCACCGGCACCCGCCACCAGCCCGGCTGCGCGAAACGCCGGCACTTGATGGCATCCTTGTCGGTCATCAGCACCGGCAGGTCGTCACCGAAATGGAAGTCGGCCGGGATGAAGGCGTGGTGGTCCGGGAAGGCGTGCTCGATCGGCAATATGCCGTAGGCGCGCAGGCTGTCGAAGAAGCGTGCCGGATGGCCGATGGCGGCCACGGCGTGTACGCGCTGGCCGGTGAAGGCGGTCAATGGCTGGCAGGTATCGTCGCTGAGCGAGCAGGCCTCGCCGCCCTGCAGTTGCATGGGATAGGCCCCCATGCGTTCACCACCGTTGCAGACGCGCATGTCGGAGGTGACCAGGCGCATCAGTGGCTCGCGCAGCGGGCCGGCCGGCAGCAGGCGCCCGTTGCCGAAACCACGCACGGCGTCGATCACGCAGATTTCCACGTCGCGGGCCAGCCGATAATGCTGCAGGCCGTCGTCGGCAATGATCACGTCACAGCCGGCGCCGATGAGCAGCCTGGCCGCTGCCGGGCGATTGCGGCCCACGGCCACCGGGATGCCCTGGGTGCGGATCAGGCTCGGTTCGTCGCCGACCTGCTGCGGATTGGGTGACTCGTTGAGCAGCAGCGGCTCGCGCTGACGTCCACCGTAGCCGCGGCTTACCACCCCAGGGGTAAAACCGCGCTCACGCAGTTCCCTGGCCACCGCGATCGTGAGCGGCGTCTTGCCCGTGCCACCCGCGGTAATGTTTCCAATGACCACCACCGGCACCGGCAGGCGCACGGTTCGTCGCCAGCCGCGTCGGTAGAACGTGCGGCGCAGGCCGGTCACGCCGCCATAGAGCCACGCCAGCGGATGCGTCCACAGCGGCGTACGGCGTTCGCCGTACCAGGCTTGTTCGAGCTTCTGCGCAAGCGCCATGTGTGGACGCCTCAGCCTTCTTCCTGCTCGTGGAACTGCATGCGGTGCAACGCCGCGTACTGTCCGCCCAAGGCTACCAGTTCCGCGTGCGTGCCACGTTCGACGATGCGCCCCTGGTCCATCACGGCGATCTGGTCGGCATGTTCGATGGTCGAAAGTCGATGCGCGATGACCAAGGTGGTGCGATCGCGCATAAGCCGCTGCAGGGCCTGCTGGATCAGCCGTTCCGATTCGGTGTCCAGCGCGCTGGTGGCTTCGTCCAGCACCAGGATCGGCGCGTTCTTGAGGATCGCCCGGGCGATCGCCAGGCGTTGGCGCTGCCCGCCGGAAAGCATGCCGCCACCCTGCCCGATCGGGCTGTGGATGCCTTGCGGCATGCGCTGGATGAACTCCATCGCGTTGGCCGCTTCGGCCGCGGCGACGATGTCCGCTTCGCTGGCGCCGGCCAGTTCGCCGTAGGCAATGTTCTGCGCCACGGTGCCGTCGAACAGCACCACGCTCTGCCCCACCCAGCCGATCTGGCGACGCAGTGAAGCGAGCGTGTAGTCGCGGTAGTCCGCGCCGTCGAGCACGATGTGCCCGGCGCTCGGCTCTTGGAAGCGCGGCAACAGGCTGACCAGGCTGCTCTTGCCGCTGCCCGAACGGCCGACCAGGGCCGTTACCGTGCCCGGCGCGCAGTGCAGCTCGACGCCACGCAAGGCTTCGGTCTCGCTGCGCGGGTAGCGCAAGTGGATGCCTTCGAAGCGCAGGTCGCCGCGGGTGCGCTCGAGCATCTGGCATCCGCTGTCCTGCTCGGGCGGCAAGTCGATCACCGCAAACAGATCCTCTGCTGCGGATACGCCGCGCTGGATGTTCGCCTGCACGCCGGCCAGCCGTTTGAGCGAGGGCATCATTGCGCCCATCGCCGTGAGTACTGCGATGAATACGCCCGGCGAGATGTGGTCGATCGCCCCCGGCCGTGTGCCGAGGTAGACGAGCACCGCCAGCGCGAAGGCCGCGGTGGTCTGGATGGCGGTGCTCGAATAGGCGTTCGTGGCGGCGATCTTGAGGTTGAGCCGGCGCGTGTGTTGGGTCACCTGGTCGAAGCGCTGTGCCTCATGTGCCTGTCCACCGTAGATGCGCACTTCCCGATGCGCACCCACCGACTCGTCCACCGTGCCGGTGACCGAGCCCATCGAGCCCTGGATGCGCCGGCTGATGGCGCGATAGCGGCGGCTGACCACCGTGGCGATCAGTACCACGGCGGGAATCATCACCAGCAGGGCCAGCGTGAGGTAAGCGCTGTTGTGCAGCATCACGTAGGCCATGCCGATCACGGTGACGCCTTCGGTCACGGTCACCTTCAGCGCATCGGTGGAGGCTGCCGCAACCTGCTCGCTCGTGTAGGTGATGCGCGAGATCTGCTGGCCCGAAGGTTCGGTGCCAAAGAAGGTGGCCGGCAGGCGCAGGTAGGAGGCGAACACGTCCCGCTGGATCGCCTGCACCACGTTGCGGCCGATGTAGGCGATGCCATAGCTGCTTACGAAGGTTCCCATGCCGCGTACGGCGAAGATCCCGATGATCCAGATCGGCATCCAGAAAATCAGGAAGGGGTCCTTGTTGGCGAACAACTGGTCCAGCATGGGACGCAGCAGGTTGGTGAACACGGCCAGGCCGGCACCATCGACCGCCATGCCGAGCACCGCGATCATTCCTACCATCCACCAGCGCCGCGTATAGCCGAGCAGCCGCTTGTAGACGCGCAGCGTTTCGGCGTCCCAGACGGCGACCTTGCCGGTTGCCGTCAACGCGCGGCCCCCTGGCTGGGCGTGGTGGCGATCGACAGGTGCGAGAAGCCGAGCTGGCCCAGTGCGTCCATCGCCGTGACCACGCTCTGGTGAGGCGTCATGGCGTCGGCCCGGATGGTCACCGGACGGTCGTGGTCGTCGCCGGCCACGCGGGCGATCGCCTGCTTGAGCGGATCGATGCCCTCGCCCATCACCTCGTCGCTGCCCACGTAATAGCGGCCATCGCGATCGATCATCATGGTCAGCGCCGGGGCGTGCAGGTCACGATCCGCGGCGCTGGCCTGAGGCAGCGTGACCTGCAGGCGCGAGTGCTGCACGAAAGTGGTGGTCAACACGAAGAACATCAAAAGCGTCAGCAGCACGTCGATCAGCGAGATCACGTTGATCTCGAAATCGTCCTGCCGGCGGTCGGAACCAATACGCATGCGTGCCTCAGCCTGCGCTGGTGGCAGCCGCCGCGGTGCGACGCGGACGCGCCGCGGCCGCCGGCGTGCCGGTCAGGTCATCCAGTAGCGCGGTGGCCTGCTTCTCCATATCGATGCAGTAACCGGCCACCTTGGAGCGGAAATAGCGGTGCAACACATAGGCCGGGATCGCCACCACCAGGCCCATGGCCGTGCAGATCAGCGCCTCGCCGATGCCACCGGCCATCTTGGTCGGGTCGGCCATGCCGCCGCCCATCACCTGCATGAACATGCGGATCAGGCCGATCACGGTGCCGAGCAGGCCCAGCAACGGGCCGATCAGCGCGATGGTGCCGAGCGTGTTCAGGTAACGCTCCATGCGATGCACCACGTGGCGGCCGGTGTCCTCGATGCGCTCCTTGATCTGCTCGCGCGGGCGGTTGCGCACGGCCAGCGCGCCGGCCAACAGTTCGCCCAGCGGCGAACCGGCGGCGAGCGCCTCCAGGTGGGCCGGGTCGAGCTGGCCGCTTCGCGCCCACTGGCGCACTTCCGCGCCAAGCCCATCGGGCAGCACGGCCTTGCGGCGCAAGGTCCACCACCGCTCCAGCACGATCGCCAGGGCCACCGCCGAACAGATAAGGATGGGCGCCAACGCCCAACCGCCAGCCATCAGAATCTCAAGCACTGCCTAACTCCCGCCAGGGCAACTTCGCAAGGGGAGGCGGCATCATAGCAGTCCCTTCACAGGGTTCCGCGGCGCGCTTGGCAGTTGCAAAAACGACCGTTCACTCACGCCAGTAGCGGGGGTGGCGCTGGCGCCAGGTGACTTTCACGGCGGGCTCGACAGTGGGCTGCGCGACGACCTCGATGGCTCCGCGCGTGGCGGTGTTCAGCAGCGGCACGCCGGCGTCGGCGTAGCGCTGGACCACCAGCGGGTGCGGATGGCCGAAGCGATTGTGCCAGCCGGCCGAAACCAGCGCCAGCCGGGGCGCCGCGGCGGCAATGAAGGCCGGGTCGGACGAGTGCCGGCTGCCATGGTGAGGCACTACCAGCACCGTGGGCCGCTCCGGCCCGATGGCGGCGGCCACGGCAGGCTCCACACGACTGCTGATGTCGCCGGTCAGCAGCAGGCGCCCGCCTGCACCGTCCACGGCCAGAACACAGGAGCGGTCGTTGCGCCGTCCCGCGGGATGCGGCGACGGCGACAACATGCGAAAACCGACCCCATCCCAGTGCCACGCCTGCCCCGCCACGCAGGGGTGCATCGGTACCTGCATGCGCCGGGGCTCCCCGGCAAGGCGCGCGGCATGCGGGAACGCCTTGGCGACCGCCGGTGCGCCGCCGGCATGATCGTTGTCCGCATGGCTGACCGCCAGCAGGTCGAGCCGGTCGATGCCCAGCGCATGCAACGCCGGCACCACCACCGCATCGCCCAGGTCGAAACCGGACGGGTAGCGCGCGCCGGCGTCGTAGACCAGCGCATGGTGGCGGGTGCGCACGACCACCGACAGGCCCTGCCCCACGTCCAGCACCCAGGCCTGGAAGCCGCCCTCGGCCGGAGGATGCGACACCGGCCAGACCAGCGGCAGGAACAGCAACAGGCCCAGCCCGCGCAGCGGCAAGCCGCGCGGGGCGAACAGCCATAAGGCGCCCAGCGTAGCCAGCAGCAACGCCCACGGCCCCACCTCGGGCAGGTACCAATGTGCGCCCGGCCAGCTCGCCATGCGTTCGAGCAGCCACCATTGTGCGTGCACGAACACCGCGGCCAGCTTCAGCACCGGCGCTGCGGTCGGCGGGGCGAGCAGGAGCAGCAACATGCCCAGCAGCGCGCAAGGCACGATCACGAAACTCACAAACGGCACGGCAATGAGGTTCGACAAGGCGCCGACCAACGAAGCTTCGCCGAAGAACCACAACGTCAGCGGCAGCAGCGCCACCGTCATCACCAGTTGCCCGGCGGTCAGCTCGTGCAGAAATCCGCGCAGGCCCTGCGGACGCGCATTCAGGCAGAGCATCAGGAAGGCCACGCCGATGAAGGACAGCCAGAACCCCGCCGACAGCACGGCCAGGGGGTCGGCGATCAGCATCGCGACCATCGCCAGACCCAGAGTCTGCGCGCCGCCGATCGCGCGGCGGCTGCAACGGGCCAAGGCCACCACCGCGATCATCAGCAGCGTGCGCACGGTCGGCAGGCCGAAGCCGGCCAGCGCGCCGTACAGGCCCGCCGCCAGCAAGGCCGCGGCGGCCTGGGCCGGCAGGCGCGGCAAGCGCAGCGCCAGGCCTGGCCCAAGCAGGTACAGCAGGCGCACGAGCGCGATGCCGAACAGCGCGGCCATGCCCACGTGGAATCCGGAAATGGCGATCAGGTGCGACACGCCGTTGCCGCGCGCCACTTCCCAGTCGTCCTGGCTCAGTCCGCGCGTATCGCCGATGGAGAACGATTGCAGCAGCGCCGCGTCGTGAGGATCGGCCACGCGAGCGGCAATGCCGCGGGCGATGCGCTCACGCACGCCATCGACGCATCGCGCCGTTCCCAGCCACCGGTTGATGCCCTTCGCACGCACGTAACCCGTGGCGGCGATGCGCTTCTCCAACGCGCTGCGCTCGCTGTCGTAACCGCCGGGGTTGAGTAGGCCGCGCGGCCGCCGCAGCCTTACGTGCAACTGCCAACGCGAGCAGGCGGGCAAGGCGGGCGCGTCGTCGTACCAGCTCAGTCGCACGCGGCCGTGCAAGGCTACCGGTTTGCCATCAAGCGTTGCTCGATCGACGTGCAACATGAAGCGGGTAGCGTCTTCGCGTACCTGCGGCAGGCCGGACAGCGTGCCGGAAACATCGAAGTCGCGCCGTTCCAGCTCGCGCGGCAGCCGCAGGTCGAGCGCGAGCGTGCCGCGCCAGATGGCCCAGGCCACACCCAGCAGCACCAACGCGGGCACGCGCAGTTTGGGCCAGCGCAGGCTGGCCCAGAACATCACCAGGCCGGGCAATGCCCCCCAAGCCGGCGGCGGCAAGGCCGGCAGCCATTGCACGGCCGCCACGCCCAGCAGCAACGCGATTCCGGTTGCCGCCGCACCGGGCATCCGTGCCTCGTGCATTCCACCCTCCCATGGCGAGCGTCCAGCCTAGCGGTGGACAGGCTTCGGGAGGGCTGAAATGTGTGTAGGGATCGGCTGGTTCGGGCCAAGTCGTCCCCATCCGTTCTCTGGACATCCTCCCGCGTAAACGGGAAAAGGACCGCCAGTAGAACGCGCGTCGCCGCATCGTCCCTGCGCACCGCGAACAATGGCAGCGAGACGCCCGGTAACGGGCCTTCCCCGCTCTGCAAGGGGAAGGTGCCTACAGGCGGATGGGAGAGGCCCGCCTCAACCCAACGCCGCGCGCGCCTTTTCCTGCAGCACGCCGTTATGCAGCTCCAGCGTACGATCCATCTTGTTCGCCAGCCGATGGTCGTGGGTGACCAGGATGAAGCTGGTGCCGACCTCGCGATTGAGCTCGAGCATCAGTTCATAGACCTGCGCGGCATTGCCCTCGTCGAGATTGCCGGTGGGCTCGTCGCCGAGCACGCAGGCGGGGCGGGTGACCAGCGCGCGCGCCACCGCACAGCGCTGGCGTTCGCCGCCGGACAGCTCTGCCGGCTTGTGCTCCTCGCGCTTGCCCAGCCCGACGCGCTCCAGCAACACCCGCGCCTGGCGCTGCGCTTCCTCGATGGCCACGCCGCGGATCAGCAGCGGCATGCACACGTTCTCCAGTGCGGTGAACTCGGGCAGGAGGTGGTGGAACTGGTAGATGAAGCCCAGTGAACGGTTGCGCACGCGGCCGCGTTCGGCGTCGGAAAGCCGGGACAGGATGCGGCCTTCGACCTCCACCTCGCCGCGGGTCAACGTGTCCAGCCCGCCGATGATGTGCAGCAGCGTGCTCTTGCCCGAGCCGGAGGCGCCGACGATGGCCAGCGTCTCGCCCCGCTTGAGGGTGAAGCTGACGTCCGCGAGGACGTCCGTCTTCAGATCGCCCTCCTCGTAGGTCTTGGCGATCCCGCTGGCGCGCAGCACGATGTTGTTGTCCATGGTCGAGGGCTTATTCATAGCGAAGCGCCTGCGCCGGCTGCGTGCGCGAGGCGCGCCACGCGGGATAGAGCGTTGCCAGCAGCGAGAAGATGAAGGTGACCAGCGTTACCCAGCCGACGTCGCTGGCGACCAGCTTGCTGGGCACTTCGCTGATGTAATAGACGTCCGGCGAGAGGAAGGTGACGCCGGTGAGGTGCTCGACCCATTTGATGATGGCCGGCAACTTCCATGACAGCAGCGAGCCCAGGCCCACGCCGAAGCCGATGCCGACCACGCCCACCAGCACACCCTGCACCATGAACATGCCCATGATGCTGCGCGGGGTCGAGCCGAGCGTTCGCAGGATCGCGATGTCGGCCTGCTTGTCGGTAACCAGCATCATCAGCATCGAGATCAGGTTGATCACCGCGACCAGGATGATCAGCGACAGGATGATGAACATCACGTGCTTCTCCATCGAGATGGCGGAGAAGAAGTTGGCGTGGCTGTCCATCCAGGTCTGCACGACGTAGAACTGGCCCAGGGTGCTGGCCAGCTCCCTGGCCACGGGACGGGCGTTGAACATGTCGTCAAGCTTGAGACGGATGCCGGTGGGGCCGTCCAGGCTGCGGAGCTTCTCGGCGTCGTGCATGTTGATCATGGCCAGGCCCGAGTCGAACTCCTGCATGCCAAGCTCGAAGATGCCGACCACGTGGAAGCCGCGCAGGCGCGGTACGCTGCCCATCGGCGTAGCGCGGAATTCCGGCACCGCCATGGTCACGCGGTCGCCGACCGTAACCCCCAGCGTCAACGCCAGTTCCCTGCCCAGCACGATGTTCCAGCTATCGGGCTTGAGCTGGTCCAGGCTGCCCTGGACCATATGCGTATTGATGTCCGAGACCTTCGGCTCCTGGCTCGGCTCGATGCCGCGCACCAGTGCGCCACTGGGCCGGCGCGCCTGCAGGAAGGCTTCCATCTCCACGTAGGGCGCAGCGCCTCTGACATGCGGGTTGGCCTCGGCAATGTGCACCGCGCGCGGCCAGTCGCGCACCGCCTCGCCCGGGAGGCCCGACACGGTGGCGTGCGAAATGGCGCCGAGGATGCGCGTGCGCAATTCGGAATCGAAGCCGTTCATCACCGACATCACCGTGATCAGCGCAGTCACGCTGATGGCGATGCAGACGATGGAGACAGTGGAGATGAAGGAGATGAACTGGTTGCGTCGTTTGGCGCGGGTGTAGCGCAGGCCGATGAACAGTTCGAGCGGTCGGAACATGGGCGGTCGCTTTTTCCAGTCGGGGGGCGGGCCGCCCTGTCGATGCATTATCGGGTATTCACTCGGACCGTGCCCAAGGTGAAAAGTGCCACGCAGGCATGGGGACGCCCTTGAGGTTGATCGCCATGCGTGGAGATGGCGGTCGCGCCCAAGGGCGCTCCTACAGAATCTCGGCGACCGGAGAATGCGCGGCCAGGCGCATGCGCAGCCGGCGGCGGATGTCCGGGTCGCTGTTGTCCGGTGCCAGCAGCAGGGTTTCGGTCGTGTGATCGGTCTTCAGCCGCAGCAGCACGCAACTGCCGATCACGCGATGGGAGCGCAGCGTGGCCGGGAGCTGGCTGCGGTCGGCCCGGTAGACAGCCCAGCCGTCCGGCCCATAGCCCAGGCCGGCAATGCCTGAGCGCCCCGAGCGGCGCGCGCCGGCAACGGCCAGCATCGACGTGCCTGCCACCAATGCCATTTTCAGTCCGGAAGGTGCGCCGCTCAGTGCGATGGCGACGAGAGCGAGCGCGGTGACAATGGCCAGCAACCTGCGGGGCAGGTGCGAGGGCCGGTAGTCAAAGCCGATGGCGGGCGCGGATGTCATCGATGATCGCCTGCCAGTCAGCGCGCGGGGCCTGCGCGTGGCCCATGATCCAGTCCCACAGATCCGGGTCCTGGGTGTCGAGCAGTTGGTCGAAGGCCAGTTGTGTCGCCGTATCGGCGCTGGCGTAGCGCTCGTCCAGCCATCCGCCCAGCAGGGCGTCGAGTTCGCGCGTGCCGCGGCGGGCACGCCAGCGCAGGCGGGCGAGGCTCATGGCAACGCGAGGCGCGAAGCGCCAGCCTTGGCTCCCTCTCCTCTGCGGGGAGAGGGTTGGGGTGAGGGACGGGGCTCGCGGGAAAAGTGGGACTGAGCCTCGACGCGCTTTGCAAAATGCGCGGGCGCCGAGATCTCAGCGCGTTCCGGCTGCACCGCGACGGCTCTAATGGAAGTGTGTCGCAAGAGTGTCCCCTCACCCCAACCCTCACCCCGCAGGGGAGAGGGAGCTTGGTCTCCGGATCCTACGAGCGGCGCTCGACCATCAGTTTCTTGATCTCCGCAATCGCCTTGGCTGGGTTCAGACCCTTCGGGCAGGTGCGCGCGCAGTTCATGATGGTGTGGCAGCGGTAGAGCTTGAACGGGTCTTCCAGGTCGTCCAGGCGCTCGCCGGTGACTTCGTCGCGGCTGTCGGCGATCCAGCGGTAGGCCTGCAGCAGGATGGCGGGGCCGAGGTAGCGGTCGCCGTTCCACCAGTAGCTCGGGCAACTGGTCGAGCAGCACGCGCACAGGATGCACTCGTAGTAGCCGTCGAGCTGCTTGCGGTCCTCCGGCGACTGCAGGCGCTCGCGCGCCGGCGCCGGGCTCTGCGTGCGGATCCACGGCTTGATCGAGGCGTACTGCGCGTAGAAGTGCGTCAGGTCCGGCACCAGATCCTTGACCACCGGCATGTGCGGCAGCGGATAGATCTTCACCTCGCCCGAGCCGCAGTCGCCGATGGCCTTGGTGCAGGCCAGCGTGTTGGTGCCGTCGATGTTCATCGCGCAGGAGCCGCAGATGCCTTCACGGCAGGACCGGCGCAGCGTGAGCGTCGGGTCGATCTCGTTCTTGATCTTCAGCAGCGCGTCCAGAACCATCGGGCCGCACGCGGCCAGGTCGATCTCGTAGGTATCGACGCGCGGGTTCTGATCGTCGTCCGGACTCCAGCGATAGACCTTGAAGGTCTTCGGCTTCCTGGCGCCCTTGGCCGGGTAATGCTTGCCGGACTGGATCTTGGAATTTTTTGGTAGCGTGAACTCTGCCACGGTGACCTCACTTGGCCTGTGCGCTCATCCATGAGCGCGAGAATCAAAAAGCGGCCATCCATGGCCGCACTCTGAAATATCAGTAGACGCGCTTCTTCGGCGGCACCACGTCGACCTCGTCGGTCAGCGTGTACATGTGCACCGGGCGGAATTCGAAGCTGGCCTGGCCTGCGTCGCTGAGGCTGACGAGGGTGTGCTTCATCCATTGCTCGTCGTTGCGATCGGGGAAATCCTCGCGCGCATGCGCGCCGCGGCTTTCGGTGCGCTGCTCGGCCGAATGCATGGTGACCACGGCCTGCGCGAGCAGGTTGGACAGCTCCAGCGTTTCGATCAGGTCGGAATTCCACACCAGCGAACGGTCGGTGACGCTGACGTCCTTGAACGAATCGAACACCTCGGAGATGTGTCGCTTGCCCTCGGCCAGCGTCTCGCCGGTGCGGAACACCGCCGCATCCTTCTGCATGGTTTTCTGCATCTCGGCACGGATCTGGGCCGTGGGCTTGCTGCCCTTGGCGTAGCGCAGCGCGTCGAAACGCCCCAAAGCCTTGTCGAGGATGCTGGCTGGCAGATCCTTGTGCAGCGTGCCCGGCTGCACCAGCTCGGCGCAGCGGCCGGCCACGGCGCGGCCGAACACGACCAGGTCGAGCAGCGAGTTGGAACCCAGTCGGTTGGCGCCATGCACCGACACGCAGGCCGCCTCGCCAATGGCGAACAGCCCCGGCACCACGGCATCGACGTCGTCGCCCTTCTTCTGCACGACTTCGCCGTGATAGTTGGTCGGGATGCCGCCCATGTTGTAGTGCACGGTCGGGATGACCGGGATCGGCTCCTTGGTCACGTCCACGCCGGCGAAGATGCGCGCCGATTCGGCGATGCCCGGCAGGCGCTCGTGGATCACGTCGGCGCCCAGGTGCATCAGGTTCAGATGGATGTGGTCCTTCTCCGGACCGACGCCCCTGCCTTCGCGGATCTCGATGGTCATCGCGCGGCTGACTACGTCGCGCGAGGCCAGGTCCTTGGCGCTGGGTGCGTAGCGCTCCATGAAGCGCTCACCCTCGGAGTTGGTGAGGTAGCCGCCTTCGCCGCGCACGCCTTCGGTGATCAGGCAGCCGGCACCGTAGATGCCGGTCGGGTGGAACTGCACGAACTCCATGTCCTGCAACGCCAGGCCGGCGCGCAGCACCATGCCGCCGCCATCACCGGTGCAGGTGTGCGCCGAAGTGGCGCTGAAGTAGGCGCGACCGTAACCGCCGGTCGCCAACACCACGGCGTGGCCGCGGAAGAAGTGCAGCGTACCTTCGTTGAGATCGAGCGCGAGCACGCCGCGGCAGACGCCGGCCTCGTCGAAGATCAGGTCGATCGCGAAGTACTCGATGAAGAACGCCGCGTCATGCGCCAACGCCTGCTGGTAGAGCGTGTGCAAGATCGCGTGGCCGGTGCGGTCGGCCGCGGCGCAGGTGCGCTGCGCGGTACCCTTGCCGTAGTGCGTGGTCATGCCGCCGAACGGGCGCTGGTAGATCTTGCCTTCCTCGGTGCGCGAGAACGGCACGCCGTAGTGCTCCAGCTCGATAATCGCGGCCGGGGCCTCCTTGCACATGTACTCGATCGCATCCTGGTCGCCGAGCCAGTCGGAACCCTTGATGGTGTCGTAGTAATGGAAGCGCCAGTCGTCCTCGCCCATGTTGCCCAGCGCGGCGGAGATGCCACCCTGCGCCGCCACGGTGTGCGAGCGGGTCGGGAAGACCTTGGTGATGCACGCGGCCTTCAGACCCTTCTCGGCCAGGCCGAAAGTGGCGCGCAGGCCTGCGCCGCCGGCGCCAACCACGATCACGTCGTACTTGTGTTGCTGAACCTTGTAGGCTTCCATCGAACTCACGCTCCCAGGGCGATGCGCAGCACCGCGAGCACGCCGGCCAGGGTGGCCAGCACGGCAATGAACTTGATCGCCATCAGGAGCGTCGCTTCCTTCCAGCGGGTGTGGACGTAATCCTCGATCACCACCTGCAGGCCCAGCACGGCGTGCCAGAACGCGGTGACGACGAAGGCGATCAGCAGCACGGCGTTCCAGGGACGGGCGACCAGCTCGCGCGCGGTGGCATAGTCGGCGTGCAACATGCGCAGCACCAGCGTGACCAGCCAGATACCCAGGGCGACCAGGGCGACGGCGGTAACGCGCTGCACCCACCAGTGGCTCACGCCGTGCTGGGCCGAGCCCAGGCCGCGGGCCTTCTTCAGCGGGCTGCGGTATTCCTTCGGATAAGCGCTCATGCGGCGGCTCCCAGGGTCAGCACGTAGGCCCACGCGGCGATGGTCAACAGCAGGCTGACGATGATCGAGCTCCAGCTCGATCGCACGAATTGCACGATCTCGTAGCCGTAGCCGCCATCTTGGATGAGATGCCGGATGCCGTTGCACAGGTGGTAGAACAACGCCCAGCTCCAGCCGACCAGCAGGATGATGCCGACCGGGCTGCCGACGAAGGCGGTGAAGTGGCCGAAGCGCTCCTCGCCCCCGGCCAGCGCCAGCAGGCCCCAGGCGACCAGCAACAGGCCCACCGACAGGGCGATGCCGGTGGCACGATGCAGGATGGAAGTCATCATCTGCACCTGCCATCGATAGACGGAAAGGTGGGGTGAAAGCGGTCGTCGCGTGTCTGCCATGGCGGCTATCCGTGTGGTGGAATCGCTGGCTGCGATCGCCCGCTTCCCATGTCCGTGCCGGCTCGCGCCGCCACGGGCGGGTCAGAAGTCGATGCAGCGCCCGTTCTTTTCCCAATCGCCGTAGCGGGTGGGGTCCGGCGCCGGACGCTCCGGTGCCGATCCGCCTTCGACCGGCCGCACGGGCACGGCCTTGCTTCCCGCGGGCGCGGGAGCCGGGGTGGATTCGGTTTGGGAGGAGGTCTCGGACATAAGTAAAGCCGCAGAAGCGTAATACGCGTCAACGTGGAAGCACAACCTTGACGCTGCGCGAAAACCGTTGTCCATGCCTTGCCTTCGCGCCCGCCATCCCTTATCTCATGCGCCATGCCAAGCACCTATCCCGCCGAGCTCGTCTCGATCGAAGGCCCTGACGCGATCGCCTTCGCGCAGTCCCAATTGAGCAGCAACCTCGCTTCCCTTGCCGACGGCCAATGGCAGTTCAGCGCCTGGCTCGACGCGCAGGGACGCGTGCGTGCGCTGTTTCACCTGGTGCGCCTGGATGCGCAGCGCCTGCGGTTGTTGCTGCGCGGTGGTGAGGCCGGCGCGTTGGCCGGCGAGCTGCAGCGCTACATGTTCCGCGCGAAGGTGCGCGTCGCTGCGTTGCCGGCGCAACAACTGGCCACCGTGGATGCGATGCCGCTGCATGCGGCCATGGAACAGGACGATATCCTGTTGCTCGGCTGCGGCTCACACGGTCTGAGGCTCGTCGCGGACGGCGACGACGACTGGCGCCTGCCGCAACTGCGCGCCGGCTGGCCATGGCTGGTAAATGGCACGCCCGGCGAATTGCTGCCGCCGTGGCTGGATCTGGGCGCGCTCGGAGCCACCGCGCTGGACAAGGGCTGCTATCCCGGCCAGGAGATCGTCGCGCGCCTGCATTACCGCGGTGGCAGCAAGCGACAGCTGCACCGCCTGGCACTGTCGCGCGCCTTGCCGCCGGGCAGCGTGCTGGACGTCGACAGCAAGGCATCGATCCACATGCTCGACGTGGTACCGGTGAACGTGGCAGCCGAGGCGCTGGCGGTAGTGCACGAAAGCACTCTGGGCGCCCTGAGGTCCGGCATCGAGGTCACGCACGATGGCCTGCCGGTGTCCATGCAGGTGATCGCTCCTTGATCGCTCCTCCGTTGCAGGAGGGAGCCCCAACCGCCCACCGATGCCGGCCGGGCAACCGCTGGAGCCAACTCTGCGCAGTCGCCCCCGGCGGCGTGACTTATGCCAGCCTGGCTCCATTGGGCACCGGGCGCTCCACCGTGGTGACGACCACACCCGCCTCGGTATGGAAGCCGGTCAGCAGAAACTGCGAGCGAACCGGCCCGATCTGCTTTTCGGGAAAGTTGAGTACGCCGACGATCTGCTTGCCGATCAACTGCTCGGGCGCGTAGAGCGCTGCGATCTGGGCGCTGGTCTTGCGCTCGCCATAGGGTCCGAAGTCGGCCCACACTTTCCACGCCGGCTTGCGTGCCTCCGGAAAGGGCTCGACCCGCACGATGGTGCCGGCGACGATCAGGATTTTCTCGAAATCCGCCCAACTGATCTCTTCCACGCTCATCCTTCCAGCCTCGTTTTCAACCAATCCTGCCATTCGGCCCGCCAATAGGCCGCCTGTGCGCCCAGGAAGCCCAGCGGGCGATATGTAGGCGCCAGGCCGTAATCGGTGAACTCACGCCAGGCCGGATCGCTTTCGGCGATCGCCGCGGCCAGCAGTTCGCCCGCCGCACAGGTCGAACTGAGGCCATGCCCGCCGAACGCCTGCGCCCACCACAGCCCGTCCTCGCGCCCGCCGATCTGCGGCATCTGGTGGCGGGCGTAGCTCATCAGCCCGGACCAGGCGTAGTCGATGCGCACGTCGCCGAGCTGCGGGAACACCCGCAGCAGATCGCGCCGCAGCAGCCGCTGCACGGCGCCCGGAGCACGATCGAGCACCGAGATACGGCCGCCCCAAAGCAGACGGGTGTCGGGCAGCGGACGGTAGTAGTCGAAAGCGAAGCGGGTGTCGTAGATGGCCGCGTTTGTGTCCAGGCATCCGGCCAGCCGCTCACCCAGTGGCTCGGTCACCATCACGTAGGTGGCGATCGGCAGGATCGCGCGGTCGATCCGCCGCTCCAGGCCCGCCAGGTAGCCACCGCAGGCAAGCACCACCTGCTCGGCCAGCACCTCGCCATGGGCAGTCTGCACCCGCCAGCGGCCGCCTTCCCGCTGCAGCCGCCGTACGCCGCTATGTTCGTGGATGCGCACGCCCTGCCCCGCCGCGGCACCGGCCAGGCCGATCGCGTAGTTAAGGGGATGCAGATGCAATGCGTCGCGCTCGAACAATCCATCGTGGTAGCGCGTGCTGTGGATGCGCTCGCGCAACTCGGTTTCGGGCAGCCATTGCCATGTCACGCCATAGCGCTCGGCCAGCAACCGCTGGCGTGACCGCAGTACGTCCGGATCGCGAAACCAGTTGGCCCAGATCACGCCCTGGTCGACCGCATCGCAGGCAATCGCGTAGTCGGCCACGCGGCGGCGGATGCGATGCACGCCCTCGATCGTGCGAGTGAACAGCGCCCGCGCCCGGGTCTCGCCCAGCTGATCGAGCAGGGACTGTTCGCCCAGCGAGTAGCCGGCGAACACGAAGCCGCCATTGCGGCCTGACGCACCGTGGCCAATCTGCTCGCGCTCCAGCAACACGACATCGCGCAGCCCGCGCTCGGCCAGTCCCAACGCCGTATTGAGCCCCGCAAAGCCGCCACCGATCACTGCCACGCGCACCTCCTGTCGGCTTTCGAGCGGCGCATACGGAGCGTACGGCGTGGCCGTGGCGCGGTAGTAAGAGATGGCGGGCGACGGCGTCATGGGATCGGGCCGGTCGGGCGACGGCTGAGCATATCGCGGCACAAGCTGCTGTTCGACCGAAACCGCGGATGCGGCCGAATTGAAGGAACCCGCTTGCAGGCGATGCTCTCGCCTGGGCCAGCCAAGGGCATCGCCCGCAAGCGGGCTCCTACAGGTGGACCTTGCAGACGGTCAGAGCTGGCCGACAAACTCGCGCACGACCGGCGCGAGCTTGGGATCCTGCATGGCCATGTGCATGGTGGCCCGGACCAGGCCGGCCTTGTTGCCGCAGTCGAAGCGGGTGCCTTCGAAACGATAGGCGAGGACCTTGCCCTGTTCCGTCAGCAGCGCCTCGATGGCGTCGGTAAGCTGGATCTCGCCACCGGCTCCGGGTTCGGTCTGCTCGAGCAGCTCGAAGATGCGGCCTGGCAGCACGTAGCGGCCGACCACCGCGAGGTTGGACGGGGCATCGGCGGGTCTGGGCTTTTCGACCATGTAGCGGATGCGCGCACTGCGTGCGTCCACGGGCTCGGCATCGACGATGCCGTACTTGTCGGTCTGGTCGTGCGGCACTTCTTCCACGGCGATCACGCCGGCGTGCTCGCTCTCGGCCAGCGCCGCCATCTGCCCCAGCGCACCCTTGCGCCCTGCCCCGATCTGGCCGTTCCAGATCAAATCATCGGGCAGGATGATGCCGAACGGCTCGTCGCCGACCACCGGCTTGGCGCACAGCACGGCATGGCCCAGGCCATGGGCCTCCGGCTGCGTGACGAAGATGGCCCGCACGTTGGACGGCAGCGTGCCCTGCACCAGCGCGAGCAACTCGTCCTTGCCCTTCTCCTCCAGCTTGGCCTCGAGCTCGTAGGCCTTGTCGAAGTAGTCCGCGATGGCGTGCTTGTAGCGGTTGGTGACGAACACCAGGGTGTCCGCGCCGGCATCCACCGCTTCGTCGACCGCGTACTGGATCAGCGGCTTGTCCAGCACCGGCAGCATTTCCTTGGCCACCACCTTGGTGGCGGGCAGGAAACGCGTGCCGAGGCCGGCCACCGGGAACACCACCTTGCGCAACGGCTTGGTCACTCACTTCTCTCCTGTTTCGATGCGACCCTGTTCGACGCGTCCCGCCTCGCGGCGGATCGAGACCACGTTGTCCGGCTGCGCGGTATCGCTCCAGCGGAACGACGGCAGCAGGCTGGACACGCAGCGCCGCAACTCGTCCTCGTTGAACGCCGCGGTGGCCTCGCTGGCCTTGTTGAGCAGCGCCTGCAGCAGCTCCCAGGACACCTCGCGATGTTGCGCGAGGAAGATCTTGGCGTGCGCGGTAGCGCTGTAATTCTCGAGCTGGTGGAAGAGCTCCTCGAAAAGCTTCTCGCCGGCGCGCAGGCCGGTGTAGACGATCGGGACCTCGGTACCGGGCTTCTTGCCCGCAAGCCGGATCATCTGCTCGGCGAGGTCGCGGATCTTCACCGGCTCGCCCATGTCGAGCGCGAAGATCTCGCCGCCCTGCCCCAGGCAGGCCGCCTGCAGGATGAGCTGGCAGGCCTCCGGAATGGTCATGAAGTAGCGGGTGATTTCCGGGTGGGTGATCGTAACCGGGCCGCCGTCACGGATCTGCTGGCGGAACAGCGGCACCACCGAACCGGCCGAATCGAGCACGTTGCCGAAGCGCACCGTGATGTAGTGCGTGGCCGAGTTGGCGTTGAGATTCTGGCAGTAGATCTCGGCGACGCGCTTGCAGGCGCCCATCACACTGGTCGGATTGACCGCCTTGTCGGTGGAGATCAGCACGAAGCATTCGACATGGAATTCGTTGGCCAGGTCGGCCACCGTGCGCGTACCCAGCACGTTGTTGCGGAACGCCGCGCGCAGCTGCTTCTGCAGCATCGGCACGTGCTTGTACGCGGCTGCGTGGAACACCACCTGCGGCTTGGTCTCGGCGAAGGTCTCCTGCATCGCGATACGGTCGCCGCAATCGCACAGCACGCACTCGAGCAGCAGCTCCGGATAGTCGCTGCGCAGTTCCTTGCCGATGCGGTAGAGGTTGTATTCGCTCTGCTCGACGATGGTCAGCGATTGCGCACCCAGGCGCGCCACCTGCCGGCAGAGCTCCGAGCCGATCGAGCCGCCACCGCCGGTGATCAACACGCGGCGACCGGTAAGCGTTTCGCGGATGGCGGTCCAGTCAAGCTCGACCGCATCGCGGCCCAACAGGTCCTCGATCGCCACTTCCTTGATCTCGTTGAATTGCGCGCGGCCGGCAACCACGTCCTCGAGCCGGGGCACCGTGCGGTACGGCAGACCGGTCTGGTCGCACATCTCCACCACCCGGCGCATCTCGCCGGTGGTCGCGGCGGGCAAGGCGATCAGCAACATCTCCACCGCCGCCTCGCGCGCCAGTTCGGGCAACTGCTCGATGCAGCCGAGCACCGGATGGCCATTGATGGAAGCACCGCGCAGCCCGGCCTTGTCGTCGACGAAACCAATCACGCTGTAGCGGCCGTCATGGCGCAGGTCGCGCGAGAGCGCCTCGCCAGCGCGATCGGCGCCGACGATCAGCACCCGCTTGCACGTCCGCGCGCTGAACAGGTCCAGCCTGCTGTCTTTCCAGAACCGGTAAGCCAGGCGCGGCACGCCCAGCAGCAGGGTCAGCGCCACGGGATAGAGCAGCAGTACCGAACGCGGCACGCCTTCCATGCGCTCGTAGAGAAACAGCACCACGTAGATGGCCACGGTTCCCAGCACCGCCGCTTTGAGGATGTTCCACATGTCCGGAAGGCTGGCGAAGCGCCATACACCCTTGTACAGGCCGGTCCAAGTGAAAATGAGCCCCTGCATGGCCAGCACGATCGGAAACTCGAGCGCGTCGAAGCTGCCGTCCTGCCCGGGCGCCGTGGCATAGCGCAACGCCTTGGCGATCCACCAGGCACAACCGGCCATCGCCAAGTCGTGCGCGACCACGGCGAGGCGCGGGTGGATGAGACCGATCCATTTACGTGGCGACATGACGCTCCTTCTGCGGTACACGCCGCACGCAACGGCGCTTGATAACGATCCATGTTGCGCCCGCTGCCGTATACACGGCGGCACAGGCCGGCAATGCCATGGTGGGGTGAAGCCTTGCTATGAGTGCCGCGGGTGCGGCGACGAGCAGGTTCCAGCCCAGGTACAACGCGGCGGCGCGTTTGTGCGTGCGGCCGGATCGTACCAGCCACTGGTACAGATGCTCGCGGTGTGGAGCATACCAGCGCCTGCCGCGTAGGAAGCGGTTCAGCAACGTCAAGCTGGCATCGGCGACAAAGCTGGATCCGAGAATGAGTGCCGGCCAGAGCAACGCGGGCTGGACCCGCCACAGCATCGCGGCAAGGGCGAACAGCAACAGGCCAACGCTACCGCTACCCACGTCGCCCATGAAAATGCGCGCGGGCGGCCGGTTGTAGCACCAGAAACCCAGGCAGGCGGCCGCCACGATGAAGCCGGCGGCTGCCAGTACGGGATAGCCCGCGCTGGCGCCCAGACAGCCGAGGCCCGTCGCCATGAAGAGCCCCTGCTGTGCCAGCAGCGCATCGATGCCGTCCATGAAATTATGCAGATTGATGCTCCAGCCGCCGGCCAGCACCAGCAACGGCAGCCAGGCCCAGCTCAGGCCCGCGCCGGCAAGCAGCGCGGCGCCGAACACTCCGGTCGCCAGCAGTTGCACGCCCAGCCGGGGCCACTGCCGCAACGGCCGGTGGTCGTCCCACCAGCCAATGGCTGCCACCAGCAACAAGGCCCCCTCCAGGCTCGCGATCGTCCAGCCCGACCATGCCCCTGGCAGCGTCGACCAGACGCCCGGCAACGCGACCAGGCAAGCCAGCACGATGCCGATGCCACCGCCGCGCGGCGTGGGCAGCGTATGCGAGCGGCGCTGGCCGGGCTGATCCAGCATGCCGCGCCGGTGCGCGTAGGCGATCGCCCCGCGCGCCGCCAGCGCCGCGATCGCCAGTGCGGCCAGGCTCCATCCCAGCGCGATGATCCATTCGGCGCGGTTCACTCGTTGGCTACGCCGTGAATCGGACGGATGGTGCTCCAGCCCTTGCAGCTGGGACACTGCCAATGGTGCGCCTTGGCGCCGAACCCGCAACGGCTGCAGCGGTACATCGCCTGCCCTTCGAGCAGCTTGCGGGTAAGGTCGCGCAGGATCAGGAAATTCTCGCGCGCCTCACCCTCGATCTTGTCCATGGTCGCGTCGATCAGCGCCATCAGGCCACGCACCGAGGGCCGCTGGCGAAGCTGCGAGGTAAGGAAGTCGATGCCCGCACGCTCACCGTCGCGCTGGTGGTACAGCCGCGTCAGCGCCAGCACCGGCGAGATGCCGTGGTAGCGCGCCAGGATGTCGCGCAGGAAATGCTCGGCGCGCTCCATCTGGCCGATACGCGCGTAGCTGTTGAGCAGCGGCGGCAGGATCTCCGGCACGAAGGCGATGTCCGCGCCCACCGCGGCCTCGTACGCCGCGACCGCTTCGGCGTGCTCGCCCGCTTCCGCATGCAGCCGGCCGGTGAGCATGAAGGCGCGCACACAGTCGGCCTGGCATTCGAAGGCCTGGTGCAAGTAGTCGCGCGCTTCCGAGCGCGCGCCGTGCTGGCGGGCCTGCTCGGCCAGTTCGCAATAGAACTGGGCGATCATGGGCGACTCGTCGTCACCGGTCATGGCCTCGAGCCGACGCGCGTGGTCGATCGCCTTGTGCCAGTCGCGCTCGTGCTGGTAGATCGCCACCAGATGGCGTAACGCCGAGGGCGCGTGCGCATTCATCGCGACCAGGTCGGAAAACAGTGCCTCGGCACGGTCGAGCAGGCCGGCGCGCATGTAATCCTCGCCCAGCTCCAGCAGCGCGACCGTCTTCATCGCCTCGGTCAGGCCCGGACGCGACACCAGGTGCTGGTGCAGGCGGATCGCGCGGTCGACCTCGCCGCGGCGACGGAACAGATTGCCCAGCGCCAGGTGGGTTTCGACCGTATCGCGGTTGTACTCGGCAAGCTTGAGGAACACCTCGATCGCCTTGTCCTGCTCCTCGTTGAGCAGGTAGTTCAGGCCACGGAAATAGTCGGACGACAGTTCGCTGACTCGCATGCCGGAACGATGCACCGCCGCGCGGCGGGCCGCGAACCAACCGCTGGCGAAGGCCGCCGGCACCAGCAGAACCAGCACGTAGAGGATGCTCATGCGCGGGCCGGCGTCTTCCCGCTGGACTGGCGCGCACGGCGCAGCACGCGACGATGGCGCAGGCTCATGCCGAGCCAGGCCGTGAGTCCGCCCAGCAGCCAGCCGATCACCAGGGCGACCAGCAGACCGGCGCCCTTGGGCATCGTCAACTTGGCGAAGGCCAGGTCATAACTCACCGGATCGGCGTTGAGCGCGCCGACGACCACGCCGACGACGACGAAGAGCACGAGGATGAGCAAGGCAATCAATCGCATGGCGAAACTTTACCTGAATCGGCTTGAACCGGCACAGACCGGCACATTCGAACCGCTCTTGTTTGCGCAGACCGCTTGCGACGGCAACGCCATCCACAAAAAGGGCAGGATCGGCTCGCGCCGCCTGCCCTTCCTCAAAACACCCGGGACCAGGCCCGGTAGACCCCGTCAGGCCATTTCAGCCTGCAGTGAAAGGTTTACGCGTTCGCGCAGTTCCTTGCCCGGCTTGAAATGCGGCACGTGCTTGCCCGGCAGGGCGACCGCTTCGCCGGTCTTGGGATTGCGGCCCATGCGCGGCGGGCGATAGTGCAACGCAAAGCTGCCGAAGCCGCGGACCTCGATGCGCTCGCCCTGTGCCAGCGCGTGGCTCATCTGTTCGATCACGCTCTTGACCGCGAGCTCCACATCGCCAAACGCAAGATGGGTCTGGCGCCTGGCCAGAGCCTCGATCAGTTCGGATTTGGTCATGGGTCCCCAATGTCCGTGACGTTAAACGGCGGGGCGGCTTGGCGCCGCCCCGCTTCATGCTCAAGCCATTGTAATCCTAAAGGATTTACTCGGACTTGTTGAGCTGCTCCTTGAGCAACGCACCCAACTTGGTGGTACCGCCGGAAGCGGGGCCGTAATCGGCCATCACGTCCTGCAGATCGGCCTCGTCCTTGGCGCGGATCGAGAGCGCCAGCTGGCGACCCTTGCGGTCCATGCCGGTGAACTTGGCCTCGACCGCGTCGCCCACCTTCAGGTGCTGGGTGGCGTCGTCGATGCGCTCCTTGGCGATGTCGTTGGCGCGCAGGTAACCCTCCACGCCCTCGCCCAGGTCGATCACCGCACCCTTCGCGTCCACTTCCTTGACGGTGCCGTTGACGATCGTGCCGCGCGGATTGTTGGCCATGAACTGGCCGAACGGATCCTGCTCCATCTGCTTGATGCCGAGGGAGATGCGCTCGCGCTCCGGATCGACCGCCAGCACCACCGCCTCGATCTCGTCGCCCTTCTTGAAGTTGCGTACGAGGTCTTCGCCGGAGGCCTGCCAGGAGATGTCGGAAAGGTGCACCAGGCCGTCGATGCCGCCTTCCAGGCCGATGAAGATGCCGAAGTCGGTGATCGACTTGATCTGGCCGGACACCTTGTCGTTCTTCTTGTGCATGGCGGCGAACGCTTCCCACGGATTGGAACGCGTCTGCTTGATGCCCAGCGAGATGCGGCGACGCTCTTCATCGACGTCCAGCACCATCACTTCGGTCTCGTCGCCGACCTGCACCACCTTGGCCGGGTTGACGTTCTTGTTGGTCCAGTCCATCTCGGACACGTGGACCAGGCCCTCGACGCCCGGCTCGATCTCGACGAAGCAGCCGTAATCGGTGACGTTGGAGACCTTGCCGAAGATGCGGCTGCCGACCGGGTAGCGACGCGAAATCGCGACCCACGGATCGTCGCCCAGCTGCTTGAGGCCCAGCGACACGCGGTTGCGCTCGCGGTCGTACTTGAGCACGCGCACGTCCAGTTCGTCGCCGACGTTGACCACTTCGGACGGGTGGCGCACACGCTTCCACGCCATGTCGGTGATGTGCAGCAGGCCGTCGATGCCGCCCAGATCCACGAACGCGCCGTAGTCGGTGAGGTTCTTGACCGTACCCTTGACCACCGCGCCCTCGGTCAGGCGTTCCAGCAGCTTCTCGCGCTCCTCGGAGAACTCGGTCTCGACGACGGCGCGGCGGCTGACGACCACGTTGTTGCGCTTGCGGTCCAGCTTGATGATCTTGAACTCGAGGTCCTTGCCCTCGAGGTACACCGGATCACGCACCGGGCGCACGTCGACCAGGGAACCCGGCAGGAACGCGCGGACGTCCTTGATGTCGACGGTGAAGCCGCCCTTGACCTTGCCGGAAATCTTGCCGGTGATGGTCTCTTCCTTGTCGAAAGCCGCCTCGAGGTCGTCCCACACCATCGAGCGCTTGGCCTTCTCGCGGGAGAGCTTGGTCTCGCCGAAGCCGTCTTCCAGGGCGTCGAGGGCAACCTTCACCTCGTCGCCTACCTGCACCTCCAGCGTGCCCTCTTCGTCCTTGAACTGCTCGATCGGGACGATGCCTTCGCTCTTGAGGCCGGCGTTGATCACGACGACGTCGTTGCGGATTTCCACAACGATGCCGGTGACGATGGCACCCGGCTTCAGCTTGGCGATGGCCTGCTGGCTCTGTTCAAACAGCTCGGCAAAACTTTCAGTCATGTTGATTCCAGAAATGGGAAAAGGCCACAAGCCCCTTGTGCGCGCCGTCGGATTGATATGCGCACGAGCTAACCGGCCCACCGGTTGTGGGTGTCGCAGAAAACGCGCCCTTTGACGGACCGCCCTGTCGGCACCGTTGAACCAAAACCTCCGCCGCGGCGGAGGCGCCTTTAGCCGCGTGCAGCCTTATCAGGGCCGCACGACGGCAAATACTTTCGCGACCACGGTGTCGATGGGCATGCCGGTGGTATCCACCAGAACAGCATCGTCGGCCGGGCGAAGCGGGGCGACGGTACGCGACGCGTCGCGCTCGTCACGCGCCTCGATCTCGCGCTGAAGGGCGCCAAGTGTAACGTTCAGACCCTTTTCCTTCAACTGCTTATAGCGCCTTTTCGCCCTTTCGGCGGCGCTGGCGGTGAGGAACACCTTGAACGGGGCGTCGGGGAAGATCACCGTACCCATGTCGCGCCCGTCGGCCACCAGGCCCGGAGCCTTGCGGAAACCCAGTTGGAGGTCCACCAGGGCCTGGCGCACCGACGGAATCGAGGCAATCGCCGAGGCCGCCGCGCCAGCGGTTTCGGTGCGCAGTTCGTCCGTGGCGTCGTGGCCATTGACGATCACCCGGGTTTCGCCGTCGTCGGCCGCGGCCTGAAACCGGATCCGCGTCGATTGCGCACAGCGGGTGACCGCGTCGGCGTCGGACAGGTCCAGCCCTTCGGCGCCCGCGGCATAGCCGACCGCCCGGTACAACGCGCCCGAATCGAGCAGTCGCCAGCCCAGATGTTCGGCGACCAGGCGGCTGATGGTGCCCTTGCCCGACCCGGACGGTCCGTCGATGGTGAGGACTGGGACCGGCTGCGTGGGGCTCATGGGACTCCGGGGAATGCGGCAAAAGCCCATGTTAACGCGTTGACCACCCCCATGGCGCGTGCTATCCAGTCGCGCACCGCCTTGCCGTTCCTTTCCCGACATGACCGATCTTCGCAGCGAGTTCGACGAGGCCGCCGAGGACGTCAAGCGGCTCGGCAGCCGACCGGACAACGACACGCTGCTCAAGCTTTATGCCCTGTACAAGCAGGGTTCCAGGGGCGACATCCAGACCCATCCGCCGGGCTTCTTCGACTTCGTCGGAACGGCCAAGCACGAGGCGTGGGCGCAGTTGTCCGGCATGCCGCGGGATGAGGCGATGCGCCGTTACATTTCGCTGGTGCGACAACTTCTCGCCTGAGCCCGCAGGGGGGCTTCGACCCACCAAAGCCCTGCTTCCTGGCATCACCCGAAAGGTGGCTGAAGGCCCGCCCTTCGCCCGCGCCGCGGTCGTGGCTTGCTTTCGGTGCGTCCACCCGGCACATTCATACGATCGTTTGAATGGACGCCGGCATGCATTACCCGCACCTGTTCGCTCCGTTGGACCTTGGCCACGTCAGCCTGCCCAACCGCATCCTGATGGGTTCCATGCATACCGGCTTGGAGGACCGCGCGGCCGACTACGACAAGCTCGCGGCCTACTTCGCCGAGCGCGCCCGCGGCGGCGTCGGATTGATGGTGACCGGTGGCATCGCTCCCAGCATCGAGGGCTGGCTCAAGCCGTTCGGCGGGCGCCTGTCGATGCCCTGGCACGTCGCCCGGCACCGAAAAGTGACCCGCGCAGTGCATGCCGAAGGCGGCAGGATCTGCCTGCAGATCCTGCACGCGGGACGCTATGGCTATCACCCGCTGTCGGTGGCGCCCTCGAAGCTCAAGTCGCCGATCACTCCGTTTACCCCGCGCGCTCTTTCCGCCCGCGGCGTGGAACGGACCATCGGCGACTTCGTGCACTGCGCCCGGCTGGCCCGCGAGGCAGGCTACGACGGCGTCGAGGTGATGGGTTCGGAAGGCTACCTGATCAACCAGTTCCTCGCCGCGCGCACCAACCAGCGCGACGACGCCTGGGGCGGCGATCCCGCCCGCCGCATGCGTTTTGCGGTCGAGATCGTGCGGCGCATGCGCGCGGCGGTCGGGCGCGACTTCATCATCATCTATCGCTTGTCCATGCTGGAACTGGTCGAGGGTGGCCAGTCCTGGGACGAGATCGTGGCGCTAGCCAAGGCGATCGAGACGGCCGGCGCCAGCATCATCAACACCGGTATCGGCTGGCACGAAGCGCGCGTGCCGACCATCGTCACCTCGGTACCACGCGCCGGGTTTGCCTGGGTCACGCAAAGGCTCAGGCGCGAGGTCAGCCTGCCACTGGTGGCGACCAACCGGATCAACATGCCGGAAGTGGCCGAACGCGTGCTGGTCACCGGCGAGGCGGACATGGTCTCGATGGCCCGCCCGTTGCTGGCCGATCCGGCCTGGGCCACCAAGGCCCGCAGCGGACGCGGTGCCGCCATCAACACCTGCATCGCCTGCAACCAGGCCTGTCTGGATCATGTCTTCCAGAACAGGCGCGCCAGTTGCCTGGTCAATCCGCGCGCCTGCCATGAAACAGAACTGGTGGTTGCGCCAGCCGCGCAGCCCCGGCGCATCGCCGTGGTCGGCGCCGGACCGGCAGGACTGGCCTGCGCCACCACCCTGGCCGAACGTGGGCACGCGGTGGCGTTGTTCGAACAGGCGAGCGACATCGGCGGCCAGTTCAATGTCGCCAAGCGCATCCCGGGCAAGGAAGAGTTCTACGAAACGCTGCGCTACTACCGCCACCGCCTGTCCGAGCTCGGCGTGGAAGTGCGGCTGAACTGCCGCGCCGATAGGGACACGCTGCGCGGCTTCGACGAGGTGGTCGTGGCGACCGGGGTGACGCCGCGCCAGGTGCACTTCCCCGGGAGCGACGACCCACGCATCCTGGGTTACCTGGACGTGCTCGCCCACGACCGCCCGGTAGGCGCGCGGGTGGCGATCGTCGGCGCTGGCGGCATCGGTTTCGACGTGGCGGAGTTTCTCGTCGAACAACCGCCCTCCCCTACGCTGGACGCGGTGCGCTGGGCGCAGGCATGGGGCGTGGATCGCACCCTCGCCGCCCGCGGCGGCCTGGTTGCACCGGCACCCGAGCCACCCGCACGGCAGATCTGGCTGTTGCAGCGCAGCGACGGCCGCCCCGGCGCGCGCCTCAACAAGACCACCGGCTGGGTCCATCGGGCCACGCTCAAGGCCAAACGGGTACAGATGCTCGGCAGCGTGCAATACCAGCGTTTCGATGATGCCGGCCTGCATATCCTGCAGGATGGGCAGCCGCGGATGCTGCCGGTGGACAACGTGGTGATCTGCGCCGGACAGGAACCCGCCCGCGGCCTGGTCGACCAGCTGCGCCAGGCCGGCCTGCAGCCGCACGTCATCGGCGGTGCCGACGTGGCCGCCGAACTCGATGCGAAACGGGCGATCGCGCAGGGTACGCGGCTGGCCGCGTCTTTGTAGGGGCGAGCAAAAAGAAAGCGCCCCGCGAACGACGCGTCGGTACCGGCTCTGGGGGGGAGGACCGGTGCCGCGGGGATAGCGTCGCTGCGGGGCGAGGGTCACCGCCACCTGGGGGGAGGGGGAAGGTGGCGGGACAAGGCAAACGATACGCTCGTCACAAATACCCTTCCAATATATATTTGGCTGCCGACTTATTCGTGTTTCGACTATGTTTGACTTTCGCCAGCTCCGCTATTTCGTGGCCGTGGCCGAGGAGCTGAGCTTCACCCGCGCCGCCCAGCGGCTGCATATCTCGCAGCCACCGCTGTCCCAGCAGATCCAGGCGCTGGAACAGGACCTGGGCGCCCGGCTGTTCGACCGCGACAAGCGCAACGTGGCGCTGACCGAACCCGGGCGCATCCTGCTCGAACAGGCGCGGCAGATCCTGGCCAAGGCGGAAGAAACCCGCGGCCATGTCAGCGATGCGGCAGCCGGCTTCAGCGGCGTGCTGCGGCTGGCCTACACCATCTCGGTCACCTTCCATCGCGCGCTGCCGCAGACACTGTTGCGGTTCCGTCAATACGCGCCCAAGGTACGCATGCAACTGCACGAGATGTACAGCGAGCCACAGTTCGCCGCGTTGCGCGCCGACCAGATCGACGTTGGCTTCGTGCGCGACGAACCGCGCCATCCGTCGGACGCCCAGGCGTTGCGCATGGATGTGGTCGATTACGAACCGCTGGTGCTGGCAGTGCCTTGCGGCCATCCGCTGGCTGGACAGGACAGCGTGCAGTTCGGCGAACTGGCCAACGAAGTGTTCGTGAGTCAGCCGCGCGAACTGGCCGCAACCCTGTACGATCGGCTGGTGCAGCTGGGCGCGAAGGCAGGCTTCCATCCGTTGATCGGCCAGCAGGCGCAACAGATCAATGGTCTGCTCGCACTGGTCGCCGCGGGCGTCGGTCTGGCGCTGGTGCCGGTCAGCATGCGCGTGGTGCAACTGGGCGGCGTCAGCTATGTGTCGCTGGAGGATCCGGACGCCTACCTGCTGCTCGCGGTCGCCAGCCGCAAGGACAACCCTTCGCCGGTGCTGGCCAGGTTCCTGCAGACCATCAAGGACGTCGAGCATCTGGACTTGTGAAGTCCCCTGGCACGGGCTAGAATTGGCGGCTTGAATTTTCCGATTTGTTCCAGGAGCTGGCCGTGAAGGTGCTTTCCTCTTTGAAGTCCGCCAAGCAGCGGCACCGTGACTGCAAGGTCGTGCGCCGTCGCGGCAAGGTCTTCGTGATCTGCAAGAGCAACCCGCGTTTCAAGGCGCGCCAGCGCTAAACCGCTCGGGTTCGACGCAAAAAGGCCGCTTGATGCGGCCTTTTTTGTTGCCTGCGTTTCGGGCCGGATACCCCGCGTAGGGTGGGCTTCAGCCCACCGCGCCCGGAGCCGGCAAGGTGGGCTGAAGCCAACCCTGCCCCGCCCATGACGGCTTACTCGTAGCGCACGCCGGTGATCTCGTAGTGCTTGACGCCGTTGGGAGCCGTGAACTCGAAGCTGTCACCCTCGCTCTTGCCGATCAGCGCGCGGGCGATCGGCGAAGACACCGCAATCAGCCGCTGCTTGATGTCGGCTTCCAGGTCGCCCACGATCTGGTAGGTCACCGGTTCGCCGGAATCCTCGTCCTCCAGGTCCACGGTGGCGCCGAACACCACCTTGCTGCCGGCGCCGAGCCGGGACACATCGATCACCTCGGCGGTCGACAAGGTACCCTCCAGCTCGCCGATGCGCCCTTCAACGAAGCTCTGCTGCTCGCGCGCGGCATGGTATTCGGCGTTTTCTTTCAGATCGCCATGGGCGCGTGCCTCGGCGATGGCCGCGATGATGCGCGGGCGCTCGACGGATTTCAGGCGCTCCAGTTCGGCGCGCAGGCGCTCCGAACCGGCTTTGGTCATGGGGGCGCGGCTCATGCGCTCAGCTCCTTGTGCAGTTCCTGCAGGCTATGCACGTCGTCTTCGCCATGGAAATCGAGCGAATGGACGAGCGCGCGCGCGCCGGCGACGGTGGTGGAATAGGTGACGCGTTGCTGCAACGCCTCGCGCCGGATCGAGAACGAGTCGGCAATGGCCTGCTTGCCCTCGGTAGTGTTGACGATATAGACGATCTCGCCGTTCTTGATCAGGTCGACGATGTGCGGCCGGCCCTCGAGCACCTTGTTGATGCGCTCGCACGGCACGCCGTGTTCGGCGAGGAAAGCCGCGGTGCCTCCGGTCGCGACCAGGCTGAAGCCGCGTGCCAGGATTTCCTTCGCCACCGGCAGCAGCCGCTCCTTGTCGGCATCGCGCACGGAGAGGAATACCTTGCCGGCGTTTGGCGTCCGGATGCCGGCCGCCTCGTGGCCACGCGCGAAAGCCGCGCCAAACTGGCGGCCCACACCCATCACCTCACCGGTGGAGCGCATTTCCGGGCCCAGGATCGGGTCGACATTCTGGAACTTCAGGAACGGGAAGATCGCTTCCTTGACCGAGAAATAGCCCGGGATGATCTCCCGCGTGGCGCCCTGCCCTGCCAGGCTGCGGCCGGCCATGCAACGGGCGGCGATCTTGGCCAGCGGCATGCCGGTCGCCTTGGAGACGAACGGCACCGTGCGCGAGGCGCGCGGGTTCACTTCCAGGATGTAGACGGTGTCGCCCTGGATCGCGAACTGAGTGTTCATCAGGCCGACGACCTTTAGCTCCTTGGCCATCGCGGCGGCCTGGCGGCGCAGCTCGTCCTGGATGCCGGGCGAGAGCGAATACGGCGGCAGCGAGCAGGACGAGTCGCCCGAATGCACGCCGGCCTCTTCGATGTGCTCCATGATGCCGCCGACCAATACGTTGCCCTCGGCGTCGGCGATGACGTCCACGTCCACCTCGACCGCGTGGTCGAGGAAGCGGTCCAGCAGCACCGGCGAATCATTGGAAACCTGCACCGCCTCGCGGATGTAGCGCGACAGGTCCGCGTCGTCATAGACCACTTCCATCGCGCGGCCGCCCAGCACGTAGCTCGGGCGTACCACCAGCGGATAACCGATCTCGCGCGCCAGCGCCAGCGCCTCGTCAGCGTTGCGCGCGGTGCGGTTGGGCGGCTGGCGCAGGCCCAGCTTGTGGATCATCTGCTGGAAGCGCTCGCGGTCTTCGGCCAGGTCGATGGAGTCGGGCGAAGTGCCGATTACCGGCACGCCGGCGGCCTCCAGCGCGCGCGCCAGCTTGAGCGGCGTCTGGCCACCGTACTGCACGATCACGCCCTTGGGCTTTTCCAGATCCACGATCTCCAGCACGTCCTCGAGCGTCAGCGGCTCGAAGTACAGGCGGTCGGAGGTGTCGTAGTCGGTAGAAACGGTTTCCGGATTGCAGTTGACCATGATGGTCTCGAAGCCGTCTTCGCGCAGCGCCAGCGCCGCGTGCACGCAGCAATAATCGAACTCGATGCCCTGGCCGATGCGATTGGGACCGCCGCCCAACACTACGATCTTCTCGCGATCGGATGGGTTGGCCTCGCACTCTTCCTCGTAGGTCGAGTACATGTAGGCCGTACTGGTGGCGAACTCGGCCGCGCAGGAGTCCACGCGCTTGTACACCGGCCGCACGCCCAGCGTATGGCGCAGGTGGCGCACGGCCGCCTCGTCGGTGTTGAGCAGTTGGGCGATGCGTGCGTCGGCGAAGCCCATGCGCTTCAACTCGCGCATGCGTGGCGCATTGAGCGCGGTCATGCCCTGCCCCTTGACCTCCTTCTCGGTCAGGACGATGTCCTCGAAGGCGGCCAGGAACCAGGGATCGATGCGGCTGCAGTCGTAGATTTCTTCCAGCGCAATCCCCGCCCGGAAGGCATCGGCCACGTAGAACACACGCTCGGGGCGCGGCTCGCGCAACTCGCGCCGCACCCTGGCCAGACCCTCGGCGCTGGCCAGGTCGAGCCCGGTGGGGTTCAAGCCGGTCTTGCCGATCTCCAGTCCGCGCAGCGCCTTCTGCAGCGATTCGTGGAAGGTGCGGCCCATGGCCATCACCTCGCCCACCGACTTCATCTGCGTGGTCAGGCGAGCGTCGGCCGAAGGGAACTTCTCGAAGGCGAAGCGCGGGATCTTGGTGACCACGTAGTCGATGGTCGGTTCGAACGACGCCGGCGTAAGACCGCCGGTGATGTCGTTCTTGAGCTCGTCCAGCGTGTAGCCCACGGCCAGCTTGGCCGCGACCTTGGCGATCGGGAAACCCGTCGCCTTGGAGGCCAGTGCCGAGGAGCGCGACACGCGCGGGTTCATCTCGATCACCACCACGCGCCCGTCCTCGGCGTTGATGCCGAACTGCACGTTGGAGCCGCCGGTGTCCACGCCGATCTTGCGCAGCACGGCCAGGCTGGCGTCGCGCAGGCGCTGGTATTCCTTGTCGGTGAGCGTCTGCGCCGGCGCCACGGTGATGGAATCGCCGGTATGCACGCCCATCGGATCGAGGTTCTCGATCGAGCAGACGATGATGCAGTTGTCCGCATGATCGCGGACCACTTCCATCTCGAATTCCTTCCAGCCCAGCACCGATTCCTCAACCAGCACCTCATGCACTGGCGAGAGCTCGAGGCCGCGCTTGACGATCTCCTCGAATTCCTCGACGTTGTAGGCGATGCCGCCGCCGGAGCCGCCGAGCGTGAAGCTAGGGCGGATGATGGTCGGAAAGCCGACCCGCGCCTGAATCTCGACCGCCTGCTCGTAGCTCCTGGCCACTTCGGCCTTCGGGCAGTCCAGGCCGATCTCGGCCATCGCCTGCTTGAACAGCTCGCGGTCCTCGGCCATGCGGATCGCGTCACGCGAGGCGCCGATCAGCTCCACGCCGTGCTTGTCCAGCACGCCATGGTCGGCCAGGTCCAGCGCGCAGTTGAGCGCGGTCTGGCCGCCCATCGTCGGCAGCACCGCGTCGGGCTTTTCCTTGGCGATGATGCGCTCGACCGTCTGCCAGTTGATCGGCTCGATGTAGACCGCGTCGGCCATTTCCGGGTCGGTCATGATGGTGGCCGGGTTGGAGTTGACCAGGATCACCCGGTACCCCTCTTCCCGCAGTGCCTTGCACGCCTGCGCGCCGGAGTAGTCGAACTCGCAGGCCTGGCCGATCACGATCGGGCCGGCGCCGATGATCAGCACGCTCTTGATGTCGGTACGCTTGGGCATTAGCGGGCCTCCTGCATGAGCTGCGCGAAGCGCGCGAAGAGATAGCCGACGTCATGCGGGCCGGGCGCCGCTTCCGGATGGCCCTGGAAGCAGAACGCCGGGCGGTCGGTGAGCGCGAAGCCCTGCAGCGAACCGTCGAACAGCGAAGTATGGGTGACGCGCACGTTGGCCGGCAGTGTGGCCGGATCCACCGCGAAGCCGTGGTTCTGGCTGGTGATCAGCACGCGGCCGTCGTCGTGGTCCTTCACCGGATGGTTGGCGCCGTGGTGGCCGAACTTCATCTTGACCGTCTTGCCGCCCAGCGCCAGGCCCATCAACTGGTGACCCAGGCAGATGCCGAACAGCGGAATCTTCGCATCGAGGAAGCTGCGCGTGGCGGCGATGGCGTAATCGCAGGCGGCCGGGTCGCCCGGGCCGTTCGACAGGAACACGCCGTCGGGCTTCATCGCCAGCACGTCGGCGGCGGGCGTCTGCGCCGGTACCACGGTGATGTCGCAGCCGTGGCTGGCCAACAGACGCAGGATGTTGAGCTTGGTGCCGTAGTCGTAGGCAACCACCTTGTAGCGCGTGCCCGGCTCCGTGAAGGCGGCCGCGTCCAGGTTGTACACGCCTTCGGTCCAGCGATACGGCTCGCGCACGCTGACCACCTTGGCCAGGTCCATGCCATTCAGGCCCGGGAAAGCGCGCGCCTTGGCCAGCGCGTCGTCGGCGTTGACCTGCTCGCCGGCCACGATACAGCCGTTCAGCGCGCCCTTGTCGCGCAGGATGCGGGTCAACCGGCGGGTGTCGATGCCGGCGATCGCCACGATGTTCTGGCGCGCCAGGTAATCGGGCAGGCTTTCGGTGCTGCGCCAGTTGCTCGGCCGGCGCGGCACGTCGCGCACGATCAGGCCGGCAGCCTGCACGCGGGTCGACTCGGCATCTGCCGGGTTGACGCCGGTGCTGCCGACGTGGGGGTACGTGAGGGTCACGATCTGGCGGGCGTAGGAGGGATCGGTGAGGATCTCCTGGTAGCCCGTCATCGCCGTATTGAAAACCACCTCGCCGACGGTTTCGCCAGTCGCGCCCACGGCATGGCCGTGGAACACGCTGCCATCTTCGAGGGCAAGCAGAGCGGGAATGGGCATTGGGGGCCGCCTTTAGGTGCAGCAAGGTCCGCAAGCCGCTGCAAGCAGGCTTGTGGACCTTGGGTCGGAAGAAGTCTCGGGCGGGACGCAATGATAGGCGTGGGCCGCAAATCTGTCCACAGCGCGAATGCGTGAACCAGACGCCCAGGTGGGCGTCTGGGCGCCGCCGGCACGCGCTAGACTGAGCGGTATCCCGTTCGACAAGTCGTCCATGAACGCTACCGTACTGCTCGATCCCGCCCGCCTGGACCGCCCGGATACCGATGTGCGGCAGGAGCCCTTCCCGTTCCTGATCGCCCACGGCCAGTTGCCCAACGATGCGCGCAACGCATTGGAGCGCGACTTTCCGCGCTACACCAGCGCCGGCTTCTTTCCCTACGACCCGACCGATTGCGGCCCATCGATCAACACGCTGGTCGCCGACCTGACCGCGCCGGCGTTTGCCCGTACGATCGGCGAACGCCTTGGCATCGAGGATCTGGGCCAGTACCCGACTCTGGTGACGCTCTGCCGCCACCTCAACAAGCGCCACGGCACGATCCATACCGACAGCAAGTCCAAGGTCGCCACCGCGCTGCTCTACCTCAACCTGCAGTGGCCCGACACCAGCAACGGCTGCCTGCGCTTCCTGCGCCGCATCGACGACATCGACGATCTGGTTGCGCCGGAACTCACGCCCCTGTACGGCGAGTTCGCCGTCTTCAAGCGCTGCGAGAACTCCTTCCACGGCCACCTGCCCTTCGAGGGCGAGCGGCGGGTGATCCAGGTCGCCTGGCTGACCAGCGAGGAGGAAAAGCTGCGCAAGACGCGCCGCGGCAAGTTCTCGCGCAGCTTCAAGAAGCTCGTCGGCGCGCTGGATCGCAAGTTCGGCGCCGGCCGCGATCGCAACGCCGCGCACCGGGACTGACGTCAGGCCAGGTGCCAGGCCACGAACGCGGCAAACACGGCGTACAGCAGGCCCACTGGCATCAGCCAGCGCGCGTTGACGTGGCCGCGCTGGAACAACCACCACAGGTAGCCGACCGCCACGGTGGTGAGCACGCCGGCCACGATCAACGGCGTGTCGAACAGCCACGGGGTGAAGAACAACGCCAGCGAGCTGGGGATGGTGGCCTGGATCATCATGGCGCCGGAGATGTTTGCCAACGCCAGGCGCTCCTTGCCCTGGCGCACCCAGATCAGTGCGTTGACGGTTTCCGGCAATTCGGTCGCCACCGGGCTGAGCACCAGCGCCACCACGTGCGCCGACAGGCCGAGCGCCAGCCCGATCACTTCGATCTGGGTCACGAAAATCCGTGAGGCCACGGCAATCACCACCAGCGCCAGACCGCTCTGCGCGATGACCCGCCACATGGCCGGGTCGACCGACCGCGGCTGAAACTTCAGCGGCTCCAGCTCCTCCTCTTCCGGCGCCGTCTCGCCGCCCTTCAGTTCACGCCACACGTACAGACCATAGGCGGCGACGAACAGCACGCCCAGCCACGGTTTGAGCGCAAACGCCACCAGGCCGAGCGCGCATTTGACCACGAAGATCGACAGGAACCAGCGCTGGTCGCGCGCGAGCCGCGCGTTGTCCACTTTGACCACTGCATTGGGACGCTGCAGCCTATGCCGGTTGCACCACAGCGCGATGCCGACCACCGCATAGGCGATGGTGCCCAGCACCAGCGGCCCGCCCAGGGCCGCGCCGACGCCAATACCGCGCTGTTCGGGCGTGTCTCCGAACACCACGGCGATGAACGTCACCGCGCTCTCCGGCAGTGCCGTGCCGAATGCGGCCAATACAGTGCCGGTGGCGGTGGCATCGAGCCGGCATTTGCGACCCAGCCATTCGATGCCATTGACGAAATACTCGCAGGCCGCGTAGATCGCGCCGGCGGAGAGCAGGAACCACAACGTGGTGAGCATCAATGCTTATCCGGCCGGGCGAGCGAATACCAATGGCACGACGATGCGGCCCGCCCGGCGAGGGTTCGAGCGCATCGTGGCCAAAGGTCTCGCCGGGCACGCACGCCGCGTTTCGGCGGTGCGGCCATCCACGCCATGGAGCGGTGGCTCCAAGTCTGTTGACGCGGATTCCTCGGGGAACGAAGGCAAATGGTGGCTTCGCGGGTGAGGATGGCTACTCCCCAATGACAATCGATACATGGTATCGGTGGGACACACGTCGAACAAGCCGCACCGCCAGGAAGCCCATCGCCCGCATGTCATCCGGGCACGTAGGGCGGGCTTCAGCCCACCTGCGCCTTCCCGCAGGGCGATGGTGGGCTGAAGCCCACCTACGCCACTCGCGAGGCAAGCATCGACTGCAGATCATAAGCACCGGGCGGTTGGTCACGCAGCCAGTGCGCCGCTTCGATCGCACCACGGGCGAAGATGCTGCGATCGGTGGCCCGATGGCCGAGTTCCACGCGCTCGCCGGCGCCGATCAACAACGCGGCGTGCTCTCCCACGATGTCGCCACCACGCACTACCGCAAAGCCAATGCTGCCGCTGCGACGCGCGCCTTCGCGGGCGCCGCCGACACCGTCCCGCGCGAGCGTGGTGCCGCGGGCCGAAGCCGCAGCCTGGCCCAGCGAAAGCGCCGTGCCCGAGGGCGCGTCGACCTTGCGGCTGTGGTGGGCCTCGACGATCTCCAGGTCCCAATCCGGCAGTGCAGCGGCGGCCTGGCGAAGCAACTGGGTGAGTAGCGCCACCCCGAGGCTGAAGTTGCTGGCATGCATCAGCGGGATGCGCGATGCCGCTTCCGCCGCGCGCGCCTCAAGCGAGGCATCCACACCGGTCGTGCCGCTGACCAGCGCAACGCCGTGGCCGGTGCAGTAGTCCAACGCGGAAGCCAACCCAGCCGGACCGCTGAAGTCGATCACCACGTCGAGCGGCTCCTGCGGCCAGTCTGCGCCCAGGTGCGGCGTGGCGCTGTCGTGCCAGGCACGCTCGCCCAGCTGCGATGAGCCCGGGGCGGTGAGCGCCGCAACCAGCTCGAAGCGGGCATCCTCGCGCAACAGGTCGAGCAGCACGCGCCCCATGCGGCCGGTGGCACCGTTGACGGCGAGGCGTAGCGGTCGGGTCATCGCGGGGTCCGGATGTTTCGAAGCACGTAGCGTAACCGGGAGGTCGAGCGCGCGCATGCCGGACTGCTTTACTCCTTCTCTCCGGGGAAAGTGAGCCGGTGCGCGGTGGGACCATCACCCTTACGAGGTGACCTGCCCTACGAAGTGACGCGGGAAAGGAAATCCTTGACGCCGTCGACCCAGCTCTTGGCACGCGGCGTATGCGCGTCCGGCTCGCCTTCGGCGAAGGTGGCTTCGAGCTTCTCCAGCAGCTCGCGCTGCTCGCGGGTCAGCCGTACCGGGGTTTCCACCGCCACGCGGCAGATCAGGTCACCGACGCGCCCGGAGCGGACCGACTTCACGCCCCGCCCGCGCAGGCGGAAGGTCTGGCCGGTCTGGGTTTCCGGCGGAATGGCGACCGCCACTTCGCCGTCCAGCGTCGGCACCTTGAGTTCGGCGCCCAGCGCCGCCTGGGCGAAACGGATGGGGACTTCGCAGTGCAGGTCGTTGCCGTCGCGCTGGAAGATCGCATGTTCGCGAACGCGCACGTCCACGTAGAGATCGCCCGCTTCGGCGCCGCCGGGGCCGGCCTCGCCCTGCCCGGAAAGGCGGATCCGATCGCCGTTGTCCACGCCGGCCGGGATCTGCACCGACAGCGCGCGCGTTTCCTCGAGCAGGCCTTCGCCACGGCATTCCTTGCACGGCTTCTCGATGGTCTGGCCGCTGCCGCCGCAGTGAGGGCAGGCCTGCTGGATCGAGAAGATGCCGTTCTGCATGCGCACGCGGCCATGGCCGTGGCAGGTCCTGCATTGCGTGGTCTTGCCGTCGGCCGAACCGGAGCCGTTGCAGTGATGGCAATTGACCTGGGTGGGGATCTCGATCGCCTTTTCGACGCCGAACACCGCCTCTTCCAGATCTAGCTCCATCACATAGCGAAGGTCCGAGCCGCGGCGCGCACGCGCGCGGCCGCCACCCATGCCGAAGATGTCCCCGAAGATGTCCCCGAAGATGTCGCCCATGTCGCCGAAACCGCCGCGACCGCCCATGCCGCCTTCGAAGGCGGCGTGGCCGTGCTGGTCGTACATGGCGCGCTTCTGCGCATCGGCCAGGACCTCGTAGGCCTCCTTGGCCTCCTTGAATTTCTCCTGCGCGGAGGGATCGTCCGGGCAGCGGTCCGGGTGGTATTTCATCGCCAGGCGGCGGAAGGATTTCTTCAGCTCGACTTCGGTGACGCTGCGCTCGACACCCAGCACCTCGTAATAATCGCGCTTGCCCGTTGCTGCATTCATGACTTCAAAAAACCCCTGCTCGATACCTGGTTCTGTTGGCTCCAGATACAGAACCCCAAAAAAGTGTCTGACGTGGGCGCTGCGTCGCTACCCACACTCGACAAACAGCCCGCGCGACATGATAGCCGGCGCGGGCTGCCCTTCTGCGTCACCGGCGGCCGATGATTACTTCTTCTCGTCCTTGACCTCGGTGAACTCGGCATCGACCACGTCGTCGGGTTGCGCCGAGCCGCCGCCCGGTGCGGCCTGCGGACCAGCCTCGGGGCCGGCGCCGCCGCCCTGGGCCGCGGCATGGAGCGCCTGCGCGACCTGCTCGAGCTTTTCCATCTTGGCTTCGATCTGCGCCTTGTCGTCGCCGTCCTTGACCTTCTCCAGCTCCGACAGCGCCTCTTCGATGCCACCGATCTCCGCACCGACCTTGCCGCCGTGCTCCTTCAGCGCGCTGCGGGTGGCGTGTACCAACTGGTCGGCCTTGTTGCGGGTGGCGACCAGTTCATGGAACTTCTTGTCTTCTTCCTTGTTCGCCTCGGCATCGGCGACCATCCGCTGGATTTCGTCCTCGGACAGGCCCGAGCCGGCCTTGATCTCGATCTTCTGTTCCTTGCCGGTCTTCTTGTCCTTGGCCGACACGTGCAGGATGCCGTTGGCGTCGATGTCGAAGGTGACTTCGATCTGCGGCATGCCGCGCGGCGCGGCATCGATGCCGGACAGGTCGAAGCGGCCCAGCGACTTGTTGGCGCTGGCACGCTCGCGCTCACCCTGCAGTACGTGCACGGTCACTGCGGTCTGGTTGTCGTCGGCAGTGGAGAAGGTCTGCGCGGCCTTGGTCGGCACGGTGGTGTTCTTCTCGATCAGCTTGGTCATCACGCCGCCCATCGTCTCGATGCCGAGCGACAGCGGGGTGACGTCCAGCAGCAGCACGTCCTTGACCGAACCACCCAGCACGCCGCCCTGGATCGCCGCGCCCACGGCGACGGCTTCGTCCGGGTTGACGTCCTTGCGCGGCTCCTTGCCGAAGAAGTCCTTGACCGACTCCTGCACCTTGGGCATGCGGGTCTGGCCGCCGACCAGGATCACCTCGTTGATGTCCGACACGCGCAGGCCGGCGTCGTTGAGCGCGGTGCGGCACGGCTCGATGGTGCGCTTGACCAGGTCTTCCACCAGCGCCTCGAGCTTGGCGCGGGTCAGCTTGATGTTCAGATGCTTGGGACCGGAGGCATCGGCGGTCACGTACGGCAGGTTCACATCGGTCTGGTGCGAGGAGGATAGCTCGATCTTGGCGCGCTCGGCCGCGTCCTTCAGTCGCTGCAGCGCCAGCGGGTCCTTGCGCAGGTCGATGCCCTGCTCCTTGTTGAACTCATCGACCAGGTAGTCGATGACGCGCATGTCGAAGTCCTCGCCACCGAGGAAGGTGTCGCCGTTGGTGGCCAGCACCTCGAACTGCTTCTCGCCGTCGACTTCGGCGATCTCGATGATCGACACGTCGAACGTGCCGCCACCCAGGTCGTAGACCGCGATCTTGCGGTCGCCGCCCTTCTTGTCCAGGCCGTAGGCCAGCGCCGCCGCGGTCGGCTCGTTGATGATGCGCTTGACCTCCAGGCCAGCGATCTTGCCCGCATCCTTGGTGGCCTGGCGCTGGCTGTCGTTGAAGTAAGCAGGCACCGTGATGACGGCCTCGGTGACCGGCTCGCCAAGGTAATCCTCGGCGGTCTTCTTCATCTTCATCAGCACCTTGGCGGAGATTTCCTGCGGCGCCATCTTCTTGCCGTCGGAGGTCTGCACCCAGGCGTCGCCATTGTCATGGGCGACGATGCCGTAAGGCACGATGTGCAGGTCCTTCTGGACCTCGGCATCGGTGAACTTGCGGCCGATCAGGCGCTTGACCGCGTAGAAGGTGTTCTTGGGGTTGGTCACGCTCTGGCGCTTGGCCGGCGCGCCCACGAGGACTTCGTTGTCCTTGCTGAAGGCGACGATGGAAGGCGTCGTGCGATCGCCCTCGGCGTTCTCGATCACCTTCGCGCTGCTGCCGTCCATGACGGCCACGCAGGAGTTGGTGGTACCCAGGTCAATGCCGATGATCTTGCCCATAATGCTCAGCTCCAATGCTTTCGGGCGGCCCCCGCGGCCGCGATGGTTTTTCAGATGGTGGCCCGCCTGCGACGATTCAATGCCGTGGGCCCTAGGCGTGTGCGGCGATCCGCTCGTCAGTCTTTGGCCACGGCGACCAGCGCCGGACGCAGCAATCGGTCGTTCAGCACATAACCCTTCTGCAACACGTTGACCACGGTGCCGGGCGGCTTGCCGGGTGCCTCGACCATGCTCACGGCATGGTGGCGCTCCGGATCGAGCGCCTGGCCGACCGGGTCGACCTGCACCAGGCCGTGGCTTTCGGCGACCTTCAACAGCGCCTTCAGGGTCAACGCCAGGCCTTCGCGCACGGCCGCGGCATCACCACTTTCGATCGCCAGGCCACGTTCGAGGCTGTCGTACACCGGAAGCAATTCGTTCAGCAGCTTCTCGTTGGCGAAACGGCGCGCCTGTTCCAGGTCGCGATGCAGGCGGCGGCGCTGGTTTTCCAGCTCCGCGTGCTCGCGCAGCACGGTTTCGCGCAACTCGGCGTTGCCCGCCTCCAATTCGGCGATGCGCGCCTGCAGGGCGTCGGTTCCCGACGCGTCCGGGGCGCCTGGCTCCTGTCCCTGTTCCGGCGTCTGCTCGTTGTTCTGCATGCATTACTCCCAAACGAAAATCCGGGCTGGCACTCCCGTGCCGGCCATCAAAGAAACTGCGGAAACCCGCCCTCCGGGGCGTTTATAGGGACGTTGCCGCCCGATTCAAGGCGTCGGTGAGCAATCCGGCCGTGGCCTGGACCACCGGAATGACGCGCTCGTAGGCCATGCGGGTGGGCCCGATCACGCCGACCGCGCCCAATACGCGCCCCTGCACACCGTAGCTGGCGGTCACGACGCTGCAGCCGTCCAGCGCCGCGAAGCCCGATTCCTCGCCGATGAACAGCCGCACGCCCGGCGCGCGGGCGCAGACCTCCATGAGTTGCAGCAGCTCGTTCTTCTTCTGGAATGCCTCGAACAGCTCGCGCAAACGCTCCAGATCGGCCAGTTCGGCGTAGCCCATCAGGTTGGTCTGGCCGCTGACCAGCACGTCGTCGCCGCCGCCCTGCGGCGCGAAGGAGGCAGCCGCCAACTCGGTGGCGCTGGCCACCAGCCGGTTGAGTTCACTGCCCGCCTCACGCAGCTCGCGCAACAGGTGGGCACGGATATCGTCCACACGCAGGCCGGCGAAATGCGTATTGAGGTAGTTGGCGGCCTGTTCCAGTTCGCGGCCGTCCAGCGGCCTGGCCAGCTGCACGATGCGGTTCTGCACCTGGTTGTCGGAAAAGACCAGGATCACCAGCACGCGCGCGTCGGGCAGCGGCACGAAGTCGATGTGGCGCAGCGGGAAGTCGCCCTGGCGCGGCACCGTGACCACACCGGCGAAATGGGTCATCGCCGAGAGCAGGGTCGAGACGTTGCCCAGCAGGTCGCGGGTGGTGGTCGGCCCGGGCGGCAGCTCGCGCTTGAGCCGGGCCATCTCCTCGCGCGGCAGCGGCTGGAGCTCGATCAGGCTGTCGACGAACAGGCGCAGGCCGCGCGGCGTGGGCACGCGCCCGGCCGAGGTGTGCGGCGAGGCGACGAGGCCGGCGTCTTCCAGGTCGGCCATGATGTTGCGGATGGTCGCCGGGCTGACATCCAGGCCCGAGGAACGCGACAGCGTGCGCGATCCCACGGGCTCGCCGTCGGCCAGGTATTGCGCGATCAAGGTGCGCAGCAGGCGGCGGGCGCGGGCGTCGAGGTCGTGGGTTCGGGTCATGCGCTGTGGCAGTCCATGAGACGGCACAGAAATAAGGTGGGAGACAGGAGTTTGCAAGAAAGCCGGCCGCGGCGGTAGCCATGTGCGGTCCGGCACGGTCCGCCGTCCTCGCCAAATGCCCTTCTGCCCGTACAATTCGACGCCATGCTCACCTCCCTTTACGTCCGCCATTTCGCCGTCGTCGAAGAAGCCGAAGTCGCCTTTGGCCCGGGCCTGACCGTGGTCAGCGGCGAAACGGGCGCCGGCAAGTCGCTGCTGGTCGACGCCCTGATGCTGCTCGCCGGTGCCCGCGCCGACAGCGGCATGGTGCGCGAGGGCTGCGATCGCGCCGAACTGATCGCCGAGTTCGACCTGTCCGCCCTTCCCGCGGCTCGCGCCTGGCTCGCGCAGGAGGAACTGGACGACGACAACGCCTGCCAGCTGCGCCGGGTGATCCGTGCCGAAGGCAGTTCGCGCGCCTGGATCAACGGCCGCCCGGCCAACGCCCGCCAGCTCGGCGAATTGGCCACCCTGCTGGTGGAAATCCACGGCCAGCACGAACACCAGGCGCTGCTCTCGCGCGGCCACCAGCTCGACCTGCTCGATGCCTACGCGGGCAACGAGCAGCCGGTGGCGCAAGTCCGCGCGCTCGCCACGCAATGGCGCGAGGTGGGCGCGCGCATCCGGCAGCTGAGCGGCGGCGACGATCGGGAACAGCGGCTGGAGCTGTTGCGCCACGAAGTCGCCGAGCTCGAGCGCTGGGCGCTTCCCTCGACCGAAATGGCCGAACTGGAAGCCAGCCACAAGCGTCTGGCGAACGCGGGACGCCTGGCCGAAGGTGCGACCGGCGTGATCGAATTGCTCGATGGCGACAGCGAGTTCGCACTACGCCGCGCATTGGGCCGTGCGCACGGCGAGCTGGGCAAACTCGCCGCCATCGACAGCCGCCTCGCGCCCTTGCTCGAGTTGCTGGACACCGCCGAAATCCAGCTCGGCGAGGCCGCTGACGGGCTCTCGCGCTATGCCCAGGACGTCGACCTCGACCCCGAGCGCTATGCCGAGGTCGATACCCACCTCGCCCGCCTGCACGAATTGGCCCGTCGTCATCGGCTGCCGGTGGCCGAACTGCACGAACGACTGGGCGCGCTGCAGGCGGAGCTGGCCGAACTGGAGGGTGCCGGCGACGCATTGGAGCGGCTCGCTGCCGAACGTGCGCGGCTGGAGCGCGACTACGCCAAGGCCGCCGATGCGCTGGGCCAGGCACGCCGCCGCGCCGCTGCACGCCTCGGCGAGGAGGTCAGCAACTTGATGGGCGAACTGGGCATGGCCGGCGGCCGGCTGGTGGTCGAGCTCGAGCCGGGCGGCGGCGACGAGCCGGACGCGCAGGGCCGCGAGCGCTGCGAGCTGCTGGTCAGTGCCAACCCGGGCCAGCCGCCGCGCGCGCTGCGCAAGGTCGCCTCCGGCGGCGAACTGGCCCGCATCAGCCTGGCCATCGAGGTGGCCACGTTGGGCAAGGACACCATCGGCTGCATGGTGTTCGACGAAGTGGACACCGGTATTGGCGGTGCCGTCGCCGAGGTGGTCGGGCAGAAGCTGCGCGCGCTCGGCGTGGAACGCCAGGTGCTCTGCGTCACGCACCTGCCGCAGGTCGCCGCGCAAGGCCACGCGCACCTGCGCGTGAGCAAGCACAGCGACGGCGACACCACCCGCACGCAGATCGAGAAGCTGGACGCGGCCGGCCGGCGCGACGAACTGGCGCGCATGCTCGGCGGCCTGGAGATATCCCGCGAAACCCGCGCCCACGCCAAACAGATGCTGGAGCGCGCGCAAAGCGCCTGAACCACGGCTGTTCCAGGAGCCCGCTTGCGCCGCGATGCCTTCGCAACTTGAAGAGCATCGCCCGCAAGCGGGCTCCTACGAAAAACCTAGCTCTTGCGTTCCGACAGCAGGCCCCGCTCGCTGGCCATGCGGTATAGGTCCAGCTCCGAACCGGCACCCAGCTTGCCCATCAGGCTGGCACGGTGGATGTAGATGGTCTTCTGCCCCACCCCGAGCGCCGCGGCTACCTGCTTGGGCGCCTTGCCCGCGGCCAGCAGCAGGAATACCTCCCGCTCGCGCGCGGTAAGCCGGTTGACCGGGTCGAGCGCCTCGCTGGGCCGCTCGGCGCGGCGCTGGCGCAGGTCCGAGCTCAGGAAGGTCTCGCCTTGCATTACCTGGCGCAGGCCGGCCACCAGCTCTTCCGGCGCGGCGCCCTTGGTCACGTAGCCGCTGGCGCCGCGGCGCAACGCCTCGGACACGTAGGGCTCGCCGTCATGCATGCTCAGAACGACGATGTGCGTGTCGGGCACCAGGCTGTGCAGGTGCTCGATCAACGGCAGCCCGCTACCGTCGGGCAGGGAAAGATCCAGCGCCACCAGATCCGGCCGACGATGGTTGATCGCCTCCACCGCGTCGTCGGCACAACGGCATTCGGCGATCACCTCCAGGTCCGGCTCCATCTCGATGAGCCGCTTGAAGCCTTCGCGGACGATGGCGTGGTCGTCGACCAGGACAATGCTGTACATGGTTCCCCACTGACGTGCAAAGTTTCGGGGCCGCGCATCACTTGCAGCACACCCGTTTCGGACGCTTCTGCGCCCTCGCCTGCGTTCGGAGTCTATAAGAAGAAGCACCGGAGCTGCCCGCGGCAGTCCGCGTGCCGGGCAGGCGACAGTCGCATGTACCATCCGCGCATGCGATCCAAGCCATTCTCCCTGCCCGAGTCGGGCCCGCTGCTGGGCGTGTTTTACGTACTGTTGTGGCTGGCGCTGCTGCCTACCCAGCAGCCCTACTGGATGCTCCCCTTCGGCCTGCGCTTCGCTGCGTTGCTGATCGTGCCGGTTCGCCAGTGGTTCTGGCTGCTGGGGCTGGAACTGGCCGCCACGGCGATCCTGGACCTGCGCTCGGGCCTGCCGATGGGTTGGGAAACCTTCGTCATCGGCGACCTGCCCGAACCGCTGATCATGGCGGTGGGCCTGTGGCTGCTGCGCAGGGTCAACCTGCACGCCAGCCTGCGCGACCCGGAGGAAGCCACCCGCCTGCTGCTGTCGGCAGTACTGGTGGTGGGCGCGGTGGCGGCCATCGACGCGGCGCTGCTGGCGGTGCTCCATGAGAGCGCGGCTCCCGCGGCGATGGTGCGCGCGCTGGGACGCGAACTGCTCGGCAACTATCTGGGCGCGCTGCTGGTGGCGCCGCTGTCGATCATGCTGCTGCGCGCCCGCCCCAACCGGAAGATGGTGGCCAGCCTGGTCATGGACGGGCTGCTGGTGATGCTGCCGGCGATGGCGCTGCTGCTGATGTTGTCCGAGCACGCCGCGCCACAGCCCGAATTCGCCCGCGTGCTCTCGCTGGCACCGGTGCTGTTCTTCGCCTTCCGCCACGGCTGGCGCGGAGCGACCCTGGCGATGCTGGTGTCCTGCCTGGGCATGACCGCCGTCGACCACCAGCCCGGCCACGCACAGAGCGCCGCCGGTTATCTGTTCCTGGCCGTGGCCGGCACCGGCGCCCTGATGCTCGGCGCGGCGACCGACGCCCTGCGCCGCAGCAGCGAGCGGGTGGCCGAACAGAACGTCTACCTGGGCGCGGTCAACCGCCGCCTGGACCAGCTCGCCCGCCAGCTGCGCGACGCCGCCCGCGGCAACCTGCAGGCCGAGGAGAACCAGCGCCGCCACATGGCCGCCGAATTGCACGACGAACTGGGCCAGAACATCACTGCCATCCAGACCCACATGAAGCTGGCCCAAGTGCGCCTGCGCCAGGCCGGGCTGGAGGACATCAGCGTCTCGATCAACACCATCCTGGGCTACATGCGACGCGCCCTGCATCGCCTGCTGGACGACCTGCGCCCTGCGGTGCTGGATGAGTTCGGTTTGCTGCGCGCGCTGGACGAGGGTCCGATCCGCGACCTGCTGACCACCGCCGGCATCGCCTTCCACACCGACATGCGCGGCGATCCGCGGCTGCTCGACGAGGACACCCGCACGGCGGTGTACCGCCTGGTACAGGAAAGTGCCACCAACGCGGTCAAGCACGCCCAGGCCAGCGAGTTCCGCCTGCGCCTGCGCATCGGCGAACGCCACGGAACGGTGCTGGCGCTGCTGGATATCCGCGACGACGGGGTCGGCCTGCCCAGCCGCCTGCCCCGCGGCGGACGCGGCCTGCAAGGCATGCGTGACCGGGTCACATCGCTGGGGGGCCTGTTCCGACTACGGCCGGACCGCCAGGGCGTGCATTTTCGCGTTTTGTTGCGGAGCAGCACGCCCGGCCGCGACGCAACGCGCCTCACCTAGGAATTTTTCCAATACCGCAATCGTGAACACATCGTTAGCATCTGTTCCATCGATGTGGGGGAGGCCGCCATCGCAAGATGGCGTGCCGTGGTCACCGTGGGGACGGTGGCCACGAAGAACGGCAGGATGCCGTTCCGCCGGTACCAACGGCGCCACCAGGCCAGCGAGCAATTCGCACAGTCTAGGCGCCAAGTGGTAACGGATCAGCCGTGGGTGGACAGGAGTCCTCCCGCGGCTTTTTTTTGGTTCACCGCGCCCGTACGGGAACCCAGACACGAAGCACTGTACGAGCCCACTTGCGGGCGATGCCCTCAGCTCTGGTTCCGGCAAGCCAAAAAAGGCCTGATTCCCGCCCGATGAGAGCCAAGGCAAGCTTTCTCCCCGGCTCTCCCACTCCAGGCGGGGAGAAGGATTTACGCGTTCCGAGACACAAGCCTGCAGAGGACCTGTCAGCGGGTCTTGCCTTTCGGCCGCACGTACAGCACGAGGCTGTGATCCTCCAGCACATAGCCGTGCTTGGCGGCGATCTCGTGCTGAAGACGCTCGATTTCCTCGCTGACGAACTCGATGACCTTGCCGCTGTCTACGTCGATCATATGGTCGTGGTGCTTGCCGCGGTCGAGCTCGTAGACGGCCTGGCCGCCTTCGAAGTTGTGCTTGACCACGATGCCCGCGGCCTCGAACTGGGTGAGTACGCGATAAACCGTGGCCAGCCCGATGTCTTCCTGGTCCGCCAGCAGTTTCTTGTAGACGCCTTCGGCGGTGAGGTGCTGGACGCCCTCTTCCTCGAAGATTTGCAGGATCCGCATGCGCGGGTGGGTGACCTTCAGGCCGACCCGGCGCAACTCTCTGGTTTCCTGTTCCATGGCAGGCTCCACGCACGGCGCTGTAGGGCCGTTAGTGTATCATCGACACCTTCACGATCCGGACGCAAACAACGCATGCACAAGCTGATTCGCACGCTCGGTTCCGCCCTTTTGGTGCTCTCGCTGGCGGGCTGCGGACTGGTCTACGTTCCCAACGTGCAACAGGGCAATTTCCTCGACAAGAAAGACGTCGATCAGCTCAAGCCAGGCATGACCAAGCATCAGGTGCTGGTGCTGCTGGGCTCACCCTCGGTCCACACGCCTTTCAACCAGAACCGCTGGGATTACGTCTCCACCCAGCAGCACCGCGGCGGCGCGATCAAGATCCGCACCTTCACGCTGACGTTCAACAACGACACGCTGGTGCGCACCGAGGGCGACTTCTTCGCGCAGGATCCGGAGCAGATGCTCAAGGACAGCGAGAAGTACCATGCCACCTATCCGGTCGACGAAACCAAGGGCGACAAGGACATGACCGGCGATGACGACGCCAGCTCGCCGCCGCAGGGCGACAGCGGCACGCCCTGACCGTCAGCGGGCGCGGCGACGCCGCGCCTCTTTCGGATCCAGCAACAGCGGCCGGTAGACCTCCACCCGGTCGCCATCGCGCAACGGTTGCCCGAGCGGTACGCGCCTGCCGAAGATGCCCAGCTGTTGCGGGTCGATCTGAACGTCCTCGCCAAGCTGCGCCGCCTCGATCGCATCGGCCACGGTCGCCCCATCGGCCAGCGCCACCCGCTTGAGCAGCATGCGCCGCGGCAGTGCCATCACGACCTCCACCACGATCTCAACCATACGTGCGCTGAGCCTCGCGACCGAAGTCCTCGACCATTTTCGTCGCGAGTCCCTGAAAGCCCAGCTTGATGGCGCCGGCCCCCAGGCCCACGTAATCGAAATCCAGCGCAAAGGCGATCTTGCACCCCTGCTCGCCCAGCGCGACGAATTCCCACAGTCCGTCCAGGCTGCGGAACGGTCCCTCCACCAACTGCATGTGCAGGCGTTTCGGGGGCGCGGTGGTGTTGCGGGTGGTGAAGCTCTGTTTCAAGCCGGCGAACTTGAGATCCAGCCGCGCCACCAGCACATCCCCCTCGCGCTCGAGCACCCGCGCGCCGGCACACCAGGAGAAGCGCTTTGGGTATGCTTCGACATCGTTGACCAGATCGAACATTTGCGCCGGCGTGTAATTGACCAGGGCGCTTCGTCGGATTTCGATCACGGTAACCTCATTTTTTCACACCGGGTGCGACAGCTTTCGTCGCACCCGCAAAGGCGCAATTCTACCGGACATGGCAAAAGCGAAGGACAAGGACAAGCACGCCGGCGGCACCATCGCGCTCAACAAGCGCGCCCGCCACGAGTACCACATCGACGAACGCTACGAGGCGGGTATCGCCTTGCAGGGTTGGGAGTTGAAGGCGCTGCGCGCCGGACGGATCAACTTCGGCGACGGCTATGCGGTGGTGCTCAAGGGCGAAATCTTCCTGATCGGCACCTCCATTCCCCCGCTGATCAGCGCATCCACCCACGTGATCGCCGAGGACCGCCGCACCCGCAAGCTGCTGCTGCACAAGCAGGAGATCGACCAGCTCATCGGCGCGGTCGAGCGCAAGGGCTACACCCTGGTGCCTATCGCGATGTACTGGAAGGGAAACAAGGTCAAGGTGGAGATCGGCTTGGCGCGTGGCAAGCAGGCGCACGACAAGCGCGACGCGGAAAAGGAGCGCGACTGGCAGCGCGAGAAGCAGCGCACCATGCGCGCGCACAACCGCGACGCCTGAACGGCGGCCGGCGAGCGCGACGTGTGCATTGAAGTGCGCTCGCCCGGCCCCATATACTTGTTCGACTGACCAGCTCGTACGTTTTCCCCGGGGGTGTCCTGGCTTCGACGGGGGTAGTGAGATGGCTTGGTGCATGCCGAGGGGGCAGCTTTCCTCGTAAATCCAGCCGCAAACTCATAGTTGCCAACGACGACAACTACGCTCTGGCCGCTTAAGGCCTAGCCCCGAACCCACTTGTGCCTGTGCTCGTGGATGTAGGGTCATCATCACGGGATCGCCCGAAGCTGCCGCCTGTCGGCCAAGGGTCAAATCAAGCAGGCTGGTCCTTCGGCGCGCTTCGCACACCGTGCTGCCGCGGGACGAGATCCAACGGTGAGCTAAGCATGTAGTACCGGGCGTCAAGCGCCTTCGGACGCGGGTTCGACTCCCGCCACCTCCACCATCCGAAAGAAAAACCAGCCCACGAGGCTGGTTTTTTTTGTCCGATGCCAAACGCCCGCCTCGACCGGGACGAGGGCCGCGATGCGTAAAGAAGCCGAGCGCCGGACCACCTTCGCATTCGGCCGACCGGGCAGCAAACCATAGCTTTCCCAGGCGAGCGTTACTAACCCGTTGGATCCACCGAGCGATTCGCACGAAGCTTTTGCGAGACGGGTACATCCGATGGGTGCTTGAACCGCATCCCCTGAACGAATGCATAACGGTCACGACTCCGCGCGCAGAGTTCCGCGATGCCGATATCGTTGGGGGCACCAGGCACGCATCCACGCGTGACCGGGGACGCACGGCTACGCCAGGATCATCGGGGAGGAACATCCATGAACATGTGCAGGTCTGCCGCTCCGTTTTGTGCCCTTCTGCTTACTTCCTTGTGCTTCCCACCCGTCGGTCACGCTGCCGCGAGCCAGCGTTCGGTTCAACATTCGAGCGAATCCATTTTGTTCACTCGATCTGTTGAGCATGCTGATCGGTTCGATCCGCACGAAGGCAGCGGATTGTTCCGGGTCAACCCGAACAACGGAAAGGTAATTCAGCTCACGCCAGTGGTGCTGGACCTCTACAACCGGGAAGGGAGCTGGTCGCCCCGCGGGGGCAGCATCGCTTACGTCCACTTCACCGCAGCCACCCGCGACCGGGCACAGATCTTCGTGATGGATCGGCAGGGCAATTCCCGGCGCATCACCCGGGGAGCGGGGTCTCACGAAGCACCGGCATGGGGGCCAGGCGCCAGGATCGCGTACATCACCGATTTCGGTAACCAGAAGTGCGTTTCACTGGTGCATTCGGATGGCAGCAACCAGCGCCAGCTGTTCTGCCCATCTCGCGCGTGGCAGATCGCCAGGCTCAAGTGGTCGCAAGACGGCAAGAACATCTATGTCGAGGTCGGACATGAAACAGCCCCCTTCAACTGGCATTCCAATATCTGGCGAATCAATGTGGCGACGAACCTGGTGACCAAACTGTTCAGTTTCGACTCTTACTGGAGAGGGTTTGTCGAAATCTCGGACGATGGCAGCCGCGCGATCTACACGGACGCCGGCCCGGAAGACACTGCGATGCTCGCCGACCTTGTTACGGGCGACACGAAGATTCTCCAGGGCGATATCCACGGCGCGGTGTTTTCCCACGATGGCCGCCACATAGCGTTCAGCCGATTCGAAGCCGCCAACGGCGCGATCTATCTGTCTCCCTTTGTCATGAATGCGGACGGCACGAACCAGCATCGGGTTATCGACACTCCCATACCGAGGGCGTCGTACACCGTGATCGCATGGTCAAAAGACAATTGCCACATCCTGGTGGATCCCCATCTGGACCAACAGGACGAGGAAGGCAACAATGCAGGCGCGCGCGTCTGGATCATCGACGTCGCAAGCCACGCAGTGGCCAAGATCGCCCGCGGCACGCCGAACGCCGGAAGTTGGTACGAACCGTAGAAGCGTGCCGGCGAGGAACACACGAGCCGAGGCGGCCTGAATCATGCGCGGCACTCGGCACCCGGCACTTGGACCGCTCGCCCAGGACCATCACCGCCAGGCCAAACTCCCTGCACCACTTGTGGGCGATGCCCCCATCGTCCACAAGCGTGCTTCCACGACTCCCACACGTCATGCATCGGAACGGAATCGTGGTGGTCAAGGCACTGTTGCATCTGCCCGGAGGGGTCCCAGGAGAAAGCCCCGGCAAGGCCGGGGCTTTCTTCATCCTGCGTCGCAGGATCAGCTCTCTTGCGTGCCCTCTTCCGTCGGTGCGGCGGCTTCCGCGATGGGGCCTTCCGGCGCCGGGCCTTCCGGCGTCACGCCCTCGGCCGCTTCGGCGTCGTCGCCGTTGCTTTCCTCCGCTTCCAGCCGCACCACGCTGACCAGGCTTTCATCGGACGGCAGGCGGATCAGGGTGACGCCCTGAGTGTTGCGCCCCAACTGGGAGATTTCGCCGACGCGCGTACGCACCAGCGTGCCCTGGTTGGAGATCAGCATCACCTCGTGCTCCTCGGTGACCTGCACTGCGGCTACCAGCGGGCCGTTGCGTTCGGAGCACTGGATGCCGATCACGCCCTGCGTGCCGCGGCCCTTCTTGGTGAACTCCTCCAGCGGCGTGCGCTTGCCGTAGCCGTGTTCGGTGGCGGTGAGGACGTCACCGTCGGCGGCGACGATCAGCGACACCACGTGGGCGTCCTCCGCCAGGCGCATGCCACGCACGCCGGTGGCGGTGCGCCCCATCGAGCGCACGGTGTTCTCGTCGAAGCGGTTGACCTTGCCATTGGAGGCAAACAGCAGGATGTCGCTATTGCCGTTGGTGATGGCCACGTCGACCAGCGCATCGCCCTCGTCCAGGTTGATCGCGATCTTGCCGCGCTGGAGCTGGAAGGCGAACTCGGTCAGCGGCGTCTTCTTCACCGTGCCGCTGCGGGTGGCGAAAAACACGTAGCACTCGGGGCTGTATTCGCGGATCGGCAGTACCGCCTGCACCTTCTCGCCCTCGGCCAGCGGCAGCAGGTTGACGATCGGTTTGCCGCGCGCGCCCGGGCCGGCCTCGGGCATCTGGTAGACCTTGAGCCAGTAGACCCGGCCGGTGCTGGTGAAGGTCAGCAGCGTGTCGTGGGTGTTGACCACCCACAGCTGCTCGACGACATCCTCGTCCTTCAGCGCCGAGGCCGAGCGTCCCTTGCCGCCGCGCCGCTGCGAGCGATACGTGCTGGCAGGCTGGCGCTTGACGTAGCCGGTATGCGACAACGTGACGACCATGTCTTCCGGCGCGATCAGGTCGAGGACGTTCAGGTCTTCCTGCGAATGCTGGATCTCGGTGCGGCGTGCGTCGCCGAACTCGGCCTTGACCGCTTCCAGCTCCTCGCGGATCAGCTTGAGCAGCACTTCCGGGTTCTCGAGGATCTCGATCAGGCCGCGGATGGTTTCCAGGATCTGGCGATACTCGTCCGACAGCTTTTCCTGCTCCAGCCCGGTCAGGCGATGCAGTCGCATGGCCAGGATTTCCTGCGCCTGCACCTCGGAAAGCTGGTAGCCGTCGGTCTTCAGGCCGTCGCGCGGGTCCATGTCTTCCGGCCGCGAGGCACCGGCGCCGGCGGCGGAAAGCAACGCACCGACCATGCCTGGCTGCCACTTGCGCGCCAGCATGCGTTCGCGCGCCTCGGCCGGCGAGGCGGAGCTGCGGATCAGCTCGATCATCTCGTCGATGTTGGCCAGCGCGACGGTGAGACCTTCGAGGATATGCGCGCGGGCGCGCGCCTTGCGCAGCTCGAAGATCGTGCGACGGGTCACCACTTCGCGGCGGTGGCGGATGAAGGCCTCGAGGATTTCCTTGAGGTTGAGCAGGCGCGGCTGGCCGTCCAGCAGCGCCACCATGTTGATGCCGAAGGTGACCTGCAACTGGGTCTGCAGGAACAGGTTGTTGAGCACCACGTCGCCCATGGCGTCGCGGCGCACCTCGATCACGATGCGCATGCCGTCCTTGTCGGACTCGTCGCGCAACTCGCTGATGCCCTCGAGCTTCTTTTCCTTGACCAGCTCGGCGATCTTCTCGATCAGCCGCGCCTTGTTCACCTGGTACGGCAGTTCGTGGACCAGGATCGTTTCGCGGCCGTTGGCTTCGGTCTCGATCTCGGCGCGCGCGCGCACCAGGATGCGGCCGCGGCCAGTGCGATATGCCTCGACGATGCCGGCGGCGCCGTTGATGATGCCCGCGGTCGGAAAGTCGGGGCCGGGGATGTGCTGCATCAGATCATCGATCGACAGCGAGGGCTCGTCGATCAACGCGATGGTACCGGCGATCACCTCGTTGAGGTTGTGCGGCGGCACGTTGGTGGCCATGCCCACGGCGATGCCGGCCGAACCGTTGATCAGCAGCGTCGGCACGCGGGTGGGCAACACCAGCGGCTCGCTCTCGCTCTCATCGTAGTTGGGGCCGAAGTCGACGGTTTCCTTGTCGATGTCGGCCAGCAGCTCGTGCGTGAGGCGCGACATGCGCACTTCGGTGTAACGCATCGCCGCGGCGTTGTCGCCATCGACCGAACCGAAGTTGCCCTGGCCGTCGACCAGCATGTAGCGCAGCGAGAAGGGCTGGGCCATGCGCACGATCGCGTCGTAGACGGAAGCATCGCCATGCGGATGGTATTTACCAATGACGTCACCGACCACGCGGGCCGATTTCTTGTAGGGCTTGTTCCAGACATTGCCCAGTTCGTTCATCGCGTAGAGCACGCGACGATGCACGGGCTTCAGGCCGTCGCGCACATCCGGAAGGGCGCGTCCCACGATCACGCTCATGGCGTAATCGAGGTAGCTCTGGCGCATCTCGTCTTCGATATTGACGCGGATGACTTCTTTGGCGAGTTCTGCCATCAATCGGCTTCCCAGTGGCTTCCATGGAACAAAAAGGCCGCGCAGACGGACGCTTCATGCGCGCGGCTGCGCGGCCCTCAAGCAATCGTGAAATTGTATCACGAATGCGCCCGGAAAGCCCTTATTTTAGCGTTTCAAATCAATAAGTTAGGCGGTCGGTTTTGGACGCCGGAAAAGCACGCCGCGCGCGGTCGAAAAATTGACCAGCGCGGCCACCGCCGAACCGGCCGCCACAGCCAGCGCCGGCCATCGCTGCAATGGCTCGAAGGCCAGCAGCAGCGACGCATAGATTGCGTAGTTCACACAGGCACCCACGCCCATCAGGGCCAGCCAGTGCAACCATTCGATGGCCACCGGGCGGCCGCTGGCGCGATGGGCGAAGGTGTGCCGGCGGTTCCAGCCCCAGGTCACCGTGGCCGCCAACAGGAACGACAGCACCCGCGCAAGGTACGGATTCCAGCCACCCCAGGCGACCAGCGCCTGTACCGTGCCGGCGTCGACGATGAGACCGAGGACGCCGCCGATGGCGAACAACCCGGCCTCGCGGCGCAGCCTCACCGGCCGAACACCGCCTGCATCACGGCGGTGTTCGGTCGTTCGATCACGCCACGCTCGGTGACGATGGCATCGATCAGCTCCGCCGGGGTCACGTCGAATACCGGGTTCCAGGCCTGCGCGCCTTCGACCACCATGCGGCGGCCACCGGTGGAGAGCAGTTCGTCCGCGTGGCGCAGTTCGATCTCGATGGTCTCGCCGTCGGGCGTGGCCATGTCCACGGTCGAGGACGGTGCCACCACCATGAACTTCACCCCATGGTGGCGCGCGGCGATGGCCAGTTGGTAGGTGCCGATCTTGTTGGCGGTATCGCCGTTGGCGGCGATGCGGTCGGCGCCGACGATTACCCATTGGACCTTGCCCGAACGCATCAGGTGCGCGGCCGCCGAGTCGGCAATCAGGTGCGCGGGAATCCTGTCGCGCACCAGTTCATACATGGTCAGGCGGGCGCCCTGTTGCCAGGGGCGTGTCTCGCCGGCGAACACTTCTTCGATGCGGCCGGCTTCCACGCCTGCGCGAATCACGCCCAGCGCGGTACCGTAGCCTGCGGTGGCCAGCGAGCCGGTGTTGCAGTGGGTGAGCACACCCGAGCCCGGTGCGATCAGCGCGGCGCCGAGTGCGCCCATGTGCCGGTTGGCGGCCAGGTCCTCGTCCTGGATCGCCTGTGCCTCGCGCTCGAGCGCAGCGGCATCCGCGCCTGCCGCGATGCTCCTCTTCATGCGGTCGAGCGCCCACATCAGGTTGACCGCGGTGGGCCGGGCCGCCCGCAGCGTCGCCAGCACGTCATCGAGCGGCGCGCCCTGCTGCGCCGCCAGCACGACACCCCAGGCGGCAGCGATTCCGATCGCGGGCGCGCCGCGCACGGCCAGGTCGCGAATGGCCTGGGTCACCTGATCGGTGTCACGGCATTCGATCCAGCGCTCTTCGGCCGGCAACAGGCGCTGGTCGAGCAGGCACAGGCAATCGCCGCGCCACTGCACGGCGCGGATGGTGTCGTGCTCGCGGAGGGAATCGGTGGAGGTGTTCATGAGCGCATTTGCGGAGCGGAGAAGACGGGAAAGCCTAGCATGCGCACCGTCGCCGCCTCCCCTTGTAGGAGCCCACTTGTGAGCCCCTACAAAAGGCGTTGCCCTCAGCCGTCGTGCTCGCGCAGCCAGCGGTGAATGGCAGGGGGCACTTCGCGCTGCGCGCGTCCGGATACGTAGATGCCGATGTGGCCCCCCTTGAAGGCCAGCTCGGTGTAATCCTCGCTGCCGATATGGTGGCCGAGAGCACGCGAGGCGTCGGGCGGGACCAGGTGGTCCTGTTCCGCGTAGATATTGAGCACCGGTTGGGTGATGCGCGCCAGATCCACCGACTTGCCGCCGATGGTGAGACCGCCCTTGACCAGCTTGTTGGCCTGGAAAAAGAACTTGACGAACTCGCGGAAAGCCTCGCCGGCCTGGTCGGGCGAATCGAAGATCCAGCGCTCCATGCGCAGGAAGTTTTCGAGCTCCTTCGGGTTGTCCAGGATGCCGACCAGATTGACGTATTTCTGCTGCAGCAGCCGCACCGGCTTGAGCGTCAGGTAGACCCAGTTCATCAGTGCGGCGGGAATGTTGCCCAGGGTGTCGACGAATAGGTCCACGTCGATGTCGCGCGCCCAGTGCGAAAGCATGTTGTCCGGCGTGTGGTAGTCCACCGGCGTGACCATGGTGACCAGGTTGCGCACCCTGGCCGGATGCAGCGCGGCGTAGCACAACGAGAACGCACCGCCCTGGCAGATGCCGAGCAGGTCGATCGCCTCAACGCCGGCCTGCGCGCGCACGACGTCCACACAGCGGTCGAGGTAGCCGTCGATGTAGTCCTCCAGCGTGAGCCAGCGATCGGCGCCGTCCGGGTAGCCCCAGTCGATCAGGTAGACGTCCTCGCCCTGCGCGAGCAGGTTGCGCACCAGTGACCGGTCGGTCTGCAGGTCGGTCATCCAGACCGTGTTGACCAGGGCGTAGACGATCAACAGTGGCGTGTTCGAAGTCGGTTCGCGCTCGCCGCGCATGCGCCAGAGGGTGAGCTTGTCCTCGCGGTAAACCAGCTCGCGCGGGGTATCGGCGTACGTCGGCTCCGCCAGGCCGCGCAGGCTCGCGGCGCCGGCTGCCAGCTTGCGCTGGAAGGCGGTGATTTCCTCGAGGATCCGGGCGGGATCCAGCGTTCCTGGCATATGCATGCTCGGCCTCAGCGCGGCTTGCGCGATGCGCGGCGGGTGCCGGCCTTGGCGGCCGGTTTCGTCTTGGGGCGCGTGGACGGCCTGGCGGCGGCGGTAGCGCGTTTGGCGGCTTTTGTGACTTTGTCCGCGTCCGTTGACGGCGCACCAGCCGCGGCCCGCATGCGCCGCAGTTCGCGTCGAAGCTCCTGCAACCGTTGGCCCAGCGTGTCCACCTCACTACGCGTGGGCAGGCCCATCTCGCGGCACCATTGCTCGATCTGCTGTTGCTGCAGCTGGCGTACGCGCATCTGCGTGTTGGCCTGCGCGGCATAGACCTCGCGGAATTCGTCGGACAATGCGATCTCGGCGTAGGCCTCTTCCACCGCATCCACCCACAGGTCGTACATGGCCTTGAGCGAATCGATCTGGAGGCCAGGCTCGGCCAGTTGGCGCTGTGCCCGTGCCATGCCTTCGGCCTGCGCGCGCCCGACCAACTGCTGGTAGCGGGCGTTTGCCTGCTGGTGGTCGAGCAGCGCACGCATGAGCGCCTGCTGCTGAGCCTGCTGTTCGCGGGTGTAACCGAAGGCGGGCGTGTCGAGCAGTCCGCGCGAGGCGTCGAGCCCGGCCGGTGGCGCTCCCATGGCAGGCATGGCCCAGCCGGTGAACGGAGGGACCGGCGGGGGAACCTGGGTGCCCTGCCCGGTCATCGTGGCGGTTGCCTGCTGCATCCACTCGAGATAGCCCTTGAGGCCGTCCATGCCCGGTACGGCCTCGGCGGCGGGCGTCACAGCAGAGCCGGGCCACTTGTGGGCCCAGGCCTCCCATACCTGGCGGCCCAGGGTTTCGAAGTCCGTAGCGGGGTTCTGCGCGGTCACGGGCGTGCCTTGCGGGGGATCGCGTGGATCGTAGCAAAACGGTCAGGCGCGCACCTTCGCACGTGGCAAGGAATGGCCGTCGACAGCCTGCCCTTGCAGGCGCCCACTTGTGGGCGATGCTCTTCGTCGCGTGGGTTGAAGAGCATCGCCCACAAGCGGGCTCTACAGAGATGACGCCGTGCGTGAGCATAAAAAAAGCGGGCCGATGGCCCGCTTTTCTTTTTCATTGGAACGGATGCTCAGTCGCGCATCGGGCGATCAGCCGTTGGCGGCTTCGTCTTCGGTCACGGCCTTCATGGACAGGCGGATACGGCCCTGCTTATCCACCTCGAGCACCTTGACCTTCACGATGTCGCCTTCCTTGAGCTTGTCGGAGACCTTCTCCACGCGCTCGGAGGAGATCTGCGAGACGTGCACCAGGCCGTCCTTGCCCGGCATGATGGTCACGAACGCGCCGAAATCCATCAGCTTGGCGACCTTGCCCTCGTAGATGCGGCCCGGCTCGACGTCGGAGACGATCTGCTCGATGCGCTTCTTGGCCTCGTCGGCCGCCAGGCGGTTGACCGAGGCGATGATGACGGTGCCGTCGTCGCTGATGTCGATCGTGGTGCCGGTCTCTTCGGTGATCGAGCGGATGGTGGCGCCGCCCTTGCCGATGACTTCGCGGATCTTGTCCGGATGGATCTTGATGGTGAGCAGGCGCGGGGCGTACTCGCTCATCTCCGAACGCGGCGTGCTGATGACCTTGGCCATCTCGCCCAGGATGTGCAGGCGGCCGCGCTTGGCCTGCTCCAGCGCCACCTTCATGATCTCTTCGGTGATACCGTCGATCTTGATGTCCATCTGCAGCGCGGAGATACCGTCGGCGCTACCGGCCACCTTGAAGTCCATGTCGCCGAGATGGTCCTCGTCGCCCAGGATGTCGGACAACACGACGAAGTCGCCGCCTTCCTTGACCAGGCCCATGGCGATACCGGCCACCGGCGACTTCAGCGGCACGCCGGCGTCCATCATGGCCAGCGAGGAACCGCACACCGAGGCCATCGAGGACGAACCGTTCGACTCGGTGATCTCAGAGACCACGCGCAGCACGTACGGGAATTCTTCGATGCTCGGCTTGACCGCCTGCACGCCGCGCTTGGCCAGGCGGCCGTGGCCGATCTCGCGACGCTTCGGCGCGCCGAAGCGGCCGGCCTCGCCCACCGAGAACGGCGGGAAGTTGTAGTGGAACAGGAACGGATCTTTCGACTCGCCTTCCGGCGCGTCGATGATCTGCGCATCGCGGGTGGTACCCAGCGTGGCCACGACCAGCGCCTGCGTCTCGCCGCGGGTGAACAGCGCCGAACCGTGGGTGCGCGGCAGCACGCCCACGCGCACGCTGATCGGGCGCACGTCGTCGAGCTGGCGGCCGTCGATGCGCACCTTGGACTTGAGCACGCTGTCGCGCATGGTGTGGTATTCGAGCTCGCCGAATTCCTTCGACAGCTCGGCAGTCGACCAGCCGTTGGCTTCGGCCTGGACCTTGAGGGTCTCCAGCACGTCGGCCTTGATCGCGGAGATCGCGTCGCGGCGCTGCAGCTTGTCGCGCACCTGGAAGGCTTCTTCCAGCTTGTTGCCGACTTCGCCCTTGAGCGCGGCGATCAGCGACTCGTTGCGCGCCGGCGCCTGCCAGGTCGACGCGGGCCTGGCCGCTTCGGTGGCGAGCTCGGCGATGGCATTGATCGCGATCTGCATCTGCTTGTGGCCGAACATCACCGCGCCGAGCATGACTTCCTCGGACAGCAGCTTGGCCTCGGACTCGACCATCAGCACGGCACCGGCGGTACCGGCGACAACGAGATCGAGGTCGGAGGTCTTCAGCTCGGTATGCGTCGGGTTGAGCAGGTACTGGCCGTTGGCATAGCCGACGCGGGCGGCTGCGATCGGGCCCTTGAACGGGATCCCGGCCAGCGACAGCGCGGCGGAGGCGCCGAGCATCGCGACGATGTCGCCGTCAACCTCGGGGTTGAGCGAAACGACCTGGGCGATGACCTGCACTTCGTTCTTGTAGTCGTCCGGGAACAGCGGGCGCACCGGGCGATCGATCAGGCGCGAGGTCAGCGTTTCCTTCTCGGTCGGGCGGCCTTCGCGCTTGAAGAATCCGCCAGGGATACGACCGGCGGAGTAGAACTTCTCGACATAGTCGACGGTGAGCGGGAAGAAATCCTGCCCCTCGCGCGGCTTGGCCGCGGCCACCGCGGTGACCAGCACGACGGTACCACCCATGCTGGCCATGACCGCACCGGACGCCTGGCGGGCGATTTCGCCCGTCTCCAGTGTGACTTCGTGATTACCGTACTGGAATGACTTGGTTACTTTCGCCACGGGCTTTTGTCCTATTGAAGAGTGCGGCCAAGAATGGCCGCTTGTTGACTTTCGCGTTCTAGGGAACGAACACAGAAATCAAACAGTGCGGCCCACGCAGGGCCGCTTCCTGACCTTCGCGTTCACGGATGAACGCGGAAAATCAACGACGGAGGCCGAGGCGCTCGATCAGGGCCTGGTAGCGGCCAAGGTCACGATCCTTGAGGTAGGCCAGCAGGCTCTTGCGGCGGTTCACCAACTGCAGCAGCCCACGACGCGAGTGGTGATCCTGCTTGTGCTCCTTGAAGTGGCCGGTCAGATGTTCGATGCGGGCCGACAGCAGGGCCACCTGCACCTCCGGCGAGCCGGTGTCGTTGGGCACGCGGCCGTAGTCAGCAATGATCTTGCTGGTCTGTTCTGCGGTAAGGGACATGGGTATCTCTTCCTAAAAAAAATGCGGATGCGGAACTTGTGCAACGTCACCACCGATGAGGTTGCACAAGCTCCGCTGGTTGGATGCAAAGCTCTGGAACAAGCTCGCTATTGTAGCGAGGGCGGGCGGGTGGCAACAAGAGCGTGAAATGGGCCGTTTGCGGCCCTTCCTTCCCTTGCAAGAGGGGATTTACGGCCCCAGGGAACGGTTCTGCGGCTGGAAAGCCCCGTCCAGGGCTCACGGGGTGGGCAGGTTGAAGCCGCGGACGACGCGCACGCGCCCGCAGGAGTCCGGTTCGATCAGCGCCAGCAGGCGGCCATCGGGGGCGAAGGCCGTGCTGCGGCCCTGCTCCGCCGGGCCAGGCCAGGGAATCTGCTGGCCTTGGGCGACGGCACGCGTCAGGGGTTCGTCCAGCCGCAATGGCGGCAGATCGGCCAGTCCGGCGGAAAGTGGCAACAACAGCGCATCGAGCGCCGCCTCACCCTGCCCGGCCGCCTGCTCCAGCTCGGCCAGCGTCACCATCGCCGGTTCGCGGAACGGCTCCACCCACAGGCGGCGCAGCGCCGTCAGGTGCGCTCCGCAGCCCAATCGCTCCCCCAGATCCACCGCCAGGCTGCGGATGTAGGTGCCCGAGCCGCACTCGACCCGCAGTTGCAGGCGGTCGCCTTCACGCGCCAGCAGTTCCAGGCGATGGATATCCACCTCGCGCGGCGGCACGTCGACCGCTTCGCCGCGCCGTGCCTTGGCGTACAAGGGTTCGCCACCCTGCTTCAGAGCCGAAAAGACGGGTGGCACCTGCACGATGCGGCCGCGCAGGGAGGCCAGTACCTCTTCGAGGACAGCGTCATCCAGTGGCGGCACCGGCCGTTGCCCGACGACCTCACCCTCGAGATCAGCCGTGGTGGTGGTGACGCCCAACTGGCATTGGGCGAGATAGGCCTTGCGCGATCCCAGCAATATGCCTGCGATCTTGGTGCCCTCGCCGAAACATAGCGGCAGCAGCCCGGTCGCCAGCGGGTCAAGCGCTCCGCTGTGCCCGCCTTTGGCGGCGCGCAGCAAGCGGCGCGCCGCCTGCAGGGCCTGGTTCGAGCTCATGCCCAGCGGCTTGTCGAGCAGCAGGATGCCGTGCAGGTCGCGCAGATCCTGGCGCAGCGCCGTTGCCCGGGATTTACGACTCGCTTTCGCCATCGGTATCCGGCGGGATGTCGCCCGAGTCGCGCAGCAATCGTTCGATGCGCTCGCTCTTGTCGACCGAGTCGTCGTACTTGAAGCGCAACTCCGGCACCCGGCGCAGGCGCATGCTGCGCGAGAGCGTGCGGCGGAATTCGATGGCCAGTTCGTTGAGCGCCTTGACCGCCTCCCTGGCGCGCTCCGCCTGCAATGCCGTGACCCAGACGCTGGCGAAGTCGAGGTCACGGGTGACTTCGACGTCGGAAACGCTCACCGACGGCAGCGCGTGGTCGCGTACGGCGGCATGCACCAGGAGGCCGAGCTCGCGGCGGAGTTCGGCGCCTACGCGGTCGGTACGTTTGAAGTCGCGTGAGGGCATGGGATGGCCGTAAATCGTAATGGGGGGAGGAAAATCGAAACAGCCGCCAGCGCGGAAAAACGGGAAGGTCATGGGGGATCGCCTTGACGCTTCCCCATCGACCATTCCCGATTCCCGGACGTTGCAACGCAATGCGTTACAACGTCCTCGCCACCTCGATGCGCTCGAAGCACTCGATCTGGTCGCCGACCTTGACGTCGTTGTACTGCTTCACGGCGATACCGCATTCCATGCCGTTGCGCACTTCGTCGACCAGTTCCTTGAAGCGGCGCAGCGATTCCAGTTCGCCCTGGAAGACCACCGTGTTGTCGCGCAGCACGCGGATCGGCTTGTTCCGCTTGACCGTGCCATCGGTGACCATGCAGCCGGCGACCTGGCCGAACTTGGAGCTGCGGAAGACTTCGCGTACCTGCGCGATGCCGATGATTTCCTCGCGCACTTCCACGCCCAGCAGACCGGAAGCCGCCTGCTTCACCTGATCGATGACGTCGTAGATGATCGAGAAGTAACGGACGTCCAGGCCCGCCGTGTCGATCACCTTGCGCGCCGAGGCGTCGGCACGCACGTTGAAGCCGATGATCAGCGCCTTGGAGGCGGCCGCGAGCGTCGCGTCGGATTCGGTGATGCCACCGACGCCGGCGGCAATCACGTTGACCTTCACGTTCTCGTTGCCGATCTGGCTGAGCGAGTCGCGCAGCGCCTGCACCGAACCCTGCACGTCGGCCTTGACCAGGATGTTGAGCGTCTGCACTTCACCCTGGCCCATCTGCGCCATGATGTCCTCGAGGCGGTTGGCCTTGCTGACCATGCGCGTCTCGCGGCGCTTCTGCTGGCGCTCGGCGGCCACTTCGCGGGCCAGCCGCTCGTCGGCCACCACCACGAAGTCGTCGCCCGCCTCCGGCACGCCGGACAGGCCAAGCACCTGCACCGGAATCGACGGACCGGCTTCCTGCACGGTCTTGCCGTTCTCGTCGACCAGCGCGCGCATGCGGCCGTATTCGACGCCGCAGACCACGAAGTCGCCGCGCTTGAGCGTGCCTTGTTGCACCAGCACCGTCGCCACCGGGCCACGGCCCTTGTCCAGGCTCGATTCGATCACCACGCCCGAGGCGGGGCCATCGAACACGGCGGTCAGCTCCATCACCTCGGCCTGCACCGATACCGCGTCGAGCAGGTCGTCGACGCCCATGCCGGTCTTGGCCGACAGCGGAATGAACGGCGTATCGCCGCCCCATTCTTCCGGGATGACCTCGAGGTTGCCCAGGCCCTGCTTGACGTGGTCCGGGTTGGCGTCAGCCTTGTCCATCTTGTTGAGCGCCACGATCAGCGGCACCTTGGCGGCGCGCGCGTGCTGCACGGCCTCGGCCGTCTGCGGCATCACGCCGTCATCGGCGGCCACCACCAGCACCACGATGTCGGTGGACTGCGCGCCGCGGGCACGCATCGCGGTGAACGCGGCATGGCCCGGGGTGTCGAGGAAGGTGATCACGCCCTTGGGCGTATCCACGTGGTATGCGCCGATGTGCTGGGTGATGCCACCGGCTTCGCCGGAGGCGACCTTGGTGCGGCGGATATAGTCCAGCAGCGAGGTCTTGCCGTGGTCGACGTGGCCCATGATGGTGACCACCGGCGGACGCGAGGACTTCTCGCCTTCCAGCTCGGCGTTCTGGGTGTGCGCGGCCAATGCGGCCTCGGCGTTGCTCTCGGTCGCCTCGACCGGGGTATGCCCCAGTTCCTCGACCACCAGCGTGGCGGTGTCGCGGTCGATGGTCTGGTTGATGGTGGCCATCACGCCCATCTTGAAGAGCGCCTTGACCACTTCGGAACCCTTGACCGCCATCTTCTGCGCCAGGTCGGCGACCAGGTTGGCATCGCCCACGACCACTTCGCGCACCACCGGTGCGGTGGGACGCGAGAAGCCATGCGGACCCGAGGCCGCGGCGCTGCTGCCGCGACCCATGTCGCGTCCGCCCCGGCCGGGCTTGCCGCGCTTGCTGGACCGGCGTGCGCGATCGGCCTCGGACAGGTGCAGTTCGCCGCTGGCGAAGCGCTTCCCACCCGGACCTTCGTCGCGGTCGCGGCCGTGGCGGCCCTTGGCGGCGGCGGCGCGCGCATCGGCAGGTGCCGGTGCAGGCGCCGGCGCGGGGGCCGGTGCGGCGACGACGACCTTCTTCTCGCGCTTGCGCGGTTCATGGATGCGCGGAACGATCATGCCGAACGCGCTGTGATCGGTACCGCTGCTGGACGATGCTGGAGCCGGCGTGGCGGCCGCGGCGACGGTTTCGCCGGCGGCTTCTGCGACCGGTTCTGCGGCGGCGGCGACCGGCTCGGCTGCCTCGGTACCCTTCGCGCTCGCAGCCGCCTGCTCGTCGGCCTGGCGACGCGCTTCCTCGGCTTGGCGCTGCTGCTCCTCCTGCGCATGCAGGGCTTCTTCCTGGCGACGCTGCTCGGCTTCCAGGCGCTCCTGCTCTTCATGCTCGCGCTGCTGCTGCGATTCGGCCAGCTTGCGCACGGCCTCCTCGCGCTCGGGCTCGGCACTCGCTTCTTCGGCGATCACGCTGCGCTTGACGTAGGTGCGCTTGGCGCGCACTTCCACGTTGACCGTCTTGGCGCTGCTGGACGCGCCGCGGCCACCGGGCGTGGCGACCTTCAGCTCGCTGACCTTGCGGCGCTTGAGGGTGATCTGGCGCGGCGCGCTGTCCTCCACCTCGGGAGTCGCTTCGCCCTTGCCGTGGGTGCGGCGCAGGAAGCCCAGCAGTTTCACCTTCTCGGTGCTGCTGATGACCTGCTCCGGATCGGAGAAATTCATGCCCGCCTCGCCAAGCTGCCCCAGCAGCTTGGTGACCGGCATGCCCAGCACCTGGGCAAGTTGTTTGATCGTTACATCCGACATCGTGTTCTTTCTCCGCCGTTCCCGCGCTTATCGTCCGTGCGGCCCAAGCCTGCACGTCCACCTCCATCCTTGGCGGAAGTCCCGCATGGGACTTCCTCGGCGCGCCCTTCCGAAGGCGCCGCCGTTCCGCGGTTAACCACCCTTCTCCAATCGCTCGATCATCGGTGCGCGGGCTGCCATGATCAACGCGGCGGCGCGCTCCTCGTCCATGCCCTCGATGTCGATCAGGTCGTCGACCGCAAGGTCGGCCAGGTCGTCCACCGTACCTATTTCACGTGCAGCCAGCGCATAGGCAGTGGCCTCGTCCATGCCCGCCAGAGCGAGCAGTTCTTCGGACGGTTCGGCGATGCCCTCTTCCACGGCCAGTGCCTCGGTCAGCAGAGCGTCGCGGGCGCGGGCCCGAAGTTCCTCGACGATGTCCTCGTCGAACCCCTCGACCGCCAGCAGTTCGGCGCTGGGCACGTAAGCGATTTCCTCCACGCTGGAGAAGCCTTCCTGCACCAGGATGTTGGCAATCTCCTCGTCCACTTCCAGCTTGTCCATGAACAGCTGGCGCGCGGCCTGCTGCTCGGACTCGCTCTTGGCGGTGACCTGGTCCTGCGTCATCACGTTGAGCTGCCAGCCGGTGAGCTTGCTGGCCAGGCGCACGTTCTGGCCGCCGCGGCCGATCGCCTGGGACAGTTTGTCCTCGGCCACCGCGATGTCCATCGAGTGCTTTTCCTCGTCCATGATGATGGACTGGACCTCGGCCGGCGCCATCGCGTTGATGACGTACTGCGCCTGGTTCTCGTGCCACAGGATGATGTCCACGCGCTCGCCGTTGAGCTCGTTGGACACCGCCTGCACGCGCGAACCGCGCATGCCGATGCAGGCGCCGATGGGGTCGGTGCGGCTGTCGTGCGCGAGCACGGCGATCTTGGCGCGGTCGCCCGGATCGCGTGCGCAGCCCTTGATCTCGACCAGGCCCTGGCCGACTTCCGGTACCTCGAGCTTGAACAGCTCGATCATGAATTCGGGAGCGGCGCGCGAGACGAACAGCTGCGGACCGCGCACTTCCGAGCGCACTTCATAGAGGTAACCGCGCACGCGGTCGCCGACGCGGGCCGATTCGCGCGGAATGGTCTTGTCGCGCGGAATGAAGGCCTCGGCATTGGAACCCAGGTCCAGATAGACGTTGCCGCGCTCGACGCGCTTGACGATGCCGGTGACCAATTCGCCGACGCGCTCCTGGAAGGCATCGACCACCTGCTGGCGCTCGGCCTCGCGCACGCGCTGCACGATCACCTGCTTGGCTGCCTGCGCCGCGATGCGACCGAATTCGGCATTCTCGACCTGCTGCTCGATGTAGTCGCCCACCTGGGCGTCCTCGCGCTCGTCCACCGCGTCCATCAGGCGCAGCTGGTGGAACGGGGATTCCATCTCGCCGTCGTCGGCAATGACTTCCCAGCGGCGGAACGTCTCGTAGTCGCCGGTCTGGCGATCGATCGCGACGCGGACGTCGGGATCTTCCTCCGGATAGCGCTTCTTCGCGGCCGAAGCCAACGCCGCTTCCATCGCCTCGAAGATCACTTCGCGCGGCACGCCCTTTTCATTGGCGACCGCATCGACGACCAGCAACAATTCTTTGCTCATTTGCAGCAACCTCGGTATTTGTACGTTCATCCATGAACGCGAGAATCAAGAAGCGGCCATCCATGGCCGCACTCTCAAATTTCTTCCGGCTTCGCTGTACTTACTGGCCGGTCTTCTTTGTGGATTTCTTGCCACCGGGCTTGGACTGCGGCACGTAACCGAGCGCTGCCCAGTCCGGCACCACACGCGCGCTTTCCACCGCATCGTGGTCGAACTCGAACGCCTTGCCCTCCGCTTCGAAGCTCAGCCGCTCGCCGTCGACCGCAACCAGCTTGCCGCGCAGGCGCCGCCGCCCTTCGATGGGTGCCTTCAGCAGCACCTTTACCTCTTGCCCCACCACCCGGGCGAACTGCTCCGCGGTGAACAGCGGACGGTCGATACCGGGCGAGGAAACCTCGAGCACATAATGGCCCGGGATCGGGTCTTCCACGTCCAGCAGCGCGGAGAGCTCGCGGCTGGCCGATTCGCAGTCCTCGAGCGTCACTTCGCGGCCATCGGCGTGATCGAGCACGTCCAGATAGACGCGCAGGGTACTCTGCCCTTGCGACGGGGAGAACTCCACGCCCAGGCATTCCACGCCCTGATCGGCGAGAACCTCGGTGAAGCGTTGTGCCAGCGCCTGTGTATCCATATCCGTTCTGCCTGCGTCAGAAACAAAAAATGGGCTCAAGCGGCCCATTCCCTTTACCCCGACGATGTGCCGACTCGTCCAGGCTCTTTCCGGCGGATGGACGGCCATTCGAACGGCCGACCATCGCGACGCATCCTTGCGCCCAACAAAAAAGCCTCACGAGGAGGCTTTCTTGTTCTAAGAAAGATCTGGTAGCGGGGGCAGGATTCGAACCTGCGACCTTCGGGTTATGAGCCCGACGAGCTGCCAGACTGCTCCACCCCGCATCAGAGTCCGCAAACTATAGCGGCATGGCCGATTTCTTGCAAGCTTTTCCGTGTCGGAATTTCTCGTGCCGGTTCTCGTAGGATGGGCTTCAGCCCACCTTCCAACATGGTGGGCTGAAGCCCACCCTAAGAAAGCTTTCAGCCCGCGAAAGCCGCGCGGCACCAGCCCAGCAGCGGGCCCCAATACAGGCCCAGCGCGAGCAGCACCAGCGCGTTGACCGACAGCGTGGCGCGCAGCAAGCCGTCGGCTTGCGGCCGCAGCTCCTGACCCTCGACCGGCTTGTCGAAGTACATCACCTTGACCACGCGCAGGTAGTAGTACAGGCCGATGATCGCGAACACCACGCCGACGAGGGCCAGCCACATCATGCCGGCATGGATCGCCGACTGCAGCACCAACAGTTTGGCGAAGAAGCCGAACATCGGCGGCACGCCCGCCAGCGAGAACATCGCCAGCATCATCAGGAACGCCATCCACGGCGAACGCTGGTTGAGGCCCTTGAAGTCGTCGATCTCCTCGCACTCGAAGCCGGCACGCGCCAGCGCCAGGATCACGCCGAAGGCCGCGGTGCTCATCAGCGCATAGCAGATGGCGTAGAACATCGCCGCGGCATAACCCTCAGGGGTGGCATTGACCAGGCCAAGCAGCAGGTAGCCCATATGCGAGATGGTCGAGTACGCCAGCAGGCGCTTGAGGTTGGTCTGCACGATGGCGACCAGGTTGCCGATCGCCAGCGAGGCGACCGCCAGCACGGCCAGCATCATCTGCCACTGCCCCGCCATGCCGCCCATGCCCGACTCGAGCAGGCGGTAGGCCATGCCGAAGGCGGCCAGTTTGGACGTGGAACCGACAAAGATCGTCACCGAGGTCGGCGCGCCCTGATAGACGTCCGGAATCCACATGTGGAACGGCGCCACGCCCAGCTTGAAGCTGATGCCCACGATCATGAAGATCAGGCCGAACACCATCAGGTTGGACATGCCCGCGTGGACTACCGCGCCGTGCAGCTCGGCCAGCGCCAGGGTGCCGGTGGCGCCGTAGACCATCGACATGCCGTACAGCAGCATGCCCGAGGACAGCGCGCCCAGCACGAAGTACTTGATCGCGGCCTCGGACGACAACGGCGAATCGCGGTTGAGCGCCACCAGGCCATACGAGCAGAGCGTCAGCAGCTCCAGGCCCAGGTAGACCATCACCAGGTTGCCGGCCGAAACCAGCAGCATCGCGCCGATGGTCGCGAAGATCATCAGCGTGTAGAACTCGCCCTGGAACAGCTTGCGGTCGACCATGTACGGGCGCGAGAAGATGAAGATCAGCGCGGTGCACAGCAACATGAACACCTTGAGTATCTCGGCCGTCGCGTCGCGCACGAACATGCCGCCGAAGGCGCTCACCGGCGCGTCGGGCTGCCCGGCCACCACCAGGTAGATGCCTACCAGCAGCACCAGGACTGAAACCCAGTGCAGGATGTTGCGCTGCGCGGGCTTCATCCAGGCGTCCAGCAGCAACAGCAGGCACGCCGCCGCCACCAGGTAGAACTCCGGCAGCATGATCAGAATGTCGTTGAAAGTCGGCATGGGCGTGTGATTCCGCTTAGATCTTGTGAACGGCGAGCTGCTGGACCATCTGCGACACCGAGGCGTCCATCAGGTGGATCAGCGGCTGCGGCCAGATGCCCAACGCCATCACGGCGGCGGCGAAGGCGATCAGCACGAATGCCTCGCGGCCGTTGATGTCCTTCATCTGGGCCACGTGCGGGTTGGTGATCTCGCCCCACAGCACGCGCTTGACCATCCACAACGTGTAGGCCGCGCCGATGATCAGGGTGAAGGCGGCAAACAGCGCGATCCACGGGTTGGCCGCGAAGCTGGCCAGCACCACCATGAACTCGCCGACGAAGCCGCTGGTGCCCGGCAGGCCGGAGTTGGCCATGGCGAACAGCACGTAGAAGAAGCCGAACCATGGCATCACGTTGATCAGGCCGCCGTAGTCCTTGATCTGGCGCGTGTGCAGGCGGTCGTACATCACGCCGATGCAGGTAAACATCGCGCCCGAAACGAAGCCATGCGAGATCATCTGCACCATCGCGCCCTGCATGCCCAGATTGGCCGCATCCAGGTCGTTGGCGTCGCGCACCAGCATGAAGGCGATGAAGATGCCGAGCGTGACGAAGCCCATGTGCGCTACGGACGAATACGCCACCAGCTTCTTCATGTCCTCCTGCACCAGCGCCACGTAACCGATGTAGACGATCGCGATGAGGCTGAGCACGATCACGATCCAGGCGAAATGGTCGCCCGCATCCGGGGTGATCGGCAGGATGAAGCGCAGGAAACCGTAGGTGCCCACCTTCAGCATCACCGCGGCCAGCACCACGGAACCGCCGGTCGGCGCCTCCACGTGGGCGTCCGGCAACCAGGTGTGCACCGGCACCATCGGCACCTTGATCGCAAAGGCCAGCAGGAAGGCGAAGAACAGCCAGGTCTGCTCCTTCATCGTCAGCGGCAGCGCCGCCAGCGTGTGCAGGTCGAAGGTGCCCGCCTTCAGGTACAGGTAAATCAACCCGATCAGCATGAAGATCGAGCCGAGGAACGTGTAGATGAAGAACTTCAGCGTTGCATACACGCGCCGCGGGCCGCCCCAGACGCCGATCAGGATGAACATCGGGATCAGCATCGCCTCGAAGAACACGTAGAACAGCAAGGCGTCGGTGGCGCAGAACACGCCGATCATCAGGCCCTCGAGCACCAGCATCGCGGCCATGTACTGGTGCGGCTTGTCCTGGATCACCTCCCAGGCGCCGACGATCACCAGGATGCCGACGAACGTGGTGAGCAGGATCAGCGCGATGGAAATGCCATCCACGGCAAGGCCGTAGTTGACCCCGAGCGAGGCGATCCAGACGTGGCTTTCGGCCAGCTGCATGGCGCCGTTGGCGGCGTCGTGGGCCGGCAGCAGGCACAGGCTGGCCACGAAGGTCAGCACCGCCACCAGCAGCGCGAGCCAGCGGGCCAGGCCCGGGCGGCCGGAGCCGGCCAGCAGCACGGGAATCGCGCCGACGATGGGGAGCCAGATCAGCAGGCTGAGCAAATGATTGAACATGGAGCGTGCTTCCTTATTGCCCGATCAGCCCGGATCCGAAGACCCAGAACCCGCCCAGCAGCAGGATCAGGCCGAGAATCATCGCGAAGGCGTAGTGGTAGAGGTAGCCCGACTGCAGGCGGCGCACACCGGCAGCGATGCCGCGCACCACGCCCGCCGAACCGTTGACCATGGCGCCGTCGATCACAGCCGCGTCGCCGGCTTTCCAGAACAGGCGGCCGAGTTTCACGCCGCCGCGGGCAAAGATCGCGAAGTAGACGTCGTCGACCCAGTACTTGCGGTCCAGCACCGTCCACAGCGGCATGAGCTCGTTCTTGATCTTGCCGGCCATGGCCGGGTTGAACAGGTAGATGTAGGTGGTGATCACGAAGGCGAGCACCACCAGCGCGAATGGCCAGCTCAACAGGCCATGCAGGGCCATCGCGGCCGGGCCATGGAATTCGCGGCCCAGTTCGCCCAGCACGTTGTTGGCTTCCTCCACATGGATCGCCTGGCCGAACCAGTCGCCGAACAGCATCGGTCCGATCGTGAAGAACCCGACCAGCAACGAGGGGATCGCCAGCAGGATCAGCGGCAGCGTCACCACCCAGGGCGACTCGTGCGGCGCGTGTTCCAGCTCGCCCGGCTTGTGACCGTGGTGCGGATCGTCTGAATGCGCGTCGCCGTGCGCGGCATGAGCGTGGTGGTCGACTACCGTGAAGCGCTCCTTGCCGTGGAAGGTCAGATACATCTGGCGGAACGTGTACAGCGCGGTGACGAAGGCACCGATCAGCACGCAGACATAGGCGTAACCCGAGCCCCAGCGATGCGATTCACCGACCGCCTCGATGATTGCGTCCTTCGAGTAGAAGCCCGAGGTGAACGGAATCGCCACCAGCGCCAGCGAGCCGATCCACATGGTGATCCAGGTGATCGGCATGTACTTGCGCAGGCCGCCCATGTAGCGCATGTCCTGCTCGTGGTGCATGGCGATGATCACCGAGCCCGCGCCCAGGAACAGCAACGCCTTGAAGAACGCGTGGGTCATCAGGTGGAACACCGCGCCGGCGTAGGCGGACACGCCCAGCGCCACGGTCATGTAGCCCAGCTGCGACAGCGTCGAGTAGGCGACCACGCGCTTGATGTCGTTCTGCACGATGCCGATCAGGCCGGTGAACAGGGCGCCGGTGGCGCCGATCACCATCACGAAGCTGAGCGCGCCTTCGGACAATTCGAAGAACGGCGACATGCGCGCGACCATGAAGATGCCCGCGGTCACCATCGTCGCGGCATGGATCAGCGCCGAGATGGGGGTCGGGCCTTCCATCGAATCGGGCAGCCACACATGCAGCGGAACCTGCGCCGACTTGCCCATCGCGCCGACGAACAGCAGCACGCAGATCACCGTGGCCGCGTCCCAGTGCGTGGTCGAGGTCAGCGCCAGCGTCTTGCCGATCAGGCTGGGCGCGTTTTCGAAGGCGGTGGCGTAATCCAGCGTGCCCAGGAAATACAGCACCGCCGCGATGCCCAGCAAAAAGCCGAAGTCGCCCACGCGGTTGACCAGGAACGCCTTGAGGTTGGCGAAGATCGCGGTCGGCCGCTTGTACCAGAAGCCGATCAGCAGGTAGGACACCAGGCCCACGCCTTCCCAGCCGAAGAACAGCTGCATGAAGTTGTTGCTCATCACGAGCATCAACATCGCGAAGGTGAACAGCGAGATGTAGCTGAAGAAGCGCTGGTAGCCGGGGTCGTCGGCCATGTAGCCGATGGTGTAGACGTGCACCAGCAGCGACACGAAGGTCACCACCACCATCATCATGGCGGTGAGACGGTCGACCAGGAAGCCGACGCTGACATGCAGGCGGCCGATCTCGAACCAGGTGTAGATGTCCTGGTTGTAGCTCGACGCGCCGCCGGCGGTGAGCTGGTAGAGCACGTAGAACGACAGCGCGCAGGAGACAGCCAAGCCAAGGATGGTCACGCTGTGCGCGCCCACGCGACCGATCTGCTTGCCGAGGAAGCCGGCCAGCAGGCAGCCGACAAGGGGCGCCAACGCGATGATCAGCAGGATGTTCGTGGACAATTGCATCGGCTCAGCCCTTCATCGAGTCGATTTCGGCGACGTTGACCGTGCTGCGGTTGCGGAACAGCAGCACCAGGATCGCCAGGCCGATCGCGGACTCGGCGGCCGCGACGGTGAGGATGAAGAACACGAACACCTGGCCGCCCACGTCGCCAAGGAAGCGCGAGAACGCCACGAAGTTCATGTTCACCGCAAGCAGCATCAACTCGATCGCCATCAGCAGCACGATCACGTTCTTGCGGTTGATGAACAGACCGGCCACGGCGATGCAGAACAGCACCGCGCCGAGCACGATGAAATGCGACAGCGTGATCATTGCAGCGGCTCCTGCGAGGCAGTCGGTTCATCCGGGCGCGAGGGCGCCATCTTGACCACGCGGATGCGGTCGCGCGGGTTCACGCGCACCTGCTCGCTGGCCGACTCATGCCGCTTGTCGCCGCGCTGGCGCAACGTCAACGCCACCGCCACCACCACGCCCACGGTAAGGATCACCGCGGCGATCTCGAACGGCAGCAGGTACTGCGTGTACAGCGCCCCGCCCAGCCAGGCGGTGTTGGACAGGCCCACGGCGGCGGCCGGATCGGCGCCCAGCACGTGCGCGTGCATCGCACGCACGCCGATCAGGGCCAGCATTTCGCCGAGCATGACCAGCGCCACGATGATGCCAACCGGCAGGTAGCGGATGAAGCCTTCGCGCACCTGCTCCATCTTGATGTCGAGCATCATCACGACGAACAGGAACAGCACCATCACCGCGCCCACGTAGACCACGATCAGCGCGATGGCCAGGAACTCGGCCTCGGCCAGCAGCCAGATGCAGGCGGTGCTGAAGAAGGCCAGCACCAGCGAGAGCACCGCGTGCACCGAGTTCTTCACCGTGATCACCGCCAGGGCGGCGGCCACGGTAACGGCGGCGAAGCCGTAGAAGCAGATCAATTGCAGAAGGTTGGTATCGATCATGTCGGTGGCCCCTTAGCGGTACGCCGCGTCTTGCGCGCGGGCCGCGGCGATTTCCGGCTCGAAGCGGTCGCCGATGGCGAGCAGCTGCGCCTTGGTCACCACGTTCTGGCCACGCTGTTCGAAGTGGTATTCCAGCACCGATGTCTCGACGATCGAATCGACCGGGCAGCTCTCCTCGCAGAAGCCGCAGAAGATGCACTTGAACAGGTCGATGTCGTAGCGCGTGGTGCGGCGCTGGCCGTCGCCCTCGCGCGGAGCCGAATCGATGGTGATCGCCAGCGCCGGGCACACCGCCTCGCACAGCTTGCAGGCGATACAGCGCTCTTCGCCGTTCGGATAGCGGCGCAGCGCGTGCAGGCCGCGGAAGCGGTTCGAGCGCGGGATGTGCTCCATCGGGAAGCGCACGGTGTACTTGGGCTTGAACATGTAGCGCAGGGTCAGCGCCATGCCCTTGAGCAGCTCGATGAGCAGCAGGCTCTTGAAGTAGTCGGTAATGCGGTTCATGAGTTGCCTTATGCCCCCGTTCCGGCGATGACCCAGCCGAAGTACTTCATGCAGCCGGCCACGAGGACCCACACGATCGTGATGGGAATGAACACCTTCCAGCCCAGCCGCATGATCTGGTCGTAGCGGTAGCGCGGGAACGTTGCGCGGAACCACAGGAACAGGAAGGACATCAGGAAGGCCTTGATCAGCAGCCAGATGATGCTGCCGGTCCAGATCCAGTTGACCCACGGCGAGACGTCGGCGGTGATCCAGCCCTGCAGCGGGCTCAGCCAGCCGCCCAGGAAGAAGATCGAGGCGAGGAAGCTCACCAGGATCATGTTCGCGTACTCGGCCAGGAAGAAGATCGCGAAGGCCGAGCCCGAATATTCCACGTGGAAGCCGGCGACGATTTCCGATTCACCTTCGGCCACGTCGAACGGCGCGCGGTTGGTCTCGGCCACGCCGGAGATGAAGTAGACGATGAACACCGGCAGCAGCGGCAGCCAGAACCAGTCGAGGAAGCCCTTGCCGCCACCCTGCGCATGCACGATGTCGGTCAGGTTGAGAGAACCGGCCAGCACCAGCACGCAGACCAGCGACAAACCCATGGCCAGCTCGTAGGAAATCACCTGCGCGGCCGAGCGCATGGCGCCGAGCAACGCGTAGCGCGAGTTCGACGCCCAACCGGCCAGGATGATGCCGTACACGCCCAGCGAGGTCATCGCCAGCAGGTACAGCAGGCCGGCGTTGACGTTGGCCAGCACCATCCTGTCGTCGAACGGAACCACCGCCCACGCCGCGAACGCCGGCACCAATGCGAGCAGCGGCGCGAGGTAATACAGCACGCGGTTGGCGCTGGAGGGAAGGATCACTTCCTTCAGCAACAGCTTCACCACGTCGGCGAACGCCTGCAGGATGCCGAACGGGCCGATCTTGTTCGGCCCCATGCGCACGTGCATCCAGCCGATGACCTTGCGCTCCCAGTACACGAACATGGCCACCGCGAGGATCAGCGGCACCGCGATGCACAGGATGTAGACGACCGGCCAGACCAGCTCGTTGAGGAGTTGTTCGCCCATGGGTTACGCCTTGCTCAGGGTGATGGCCGCGCCGTACGGCGGCAGCGTGGCGGTCAGGTCGTGCGCGGCCTCGATCCACACCGCGCCGTTGGGCACGGCGTCATCGATGGCAACCGGCAGCAGCGCATCGGCGAGGCGCACCTGCGCGCCGGAGGTGAGGCCCTGGTGCATGGCCTCGTTGGCGTTCATGCGCACGGCCGCCGGGCGGTTGATCGGATGCGCGTTGAGCGCGGTGGCCCGGCGCAGCACGGCGTCGCCGCGGTAGATCGGCCAGGTCGCCAGTCGCACCAGGCCGCCCGCCCCACCCTGGCGAGGGGCCAGGGACGTGGCGTGCGACGGCAACGGACGCTCGGTGATGCCCTCGCGCAGGCCGGCCAGGTCGTCGAACTCGAAACCACCCAACTGCAGCAGGCCGCCGAGTGCGCGCAGCACCTTCCAGCCGGCACGCGCCTCGCCGGGCGCCTTGGCGCCGGCCAGCGCGCTCTGCGCCAGGCCGTCCACGTTGACCAGGGTGCCGTCGGTTTCCGGCAGCAGCGCGATGGGCAGAATGACGTTCGCCACCTCGCGAAGCGCTTCACCGGCGTAGGCGCTGAACGCCACCACCGCCTGCGCGCCGCGTAACGCCGCCAGCGCCTTGGCGCCATCGGAGAAATCGTGCGGCGGCTCGACGCCGTAGAGCACGTAGCCCTTGCGCGGCTGGGCGAGCATCGCCTGCGCGTCGAGGCCACCGTTGCCGGGCAGCAGGCCACCCTGCCCCAGGCCCAGCGCGTTGGCGCCGACCGGCAGTTCGTTGTAGCCGGCACCGGTGGCCTGTGCGATGAAACGCGCCACGGCACGCAGCCACGAGGCCTGCGGATGCGTGGCGGCGGCCTCGCCCAGGATCACCACGGCCTTGCCGGCCTTGAGCACGGCGATCGCGTCGCGGTCGCCCTCGTCATGCTGTGCGCCGTTGATGGCGTCGGCCAGTGCGGCCGGTGCGGCGGCGCCGTCGGCAACCGCCGCCTTGGCCAGCGCCAGCAGCGCATCGACCAATGCAACCGGCGACACGATCGCCTCGCCAGCCAGCGCGTAGTTGAAGCCGAAGCGCGCCGGATTGACCGTGTAAACCTTGGCGCCACGCTTGACCGCCTGGTGCAGGCGATGATTGAGCAGCGGCATTTCGTAACGCAGGTCCGAGCCCACCAGCAGCGCGCCGGTGACCTGGCTGACCTCGGCGACGGGCACTTCGAAGCGGGCCGCGACCGGACGGTCGGACAGGTCCAGCTGGCGCAGGCGATGGTCGACGTGCGCGCTGCCCAACCCGCGGGCCAGTCGCACCAGCAGGTCGCCTTCCTCGTTGGTGGTGGCGGGCGAGGCCAGAATGCCCAGTTCGCTGCCCGGCACCGACTTAAGCGCCTCGGCGGCGGCGGAGAGCGCCTCTTCCCAGCTCGCCTGCTGCCACTGGCCGTTGCGCTTGATCTGCGGCGCGTGCACGCGGTCGGCGGCGTACAGGCCCTGGTAGCTGAAGCGGTCACGGTCGGACAGCCAGCACTCGTTGATGGCTTCGTTGTCGCGCGGCACCGTGCGCAGCACTTCGCCGCGGCGCGTATGCAGCCACAGATTCGAGCCGAGCGCATCGTGGTAGGCGATCGACGGACGCGCGATCAGCTCCCAGGCGCGCGCCTGGAACTGGAACGGCTTGTTGGTCAGCGCGCCGACCGGGCAGACGTCGATGATGTTGCCCGAGAGCTCGGTCTCGACGGTCTTGCCGATGTACGTGCCGATCTGCAGGTTCTCGCCGCGGTTCATGCCGCCGAGCTCGTAGGTGCCGGCGATCTCGCTGGTGAAGCGCACGCAGCGCGTGCACTGGATGCAGCGGGTCATCTCGGTGGCGACCAGCGGACCGATGTTCTCGTCGGCGATGGTGCGCTTGCGCTCGGTGTAGCGCGACACGCTGCGGCCGTAGCCCAGCGCCACGTCCTGCAGCTCGCACTCGCCGCCCTGGTCGCAGATCGGGCAATCCAGCGGGTGGTTGATCAGAAGGAACTCCATCACGTCCTTCTGGAACTTCAGCGCCTTGTCCGAGCGCGTCATCACCTTCATGCCCTCGGCCACCGGGGTGGCGCAGGCCGGCTGCGGCTTGGGCATCAGCTTGCCGCCCATCTCCACGTCGACCAGGCACATGCGGCAGTTGGCGGCGATCGGGAGCTTGCGGTGATAGCAGAAACGCGGGATCGCCACGCCGATCGCATCGGCGGCTTCGATGATCATCGCGCCCTTGCGGATCTGCGTGGGCTTGCCGTCGACCTCGATATTGATCAGGTCCGGCGCGGTGGTGGTCGGCTGCGCGCTCATCAGGCGGCGACTCCAAGCTTGTCGTCGGTCATCGAACGCCCGTGGCGCACGAAGTATTCGAACTCGTCCCAGAAGTGGTGCAGGAAGCCTTGCACCGGCCAGGCGGCGGCTTCGCCGAAGGCGCAGATGGTGTGGCCCTCGATCTGGCCGGCTACGGCCTTCAGGCGATGCAGGTCGTCCTCGGTGCCCTTCCCTTCCACGATGCGGCTGAGCACGCGGTACATCCAGCCGGTGCCTTCGCGGCACGGCGTGCACTGGCCGCAGGACTCGGCCATGTAGAAGCGCGCGATGCGGTGGCAGGCGCGCACCATGCAGGTGGTGTCGTCCATCACGATGACCGCGCCCGAGCCCAGGCCGGAACCGGCCTTCTGCAGGCTGTCATAGTCCATCGTGCACTCGAGCATGGTGGCTGCCGGCAGCACCTTCATCGAGGAGCCGCCCGGGATCACTGCCTTGAGCTGGTTGCCATTGCGCACTCCGCCGGCCATCGCCAGCAGGTCCTTGAACGAGGTGCCCAGGCGGATCTCGAAGTTGCCCGGGTTGTTCACGTGGCCGGAGACCGAGAAAATCTTCGGGCCGCCGTTGTTGGGCTTGCCGAGATTGAGGAACCAGTCGGCGCCGTTGCGCAGGATCGCCGGCACCGAGGCATAGGTCTCGGTGTTGTTGATCGTGGTCGGCTTGCCGTACAGGCCGAAGTTGGCCGGGAACGGCGGCTTGAAGCGCGGCTGGCCTTTCTTGCCTTCCAGCGACTCCATCAGCGCCGTCTCTTCGCCGCAGATGTAGGCACCGGCGCCCAGCGCCGTGTAGATGTCCACGTCGATGCCGCTGCCGCCGATGTTCTTGCCCAACAGACCGGCCGCGTAGGCTTCCTTCAGCGCCGCCTCGAAGTGCTCGTACGGCTCGTGGTGGAACTCGCCGCGCAGGTAGTTGTAGGCGACGGTCGAGCCGGTGCAGTAGCAGGCGATTGCCAGGCCTTCGATGACCGCGTGCGGGTTGTAGCGCAGGATGTCGCGGTCCTTCGCCGTGCCGGGCTCGGACTCGTCCGAGTTGCAGAGGATGTACTTCTGCATCGTGCCCTTGGGCATGAACGACCACTTGAGGCCCGTCGGGAAGCCCGCGCCGCCGCGGCCGCGCAGGCTCGACTTCTTGACCTCGTCGATGAGCGCGGTCGGATCGGGCTTCTCGGCGAGGATCTTGCGCCACGCCTTGTAGCCGTCGACCTTTTCGTAGCTGTCCATCGACCACGGCGTGTCGAAGTGCAGTGTCGTGTAGACGACCTGGTGGTCTTGCGGTGCGGGTCCGACCGGACCGTTGCTGCTAGCCATGCCCTGCCTCACTCCAGACCGTCGAGAATTTCATCGAGCTTCTCGGGGGTGAGCCGCTCGTGGTAATGCCCATTGACCGTCATCGCCGGCGCGTACACGCAGGCGGCGATGCATTCCTCTTCACGCTTGAGATAGACGCGCCCGTCCGGCGTGCTCTCGCCGAGCTTGACGCCCAGCTTCTTCTCGCAGTGGCGCACCAGGCCCTCGGCACCGTTGAGCCAGCACGAGATATTGGTGCAGATCGCCACGTTGTTGCGACCCACCGGCTTGGTCTCGAGCATCGAATAGAAGCTCGCCACCTCGTAGCCCCAGATGGCGGGCAGGTCGAGGTACCTGGTCACCGCGGTGATGAGCTCGTCGGTAAGGAAGCCCTGGTTCTGCTCCTGCGCGGCGAACAGCGCCTGGATAAGTGCCGAGCGCTTGCGGTCGGCCGGGAACCTGGCGACCCATTCATCGATGTGGTGGCGGGTGTGCTCGCTCAGCACGACGAGCGGATCGACGTGCTTGACCTGCTCGTAGTTGTTGGTGGGTTTCATGGGGAATCTCCGTGGTGCCGGCTTAGCGGTCGACTTCGCCGAACACGAGATCGTAGGTGCCGATCATCGCCACCACGTCGGCCAGCATGTGGCCGCTGACGGTGGCGTCCATCGACGACAGATGGGCGAAACCCGGCGCGCGCAGGTGCACGCGGAAGGGCTTGTTGGCGCCGTCGGACACCAGGTAGCAGCCGAACTCGCCCTTCGGCGCCTCGACCGCGCAATAGGTCTCGCCAGCGGGCACGCCGTAGCCCTCGGTGAACAGCTTGAAGTGATGGATGAGCGCTTCCATGCTCTCCTTCATCTCGGCGCGCGAAGGCGGCGCCACCTTGAAGTTGGTCACCATCACCGGACCCGGGTTGGCACGCAGCCAGTCCACGCACTGCTTGATGATGCGGTTGGACTGGCGCATCTCTTCCACGCGCACCAGGTAGCGGTCGTAGCAATCGCCGTTGACGCCCACCGGGATGTCGAAATCCATCTCGGCGTACTTGGCATAGGGCTGCTTCTTGCGCAGGTCCCACTCGACGCCCGAACCGCGGAGCATCGCGCCGGTCATGCCCCAGGCCTTGGCCTTTTCGGGGCTGATCACGCCGATGCCGACGGTGCGCTGCTTCCAGATGCGGTTGGTGGTGAGCAGGTCTTCGTATTCGTCCACGCGGCCCGGGAAAATGCGGGTGAACTCCTCGATGAAGTCCAGCATCGAGCCCTCGCGCGCCGAGTTGATGCGCTTGAGATCCGCACCCTTGTGCCAGGGCGATTCCTTGTACTGCGGCATGCGGTCCGGCAGGTCGCGGTAGACGCCGCCCGGGCGATAGTAGGTCGCGTGCATGCGCGCGCCCGAGACCGCCTCGTAGACGTCCATCAGTTCCTCGCGCTCGCGGAACGCGTACAGGAACACCGCCATCGCACCCAGGTCGAGCGCGTTGGAGCCGATCCACATCAGGTGGTTCAGGATGCGGGTGATCTCGTCGAACATCGTGCGGATGTACTGCGCACGCTCCGGCGCCTCGATGCCCAGCAGGGTCTCGATCGCGCGCACGTAGGCGTGCTCGTTGCACATCATCGACACGTAGTCCAGGCGATCCATGTAGCCGATCGACTGGTTGAACGGCTTGGACTCGGCCAGCTTCTCGGTGCCGCGGTGGAGCAGGCCCACGTGCGGGTCGGCGCGCACCACGGTCTCGCCATCCATCTCCAGCACCAGGCGCAGCACGCCGTGCGCGGCCGGATGCTGGGGGCCGAAGTTCATCGTGTAGTTGCGGATTTCCTGCATGACGTCGCAGCCCTTCAGTTGTGGCGCCAGTCGTCGGCGGCTTCGGCGTTGGCCTGGATGAGGTCGGCGTCGTCGCGGATCACGCGCGGCACCAGCACGCGCGGTTCGATCGTCACCGGCTGGTAGACCACGCGCTGCTGCTCGGCGTCGTAACGCACTTCGACGTTGCCGATCAGCGGGAAATCCTTGCGGAACGGATGGCCGACGAAGCCGTAGTCGGTGAGGATGCGGCGCAGGTCCGGATGGCCGTCGAACAGGATGCCGTACAGGTCGAACGTCTCGCGCTCGAACCAGTTGGCAACGGGCCAGATGCCGGTCAGCGAGGGCACCATCGGCAGGGTGTCGTCGTCGCAGAACACGCGCAGGCGCAGGCGCCGGTTGTGCGCAAGCGAAAGCAGGTGGACAACCACGGCGAAGCGGCGCGGCATGTTGGCATCGCGCGGGCGCTCGGCCCAGCTGAAGCGGCCCATCGCCTGGCCTTCGACGCCGCGGGAAAAGCCGGTGGCGGTGACTGTCTCGGTCGCCCACTCGTCCTGGCCATAACCGAGGTAGTCGACGCCGCAGACGTCGATCAGCTGTTCGAAGCGGAACTCCGGCTCATCGCGCAGCGCGGTGGCGACGCTGATCAGGTCGGCAGCGGTCAGCTCGGCGGTGGTTTCGCCGCCGCGCGCGGGCAGCAGCGAAAGGGTGTCGCCGAACCGTGCCGCGAGGCGGGCGGCAAGCGAAGTGTTTTGCGTATCGGTCATGAGCAGGGTCTCAGCCTCAGCCGCGGGCAATGGTGCTGGTGCGGCGGATCTTCTTCTGCAACTGCAGGATGCCGTGGATCAGCGCCTCGGCCGTCGGCGGGCAGCCCGGCACGTAGATGTCTACCGGCACGATGCGGTCGCAGCCGCGCACCACCGAGTACGAGTAGTGGTAGTAGCCGCCGCCGTTGGCGCAGCTGCCCATCGAGATCACCCACTTCGGGTCGGGCATCTGGTCGTATACGCGGCGCAGCGCCGGCGCCATCTTGTTGACCAGGGTGCCGGCCACGATCATCACGTCGGACTGGCGCGGACTCGGGCGGAAGATCACGCCATAGCGGTCCAGGTCCAGGCGCGCGGCACCGGCGTGCATCATCTCGACCGCGCAACAGGCCAGGCCGAAAGTCATCGGCCACATCGAACCGGTACGTGCCCAGTTCATCAGCGCGTCGACCGAGGTAGTGGCGAAACCGCGCTGGACGACCGGATTGTCCTCGGCCGGGCGCAGGATGTCGTCGACCAGGTTCAGCGGCTCGGGGTTGTGCATCACCCGACCGACGGAAGACATCACTCCCATTCCAGTGCTCCCTTCTTCCACACGTAGGCGAAACCGACCACCAGCAACAACAGGAACAGCGCCATCTCGATCAACGCGATGATGCCGATCTGCTGGAATACCACCGCCCATGGGAACAGGAAGGCGATTTCCAGGTCGAAGATGATGAACAGGATCGCCAGCAGGTAATAGCGGACGTCGAAGCGCATGCGCGCGTCTTCAAAGGCCTCGAAACCGCACTCGTAGGGTGCGAGCTTGATCGCCTCGGGGCGGCGCGGGCCGGCGAGCATGCCGATGATCAGCAGCACCACGCCCAGGCCGGCGGCAACGCCGATGAACAGCAGGATGGGCCAGTATTGAGCAAGCACGATGCAACGTACCTCCGCACCCTTCGGGCGCATCAGTGACCGCCAACGATGTGGCGATCTGGCTGGTTCGATTCGGCAGGCCAGGGAACGGCAGGGGCTGTCCGGCCACGATCGCACGCGTGGGGTCGCGAGCGCCCGATTTCCACGAAATCCCTTCGTGTAACCGCCGCATTGTATCAGCGGGTGCGGGGACAACGCCAAGTATTGCGAACGCGACAGTTATTGGTTAGCGACCCGCCGACCGGCCGGTTCTCGCAGGTTGCAGGTGAGCGTACGGCGAATGCCGGCGCGCGGCGCGATGCGTGCGCGGTATCCGCCGAACCCTGACGCGTTACATGGTATGCGTCGGACGCTCCGAACCGAGCACGCCGGCAAGGATGTTCTCGATGCGCTGGCGCGCCACCTCGGCATCACCCGATTCGTTGAAGTGCACGCCGATGCCGGCGGTGCGGTTGCCCTGGGCGCCGAGCGGACTGATCCAGGCCACCTTGCCCACCACCGACAGGCGCTCGGTCTCGTCCATCAGCGTGATCAGCAAAACCACCTCGTCGCCCAGCGCGTAGCGTTGCGCGGTTGGCGCGAACAGGCCGCCGTACTTGAGGAACGGCATGTACGCGTTGTACAGCGACGCGGCGTCCTTGATCTTCAGCGAGATGATGCCCTGGCGGGCGGCGGTGGGGGTCATGCTTGGGCTCCGGGACAACGGCCGGCTTCGGAGCCGGCAAGAGCATCGTAGCGAGCAGGGTGCGCCGGCGCAAAGCGGTGATCGCCCACCGCAACCGCATAGGGTGGGCTTCAGCCCACCTACGGACCTACAACTCGCACCAGCCCCAGCGGTCGAAGATCCACGGCGAGGGCACGTCCATGTCCAGCCGCGCGAAACACGGTGCCGTGGGCACTTCGGCCAGGCGCCAGCGGCCCTGCCCGTCCTGCTGCAGCGGCGCATCGGCCCAGGGCCAGTGGCGCACGCCATCGGGACTGGCGATGGTCAACCGCAGTTGCGAGCGCCAGGCCTTGGGGTGCCAGGGCAGCCCGCCGGCCTCGCGATCGGCAGGAGGCCGGGCGACGCGTTCGTAGCGCTCGGGGCGATCGGTCAGCCGCCGCATGCGGCCCGCGCTCAGCGCCATCTGGCTGCCATGCGCCGAAAGAGCGGCAAGCTTGGCCGCGTGGCGCTCGGCAGCGTCGGGCAGGGCGACGTCGTCGGTCATCTCCCCGCGGCCGTGAACCAGATAGCCGAGCAACAGCGGCGGCTCGGCACCCCAGTCGGCCAGCGCCAGCCGCGTCAGCACGTGCGCGCTGCCGTGGTCTGGATGGCGGTCGGACAAGGCAGGCAGGGCGACCACGTTGGGCTGGAAGCGGGCCAGTTCCGCGACCAGGCGCGCGCGCGCCATCGAGGCGTCCTCGCGAACCAGTGTGGTCAGACCCATGTCCGCCCAGCCCATCGCGTGCAGTGCGCTGAAAGGCACGTCCAGGCGCCGCAACGCCTCGGCAACCTCGCCGCGGCGGCGCCGGCCCCAGCGCGCGCGTTCGGCATCGCCGATGCGCACGCGGCGCTCGAGCCACCGTTGTGGCCAGGGGTTGTCGTCGCCATCGGTAAGCAGCAACACGCACACTTCGCCGCCTGCCGCACGCACGAGTTGCAGCAGTTCGCCGGTGCCGATGGTTTCGTCGTCGGGATGCGGCGCCACGACCAATAGGCGGGTGCGCGCGTCGGGGCTGTACAGCTCCGGGCTCAACGGCATGTCGTGGCGCCTCCCGCGCCGGGATGTGGTGATCGCCCGGCCGGTGGAAACGGCGGGCGATCGTGGCGCGCAGCTTGCCGCAGCGCGCGTTCGTACAACGTGTAGCGCAGACGGAATCCGCGTGGCATGGGCTCAGCGCCAGTCGGCGAGCAACTCTAGCAGCAGAAGGTCCCCGCGCAGCGGGCCGCGCAGCGTGTCGCGCGTGCGGTTGGCGGCGGCGAACCAGTCCGCCAGCGCCTCGGCGTCGAGCTGGCTGCCGAGCACCGCGGCCGTGCCGGCCGCGCGCGCGCGCGCCTCGTCGACGGCCGCCTGCGCCGCGAACCACAGGCACTGCTCGGGTTCGGCATCCAGCCAGCGACGTGCCACTTCCATCGGCTCGGCGCGACCGGCGGACAGTGCGGCCAGATCCTTGCGCACGGCCTGCCGGCGCGCCAGCGCACCCTGCTCGGCCCAGGCCCGCGCGAGCCCCGGATTGCCACCGGCCGCCTCCAGCGCGACCGCCGGCTCGGCCACGCCCTGTGCGCTCAGCCAGGCCATCGCGTCGGCTTGCGAGGGCAGCTGGAACTCGATGCGCTGGCAACGGCTGCGGATCGTTTGCGGCAGTCGCCAGGGCGCATCGGCCACCAGCAGCAACAAGGTCTGCGGCGAAGGTTCTTCCAGCGTCTTGAGCAGTGCGTTGGCCGCCGCCGCGTTCATGGCATCGGCCGGATCGATCACCACCACCTGCCAGCCGCCGAACTGGCTGGCCATCGCCAGCCGCGCGGACAACTCGCGGACCTGGTCCACCACGATCTCCTTGCGCTGCACGCCGTCCTTGCGCAGGCCGTAGCTGATGGTGACGAAATCCGGATGGGTGCCGGCCTCGAGCAGCAGGCAGGTACGGCACTGGCCACAAGCCTCGCCCTCGTGCGAGCGCTCGCACAGCAGGCCACGCACGAAGCGCTGCAGGAACGCGCGCTTGCCCAGACCGGCCGGGCCGCACAACAGCATCGCGTGCGGCATCGCTCCGCGACCCAGGCGCGATTGCAGCCGTTGCCAGTGTGGCTCGTGCCAGCTCGGCGTGGTCATGCCGCGTGTCCCGCCAGCAGCGGCGCCAGTGCCGCGATGGCCGCTTGCAACACTGCCTCCGCCGATTGGCCGGCGTCGATCAGGCGGAAGCGCCTAGGCTCCGCCGCGGCGCGCGCGCGGTAGCTGGCACGCACGCGCTCGAAGAAGGCATCGGCTTCGGTTTCGATGCGGTCGGCCTCGCCGCGTCCGGCGGCGCGCGCGCGACCGGTGGCCACCGGCAGGTCGAGCAGCAGGGTCAGGTCCGGCGCCAGACCGGCGCAGGCCCAGCGTTCCAGTTCGGCGATGCGCTCCAGCGGCTGGCCGCGGCCAGCGCCCTGGTAGGCGTAGCTGGCATCGACGTAGCGGTCGCACAGCACCCACCGCCCGGCCGCCAGCGCCGGTGCGATCGTTTCGCGCACCAGTTGGGCGCGCGAGGCGAACATCAGCAGCAGTTCGGTTTCCGCCGCCATGGCTCGCGCGTGCGGGTCCAGCACGATCGCGCGCACCGCCTCGCCCACCGGCGTACCACCCGGCTCGCGGGTCTGCACCAGTTCGATGCCCTGCCCCGCGATGTGCGCGCGCAGACCGGCCAGCAAGGTGCTCTTGCCGGCGCCTTCGCCGCCCTCGAGCGAGATGAAGTGTCCGCGCCGGTCAGTCATGACAGCGCTTCAACTGGTAGCAGGCGACGTTGCGATTGTGTTCGGCCAGCGAGCTGGCGAACACGTGGCGCCCATCGCCGCGCGCCACGAAGTACAGCGCCCTGCCCGGCGCCGGGTGCAGCGCGGCCTGGATCGCCGGACGGCCCGGCAACGCGATCGGCGTGGGCGGCAGGCCCGCATGCAGGTAGGTGTTGTATGGCGTGTCGGTGGTCAGGTCGCTGCGCCGGATGTTGCCGGCATAGGCCTGTCCCATGCCGTAGATCACGCTGGGGTCGGTCTGCAGCAGCATGTGCTTTTCGAGCCTGCGCACGAACACGCCGGCGATCTTCGAGCGCTCCTCGGCGCGGCCGGTTTCCTTTTCCACGATCGAAGCGAGGATCAGCGCCTCGTAGGGCGATGCCAGCGGCAGGTCCCTGGCGCGCTTGGGCCAGAGGTCGGCCAGCGTGCGTGCCATGGCCTCGTGGGAGCGCTTGAGGATGTCCAGGTCGCTGTCGCCTTTGACGTAGGCGTAGGTCTCGGGCAGGAAGCGGCCCTCCGGCATTTCGCCAGCCACGCCGATGCGGCGCATCACTTCGGCATCATCCAGCGCAGCGCCCTCGTGGCGTAGCGTGACGATCTTCGACAGCGCGTCACGCAATTGCTGGAAGGTCCAGCCATCGACGATGGTGAAATCGTGCTGCAGGACCCGTCCTTCCGCCATGAGGTCGAGCAACCGGCCCGGCGTGAGGCCGGGATCGAGCGCGTATTCGCCCGCATGGAGCCGGTCGGCCACGCGCATGCGCTCGGCGAGCACGCGCCAGTACAGCGACGGAGCATGGGTGAGGCCGCGCGCGCGCAACTGCGCGACGATGCCGCGCAGGCTGCTGCCGCGCTCCACGTCGAACGTCTGGCGTTGCGGGCCGATCGCGAGCGGCGTGCGGGCGAATCGCTCGAAGTCGTACCAGGCCGCTACCGCCGCAGCCAGCACTGCCAACAGCACGATCCACGCCAGGATGCGCCCGACAGCGCTTCCTTTCCTTTTCCTGCGCCCCATCGGCCGCTCCACCAGGATGATCCGGTCAATTCTACGCAGGCCTCATCGACTCTGTCTGTCTGGAAGGGGCGACGCACCGCACGCCTGGCACCCCGGCTCGCGTCCGCGGAATCGGATCGAGCCTAAAAGCCCAGTTCGCGCCAATGCGCCTGCAACGCGCGGGCAACCGGCCCGACCGCAAAGGCACGGGCGTCCAGTTCGCGGACAGGCAGGATGCCGCGCACGCTGGAGGACAGGAACAACTCGTCGGCGCGGCGCAGCTCTTCCAGCGGAATCGAGCGCACCTGCGCATGCGGCCAGGCGGCCAGCACCTCGGCCCGGCCCACGCCGGCGACGCCGCAACGGTCCACTGCCGGGGTGGCGAGCATCTTGCCGGACACCGCGAACAGGTTCGCCGACGTCGCCGAGATGGCCAGGCCGTCGGCATCGCAAAGCAGTCCCTCGGTGATCGCCGGATCGTCCCACTCGGCGCGCGCCAGCACCTGCTCCAGGCGATTGAGGTGCTTGAGGCCGGCAAGCAGCGGTTGTGCCGCCAGCGAGGTGGCGCACAGGCGCACGCGGATGCCGTCGGCCTGCGCGGCATCGTCGGGCGGCGGCGGGTCGAAGGCGGCGACGATGCGCGTCGGCTGCGGCTGCGCGGGCGGCTTGTAGCCGCGTGCGCCTTCACCGCGCGTGAGCGTGACCCGCACCACCGCCCCGGACATGTCCCGCGACACGGCGCGTGCTTCGTCCAGCAGCATCGCCGGACCCGGCATCGGCAACCCCAGCCGGCGGCAACCCTCCTCCAGCCGCTGCATGTGGCGCGCCCACAAGGGGGCGTCGGCGCCCACGAAACGGATCGTCTCGAACAACCCGTCGCCGTAGCCGAGCCCGCGATCCAGCGCCGACACCTGGCCACGCATCCGCCCGTCGATCAGCATGCGGGCGATCAACCGGACGCTCCCAGTGCACGCAACAGACCGCGCGCCTTGGCGCGAGTCTCGTCCAGTTCCCTGTCCGCCTCCGAGTCGGCCACGATGCCGGCGCCGGCACGAAAGCTCACGTCAGGGCCGACCTGGGCGAGCGTGCGGATCAGGATGTTGAGATCCAGCTCCCCGCTGCGGTCGAGGTAGCCCAGAGCGCCGGTGTAGGCGCCGCGCGGGGCATCCTCCAGCGCGGCGATGATTTCCATGCAGCGCACCTTGGGACAACCGGTGATCGTGCCGCCCGGAAAGGTCGCGGCAATCACCTGCCCTGGTGTCACCCCCTCGCGCAGGCGCCCGCGCACGTTGGAGACGATGTGGTGCACGTGGGCGTAGCTTTCCACCACCATCAACTCATCCACCTCGACCGAACCGGGCGTGCAGACCCGGCCCAGGTCGTTGCGCTCGAGGTCGATCAGCATGACGTGTTCGGCGCGCTCTTTCGGATGCGCGGCCAGTTCGCGGATGCGTGCCGCGTCGTCGTCACCGGCCAGGCGCGGGCGAGTGCCGGCGATGGGGCGTGTCTGCGCGACGCCGTCGCGCACTTCGACCAGCCGCTCCGGCGAGGAGCTGGCGATTGCCCAACCCGGCTGTTGCATCAAACCCGCGAACGGCGCCGGATTGGCAGCGCGCAACGCTCCGTACAAGGCCGCTGGCACGGGCGGCTGTGCATAGCGCGCGCGCCAGGCCCGCGAGAGGTTGGCCTGGAAGAGGTCGCCGGCATGCAGGTGCTCTTGGATGCATGCGACACCATCAAGGAAGCGCTCGGGCGCGTCCTCCTCGATCACCGTAGGCGGTAGGATCGCAGGGATCGCAGACGACACGGCGAGGTCAGCCTCCACCAGATCGAGCAGATGCCCGTGTCCTTCCTCGGCCACCAGCCAGGTGCACTGAGCCGCATGGTCGACGATCGCCGCCACCGGACAACGCAACGCGAATGCGACCGGCATATCGTGGCCGGCACGGAGGCGCAGGCGAGGCTCGATCTCGCCGGCCAGTTCGTACGCTAGCAGCAGCACCCAGCCACCGTGGAAAGGCAATCCGTCGATGTGCGCAGCCACGCGTTCGGCCTGCCAGGCGGCATCGAGTGCAGCGAGGAAGCCGCCCCCGTCCTGGGGCTGCTGGGCGCCGTGGAGCGCGCCGTCTGCGGACAGCATCAGCGCCTCGCGCGGAAAGGCGAACAGAATGTCGTAGCGTGCCTGCGCGCTGCCGTGCAGCACGCTCTCGAGCAGGCAGGGATAGCGGTCCGGAAACGCAGCGGCCGGCGCGAGCAGGTCGCGCCGGCCGCCGGGCAGGCGGCGCCGGTGGGTCACGTTCAGACGCGACGGAAGACGAGCGTGCCGTTGGTGCCGCCGAAACCGAACGAGTTCGACATGGCAACCTCGATGCCGGCCGGTTCGGCCTTGTTCGGCACCAGGTCCATGCCGAGCGCTGCGACTTCCGGATCCACGTCGACCAGGTTCATGGTCGGCGGCAGCACGCCTTCGCGCAGCGCCATGATCGAGAAGATCGCCTCCACGCCACCCGCCGCGCCGAGCAGATGCCCGGTGACCGACTTGGTGGAGCTGACCGCGAACTTGCCCTTCTGCGTGGCATGGTCGCCGAACACGTTGCGGATCGCCTTGGCCTCGCCCAGGTCGCCTACCTGGGTCGAGGTGCTGTGCGCGTTGACGTACTGCACCTGCGACGGTTGCAGCTGCGCGTCATGGAGCGCGTTGCGCATGGCCAGCTCCGCGCCCTCGCCGCTCGGGGCGGTGATGTGGTACGCGTCGCCGCTCATACCGAAACCGCTCAGCTCGGCCAGGATGTTGGCGCCGCGCGCCTTGGCGAATTCGTATTCCTCGAGCATCAGCATGCCCGCGCCGTTGGACAGCAGGAAGCCGTCGCGACCGGTGTCCCAAGGGCGACTGGCGTGGGTGGGGTCATCGTTGCGCGTGGACATAGCCTTGGCCGAGCAGAAGCCCGCCATCGCTGTCGGCGTGGTGGCGAACTCGGCGCCGCCGGCCAGCATTGCGTCGGCGTCGCCGTACTGGATCAGGCGCATCGCCATGCCGATATTGTGTGCGGCGGTGGTACAGGCCGAAACCAAGGCAATGTTCGGGCCCTTGATGCCGTGGTAGATCGACAGGTTGCCGGCGACCATGTTGATGATCGAGCTGGGCACGTAGAACGGCGAGACCTTGCGCGGCCCCTTTTCCGCCAGCTCCAGCGCGGTCGATTCGATGGTGTGCAGCCCGCCGATGCCGGCGCCCGCGGCGATGCCGATACGAGCGGCGTTACGGCCGTCGATCACCAACCCCGACTGGCGCAGCGCATGAGTACCCGCCACGATGCCGTAGTGGATGAACGGGTCCATCCGCTTGAAGTCCTTGGCGATCGCCCGCCGCTCGTCGTCGGGCGTGTCGGTACCGGCGAAATAGGCCTCCACCGGGTCGAAGTCGTGGACTTCGCCAGCGATACGTGTGGCGTAAGCGCTGGCATCGAAACTGGTCACCGGACCGATGCTGCTATTGCCCTCGACCACATTCTTCCAAGCGGTGGCGATGTCGTTGCCGACCGGCGAGATGATTCCCATGCCGGTCACTACCACACGTCGCTTGCTCATGCTGATGTTCCTTACGTGATTGCGTGGATCCGCCGCCGATGGCGGCCGTCCCGCGCGGATCGCGGACATGCGCCCCGCTTCGCCGGCGGGCGTCGTATCCACCATACGGTATCGGACGTTTCAAAGGCAGAAACGAAAACTGCGCCAAGGTGGCGCAGCTTTCAGTATCGCCGCGTGAACGGAAACCGCGCCGCCAGGGGCGCGGAGACCCGCCACGAAACCGATCAGTCCTTGGTGTGGGCCTTGATGTAGTCGACGGCCTGCTGCACGGTGGTGATCTTCTCGGCTTCCTCGTCGGGAATCTCGGTCTCGAACTCTTCCTCGAGGGCCATCACCAGTTCCACCGTGTCCAGCGAATCGGCGCCCAGGTCGTCCACGAACGAAGCGTTCGCCGTGACTTCATCTTCTTTCACGCCCAGCTGCTCGATGACGATCTTTTTGACGCGCTCTTCGATGGTGCTCATGTTGCCAAACCTCCCAAGGGGTGTGCTTTTTTTGTCGGGCCGGCACGGGTCCGGCAAAGGCCGGCGAATTGTAGTGGGTAAGCGGCCAGGCCGCCATTGCCACGCCGGCAGGGTCGGGACGCGCAGGCTTTCGGGCCGGCGCGAAAGGTCGATTGTCGCCTAAAAACGAGTCCTTGGCGACAACCGTGCCATACGTCAGGGCATGTACATGCCGCCGTTGACGTGCAGCGTTTCGCCGGTGATGTACGCGGCGGCGGGCGATGCAAGGAAGCCGACGGCCTTGGCGATGTCGCTCGCCTCGCCCAGCCGGCCCAGCGCGATCTGTCCCAGCAACGCCTGCTTCGACTCCTCCGGCAGCGCGCGCGTCATGTCGGTATCGATGAAACCGGGCGCGACCACGTTGACGGTGATGCCGCGCGTGCCGATCTCGCGCGCCAGCGACTTGGAGAACGCGATGATGCCCGCCTTGGCGGCCGCGTAGTTGGCCTGCCCCGGGTTGCCGGTCAGGCCGATCACCGAGGCGATCGAGATGATGCGGCCCTTGCGCGCCTTCATCATGCCGCGCATCACCGCCTTGGAGGTGCGGTAGACCGAGGTGAGGTTGGTGTCGATGATCGCCTGCCAGTCCTCGTCCTTCATGCGCATCAGCAACTGGTCGCGGGTGATGCCGGCGTTGTTGACCAGGATCGAGACCGCACCGAACTCCTTGGCCGTGGCGTCGATCAGGCCTTCGACCGCAGCGCCGTCGGTCACGTCCAGCACGCGGCCATGACCACCGTGGGCGGCCAGGCGCTCGCCAATGGCCTTGGCGCCATTCTCGCTGGTGGCCGTGCCGATCACGGTGGCGCCCATGGCCGCCAGCTCGTCGGCGATCGCCGCGCCGATGCCGCGGCTGGCGCCGGTGACCAGCGCGATTTCTCCTTGCAGCGTGTTGCTCATCGTCATGCCTTTTTTAAGGAAACCGAAAGATAGCCAAGTACCCGTAGGGTGGGCTTCAGCCCACCATCCCGGTACGACAGCGGCGGGCTCAAGCCCACCCTACGCAAGCGCGGATTCCAGCTCGGCCGGCGCGCCGATGGCACGCGCATCCAGGCCTTTGTCGATGCGCTTGATGAGGCCCGAAAGCACCTTGCCCGGCCCGCATTCGAGCACGCGGGTGGCGCCGTTGCCGGCAAGCGCCTGCACGCATTCGGTCCAGCGCACCGGCAGGTAGAGTTGCCGCTGCAGCGCGCCGCGGATCTCCTGCACGCTGCCGTAGCTGCGCGCCTCGGCGTTCTGTACCACGGGGATGCCGGGCGGCGACCACTCGATCGTGGCCATGCGTTCGCCGAGCCTGTCGGCCGCCTCACGCATCAACGCGCAATGCGAAGGCACCGACACGGCCAGCTTGACCGCCTTCCTCACGCCCAGCTCGCCGAGCTTCGCCAGCGCACGGTCGACCGCTTCGGCATTGCCTGCAATAACCAGCTGGCCCGGAGAGTTGTAGTTGGCCGGCGAGACCACCTGGCCCTGCGCGACCTCTTCGCACACCTGCGCGATCTGCGCGTCATCGCCGCCCAGGATCGCCGCCATCGCGCCCACGCCCGACGGCACGGCCGCCTGCATCAGGCGGCCGCGCTCGGCCACCAGCGCGGCCGCGTCATGCAGCGACAACGCACCGGCACAGACCAGCGCGCTGTACTCACCCAGGCTGTGGCCCGACAGCTGCGCGGGACGCGCGCCCCCAAGCTTCGCCCATACGCGCCACACCGCCACGCTCGCGGCCAGCAGCGCGGGCTGGGTGTTCTCGGTCCGATTGAGCTGATCCTCTGGACCCTGCTGGCTGAGTTGCCACAGGTCCGCGCCGGCACCCTCGGAGGCTTCCTCGAAGGTCGCCCGCACATCCGCGTGCGCGGCGGCCAGCTCGGCCAGCATGCCGACCGATTGCGAACCCTGGCCGGGGAAGACGAAGGCGAGCGAAGCGGAGGTGTCAGTCATCGAGGGGTATCCAAAGCAAAGAAGCGATGATGCCAGCAGCCGCGCGCGTACGCAGCCGTATAGGGCATGTGTCGCGACTGGCGGACTGTTTCGCAGGAACTTTCCCCGGAAACGACGATGCCGCCCGAAGGCGGCATCGCGTCAGGGCTTTCCGGACTCAGTAGCGCAACAACGCCGAAGCCCAGGTGAAGCCGCCACCGAAGGCTTCCAGCAGCAGGTTCTGGCCACGCTGCACCTTGCCCGAACGCACTGCATAGTCGAGTGCCAGCGGCACCGAGCCCGACGAGGTGTTGGCATGCTTGTCGACGGTCACGATAACCTGATCCATCGACATGTTGAGCCGCTTGGCGGTGGCCTCGATGATGCGCAGGTTAGCCTGGTGCGGAATCAGCCAGTCCAGTTGCGACGCCTCCATGCCGGCGGCCTGCAGGGTCTGCTCGACCAGCGAGTCGAGCGTCTTGACCGCGACCTTGAACACCTCGCGGCCGGCCATCTTGATGCGCACGCCATGGTTGGGCTCGTCACGGAAGCCGACAGAGACGCCGACCGGGTTCCACAGCAGTTCCTTGAAGCCGCCGTCGGCATGCATGCAGGTGGCATAGATACCGGGCTCGTCGCTGGCTTCCAGCACCACCGCGCCGGCGCCGTCGCCAAACAGCACGCAGGTTTCGCGCTCGGTCCAGTCGATCATGCGGGTCAGCGTCTCGGCGCCGATCACCAGCACCTTCTTCGACTGCCCGCTGCGGATGAATTTGTCGGCAATGCCCAGCGCATAGACGAAGCCCGAACAGGCGGCGTTGACGTCGAACGCGGCACAGCCGTTGGCGCCCAGGCGGTTCTGCACCAGGCAGGCGGTGGACGGGAAGATGAGGTCGGGCGTGGTGGTGCCCAGTACGATCAGGTCCAGCTCGGACGCCTTGACGCCAGCCGCTTCCAGCGCACGCTGGGCGGCGAGCAGGGACAGGTCGCCGGTGGTCTGGCCTTCCGCCGCGACGTGGCGCTGGCGGATGCCGGTGCGGCTGCGGATCCATTCATCGCTGGTCTCGACGAACTTTTCCAGATCGGCGTTGCTCAGCACGCGCTCGGGCAGCGCGCTGCCGGTGCCGGTGATGCGGGCATAAATCGAAGCCATGGGGCTGTCCATCTGCAAGCGGGGGCGATGGCTTCTTTGGCCCGGTGGCTTCTGCCGCCCAGGTCCAGCCGCGCCGGATCCGCAACGTTACGTTCGCGGACGCCGAAACGCAAAGCGGCGCGTCGCCGCGCCGCTTTGCTGCGTCCGGTGGATGGCGCTTATTCGGCGTCGACGGCCGCGGCGGTGTCGATCACCTTCTTGCCACGGTAGTAGCCGTCCTTGGTGACGTGGTGGCGCAGATGTACCTCGCCGCTGGTCGGGTCGGTCGCCAGCTGCACGGTCTTGAGCTTGTCGTGCGAACGACGCATGCCGCGGGTGGACGGGGTCTTGCGGCTCTTGGCAACGGCCATGGTGTATCTCCAGCTTCAATCGTTGTGCTTGAGTTCGCGAAGGACCGCGAACGGGTTGTCGGTACGTTCCGATGCGGGTTCGGGTGAACCCGCATCGGTCACTTCGGGTGGCAGGCTGCTGTCCGGATTGACCGGCACCAGCGGCAACGCCAACAGCAATTCGTCCTCGATCACGTCCGCCAGGTTCAGCTTGCCGTCCTCGTCGACCAGCAGCGGCTCGCAACCGGGCGGCAGGGCCGCCTCCTCGCGTTCGCTGCGGATCAGGCCGAGCCGGCCGTCCACTTCCAGCGGCAGCACGAACGGTTCCAGCGTACGCTGACAGGTCAACGTCAGCGGTGCCTCGACGTGCAACTGGAGGTAGGCCGTACCGAACTCGTCGCGACCGAAATCCAGCGCGTACTGCGCCGCCCCTTCGTTGCCGGCCAGCATCCCGCACAGGCGGGACATGGCGGCCACGGGAAGCGTCCCGGTAAACGAACGCCGCGCCGAGACCATGCGCCAAGCGTCCACGGACTCTGGCAGTGTCACGGACATAATCGCGAAATCTTAAGGTCCGGCGCGGGTGCAAGTCAACCGCGCCATGACGGGCTTTGCCTGCCGGCGGGACTGCGGCAGACTGCCCTTCCGACTGTCACCGGCTCCCTATTGTGCCCGTTACCCTCGCCTTCGGCCTTGCCGCGATGTTCCTGCTGCTGGTGGGCGCAGGCGCATTCGTGCTGCTGGGCCGCCGTCGGCGGCTGGACCAGCGCAGCGACAGCATGCTGCGGTTGCTTGAACTGGCCGACCAGTTGGAGGCCGACCTGAAGACCTGCCGCAACGGGCTCAAGCAGGCCCATGCGGTGATGTCGCTCAATCCCGACCAACCCGCGGCCGGCGAGCAGGAGGCCACCCAGGCGATCGACGCCGGCCTGCGCTCGCTGCTGCAGCAGCGGCTGTGGATTCGCGACTGCGCGCCCGATGCCAGCCAGCAGGGGCTGGACGAGGCCGCCGCGGACATGAGCCAGACCCGCGCCCGGCTGCGCCCGCTGGTAAACGCGCTGGAACGGGCGCACCACGACCTGGACGACGCCATGCGCGAGCACATCCGCCGCGAATCGGACGTATGACGCGGCTGGTACTGGGTTCCACCTCGCGCTACCGCGCGGAACTGCTGCGCCGGCTGGTGGACGACTTCGACCAGCGCGCGCCCGGCACCGATGAAACCCTGGCTCCCGGCGAGACCCCGGTCGAGGGCGCCCTGCGCCTGGCCATCGCCAAGGCCGAGGGCGCCGCCAGCGGACTGGCCGATGCCCTGGTGATCGGCTCGGACCAGATCGCCGAGCTCGACGGCCATGCGCTGGGCAAGCCCGGCAGCGCCGATGCCGCGCAGGCCCAGTTGGCCGCCTGTGCGGGCCGCGAGGTGCGCTTCCATACGGGGCTGTGCGTGTTCGATACCCGCGACGGGCGCCGGCGCACGCACCTGGACACCACGCGCGTGCAGTTCCGGCCGCTCGCGGACGCCGAGATCGCTCGATACGTGGCGCGCGAGCAGCCGCTGGACTGCGCCGGCAGCTTCAAGTGCGAGGGCCTGGGCGTTGCTTTGTTCGAGCGCATCGACAGCAGCGACCCTACCGCGCTGGTGGGTTTGCCGTTGATCGCACTGGCACGGCTGCTGCGCGAAGCAGGCCTGGCCATCCCCTGAACCGTAGGGTGGGCTTCAGCCTACCGGGCGCCAAGTGGCGAAAAGCGGGTGGGCTCAAGGCCGTCCTACCGTCGAGGCACGGCTTGCGCGTTGCGCCAGAACAGGCACCGGGAGGGATCGGCCAGCCGCGCAGGCGGCGAGACCGGCACCCGACCCCGGTAGTACGCGAAGCTCTTGCGCCCGTCGAACAGCACTTGCCGCGCGACCAGCCGCGGCGCCTCGATGCTGCCGCAGATCGACCCCAGCCGTTCCAGCATCTCGCGCTCGCGCATCACCTCGCTCACCACCAGCAGCATCGGCTCACCGGCGTGCGCGGTGCGCAGCCCGGCCTCGTCGAGCTGCCAGATCGCCAGCTGCGGCGCACGGCCGTGCTTGACGTTGAGCGAACTGTCCAGCGAATACACCGGCCGGCGGCCATCGAGCTGGAATTCCAGCTCGGCGGCCAGCATGAAGTTGTCGGCCACCAGCACCGCGTCCTCGTGTTCCAGCAGGACCTGCGCCTGCGCCGCGCTCTCGCGCCAGCCCACGAAGTTGCTCGGGAATGCCTTGCTCGATGCCAGCACTTCCACGCCCTGCGCACTCGCCGCCAGCGCGAGATAGCCCAGTCCAAGCACAGTGCCGAGTCCGCCCAGCACGCCGCCGATCACGGTGGCGACGCGCCATCCCCGGCCCGCCTGCCGGCACAGCGCGGGCAAGGCGGCAAGCAATGGCAGGTAACCGGGCAGCGGCCAGTGCGCGCGAAAGCGCAGGTCGTCGGCGAACAGGCCGAACAGGAAATACGGCACCAGGAAGCCGAGCGATGTCCAGGCGAGGAAATCCCACGGCGCCCCTTCGTCACGCCGGCGCCAGCTGCGCCACAGCGCCCACAGCAACAAGGCGTAGAGCACCGGCGTGCAGGCGATCGCCTGCTCCAGCGGCTGCACCAGCGCATCGGCGTGGAAGCTCCATGGGTTGCGATCGACCAGTTGGAACGCGAGGCCTGCGCCATGCTGGCGCCAGTTCGACACCACCAGCGGGATCAACCCCAGCGCCGCCACGGCAAGCGCCAGCCACAGGCCGCCCCGGCGCCACTGCGCGCGGCCGCGCGTGGTGAACACCAGCAGCAGCAGTCCGGCCAGCATCACCATCGCCGCGCGGTAGTGGGTCAGCCACGCCACCGCCAGCGCGACGCCGAGCAGCAGCCAGTCGCGCAGGCGATCCTCGTCCATCGCGCGCAACAGCGCATGCAAGGCCACGGCGATCGCCAGGGTCAACGGCACGTCCGGCATTGCCATCACACCGAACGTACCGGCCAGCGGCAGCGCCATGCACAGCAGGCCCGCCTGCCAACCGATGCGCGCGTCGAACGCACGCCGCCCGAACGCCACCATCACCCACGGCAACGCGCTGCCCAGCAGCAGGAACGGCCAGCGCATGCCCAGCAGGCCGTGCCCGGCGATACCCTCGCCCAGCCGGATCAGCCACGCCGTCAGCGGCGGCAGATCGCTGTAGCCCCAGGCCGGGTGTCGGCTCTCCAGCCAGTAGAACGCCTCGTCGCCGAACGGCGACATGCGCGCGGCGACGATGCACTTGAGAACCAGCAGGACAACGAACGCAATGAGGAACGCGCCTCGCCAGCGCGCGAGATGGGCCGCTACACTCGACCGACCCTCCCCGCGTTGTGCCCGTGCCGACTGCCAGGAACCCATGTCCGCCACCACTCCCCTGCCCGAAGAAACGCTCCATTCCCGCCTGGAAGCGGCGATGGCCCAGGTCAACCGCGTGCTGCTAGGCAAGCCGCGCCAGGTCAAGCTGGCCTTCACCTGTCTGGTCGCCGGCGGCCATCTCTTGCTGGAGGACGTGCCCGGCGTGGGCAAGACCACGCTGGCGCATGCGCTGGCCGCGAGCTTCGCACTGGATTTCCAACGCATCCAGTTCACCAGCGACCTGCTGCCTTCGGACATTATCGGGGTCAGCGTGTTCGAGCGCGAGACGGGGCAATTCCGCTTTCATCCCGGCCCGATCTTCACCGGTCTGATGCTCGCCGACGAGATCAACCGCGCCACGCCCAAAACGCAAAGCGCGCTGCTCGAAGCCATGGCCGAGGGGCAGGTCACCGTGGACGGCCAGACGCACACGCTGGCGCAACCGTTCTTCGTGGTCGCCACGCAGAACCCGCTGGACCTGCATGGCACCTTTCCCCTGCCCGACTCGCAGCTGGACCGCTTCATGCTGCGCATCTCGCTGGATTATCCCGACGCTGCCGCCGAGCGCGCGCTGCTGGCCGGCAGCGATCGCCGCGACCTGCTGGCCCAGCTCACGCCGCAGCTCGACGCACCCAGCCTGGCCGCGCTGCACGGCCAGGCGCAGCGCATCACCGCCAGCAGCGCGCTGCTCGATTACCTGCAGGCGTTGCTAGCGGCCAGCCGTCGTCATGCGGACATCAAGGTTGGGCTGTCGCCGCGGGCCGGCATCGCCCTGCTCGGCGCAGCGCGTGCGTGGGCCTTGTTGAGCGGACGTGGCCACGTGCTGCCGGAGGACATTCAGGCGCTGTTCGTGCCACTGGCCGCGCACCGGCTGGTGCCTTCGCGCGGCGCCAGCGGGGATGCGCTGGCCCGCGCGCTGCTGGCTGATACCGCGGTCGACTGACCGTGCGCGACGCATTGCGCCGCCTGCAGCAACTGGCCGAACGGCGGCTGCCCGCGCTGACCCGTTTCCGCCGCACCGAGCCGATGCCGATCGAGCTGCACCGCCGGCGCATCTACATCGTGCCGACCGGCTTCGGCATCGGCTTCACGATCCTGCTGTTGGTGATGCTGGTCGGCTCGTTGAACTATTCCAACAACGCCGCGCTGCTGCTGACCTGCATGCTCGGCGCGGCCGGCGCGGCCAGCATGCTGGTGGCCTTCCGCGCGCTCGACGGGCTCGCCCTGGCCAGCGTGCGCGCCGGCCAGGCGATCGCCGGCGAGGCGCTGGCGCTGACCCTGGAATTCGAATCGACCCGCCCCCGCAGCGCGATCCGTGTCGATCTGGGCAACGCCTGCCAGCCATTCGCCATCGATGCCAGCGGCCGGGCCGACGTCACCCTGCCGCTGGCCACCGCCCAGCGCGGCTGGCAGCCATTGCCGCGCCTGCGCGTCTGGACGACCTGGCCACTGGGGCTGTTCCGCGCGTGGAGCTGGGTGCATCCGGCGCAATCCGCGCTGGTCTGGCCGCGTCCGGAAAACAGCGGGCCACCACCGCGCCTGCCCGCCGACGAAGGCCTGCGCCCGCGCCTGCACCGAGGCGAGGACCTGGCCGCGTTGCGCGACTACCGCAGCGGCGATCCGCGCAAGCACATCGCCTGGAAGGCCAGCGCGCGACTGGGCCAATTGCTCAGCAAGGATTTCGAACAACCCGAATCCCGCCCCGAATGGCGCCTCGACTGGCGCGAGCTGGAAGGCATGGACAACGAGGCGCGCATCGCCCGCCTGGCCCGCTGGCTGGGCGAGGCCCATGCCCAGGGCCGCCGCCACAGCCTGTGGCTGCCGGGCCAACCGATCGAGGTCGGCAGCGGTCCGGGCCATTACGCGCGCTGCATGAGCGCACTGGCGTCGCTGCCATGATGCGCGCCCTGCATCGCCATCATGGCGAACCCATCCTGGATTCGCGCGCGTTCGACCTGCTTTGCCTGACCATGGCCTGCGTGCTCGGCGTGCACGTGGCACACTTGCCCTGGTGGCTGGCCGGCGCACTGGCCCTGGTGCTGGCCACGCGCTGGTGGCAGCGCCGCCACCACGGCAAGCGCGCACCGCTGCTGCTGAAGCTGCCACTACTGGCGTTGCTGGCGGTGGCGGTGGTGTTCCACTACGGCACGATTTTCGGACAGGAACCGGGCTCGGCGCTGGCCGTCGGGCTGCTGGTACTCAAGCTGCTGGAAAGCGAGACGCCCCGCGACGCCAAAGTCGGCGTGAGCTTCGCCTGCTTCGGCCTGATGGCCGCGCTGCTGTTCGACCAGGGCCTGGTCGCCACTGTCGTGGTGGCCCTGGGCCTGTTGCCCGCACTGGCCACGTTACGCGCGCTGGAGCCGGCGCAGGCTCCGGCGAGCCTGCCGCACGCGCTGGTCCCCGGCCTGGCCCTGCTCGCCGCCGCGGTGCCGCTGGCCCTGCTCGCCTTTGCGCTGGTGCCCCGGCTGAGCTCGCCCTTGTGGGGCGCGGCCAACCGTAGCGAGGCGCGCACTGGCCTGAGCGACCGGATGTCGCCGGGCAACTTCACCGAACTGCTGGTCGATGACCGCCCGGCAATGCGGGTCAGCTTCGATGGCCCGCCGCCGGCGCGTGAATTGCGCTATTTCCGCGCCTACGTGATGTGGGTGTATGACGGACGCACGTGGGAACACGTTCAGCTGCGCCGCGCCGACGGCAGGCCACGGCCGCCCGAGACACTGGAGGCCAGGGTCACCACCGGCTATCAGGTCGACCTGGAGCCGACCGACCGCGCCGTCCTGCCCGCACTCGGCGTGCCGCCACAGGCACCAGTCGATGCGAGCCTCAGCCCCGACCGCGAGGTTTTCAGCGACAAGCCCGTCCGCGAGCCACTGCATTACGAGGCGCGCGCGGCACTGCACTACCGCCTGCAGGCGCGGCTGCCCGAGGCGGCAAGGCGTTTCGCCCTGCGCCTGCCCGAGGGATTCAACCCGCGCACGCACGCGCTGGCCGCACAGTGGCGCGCGCGCTACGGCGGCAACGACCAGGCCATCATCGACGCCGCGCTGGGGTTGTTCCACGACGGCGGGTTCCGCTACACGCTGGCGCCGGCGCCGCTGGGCCGCAATGCGATGGACGACTTCCTGTTCCATACCCACGAGGGGTTCTGCGAGCACTACGCCTCGTCCTTCACGGTGCTGATGCGCGCGGCGGGTATTCCCGCGCGGGTGGTCACCGGCTACCAAGGTGGCTACTGGAACCGGCTGGGCAACTATCTGCTGGTGCGCCAGTCCGACGCGCACGCCTGGAGCGAGGTGTGGCTGCAAGGACGTGGCTGGGTACGCATCGACCCGACCGCCGCGGTTCGACCTGAACGCGTCAGCCTGGGCGCCGAGGCCGCCGCCGGCGACCAGCTCGGTTGGACGCAAAGCGGCTGGCTGGGCGCACTGCGCAACCGCTGGGACGTGGTCAACCACTGGTGGGCCCAAGGCGTTATCGGGTTCGATGCACTGCGCCAGCGTGGCCTGTTGACCCCGTTCGGCATCCGCGACACCGGCACGGCGATGCTGGGCATGCTGTTGGCCATCGGCACGGCCCTGTTCGTGGCCATCGGCGTGGGCTGGGCGTTGTGGCGGCGTGAACGGCCCGAGCCGCTGCGCCAGGCGCTGCGGCGACTGGAGGTCAGGCTCGCCCGCGCCGGCATCACGCGCCGTCGCGGCGAGGGGCCGCAGCATTACCTGAGCCGCGCGGCAAGGGCGTTGCCCGCGCAGCGCGGCCAACTGGAGCGATTGATGAACCGCTACCTCGATCTGCGCTATGCACGCGACGAACCCGTGCCTGAACTGCTGCGGGATTTCCAGCGGGCGGTACGGGAATTCCGGCCGCGCCGCGTGGTCAAATGACTATCCATGCGATCGCCCGGCGATCGCAGTCCCAGGGAGAACCACCATGTCCTTTCCGTACCGACCGCTGGTCCTGGCCACCGCCTTCGGCCTGCTGACCGCCTGCGCGACGATGCCCCAGCCGCTGCAGGGCACCTACTCCAACGTGAGCACGGCGGGCGCCCAGCAGGGCGGCGCCGGGGGCGCGAAGGTGCGCTGGGGCGGCGAGATCATCAAGACCGAGCCGGGCCCGCAACAGACCTGTTTCTATTTGCTGTCGCGCCCGCTGGACAAGCAGGCACGGCCGGAGTCCGGCACCAGCGGCGCCACCGACGGTCGCTTCGTCGCCTGCCACGAGGGTTTCTACGATCCGGAAGTGTTCACCCGCGGCCGCGAGCTCACTGTTACCGGCACCCTACATGGCACCGTGACCAAAAAGGTGGGTGACTACGACTACGCCTACCCGCGCGTGGAGGCCGACGTGGTCTACCTGTGGCCGAAGCGCCCGGTGACCGTGCGCTACCCGCCGGGTTACTACGATCCGTTCTGGGGTCCGGGCTTCGGGCCGTACTGGGGCCCGTGGGGCGACCCGTTCTGGAATCGCCCGCGCGTGATCGTGGTGCGCCCGGCACCCGCGCCAGCGCCCAGGCCTGGCCACAAGTAGGCTGCCTCCGATCGCAAAAAACGCCGGCCTCGCGCCGGCGTTTTTCGTTGGATCCTACTGTCGGGAACCTCGAATAGCTCTTTTCGCGCGACGCTTTTGCAGGAACCCACTTGTGGGCGATGGTCTTACGTCTGATTGCACGCCAAAAGCATCGCCACAAGTGGGCTCCTGCAGTGGGCGTCGGAAGCTTTCGGGGTTTTCCGAGGTTCCCTATCGAAGCGCACCAGCGCACCACCGGATGCAGCCCGGCAGTGCGTTCAGCCGGGCGGCCAGTTCATGCGGCGCCCGGCCAGCAAATGCACGTGCAGGTGGTAAACCGTCTGCCCGCCGTGCTCGTTGCAGTTGATCACGGTGCGATAGCCCTGCTCGGCCAGCCCTTCCTGCTTGGCGTAGTCGGCTGCGGCGATCAACACTTTTCCCAGCAGCCCGGCATCGGCCGGCTGCGCGTCGTTCAAGGTCGGCAACGGCTTCTTCGGGATAAACAGCACGTGCACCGGCGCCTGCGGGTTCAGGTCCCGGAAACCGAGAACCTCGTCGTTTTCGAAGACGATATCGGCGGGGATTTCCCGCCGGATGATCTTGCCGAAGATCGTGTCGCCCATGCCTGACTCCTTCGTGCGGTGCGATTACAGCCGCAGCAGCATACCCTGCGAATGCGGAGCGCTCAGCCGGAACCCGAACTGCTCGTACAGCCGGCAGGCCTCGCCGTCGGCGAGCAGGGTAACGACCACGTCGCGGGGTGCGCACTCGCGCGCGTGCTCCATCAGCGCCGCCACGATTCGACTGCCGAGCCCGCGCCGCTGCCAGTCCGGGCGTACGGCGATGTCGGCTAGCTGCAGGAACAACGCCCCGTCGCCGACCAGCCGTCCCATGCCCACCAGTTCCTCGCCGTCGCGCAGGCAGACCGCACACCAGCTGGCCGGAAGCCCGACGCGGGCGGCCGCCTCGTCCATGCGGCTGAGGCCGGCAGCCTGGCGCAGTGCGCAGTACTCGGCCGGCGCGGGCGCCTCGAACACGAGGCGCGGCGCGGCCGCATTTCGTCCAGTGGCGGGCGTCATTCGAGCACTTGGCGGCTACCGAAGGCGTGCGCCAGCGTGCCGCGGTCGACGTACTCGAGCTCGCCCCCCAGCGGCACGCCGTGTGCCAGCCGGGTCGGCTTCACGCCGCCGGCGTTGGCCAGCTGCGCCAGGTAGTGCGCGGTGGCCTCGCCTTCGACGGTCGGATTGGTGGCGATGATCATTTCCTCGATCTCGCCCTCGCCCAGCCGCGCGCTCAGCTGTGCCAGGCCAAGCTCTTCCGGGCCGAGTCCGTCCAGTGGCGACAGCCGGCCGAGCAAAACGAAGTACTGCCCGCGATAGCCGGTGGCTTGTTCGATGGCGGCCAGATCGGTCGGCGACTCCACCACGCACAGGACGTTGCGGTCGCGACTGCCGCTCGCGCACAGCGCGCAGACCGGATCCTCGCTGAAATTCCGGCAGCGCGTGCAGTTGCCGATGCGCTCCATCGCCTCGCGCAGCGCTCCGGCCAGTTTCAGGCCGCGCGTACGCTCGCGCTCGAGCAGATGGAAAGCCATCCGCTGCGCACTCTTGCCGCCCACGCCGGGGAGGCAGCGCAGCGCTTCGATGAGGTCGGCGAGAAGGGGGGAACCTGTCATGATCTCGGGATTCGCGAAGCGGGATTCGGGATTCAAAAAGCCGGGGGCTGCTTGCCAATCCCGAACCCCGAATGCCGGCTCAGAACGGCATCTTGAAACCGGGCGGCAGATTCATGCCGGAGGTCACGCCGCCGAGCTTGCCGCGACTGGCCTCGGCCACCTTGTTGACCGCGTCGTTGACGGCGGCGGCGACCAGGTCCTCGGCCATCTCCGGATCGTCGGCGAACAGCTTGCGGTCGATCTGCACGCGGCGCACCTCGTGCGCGCCGGTCATCAGCACCGTGACCAGGCCGCCGCCGGCGCTGCCGGTGACTTCCATCTTCGCGATTTCCTCCTGCGCACGCTTCATGTCTTCCTGCATGCGCTGGGCCTGCTGCATCAACTGACCGATCTGGCCTCTCATGGCGTAACTCCGCTCATTGTTCGATGGGTTTGATGGACTGTGGCACCACGCGGGCACCGAACTCGCGCTTGAGCGACTGCACCAGCGGATCCTCTTCGATCGCCTGCTCGGCGGCGCTCTGGGCGCTCTGCCGGGCGGACGCGGCGCGGGCGGCCGGGGTTTCGGCAGCGCCATCGCTGTCGACCACGAAGCGCAACTTGATGCGCTCGCCCAGAACATCGCCGATACGGTCGGCCATCTGGCCTGCCATCGGCTCGACGGCCAGGTGCATGTGCGCCGGTTGCAGCGCCAGCACCAGCGTGTTGCCGTCGCGCTCGCGCAATGCGGCGTTCTGTGCCAGTTGGCCGAGGGGACCGCGCAGGCCAGCCTGTTCGATCAGCGCGTCCCAGCGCGGCAGGCCGCGGGCATCCGTGGCCAGGGGCGGACGAGCCTTGGGCGCGGCGGGTGGTGCGGGCGGTGGTGCTGCGCGGGTAGCCGGCGCCTCGCTGCGGGGCATCGCCGATGAGGGTCGCGGCGCCGGTGCCGGCGACGGGCGGCTCTCGCGCCCGGCCGACGGGGTGGATTCTCCCGCCTCACCCGGGCGGAACGCCAGCATCCGCAACAGCGCCATCTCGAATCCGGTACGTGCATCCGGTGCCAGCGCCAGGTCGCGGCGGCCGGTCGTAGCGATCTGGTAGTAGAGCTGCACGTCTTCCGGCTGCATGCGATCGGACAACCCAGCCAGCACTTGCTCGTCCTCCCCGTCGCCTTCGACACGGTAGCCGGGCACCAGCTGGATCAGCTGGAGATGGTGCAGCGTGGCGGCCAGGTCGTCGAGCACGCCGCCGAAGTCGGGCGAGTACGAGGCGATGCGCTCGCACTCGGCCATCAGCCGCGCGCCGTCGCCGTCGGCCAGCGCGTCGAGCACGCCCAGCACCTGGCCGCGTGCCACGCTGCCCAGCATGGCGCGCACGTCGTCGGCCTTCAGCCCGCCGCCGCCATAGGCGATTGCCTGGTCCAGCAGCGACAGGCCGTCGCGCAGCGAGCCGTCGGCACCGCGCGCGAGTTCGCCGATGGCGGCGTCCTCGTAGGCAATCTGTTCGGCGTCGAGGATGTGGCGCATCTGGCCGGAGATCTGTTCGGGCAGCAGGCGCTTGAGGTTGAACTTCAGGCAGCGCGACAGCACCGTCACCGGCAGCTTCTGCGGGTCGGTAGTGGCGAGCAGGAACTTCACGTGCGGCGGCGGCTCCTCCAGAGTTTTCAGCAAGGCGTTGAAGGCCGGCTTGGAGAGCATGTGCACCTCGTCGACCAGGTACACCTTGAAGCGGCCCCGGGCGGGCGCGTACTGGGCGTTCTCGATCACCTCGCGCACGTCGTCCACGCCGGTGTTGCTGGCCGCGTCGATCTCGAGCAGGTCGACGAAACGGCCGGCGTCCACCGCCGTGCAGACCGCGCACTCGCCGCAGGGATCGGCCGACTCGCCGCGCTCGCAATTGAGCGACTTGGCGAAGATGCGCGCGATCGTGGTCTTGCCCACGCCGCGCGTGCCGGTGAACAGATAGGCGTGATGCATGCGCCCGGTGTCCAGCGCATTGGTGAGCGCGCGCACCACATGCTCCTGCCCGACCAGCTCGACGAACTTGCGCGGGCGCCACTTGCGGGCGAGAACCTGATAGGACATGGGCTATACCTGAGGGCGAACCCCGATTGTGCCAAGGTCAGGGGCGGGTCGGCAAAGAGCGCCATCCGCATTCGGCACATTCACCCGCGGAAATGGGGAAGAGCTCGACAGGAAGATCTGATGCCTCCCCTTTCCCGGCGTGAGTGGCATGGCGCCGAACGGTGTCGGGGCGCGCTCGCCGCTACCCCGAAATGGCGGCGGCCCCGCCAGCCACACCCCGGCACCCGAATCATCCACTACCGTTGCTTCCTTCCGGACCTGGCGGAGTTTGCGGACTATCGTCGCGGGGGGACCGACGGGGCCACCATGGACGTGGGCGCGTTACGCCCTACTAGAAACTGGCGGAGAGGGCGGGATTCGAACCCGCGATACGGGGATAAGCCGTATACACACTTTCCAGGCGTGCTCCTTCAACCACTCGGACACCTCTCCGGATCTTCCTTGCCGACCCTGGAGGCTGGCAAAGAAGCGGAAGGATAGCGATCTCCCCGTGCCGACACAACCGGCAGGAGCAACGTCAGCCGGCGTCGGGCCGCGGCGGCGACGGTGAAGGCAGCATGAGGCTGCCGCCGGGTTCGGCGATGGCATAGCCGCGGCTGCGCAGCGCCTCACCATCGGCGGTGCTGCCATAGTGGTACAGCACCAGCTGCCGCCGCAGTCCTTCGTCGTATTCGCGGTCCAGGTCATCCACGCCGCTGTGCGAGGGATTGCCCACCAACCCGCAGTCGTGCAGCACGCGTTCGTCGCCGGCCGCATGCTGCGCCAGCATCTCCGGCACCGGGCGGGTATCGCCGGTGAACACGAAGCTGCCGCGCAGCGCCAGGCCGAAGGAAGTGTTCGGACGATGGTGCCGCGTGGGAAAGACGTCGAACCACCAGCCGTCGAGCCAGAAGCCGCGGCTGCATGGCACCAGCCGGAAGGCCTCCCAGAAGTTGACGCCGCCCTCGGCCAGCACGCCGGGGTAGTCGGCCACGCGCGTCTGCAACCACGGCACCAGCGCGGCGTGGGCGAACACCCGCACGCTACCGCGCAAGGCCTCGTCGAACCACAGCCGGGTGAACAGCCGCTCCATGCCGCCGACGTGGTCCAGGTGGGTGTGGGTGATGTAGATCGCGCGCGGCAGCTCGCCGTAAGCGTCCTGATAGCGGTCCTGCGTGTCCGGGCCGCAATCGATCAGCAGCATGGGCTTGCCGTCCCGTTCGAGCACCGCGGCCGAGGAACCCAGCTCTACCGCGTGGGCGGCGCCGACACCGAGGAAACGCAGCGACCAGTTCATGCGCCCAGCGTCCGTTCGTAGCCGTAGACCAGCGGTCCCCAGATCGTCGCCTGGAAATCGGCTATCCGCTCGATGGCACCGAGCTTGACCAGCGAGCGGCGCAACCGGGCGAGATTGGCCAGCCGCCAGGCTTCCGCCGGCGTGCGCAGCGCGCCGCGATCGAAGTCGATCAGATACAGCGCCCCGGCGGTGACCAGCACGTTGTGCGCGTTCAGATCGGCATGCCAGATTCCTTCGCGATGGAAGCGCGCGACCAGCGCGCCGGTCTCGCGCGCCAGGTCGGCATCCAGCCGACCCTCGGCCAGGCACTGGGCCAGCGTGTGCGCATCCTCGATGCGGCGGGTGATCAGATCGGCGGTGTAGGACAACCCATGCCGGCGGTAGCGCGCGGCCACCGGCTGCGGTGCCGGTAGTTCGAGCCCCGCGGCATGTGCCAGCAGCCGGAACTCGGCGAAACTGCGCGTATGCGCGGCGCCGGTCCACAGGTAGTGGTCATGGTTGAACTTCGCCACCAGGCCGCCCCGATGGTAATGGCGCAGCACGCACGCGCCGGCCGGCGTGTCGATCACCGCCACCCCGCCGCGCCCGCCACTCTGCACTCGCAAGGCGTCGCGCTGCTGCCAGTAGCCGCGGTCGAACCAGCGCACATCAGCCGCAGGCGCCAGCGACGCGTCGAACAACATCGCGCCGCCCGCTTCCTCGCGGATCTGCTCCTGCATCATCATGGGCGGTCGAAGGAGACGTTCATGTCGGTCGATTCTAGCCCAAGCCCCCTGCCCGCTCCCGCTGCGCTGTGCCTGCTGCGCACTTCGGCGATCGGCGATGTCACCCATGTCGTGCCCTTGGTGCGCACGCTGCAGCAGGCCTGGCCGCGCACGGCGCTGACCTGGATCGTCGGCAAGCTCGAACGCAGGCTGGTGGGGGATATCGAAGGGGTGCAGTTCGTCACCTTCGACAAGGGCGCCGGCTGGGGGGGCGTGCGCGATGTCTGGAAGACGCTGCGCGGGCGGCGTTTCGATGCGCTGCTGCAGATGCAGGTGGCGGCGCGTTCGAACCTGCTGAGCCTGGGCGTGCGGGCGCCGCGGCGTATCGGTTACGACCGCGCGCGCTCGAAAGATCTGCATAGCCTGGTGATCAACCAGCGCATCCCCGCGCGCTCCGGCGAACACGTGCTCGATGCGATCGGCAGCTTCTGCGAGCCGCTGGGACTGAAGCAGACCCGGGTGCGCTGGGACATCCCGATCCCCGACGAGGCGCGCGTCTGGTCGGAACAGCAACTGCCGGGAGACACGCCCACCCTGCTGGTCAGCCCGACCTCCAGCCATGCCCTGCGCAACTGGTATCCCGAGCGCTACGCGGCGGTGATCGATCACGCGCTGGCGCGCGGATGGAGGGTGGCACTGGTGGGCGGCCCTTCCAGCGGCGAGCGGGCGATGGCCGATGCAGTGCTGGCGGCCTGCAAGGGCTCGCCAATGGACCTGACCGGCAAGGACACGCTCAAGCGGCTGCTGGCCCTGCTCGATCGCGCGCATATGCTGATCACGCCCGATTCGGGACCGATGCACATGGCCAACGCCGTGGGCACCAAGGTGCTGGGGCTGCATGCGGCGAGCAACCCGGACCGCTCCGGACCCTACTCGGATCGCAGCTGGTGCGTGGACAAGTATGACGAAGCGGCACGGCGCTTCCTGGGCAAGCCGGCGAGCGAGCTGGCCTGGGGTACGAAAATCGAGCGGCCGGGCGTGATGGGGCTGATCGAGGTGGATGACGTGGTGGAGCGCTTCGAGGCGTTTGCCGAATCGCGTGGGCTGGCCTGAGATGGCCCTTCGGGAGAAGGGCGGCAGGTGAAGGTTCGGGTGAATCCCGACGTCCTGCTCCGCCCGAACCCTCTCCCGCCTGTCGGCCCCTCTCCCGGAGGGAGAGGGGCTCGGCCTTGGAGCTGCGGCAGGCGCTTCGACTTCGCCCTGCGGGCTGCGCTCAGCGCAAACGGATATTTAAAGGCCGTTCGCCCTGAGCGTAGGCGCGCAGCGCCGGAGTCGAAGACTCACTTCAAGCGCCCGACGGGCGGTAATCCTGGTAGGACTTCTCTTCCACCAGCTGCGAGCCGAGCTTGAGGTTGATCTCGCGCTTGACCGCCGCCCGCTCGTCGTTGCGCACGTACACCGAACGCGCCAGCTCGACGAACTCGGCGTCGAAGGCCTGCGCCCGTTCCTTCAGCCGGATGCGGTCCTCGATGTCCCACAGCGCTTCGTTGACGGCCAGCAGGCGCGCTCGCTCGCCGCCGATGTCGGTTTGCGAAGCGGGGTCGTTGGCCCAGGTCGCGTTGAGCAGGTCCAGCTCGTTGCGCACGTTGGCGAGCTTGACCGGATCGCGGATCTGGCGCGACTTGATCTCCAGGATGGTGATCTTGTCGATCAGCTCGCCGTAGGAAACCGGGACTTGGATGAGGCTCATGGTGACTCCGGAAAATCAGGGGTAATCGACGACGTCGGCGACCAGCCACGGGTGCGCGGCGGCAGCGAACGCACGCTGTTGCTGCAGGGCGCAGGCGGTGCGGATGTCGCCATCCATGGCGCGGTCGCGATGCATGAAGGCAATCCGCTCGCGCAAGAGGGCGTGGGCCGTCTGCACGGCGGTGCCGGCATGGAAATCCTCGCCGTCGGCCAGCGCGGCCATCAACTGGCGCACTTCCTGTTCGAACTGCCCGTAATGCGGCTGGTCTTCGCGCGGCGCGTTGCCGATCTTGGCGGCCAGCGCGCGCCAGTCGCCGCGCGCAGCCAGCCGGCGCGCGGCGTTGAGCATCTCGCGGCGGTAATCGAGGGCCTGCGCGGCAGTGTAGAGCTCCAGCGCCAGCACGTGGCCGAGGTCTTCCATCATTTCCAGCACGTGGCGCGCCTCGTTGGCGCCCATGGAAACGTGGTCCTCGGCGTTGGCGCTGGTGGGGATCGAGTACACGCTGGCCGGATGCGCGCGGGTGGCCAGGTCGTTGACCAGCGCCGCGGCGGTGTACTGCACGATCATGAAGCCCGAATCGGTACCATCCTCGTTGCCGGTGAGGAAGGCAGGCAGGCCATCGTTGTTGGCCGGATCGACCAGCTTGTTGAGGCGTCGCTCCGAGATCGAGGCCAGCACCGGAATCGCCGCCTTCACGTAGCTCATCGCCAGCGCCAGCGGCATGCCGTGGAAGTGGCCGGCGGAGATCACCTGCTCTTCGATGAACTGCGCGCCCTCGGCGTCCGGGAAGATCAGCGGGTTGTCGGTCACCGAGTTCAGCTCGATGTCGATCACGCGGCAGGCCTGGGCCCAGGCGTCACGCACCGCGCCATGTACCTGCGGCATGCAACGCAGGCAGTAGGCGTCCTGCGGCTGGTGCTTCTTGCCGCCCTTGAACGGCAGGAAGCGGTCGTAGAACGCCTCGCGGCCGTGCCGCTGGTTGGCCGGCACCCAGTCCCAGCCGATGTCGAAGGACAGCGCCAGGTCTTCGGGCAGGGTCCAGGCCTCGGCCGACCACGGCTTGAAGCGCGGCACCAGGTGGTAGGGAATGTCGACCAGCGTGGAGCCGGCGAGCAACTGGCGCACATGCGCGGCCGCCTCGACCTGGCCCGGATGCGGCCGCAGCGCGTGCACCTCCGGCCGCAGCGCGCCGCTGCGGCCGGCAAAGGCGTCCAGCGACATGGCGGCGGCAAGATCGGCCACGCCCAGCAGGTATTCCAGGTCGTCCAGCGCCAGCGCGCCGGTGGCCAGCATCTGCGCGGTACCGTTGTTGAGCGCCAGGCCTTCCTTGAAGGACAGCCGGATCGGCTCCAGCCCGGCCCGCTTCAGGGCATCGGCACCGCTCATGCGCTCGCCTTCGAAGAAGGCCTCGCCGCCGCCCAGCAACACGATCGCCAGGTGCGAAAGTGGCGCCAGGTCGCCGCTGGCGCCGACCGAGCCCTTCTCCGGCACCACCGGCACCACGCCGCGGTTGAGCATCGCGGTGAGCGCTTCGAGGGTGGATACGCGAATGCCCGAATGGCCGCGCATCAACGTGTTGATGCGGATCACCAGCATCGCGCGCACCACGTCCGGCGCGAACGGCTTGCCCACGCATACCGCGTGGGTAACGATCAGATTGTGCTGCAGCTCTTCCATGAGGCTGGCGCCGGCCTTGGCCGTGCCAGCCTTGTCCACGACCAGTTCGTCGCGCAGGCGATGGCCACCCAGCAGCTTGTCGGCATTGCTGCCGAAGCCGGTAGTGACGCCATAGGTGGGCTCGCCGCAGTTGACCTTGTCGGCCAGGAAGTCGGCGGCGTGCTGGACGCGTTCGAGTTGCGTCGGATCCAGTTCCACCGCCGTGCCCTGGCGCGCCACCGCGACGAGTTGCGCGCGGGTGAGGCTGCGGCCATCGAGAATGATCTTGTCCACTGGTGCTCCGTTGGTTGTCTTGCTGCCCAAAGCGATGGATACCGGTTTCGCCAGAACGACGTCGGCAAGGGGCTCGATGGCGTGTCCTACTGCCCCATCGCCGCTGCCTGTTCCAGCTCTACCCGTAGCGCCTTGGCCAGTTCGCCCCGGCCCACCTCGAACTGGTCCCCGCGGCGCAGGTCCTTGACCGTCACCACGCCCTTGGCCAGCTCGTCCTCGCCCAGCACGACGGCAAAGCGGATGCCGGCGCGATCGGCGTACTTGAACTGCTTGCCGAGCTTGCCGCTTTCCAGCACCACCTCGGTGGCGATGCCGGCGTCGCGCAGTTCGCTGGCGATCGCCAGGTACGCCGGTAGCTGCGCCGGATCCATCTGCGTGACCAGCACGTCGACCGTGCTGCGCGCGCTGCCCAGCAGGCCGGCGTCGCGCAATTGCCAGAACAGGCGGGTCAGGCCGATGGAGATGCCCACGCCCGGCAGCTTCGACTTGGTGTACTGGCTGGCCAGGTTCTCGTAGCGGCCGCCCGAGCAGATCGAGCCGATCTGCGGGTGGTCGTTGAGCGTGGTCTCGTAGACGGTGCCGGTGTAGTAGTCCAGGCCCCGGGCGATCGACAGGTTCAGCGCGAAGTGGGTCTCGGGTACGCCGAAGTCGCGGATCAGGCCAAGCACTTCCTTCAACTCCGCCCTGCCCTGTTCCAGCGCCCCGGAGCCGCTGCCCAGCGCATCGAGCCTGGCGAAGGCGTCATCCAGCGAGGTCGAGCGCACCTGCACGAAGTCCAGGATCTTCGCCGCCACGTCCGCCGACAAGCCGAAGGCCTCGCCGGTGAGCGTGTCGCGCACGTAGTCGGCGCCGCGCTTGTCCAGCTTGTCCACCTCGCGCAGCACCAGCATCTGCTGCTCCGCATCGGCGATCCCCAGGCTCTCGAAATACCCGCGCATCAGCTTGCGGTTGTTGAGCTGGATGGTGAATGCGCCGATATCCAGTTCGCGGAACGTGCTGTAGATCACCGCCGGCAGTTCGGCGTCGTAACGGGTGGTCAGGCTGTCCTTGCCGATCACGTCGATATCGCACTGGTAGAACTCGCGGAAGCGTCCGCGCTGGGCGCGCTCGCCGCGGTACACGCGCTGCATCTGGTAACGGCGGAACGGGAACGAAAGGTCGTGCTCGTGTTCGGCGACGTAACGCGCCAGCGGCACGGTGAGGTCGAAGCGCAACGCCAGCTCCGGCGTGCCCTCCTTCGCCAGCGCGCCGGTGGACTGCACGAAGTACACCTGGCGCTCGGTTTCGCCGCCGCTCTTGGTCAGCAGCACGTCGGAGTACTCGATCACCGGCGTCTCCACCGGCAGGAAGCCGAAGCGCTCGAAATTGCGGCGGATGGTGTCGAGCATGCGCTGGAACGCGATCTGGTCCAGCGGCAGCAGCTCGAGCACGCCAGGCATGGTGCGGGCCGGGGTAAGCGCCATGGAATCCTCTGCTTGCGGGGTAACGGAAGCGGCGCTTGAGGCCGCGAGACGGCGGCCGCCTAGGTTAGCAGATGGCCGCCCCGCTCCCGCCGCGCCTGGTGCGAAAAAAACCGCGCGGGATATTGCCAAGCTTTCGTCGGCTCACTAAGATACGCGGCTCCCACGGGGTGTAGCTCAGCCTGGTAGAGCGCTACGTTCGGGACGTAGAAGTCGCAGGTTCGAATCCTGTCTCCCCGACCAAGACACACGAAAAGGCCACCGCTTGCGGTGGCCTTTTCTTTGATGGTGTCCTGCCGGCGCGCCCGATCCGCCGCCGCCCCTTGTAGGAGTCCACTTGTGGGCGATCCTCTGCGTTCCCGTGCGCGAAGGGCATCGCCCACAAGTGGGCTCCTACAGATGGCCTCTGGCAGAGGCAATGTTCGACGTTCTACGGGGATACCGCCAGCGCGGCCAACTGGTCCATCTCCTCGGCGTCGAAGCCCGCGGCCTGCCGCGCCGCGTGGTTGAACGGTCCGCGCAGGCTGCCGCCCATGTACTCGCGCAGCAGGCCAATGAACGTGGCTCGCGGCTCCAGGGCATCGCGCTGGCAGCACCAGCGGAACCAGCGCGTGCCTGCCGCCACGTGGGCGACCTCCTCGCGCAGGATCACTTCCAGGATGGCGATGGTGCGCTCGTCGCCGATGCCGCGCAGGCGCTCGATCATGCCCGGGGTGACGTCCAGCCCGCGCGCCTCGAGTACGCGCGGCACCAGTGCCATGCGGGCAAGGTCGCTATGGGCGGTCTTCTCGGCCATCTCCCACAGGCCGTTGTGGGCATCGAAATCACCGTAGGCGTGGCCGAATTCGGCCAGGCGCGTGTCCAGCATGGCGAAGTGGCGCGCTTCGTCGTGGGCGCAGCTGGCCCAGTCGCGGTAGTAGTCGGCGGGAAAGCCGCGAAAGCGGTAGACCGCGTCCCACGCCAGGTTGATGGCGTTGAATTCGATGTGCGCGATGGCGTGGACCAGCGCGGCGCGGCCTTCCGGGGTGCCCAGGCCGCGGTGGGGAACCTGGCGTTGCGGAACCAGTCGCGGGCGCTGGGGGCGGCCCGGCGTGGCGATGGATTCGGGTACGAGTGACGCCGGATCCGGGTGCAACTCGCCCGCCTGCAGCGCCTGCCAGGCCGCATGGGTGAGACGCAGCTTCTCGGCCGGATCGGTGGCGGCGAGGCAGGCTTGGGCGGCGGCGTGGAGGTTGGTCATTACGGGAAAAACATCGCCCGCGAGCGGGCTCCTACAGGATGGCGCGATGACTTGTAGGAGGCCGCTTGCGGCGATGCTTTGCTCAGGCGCTGCGGCGGGCGGCCTTGGCATCGTCGGAACGCAGCATTTCGATCTGCTGCAGGTAATCCTGATCCAGGCCGGTGACGTATTCGCCGGAAAAGCACGACGTATCGAACTGTTTCAGCTCTTCGTTGCCGTCCTGCACCGCCCAGACCAGGTCGTCCAGGTCCTGGTAGATCAGCCAGTCGGCCCCGAGCAATTGCTCGACTTCCTTCTCGCTCTTGCCGGCGGCGACCAGCTCGCTGGCCGAAGGCATGTCGATGCCATAGACGTTGGGGTAGCGCACCGGCGGCGCGGCGGAGGCGAAGTAGACCTTCTTCGCACCCGCGTCGCGGGCCATCTGGATGATCTGCTTCGACGTGGTGCCGCGCACGATCGAGTCATCGACCAGCAGCACGGTCTTGTTGCGGAACTCCAGGTCGATCGCATTCAACTTGCGGCGCACCGATTTCACGCGGTCGCCCTGCCCCGGCATGATGAACGTGCGGCCGACGTAGCGGTTCTTGACGAAGCCCTCGCGGAACGGCACGCCGAGCACGCCGGCCAGCGAGCTGGCGGCGGTGCGCGCGGTGTCGGGAATCGGGATCACCGCGTCGATGCCGTGGTCCGGGCATTCGCGCTTGATCTTCTCGGCCAGCTTCTCGCCCATGCGCAGGCGCGCCTTGTAGACCGAGACGTCCTCGATCATCGAATCGGGCCGTGCCAGGTAGACGTACTCGAAGATGCAGGGCGCGTGCACCGCCGTTTCGGCACAGCGGCGCGCATGCAGTTGACCGTCGACGGTGATGTAGACCGCCTCGCCCGGCGCCACGTCGCGCACGCGCTTAAAGCCGAGCACGTCGAACGCCACCGACTCGGAGGCCACCGCGTATTCGCGCCCTTCCGGCGTCACGCGCTCCCCCAGCACCAGCGGGCGGATGCCATGCGGGTCCCGGAAGGCCAGCAGGCCGTAGCCCTGGATCAACGCCAGGCAGGCGTAGCCGCCGCGCGAGCGCGCATGCACGCCGGCGACCGCCTTGAAGATCTGGTCTGGCGTGAGCGCCATGCGGTCCTGAATCTGCAGCTCGTGCGCCAGCACGTTGAGCAGCACCTCGGAGTCCGAGTCGGTATTGATGTGCCGGCGATCGTCCTGGAACATCTCGCGGCGCAGCGCCTCGGTGTTGACCAGGTTGCCGTTGTGCGCAAAGGCGATGCCGTAGGGCGAGTTGACGTAGAACGGCTGCGCCTCGTCGGCGTTGTCCGAGCCGGCGGTCGGGTAGCGACAGTGGCCAATGCCGATGCTTCCGCCCAGGCGGCTCATCGCGTTCTGGTTGAACACGTCGCGCACCAGGCCATTACCCTTGTGCAGGCGCAGGTGCGCGCCATCGACGGTGACGATGCCGGCCGCGTCCTGGCCGCGGTGCTGCAGCACCGTAAGTCCGTCATAAAGCGCCGATGCCACTTCGGTGGTACCGACGATGCCGATGATTCCGCACATGTTTGGATGCCTGCTTGCGTGCTTGAAATTAAGCGTATTCAGGTGAGCGTGGCCGCCTGGACCGCCGATAGGACAGATTGCGCCGGCGCGGGTGAACCGCCCGGAAGTGCCGGCAGCGTGACCGGTGGAAGCTTGGGCAGCTGCGCCGGCGGATGCAGGTAGCGGCGAACGTTCGCCGGCACCCGGTCGCCCAGCCAGCCAGCCGCGCCGGTGAACTGCGGCAGCAGCAGCGACTGCTGCCAGAGCGACTCGCGGGTGAGCGCCGTGAAACTGGCCAGGAACACCGCCAGCGTCACCAGCAGCACGCCGCGCGCGAAGCCGAACAACATGCCCAGCAACCGGTCCAGTCCGCCCAGGCCGGTGCTCCAAAGCAACCGTCTCGCCACGAAGCGCAGCAGTGCCCCGACGATCAGCACGACCACGAAGCACAATGCGTAGCCCACCATTATCCGCGCCACCGGCAGCGAAATGCTGTGCTCGAACTGCGCCGCCACCAGCGGGCCGAACGTCCACGCCACCCAGAATGCGGCGATCCAGCCGGCCAGCGAGAGCACCTCCGACACCAGCCCGCGCCACAGCCCGACCAGGATGGACAGCGCCAGTACGATCAGGATGGTGTAGTCGATCCAGTTCATCCGCCGCCCCCGTGATCGCGCCTTAAGGCACGCCCACCACGTTGCCGGCCATTCCGAGCTTGGCCTTGATCTGGTCGCGCACGCGCTCGGCGTCGTCGCGCCGCGTCTGTGGCCCGGCGCGCACGCGCCACAAGGTGCGTCCGCCGCTCTTGACCGAATCGGTGAAGCCGTCGAACCCCGCCGCGCGCAGCTTGTCGCGCAGCGCGTTGGCGTCGGACTGGCTGCCCATCGCCGCCACCTGCACCGCGAAGCCGCCGGCGCGCTTCGGTGTGGCGGCCGGCGCGGCGGCGACATCACCATGTTGGTCGCTGGCGCCACTTTCAAGGTGCGCCGGGGCACCGGGAATGCTTTGCGTGATCTTCAGCCGCGCGGCTTCGGCGGCGGTGCGCGTGTCGAACGGGCCGGCGGTGACCAGGGTCAGCGCCTTGCTGCCCTGGTGGATCGACTCGCCGGATACCGGGTAGCCCAGCGCGCGCACTTTCTGGATCAGCCGCTGCGCGCCGGCATCGGAATAGGCACTGAGGTTGAGCGTGTAGTGGCCCCGCGCGGCGGTGGCCGTATCCGTCTTCGGGCTGGTCTTCGTCGGCTGGCTGTCCGGCTTGTCCGCGGCCGGCGCCGTCCTGGCGGGTGCTTGCGGTTCGGGGGCTTCCGCGGGCGGCGTGGCCGCATCCGGCTCAAGCTCAACGTCGTGCGGGCGGCGCGAGGTGATGTCGACGGTGGCCAGGCGATCGGAGGGCGCCGGCGCGACCGACTGCGCGCGCGCCGGAATCACCGGCGCGCTGGTGCCGCCGCTGGCCGGCGCGTCCGGTTGCAGGCTCATCGTGCGCGTCTGCAGGTCGCGGTCCGGCGCCGGCGGAATGGCCAGGCTCACCGCCTGGTCGCCCGCGGCCGTCGGCGGCGTGCTGGAAAAGAACATCGGCACGAACAGCACTGCCAACGCGATCAGGACGAAGGCACCCAGCAGGCGTGTTTTCAAGACTGAAGCTCCAAGGCGGTACGGCATGCAACAGCGCGATTATACCTGCCCGTGCCGCCGGCACGGTTTGTTCAGGCCGCCGGTTCAGCCAGTACGACGCTGGCGACGAAGAACGAACCGAAGGCGAGGATGCAGTCGCCCGGGCGGGCCTGGGTACGCGCGGCGGCCAGCGCATCGGACACGTGGGGATGGGCGTCGAACATCGCCTGCGGCAGGGTTTGCCGGACGGCCTCGCCCAGTGCGCCGATCGGCAGGCCTCGCGGGGAAACCTGATCGAGCCCAGCCAGATGCCAACGATCGACGCGGGGCCCGAGGGCAGCGAGCACACCGGCCACGTCCTTGTCGGCCAGCGCGCCGTAGACCGCGTGCACCCGCGCGAAGCGGCGAAGCTTCAGCCAGTCGGCCAGCGCCCGCGCCGCCTGCGGGTTGTGCCCCACGTCGACCACCAGCTCGGGATCACCGCCCAGCGACTGCAGGCGTGCCGGCACGCGCACGGCCACCAGGCCATCGGTCGCGGCCTGGCCCAGCGCGATCGGAGTGGAAGGTTCGCCCGCCGTATCCAGCGCATGCAGCGCGGCGATGGCGGCGGCGGCGTTGGCGTACTGCACGGGCGCGGCCAGCGCGGGATCGGGCAGCTCGAATGCGGTGCCGTCGCGATGTTGCCAGCGCCAGCCCTGCGCATGTCGTTCCACCAGGAAGTCGCGACCGGCACATTGAACCTGCGCGCCGCAAGCATTCAGCGCACCGAGCAACCCGGCCGGCGGATCCAGTTCGCCGATGATCGCCGGCCTGTCCCGGCGAGCGATCCCGGCCTTCTCGCGGCCGATGCTGTCGCGGTCGTTGCCGAGCCAGTCCATGTGGTCCATGTCGATGGTGGTGATCACTACGACATCGGCATCGATGATGTTTACCGCGTCCAGCCGCCCCCCCAGGCCCACTTCCAGCACGGCCACGTCCAGGTCCGCCCGTGCGAACAGGTCGAGCGCGGCGAGCGTGCCGTATTCGAAGTAGGTCAGCGGCGTGGCGTCGGCACCACTGCCGCGCGCCGCCTCGATGCGCTCGAAGGCCGCGACCAGTGCGTCATCGCCCGCCTCGCTGCCGTCGATCCGCACGCGCTCGTTGTAACGCAGCAAGTGCGGCGAGGTGTAGCAGCCGACGCGCTGGCCGGCCGCTTTCAGCATGGCTTCGAGCAGGGCCACGGTGGAGCCTTTGCCGTTGGTGCCCCCGACGGTGATCACGCGCCGGGCCGGCGCCGGAGCGCCCATGCGTTGCCATACCTTGTTTACCCGTTCGAGTCCCAGCTCGATGCTGTGGGGGTTGACGCCTTCCTGGTAGGCAAGCCATTCGGCGAGCGTGCGCGGCATGGGATTCCTTTGTGGTGGGCGGCGCGCAGCTTACGGCATCGCGTCTTGTGGTGTTGGGGTGGAAGTTTGGCTTGGTCGTTCTTGCGGGGCCGCTCTGTGGCTGCAAGTAAGCCCCACCCGTCCAACAAAATAACGCAGCACAAAGAGGCACCAGATACCTCCCTTGCCTCAACTCCCGAGCGCCGGTGGCGATCGAAAGCCCGCCGCAGGCGAGCCCAGCCACAGAGCGGCCACGCAAGAACGCAGAAAACCGCTTATGAGCGCCCCCGGGGCAAACGGGAACAACCCAGATCAAATGGCCACACGCCGCAACCGCAACGCATTGCTCACCACCGACACCGACGACAGACTCATCGCCAGCGCCGCCACCATCGGCGAAAGCACGACGCCGAAGAACGGATAGAGCACGCCCGCCGCCAGCGGCACCCCCACCGCGTTATAGACGAACGCGAAAAACAGGTTCTGGTGAATGTTGCGCACCGCCGCCTGCGACAGCGCCCGCGCGCGCCCGATCGCCGACAGTTCGGCCCGGATGAGCGTGACCTGGGCACTCTCCATCGCCACATCGGTGCCGCCGCCCATCGCGATACCCACGTCCGCCGCAGCCAGCGCAGGCGCATCGTTGATGCCATCGCCGGCCATCGCCACGCGCCGGCCCTCGCGCTTGAGCTGCTCGACCACCGCGGCCTTGTCCGCCGGCGAGACATCGGCGTGCACTTCGTCGATGCGCAACTCGTGCGCCACCGCCTGCGCGGTCGTAGCGTTGTCGCCGGTGAGCATGACGATACGCAAACCCTCGCGGCGCACCGTATCGAGCGCGTCGGGAGCGCCCGCCTTGACGCGGTCGGCCACGGCGACCAACCCCACCAGCGCACCGTCGACGGCCAGGAACATCACGGTGGCGCCGCCCCCGCGCAGCCGCTCGGCTTGTTCCTCGACGGCATCGCCAAGCGCAATCCCGAGTTCCCGCAGCAGGCGCGCATTGCCCAGCGCGACGTCATTGCCATCGACGCGACCGCGCACGCCGCGGCCGGTGAGCGCGAGGAAACCGCTGGCGGCGGGCAGCGCCACACCACCGGCCTGCGCACCCGCGACCACCGCGCGCGCCAGCGGATGTTCGCTGCTCTGCTCCAGCGCCGCAGCCAGGGCCAGCAACCGTTCGCGCGGAACCTCCCCGAGCGCAACCACCTCGCGCAACGCGGGCCGGCCTTCGGTGAGCGTGCCGGTCTTGTCCAGCACCAGCGTGTCGACGCGATGCAGTGCCTCGATCGCCGCTGCGTCGCGGAACAGCACGCCGACCTGCGCGCCGCGCCCGCTGGCGACCATGATCGAAATCGGCGTCGCCAACCCCAACGCGCAGGGACAGGCGATGATCAACACCGACACCGCAGCGATCAGTGCGTGTGCCAAGGGCGGCTCGGGCCCGAGCACCGCCCACGCAGCGAAGGCCACCAACGCCACCGCGACCACCGCGGGCACGAACCACGCGGCCACGCGATCGGCCACGCGTTGCAATGGTGCGCGGCTGCGCTGGGCTTGCGCGACCAACGCCACGATCTGCGCCAGCAGGGTTTCGCCGCCGACCTTCTCGGCACGCAAAACCAGCGTCCCGTCCTGGTTGACAGTGCCCGCAGTGAGGTGGTCGCCGCCCCCCTTCGCGACCGGCATCGGCTCGCCGGTGAGCATGGATTCGTCGACGTGGCTCTCGCCCTCGGTCGCCACGCCGTCGACCGGCACCTTTTCGCCGGGGCGCACGCGCAGCAGGTCGCCCGCGCGCACCGATTCCAGCGGCACCTCGTGTTCGTCACCGTGTTCCAGGCGGTGCGCGGTCTTTGGCGCCAGGCTGAGCAAGGCCTTGAGCGCCTCGCCGGTGCGCCGGCGCGCGCGCAGCTCGAGCAGGTCGCCCAGCGTGACCAGTGTGACGATGACCGCGGCCGATTCGAAGTAGACGCCGACCCGGCCGTGCGTACGGAAGCCCACCGGGAACAGCCCCGGCACCAGCAACGCGGCCACGCTGTAGAGCCAGGCCACGCCGGTGCCCAGCGCGATCAACGTGTACATGTTCGGCGACCACGGCCTGAGCGAACGCCAGCCGCGCCGGAAGAACGGCGCTCCGCCCCACAGCACCGCTACGCTGGCCAGCACCGCTTCGAGCCAGCCGATCGGGCCGGCCCAGCGCACCGGCCAGTCGTGGCCGACCAGGTGCGGCCCCATGGCGACCACCAGCACCGGCAGGGTCAGCGCGACCAGCCAGGCGAAGCGGCGTGCCAGTGCGCGCACTTCGCCACCATCGTCGGCCTCCGCGCTGGGCGCGAGCGGCTCCAGTGCCATGCCGCACTTGGGACAGTCGCCTGGCCCTACCTTGCGCACTTCCGGGTGCATGGGACAGGTGTAGATGGCGCCGGGGTCGTCGGCCGATGCCGGACGCTCGCCCAGAAAATTCCCGGGCGCAGCGACAAAGCGCTCGCGGCAGCGCCCGCTGCAGAAGTAGTAGGTGTGTCCCGCATGGTCGGCGTGGTGCGGCGTGCGGGCCGGATCGACCGCCATGCCGCAGACCGGATCGCGCGCTTCCGCCGCCCCGGCCGAATGGCTGCAGCCGCTCACGGCCGCTCCTCCCCAACCAGCGCTCGCAGGATCGGGCACTGCTCCGGCGCGCCATGGCCCGGGCAGGCGTCGACCAATTCGGCCAGCCCGGCACGCACGCGGTCGAGTTCGGCGATGCGCGCCTCGATATCCGCCAGGCGCTGCTGCGCGCGCCGCTTGACCGCCTTGACCCCACGCTGCCGGTCCGCCGAAAGCGCCAGCAGCTCGCGGATCTCCTCCAGCGTGAAGCCAAGCGTCTTGGCGCGCCGGATGAAGCGCAACTGCGCCACCGTGCCCTCGCCGTAACTGCGGTAGCCGGATGGGCGCCGCGACGGCTCGGGCAACAAGCCTTCGCGTTCGTAGTAGCGGATGGTGTCGATGGCCACGCCGGCACGCTTGGCGAGGGCACCGATGGTGAGCAATGGGCTGATTTGGGTGTTCATGGCCCAAGTCTAGACCCTTGATCAAGGTCCAGAGTCAAGCACGACACAGCGGGACCGACGCGCCAGGCTCCTGCGGCGCAAAGACGAGGATGGGCTGGGCCCGCCCTACTTCAGCGCCCGAGAACGGTGTGCAGCCACTGCACGTAGCGATCGACGAAGTCCTGCAGGAACTTGCGCGTGCTGTCGACCGTGATCTCGCCGTTCGCGTCCACCGGGCCGTCGTCCTTGAACTGCACGAACACCTCTGGCTGTCCCAGCAACGGGACGTCCAGATAAGCGAGCACGTTGCGCAGGTGCTGCTGCGCCAGCGCGCTGCCGGTGGCGCCGATCGACGCGCCGATCACCGCACCGGGCTTGCCTGCGAAGGCGTTGGTGCCGTACGGACGCGAAGCGATGTCGATGGCGTTCTTCAGCACGCCCGGTACCGAGCGGTTGTACTCCGGCGTGACGAACAACAGGGCGTCCACCGCCTGGATCTGCTGCTTGAGCGCCTTGCACGGCGCCGGGTAGTCGCTGTCGAAGTCCTGGTCGTACAACGGCAGGCCGCCGATATCGACGTGTTCGAAGGCCAGTTCGCCGGGGGCAAGCTTCTCGACGGCACGCGCCAGGCGGCGATTGTAGGAGTCCTTGCGCAGGCTGCCGACCAGTACGGCCACTTTGATGCTCATGGGAATTCTCCGCCGGGCGCATCGCGTCGGCGACGCCCCTTCGTGTAAGTGATGCATCTGTGAAGAAACCGCGGCGAGATTGCTCGGATGGGTCCATAGCTTCCCCACAGGGTCAGACTCGGCCGCGATTCGGCGAGCATGCCGGCGATGCCGCCAAGGGGCCGTGAGCGGCGCGCGACCGATTCCGGCCTTGGCATAGAGCCTGCTTGTTCTCCGCCTGGCTCATGCGCAAAAAGGTGGGCGAAAGGACCGGGCGATTCGCGTAGGATCGTTATCGAGCGCAGGCGCGCCGGCTGCAAGCAGCCGACTGGCCTGTCCAGGGGGCGGCCGCGGGTTGCGTGGATGTGCAGCCGGGCCAAGCGGGGTCGAGGGGATGCGAAGGTCGTCCGCAGCAAGGATCTGGAACCGGTGCAGGCTTCCGTTGGCCGGAAGCGTGCTCGGCCTGCTGTGGCTGTGGTTCGGCGTGGTGCATGCCGCGATGTTGCTCGATGGTGGCTGGCGCGAGGTGCGTCCCGGCGATACGCCCGCCGCGGTGCTGGAGCAGTTCCGCCAGGGCCAGCTTGCCGCCTTCGACCCATCCCTGCTGCACAGCTTCCCGCGCGAGGGCTCCGGCACCTGGGTGGTGCTGCGTCCGCAGCCGCCGTGGGTGGACGAGGAGCGCGTGCTGACGATCTATCCGCCCGCGCTGGGCCGCATCACGGTTTTCGACGGCGAAGGTCCGATCAGTACGCTGGCGCTGGACCAGGCCGGCGGCGGCCAGCCGCTGGGCCACGGGCGGCTGGCCTTCCGCTACCCGGCCAGCGTGCCGGCCTCGACGCTGATCCTGTTGAGGCTGGAGCCAGTGCAGGGGCTGTCGCCGCCGCTCAGCTTCCACCTGGAGTCGCTCAATGCCTTCCTCGGGCACGATGCGCATTGGCTGACCCTGTTCAGCGCCTGCTTCGCGGTGATGCTGGCGATGGCGTTGATGGCGTTGTGTTTCGCGCTGATGCTGCGCGACAACACCTTTTCCTGGTACGCCGGTTACATCTTCTGCTACGCGTTGATCCAGAGCATCCAGACCGGCTTCCTGTTCCATCCTCTGGAGGCCACCTGGCTGGCGCCTTCGGCCAGTCTGCTCGAATCGGCGGGGATTGCGCTTTCGGTGGCGTTCGCGGCGTTGTTCATGACGCGCTTCTGCGAGTTGCAACGGTTTGCGCCCTTGCTGCGCGCGCCGGTGCTGGCGTTGGCCATCGGCATGCCGCTGCTGGCGTTGATGCGCAGTACATCCATCGGCCTGCTGGTGGACGTGTCGCAGGCACTGGTTGATCCGCTGCTGATCCTGGGCGCGCTGCTGATGCTGCTCACCGCCATCGTGGCGGCCTCGCACGGCTCGCGCCACGCCTGGTTCTTCCTGGTCGGCTGGACCCCGTTGCTGGCGCTCACCGCACTGTCCACCGCCCAACTCAGCGGCGCCCTGCCCGGCATGGGCTGGATCAGCGACGCCAGCGTGGTGGCGGGCGCGTTCGAGGCCATCGTGCTGTCGATCGGCCTGGGTGACCGCGCGCTGACCATGCGCCGCGACCGCGACATGGTGCGCGCGCTGGCCGACAACGATTCGCTCACCGGCGTACTCAACCGCCGCGCCTGGAGCGAGGGCGCCGAGGCACTGCTCGAGGAAAGCACCGGCCGGCCGGTCGCCCTGCTGTTCCTGGACCTGGACCGCTTCAAGCTGCTCAACGACCAGCAAGGCCATCGCGCCGGCGACCACGCACTGATCGAAGTGGCCGAGGCGCTACGCGCCGAGCTGCGTCCGTCCGACCTGCTCGGTCGCTACGGCGGCGAGGAATTCATCGCGATGCTCGACGGCGTGGTGCAGGAACAGGCGATGCAGGTCGCCACGCGCCTGTGCCGGCGCGTGCATCGGCTGGAGATCCCGGTCAACCAGGAGTTCATGCTCAGCGTGAGCATCGGCGTGGCCATGCGTACCTCCATCGACACGGTGGAGATGCTGATCGAACGCGCCGACCAGGCCATGTATCAGGCCAAAGTCAGCGGCCGCAACCAGGCGCGCCTGTACGACCGTCCGCCCGGGATCACCGACCAGGCCTGGCCGCGCGTGAGCGAAGTGGAGCCCTGACGCAGACCTGTCGTTCCTGGAGTGCCAGGGCGCGCGACTACAGCAGCACCCGGTCGCGCCCGAGCGCGCTACTGCAGGCAGCCTCGAATTACACGCCCGCTCGATCTCCTGCAGGACCGACCGTAACGTGAGGCTCAGGGTCGCGCACAGGGCGCGCTCCTACACAAAGCGCCGACCATTTCTTCGAGACTGCGTGCGGCGCCCACTAGGGGGCGAGCTTGTGCGCCGCAGCCACCACGTCCGCCTCACCGGGCAACACCAGGAACGCCGCGCCCGCAAGCGGAGTGAACGTATCGGCGCCGACCACGCGCTCCAGCGGGGTGGCGCCCAGGCCTGCCTCCACGATCGCGGTGATCACGCCCTCGCCCACGCCGGCGCTCTTGCGGCCTTCGTCCAGCACCAGGATGCGCTTGGCCGTCTTCGCCTGCGCCGCGATGAAAGCGTCGTTGAGAGGTGCCAGCCAGCGCAGATCGACCACGCGCACCTTCCACTTGAGCTCCGCCTCGATCGTGCGCGCAGCGCGGAGCGCCATGGGCACGCCGTTGCCGAAGGTGAACACCACGAGGTCTTTCGCCTTCCCGTTGTAGACCCTGCCCTCGCCCAGCGGCATGGCTTCGCCCGGGGCGGGATAGACGAACTGCCACTGGCCGTCGCCGGGCTCGTACAGGTCCTTGGCCATGTACAACGCGATGGGTTCGAGGAAGGCGCAGACGCGTCCGTCCACCTTGGCCAGTGCGGTGAGCGTGCGCAGCATGGTGGCCGCATCGTCGCCGCGACTGGGGCAACCGACCACCAGGCCGGGGATGTCGCGCAATGCGGCGATCGAGTTGTCGTTGTGGAAGTGGCCGCCGAAGCCGCGCTGGTAACCCAGCGAGGCCACGCGCATCACCAGCGGGTTGCGGTACTGGTCGTTGGAGAAGAATTGCAGGCTGGCCGCCTCGCCGCGGATCTGGTCGGCGGCGTTGTGGAAGTAGGCCAGGTACTGGATCTCCGGGATCGGCAGCATGCCCATGTTGGCGTAGCCCTGGGCCAGGCCCAGGATGACCGTTTCGTCCAGCAGGGTGTTGAACACGCGGGTGTTCTTGAACGCTTTGTGGAGACCCTTGGTGACCGTGTAGACGCCGCCTTTCTGCGCCACGTCCTCGCCGAACAGCAGCGACTCCGGGTACTTGGCCATGATGTCGTGCAACGCCTGGCCAATCTGGATGGCCATGTGGCGCGGCGCCTGATTTTCCGGCAGCTTGTCGTCGCCGCCGAAGGCCCTCAGGCGGGCATCGCCGTAGTCGGCGCGCTCCGCTTCGGCCTTGACCTGGGCAGGCGTGTACGGCGCCAGCGGCGTCATCACATCGTCCAGCCGATCGAGCTTGGGCCGGCGGTCGGCCTCCTCGGCGCCGGCGAAGCAGCGCTTGCGGGTGGCCTCATAAAGCGCCAACAGTTCGTCCTTCGAGTACAGGCCCGATTCCAGCGCGATCGCGGCCGAGCGCAGCAGCGGGTCGGTCGCCTCCACCGCGCACAGCTCCTCGATGCTGCGCCATTCGATCTCGAAATCGGTGCCGGCATGGCCCATCACGCGGGTGGTCTTCAGGTGCAGGAAGGTCGGCCGGCGCGTGCTGCGGCAGTGCTCCACCGCGCGCTGCACCTGCGCGTAACCGTCGGCCAGGTCCAGACCGTCGGCGTAGAAATAGTCCAGGTCGGCGCGCGAGCGGTAGTTGGCGGCGACCCAATCGGTCGGCGTCTTCACCGAGATGCCGATGCCGTTGTCCTCGCACACGAACAGCACCGGCGCGGGCAGCTTCTGGTAGGCCGTCCAGCCCGCGGCATTGAAGGCGGTCTGCGCCGTCGCGTGGTTGGACGAGGCATCGCCGAACGAGCAGATCGCGATGGAATCGTCCGGCACCGGCAACTGGTGGCCGATGCGCCGGGCGTGGTCGATCGCGACCGCGGTGCCCAGCGCCTTGGGCAGGTGCGAGGCGATGGTGGAGGTCTGCGGCAGCACCCACAACGGCTTCGAACCCCATACCTTGTGGCGGCCGCCGGAGGCCGGATCGTCCTTGCTGGCGGCGAAGGAGAGTGCCGAATCCATGACCGGATCCATGCCCGGCAGCTTGCGGAAGCGCTCGGCCATGAAGCCGCCGGAGCGGTAGTGCAGGAACGCCGGATCGGTGTGGCGGGTCAGCCGCGCCACCATCGCGTTGCCTTCGTGGCCGGACGAACCGATCGTGTAGAACACTTTGTTCTGCACGCGCAGCACCCGCGCCATCAGGTCCAGGTGGCGGCTGATGAATTGCGATTCCATCAACTCGCGAAAGCCTTGCGCATCCAGCGCACTGCCCGGCAGCACCGATTCGTCGTCTCGCGGCGCCGTGCGCACCTCGCCTTCCCACAGCTTCACGAACTCGGTGAAGTTCTGGTCGACGACTTCGGCGCGGTTGAAGCCTTTATGGCGGGCAGTGATGGGGAATGGGAGGGACATGGCGTGATCTATGCGAAGAAGGTAGAGGACGTGTTTCGTAGGAGCCCACTTGTGGGCGATGCTCTTGGCGGCGGCCGACCAGAAGCATCGCCCACAAGTGAGCCCCTACAAGGGAGGCGATCAGTGTTGCATGGGCGTGTGCCCCGGCTGCGTCCGCACGCGGGCCAACCAGGCAAGGATGCCCGGATAGGGCGACAGGTCGAACCCACCATCGCCGGCGCAATGGGTATAGGCGTAGAGCGCAATGTCGGCCAGCCCGTAACGCCCGCCCACGAACCATTCGCGACCGGCCAGGTGCTGCTCCATCACCCCCAGCACGCCCTTGCCGCGCTCGAGCAGCGCCGGCAGCTCGCCTTGTCGCGCATGCCCGGCCGGCAACCAGCCCCGGATGAAGCGCGCCACCGCGATGCACGGCTCGTGGCTGTACTGCTCGAAGAACAGCCACTGCAGCGTCTGCGCGCGCAACCAAGGGTCGTCGGGCCAGAACGCGGTGCCCTCGGCGAGATAGCACAGGATCGCGTCCGACTCCGCCAGCCGCCGGCCATCCTCCAGCTCCAGCAGCGGCACCTTGCCGTTGGGGTTCATCGCCAGGTATTCGGGTGTGCGCGTCGCGCCATGCGCGCTGTCGACATCGATCCAGCGGTAATCGCGGCCCAGCTGGTCGAGCAGCAACTGCAGCTTGTAGCAGTTGCCGGAGGCACGCATGCCGTAGATGGTGATCATGCGTTCGCGCTCCGCCGGGCGATCCACTGCTGCCGCGTCTGGCCCCATATCTCGGTCGGCTCGCGCTCGTAGGGTGGTGGCAGCCTGCCCGGGCCGCGGTTGGTCGAACCGAGCCGTTGCGCGAGCGCCTGCGAAGGCTTGTTCTCCGGATGGATCGAGTGGATGACCTCGCTCCAGCCCAGATTGTCGAACGCCCAGTCGATCGCGGCGATGGCACCCTCGACGGCGTAACCCTTGCCCCACGCGGCGCGCGCCAGGCCCCAACCGACCTCGGTGCCCGGCCAGCCGTCGGGGAACCACGGGCCGAGCCGACCGATCCAGTGGCCGCTGGCCTTTTCGATCACCGAGAACATGGAGAAGCCCTGGATCGTCCAGGCGCCGGCCGATGCCAGGAAGCCGCGCCAGGCCAGCGCGCGTGGTTGCTGCCCGCCGATGAAGCGGGCCGCTTCCAGGTCGGCCATGTTGGCCGCGTAGGCATCGAAGTCCTCGATGCGCGGCGGCCGCAGGATCAGGCGGTCGGTTTCGATGCGGATGTCCGGAACGTGCAAGGCCTGGCTCCTTGAAGAGAGGATTCGGCTTGCCGCAGGTTTTGCCCTTGCGACATGGCCGAACCCTCATCCGTGGCTACGCGCCACCTTCTCCCGGAGGGAGAAGGAACATCAGAACGCGTTGATGCCGGTCAGTTCGCGGCCGACCACCAACTGGTGCACCGTCTCGGTGCCCTCGTAGGTGATCACCGATTCGAGGTTCAGCGCGTGGCGGATGGCCGAGTGCTCGGTAGTGATGCCGGCACCGCCGAGGATGTCGCGGCAGTCGCGCGCGATGTCGATGGCCATGCGGCAGTTGTTCCACTTGGCCAGCGAAACCTGGGTCGGCTGCATGGTGCCGGCATCCTTCAGGCGGCCGAGCTGCAGCGAGAGCAGTTGCGCGGTGGTGATGCGGCGGGCCATGTCGGCCATCTTCAACTGCACGGCCTGGTTGGAGGCCAGCGGCCGGCCGAACAGGATGCGCTCGGCGGTGTAGTCGAGCACTTCCTTCAGGCACGCCTGCGCGGCGCCGATCGGGCCCCAGGTGATGCCGTAGCGGGCCTGCGTGAGGCAGCCCAGCGGGCCCTTCAGGCCTTTCACGTTGGGCAGGCGGCTGGCTTCGGGCACGCGCACGTTGTCGAAGAACAGTGCGCTGGTGACCGAGGCGCGCAGGCTCATCTTCTTGTGCACTTCCTGCGCGGTGAAACCCTTGGTGTCCGTCGGCACGATGAAGCCCTGGATGCCGTCCTCGGTCTGTGCCCAGACGATCGCGATGTGGGCCAGGTTGCCGTTGGTGATCCACATCTTGGCGCCGTTGATGACCCAGTCGCCGCCGTCCTTTTTGGCGTTGGTCTTCATGTTGGCCGGGTCGGAGCCGCCGTGCGGCTCGGTCAGGCCGAAGCAGCCGATCACCTCGCCCGCCGCCATCTTCGGCAGGTAGTGCGCCTTCTGCTCTTCGGTGCCGTAGGCATAGATCGGGTACATGCACAGCGAACTCTGCACCGAGGCGAAGCTGCGCAGGCCCGAATCGCCGCGCTCCAGTTCCTGGCAGATCAGGCCATAGCTCACGCCGTTCATACCGGCGCAGCCGTACTTTTCCGGAATCGTCGCGCCGAGCAGGCCCAGGTTGGCGATCTCCGGGATCAGCTCCTTCGGAAAGCGGGCCTGGTCGAAGCAGTCGCCGATGATCGGCAGCACCTTCTCGTCGACGAAGCGGCCGACGGTGTCCTGCACCATGCGCTCCTCGTCGGTGAGCAGCGAGCGGACGTCGTACAGGTCGAGCGGATCGAGGCGGGCGGCCATGCTGGGTTCCGTTGAAGGGACAAGCCCGGCATTCTACCGCCCGTGGCGGCGGCAGGTCATGCCGGGACCGCTACCGGCCCGCGGCCGCCTGCCGCTTTCGTCCAATCTTCGGATCCCCATGCTCAAGGGCGTACTCCTCGGTTTTGCCTGCTACGCCGCCTATGCGATCAGCGATGCCTTCGTCAAATCGCTGCACGGCACGCTGCCGGCGTTCGAGGCGGTGTTCTTCGGGGCTGTACTGGGGCTGGTGGCGATTCCCTTCATCCGCAAGCCCGGCGACCGCTGGCACGAGGTGTTCGTCGCCAGGCGCCCGTCGCTGTGGTGGATCCGTGCGGTGACCGGCGCGGCCACCAATTTGTCGGCCGTGGTGGCGTTCACGCACCTGCCGATGGCCGAGGCGTTCGCGCTGATCTTCCTGATGCCGATCTTCGTGACCGTGCTTTCGGTGATTTTTCTCAAGGAACACGTGGGCTGGCGCCGCTGGTCGGCGGTCCTGGCGGGCTTTATCGGCGTGCTGGTGGTGCTGCGCCCGGGCTTCCGCCAGCTGGGCGTAGGCCACTTCGCAGCGATGACCTGCGGGATGGCCGGCGCGATCTCGATGGTCGCGCTGCGCAAGGCCGGAGCACACGAAAAGCGCATCAGCCTGTACGGCGCCGGGGTGATCGGCCCGCTGGCGATCGGCGGCCTGCTGACGCTGACCTCGTTCACCTGGCCAAGCCTGTACCAGTGGTGGCTGCTGGCCGGCTACGGCCTGCTCGCCGGGCTGGCCGGCGTGCTGCTGATGCTGGCCACCCAGCTCATTCCCGCCAACCGCGTGGCGCCGACCCAGTACAGCCAGATGCTGTGGGCGATCGGCTTTGGCTACTGGCTGTTCGGCGATTCGCTGGACTGGCCGATGCTGGCCGGCATCGTGCTGATCCTGGGCGCCGGATTGTTCACCCTGGTGCGCGAGGACCAGGTGACCGGCTGGTGGCGGCGGATCAAGCTGGTTTGAATCACCGCAGGGATGGCTGGCAGGACCGAGGCGCGCCAGCCCTCCAGCCAGTCGGCGCCACCCCAGCGCAGCACCCACAGGGCGAATAGGCAGTCGGTGGCGAACAGCAGCGTCCAGCTCGCCAGGTTCATGGACGCCTCGTGGCTCAGCGGTTGCTGACGCCGTGCGGCACGTGGCCGGTGGCGACGTGTTTGCGCGCCGATTCCACGTTGGCGGGGGAATCGTCGAAGAAGATGTCGGCGCCGAAAGCATCCAGGAACGGGCCCTTGTCGCGGCCTCCCAGGAACAGCGCCTCGTCGATGCGCACGCCCCAGCGGCGCAGGGTCAGGATCACGCGCTTGTGCGCCGGCGCCGATCGGGCGGTGACCAGCGCGGTGCGGATCGGCGAATCTTCCGCCGGAAAGGCGGTCTGCAGGCGGTGCAGCGCGGTCAGGAAACCACGGAACGGGCCGACCGAAAGCGGCTCGGCAGCGTGCTCGGTCTCTCGCCGGTGGAAGGCTTCCAGACCCTCCTCGCGGGACACCCGTTCGCCCTCGTCGCCAAAGATCACCGCGTCGCCGTCAAAGGCGATGCGCAGCTGCTCGCTGGCACGAGGCGGCGCGGTGCTGGGCAGGATGGTGGCGGCCGCGACGCCCGCGGCGAGCGCGCGGCCGACGTCTTCGGCGTTGGCCGACAGGAACAGATCGGCCTTGAACGGCGCGATGTAATCCGACGTGGGAGCGCCGCTGGTGAAGGCCGCGCGGCTGATCTCCATGCCGTAGTGCTGGATCGCATTGAAGATGCGCAGGCCGGTATCGCCGGAATTGCGCGAAAGCAGGATCACCTCCACGGGTGGCACATCGCCGGCCAGCCTGTTCAAGCCCAGCAGCTTCTGCACCAGCGGAAAGGCCACGCCCGGCTTGAGGAGCTGGTCCTCGTGCTCGATCTGGAAGCGGCGATAGGCGTCCAGGCCGTCGCGCTCGAACAACGCGTGGCTGTCGCCCAGATCGAACAGCGCGCGCGAGGAGATGGCAACGACCAGGCGATTGTCGGTGCTTGCGCCGGGGTCATGGGCGTCGGGGATGGTCATGGGCTCAATCTAGCAAAGGAGCAAGTTCCGAGTGCGGAAGACCCTCCCTCTCCGCCAACCCCTTCCGGCGGGCCGGGAAGAGGGAGCAAAGGCCGCTGCTATTCCGCCGCAAACTGCTCATCGAGAATCCGCTGCTCCAGGTTGTGCTCCGGATCGAACAACAGCTTCACGCCGCACTCCTCGGCCTGGCAGATCTTCACCACACGCACGTCGCGCACCTCGAGGAAGTCGGCGGTGGCGCTCACCGGCCGCTTGCCTGGTTCGAGCACGCGCAGCGTCACCTGCGTGCGATGCGGCAGGATCGCGCCGCGCCAGCGGCGGGGACGGAACGGGCTGATCGGGGTGAGCGCCAGCACGTTGGCATCCAGCGGCAGGATCGGGCCGTGCGCAGAAAGGTTGTAGGCGGTGGAACCGGCCGGCGTGGCGACCATGATGCCGTCGCAGACCAGCGCGGGCAGCTTGACCGTGTCGTTGAGCTTCACTTCCAGATGCGCGGCCTGGTTGGTCTGGCGCAACAGCGACACTTCGTTGAACGCCAGCGCGAACTGCTCGTTGCCGGCGCCATCGATGGTGCGCATCTGCAGCGGGTAAAGCAGCGCGGCGTGGGCGCGTTCGATGCGCGCGGGCAGATCGTCAAGCTGGTGCTTGTTCATCAGGAAGCCGACGCGACCGAGCTTCATGCCGTAGACCGGCAGGTCGAGCGCGCGATGGGCATGCAGCGAACGCAGCATGAAGCCGTCGCCTCCCAGCGCCACGATCACCTCGGCCTCCAGCGGCGGCAGGTCGCCGTAGCGTTCGGCCAGCTTGCGGCGGGCCTGCTGGGCGACGGCGGTGTCGCTGGCGACGAAGGCGAAGCGCATGGGCGTCCGGCGTGGCGAGGGATGCTTCGAGCTTAGCGCAGCCCATGGTGATCCAGCAGATTTGCTCCCTCCCCTGCTTGCAGGGGAGGGTCGGGGAGGGGTGCTTTTACGCTCCGGGCGAGCTACCTCCTCCCGACATCCCCCTGCAAGCAGGGGGAGGAGCAAATCCATCAACCCACCGGCACCTGCGCCAGCTGTGCCAGGCGACGGACCGCGACCGAGGCGATCGGGTAGTCCGCGTTCTGGGTCAGGATCTCCGCCAGCATGCTGCGGGTGTACTTGAGCGTGGCATCGTCGCGCTCGAGCCACGCCTGCACCGGCGAGACGTCCTTGCGCTCGCCGACCAATGCCAGCACCTGCTGCGCCAGGGCGCGGTGCTGGTGGTTGAGCTCGTCCAGCAGCGAACCGCGTGCCTGCGCATGCCAGTGGCCTTCCACTGGCAACGCCTCGATCTGGCCACGCAGCCATTCCAGGTCCAGCGCCTCGCCCAGCTGGTAGAACACCCCGGCGACGGTGGTGATCGGCTGGCCGCTCTGCTGGGCGACCTCGCACATATCCAGCACCGCGCGCAGCACCGGCATGCGGGCCAGCCGCACAGCCAGCCCGGCCGGCACGCCCAGGCCCTCCCACTTTTCGCAGCTGATCTCGAAATCGGCCTTGCCGGTGGGCGTCAGCACGTCGGGCAGCGCCTGGCGCAGCGCGCTGACGCCGGCCTGGTAGCGCTCGACGTTGGCGGCGATGTCCAGCGTGCCGCCCGGACGGTTGAGCAGCCAGCGGGTCATGTGCCGCAGCTGCGACCAGATCTGCATGACCGCGTCGATCTGGGTGTCCTCGGCGACCTTGCTGTCCAGCGCCTCGATCTCGGCCCACAGCTCGCGTGCGTCGAGGATCTCGCGCGCGGCGGTGTAGGCCTTGGCGATCGCCGCCGGACCCTGGCCCGTATCCTCCTGCATGCGCAGCATGAAGGTGGCACCCATGCGGTTGATCGTCGAGTTGGTCACCGCGGTGGCGATGATTTCCCGCTTCAGGCGGTGACGCTGCATGTTGTCGGCGTACTTCTCGTGCAGCGGCTCGGGGAAGTAGCGCACCAGTTCCTTGGACAGGTACGGGTCTTCCGGCACGTCCGACTCGAGCAGCTGCTGGAACAGCTTGATCTTGTCGTAGGACAGCAGCACCGACAGTTCCGGCCGGGTCAGGCCCTGGTGGCGTGCCTTGCGCTCGGCCAGTTCCGCGTCGGAGGGCAGGTTCTCCACCTGGCGGTCGAGCAGGCCCTGTCCCTCCAGCTCGCGGATGAAGTGCGCCATCGAACCCAGCCGCTTGACCGACTGGTGTTCCATCAGGGTGATTGCCTGGTTCTGCCGGTAGTTGTCCCACAGCACCAGTTGCGCGACCTCGTCGGTCATCGCGGCAAGCTGCGTGTTGCGGCCTTCTTCGGTCAGCTCGCCGCGGCGCACCGCGTCGTTGAGCAGGATCTTGATGTTCACCTCGTGGTCGGAGGTGTCCACGCCAGCGGAGTTGTCGATGAAGTCGGTGTTGAGCAGCACGCCGCGCTGCGCGGCCTCGATGCGGCCCTTCTGGGTGAAGCCCAGGTTGCCGCCCTCGCCCACCACCTTGCAGCGCAGGTCGCCGCCGTTGATGCGCAATCCGTTGTTGGAGCGATCACCGACGTCGGCGTTGGTCTCCTGCGAGGACTTCACATAGGTACCGATACCGCCGTTCCACAGCAGATCGACCGGTGACTTGAGGATCGCGCTCATCAGCTCGTTCGGGGTGAGCTGGGTCGCGTCGTCCTTCAGCCCCAGCGCCGCACGCACCTGCGGCGAGACCGGGATCGACTTGGCACTGCGCGGATACACGCCGCCGCCCTCGGAAATCAGCGACTTGTCGTAGTCGTCCCAGCTCGAGCGCGGCACCTTGAACATGCGCTGGCGCTCGGCGAAGGAGGTCGCGGCATCCGGGGTCGGGTCCAGGAAGATGTGCCGGTGGTCGAACGCGGCCACCAGCCGGATGTGCTCGGACAGCAGCATGCCGTTGCCGAACACGTCGCCGGACATGTCGCCGATGCCGACGCAGGTGAAATCCTCGGCCTGCGAATCACGGCCGAGCGCGCGGAAGTGGCGCTTGACCGATTCCCACGCACCACGAGCGGTGATGCCCATGCCCTTGTGGTCGTAGCCGTTCGAACCGCCGGAGGCGAACGCGTCGCCGAGCCAGTAGTTGTGCTCGATGGAAATGGCGTTGGCGATGTCGGAGAAGGTCGCCGTGCCCTTGTCGGCCGCCACCACCAGGTAGGGGTCGTCCGGATCGTGGCGCACCACCTCGTGCGGCGGCACTACCTTGCCCTCGACCAGGTTGTCGGTGATGTCGAGCAGGCCGTTGATGAACATCTTGTAGCAGGCGATGCCCTCGGCGATCTGCGCGTCACGATCGGCGCCCACCGGCGGACGCTTGACGAAGAAGCCGCCCTTGGAGCCGACCGGCACGATCACGGTGTTCTTGACCATCTGCGCCTTGACCAGGCCCAGCACCTCCGTGCGGAAGTCCTCGCGGCGGTCGGACCAGCGCAGGCCGCCACGGGCGACCGCGCCGAAGCGCAGGTGAATGCCTTCCACGCGTGCGGCCGACACGAAGATCTCGCGGTACGGCACCGGCTTGGGCAGCTCGGGCACCTGGTGCGAGTCGAACTTGTAGCTGATGTACGGGCGGTGGGCGCCGTCCCACTGCTGGAAGAAGCTGGTGCGCAGGGTGGCGCGGATCACGCCCAGGAAGCTGCGCAGGATGCGATCGTCGTCCAGGCTGGCAACGTTTTCCAACAGCGCCGCGACGGCGTCCTCGGTCACCGCGACCTGATCGGCGCGCGGGCGCTGGAGCATGGCGACCAGGCCATCGACCAGGGCCGGCTGCGGCGCCTGCACGTTGCCCGGGATCAGCACGCGCATCTCGGCGGCGAGCAACTCGCCGGCGGTCTTCAGTTCCCCGGCCGACAGGCTCTCGCGGCGCGGATCGAACTTGGCATTGAACAGCTCCACCAGCAGGCCGGCGATGGCCGGATAGCGGTTGAGCGCGTCTTCCATGTAGGCCTGCGAGAACGACACGCCGGCCTGCAGCAGGTACTTGCAATAGCCGCGCAGCATCGCGACCTGGCGCCAGTTGAGCTTGGCGCCGAGCACGAGGCGGTTGAAGCCGTCGTTCTCGGCGTTGCCGCGCCAGATCTGCTCGAAGGCGTCCTCGAACAGCTCGCCGACCTGCTCCACGGTGAAGGTGAGGTGGCCGACCGGCTGCACCTCGAAATCCTGGATGAACAGCGGCGTGCCGCCATTGCGCACGTCGTAGACATGCTCGGTGAGTACGCGCAGCCCCAGGTTCTCCAACTGCGGCAGCACCTCGGACAACGCGATGTCGCTGCCGGAACGGTAGACCTTGAAGCGCAGTTCGTCCGGCCGTTGCGGCGGGTGGTAGAAGGACATGCGCACGGCGTCGTCGCCTTCGAGCTGCGACAGCTCCCAGACGTCCTCGGCCGCCACTTCCGGGCTCACCTCGTCGACGTAGCCGACCGGCAATGCCTTGACGTAGCGGTTGGCCAGCACCACGCCCGCGTGGTCGCCGCGCGCGGCGACCAGCGCGTCGCGTACGTCGTCGTGCCAGTTGCGCACGATCGCGGCCACCGCCTGTTCCAGCGCCGCGCTGTCGTAGTTGGGGCGGTCGCCGATCTTCGGGCGCACCACCACGTGCAGGCGGGCCAGCGCGGCCTCGCCCATCAGCACGGCCGAATCCACGTGTTCGCCGTGCAGCGCGTCGCGCAGCAGATTCTCGATGCGCTCGCGCACGGTGGTGTTGAAGCGCTCGCGCGGCACGTAGACCAGGCAGGTGTAGAAGCGGCCGTAGCGGTCACGGCGCACGAACAGGCGCGTGCGGGCCCGCTGGCGCAGGTCCAGGATGCCGCAGGAAATGCCGAACAGCTCGTCCTCGCTGCTCTGGAACAGCTCGTCGCGCGGCAGCGTCTCGAGGATGTGCCGCAGGGATTTCCCGGAATACGAATCGCGCTTCAGGCCCGAGCGGCACAGCACCGCCTCGACCCTCTGGCGCACCAGCGGCACGTCCTGCGGGCGCGCCATGTAGGCGTTGGATGAGAACAGGCCCAGGAAGCGCTGCTCGGCCACCGGCTTGCCATCTTCTCCGAACTTGAGCACGCCCACGTAATCCATGTAGCCCGGACGATGCACGTGCGAGCGGGCGTTGGTCTTGGTCAGGATCACCGCGTCGGTCGAGCCCGACTGCGGCAGTTCCGAGGCGACCAGGCTGCGCAGCGAACGCGGCGCGACCGAGCGCTCGCTGCCGCGCAGGATGCCCAGGCCCGAATCGTTGACCGCGCACAACACATCCTCGCCATCGGCTTCGGTCACTTCGTATTCGCGATAGCCGAGGAAGGTGAAGTTCTCGTCCGCCAGCCAGCGCAGGAAATCGGATGCCTCGCCCACCCTGCGCTCGCCCAGCGGCAGCTTGCGCTGGGGAAGCTCGGCGGCGATCGCCAGCGCCTTGTCGCGCATGGCCGACCAGTCGTCCACGGCGACCCGCACGTCTTCAAGCGCCGCTTCCACGCGCGCCTTGAGCGCGGCCTGGGCGGCCTCGTCGGCGACGCGGTCGACCTCGAAATGCATCACCGACTCCGGCTTGCCGCCCTCGCCCAGGCCCTGCAACTGGCCCTTGGCATCGCGCGTGGCGCTGATCACCGGATGGATGACGCCATGGATCTGCAGGGCGTCGGAGACCACCATGCTGACCGTATCGACCAGGAAAGGCATGTCGTCGGTGATCACTTCGATCACGGTGCGACCGGCGTGGCCGCGCTCGGGATTGAACACCCGTACCTTGGCAAGGCGCGGCTCGCGCTGCTGGATGAAATCGAGCAGGCCGGCGGTGAGCGCTGCCCACTCCGCCGGCGTATGCAGGTCCACGTCGCTATGCGCCATCCGCGCGAAGAAGGCTCCGATAAAAAATTGCGCCTCATCAAGGCGCCGGGTCGGAAAACCGCTGTTCTTCAGTTCCTCGAAGACAGCCGGGGGAACCGGACTGTCGCTGGTCGCGCGAATGGCATTCATGGCATCTGCTTGTCAGTGGAAACGAAAGGTGCCCGCGCTGGGGAGGCGCAAAGCCCCAAAAGGATACGCCTGGCGTCAGGGCGATTCCACAGACGAAGCCTGAAGCGGCGGGGGCTGAGGGGATTTTTTGTGGGCCTCTGCCGTGTTCGCTGTGGATGCGCATGCCCAGGCCGGCGCAGCCGGGGCCTGGGTTGGGTGAGGGTGCGGTCTTTCGCCTTGCCCGGCCGCCGTAGGAGCGCCCTTGGGCGCGACCGCGTTTATCCAACACTGTGCCGTGGCGGCACAGATGGCGGTCGCGCCCAAGGGCGCTCCTACAAGGAATTTCCGAAAGCTGGCCTTCCGGCTGCGCGGGGATGGTGCTTTGCACACAACTTTCAGCCGTCCGCAAGATCTTGGCGGCGACGGTTCGCAAAATGTAAACTCGTCGGTATAGTTGCGCACTTCCCGCCGACGGCCGCCCGCCGCCGGCACGTCGTGTTACGACCATTGGCACTGGTCGGTCACGCCATCGCACGTATGCTCGCCGGCTTCCCCGCCGTGTCCCCCGATCACGACATAAGAATGGAGTTCCCATGAAGTCCACGACAACGCGCACCCTGGCCCTGTGCCTCGGAATGCTTGCCCTGGCCGCCTGCGGCGGCGAGGAGCAATCGCAGGGGCCGCAGCAGATGCCGCCGCCGCAGGTGGGAGTGATCACCCTGAAGCCACAGACGGTGCCGCTGACCAAGGATCTGGTCGGTCGCCTCTCCGCGTTCCGCAGCGCCGACGTGCGCGCCCGCGTGCCCGGCGTGCTGCTCAAGCGTACCTACGAAGAAGGCACCGACGTCAAGAAGGGCCAGTTGCTGTTCGAGATCGACCCGGCGCCGCTGAAGGCCACGCTGGGCGCGGCCCAGGCCAGCCTGGCGCAGGCCCAGGCCAGCTACACCAACGCCAAGGTCAACGCCAGCCGCGCCCGCGAGCTGGCGCCCAAGGGCTATGTCTCCAAGGCCGACCTGGACAACGCGCTGGCGACCGAGCGCAGTGCCGCCGCGGCGGTGCAGCAGGCTCGCGCCACCGTGGAGTCGGCCAAGATCAACCTGGGCTATGCCGATGTGCGCTCGCCGATCGACGGCCGCGCCGGGCAGCAGCAGGTGACCGAGGGCGCGCTGGTCGGCCAGGGCGAGGCGACCCTGCTCACCACCGTCGACCAGATCGACCCGCTGTACGTGAACTTCACCATGAGCGTGTCCGAACTCGAACAACTGCGTCAGGCGCAGGGCCAGGGCAACGTGTCGCTGGCCGGCAACGACAGCGCCCAGGTGCGCGTGGCGCTGCCCGACGGCAGCGCCTACGGCGAGCCGGGCACGGTGGACTTCTCCGCCGCCACCGTCGATCCGGCCACTGGCGCGGTGAAGCTGCGCGCGCGCATGCCCAACCCCGAGCATGCCCTGCTGCCGGGCATGTACGTCACCCTGGAAGCCTCGCTGGGCCAGCGCCACAACGTGTTCGTCATTCCGCAGGCCGCGGTGCTGCGCGATACCACGGGCGCCTATGTGTTCGCCGTGGGCGCGGATGGCAAGGTCGTGCGCCACCCCGTCACCACCAGCGCCATGTCGGGCGGCGACTGGATCGTCACCAGCGGCCTCAAGGCAGGCGAGAAGGTGATCGTCTCGGGCGTGCAGAACGTCAAGGAAGGCGCGCCGGCCAAGGCCACGCCGTGGCAGCCGCAGGCCGATTCCGGCGGCAAGCCTTCCGCCGACAAGGCGCCGGCCGCCGCCGCGACCGCGCGCGGCAAGTAACGGAGCGCCGACATGCCGAGTTTCTTCATCGACCGCCCGATCTTCGCGTGGGTGGTGGCCATCCTGATTTCGCTGGGTGGCGTACTGGCCATTCTCAACCTGGGCGTGGAGTCCTACCCCAACATCGCGCCGCCCTCGGTGACGGTGAACGCGTCCTATCCGGGCGCCAGCGCCGAGACCACCGAGAAGGCGGTCACCCAGGTCATCGAGCAGCAGCTCACCGGCATCGACCATCTGCTGTATTTCAGCTCCTCGTCCAGCGCCAGTGGTCGCGCCAGCATCACGCTGACCTTCGAAAGCGGCACCGACCCGGACATCGCCCAGGTGCAGGTGCAGAACAAGGTCTCGCTGGCCACGCCGCGCCTGCCCTCGGAAGTGACCCAGCAGGGCGTGGTGGTGGCCAAGGCCAACTCCGGCTTCCTGATGGTGGTGGCGCTGACCTCCGACAATCCGAACATCGACCGCGACCGATTGGGCGACATCGTCGGCTCGCAGGTGCTCGACCAGATTTCGCGCGTGCCGGGCGTGGGCAGCACCAACCAGTTCGGCTCCGAGTACGCCATGCGCATCTGGCTCAATCCGGACCAGCTGCATGGCTACAACCTTTCGGCCACCCAGGTGCTCAACGCGATCCGCGCGCAGAACGTGCAGTTCGCCGCCGGCTCGATCGGTGCCGACCCGGCACTGCCCGGCCAGGGCTTCACCGCCACGGTGTCCACCGAGGGCCGCTTCACCAGTCCCGAGCAGTTCGCCAACATCATCCTGCGCGCCAACCCCGATGGCACCACGGTGAAACTGGGAGACGTGGCGCGGATCAGCTTCGGGCCCGGCAACTACGGCTTCAATACCACCGTCGACGGCAAGCCGATCGGCGCCTTCGCAATCCAGCTGCTGCCCGGCGCCAATGCGCTCAACGTGGCCACCGCCGTGCGCGGCAAGATGAATGAGCTGGCCCCCAGCTTCCCGCCGGGCGTGAGCTGGTTCAGCCCGTACGACAGCACCGCCTTCGTGAGGATCTCCATCGACGAAGTGGTGCACACGCTGATCGAGGCGATCGTGCTGGTGTTCCTGGTGATGCTGCTGTTCCTGCAGAACATCCGCGCCACCATCATCCCGACGCTGGTGATCCCGGTGGCACTGCTGGGCACCTTCCTGGGCATGCTGGTATTGGGCTTCACCATCAACCAGTTGACCCTGTTCGGCATGGTGCTGGCGATCGGCATCGTGGTGGACGACGCGATCGTGGTGATCGAGAACGTCGAACGCATCATGACCGAGGAGAACCTCTCGCCCAAGGAAGCCACGCGCAAGGCGATGGGCCAGATCACCGGCGCGGTGGTGGCGATCACCGTGGTGCTGACGGCGGTGTTCGTGCCCTCGGCGCTGCAGCCGGGCGCCTCGGGCATCATCTACAAGCAGTTTGCGCTGACCATCGCGGTATCGATGGGCTTCTCGGCGTTCCTGGCGCTTTCCTTCACGCCGGCACTGTGCGCGAGCTTCCTCAAGCCCGAGCACCACAAGAAGAAGAACGTCGTCTTCCGCAAGTTCAACCAGTTCTTCGACTGGACCACGCGCACCTACACCGGCCACGTCGGCAGCGCCGTTCGGCACGCGCCGCGCTGGATGTTCGTGTTCGTGCTGGTCGCGGTGCTGGGCGTCTTCCTGTACACCCGCCTGCCCGGCAGCTTCCTGCCCGAGGAGGACCAGGGTTACGCGATGTCGGTGATCCAGCTACCGCCTGGCGCCACCAAGGAGCGCACGGAACAGGTGATGGGCGAGATGCTGCGGGTGCTGAAAAAGGATCCGGCGGTCGACACCGTTCTGCAGGTGGCCGGCTTCAGCTTCATCGGTTCGGGCGAGAACGCCGGCATGGCCTTCATCAAGCTCAAGGACTGGTCCGAGCGCGACGTCACCGCGGCGGAGTTCATCCAGCGCGCCAACGGAGCGCTGTTCCAGATCCACGATGCGCGCATCTTCGTGGTGAACATCCCCACGGTGCAGGGCCTGGGCCAGTTCGGCGGCTTCGACATGTACCTGCAGGATCGTGCCGGCTTCGGCCGCGAGGCGTTGACGCAGGCGCGCAACACCCTGCTCGGCAAGGCCGGCCAGGATCCGGTGCTGACCGGTGTGCGTCCCAATACCCTCGAAGATGCCCCGCAGTTGCACCTGGACGTGGACCGCGTGCAGGCGCAGTCGATGGGGCTGTCGGTCGGTGACATCTACAACGCGGTCGGCCTGATGCTGGCCCCGGTGTATGTCAACGATTTCACCTACGGCGGGCGCATCAAGCGGGTCATCATGCAGGCCGACGCGCCTTACCGCATGAGCCCGGACGCGCTGCAGCACTTCTTCACCCCCAGCAGCACGCAAACCACCGACGCGGGCACGCCGGAGATGATTCCGCTGTCCAACGTGGTGCACACCAACTGGCAGATGGGCTCGCCGTCGCTGAACCGCTACAACGGTTACGCCGCGGTGCAGATCGTCGGCTCGCCCTCGCCGGGCCACGCCTCGGGTGAGGCCATGACCGAGATGGAGGATATCGTCACCAACCAGCTGCCCAAGGGCTACGGCTTCGACTGGACCGGCCAGTCCTATCAGGAAATCCTTTCCGGCAACGCCGCCACGCTGTTGATGGTGCTGTCGATCGTGATCGTGTTCCTGGCGCTGGCCGCGCTTTACGAGAGTTGGTCGATCCCGGTCTCGGTGCTGCTGGTGCTGCCGCTGGGCCTGCTGGGTGCGGTGGTGTTCACGCTGCTGCGCGGGCTGCCGAACGACATCTACTTCAAGATCGGCCTGATCACGGTGATCGGCCTGGCGGCAAAGAACGCGATCCTGATCGTGGAGTTCGCCGTCGAACAGCAGCAGCATGGCAAGACGCTGCGCGAGGGCGTGATCGAGGCCTCCCGCCTGCGCCTGCGCCCGATCCTGATGACCTCGCTGGCCTTCATCCTGGGCGTGTTCCCGCTGTTCATCTCCTCGGGCGCCGGCGCCAACGCTCGCCACGCCATCGGTACCGGCGTGATCGGCGGCATGCTGTTCGCCACGTTCCTGGGTGTGCTGCTGATCCCGGTGTTCTATGTGGTGGTACGCCGCCTGCTGGGCGACAAGCTCGATGGCGACGGTCCGGCGCAGCCGGCGATCGGCAACGGGCCGCATACGTTCGATTCGGACCCACGCCGCGGGCACTGAACCACACCGTTACGCGCAGGCCCGGTGACCCGGGCCTGCGTCGTTTCCGGGCCAGCACGCACGGAAGCAGTGGAGCACGCAAGGATGACCGTCATGCACGAAAGCCCGGCAGCCGCCACCACGGCCACCAGGTCCCTGAAGATCGCCGAAGGCGTCAATAATTTCGATGCCGTGAGGCTGATCGCCGCCCTGCTGGTGCTCTGCTCGCACCAGTTCTATCTGCTTGGCGAGGCGCAGCCCGCCTTCGCCGAACATACGCTGGGCGAGACGGCGGTGATGGTGTTCTTCATCATCAGTGGCTATCTGGTTGCCCAGAGCTGGTACCGCGATCCGCACCTCATGCGATTCCTGCTTAGGCGCCTGTTGCGCCTGTGGCCTGCGCTGGCCGTGGCCACGCTCGCCATTGCCGCCGCAGGTGCCCTGCTGACCATCCTGCCGTTGCACGACTACCTCGGGCACGCCACCTGGCAATTCGTGGCAAAAAACCTGCAATTCCGCACCGTTTACCAGTTGCCCGGCGTATTCCCCAAGGTCGCGTACGACCCGGGCGCCTCTGCGGTCAACGGCAGTTGGTGGAGCATCCCGCTGGAGTTCAAGTGCTATCTCTACCTGGCCCTGCTGGGCCTGATCGGCCTGCGCCGGCGGTGGGTCTGCCTGCTGGCCCTGGCCGTCTTACTGGTGCAAGCCGGGCACGGCAACGCCGTCCAGCCGCTCTACACTGCATTCTTCCTCAGCGGCGTGTGTGCCTGGCAATTCCGTAGCGAATGCCTACGCTTCCGCGGCCCGCTCCTGGTGGCAGGCGTCGCCCTGGTGGCCGTCGCGATCGCCGCCGGCGCTTACTGGACGGCGGAGTGGCTCGTCCTGGTGCCGGCGACGCTCGTGGCCGGGTCCGCCAGCACGCCGGGAATCCAGGCCGCCGGCGTCTTCGGTGACCTTTCCTACGGCATCTATATCTATGCCTATCTGGTGCAGCAGTGCGTGGTGCGGTACTGGCCGGGCACGCCTTCCCTGGCCGGGTCGCTGCCGGTCGCCGTGTTGCTTACCTGCGCCGTCGCCTGGTGTTCCTGGCACGCGGTCGAGGCACCGGCGCTGCAACTCAAGCGCCGGCTGCGGCGCTGGTTTCCGGACCACGCCGCATGAAGCATCCTCCCGGGAAGTCCTGGAGCGCCCGCTCGTTGGCCGGCGCAGGCGCTCCAGCCGTGCTCAGCGCAAGCCGGTCTCGTTGCGCGCGATCACGATGCGCTGGATCTCGCTGGTGCCCTCGTAGATCTCGGTGATCTTGGCGTCGCGGAAGTAGCGCTCCAGCGGCATCTCCTTCGAGTAACCCATGCCGCCGTGGATCTGCACCGCCTGGTGGCTGATCCACATGGCCGCCTCCGACGCGGTGAGCTTGGCGATCGCCGCCTCGGTGCCGAACCGCCCGCCGTTCTTCTCGGCCTGGCTCTTGGCCCAGGCTGCGCGCAGGGTGAGCAGCGTGGCGGCATCAAGCTTGCACTTCATGTCGGCGATCTTGGCCTGAGTCATCTGGAAGGTGCCGATCGGCGCGCCGAAGGCCTTGCGGTCGCGCGACCACTGCAGCGTGGCCTCATAGGCGGCGCGGGCGATGCCGACGGCCTGGGAGGCGATGCCGATGCGACCGGCGTCGAGCACCCCCATGGCGATCGCGAAACCCTTGCCTTCCTGGCCCAGCAGGTCTTCCTTGGCGCAGACGTAGTCGTTGAACTCGATCTCGCAGGTGGCCGAAGCGCGGATACCCAGCTTCGGCTCGGTCTTGCCCGCCAGGAAGCCCTTCTTCTGCGTATCGATGATGAAGGCCGACACGCCCTTGGCGCCGATGCCCGGCGTGGTGATCGCGAACAGCACGATGTAGCGCGCCACCGGGCCGGAGGTGATCCAGCTCTTCTTGCCGTTGATCACCCAGTCGCCGTCGGCATTTTTGGTCGCACGCGTGTGCATGGCCGAGGCGTCGGAGCCCGACTGCGGCTCGGTCAGCGCATAGGCGCCAATGGCCTCGCCCGAGGCAATCGCGCGCACGTAGGTCTGCTTCTGCTCCTCGGTGCCGTGCTTCAGGATGCCGTTGCAGAACAGCGAGTTGTTGACCGACATGATGGTCGAGGTGGCCGCGTCCGCCGCCGCGATCTCGATCATCGCCAGCACGTAGGCGACCGGATCCATGCCGGCGCCGCCGTACTCGGTCGGCACTTCGATGCCCATCAGGCCCATCTGGCCCATCTCGCGGATGTTTTGCAGCGGGAACTCGCCCTTGGCGTCCAGCTCGGCGGCCACCGGCGCGATCCGTTTCGAAGCGAAATCCCGGGCGATCGACTGGATCGAGAGCTGGTCTTCGGTGAAGCTGAAATCCATGGGTGGGCTCCAAGGCTGGCGAAAGCCCACTAGTTTAGCCTAACCCGCATGCGGGCCCGTAGGGCGGGCGTAGGGGGCTTTAAGCCCACCGATTCCCAGTGCAGGTGGGCTGAAGCCCACCCTATGTATGGACTCGCCTCCACGGTCAACCCCCGTTTGCTGTCAAGAACGACCGGCTGCGTCTATGTATGAGGCCTCGTCGAGGTGGTCGCAGGGACCACGGGCCGGCATCGGATGAGCTCGC
>NZ_JAPMIU010000002.1 GCF_026410505.1 Frateuria hangzhouensis
GGAGAGGGTTTTTCTTTTGCGCCGTGCGTGCCCTCGCGGCGGCAACGACATCGTCAGCACCGGCGCTTGGTACAAAAGTCCTCCTCGCGAAGAACAGACTCGCGCAAAGCCCTTGGAGGAGCGCCCCTGGGCGCCACCACGCGGGCAGTGGTTAGCCGGGGAACGGCCAGCATCGCGGTTGCGCCCAGGACGCCTCTACATGGGCTATGGCGGAGGTGGGCCTGCGCGTTCTCATCGGAACGGCGAGGCGAAGGCGCCGCGATGCCCGCCAACTTGAATCTGACGCGCGCCCCGGGCGACCGGCGATCACCGCCCAGCGTTTGTGGTCCCGGTCCGCTCCCAATCGTACCCATGCCTCTATGATGTGAAGGGATACGCCATCGCGCTGAGGGAGAGGCCGCTTGTTCGTCCACGTCGAAACCCGGCGGCGCACCACCACACAGTGGGCGACGTTGCTGCTGGTGGTTGTCTGTGTGGCCTGTTTCGTGGCGCTGGCGCTGATGTTGCCGCCGCAGCGGATTTCGTTTCTGCTCGAATGGGGCACGATCCCGGCGAATATCTTCGATACCCACGAAGCGTTCTGGCGGCAGCTGGCGGATCCGGCGCTGGTGCGCCTGTTCACGGCCCTGTTCATTCATGTGGCCTGGATCCACCTGTTGAGCAATCTGCTGTTCCTGGTGATCTTCGGCCTGCCGGCGGAGCGGACACTGGGCTCGGCGCGGTTCCTTTCGCTGTTCGTCGCAGGCGGCATCGTGGCCAACCTGGTCGGTGCCCTGACGCTGGCCGGCGTACGGCTTCCGATCATCGGCTGCAGCGGCGCCGTATCGGCCGTGCTGGGTGCCTATGCGGCGTTGTTCCCGCGTGCGCGGTTGGGCCTGGTGTTGCCGCTGGGCCTGTTCCTGGAATTCGTGCGCGTGCCGGCCTACCTGCTGATCGGCATCTGGGTGCTGCTGCAGCTGCTTTTCAGCTATGCGGGACCCAGCTATGGCGCGGTGGTGTGGTGGACGCACATCGCGGGCTTCCTGTTCGGCATGGCGTTCGCGCTGTTCTCGCGTGACGCCATCGCGCGCCGGCTGCGCGGTTAGGCGGCCATATGCGAGCCAGGAAACTCTACAAGGTCACCTTCCTTCACCTGGGCAAGTGCTACGAGCTGTATGCGCGGCACGTGGATACCAGTTCGTTGTGGGGTTTCACGGAGGTGAGCGAGCTGGTGTTCGAGCCGGCCGGCGCAGGGTTGCTGGTCGATCCCACGGAGGAGCGCCTGCGCGAGGAATTCGCCGATACGCGCGTGCTGCATCTGCCGATGCCCTCCATCGTCCGCATCGAGGAAGTCGAGCGCAAAGGCGCACTGGTCATTCGCGACGCCAGCGATGGCCAGAAAGTTACCCCGTTCCCGATGCCGTCCAAACCGCGTTGAGCGTCGTCTGCAGGCGTGGGCGCCCACGTTGGAAAGGAATGGACGGCCGGCGGCGCAAGCTGCGCGGCTGACAGCCCCAGCTATATGGCAGGTTGGCCGCTGCGTGGGAACCGATTGGCGCGAGGCTCAGCCGGCACTCAACCCGTGGCGCTGTCCGAAACCGCGCATGAGCCGCCGCGCGATCGGCGTAGCCGCGACCTCGCGCCAGAGCTGCATCGGATCGCTGCCTTCGCGCTGGATCGCCTCGCGCCTGCGCCGGATATAGGCGCGCATCACGTCCGCGTTGAACTCGGGATGGAACTGCACGCTCAACGCATTCGGTCCATAGCGCAGCAGGTGGTGCGGGTCGCGCGCCGAGCCTGCGAGCACCGTCGCGCCAGCCGGCGGTTCCAGCACGCTCTGCTCGTGGGTGGTGTGGGCGCGGAAGCTGGCCGGCAATGTCGACGTCAGCGGATCGTCGGCCGCCGCGGTGGTCAGTCCAATCGACTGCGTGCCGATCTCGCGGCCGCCAGGCAGGTAGTCCACCCGGCCACCCAGCGCGTGGGCCATCAGTTGGTGGCCATAGCACACGCCGAACAGCGGCAGTTGCGCATCCATCGCGTGGCGGATCCAGCCGGCCGTGCGTTCGCTCCAGGCGGCGCGCTCGGTGACCATCGCGGCCGAGCCGGTGATCAGCGCCCCGGCGACCTCCCCCGGGTCCGGCAGGGCTTCTCCGGAAGCCACGTCGACGATGCGCACGCGCACGGGCGACAGTGCCGCGCACAGCCGGAACCAGTGCGGGAAATCGCCATGGCGCGCGCGGATCGAATCCGGCGCGCGGCCGGTGCGGATGATCAGGACGGGTTTCATGCGGACGCCTGGATGGCGAAGCCTAGGACTGGCTTTCGTGTTCGATGGGTGGCAATACGGTGAGGACTTCCTGCACCGTGGTCAAGCCCTTGGCCACCTGCGTCGCTGCCGAAATGCGCAGCGGCTGCATGCCCTCGGCCAAGGCCGCCTCGCCCAGCCGTGCCAGGTCGAGCTGGGCCGAGATCAGGCCGCGCAGACGGGGACTCAGCCTGAACATCTCGTACACGCCGGTGCGTCCCATGAAGCCGGTGTTGCGGCATTCCAGGCAGCCGACCGGTTCGAACACCTTCTCCGGCAGCGGCAGCGACCAGCCGTGGGTCAGCGCCGTCCACGCGTGCGGATCCTGCGCCGCCTCGCGCTTGCAGTGCGGGCACAAGGTGCGCACCAGGCGTTGCGCCACCACGCCGGTCAGAGTGGACTGGATCAGGTAGTGCGGCACGCCCAGATCGAGCAGGCGGGTCACCGCGCTGGGTGCATCGTTGGTATGCAGGGTGGACAACACCAGGTGACCGGTCAGCGAAGCCTGCACCGCCATCTGCGCGGTTTCCAGGTCGCGGATCTCGCCGATCATGATGATGTCCGGGTCCTGTCGCAGCAGCGTGCGTACGCCGGCGGCGAAATCCAGGTCGATGGATGCCTGCACCTGCATCTGGTTGAGCTCGGGGCTGACCATCTCGATCGGGTCTTCCACCGTGCACACGTTGAGTTCCGGCCGCGCCAGGTGCTTGAGCGTGGAGTACAGCGTGGTGGTCTTGCCCGATCCGGTCGGGCCGGTCACCAGCACGATGCCGTGCGGGCGCTCCACCATCGAGCGCCAGATGCCGCCTTCCTCCGCAGAGAACCCGAGCTGGCCGAAATCCTTGGCCACCACGTCCGGATCGAAGATGCGCATCACCACCTTCTCGCCGAAGGCGGTGGGCATGGTCGAGATGCGCAGCTCCACTTCTCGCCCGGCCGCAGAGCGGGTCTTGATGCGGCCATCCTGCGGACGGCGCTTCTCGGCCACGTCCATGCGCGCCAGGATCTTGATGCGCGCGGTGACCGCGGTCATCACCGGTGAGGGCAGCTCGAAGACCTTGTGCATCACGCCATCGATGCGGAAGCGCATCTGCCCGGCCTCGCGGCGCGGCTCCAGGTGGATGTCCGAGGCGCGCTGCTCGAAGGCGTACTGCAGCAGCCAGTCGACGATGTGCACGACGTGCCGGTCGTCGGCACCGACCTCGCCGGTCTTGCCCAGCTCCACCAGCTGTTCGAAGTTGAGGATCGCGGCGGAGTTGTCGTAACCGGCCGCCTTGGCGTCCTGCGCCAGCTGGATCGAGCGCTGCACGCCGTAGAACTCGGCCAGGTAGCGATTGATGTCCAGCGGACTGGAAACCACCCGGTGCACGTCGCGGCGCAGCATCTGTGCCAGGTCGGCCGCCCATTCCGCATCGAAGGGTTCGCAGCTGGCGAAGGTGACTTCGCCGGGCGTGGCCGCGACCGGCAGGATGCGATGGCGCTTGGCGTAGGCGTGGCTGACCACCTGGGTCACCGCCGCCACGTTGATCTTCATCGGGTCGATCTTGAGGTACGGCAGTGCCGCCTGTCCGGCCAACCATTCGGTCAGCCCTTCCAGGCTCAGCGGCCGGCCCGGCTCGCGCTGGTTGGGCAACTTGGCGTTGGCGATCAGCACCAGCGGATGCAGTTCCACCGTGCTGCGGCCGGCGCGCGCACCCATGCGCACGTTCCTGGCGTCCTCGGTCGAGACGTAACCATCGACCACCAGCGCGGCCAGCATGTCATCCAGTCCAAGTCGGCCGCGGCGGCCAAGCAGGGATGCGATTTGCGGTGATGCGGCCATCCGGACGGTTCCCCCGAGCTGCGTGCGACCCTGCGCCGGACCAGTGCGGGCGCGGGCTTTGGCTATACTAACGCGCTTTGTAGTTGGGCCAATCGCCATGCCAGCGCGCACTTTCCAGGACGTGATCCAGACCCTCAACCGCTACTGGGGGGCGCAGGGCTGCGTGCTGCTGCAGCCGCTGGACACCGAGGTCGGCGCCGGCACCTTCCACCCCGCCACGTTCCTGCGTTCGCTCGGCCCGGAACCCTGGGCCGCAGCCTACGTGCAGCCCTCGCGCCGTCCCACCGACGGCCGCTACGGCGAAAACCCCAACCGCCTGCAGCACTACTACCAGTACCAGGTGGTGATGAAGCCCAACCCGGAAAACATCCTGGAGCTGTACATCGGTTCGCTCAAGGAGCTGGGCCTGGATCCGCTGGTGCACGACCTGCGCTTCGTCGAGGACAACTGGGAATCGCCCACGCTCGGCGCCTGGGGCCTGGGCTGGGAGGTCTGGCTCAACGGCATGGAAGTCACCCAGTTCACCTACTTCCAGCAGGCCGGCGGCCTCGAATGCCGCCCGGTGACCGGCGAGATCACCTACGGCCTCGAGCGCCTGGCGATGTACCTGCAAAATGTAGATAACGTTTATGACTTGATCTGGACTGACGGCCCACGTGGCGTCGTCACCTACGGCGACGTGTTCCACCAGAACGAGGTCGAGCAGAGCACCTACAACTTCGAGCACGCCAACGTGGCCGAGCTGCTGCGCTGGTTCGACGTGTGCGAGGCCACCGCGACCGAGCTGGTGGCCGCCGGCCTGCCATTGCCGGCCTACGAACAGGTGATGAAGGCCAGCCACACCTTCAACCTGCTCGATGCGCGCCGCGCGATCAGCGTGACCGAGCGCCAGCGCTACATCCTGCGCGTGCGCACGCTCTCGCGCAGCGTCGCCGAGGCCTACGTGGCGCAGCGCGAAAAGCTCGGCTTCCCGGGCCTGAAGAACGTATCGAAGGAGCAGGCCGCATGAGCGCCGCCAAATCACTGTTGATCGAACTGGGTACCGAGGAGCTGCCACCCAAGGCGCTCGACGAGCTGTCGCAGGCGTTCCTGGACGGCATCGTCCAGGGCATGAGCAAGCGCGGCATCGACGCCGGGCTGGATGAAGCACGGGCCTATTGCACGCCGCGCCGGTTGGCCGTGCTGGTGCCGGCGGTGGCCGCCATGCAGCCCGAGCAGCACATCGAGCGCCGCGGCCCCGCGATCAATGCCGCGCTGGACGCGCAGGGGCAGCCTTCGCGCGCGCTGCTCGGCTTCGCGCAGTCCTGCGGCGTGGACGTGGCGCAGCTGGAGAAACTAGAGACCGACAAGGGCGCCTGGTTCGTGTTCCGCGCGGTCAAGCCGGGCCAGAGCCTGGCCGCCTTGTTGCCGGAAATTGTCGAGGAGGCGCTCAAGGGCCTGCCAATCCCGCGCCCGATGCGCTGGTCCGATCACGACTACGCTTTCGTGCGCCCGGTGCACTGGCTACTGATGCTGCATGGCGCGGACATCGTCGATGGGCGCGTGCTCGGCCTTGCGAGCGGGCGCAAGTCGCGCGGCCATCGCTTCATGCATCCCAACCCGGTACACGTGACCGACGCCGACAGCTGGCTCGATGCGCTGCGCGCGGCCAAGGTGCTGGCCGACCCGGTCGAGCGGCGGCAACGCGTGCAGGACGAGGTGGCCCGGGTGGCCGGGGAAACCGGTGGCGTGCCGCGACTGGACGGCGTGCTGCTCGACGAGATCGCCAATCTCACCGAGTGGCCGACGGCGATCGCCTGCACCTTCGAATCGGCGTTCCTGGCAGTACCGCCGGAGGCGCTGGTCACCACCATGGAGACCAACCAGAAATTCGTGCCGGTGTTCGATGCATACGGCAAGCTCAGCGAACATTTCATCGGCATTGCCAACATCGAATCGAAAGACCCGGCCGAGATCCGCAAGGGTTACGAGCGGGTGATCCGCCCGCGCTTCGCCGACGCCAAGTTCTTCTGGGACGAGGACCTGAAGACCCCGCTGGCCGGCTACCAGGAGGCGCTGAAAAACGTCACCTATCAGCAGGCCCTGGGCAGCCTGTGGGACAAGAGCGTGCGCGTGGCGGAACTGGCGCGTGTGATCGCCGCGCGCATCGGCGTCGATGCCGGCGCGACCACCCGTGCCGCGTCCCTGAGCAAATGCGACCTGCTCACCCGCATGGTCGGCGAGTTCCCCGAACTGCAGGGCGTGATGGGCCGCTACTACGCGCGGCATCAGGGCGAGGGCGACGCGGTCGCACAGGCGCTGGACAGCTACTACCAGCCGCGCTTTGCCGGCGACGCCATCGCCGCCGACGAGGTGGGCCAGGTGCTTGCCGTGGCCGAACGACTGGACACCCTGGCGGGCATCTTCGCCGTCGGCATGAAGCCCAGCGGCAACAAGGATCCGTTCGCGCTGCGTCGCGCGGCGCTGGGCCTGGCGCGCACGCTGGTCGAGGCCAGGCTGGAACTGGACCTGCGCGCCAGCTTCGCCGAAGCACTGGAACTGCTGCCCGACGCCGCGCTCGCCGCCGGGCTCAAGCCGGGCAAGGACGGCAAGCCACCGGTGCTCGATGCCGGTGCGCGCCGCGCCGCCTTGCTGCCCGAGCTGGTCGACTTCGTGTTCGACCGTCTGCGCGGCTACTACGCCGAACTGGGCTTCACCAGCGAACAGTTCGAGGCGGTGCTCGCGGTCGCGCCGGTCACGCTGCCCGACCTCGATCGCCGCCTGCGTGCGGTGGCCGAGTTCGGCCGGCGCCCGGAGGCGGCCAGCCTGGCCGCGGCCAACAAGCGCGTGGCCAACATCCTGCGCAAGGCCGAGGAGGAGACCGGCACGGCACCCGCCGGCACCGTCGATGCGGGCTGTTTCGAGTCCCCCGCCGAGCATGAGCTCGCCAACGCGCTGGATGCCGCGCTGGCCGACACCGCCGCGCCGCGCGCCGCCGGCGACTACACCGCCGTCCTGACACGGCTGGCCCAGTTGCAGCCACCGGTGGACGCCTTCTTCGAGGGCGTGCTGGTCAATGCCGAGGATGCGCGCGTACGCGCCAACCGCCTCGCGCTGCTGGCCCGGTTGAAGGCGCAGTTCGCCGCGGTGGCCGATATCGCGCGCCTGTAGTCAGGCGCCGCGGGCGCGGCCGATCCGCGCGGCCAGCTGCCGGTTGAAGGCGAGCATCGCGCGGGTATCCACGCGCGTGCCGCCGGGCCCCAGCGCCTCGTAGAGCCCGGCCAGCAGATCGGTGGTGTCGGTCAGCGCAAGCGGTTGGCCGGCCAATTCCAGCTCCGATTCCAGGATCCGCATGGCGGCGGCGAGCCGTGACGCGTCCATGCCGCCGCGGGCCTCCGGCAGATGTCCGCCCACGCCATCCGGGGGTGGCCGCGGCGGATCGATGGTCGCGCTGCTGGATTGCTCGTCGCTGCCGGAATCCACGTCCGACAGGATGGCGCCCTCCCCGGCGACCAGCCACACCAGCGAGATGCCCAGAGTGCGCGCCAGCGTGACACAACGCGCGCGCGAGGGGTCGGTGTTGCCGTCTCGCCAGCTGCGTACGACGCCCTCGGAAAAGCCGCACACGCGGGCGATCTCCGTGGCGCTGCCGACGCGCTGGATCAGCAGTTTGATGCGATCGGCAAAGCTATTGCCGGTGTCGGGGGTGAGCGAAGGCGGTGCGAGGTTCATGGGCCCTCCCCAGATAGCTGCAGGTACGCTGGCGACCCGCCGACCGGCGGGCCACCGTTCGCCATCCTAGCGCAGCGCGTCGCCGCGGGCTTCGATCGGCGGCATTCAGGCGCAGAGAGGACGGATCGTGGCTTGCCGGGCGGCATGGCCAATCAGTCTGGCTTGACTTTTGCGTGGGTATGGACCTTTCGGCTATGCTTGGAACTTCCCCCGCGGAAAACGTGTCGCCGTGCGCTGGACGTTTCCGTGTATTTCCCAAGCTTTTCTTTCAATTAGAGGTTTCCCCATGCGCAGGATGGTCTGGTCGCTGATGTCGGTAGCTGCGTTGGCCTTGGCCGGCTGCAATGGCTCCAATGCGCCCGATCAGGGCAATGAGGGCAACGCTGCCGCGGTGAAGGCCGACTCGGTCAGCGGCACGATCACCGTGCGCGGCGACAACGCGGTCTCGCCGGAAGCGAAGCTGGTGGTCAACCTGGTGGACGTCTCCTCGACCGACCAGGCCGGCGCCGCGCCGCTGGCCAGCAAGTCCATCGCGCCGGTGCAGTTTCCGCAGTCGTTCGAGCTCACCTTCAACCCCGCAGACGTCAATCCGGCCGACCTGTACGTGGTCAAGACCGAGCTTACCGACGGCGAACGGCACTACAAGATGGCGCTGCAGGCGCCGGTGCTGACCAAGGGCGCGCCCAACCAGGTGTCGATCGAACTGGTGCCGGAGCAGACCGCGGCGGAGAAGGAACTGGCCGAGTTCCAGTCGCTGCAGAAGCAGATCGGCGGCATGAAGATCAGCGACGGCACCAAGCTGGAGAAAGACGTCTCGCGTGCCTGGCAGGTGTTCCGCCAGGATGGCCAGGTCAAGTTCATCCGCGGCCGCGCCGATTACGGCGACAAGGGCTTTACCAGCACCGACTACGCCTACAAGGACGGCAAGCCGTGGGTCGTGGTGCAGCAGAAGAAGGCCAGCCAGGATGCCAAGCCCAGCTCGATCGAGCGTGCCAGCTGGGACAAGGATGGCAACCTGGTGCTCAAGCAGGTCGTGTCCGGCGGCAACACCAGCGCCAGCCTCGGCGACGACCAGGCCGCCAGCCTCAAGCAGCAGGCGCAGGACATCCTCAAGCTGGCCACCGGCGGCAAGGGCAAGTAAGCCGGTTGCTTGCAACGGACGTCCGTCCGCCTGGACGTCCAAACAAAAAAAAGCCGCCCGGAAGGGCGGCTTTTTCGTGGGCGTCGATGGGCGTCAGAAGCCGATCTTGACGCCCAGGTTCAGGCTGTCGTCCTTCTGGTTGTCGTCGCTGAAGCGGCCGTGATAGCCGAACCACCCCGTGACGCTGGAGCTGAACTGTGCGGACAGGCCCACGTCGGCGCTGGCCCAGCTGCGGTCGGGCTCGTAGCCGGTCAGTGCAAAGCTGCCCGGCATGCTGACCAGGCCGGCCTCGACCGCGTGCGGATCGGCCTTGTCGTCATGGTTCCATGCCAGCTCCACGAACGGCATCAGCATGGCGCCGCCGGCCTGCCACTGGCCCTGCAGCCGCCAGCCCAGCGTTTCGATCAGCGCATCGCGCTGCTGCGAGCCGAACCACATCGCGGTGCTGTCGCTGCTGCCTTCGGTGAACCCGTCCACCTTCACCGTCTGCCATTCGACGTGCGCGAACGGGCCGGTCTTCAGGCCATCGGTACCGAACCACCAGCCGCCCTCCAGGCCACCGCCCAGGTGCGTGCCGTCGGCCTTGCCGCCCTCGGTGCGCAGCGCCTGGCCCAACTGGATGCGACGGTTGATGTCGGTGAAGTTGGACTGGCCGAAGCTGGCGAAGCCGCCGACGTAGCCGCCGCCGTTGTGGTACGTCGCGTAGCCGAGGCCGGAGATGTCAGTCATCTTGTAACCGCCCATGCCGCCGGCGAAATCGGCGTCGTGCTGGCCCAGGCCAAGCGCCACGCCCAGGGAGACGTGCTCGCTGGCGCGCACGTCGGCGCCGAGGGTCAGGTTGACATTGTCGCTGTCGGTCCTGGGCGAGCCGCCGGTGGCGTCGAAGCGCTGCCGGCCGTAGTCGACGCTGGCGAACACGCGCGTATCGCGGCCCTGTCCATCGGCCAGCATCTCGTTGCGGATCGCGCGGTACTGCGCGGCGGTGGCCGCCAGCGGCGCCTCGCCCAGCAGCGACATCTGGCCCGGCGCCATGATTTCGGACACCACGTACTGCGCCAGCATGGCGTGGGCCGCGGTGGTCGGATGCACGCCGTCGGCGAACAGGTAGGTCTGGTCGGTGCCGGCGGCATACGAGAACGGCAGGCCCGCGCCGGCCGGTCCGCACTGCACCGAACTGCCGGTGCAGGCCGGTGTGGTGACATTGTCGAAGCCGTAGGCGGACGGGTTGGCGATCACTTCGTTGAGCAGCGCGAAGGTGTTCACCGGGATCACGTTGAGCCCGTTGGCGCTCAGCTGGGCGATGCCGGCATGGAGCACGCCGTTGTAGACCACCGACAGCTGCGTGCCGCCGGCCTGCGCCGCCGGGCCGCCCGCCGCGCTGGCCGGGGTCTTGCCGACGTCGGGCAGGTTGTAGACCACCACGTAGCGCGCGCCGGCGGCCTGCAACTGGCCGAGCATGTTGACCTCGGTCAGCGCCGCGTTGGCGGTTCCGGCGGCCAGCACGTTCGTATCGGTGCTGGTGCCGGTCAGGTAGAAGATGTCGTTGGCGCCGCCCCAGACCTGGTACAGCGCGTTCGGATCGGCGGTGCCCCCGCTGGCGCCCAGGTACATCGCCATCTGCTGCGGCAGCGTGGGCACCGGCGCCACGCCCCGCACCACGCCCGCGCCGCCGAAGGCGAAGTCGGTGCCGCCGGCGACCGACGGGGCCAGGGTGAAGCCCAGCGAGGTCGCCACGTTTTCGGCCGTGGTGGTGCCCGGGTTGGTGGTGAAGCGCAGCGGCACCGGCGAGCCCTGCGAGAGCGACAGGTTGCCGGCATCGCTCAGGCTGTCGCCGAACACGACGACCTGGCTGAAATCGGTGGCGGCAGCGGCAGTACTGAACAACAGGCCGGCCAGGATGGCACCGGCGAGACGACGGGTACGGGGCATGGGCAACGCTCCTAGGGCCGGGATGGCCTCGTTATTTGCACGTTACGTTAATGCACGCCATACGGAAGCGCATGCTGCGCCGCATCGCGGCGTCGCCGGCCACGGACGGGCATCCGGGGGCGTTCAGCGCCGCCTGACCAGCCGATACTGGCCGTGGTCGCCGTAGTGCCTGCCATTGGTGTCCAGGCTGGCGCACAGCCGACCGTCGCAAAGGCTTACGTCCGCTTCGTTGTAAGCCTGGAGTGTGTCCGCGGAGAGCCGGTTCTGGTTGATGACCCGCGCGTAATGCAGCGAGAGCCACGCGCCGCCGGCCAGAAGCAGGAGCAGGCTGGCCAGTGCGATGCCGGCCGCCTTCCACACCAGATGCCGGTGCAGCCGTTCCAGCGCCACCATGCGTAAGGCAAGTGCCTGCGCCTGGCTGTCGACGTCGCGGCTGGCCGCCTGCAGGCGTCGCTCGTGGTCGTCGAGCGAGCGCCCGATCCCGGCCTGCATGACATGGAGCAGCCGGTCCGGCAGGGTGTCCAGAAGGCCGCCGGACGATTGCCGGACCGCCGCCGGAACCTGCTGCACGAGCAGGCCGAGGCGCTGCTCGATGAGGTCACAGCGCCGTTCGAACTGTTCCATCAGCATCGCGGCCTTTTCTGCCGTTGCGATGAGCTGCTCTTCCGGTGGCATCACTTTTTCCCGTAGCGAAAAGCGTCAGCGGCCCCAGGCCGGGCCGGCGGCGTCCGGGACCGGCTGCGTGGGTGCCGGTCCCAGCGGCTGCCACTGCTGGTCGATCATCCCGGTGGCATGGGCGCGCAGTGCCTGTCCACGTTCGGACGAGGCCAAAGCCTGCGTATCGTCGCGGAACCGGTCCCAATCACCCGCGCCCGCGGCAGCGAGCATGCGGTCCAGCCGCGCCGAAAAGGCGGCAAACCTTCCGGCGACGCCATCCACGATGGCTTCGCCACGCTGTTCCAGCTCATGCAGGCCCTGGGCGATGCCATGCCCGACGTGGCGCGCGGCCCGGACCGCCCGTTGCCCCTCGCCGAGCCCGAACGCGAGCGTGTTCACGAGTGGCTGGGCGGCGGCTCCGGCGAGCAGCGACGTGGCGGCGCGGGCGTGGCCGATGTCGCCGCGGTAGGCCTGGATCATGATCGCGTGCTCGCGGTAGCGGGCCGCATTCGCCGGGGCGAGCAGTGATTCCCCGTCACGCGCGGGGTCCGGCACGAAGTTGGCGATGCCATGCGCGTCGGCCTGGACCTTGCCCAGCCACGGCGCATGTGTCGACGGCAGCATGTTCAGAAGCGGGATGTCCGTGTAACCGGCCCGGCCCAGCGCATCGACGTCCTGCGCGGTGGCATAGATACGCACTTCGCCGAAATGCGGGCTGGCCGCGCTGACCACGTCGGTGGCGCGAACGTGGTTGATCACCTGGTGGCCACCTTCGGGTATGGCTGGCATCAGGCCGGCGGCGCCATAGGCGTTGAAGGTTTCGCCTCGGAGCCCGTACTCGTAGGCCATCATTTGCGCCAGCGTGCCGCCGAGGGAGTGGCCGGTGACCGTCACGTTCAATTCGTAATGCCCTCGCTCCGCTTCGAGCTTTGCTTTCGCCAGGACACGTTTGGTAAAGGCCATGGCATCGGGGGTCTGTGCGTTCAGGCCAGCCATGACCATGCCGGCGTCAACGCAGACGTCGAGCCCCTCATCCACCCGGCGTCCCTCGCCTGTTTCGGTACCACGATAAGCGAGAACCAGCTCGTGACTACCGTCGGGGTTTATATGTTCGTAAGCGGTAGCCTGAAAACCGGTGCGGGGGTTGTCCGCATAGCCTGCGATCGTGTAATCGAAATCGCCCATATGAACCAATTCATGCAAGCTGCGTGATCGGTAGGAGTCCTGGTCCAGCAAGGCGTAATCGGCTGATCCGAGGGTCACCGGGCGGCCTCCTTTGTCGCAAGGGCGACATGGAAGAAGGCATCGGGATGTTCGCTTACATAGGTGGTGAGCGGTTGCCCTGACATTCCGCCCGTCGGGTCACGATAGGAAACTTTTGGGAAGTAAGTGATCGCCGCTTTCCCGGCGGCAATATCTTTGGCCCAGATCGCGGAGCTGAAGCCTGTTGAGCGAGTTTTCAGCTGAGCTCCGACACCCACCAGTGCCCAGTGGCATGTGCCCATCTGGTAGTAATCCGCATCCAGCATCAGATCGGCAAAAAACGACCCCTCGTACGTGTTGTCTCCGATCCCCTGCAGGCGAATCGGCATCTGCCGATGCGGTGCAAGTCGGGCACCGCTGACAGGCTGCAGTGGAACGCAACCACTGTTGGTGACCTGGTAATCGACTGTCCCGCCGATGGACTCGAACGGTCCGGGCGCATCTTCGACGGTTACCGTTAGCGTGTATCGCTTTACCGGATGAGGGTTCTGTCTGATATCGGCGGGCGGCACTGACGAGCTACAGGCGCAAAGCGTTAGGACGGCCAGGAGAAGGGCGAGGGTGGAGCGTCCGGCACGGGCGGGATCCATTGTTCCTCCGTGAATCATGAATGCCTGTGCCGAGTATAGGAGCGGGGCCGACGGGCCTTGCTGCCTTCATGGCGCGCGTGGTTGTAGGCCGGCGCCGGCAGTCAACGGAGGGGTGCGCCGGTGCGCGGCTTCGCGCACGCAGGCGAAACTCCGGTAGCAGTGCTACCCGAGGCGTGAGTGAAGTAGGAAGTTAAGGCCACCTCCCGCCTGGTTGGGGAGGTGGCCGGACGGTTGAAGGTGACGGCGCGAGTGTTACCGCTTTTCCTGCTTCGCACGAAGCAGCGCCTCGGCGAAGGCATTGTTGGCGGGCGGAGCGGAGGGCTTGGGTGTCGGCGCGCTTCGCTGCTGGCGACCGGGGCGCTGGTCACCGCCAGAAGGACGCGCGCCGCGGGTCTGCCCGGGCTCGTCGTCCAGGCGCATCGACAGGCCGATGCGCTGGCGTGGCAGGTCCACTTCCATCACCTTGACCTTGACGATGTCGCCGGCCTTGACCGCGTCGCGCGGGTCCTTGACGAACGTGTGCGACAGCGCCGAGACGTGCACCAGCCCGTCCTGGTGCACGCCGATGTCGACGAAGGCGCCGAAGGCGGCGACGTTGGTGACGCGGCCCTCGAGGACCATGCCGGGCCTGAGGTCCTTCAGGTCTTCCACGCCCTCGGCGAAGCTCGGGGCGACGAATTCCGGACGCGGATCGCGGCCGGGCTTCTCCAGCTCCTTGAGGATGTCGCGCACGGTCGGCACGCCGAATTTCTCGTCGGTGAACTGCTCGACCTTCAGGCCGCGCAGGAAGCCAGTGTCGCCGATGATGTTGCGCACCTCGCGACCGCACTGGGCGATGATCCGCTCGACCACCGGGTAGGCTTCCGGATGCACCGCGCTGGCATCGAGCGGGTTGTCGCCATTGGGCACGCGCAGGAAGCCGGCGCACTGCTCGAACGCCTTGTCGCCCAGCCGCGGCACCTTGAGCAGCGCCTTGCGGTTGGCGAACGGGCCGTTGGCGTCGCGGTGCTTGACCACGTTCTCGGCGACGCTGGCGGAGAGGCCGGCCACGCGCGAGAGCAATGCGGCCGAGGCGGTGTTGACGTCCACGCCGACGGCGTTGACGCAATCCTCCACGCGCGCGTCCAGCGCGCGCGCGAGCTTCACCTGGTTGACGTCGTGCTGGTACTGGCCCACGCCGATCGCCTTGGGTTCGATCTTGACCAGTTCGGCCAGCGGGTCCTGCAGGCGGCGGGCGATGGAGACGGCACCGCGCAGGCTGACGTCGAGGTCGGGGAATTCCCTGGCGGCCGTTTCGGAGGCCGAGTAGACGGACGCGCCTGCCTCGCTGACCACGATCTTGGATAGCTTGGCGTCGGGCAGTTTCTTGATCAGTTCGCCGGCGAGCTTGTCGGTCTCGCGCGAAGCAGTGCCATTGCCGATCGCGATCAGGTCCACCCCGTGCTGCTTGCACAGTTTGGCCAACGCGATCAGCGACTCGTTCCACTGCCGCCGCGGCTCCAGCGGGTAGATCGTCTCGGTGGCCAGCAGCTTGCCGGTGGCATCGACCACGGCCACCTTGCAGCCGGTGCGGATGCCCGGGTCCAGGCCCATCACCGTCCGGGCGCCGGCGGGCGCGGCCAGCATCAGGTCTTTCAGGTTGTCGCCGAATACGCGGATCGCCTCGTCCTCGGCGCCTTCGCGCACGCGGCCGAACAGGTCCAGGGTCAGATGCAGGTGCAGCTTCACGCGCCAGGTCAGCCGCACGGTCTCGCGCAGCCAGGCGTCGGCGGGGCGGCCGCGGTCATGGATGCCGGCGTGCGCGGCGACCCGGCCCTCGCCTTCGTGATGGCCCTGCTCGGCGTCCAGCAATGGCTGCAGTTCCAGTTCGATCACGCCTTCGTTGCGTGCGCGCATCAGCGCCAGCAGCCGGTGCGAGGGAATCTTGCCGACCGCTTCGACGTGGTCGAAATAGTCGCGGAACTTGGCGCCTTCGTTCTCCTTGCCCTCGACCACCCTGGCGCGGATCTGGCCCTTGTCCCACAGCCAGTCACGCAGTTCGCCGACCAGGTGCGCGTCCTCGGCGATCGACTCCATCAGGATCGCGCGCGCGCCATCGAGCGCCGCGCGCACGTCGGCCACGCCCTTGTCGGCGTCGACGAACGATTCGGCGAAGGTTTCGGGGGTGAGCGTGGGGTCTTCGCGCAGGCCGGTCGCCAGCGGCTCCAGGCCTGCCTCGCGGGCGATCTGCGCCTTGGTGCGGCGTTTGGGCTTGTAGGGCAGGTAGAGGTCTTCCAGCCGCGCCTTGGTGTCGGCGGCGAGAATGTCGTTCTTCAGCGCTTCGCCGAGCTTGCCCTGTTCCTCGATGCTGGCCAGGATCGCGCCGCGGCGATCCTCCAGTTCCCGCAGGTAGCGCAGGCGCTCTTCCAGCAGGCGCAACTGGGTGTCGTCCAGGCCGCCGGTGGCCTCCTTGCGGTAGCGGGCGATGAAGGGAACGGTGGCGCCCTCGTCGAGCAGGGCCACCGCCGCGCGCACCTGGTCGGGCTTGGCGGCGATGTCCTGGGCAATGCGGTGTTCGATGCTGAGCATGTGATCGGTGCTTCGGTGGTGCAGGAAGCCGTCGATCATAGCAACCGCAGCACGATTCGTAGGGTGGGCTTCAGCCCACCTTGCGGCGTGGTGATGGTGGGCTGAAGCCCACCCTACGCGGCCCTACGCGTGGAAGGAGCGGTCGTCGCGCGGCGCCGGGCTGTGGAACGCGCTGGCGCGGCCATTGAGCACCAGCGTGTTGGCCAGCATGTCGTGCAAACCCTGCTTGCGCCGGGTCCAGGCAATCATCAGGAAGCCGATCGCCACGATCATCCAGCTGAGGATCTTGGCCGCGTAGCGACCCAGCGCGCGCCAGAAACTGATGCGGCGTCCTTCCAGGTCGGTCACGCGGATACCCATCGCCAGCTTGCCGACGGTGGCCTGCCACTTGGAGCTTTCGCACAGCGCGAAATAGAGCCAGGCCAGTACCGCGGTCAGCGCGATGCCGACGCGCATGGTCTCGTAGTACTGGCCATAGGCGGCGAGCATGACGTTGGGGTCCGTGCTGGCCGCCAGCAGCGCCTGCTCCAGCCGGGCCTGCGCCGCGCCGTTGCCGAACGCCTGCATGATCAGCATGTTGGGCACGTACAGCACGATGATGTCGATGATGTAGGCGGCCAGCCGCTTCCAGAACCCGGCGTAGTCCTCGAGCGACGCGGTGGTGGTCGGCGGCGGCATGGCCGGTGCGTGAGCGTCGGCCGGGACCGGCGGCGCCGCCGCCAGTGCGTCGCGGAACAGCACCGACAGCGGCTGCCAGTCGGCCAGGCCCTCGTACCAGCCCAGGTCCTCGGCGGCGAGCTTGCCTTCGCGCAGCCACAGGCGCACGTCCTCCTCCTTGTACGGGCCATGGCGCTGGCCGTCGCGGCCGATCCAGATTTCCATCGCTTGCTCCACGAACGTCGTTGGGCTTGATGATGCCATGGGGCAGGGCGAGGTCGCGCACGGGGCGCGATCCAGCGGTGGCCTGTCGCCGGTCTCCTGCAGGTTCCTCACACGACCTGCATGGGGCAGCAGGGGGCGGTGTCAGGCGCTGCGGCGCTTCAGGTGCACCAGCAGCAGCGAGATCGCCGCGGGCGTGACGCCGCCGATGCGCGCCGCCTGCCCGAGCGTGGCCGGCTGCGTGCGCTTGAGTTTGGCCAGCACCTCGGCGGAGAGGCCGCGCACCTTGTCGTAGTCGAAACCATCGGGGATGCCGGTGTGCTCGTGGCGGCGCTGGCGTTCGATCTCGTCGCGCTGGCGCTCCAGGTAGCCGGCGTACTTGGCCTGCACTTCCACCTGCGCGGCGACGTCCTCGCGCGCCACCGCCGGGCCGAGTCCGGCGACGGCGGTGAGTCTGGCGTAATCGAGTTCGGGACGGCGCAGCAGGTCCAGCGCGCTGGTCTCGCGGCTCAGCGGGGTGCCGAGCTGGCGTTCGATGGCCTGGCCCAGTGCGTTGGCCGGCGCGGCCCACAGGTGGGCCAGGCGGTGGGTTTCGCGCTCGACCGCCTCGCGCTTGGCGCGCAGCGCGTCGAAGCGCGCCTGCGGTACGACGCCGAGCGCATGGCCCTGTTCGGTCAGGCGCAGGTCGGCATTGTCCTCGCGCAGGTGCAACCGGTATTCGGCGCGCGAGGTGAACATGCGGTAGGGCTCCAGCGTGCCGTTGCTGGTGAGGTCGTCGATCAGCACGCCGAGGTAGGCCTCGTCGCGACGCGGGTACCACGGTGCGTCGCCGCGGGCCGTGCGCGCGGCGTTCAGGCCCGCGACCAGGCCTTGCGCCGCCGCTTCCTCGTAGCCGGTGGTGCCGTTGATCTGGCCGGCGAAGTACAGCCCGCCGATGGCTTTGGTTTCCAGCCACGGGTTGAGCCCGCGCGGGTCGAAGTAGTCGTACTCGATGGCGTAGCCGGGGCGCGTGATGTGCGCGCGTTCGAAGCCGCGGATCGAGTGCACCAGTTCCAGCTGCACGTCGAACGGCAGCGAGGTGGAGATGCCGTTGGGATAGATCTCGACGCTGTCGAGGCCTTCCGGCTCGATGAAGATCTGATGCGAGGCCTTGTCGGCGAAACGCACCACCTTGTCCTCGATCGACGGGCAGTAGCGTGGGCCGACGCCTTCGATCTGGCCGCTGTAGAGCGGCGAGCGGTCCAGTGCGCCGCGGATCAGCTCGTGCGTGCGCTCGCACGTATGGGTGACCCAGCAGCTGACCTGGCGGGGATGTTCGGTGCGCGTGCCGAGGTAGGAAAACACCGGTGCGGGATCGTCGCCCGGCTGCTCGTCCAGTCCGCTGAAGTCGATGCTGCGTGCGTCGATGCGCGGCGGCGTGCCGGTCTTCAGGCGATCGGCGGCCACCGGCAGTTCGCGCAGGCGCTGCGCCAGCGTGCTGGCGGGCGGGTCGCCGGCGCGCCCGCCGGCGTACTGCGCCGGGCCGATGTGGATCTTGCCGGCCAGGAAGGTGCCGGCGGTCAGCACCACCGCAGCGGCGCGGAAGGTCACGCCCATCTGCGTGACCACGCCGGTGACGCGGCCACCCTCGATGAGCAGGTCGTCCACCGCCTGCTGGAACAGCTCGAGGTTGGGTTGCGATTCGATAATGTGCCGGATCGCCGCGCGGTACAGCGCGCGATCGGCCTGGCAGCGCGTGGCGCGCACGGCCGGTCCCTTGGAGGCATTGAGCGTGCGCCACTGGATGCCGGCGCGGTCGGCCGCATGCGCCATGGCGCCGCCGAGCGCGTCGATCTCCTTGACCAGGTGGCCCTTGCCGATGCCGCCGATGGCCGGGTTGCAGCTCATCGCGCCCACGGTTTCCAGGTTGTGGGTCAGCAGCAACGTGCGCGCGCCGCAGCGGGCCGCGGCCAGCGCGGCCTCGGTGCCGGCATGGCCGCCGCCGACCACGATGACTTCGTAGCGGGTGGGATGGATCATAAGTGACAGGCGCGGGACGCGTGCAGGACGAAACGTGCTTATGTTAGCGCTTCGGCGCGCGCTCCCGTGCATAATCAAGAGCTTGGCACGAATACTGCTTCACCTTTCGTGCACTTTCCATGGGCAGACGCTGCGCGATCGCGCGCCGAGGCCGGGCAGACAGGGGCCTGACCGCGTACCGGGAGAGGAAGCATGACGGCGCCGCTGGGGCTTCCCACGGCGCCGTCGCCTTTTCCGTACCCCGGAAAAACCAAACCCCGCCAATGGCGGGGCTTGGTTTGCTTAGATCTGGCGCCCGGCGGTCTCAGGAACAGGGGGAATCCAGGATGACCGTGTTGCCGGGCGCCAGAAACCGGAAAGTTCGCGGGCGTCGTCGCGATCCGTCGCGACTGCGAGAGCGATATTCCCAGTACGGTCGTGAATAAAAAGTGACTAATTCCGGCTTTTTTTTGTAAGGCAGTTGACGCTCAGCGTCAGCCCGCCAAACAGGCCGGGGCTTGAATGTGACGGCGATCACGCTCTGGCACGCGCATTGCAGAGTCCGCTTCACCAACCCAACCAGATCTGTTCTGTCATGAACAACGTCTTCGACTTCCAGCCTGTCTATCCGCGGCACGACCTGATGATCGAGATCGGCAAGGTGCAGATGGCGATCGAACACCTGACCGCGCGCAGCGAGCAGGAGCGCCAGCAGCTGCGTCCGCGCCTGGAATCGCACATGCACCGCCTGCGCAGCGCGCTGAGCCAGCTGGCCGCCTGAGCGATCTGCGGCCGCACCCCGGCACAGGACGCCCGCCGCACCCCTGCAGGAGCCCACAAGTGGGCTCCTGCGAGGACCGTGAAGCCCGCGTGGCTCAGCCCTTGAGCATGTTGCCGACGATCTCGGCCAGGTTGCGCGACAGGCGCTTTCCGGCCAGTTCCGCCACCGCCGCGCGTGCCTGTTCGCGCCGCGACGGCTCCAGCCGCTGCCAGCCGTTGAAGGCCGTGGCCAACCGCGCCGCCACCTGCGGGTTGAGCGCATCCAGCGTCGCCAGCCGCGCGGCCAGGAACCGGTAACCCTCGCCATCGGCCCGATGGAAGCCGCTTGGGTTGCCGCGCGCCCAGGTGCCCAGCAATGCCTGCACGCGGTTGGGATTCTTCAGCGTGAACTTCGGATCGGTCTCCAGCGCGCGCACGCGCCCCAGCGCCGGCTCGCCCGGGATCTGCGCCTGCACCGCGAACCACTTGTCCAGCGCCAGCGCATTGTCGGCGTGGCGCGCGCGGTAGCGGGCGAGGGCTTCGGACGCTTGCGGCGCCCCGCTGCGCACCAGCACGGCTAGCGCGGCCAGCCGGTCGGTCATGGTGGTCGCACGATCGAACTGCGTGGCCGCGAACGCCTGCGCTGTGGCCGCGTCGAGCAGCACCAGCAGTTCCAGCACGCGGCGCTTGAGCCGCCGCCGCGCCTGGCTGGGCGCGTCCAGCGCATCGCTGGCCTGTGCGACCAGGGTGCGGTAGCGCTCGGCCAGCGGATTGACGCCGATGCGGTCGGCCAGCTCGCGCTGCAGCGTCTGGCGCAGCGCGTGGATGCGCGCCGGGTCCACGTCGGTCTCGCGTTCGGCCAGCTCCACTTCGCCCGGCGGGGTCAGCAGGTCGGCCAGCAGCGCGGGGTCGAGCGCGGCCTGGTCGAACAGCCCGGCCAGCGTGTCGCTCCATACCGTCAACGCTTCGCGGCCGTGGCCGTCGCGCAGTTCGGCGTAGGCGGCCCATGCCAGCTGCTGGGCGGCCTCCCAGCGATTGAAGCCGTCGGTGTCATGGGTCAGCAGCAGGGCCAGCTCGGCCGGCGCGTAGGCGGCGTCGAGGACCACCGGGGCAGAGAAACCGCGCAGCAGCGAGGGTACCGGCGCGCGTTCGATGCCCGGGAACACGAACGCCTGTTCGTCCGCGGCGAGCACCACCACCTGTTCGGGGGCGCCATCGTGCAGCGGCAGCATGCGGCCGTCCGTATCGAACAGCGCGAGCTTGACCGGAATCGGCAGCGGCCGCTTGTGCGGCTGGCCGGGCGTGGCCGGCGTGTGCTGGCGCAGGGTCAGCGTGTAGGAGCGCGTGTCGGCGTCGTAATGGCCGACGGCCGACAGCTGCGGCGTGCCGGCCTGGCCGTACCAGGCCAGGTAGGGCGACAGGTCGATGTCGTTGGCCTGGCCCAGCGCGGCGAGGAAATCCTCCAGCGTGGCGGCGCGGCCGTCGTTGCGCTCGAAGTACCGGTCCATGCCGCGGCGGAAGCCCTCCGGCCCCAGCCGTCCGGCCAGCATGCGCACCAGCTCCGAACCCTTCTCGTACACCGTGGCGGTGTAGAAGTTGTTGATCTCGCTGTACGCGGACGGACGCACCGGATGGGCCAGCGGACCGGCATCCTCCGGAAACTGCGCGCGGCGCAGCAGGGCGACGTCGTCGATGCGCTTGAGCGGGGCCGAGTTCATGTCCGCCGAGAACTGCTGCTCGCGGAACACGGTCAGGCCTTCCTTCAGCGACAGCTGGAACCAGTCGCGGCAGGTCACGCGGTTGCCGCTCCAGTTGTGGAAGTACTCGTGGCCGATCACCGCCTCGATCGCGCGGTATTCGTCGTCGGTGGTGGTGTCCGGATCGGCCAGCAGGTACTTGGCGTTGAAGATGTTGAGGCCCTTGTTCTCCATCGCGCCCATGTTGAAGTCGTGCGTGGCCACGACATGGAACACGGAAAGGTCGAAGTTGCGCCCGTAGGCCTGCTCGTCCCAGCGCATGGCGCGCTCGAGCGCGTCCATGGCGAAGTGGCAGCAGTCGATCACGTCCGCTTCGGCCCAGATCACCAGCCTCACGTCGCGCCCGTCGGCGGTGCGATAGTCGCGCTCGAGATGTTCCAGCCGCCCGGCGACCAGCGCGAACAGGTAACTGGGCTTGGGATACGGATCGACGAAACGCGCCCAGTGGCGCCCATCCGGCAGCTCGCCGGCACCGTCCGGATTGCCGCCGGCCAGCAGCACCGGAAAGCGCGCGCGGTCGGCGCGCAGCGTGACGGTGTAGCGCGCCAGCACGTCCGGGCGGTCGGGGAAGAAGGTGATGTGGCGGAAGCCCTCGGCCTCGCACTGGGTCAGCAGGAAGCCGTGCTCGCGCGAGCCTGACAGGTACAGGCCTTCCAGCGCGGTGTTGGCCGCCGGGCGCACGCGCACGCGGGTCTCCAGCACGCTGCCGTCGCCGGCGCCATCGACCTCCAGCACGCTGTCGCGATAGCGGTAGGCCTGTGCGTCCAGCGGCTGGCCGTCCAGCAAGATGTCGACCAGCTCCAGGCCTTCGCCGTCCAGCCGCAGCGGCGCGTCCTGCGCGCCATCGCGGCGCAGGTGCAGGCGCGTGCGCACCTCGGTGGTGTCGATCCCCAGGTCGAACTCGAGCTCGATCCGGTCGACCGCCCACGCGGGTGGGCGGTAGTCGGCGAGGCGGATGGGCGAGGGGGTCTGGTCGTCGCGCGCAGTCATGGGGAAAAAGCCGCTGGGGGAAGGCTCAGGCTAACATGCGACGCTTTCGCGACCGGGCCGAGACATGGGTGCTTTCGACGCCGCCATCGAGTGGCTGGACACGCAGCCGGTGGTGGTATTGGACGACACGGTGCGTGGTCGCCGCGTGCGGATCGCACGGCACGGCGCCTGCGTGCTGGGGCTGGCGGCGCGCTTCGGCGGCGGCTGGCTGGAGCTGGCCGACGGCCACCGCGATGCCGTCGAGCTCGGCGCGCGGCCGGGCTCGCGCTTCGCCGTGCTGGCGCCGTTCGCCAACCGCATCGCCGATGCGCGCTACCGCTTCGACGGGATCGAACACGACCTGCTGCCGGACGCCCCCGATGGAGCACGAGCGAGCCGGCACGGTTTCGCGCGCGATGCCGATTTCGCCATCGGCGCGATGGCGGCGGATGAACGCACGGCGCAAGTGGCGTTCACCACCACGATCGGGCCGCGGCCGGGTTATCCGTTCACGCTGGACCTGGCGGTGCGCTACACGCTGGCGGCCGACGGCCTGACGCTGCAGACCACCCTGCGCAACGTCGGGATCACCGCGGCACCGGCCTTCGTCGGGTGGCATCCGTACTTCCGTCTGGGCGACGGACCACTGGCGTCGTGGGAATTGAACATCCCGGCGGACTGCGTGATCCGCACCGACCAGGATTTCATTCCGCTGCCGGCCGAGACCGCCTATCTGCCCCTGGACCAGGCGCCCGAGCTGGACTTCCGCCAGCCGCGCGCGATCGGCACGCGGCAACTCAACCACACCTACGCACGGTTGCGGTCCGACGCCGACGGCCGCGCACGCACCTGGCTGCGCGAACCGAAACGCGGTCTTGCCATCGCGGTGTGGCAGGAACACGGTGTCATGCTGGCCTTCACCGGCGACACGCTGGAACGCGGCGCGCGCCGCTCCATCGCGCTGGAACCAATGGAAAGCCTGCCCGACGCCTTCAACCGGGCCGACTGCGCCCACGCCATCCGACTTGAACCTGGCGCCGCACGCACGTTCCGCTGCGGCGTGGAGATCGACCTGCCATGACCACCGTTGCCCTGCCCACCTTTGCCCGGATCCAGGACGCCGCCGCGCGCATCGCGCCGCATGCGCGCGTCACGCCAGTGATGCGCAGCGACGCGCTCGATGCGCTCGCCGGCGCCGAGCTGCATTTCAAGTGCGAGAACCTGCAGCGCGGTGGCGCGTTCAAGTTCCGTGGCGCCTGCAACGCGGTGTGGGCACTGGACGAGGCGAGCGCCGCGCGCGGCGTGGTCACGCATTCGTCCGGCAACCACGGCAACGCGCTGGCCCTGGCCGCGGCCACCCGCGGGATCCGCGCGCACGTGGTGGTGCCCGAGGGCGCGGTGCGCGCCAAGCTGCAGGCGATCGAACGCGCCGGCGCGCTGCTGCATCGCTGCGCGCCGACCCAGGCGGCGCGCGAGGCCACCACCGCACAACTGGTGCAGGACACCGGCGCGGTGCTGGTGCATCCGTATGCCGACACGCAGGTGATGGCCGGGCAGGGCACGATCGGGCTGGAACTGCTGTCCCAGGTGGCGCAGCTCGAGGCCATCGTCACGCCGGTCGGCGGCGGCGGGCTGGCCGCCGGCGTGGCGATCGCCGCGCATGCGCTGCGGCCCGGACTGGTGCTCCATGCCGCCGAACCGGCCGGCGCCGATGACGCGGCGCGCTCGCTCGCCCGCGGCGAGCGCGTCACGGACGTGGTTCCGGACACGCTCTGCGACGGCCTGCGTGCGCTGGTGGGCGAGCCCAACCTGGAGGCGCTGCGCACGCACCGGGTCGACATCATCACCGTCAGCGACGCGGAAACCGTCGCCGCCATGCGCCTGCTGTGGCAGGAGCTCAAACTGGTGGTGGAAGTCTCCAGCGCCACCGCGCTCGCGGCGATCCTCAAGGCCCGCGAACGTTTCGCCGGCCGCCGCGTCGGCGTGGTGCTCACCGGCGGCAACGTCGACCTCGACGCACTGCCCTGGTAAGCGGATCCGTAGGGTGGGCTTCAGCCCACCGCCACCTTGCGGCGTGCGGGATGGTGGGCTGAAGCCCACCCTCCGCCAGGCTACGTACGCTTGCGGCGGGCCCCGACGCCGACCACGGCCATCAACCCGGCGAGCACCAGCGCGATGCCCAGCCACTCCATCGCGTCGGGCCGCTCATCCAGGATCAGCCACGCCAGCAGCACGCTGACCACCGGCACGCCGAGGCTGGACAGGCTCGCCACCGTGGTGGGCAGGCGCTTGAGTACCACCAGCCACAGGCCCCAGGCCACGCTGGAGGCCATCACCGCGCTGTAGGCCAGCGCGCCGGCGAACGCCCAGTTCCAGACGATCGGCCGCGACGGCACCAGCAACGCCACCACACCCAGCACCAGCGCACCGACCAGCATCTGCCAACTGGTCAGCGCCAGCGGCGTCACCGCGTGGCGCTGGAACAGCCGCTTGCTGAGCACCGTGCCGCCGGCCCAGCCCACGCCACCGGCCAGCGCCAGCACCGTGCTCAACGGACTGCCCAGGCCCTGCCACGGCTCCAGGATGCACAGCAGGCCCACCGCGGCCAGCGCCAGGCCCAGCCAGTGCCGTGCCGAGGGTCTCTCGCCCAGCAGCGGCCAGGCCAGCAGCACTGCCCAGAACGGCATGCTGTAGGCCAGCAGCGCCACGTGCCCGGCGCCGCCGCCGACCAGCGCCCACTGCTCCAGCCCCTGGAACGCGGCGGTCTGGAACAGGCCGATCAGCACCGTTGGCAACAGCGGCGGCGGCCGCAGCGATTGCCTGCTCACCAGCATCACCGCGAACAGCACCACCGCGCCCAACAGATAGCGCAGCGCGGCGAAATCGAACGGCCCGGCCCAGTCGAGCGCCTGCTTCATCACCACCCAGCTGTAGGCCCAGATCAGGATGGTGCCGGCCAGCGCGGCCAGTGCGCCGCGCTGCGGCGAAGGGTTCGACATGACGGGAAGGGTGCGGGGGAAAGTGCGCCAGTGTACGCCGCAGGCGCTGCGCTACAGTGGCGCCCTGCCACCACGGGAATCCACATGCAGCGCTGCGCCTGGGCCACCGACGACCTGCTTTGCGCCTACCACGACACCGAGTGGGGCGCGCCATTGCACGACGACCGCGTGCTGTTCGAGTTTCTCTGCCTGGAGGGCGCGCAGGCGGGACTGTCCTGGCGCACGGTGCTGGCCAAGCGCGAGCGCTACCGCGAGGTGTTCCATGGCTTCGACATCGCCCGCGTGGCGCGCATGAGCGACCGCGAGCTGGAAAAAGCGCTGCTTGATCCGGGCATCATTCGCAACCGCCTGAAGGTGACCGCCACGCGCGACAATGCCCGCGCCGCGCTGGCCGCGATCGAGGCACACGGCAGCCTGGATACCTACCTGTGGTCGTTCGTCGAAGGCCGGCCGTTGCGCAACCGCTGGAAGACATCGGCCGAGGTGCCGGCGACCACCGCCGTCTCCGACCGCATGAGCAAGACGTTGAAGAAGGACGGCTTCCGCTTCGTCGGCAGCACCATCTGCTACGCCCTGATGCAGGCCACCGGGATGGTCAACGACCATCTGGTCGGTTGCTTCCGCCACCGCGAGGTTTGAAGAACTCCCGCCTCGGTGCGGGTTGGCGAGCGGTGGCCGGATGATCGTGCGGGACCGTGCCGTTGCCGCTCTCGCGGCGCCCAACGACGATGCCCTGGGCCGCGCTTCACCGGTGCATCACCCGACAGCGGCTTGCATGGCCGGTGGCATCGGCGACGGGAACAAGCGTGGCGAAACTCCGCATCGGCATCTCCGGCTGGCGCTACGCGCCCTGGCGCGGCGTGTTCTATCCCGCGGATCTGCCGCAGCGCGCGGAACTGGAATATGCCTCGCGTCAGGTCGGCAGCATCGAGCTCAACGGCTCGTTCTACAGCCTGCAGCGGCCGGCGAGTTACGCGGGCTGGAACGAAGCCACGCCGCGCGGCTTCGTGTTCGCGGTGAAGGGGCCGCGCTTCATCACCCACATCAAGCGGTTGCGCGATATCGACGGACCGCTGGCCAACTTTCTGGCCTCGGGCGTGTTCGAGCTGGGCGCCAAGCTGGGGCCGATCCTGTGGCAGTGCCCGCCCAACCAGCGCTTCGACGAGCCGTTGTTCGACCAATTCCTCGGCGCATTGCCGCGTGACACCACCCAGGCGGCGGCGCACGCGCGCCGGCACGACCATCGTCTCAAGCACGGCGCCAGCGTCACGCCCGACCGCAAGCGGCGGCTGCGCCACGCGCTGGAGATCCGCCACGACAGTTTCATCTGCGAGGACTTCATCGCGCTGCTGCGCCGGCACAAGGTGGCACTGGTGGTGGCCGACACCGCCGGGCGCTGGCCCTACCTGGAGGACGTCACCGCCGACTTCATGTACCTGCGCCTGCACGGTGACGAGAAGCTCTACACCAGCGGTTACGGCGAAGAGGCGCTGGAGCGCTGGGCGGCGCGCGTCCGGGTCTGGTCGCAAGGCGGCGAGCCGGAGGATGCCGTGTGCGCCAGCGAGCGGGCGCCGCCGAAGCGGGTCGGGCGCGACGTGTATTGCTACTTCGACAACGATGCCAAGGTGCACGCGCCGTTCGACGCGCAGGCGCTGATGCGCAAGCTGGGTCTGTAGACTGCATCCGGGCTACGCAGAGTGGACTTCGGCCCACCATGCCTGCGCGTGTGGGCTGAAGCCGACCCTGCGGGAACGTTACGGCTTGCTGGCCGCCTTGGCTTCGTTCGCCTCGTTGGCGGGATCCTCGTGCAGCAGCCGGCGGGTCACGCCGTTGGTCCAGCCGAAGCCGTCCTGCAATGGGTACTCGCCGCCGCCGCCGCCTTCGGCGTTCTCGCCGTCGTGGGTGATCACGTACTTCTCCACCAACTTGCTTTCCGACTTGTAGAGCGTGCCGACGGTGCGCAGCCAGCGGCAAGCTATGTCGGTGGCGTCGATGTCGTAATTGCGCAGGCCGCGGATCGCCATCCACTGCAGCGGCGCCCAGCCGTTGGGCTGGTCCCATTGCTGCCCGCTCAGCGATTCGCTGGTGCCCAGGCCGCCCTGGGACAGCAGTCGGTCGTGCAGGGCGTCGGCGGTGCGCCGGGCCTGCTCGCGGCTGGCCAGGCCGACGAACAGCGGCGTGGCGGCGGCGCTGTTGAGCGCCTCGCGCGGCGCGTCGCGCGCCCAGTCGAAATCGAAAAAAGCGCCAGCCTGGTCGTTCCACAGCAACCGCTCGATCGCCTTCTTGCGCAGCACGGCCCGCTGCCGGAACTTCTCCGCCTGCCTGGATTGCCCGGCGGCATGGTTGAGCAGGCAGATCTGTCGCTCCAGCTTGAACAGGAAGCAGTTGAGGTCCACCGGCAGGATCGAGCTGGTGCGGATCGTCGACAGGTCGGTGCCATCGCACCAGCGTGAGCTGAAATCCCAGCCCGACTCCGCGCCCGCGCGCAGCTCGCGGTAGACCTCGTGCGCCGCGCGCGAGGACTGGCGCGCGGTCGCCACGTCCTCGTGATAGGACTCCTCACGCGGCGAGTCGCGATCGTCCCAGTAGCGGTTGAGGATGCTGCCGTCGTCCAGGCTCACGCAGCGGCCGCGCGTATCGCCCGGGCGCATGTCCTCGGCGCCGGCCATCCAGTAGTTGTATTCCTTGCGCAGGCGCGGCAGGTACTCGATCGCCTTGTGCACGCCGCAATCCTCGAACAGCTCCACCATCAGCGCGAACACGGGCGGTTGCGAGCGGCTGAGGTAGTAGGTGCGGTTGCCGTTGGGTACGTGGCCGTAGGTATCGATCAGGTAGGCGAAGTTGTCCGCCATCGAGGCGACCAGGTCGTGCCGCCCGCTTTCGGCCAAGCCGAGCATGGTGAAGTACGAATCCCAGTAGTACAGCTCGGCGAAGCGCCCGCCGGGCACCACGTAGTCGTTCGGCAGCGGCAGGATGGACGAGTTCGGCGGATGCTGGCGCGGGTGGCGGGTGAGCACGTCCCACAGGCTGTCGATGTGCGCCTTCAGCGACTGGCCCGGCGGCGACTTGTAGTTGCTGGTGTGCACCGTCGGCGGCTCGAAGTGCGTGTCCACGAAACCGGCCAGGTCGAAACCTTCGTCGTCGCACTTCTCCCGATAGCACTCCAGGATGTCTTCCGGATCCCCGCGCGGCACGCAGTCGACGAAGGTCTTGCTGTCGGCGAACACGCCGCCCATCTGCACGTCGACGAACAGCTCCTGGTAGCGGTCCGCCGGCGTGAGCGTGTCGGCCTTGGGGACGCTGGCGGCCTTTTCCTCGTTCTGGCGTTTGGTCTCGTCGGTCATTGTTCGGCGTAGTTCCACAGCAGGCCGCCGTCGATGAACAACGTGCTGCCAGTCATGTAGCTGGCGTCGCCACCACACAGGAAGGCCACCGCGCCGGCGACTTCCTCGGGCGAGCCCAGCCGCTGCAGCGGGATGTTCTTCATCAGCGCCTTCATCAACGCCGGGTCACTCATCAGGTGAGCGTTGATCGGCGTCTTGATCGCGCCGGGTGCGATGTTGTTGAGGGTGATGCCCAGCGGTGCCAGCTCCACGGCGAGGTCGCGCATCAGCATCTTCACGCCGCCCTTGCTGGCGCAGTAGCTGGCGAAGTGCGGGAAGGGCAATTCCTCGTGCACCGAACTGATGTTGACCACGCGGCCGCCGTCGCCGCGCTCGCGCACGTGGCGGGCGAACGCCTGGGTGAGGAAGAACACGCCCTTGAGGTTGACGTTGAGCACCAGATCGTAGTCGGCCTCGGTGACGTCGAGGAACCCGGCGCGCCGTTCGACGCCCGCATTGTTGACCAGGATGTCGATCCGGCCGAGCTGGGTCACCGCCTCGGCGATCACGCGCCGGTCGACCTCCACCTCGCCGATGTCGCCCTCGATCAGGCAGGCTTGCACGCCGCAGGCCTGGACCTGTGCCAGCGTCTCCCGGGCACGGTCGTTGGCGACACGATCCTCGATCGCCACCGCGGCACCTTCCTGCGCCAGCCGCAGCGCGATGGCGCGGCCGATGCCCTGTGCTGCGCCGGTAACCAGCGCGACCTTGCCCTGCAGCCCCATCGCGGCTCCTTCGGAAGTGGATGAGGTTGTCCACGTTAGGCGGCCACGGGTGAAAATTGCGCTTCGAACGCCATCCACGGCCATGCGCGCGCCTCCATTTCGGCCGCGATTTGCCCGAACCGGACAGGCCCGGTTCGGCAAGACTGCCGTTTCCGTTGCATACGAAAAGGATCTTGCGATGCACCGCGTTCCCGGACTGGACCTGTTGCGTGCCTGGGCGATCGCATGGGTGATGCTGTTCCATTCCTACGTGGTCGGCGGCCTGGGCGAGCGTTTCGCGTGGCTGGGCAACGACGGCTGGATCGGCGTGGACCTGTTCTTTGTCCTTTCGGGCTACCTGATCGGATTTCAGTTGCTGGCGCCGCTGGCGCGTGGCGAGGCGCTTGCGTGGCGGGCGTTCTACCTGCGTCGCGCGTTCCGCATCCTGCCGGCATTCCTGGTCGTGCTGGCGGTCTACGCCGCCTGGCCGGCGCTGCGCGAGGCGCCGGGCCTGGCGCCGGCGTGGCAGTTCCTCAGCTTCACGCTCAACCTGTTGATCGACTACGAGCACGACAAGGCGTTCTCGCATGCCTGGTCGCTGTGCGTGGAGGAGCACTTCTACCTCGTGTTTCCCTGGCTGGGGTGGTGGCTGATGCGGCGGCCGTCGCCGGCCAAGGCGCTGGCCGTGGGGCTGGGCGTGGTCGGCTTCGGCATGGCCGTGCGTGGCTACGTGTGGCTGCACGACATGGCGCCGGTGATCGGGCAACCCGGGCCGGCGTTCGGCCTGCGTTTCGTCGAGGGCATCTACTACCCGACGTGGGCGCGGCTGGACGGATTGCTCGCGGGCGTGGCGCTGGCGGCGCTGAGGGTGGGCCGGCCCGGGGCGTGGATGCGCCTGCAGCGCCATGCGGGCCTCGTACTGACCGCGGGCCTCGGCCTGTTCGTGCTGGCGCTGTGGATGTTCCGCGAGCGGCTGGGCCTGTGGCCGTCGGTGTTCGGCTACCCGCTGCTGTCGCTGGCCCTGGCCCTGTGCGTCGGCGCCGTCACTGCCATGCACACGCACTGGCGGCTGCCGGGCGTCGGCTGGATGGCGCGCGTCTCCTACAGCTTGTACCTGAGCCATAAGCTGGCGCTGCATGCGGTGGCGACCTGGTGGGTGGGGCCGTGGCAGCTGCACGGGCTGGCGGCGTTCGGCCTGTATGCCGTGGGCGTGCTGGCGGCAGGCGCGGCGCTGTACTACGCGGTGGAGCGCCCGTTCCTGCGCTGGCGCGAAAGGCTGGATGGACGCCGTCCGGACGTCGTCGCCCTGGACATACCGGCGTCTACGTAGGCTCGATCCTGCAGGGAACCTCGAAATACCCCAAAAAAAGCTTCCGACGTCCCTGTAAGTGGGCTCCTACAAAAAACGTCGCACGAAGGGAGTTATTCGAGTTTCTACAGGAATCCCGCGTCAGCTCAGCTCCGCCGCGAGCCGCGCAGGCTGGACAGCGAGAAGGTGGCGATCTCGCCTTCGGGCGTGCGCCGCGCCTGGCCCGGCGGCGGGCCCCAGGCATGGGCGGTGACCACTTCCCAGGTGGCGGGAATGCGGCCATCCACGCGCATCGCCTCGTAGGCGGCGAGCATGGCGCGGTAATGGCTTTTGCCGGTGAGGTGGCGTTCGCGCGCGTGGTCGGCATGGGTGGCGCCCAGGCCTTTCAGCTCCTTCAGCAGCGCGCGCGGCTCGCTGTAGGTGAGCGTGTAGCGGTTGACGTCCAGTACCGGGTCGCGCAGGCCGGCGTTGATCATCGCGTCGCCCACGTCATGCATGTCCAGGAAACGGCTGATGTGCGAGCGTTCGTCCACCGCCGCCCACGCCGCGCGTAGCTCCTTCAGCGTGTCCGGGCCGAAACTGGAGAACGCCAGCAGGCCGCCGGGCTTGAGCACACGCACGCATTCGCCGAACAGCCGGGGCAGATCGTCGATCCACTGGAAGCAGAGGCTGGAATACAACACGTCCACGCTGCGGTCGGGCAGCGGCAGGGCGCTGGCTTCGGCGCAGACGCGCTGGAACGGGCGCAGCAGGCCCTGGTGCCGGCGCGCCGCATGCAGCATGGGCTGGGCCTGGTCGATCGCGATCACCTGTGCCTTGGGGTAGCGCTTCTTCAGCAAGGCACTGCCGCGGCCCGTGCCGGCGCCGACGTCCAGCACGCGTTCGGGCGTCTGCAGGTAGAAGTCCAGACGGCCGAGCAGGTCGGCCTGGACTTCGCGCTGCAGTGCGTCGTGCTGCTCGTACGTGGCGGCGGCGCGGGCGAAATTGCGGCGCACGCGGGCGCGATCGAGGTGGAACGTGCTCATGCCGGACCTTCCGTGAACAGGGGCTGCAATGCGTCGGCGACCGCGCTGGCGTGGCCGATGAAGGGTGCGTGGCCAGCGCGCGGAATCTCCACGAAGCGGCCGCCGCACTGGTCGGCCGCCCAGGCCATCGCGGCGGGTGGCACCAACCGGTCGCGGCGGCCGGCGATCCAGACGCTGGGCACCCCCAGTTGCGGCAGGCGCTGGCGCAGGTCGCTGCGTTCGAGCAGGCCGATGCCTTCCTGCAACACGCGCAACTCCGGCTCGCCGCGCTCGAACACTTCCGTGCGCAGGCGCTGCAACTCGGCCTTGGGGTCGTCGCTGCCCATCGCTTCCAGCGCGAGGAAGCGCTCGATGGTGGGGTGGTAACCGGTTTCCAGATCCAGCGCGAGCTGGCGCACGAGGGAGGCATCGCTGCCGTGCGGCCAGCTGGCATCGCGCACGAACCGGGGCGTGGCGCAGAGCATGGCCAGGCCCTGCACGTGGGCGGGGTTGTCCAGCGCCGCGGCGAGCGCGACCAGGCCGCCGAGCGACCAGCCCAGCCAGGGCGCCGGTGGCGTGGCCGCGGCGATCGCCCCGGCGATGGCGTGCGGCTCCAGCGGCAGGCCGCAATGGCGCGAATGGCCGTGGCCGGGCAGGTCGGCCACGTACAGTGTGCAGCGTTCGGCCAGCGCCTCGGCCAGCGGCGCGAACACGCCGCCGTGCATGGCCCAGCCGTGGAGCAGCACCAGCGGCTGCGGGCCGTGGCCGAGTCTGTCGATATGCAGGCTCATGCGACGCTCTTTGTAACCTCTTCTCCGGTTCCCACCAGGGACGGGGCAGAGGGGCGGGGCGGATTGCCGGAATCCGCGGGAAAGGCGACTTCCGCGAGCGCGTCCGGGTCAGGCCCTGTGCAAGAGCCGCTGCCCATCACGGCGTTCTCCCCGGGGGGAAGAGGGCGCCCGGCCGGCCGCAGGTCGTGGTCCACCGCGCCGCGCCCGTCGAACACGAAGCAATCGCCTTCCCAGTAGCTGCCGTCGGTCTGCTCCAGGTACTTGAGGATCCCGCCTTCGAGCTGCAGCACGTCGCCGAGCCCCAGGTTGGCCAGATGCAACGCGGCCTTCTCGCAGCGGATGCCGCCGGTGCAATAGGACACGATGGTCTTGCCGAGGTAGCGCTCGCGGTCGGCCAGCACCGCGCCGGGCAATGCGGTGAAGCTCGGCAGGCGGTAGTCGATGGCGCCGGCAAAGCGGCCGGCGTCGGTTTCGTAGTCGTTGCGCGTATCCAGCAACACCACGTCGCGCCCGGAATCGTCGTGGCCCTGGTCGAGCCAGCGCTTGAGCGTGGCGGCCTCGACCGTCGGCGCGCGGCCCTGGTGAGGAGCGACCGGCGCGCGCAGGGTGATGATCTCGCGCTTCAGCCGCACGCGCAGGCGACCGAAGGGCACCTGTGCGGACAGCGATTCCTTGAGCGGCAGACCGGCAAAGCGCGGGTCCTCGCGCAGCCAGGCGAGGAACGCGTCGATGCCGGCGCGCGCCCCGGCGAGGAACAGGTTGATGCCTTCGGGCGCGAGCAGGATGGTGCCCTTGAGCGCGGCCGCCTCGGCGCGCGCGTACAGCGACGCGCGCAGCGCAGGCAGGTCCGCGAGCGGGACGAAACGATAGGCGGCGACGTTGACGATCATGGGAGCGTAAGGCGGTGAGCCGCCCATTATACGGGCCATCAGCCGGGCGGCCGCGGCAGGGCGGCCAGTGCTTCCAGCAGGCGGTCGACGTGCTCGTCCTCGTGCGCCGCGCTCAGCGTGATGCGCAGGCGCGCCTGGCCGGCCGGCACGGTCGGCGGCCGGATCGCCGCGACCAGCAGGCCGCGCGCCTCCAGCGCCCGGGCCGCCGCCAGCGCGTCCGCCGCTTCGCCCAGCAGCAACGGCTGGATCGGCGTATCCGAGCGCGCCAGCGGCAGGCCCAGTTGTGCCGCGCCGCTGCGGAAGCGCGCGGTCAGCGCGGCGAGCTTCTCGCGGCGCCAGCCCTCCGCGCGCGCCAGCCGCACGGCCGCCAGCGCGGCGGCGGCCAGCGCCGGTGGCATCGCGGTGGTGTAGACGTAGGTGCGGGCGAACTGCGTCAGCCCCTCGATCAACGCGGCGGAGCCGGCGACAAACGCGCCGTGGACGCCCAGCGCCTTGCCCAGCGTGGCCATCAGCAGCGGCACCTCGCGCGCGTCCAGGCCGGCCTCGGACACGCTGCCGGCGCCATCGGCGCCGAGCACGCCCAGGCCGTGGGCGTCGTCGATCATCAGCGTGGCGCCCTGGCGCCCGCACAACGCGGCGAGTTCGCGCAGCGGGGCGCGGTCGCCGTCCATGCTGAACACGCCATCGGTGGCCAGCAGCGCAGCGGCCCGGGGTTCGCCGGCGAGCTGGCGCGCGGCCGCCGCGGCGTCGCCGTGCGGGTAGCGGCGCAACGTGGCGCCGGCGAGCCGGGCGCCGTCGAGCAGGCAGGCGTGGTTAAGCTTGTCCTGCACGCACAGGTCGTCGCGGCCGAGCAGCGCCTGCATTACGCCGAGGTTGGCCATGTAGCCGGTGGAAAACAGCAGCGCACGCTCGCGGCCGGTCCAGTCGGCCAGCGCCTCTTCCAGTTCGGCGTGTTCGCGGCGGTGACCGCAGACCAGGTGCGCAGCGGTGCTGCCGACGCCCTCGTCGTCGGCCACGCGCTTGAAGGCGGCGATCAACTGCGGGTGTTGCGCGAGGCCGAGATAGTCATTCGAGCAGAAGGCGAGCAGGCGGCGCTCGCCGGCTTCCAGCCAGGGACCTTGAGCATGGCCGATGGTACGGGCGCGGCGGAGCCGACCGGAAGCGGCACGTTCGGACGTCTGGATGGCCAAGCGCTGAAGCAGGTCGGCGCGCTTCGCGCCGCTTTCCCCTGCGGTGGGCGTCATCGTGAAAGGGCTCCCGGCTTGTTGCTGCTCATGTCAGCGCGAAGGACCTCGCCTCCTTGCAGCCCTCTTCCCCGGCAATGCCGGCAAGAGGGCCTGGATCACGCGGATTCGAGGATGTCGGCGTGAACGGTGTTCGCGCGCTCGGCCACGTCCAGCGGGTGCAGGTCGAGCCGGGCGAACAGCGCGCGGTCGGCGGCCACGTCAGGGTTGCCGGTGGTCAGCAGTTTCTCGCCGTAGAAAATCGAGTTGGCGCCGGCGTGGAAACACAGCGCCTGCACCGCTTCGTCCATCTGCTGGCGACCGGCGGACAGGCGCACCATCGAGGCCGGCATCAGGATGCGCGCCACCGCGATGGTGCGCACGAACTCGAACGGATCGAGCGCCGCGGTGCCGTGCAGCGGCGTGCCCTCGACCTGCACCAGCTGGTTGATCGGTACCGACTGTGGATGCTCGGGCAGGTTGGCCAGCGCCTGCAGCAGGCCGGCGCGTTGCTCGCGCGATTCGCCCATGCCGACGATGCCGCCGCAGCAGGTCTTCATGCCGGACTCGCGCACGTGGCCGAGCGTGTCCAGCCGGTCCTGGTACTCGCGGGTGTGGATGACCTGGCCGTAGAACTCCGGCGCGCTGTCGAGGTTGTGGTTGTAGTAATCCAGCCCGGCCTGCTTGAGCGTGCCGGCCTGCTCGCCGCTCAGCATGCCCAGCGTGGCGCAGGTTTCCAGGCCCAGCGCCTTCACCGCGCTGACGATCTGCGCCACCTTGGCCACGTCGCGATCCTTCGGGCTGCGCCAGGCCGCGCCCATGCAGAAACGGCTGGCGCCGGCGTCCTTGGCGGCCTGCGCGCGCTCGAGCACCGCTTCCACGCTCATCAGCTTCTGCGCCTTGACGCCGGTCTGGTAGCGCTGTGCCTGCGGGCAATAGGCGCAATCCTCCGGACAGCCGCCGGTCTTGATCGAGAGCAGGGTGGACACCTGCACCGCATTCGGATCGTGGTGCGCCCGATGGACCGTGTGTGCGCGATGGAGCAGGTCGTTGAACGGCAGCGCGAACAGCGCGGCGACTTCCGCGCGCGTCCAGTCGTGGCGGATGGGAGTGGGGCTCATGCGGGGCTCCGCGTGGGGACGCGGCAGTGTGGGAGCGGTTTCGCGAGCTGTCAACTTTGATCATTGATTGTCGGTTGACGGACATCCGGCCCGTGCCGCTCCGCTACCATCGGCGAACCCACTCCAGCGGAGCCACCAGATGAGCGCAGGTCAGGGCAGCAGCGGCAACGTGATTGCCGCGGTATGCAGCTTCTTCATTCCCGGGTTGGGCCAGCTGGTGCAGGGACGCCTGCTCAAGGCGATCGTCATGTTCGTGCTGGCGGCCGCACTGTGGATCGTCTGGCTGGGCTGGATCATCCACCTGTGGTCGATCCTCGACGCGGCGCTTTACAAGCCGCAGGGCTGAGACAGCCATGCGCATGGATGCGCTCTTCCGAACAGTCCAGGGGCTGCACGCCTGGCTGCTGCCGTGGCGCTGCCTGCTGTGCGGCGATGCCGGCGGCGACGGACTGGACCTGTGCGCTGCGTGCGCCGCCGAGTTGCCACGCAACACCAGTTGCTGTGCGCGTTGCGCGCTGCCCCTGCCGGGCGCGGTCGCCTTGTGCGGCGCCTGCCAGCGCAAGCCGCCGCCGTGGCAGGCGGCCTGGGCGCCGTTCCGCTACGGCTGGCCGCTGGACCGGCTGGAGGCGCGCTACAAGTTCGGCCGCGACCTGGCCGCCGGACGCACGCTGAGCGAACTGTGGCGACGCGCGGCTCCCGCGGTTGCGTTGCCGGCGTTGATCCTGCCCGTGCCGCTGCACCGCGCGCGCCTGCGCCAGCGCGGTTACAACCAGGCGCTGGAACTGGCCCGGCCGTTGGGCCGCGCGCTGGAGATCCCGGTACGCCACGACCTGCTGCTGCGCGCGCGGGCCACCGCGGCACAGACCGAACTGGATGCCGCCGCGCGCCGACGCAACGTGCGCGGCGCCTTCGCCGTGTGCAAGGGAGCGGCGCTGCCCTCGCACGTGGCCTTGCTGGATGACGTCATGACCACCGGTGCCACGCTGGCCGAATGCGCGCGGATGCTCAAGCGGGAGGGCGTGGCGCGGGTGGACGTGTGGGCGCTGGCGCGGGCGCCGTCGCCGCGCCACCGCCCTTCGTAGGCTCCTACGAAGAGCGGGCCAGCCAGCGGACGGGTGGGCTTTAGCCCACCATGCCCGCGCCGTCGCGGTGGGCTGAAGCCCACCCTACGCAACGCTTCACTTCACGGCCAGGCCGAGCACGATGCCGATCCACACCACCAGGCCGACCCAGTTGTTGTGCCGGAACGCGGCCAGGCAGGCATCGCGGGCGCGGCCACGGATCAGCCACAGCTGGTAGCCGAACAACCCGGCGGCGGCGAGCAGCCCCAGCCAGTAGGGCCACGGCAGTTGCGCGCGCTGGCCGACAAACAGCATCGCCAGCAGGAACGTGCCGATCAGCATGCCGAGGATCGGCACATCCGCATCGCCGAACAGGATCGCGGTGGATTTGGCGCCGACCTTGAGATCGTCGTCGCGGTCGACCATCGCGTACTCGGTGTCGTAGATCACCGACCACAGGATGTTGCCAAGGAACAGCAGCCAGCCCAACGGCGGCACGTCGTTGGTCACCGCCGCGAACGCCATCGGGATGGCCCAGCCGAACGCCGCGCCCAGCACCACCTGCGGCAGGTAGGTCCAGCGCTTGGTAAACGGGTAGATCGCTGCCAGCGCGGCGCCGGCGAAGGACAGCTTGATGGTCAGCGCATTGGTGAACAGCACCAGCACGAACGCGAACGCCAGCAGCGCGCCGAACACGGCCAGCGCCTCGCGCGGGCTGACCCGGCCGCTGGCGATCGGCCGCCCGGCGGTGCGCGCCACCTGCGGGTCGAGCTTGCGGTCGGCATAGTCGTTGATCGCGCAGCCGGCCGAGCGCATTGCAAACACGCCCAGGGTGAAGATCACCAGCGCGCCCCACGGCGGAAAGTCGCCGGCGGCCAGCCACAGCGCCCACCAGGTCGGCCACAGCAGCAGCAACGCGCCGATCGGGCGGTCCATGCGGGTGAGCACGAGGTAATCGGCGGCCTTCTCGCGCCAGTGCGGCGGCAGCGGGCGCAGCAGCAGGTCGAGCACGCGCGTGGCGCGAGTCGAACTGTCGGCCGGACGGACCGGGCGGGCGGGGGCGGCGGGGCGCGGCCGCGCCGTCGTCGGCGGCGTACGGCGCTGGCGCTTGCGGGAAGGAGGGGCCATGCCGGGGAGTTTAGCCCGGGGTGGACTGCAGGATTGGCTGGTCAGTCGCTTCGCTTGCCGTCCTCGAAGCGCAGGCCGCGGAGCCGAAGGGTCGGGTCCGGCGGGCCATGTCGCGCCCCGACCCCCTTCCGCGCCGTCGACCGGTGCGGGCAAGAGGGTCATGAGGCCCGGGCAAAAGTCACCAGGAACCGTCAGAGCGGCGGCGGCGCCAGCGGATCGTTCTCCTCCAGCGGGCTGCCCAGCGGATCGGGATCGGCATCCCGCGCCGGGCTGGCCTGGCCGGGGTTGCGGATTTCATCGTCCGGTCGTTGTTTGCCGGGCTGGGCGATGGGCGGCTCCGGATGTTGCGGATTGTTCGGCATGAAAGGTCTCCCGTGGGATGGGAGTCCAAGCGTTGCGCAATCGCCGTCAAGCGGGCGAGAGCGCGGGAAGTCCGGGCGGTTGCGTTCCTGCGTAGTCCGTTCTACCCGCCGTTGTGAGTGGCATGCGCAATGCTGCACGGCGCTCGAGCGCTCCCGCCAGCGACAGCGCCGACTAGGCGCTGCAATTGGAAGGACATGGCCACAACCGCACTCGTGGCATGTGCCAAGCGATCTCTTGCCGCGTCCGGTTCGGTCGACGATATCGGCCGGCTGGACGTCCGTACATATCGTCGCGCCAACAGTCCGGATGCCTCGTCCAGCGCCCGCTCCCTATGGCAAGTGCCGGTCGCGGGAACCCGGGCCGCGTTGGCAGTGCGAATAGGCCCTTCGGGCGACTTCGCATGCTGCGCTGCGTCGTTGCTGCACGTCACAGTTCGCGGTTTGCACGCTTGAGTCGTCGCCCGATAGTGGTAGAACAAAAGTCACGAAGCCTGCACTCGGCGGCTTTTTCGTTCAGCGGAATTGGACGATTCCAGTCTTTTGCGTTGGCCCGCATGGCTGCGCATGACTCATTCCACGGATCGGAAATGATGACTCGGCAGTTGCTCTTCAGACGCGAGGTCGTCGAAGCCAGGCAAGACGGATGGATGGGCACCGCCATCCTCGTTGCGCCGCGCATCGGCTGGGTCGTCGCAGGGATCGGCTGTCTTGCTGTCGTCGCCATAGGCCTCCTGGCCGTATTTGGCCATTACACGCAGCACGTCACCGCGACAGGGCGGCTGGTTCCCTCGCGGGGGCTGCTTACGCTCACCTCCGCGGAAGCTGGCGAGCTGACATCACTGCGTGTCCAGCAAGGGCAGTCCGTCCATCAGGGCCAGGTCATCGCGACAGTCTCCGGCGAGCTCGACAGCGCGGCCATGGGCGGCACCTACGCGTCGGTGAGCAAGCAACTGCGTTCGGAGAAAGACCGGCTGTACTCGAATCTACAGTCGAACAAAGCGGCGTTCGATCGTCAGCGGCAGCTTCTGGAGAGTCGCATCAGCTCGCTCTCCGGCCAGGCCGAAGAGCTCGACGGGCGCATCGCGCTCCAACGGCAACAGGTCGAGATCAACCGGCGACTTCTGGACAAGATGCAATCCCTCAGCAGCAAGGGCTACATCTCAACCTTCCAGATCGTCCAGCAAAAGGGCACGCTGCTCGACCAGCAATCCCAGCTCAATGCCTTCGGCGTGCAAGCCCTGGCCACCAGGCAGCAGCTCAAGGAGGCCCGTAGCGATCTGGCCCAGCTTCCGCTGGATGCCGCGGCGAAAGGCAACGCCATCCGGAGCAAGCTGGCGGATATCGAGCAGACGCTGGCGCAAAACGAAGCTCGGCGCGCTTTCGTCATTCGCGCCCCGCGCGATGGTGTGATCTCCGCCGTAATGGTCGAAGAGGGCCAACCCGTCAAGAGCGGGCAGCCGATCATGGTCGAGTTGCCGGCGCATTCCGTGTTGCAGGCTCGCCTTTTCGTGCCGAGCCGCCAGGTCGGCTTCATCCATCACGGCAGCGCCGTGCTCCTTCGTTTCCAGGCCTTTCCCTACCAGGACTTCGGTCAGGCGCGCGGCACCGTGCGCGGGATCTCGCAGAGCGCCCTGTCGCCGGAGGATGTCCAGCGGCTGACCGGCAAGCGTTCCGAAGAGCCGCAGTACCAGATCGAGGTTGCGCTGGACAACCAGACGGTCGGTGGAACGGCGGCGGACAAGCTACTGCTTCCGGGGATGACGGTCGATGCAAGCATCCGGTTGCGCAAGCGGCGGCTCATCGAGTGGTTCTTCGAGCCGCTACGCGACTTCCGGTGGCGTTTCCGATGAGGACGGGCCGGAGCCGGAGCGTGAAGGCCAATTCGATGTGGCCCTTGTTCAGCGGCCGCCGACGGCCCGAACTCGTGCTTCAGTCCGAAGCTGCCGAATGCGGCCTGGCCTGCCTGGCGATGATTGCCGGCTACCACGGACACGAGCTGGATCTCAACGCGCTGCGCCGCCGCTTCGGTTCCTCGCTCAAGGGCGCGAGCCTCGCGCAACTGATCGCCACGGCCAGGAATCTCGGGTTCGACACCCGAGCGCTGCGTGCAGAAATGGAGTACCTGTCCCGGCTCGACATGCCGTGCATCCTGCACTGGGACTTGAACCACTTTGTGGTGCTCGAGCGCGTCGATGGCAACGGGGTGCACATACTCGATCCCGCCCACGGGGCGCGGATGATCTCACTTGCCGAAGCCGGCCGGCATTTCACCGGCGTCGTGCTGGAGCTGAGCCGATCGGCCAGTTTCGAGCCGATCAGGGACGTCGAACAGGTCCGTCTTCGGACGTTGACCGGCCGGGTACGAGGCCTCGGCAAGGTGTTTTCCCAGGTGCTGTGTTTTGCCCTGGCGATCGAGACCTTGGGGCTGCTGCTGCCGTTCCAGCTGCAGTGGGTCGTCGACAAGGTGCTCGTATCCGCGGACGGCAACCTCCTTTTGATCATCGGGCTGGCGTTTGCGGTGATCGTCCTCGCGCAGGCCGGATTGATGTTCGTGCGTGGCTGGGTCATCAGTTGGGCGGGCGCGACGCTGTCCGCGAAATGGACGACCAACCTGTTCAGCCACTCGATGCGCCTACCGCTCGAGTTTTTCGAAAAGCGCCATATCGGCGACGTCGTTTCCCGATTCTCCTCCCTCAATCAGATCCAGCAGACCCTGACCGGAAGCTTCGTCGAGACACTGCTCGATGGAATCGTGGGCCTGCTGGCCCTCGTGGCGCTCATGATGTACAGCGCATCGCTGACCTGCATCGTGCTTGCCGGCGCCGGCCTGTACGGCGTATTGCGGATGTTGATGTACAGGCGGCTATGGCGCGCCAACGAGGAGCAGTTGGTCTACGGCGCGCGCCAGCAGAGCGAGCTGATGGAGTCGATAAGGGGCGTGCAGGCGATCAAGCTGGCCAATCGCCAGGCCAGTCGCGTCGTGCGTTTGACCAACCTGACCCAGGAATCGGTGCTCCGGTCCATGCAAAGCCAGCGCATCGGGCTGGCCTTCACCGCTATCAACCAGGGTGTCTTCGGTATCCAGCGAGTGGCGCTCATCACGATCGGAGCGCGCATGGTCATCGGCGGCGAACTGACCGCCGGGATGTTGATCGCCTTCCTCGCCTTCGCCGACCAGTTGACTCAGAAGGTCGGCAGCGTGATCGACAAAAGCATCGATCTGGGAATGCTCCGGCTGCACAAGCAGCGCATCGCCGACATCGCTCTTGCGCTGCCGGAACGCGAGGGCGAGGGAAGCGTCCATGCCTGGGAAGCCGAACCTGGCGTAGTCGTCCGCAACCTGAGTTTCCGCTATTCGGACAATGACCCATGGGTGTTCCGCAACCTCGACTTCAGCGTCAGGCCGGGGGAATCCGTTGCCATAACGGGGCCTTCCGGGTGCGGAAAATCGACACTGGCGAAAATCATTCTCGGCCTGCTCAAGCCCACGCAGGGCAGCGTGGAGATCGGTGGCATCGACATCGAGCGGCTCGGAATGGAGCGCTACAGGGAGTTGATCGCTGCCGTCATGCAGGATGACCAGCTATTCGGCGGGTCGATTGCCGAAAACATCGCGTTTGGCGATACGGGCGCGTCGATGGAGCGCATCATCGAGGCGGCCATGATCGCGTCCATCCACGACGAAATCATGGCGATGCCCATGGGATACGAATCCCTCGTAGGCGATATGGGATCGTCGCTGTCCGGCGGGCAAAAACAGCGCGTGATCTTTGCTCGAGCGGTATACCGCCAACCCAGGATCCTGCTTCTGGACGAGGCGACGAGCCACCTGGACGTCGCGCGCGAAGGATGCATCAACGATGCGGTCAGCCGGATAAAGGCGACCCGAATCATTATCGCCCATCGAAAGGAAACGATTAACAGTGCCGATCGCGTGATCGACATGGGAGATCTGTCCCTGGTCGCGTCGCAGGTCGCATAGTTTTGGGTGCACGGAGGCGCCTCACCGCGCCGGAAAACTGTCTTTCCGGCAACCGATCATCGCACTTACGGAAGATGTGCGTTCGATCAAATCCCGTCATAGGAGAAAGCGAAATGGATGCGAACGAAATGGTGAGCCCGGTGGGTCTGGAACTGGCCCGTGAGCTGTCGGTGTCGGAAACGGAGATGGTCGGCGGTGGGCGCGTCAAGCAGACTGCTGGCGGCAAGTTGACCGGTTCGACCGGCGACTGGGACGCCGAAGTCCACTACGACGTCGAATGGTAAGTTAGTTCGGGGAACGCCTGGCGCCTGTGGCGCCAGGCGTTCCTATTTCCACGCGGCCGGATCTGCGCTCTTTGGTGGAATAAAGTCGATCAGAGAGACGCGGGTGTCGGAAGCCGACGAATGAATCGTCAGGACAGGCAGACAATGGACAAGCCCATCATCATATTCAGCCATGCTGGCGACTACCACGCTGCGGCGGTGAAGTGGGCTCTCGAGAAGCGCGGTCAGGACGTGCTTCTCTGGGAGGGTTTCGGAGAGGCCGGCTCCGGCCACGCGACCTGCATATCGGGTCGGTTGTCTTCGGCAGTGAAACTGGATGGTCGCTCTTGCGACGCGTTCGCCTCCGCGTGGTTCCGGCGTCGTTCGCCGTGCCGCTCCCTGAAGGAGGTGCACCCCGATGGTGTGGGGTTCCTCAAGAACGAGGCGTCCAGCGCTCACGAAGCGTTGTCCCTGTCCGTGGAGAGCCGCTCGGACTACATAGTAGGTGGCGTGGCCTCGCGACGCGCGTCGTCCAAGCTGCTACAGCTGGAGGTCGCCCGGTCGGTGGGGCTCGCGGTGCCGGAAACGATCGTCTCCAACGATTACGGGCAGGTGGCGCAATTTGCGTCGCGCTTCGAGCGGATACTGGTAAAGCATTTCCTTCCCCATTACTGGGGCCACACGGCCGATGGTCGCATCACCGGCGTGGCACCGAGCATTATCGAGAATGTCGCTTCCATGAATCGGCGGTCCATCGAAATCTGCCCGGCGATCTACCAGGAACTGGTCCACAAGGCCTACGAGATCCGGGTCACGGTGATAGGGGAAAGGCTGTTTGCCGCCCGGATCGCGTCCCGGCAGGGGGAGGCGTTCCTCGATTGGCGCCAGGAGTACGGCAATAGCGACATGGTGATGTCCGCTATGACGCTGGACCCGGTGACCGCGCGCGGCGTGCGCAGTTTCATGGATGCGCTTGACTTGCGATTCGGCTGCTTCGACTTCGCGGTGGACCACGAGGGCACTCCATTCTTCCTGGAGGTGAACCCTGGTGGCCAGTTTTTGTTCGTCGAAGAGTACGTGCCGCAACTGCATTTGCTTGACGCGTTCGTGTCGATGCTTGTCGAAGGGTCGCCCCGCTATCGGCTCAGCTCCGATGACGCGATCACGGACGCCGCGTTCATGGACAGCCCGGAGTATGACGTGTGGACCCGGGAGCGGGCCCTGAGCGGCACTGACGAGCGTTTTGTCACGTTCGTTTAGAACATGAGTTGCTCGCCGGCCGGTCCGGCGGGCGTCTTTCGGGAAAGGTGGCCGATCCCCGTTGCCGGGCACGCGTCGTCGAAGAGACCCGATCGCTTCCGCGCCGCCGTCGACGTTTCGGCTTTTCAGCAACCTTGGTTCACGGGAGAGGACAGAAGGCAGATGGCCTACAATCTCAGAGTAGTGGGCGCGCTCGGGCTGGCCTTGGCGGTCATGATGCCGGTATCCGGTGCCATCGCTGCGACAGACGACGCCGCCTTGTTCGAAGCTTGCCCGGGCTTGTCCGGCTGGGCAGCCAGACATCCGCACGGGAGGCGCGACGTGAATAGCGGCGATGGCGCGTGGACCTCATCGGTTCCGGACGGAACGAGTGCCGAACTTGCGCGGCGCGCAGCGCTTGATCAGCAGGTTCGGGCGCCCTTGTCCGGCGGACAGACCCCCAGTCCCGCGGAGCTTCGGCGCTTGGCGGAAGTGGATGCCGACAATCTTCGCTGGCTCAAAGAGCAGATCCGTCGGCACGGATTTCCCTCAGCCGAGCAGGTAGGGGAGCAGGGGGAGCTGGACGCCTGGTTGCTGGTACAGCATGCGGATGCCGATCCCCGCTTCCAGCAATCGGTTCTTGCCTCGCTGATGGCCCGTCCGGCCTCCAGCGGCATAAGGAAGGCCGACATGGCAATGCTCTCCGATCGCGTGCTGCTTGCCCAAGGCAAGCCCCAGAAGTACGGCACTCAGTTTGTGCGGAACGGGAGTGGCGAGTTCGTGCTGCAGGAGCCCGTCGAAGATCTGGGCGGCATCGATGCGCGCAGAGCGCGGATGGATCTCATGCCGCTAGGGCTGTACCGATGCGTGCTGCACGCAACCTATGATCCACCGGCTGGCTAGCGATGAAACCCGGCGGGTTGTTCATGTCGCTGCAGTTGCCCGGCACTCGCTTCCCGAAGACGCCATAGCTGAAGGATGAGGTGACGGCGGATGCCACCGGAGATGCCCGCCGCGAGCTGCCCGGATTATGGAAGCAGCCCGTCTGAGCCTCACTCGGAATCTTTGTCGCGAGGTGGTGGCCCCCGAGGCCTGTTTCGCCACGCCGCTCACGGCGTGCGAAGCCATTGTTGGAAAGCCTGGTCGTCGACCGGCATGGACGCCGCGTGGGACGGGCGTTGCAGCATGGCGGCGAGCGCCGGCGGCACCGCAAGGGAGTGGCCGAGCAAGGGTTCCAGTACGAGCTCGAACTTGGCCGGATGCGCGGTGGCGACGACCGCCCAGGCGCGTCCGTCGCGGCGCGGCGCCTGCTCGAGCACCGCCAGGGCAGTCGCGGTGTGTGGGCAGACGACCTCGCCGTGCTCGCGGGCGTGGCGCAGCAGGGTGGCGCGGATGGTGGCGTCGTCGATGCTCGTGGCACGCAGCGCCCGTCGCAGCGCGTCGTCGTCGCCGTGGAAGAGCCAGCGCAACCGTTCGAAATTGCTGGGCGCGCCCACGTCCATGGCGTTGGCGAGGGTCGCGGTGGCATCGCGAGGCCGGTAGTCGGCGCCGGCAAAAAACTCCGGCAGCGTGGCGTTGGCGTTGCAGGCCAGCCGGATCTCGCCGATCGGCAGGCCCATGGCGCGCGCCCAGAGGCAAGCCTGGGCGTTGCCGAGGTTGCCGGTGGGAATGATGAAATCGAGCGGCCGACCATGAGCATGCCACCAGCCGAGCGCGGCATGGGCGTAGTAGCTCATCTGTGGCAGCAGGCGGCCGAGACTGATGCTGTTGGCGGAGCTCAGCGGCACCTCGCGCTGCAGGCGCGCATCGTTGAGCGCCGTCTTCACCATGCGCTGGCAGTCGTCGAAACTGCCGGCCACCCGCAACGCGTGCACGTTGTCGCCGAAGCAGCCGAGCTGGTGCGCCTGGCGCGGCGAGACGCGGTCGTCCGGATAAAGGATGACCACGCGCACGCCGGGTTGGCCGTGGAAGGCGGCGCCCACCGCGGCGCCGGTATCGCCGGAAGTGGCGACCAGGATGGTCAGCGGCGCGGATTGCCCCTGGCGAAGGCGGCAAAGGCAGGCGGCGAGAAAGCGCGCGCCAACGTCCTTGAAGGCCGCGGTCGGGCCATGGAACAGCTCCAGCAGCAAGGCATCCGCGCGCGCCAGCGGACGCAGCGGCGTGTCGAGGGTGAAGGCCTCGGTGCAGATCGCGGGCAGGGCATCGACGAGCGCATCGCCGGCGAAGAACGGCGCGAGCAGGGTGGTCGCGGTGGCGGCCAGGTCGCCGTCGGGATCGAACGCCGCCAGATCGATCGACGGCAGCTGCCCGGGCACGTACAACCCGCCATCGGGCGCCAGGCCTGCGGCAATCGCGTCGCTCAACGATGCCGCCGGCGCCCGTCCGCGCGTGCTCGGGTAGTGCAGCGCGCTCATGCGATGGGTTGCGCGGCGGGCCCGTCGATGGGGCCGACCAGCACGTCGCTGTCCAGTCCGGCCTCGGCGAAGGCCGCGCGCATGGCGGCGGCGGCGGCGTGGGCCGCCGGCGCTTCCTCGAACCAGCCGAACACGCTGGGGCCGGCGCCGGAAATGCTGGCGCCGAGCGCGCCATGGTCGAGCGCGGCCTGCTGCACGCGGGCGAAGTGGGGCACCAGCGGCGCGCGGCGCGGCTCGACCAGCACGTCCTTCAGGCCCTCGCGCACCAGCGTCGCGTCGCCACGCCAGCAGCCGGCGAGTACCTGCGCCAGGTTGGCGCTCTGCGCGACGAACTCGCCAAGCGCATAGTTGCCCGCCAGCGCCGCCCGCGCGCGGCGCGTTTCCAGCACGCAATGCGGATGCACCAGCGCGCAGTGCCAGGCCGCCGGCACCGGGATGCGCACCAGCCGCGTGGCGGTGGCGAGCACCAGGCCGCCAAGCAGTTGCGGGCCGACGTTGTCGCCGTGGCGGCCGCCGCTGGCCACCGCCTCGCCGTCCATCGCGAAGCCGTACAGCGCCTCGCGGGGCAAGGGTTCGTCCAGCAGCGTGTTGGCTGCCACCAGCGCGGCCACGCAGGAAGCGGCCGAACCGGCCATGCCCGAGCCCAGCGCGATGCCCTTGTGCAGGGTCAGCTCGAAGCCGTGTTGCAGCCCCAGCGCCTCGCGCAGCGCGATCAGCGCGGCACCTGCGGTGTTGCGTGCGGCCTCGCGCGGCAGGTCGCGGACGACGCCGTCGATGGTGGTGATGCGCACCGCTGGCTCGTCGATGCGCGTGACCCGGGCGGTATCGCCCGCGCCCGCCAGCGTGTGGCCGAGGATGTCGAAGCCGACGCCGACGTTGCCCACGCAGGCGGGAGCGAAGGCGCTGGCGACCGGCAGAGAAGGCTCAGTGGCCGGCATGGCGACGATGATGGTGGGGCTGGCCGTCGACCTTGGGCGGTACGGCGCCCTTCAGATCGATCGCGTAGGTCGCGGTGCCGTCGCCATGATCGCGCAGCTGGCGGATGCCCGGCACGCCGTCGGCGGCGGCGATCGCCTGTTTGCCGCTGGCGGCGGTGAAGGTGACCGGGCCGCGCGTCTGCAGCACCGCGAAGCGCCACGAGGTACCGGGCAGGTCGGCGCGGTCGAGCGTGCCGGTGCGCTTGAGCCAGGCGGCGACGATCTCGCGCACGCCGTCCTGCGAGGCGAGCACGGTGTTGCCGCCGCCAAGTCCCGGGAAGTTGCCGCCGCCGCTGGCGCGGTAGTTGTTGGTGGCGACGATGAAGGGCTGTGCCGGCGTCACCGGCTTGCCCCGGTACGTGAGCGACACGATGCGCTGGCCGACCGGCTTGCCGACGTCGATCACGTACGCAAGGTCGCCCTGGATCTGGTCGAAGTTGAAGCCGGGCACGTGGGTGTTGATGAGCGCCTGCTCGCCGGTCTTCGCCGGATCGATGCGGTTGAAGCGCGCGGCGGATTTCTCCAGCCACGCCTTGACCCCGGCGCCATCGGCTTTCACCGCGGCCAGGGTGTTGGGGTAGAAGTACAGGTCGGCGGCGCTGCGCAGGGTCAGCGGGCCGGGTGGCACGTCGGTGTAGTCGTCCGGTCCGCCGAAGCCGGTGCGGAAGGCGGCCGCCGCGGCGAGCACCGGTATGCCGGCCAGTTCCGGGTGCAGCTTGGGCAGTTCGCGCTGCACGTAGTCGCGCTGCGCGGCGTTGACCACCGCCAGCGCGCTCATGTCGCCCTCGTCGGCGAAATAACTGGACAGGCGCAGCGTGCTCTGGCCGATCGGCGTGTTCACGTAGGCCACGGTCGCCCTGTGCGCCTGCGCCACCAGCGGCGCGATCGCGGGGTCGGCCGGCACGCACTGGTCCTTCGCCGGGCAGATCGGGCGTACCTCGCTGTGGGTGTCGGCGCGGTCGATCGTCCAGCGACCGCCGGTGCGCTCGAGCGCAAGCTTGATCACGCCCAGGTCCTTGCCGAAGAAGCCGCCCATCACCGCCGGCTTGCCCCGCACGAAGCCGCGCCTGGCGTCGACCTCGGCCATGCCCTCGTAGCGCGGGCCGGGGAATTCGGTATGCGAATGGCCCAGCAGCAGCACGTCGATGCCCGGCACGCCGGCCAGGTACCAGCCGCCGTTCTCCATGTTCGGCGTGTACGGCGCCGTGTTGAGGCCGCCGTGCAGGATCGCCACCACCAGGTCCGGATGCTGCGCTTCGATCTGCGGCATGTAGCGCTGCGCCGCCTCGACCACGCCGCTGACGGTGACCTTGCCCTGCAGGTTGCGCCGGTCCCACTGCAGGATCGGCGGCGGCGTGAAGCCGATCATCGCCACCTTCAGCGGCACTCGGATGCGGCTGCCGTCGGGCGTATAGGCCTCGATGGTCCGGGTCACCATGGTCCACGGCTTGAAGATCGGCTGGCCGCTCTGCGCGTCGAACACGTTGGCCAGCACCAGCGGGAAATGCGGGCCGGCGCAACGCGGCGTGCGCGTGCCGTCGATGTCCATCGGGGTGCCGGTGACCTGCGAGAGGAACGGCAGGCCATAGTTGAACTCGTGGTTGCCGGCGGTGCCGCCGTCGTAGCCGACCGCGTCCATCGCCTTGTAGATGGCCAGTTCCTGGTCGCAGCCGACCGGCGCGACCAGCGCCTGGTAATCGGCCAGCACGGTGCCCTGAATGGTGTCGCCGCTGTCGAACAGGAAACTGTTGGGAAATTCCTCGCGTGCACGGCGGATCAGCGTGGCGGTGCGCTCATAGCCCACGCTGGAATCGGCCTTGGCCTTGAAGTAGTCCCAGCTCAGCACGTTGGCATGGACGTCGGTGGTTTCCAGGATCGCCACGTCGGCGCGGGTACCGTCGGGCGCGGCCACGGGGCGGGTTGCGCTGCCGGCACAACCGGCGAGCAGGGCGGTGGCGAGCAGCGGCAACAACGGGCGGAGCGACATCGGGGAACGTCCAGCGGCAAACGGCAGGGCGGGCAACGTAGCAGATCGGCGCGGCGGCGGGCGGGCCGTACGCTGTCCTGCCCGACACGCGTGGGCCGTAGGGTCGGCTTCAGCCCACCGTCGCCTCGCCGCTAGGTGGCGGTGGGCTGAAGCCCACCCTACGGAGTTCGCGTGGAGGCTTGACAGGCCGATAGTCCAACTGTACTACTACGAATAGTACAGACAGGACACCGCCATGCCCCGCACCCGAGGCTTGATGCTGCAGATCGCCACCGGCGACGCGCGGCCGATCAGCAAGCAGATCGTCGACGGCGTGCGCATGAAGATCGCCACCGCCGAACTCGTCCCCGGCGACCAGCTGCCCAGCGTGCGTGGCCTGGCGCAGCAGCTGACGATCAACCCCAACACCGTGGCCAAGGCCTACGCCGAGCTCACCGCCGAGGGCTGGCTCGAATCGCGCCAGGGCCTGGGGCTGTTCGTCGCCACCCCGCGCCAGCGGCTCTCCGACGGGGAGCGCGACCGGCGCATGGACGAGGCCATCTCGGCGTTCGTGCATGAGGTCGCCGCACTGGATTACCCGCCTGAACGTGCGCTTTCGCGGCTGGACCGCGCGCTGCAGGTGTTGTCCCGCAAAACCGCCTGAACCCCCGACGGAACCTCGATCATGGCCGATACCGATTACGTCATCGAAACCCGCGCGCTGACCAGGCGCTACGGCGACAAGCTCGCGCTCGACACGCTGGACCTGGCCATCGCCGCGGGCCACATCCACGCCATCGTGGGCGCCAACGGCGCCGGCAAGTCGACCCTGTTCCGCATCCTGCTCGGCTTCCTGCCGCCGAGCAGCGGCAGCGCGCGCATCCTCGGCCGCGACAGCCAGCGCCTCACCCCCTCCGATCGCGGCCGTATCGGCTTCGTCAATGAAGAGCACACGCTGCCCTCGTGGATGCGCGTCTCGGCGGTCACCGCCATGCAACGCCACCAGTACCCGCGCTGGAACCAGGCGGCCTTCGACGAAGTGATCGGCCACTACCACGTGCTGCCGCAGCAGAAGGTCGGCCAGCTCTCCCGCGGCGAACGCGCCGGCTTCAACCTGGCGCTGACCCTGGCCCAGGGGCCCGAACTGCTGGTGCTGGACGAACCCACGCTGGGCCTGGACGTGGTGGCCAAGCGCGCGTTCCTCGAATCGCTGATGTATTCGAGCGCCGCCGAGTCGTGCACGGTGGTGTACTGCTCGCACCAGATGGAGGAGATCGAGCGGGTCGCCGACAACCTGATCATCCTCGAGCGCGGACGCCTTGCGCACATGTCCGCGCCGGACGAATTCTGCGGCCGCGTCACCCACTGGATCGCCGACATGCCGTTCGCCGGCCCGCCGCCGGCCAGCGTGCCGGGTCTGCTGGAGGTGCAGCGCATCGACGGCCTGCACCATTACCTGGTGCTGGACCAGGACGAAGGCTTTGCCGGGTTTCTGCGTGGCGCCGGCGCGCGCACGGTGCAGAGCATGCCGGTGAGCCTGGATCGCGCGGTCAACGGCTTCCTGGCGAAGAACCACGCGATGCCGGTGGCGGCATGAGGAGCGGCGACATGCGCGATCTGGTCAAGGCCGAGCTGCTGCGCTTCCGCGGCTGGGCGCTCGGTGCGTTCGCGGCGCACCTGCTGGTGCTCGCCTTCCTCGCCCGCGTGGTCGACCTGGCGCAGCAGCCGCTGCTGGTCTACCGCGTGTTCGGCAGCATCTACGTACTGGCCGGCGTGCTGCTGGGGCTGTACCAGATGGGCAGCTACCGCCGCCCGAACGTGTGGCTCAACCTGCTGCATCGGCCGCTCGCGCCGTGGCGCATCGCGACCTCGCTGCTTGGCGCCGGGCTGGCCTGGCTGGCGGTGGCGGCGGCCTTGCCGGTGCTGCTTGCGGCCGCCTATCAATCAGGGCTGACCGCACGCGTGGTCGATGATCGCCACTGGCTGCTGCCGCTGGCCGCGTGGCTGCTCGCCGCCGGCGGCTACCTCGCCGGCGCCTGCTGCATGCTGGGCACGCGCAAGCGTTCGGCCGCGGCGCTGGTGCTGCTGGTCGCGGTGGCGCTGAACCAGGCCAGCGGCGTGTGGGCGCTGCTGGTGCAGGCACTGGCGCTGGCCTGGCTGGTGGCGATGCTGATCGTCTCGTTCAAGCCGGATCTGTCGGCGCCGCCGCGCGCGCCGCTCGCCACCGTGCTGCTGGCGCTGCCGCTGCAAATGGCCGTCTACCTGATGATCCTGCTGCTGCAGTTCGGCGGGCAGATGTTGTGGATCATGCAGGGCAGTCATCCGAACAACACCGAAACGCCACCGCGCGGCGGCGCGAACGAAACCGAGCGCATGTCGCCCAAGCAGCGCATGCTGGCCGGGCTCGCCGTGAGCCGCGCCGCTCAGGCGCCGCTATGGCGCGAGCAGGTGGCGCTTTCCGACGTGGCCGGGATCGGCCTGGACCTGCATGCGGTGCCGGTGCGTGGCGCATTGACCAACGCCGCGCCGACCGATTTCGACGATGCCGGGCGCGGCGTGCGCTGGACCTTCAGCCACGACCGCATGCGCCTGGCCGGCTACCGCATCGTGGGAGGCCGCGCGGCGGGCACGCTTGGCGTGGGCGCGGCCAATGCCGCCTTTCCGGCCCCGACCGTCGCCATCGGTGGGTTGCCTGGCCAGCCGAAAGGCGACCGCAGCCTGATCGCCGGCAACATGCTCTACCACTACGTCAGCGACAGCGCCCGCGTGCTGCCGCGCATCCGCCTGCCGGCCGGCGAATGGCTGCTCGGCGTCACTCCGGTGGGCGAGAACCTGGCGGTGCTGAGCGACCGCGCGCTGTATTTCTTCGACGGCCGCGACGTGGTTCTCGGCGAGGCGTTGCTGGCACCGCGGCAGCGCATGCCGATTCCCGGTGCCGCCGGTGACTTGCGCGACCTGGACCTGATCGAACTGGTCGACGGCTACCTGGTATCGGCGTCGTTCACCAGCTATGCCTACATGATGGACGGCGCGGCCCCCTACCAGGCGCTCAGCTGGGTCCACGACGACGGCCAGGTCACCACGGTGGCGCGGCGCGCGCTCGTGTTCGACTACCCGGCCTGGTTCCGCTACCAGGCGTGGTGGCCCTCGCCGGCGCTGTACGCGCTCCGCCAGGGCGCGCTTGGGTTGTTCGCCGTGCCCGATCCCCTGCAGGCCACGCATCCGGCGCCCATGCCGCGCGGCATCAAGCTGCTCGCCGCCGGGTTGATGCTCGTCTCGCTGCTTGCCGCGCTGTGGCTGGTACGCCGGCGCGCATTGTCGATGCCGGCGCGGATGGGCTGGGTGCTCGCCTGCGGCGCGATCGGCCTGCCGGCACTGGCGAGCCTGTGGCTGCTGTATCCGGCGTGCGAACTGGCCGGGCGGCGAGCGGAAGGACAGTCCGCCCTCGCGTCGGCCGCGCCCTTGTAGGAGCCCGCTGGCGGGCGATGCTCCTGGTCTGGCACCACGGCAAGAGCATCGCCCGCCAGCGGGCGCCTACAGGGGTTTCCTGTGCCGTGCGGCGGCACGGCAAAACGCTTGTGCCACCCATCCCATGCCGTGCCACGGAGACGTGTCCATGCTTTCGCTCCCTCGATGTCTGCTGATCCTGTGCGCCGCCTTCGCGCTGCCGGCTGCGGCGGTCCGCGCCGACGCCGCGGCTGCCTTGCATGCCGCTGTGGCGACCGAGCGTGCAAGGCCGGTTGCACCGCGCTTCCCGCGCGACGCCTTTCTGGTGCGGCCTGCGATATCGGGCGTGACGCTGTCGCCGGACGGCCGACGGGTGGCTTACCTGCACGAGCAGAACGGCCATCGCAGCCTGTGGCTGCTGCCGGCCGATGGCGGCGAGCCGCGGCGGCTGCTCGGCGAAACCGATGCGCAGCAGCTCGAGTGGTCGCACGACGGCCGCTGGCTGCTGCTGCAGTCGCCGCGCCAGCTCTTCGCGGTGGCCGTGGCCGGGCAGGGCGGGTCGGGCGCCATCGCTGCGCTGGGCGGCCGCGAGCAGGGCAAGTGGGTGATGGTCGACCCGTCGCAACCGGCCGCCGTGCTTCTGCGCGAGCGCGTGCCTGCCACGCTGGATTCGCCCGAGCGCTGGCGCTTCGTGCGCGTGGACATGCAGGGACGGCGCACGCTGTTGCACGAGGACGCGCATCGCCTGGTCGACGCCGCGTTCGATCGCAGCGGCCGCCTGGCCTACCTGCAGCGGGTCGAGGGCACCGCGCTGGTGATCCACCGCGTGGACGCGCAAGGTCGCATGCACGAGGCCGTGCGCTGTGCGCATCTGCGGCGTTGTTCGCTGTTGCCGATGACCGGCGCCGGCCGGCCATGGCTGCGTAGCGATCTGGGCGGCGACCTGCAACGCCTGCTGCGGCTTGCAGCGGACGGCACGCTTGCCACCGTGCATGTCGACCCACGCGGCGAGGCCGACCTCGACGCGCTGGTGCTCGATCCGGCCGATGGCACGCCAAGGATCGCCAGCTACCGCGGTACGGTGGCATCGAGCTATGGGCTCGACGCGCACGCACAGCGCCAGCTCGGCATCCTCCGTGCCCGCTTTCCCGGGCGCTGCCTGGAACTGGCGCTCGGCGCCTCGCACTGGCTGGTCGGCGAACTCGGCAGCTCGCTGCAGGGGGAACGCTGGCACCTGTTCGATCCGCGCACGGGCCAGCTGCGCGACATCCTCGAGCAACCGCCAAAGGGCAACGACGGCAAACCGGCGCAATGGCTGCCCGAGGCCGCCATGGGGCGGCAGCTCCCGGTGGCCTGGCGCGCTGCCGACGGCATGCGCCTGCATGGCTTCCTGTGGCTGCCGCCGGGACGCGATCCACGCACGCTGCCGCTGGTGGCGCTGGTCCATGGCGGACCATGGAACGGCGTGCAGGCGGAGGAATTCGGCAGCGGCATCGCGCAGTTCCTGGTCAACCGCGGCTATGCCGTGTTCGAACCCAATTTCCGCGGTTCGACCGGCTATGGCCGGCGCTACACGCTGGCGGCGCAGGGCGATTTCGGCAACGGCCGCGTGCAGCAGGACATCGTCGAGGGCGTGCGCTGGCTGCTCGGCCAGGGTGTCGGCGATGCGCGGCGCGTGGGCATCGTCGGCGCCTCCTTCGGCGGCTATTCGACGCTGCTCGGCGTGACTTTCCAGCCGGAGCTGTTCAAGGTCGGCGTGGCGATGGTGCCGCCGCCGGACTTCGCCTGGGACATGCGCTGGATTGCCCGCAGCGGCGAGGCGCTCCAGCTGTCCCGGTATATCCCGTTCAAGGACTGGCTGCGCCTGTTGTCGCTGGATCTCGACGACCCGGTCGCGATGGGCCGCCTGCACGCGCAATCGCCGCTGGCCCACGCCGCACGGATGAACCGCCCGCTGCTGTTGTTCGCCGGCGGCGAGGACCATCGCGTGGCGATCCGCGGCGTGCTGGGCTACGCCGCGCGTCTCACGCTGCTAGGCAAGGACGTCAACCTGCTGGTCGATGCCGAGGCCGGCCACCACGGCAGCATCCAGCCGGTGGCGCGGGAAGCGCAGTACTACCTGACCGCCCTGATGCTGCACCGTCACCTTGGCGGCGCCGCACCCACGCCGCCCGGCCCGGCGCTGCGCGATTACCTCAGGCACAGCCTGCGCATCGCCGGCAGCGACCTGCACGCGGTGGGGCTGGAACCAACGCCGGAACCGTAGGGTGGGCTTCAGCCCGCCGGCTCCGATGGGCGGCATGGTGGGCTGAAGCCCACCCTACGGTCTGCCGGGAGTTGATGGTTGCCGGTGTGCCCGTCTGTCGGTTGCCAGTGCTGATCCGGCCGGAGCTCGTCACGCCAAAGCGTAGGGTGGGCAGCCGGACTGAGGCAGGGTTCCCGGTTTGTCCGCCTGTCGGTTGCCGGGGTCTGGAGGGCCATGCTAATCCGGCCGTGCAGGGGAAACTTGCTGAAAGGAGTTCAAGCATGCTGCGCAAGATCATGACCGTCGCTATGCCCGTTGCCGCGTTGGCCGCGGTGTTCACCTTCTTCCCGGCCAAGACCGCCCAGGCCTATCCGGCCAGCTGCGACTCCACCTACTGGACGTGCATGTACAGCGCCACCTCGATCGATGGCCTCGGCAAGTGCGTGCTGGCGTTCTATGCCTGCAGTGGCGGAGCCAACCCGCCGCCGCCGAGCTCCAGGGTTGCGGCCCGGCAGCACTGAGTCATCCCTTCCCGGTCGGCGCTGCCGGCCGGGAAGTCTTGTTCAGGCCTGCCAGCGCGTGCCGCCGACCCAGGTCTCGCGCACGTGCAGGGTGTCGTCCAGCACCGCGAAGTCGGCACGTTGGCCCGGGGCGATGCAACCGTGGGTCTGTTCCAGGCCGAGCCATTCGGCCGGGTAGGCGCTGGCCATGCGCGAGGCTTCGGCCAGCGGCAGGCCGAGCAGGTTGACCGTGTTGCGTACGGCGCCGGCCATGTCCAGCGCGCTGCCGGCGAGCACGCCAGCGTCGCTCATGCAGATGCCGTCGCGGGCGGTGATGGTCTGGCCGTTGAGGACATAGTCCGGCCGCGCACTGCCCACCGGCGGCATCGCATCGGTGACCAGCACGCACTTGCCCGGCGGCTTGGCGCCGATGGCGATGCGCAAGGACGCCGGATGCACGTGGTGGCCATCGACGATCAATCCGCACCAGCTGGCCGCGTCGTCCAGCGCGGCGCCGACCACGCCCGGTTCGCGGCTGGTCAGCGGACTCATCGCGTTGTACAGGTGGGTGAAGCCGCATACGCCGGCATCCAGCGCGGCGCGCGTGGTGGCGTAGTCGGCCGCGGTATGGCCGGCGACCACGCGTACGCCGGCGGCGACCAGGCGCGCGATGAACGCCGGTTCCACCCGTTCGGGCGCCAGGGTGAGCATCACTACGCCGCGGCGCTGCGTGGTCAGCGCGAGCAGGTCGTCCGCGTCGGGCGTGCGGAACAGTGCCTCGTCGTGGATGCCCTTGCGCGCCGGCGCCAGGAACGGGCCTTCCAGATGGATGCCGAGGATGCCGGGCACGCCCTGGGCGATCGCCGCGTCGACCGCGTCCAGTGCCGCGCGCATCTTGGCGGCGGTGTCGGTGATCAAGGTGGGCAGCAGGCCAGTGGTGCCGAAGCGGCGGTGCGCCGCGGCGATGCCGCGCAGGGTGTCGACCGTGGGTGCGTCGTTGAACAACAGGCCGCCGCCGCCGTTGACCTGCACGTCGATGAAGCCGGGCAGCAACAGCGCGCCGGCCAGGTCGTGGCGCTGCGCCTGCGCCAGGCGCGGGTCATCGGCCGAGGCCAGCGCCAGCACGTGGCCCTCGCGCACGAGCACCGCGACATCCTCGCGCAGGCCTTCGTCGGTCAGCACGCGGGCGTTGGCCAGGGCGAGCAGGGGTGTCGGATTCACAGTGTCTCCGTAACCTTGCGCAAATGCGGCGGAACGTCCGGATCGTAGCCGCGCGCCAGTGAAAGCGCGCTGGTGGCACGGTAGAAGCTTTGCACGGCGAGCAGCGGCGTGGTGATTGCCGGCACGCCCGGCGGCAGCGGCAGCGCGTCCGGGCCGGCGGCGCCGGGCGCGGCCACCCACACTTGTGCGCCGCGCTCGCGGAATTCGCGGGCGACGGCGAGGGTGTGCTCCCGCGTGCCGTCGTCCTGGGCGAACACCAGCACCGGAAAACCCGCGCCGACCAGCGCCATCGGGCCATGCCTGACCTCCGCGGCGCTGAACGCCTCGGCGTGCAGGCCGCAGGTTTCCTTGAACTTCAGCGCCGCTTCCAGCGCGGCGCCGAAGCCATAGCCGCGGCCGACCACGAACAGGTTGCGTACGTCGCGCAGGCCGGTGTCGAGCGCGGACCAATCGGCCTCCCAGCCCTGGCGCAGGTCGCCAGGCAGGCGCTGGAGTGCGGCGTGCAGCGCTTCGTCGCCGCTCCAGCAGGCGGTCAGCTGCAGCACGGCCGCAAGCGTGGCGAGATAACTCTTGGTGGCGGCCACGCTGTGCTCCGGGCCGGCGCGCAGCGGGATCACCGTGTCGGCCATGCGGGCGAGCGGCGAATCCTCCACGTTGACCAGCGCCAGCAGCTGCGCGCCGCCCTCGCGCGCCGCTTCGGCGCTGCGCAGCAGGTCGGGGCTCTTGCCCGACTGCGAGATGGCGATGAACAACCCGTCCTCGAGCCGCAGCGGCGCCTCATAGATCGAACTGACCGATGGCGACGCCGACGCGGTGACCACGCCCAGGCGCGTCTCGAACACGTACTTGGCGTAGGCGGCGGCGTGGTCCGAACTGCCGCGCGCGCAGGTAACGATGCAACGCGGCGGCCGCGCGCGCAGGCGCGCGCCGAGGTCGGCCAGCAGGTCGGCGTTGGCGATCAATTGTTGCGCGATCACGTCGGCGGCGGCGTGCGCCTCCTGGTACATCAGGGTGTCGTGGGGTGATTTCATGGGATGTTCCGGGGGAAAGCGCGAGGCCACGGCGTGCATTGCCTCTCCCTCCGGGAGAGGGTGCCCGCAGGGCGGGTGAGGGTTCGGGCGGAGCGAGGTGTACGGCAGTGTCGGGCCCTCACCCCAACCTTTCTCTCGGAGGGAGAGGGGCTCGGTTTGCGGCAAATTGGGGGACCCTTCGACTTCGGCCGTTTGGGCCTACGCTCAGGGCGAACGGCTTGTGAAACCCGTTCGCCCTGAGCGTAGCGAAGCGAAGTCGAAGGGCCTGCCGGGTCTAGTCTCAGCCCTTCCGCGGCGGCGCCGTCGACCCACGCACCACCAGCTCCGGCACGAAGCCCTCGTTGGCCGTATCCGGCGCTGCCTCGCCCTGCTGAAGCTCGGCCATCAGCCGCAGAGCCGCATGCCGACCGATCTCGGCGGTGGATTGCCGTGCCGTGGTCAGCGCCGGCCAGGCCTGCTTGGAAAACGGGTTGTCCTCGAAGCCGGCGATCGACAGATCCCACGGCACGTCCAGTCCGGCCGACCGCGCCGCAGCCAGCACGCCAGCGGCGATCTCGTCGTTGCTGCCGAAGATGGCGGTGGGCGGATCTTTCAGCGCCAGCAGCTTGCGCGCTCCGCGGAAGCCGTCGTCGAAGGCGTAGCGCCCGGGCAGGATCAGCTTCCTGTTGGGCGCGATGCCGTAATCCTTCAATGCATCCGCATAGCCCTGGTAACGCTCGGGGCTGGAGCGGTGGTGCGGCTCGCCCCACAGGAAACCGATCCGCGTGTGGCCGAGCTGGACCAGGTGCTCGGTGATCGCGTAAGCCGCATCGCGGTCGTCCACCCACACGCAGGGCGAGCCATCGGCCGGGTCGGTGCGCGCGGCCAGGATGCGCACGAAGGCGATGTCGTGCGCCTTCAGCGTGGCGATCAGTTCCGGCTGCTCGGACATCGGCGGCGCCAGCACCAGCCCGGCCAGGCGCGAGCGGCGCACCAGCGCGCACAGCTCTTCGGCCAGGTCCGGCGAGCTCGAATCGCAGGGATGGATCTGCAGGCCGAAGCCGCGCTCGCGACAGGCGGACAGCACGCCGTTCTGCATGCTGATGACGTAGTGCGCATTCGGGTTGTCGTAGACCAGCCCGATCGCGTAGGAATGCGCCGCGCGCAGGCTGCGGGCGGACAGGTTGGGGCGATAGCCCAGCGCCTGGATCGCGCGCTCGACCTTCTCGCGCGTGTCCTCGCGCACTGAGGCCTCGTGGTTGATCACCCGCGATACGGTCTTCAGCGACACGCCGGCGCGCTTGGCGACATCCTTGATGGTGGCGTGACGCAACGACGGGTTCTCCGCGGACTCGGCGCGCCATCCTAGCCCACCGCCACGCCGGCGTGGCGGGGCAGTCACGCCGGACGGGCGCCATCGCCGTCACGCAGGCCCACGCGATGGCCGCGCAGGCCGTAGTACAGGATGTACAGGTAGCACGGCACCATCAGTGCCGCGAACACCAGCTGGAAGCCGAAGTGGACCTTCAGGTGCGCATACAGCTGTGGCACCACGGCGCCGCCGGCAATACCCATCACCAGCAGCGCCGAGCCGGCCTCGGTATGCCGGCCCAGCCGGTTGATCGCCAGCGGGAAGATCGCCGGCCACATCATTGCGTTGGCAAATCCCAGCGCCGCCACGAAGCCCACCGACAGGTAGCCGTGGGTGAGGTAGGCGCACACGCTGAACAGCACGCCCAGCACCGCCGACACCGCAAGGTAGCGCTGCTGGGAAATGAAACGCGGGATCACCAGCAGGCCGACCACGTAGCCCAGCAGCATCCCGCCCAGGGTGAACGCGGTGAAGAACTTGGTCTGGTCCAGCGGCAGGTCGAAGCCGGCGCCGTAGGTGCCGATGGCATCACCCGCCATCACCTCCACGCCCACGTACAGGAACAGGCACAGCACGCCCAGCCACAGATGCGGGAAGCCCAGAATGCTGGTGTCTCCGCTGGCCTGCTCGCTGTTGGCCCTGGTCGGGCGGATCTCCGGCAGCGGCGAGCGCAGGATCCAGACCGCCAGCAGCGCCAGCAGCACCGCCATGCTCAGGTACGGCGCATGGATCTTGGCGGCGAACGCGCTGAGCAACGCTTCGCGCGCCTGCGGCGTGGCGGCGGCCTGCACCTGCGCGTCGATGTCGCCGATGCCCGAGAGCACCAGCGAGCCGATCACGATCGGCGCCAGAATCCCCGCGCACTTGTTGCAGATGCCCATGATCGCGATGCGCTGCGCCGCACTGTCGATCGGCCCGAGGATGCTGATGTAGGGATTGGAGGCCGTCTGCAGCAGCGACAGGCCCGCACCGATTACGAACAGCCCCACCAGCGCGCCGGAGAACACCCGCATGGTGGCGAACTGGCCGAACGCCAGCGCACCGATCGCCATCACGAACAGCCCCAGCGCCATGCCCTTCTTCATGCCGGTGCGGCGTAGCACCACCGATGCGGGCAGCGAAAAGACGAAGTAGGAAATGTAGAACGCGAACGGCACCAGGAAGGCATAGACGTCCTCCACCTGGAAGGCCAGCTTGACGAAGGCGATCAACGGGCCGTTGAGCCAGGTCACGAAGCCGAAGATGAAGAACAGCAACCCGATCACCAGCATCGGCCCCAGTGCCGAGGGCTTGGATTGATCGGCCGCAAGCGTGGTGGACGACATGGACGGCTCTCCTGTCAGGCAACGCGATGCAATGCGAGCGCCGCCGACGCGGACACTCCCCCGGCGGGCTTTATGGCCTTGCCGGCCAACGTTGTCAATTTATGTCCTTCCCAACCATGGGTATTCGTAACCGGCCAGACCCATCCAATGGCCTACCCGCGTTATCTTCTGATGCGGCGCGTCATTGCCAGGCTGAGTGTCTAGAGTCCATGAAACATAGTGCTGTGGCGGCGTTTAGCCTAGGTTTTCATTTGTCACGACAGCTAATGCGCCGATTTGTGTTGCGACGCGTAAACATCACTTCCGAAAATCGCTTCAAAACGCGTTGACAACGTTGTCATCGCTGTCCAGACTGCGGCCCCGCCGGTGTTTCTGGAATACCGCGCCAAGGGAAGGGAGGAGTCGCGTGGCCGAGGTCGCCAACTCGAGGAGTGCGCCGCAGCGCCTGCCGCAGGAATCCCTGCTGCTGGCCGCCGACGTCGGCGGCACGCATGCGCGGGTGGGCCTGCTCAGCCAGCGCCCGGACGGGGCCAGCCCGGTGACCGTGCTGCGCTACCAGCGCTACGCCTGCGCCGAATGGCCCAGCCTCACCGCGGTGCTGCAGCACTTCGTCGCCTACCTCGACGCGCCGGCGCCGATCGAGCAATGCGTGGTGGCCAGCGCCGGCTACGTGCTGGACGACGCCATCGTCAACGACAACCTGGCCTGGCCGGTGTCGATCCGCGAGATCCGCGACAGCCTGTCGCTGGATCGCCTAGCGGTCATCAACGACTTCGAGGCGGTGGCGTTCGCCACCCAGTTCCTCACCGAGGCCGACACGCTGCCGGTGATCGAAACCAGCGCGCCGGCGCAGCCCGGCCCGGTGCTGGTGATGGGCCCGGGCACCGGCCTGGGCTCGGCCGTGTTGTTGCCCGGCCAGCCGCACGCGACGGTGCTGGCGACCGAGGCCGGCCAGATCTCGCTGGCGCCGGGCAACGAGCGCGAGATCGAGATCCTGCGCCTGCTCGCGCGCGAGCGCCCGCACGTTTCGTTCGAGCATGCCTTGTCCGGCCCCGGCCTGCGCAATCTCTACCGCGCAATCGGCACGCTGCGCGGCACGCCGGCCACGCTGGTCGAGCCCAACGCGATCACCCACGCCGCGCTGATGCAGACCGATCCGGCGGCGGTCGAGGCGCTGGAGGTGTTCTGCGGCCTGCTCGGCAGCTTCGTCGGCGACCTGGTGCTGCTCTACGGCGCGCGCGGCGGCGTGTTCCTGGCCGGCGGCATCCTGCCGCAGATCCGCCAGCCGCTGCTGGCCAGCAGCTTCCGCGAGCGCTTCTTCAACAAGGGCGTGATGCGCCCGTTCCTGCAACAGGTTCCTGTACGACTGATGGAGCACGGCCAGCACGGCGTGATCGGCGCGGCCGGCATGGCGGTGTCCGGCCACGTTGAACCCGGGTGAGTTCCTAACGACAACCGCAAACGACCGGGCGCGAGCCCATACAACCAGGCAGCGCCCCAACCATCGCACGGCGCTGGACTTCTTGAGGGGAGAACGACCATGTCACACCGCAAAACGCTGTTGACCGCGAGCATCCTCGCCAGCCTTTGCCTCGCCGGTGCGCTGCATGCGCAGGATGCGGGCCAGACCACCACCGAAGCCGAAGGGGGCGGGGCACAGACCTCAAATGCCCAAGCCGAGAAGGACCGGATCAAGCAGCTGTCGACGATTACCGTCACCGGTATCCGCGGCTCGGTCGAGAAGGCGCTCGACATCAAGCGCGACTCCAGCTCGACCATGGAAGTGGTCACCGCCGAGGACGTCGGCAAGCTGCCGGCGCACAACGTGGCCGACACCCTGCAGCGCCTGCCCGGCGTGAACATCAGCTCCTCCAGCGCCGACGAGGGCGGCTTCGACGAGGCCGACCGCGTCAGCCTGCGCGGCACCAGCCCGAGCCTGACCCAGACCCTGATCAACGGCCATGGGGTGGGTTCGGCCGACTGGTTCGTGCTCAGCCAGGGCAACAACGTCGGCCGCAGCGTGAGCTACACCCTGCTGCCGTCGGAACTGGTCAGCCGGGTGGAGGTGCACAAGTCCTCCGAGGCCCGCTTCCAGGATGGTGGTACCACCGGCAACGTCAACATCATCACGCGCAAGCCGCTGGACTTCGAAAAGCAGTACACCGGCAACCTCAGCGTGGGTGCGGTCTACGCCGACGCGCCCGGGAAGACCGATCCGCAGTTCTCGGGGCTGTTCAACTACAAGAACGACACCAACACCTTCGGCATGCTGGTGCAGGCGTTCAAGCAGAAGCGCCACCTGCGCCGCGAGGCGCAGGAGATTCCCGGCGGGTTTGCCGTGATCGACGCGGCTTCGCCGCTGGCGCAGAGCAATCCCGACCTGGCCGGCGTGTCCGTGCCCGGGCTGCTCGGCTCGACCCTGTTCGAACAGGTGCGCGACCGCAAGGGTGGCCTGGTCGAGCTGCAGGTGCGGCCGAGCGATGACCTGACCCTGGGACTGAGCGGCTTCTACTCGAAGATGGAAGCGAACAACTACAACCGCAACTTCATGTTGTGGGGCGGCAGCTTCGCCACCAGTCAGGCGCCCGAGCTGGGTTACACCGTGCAGGACGGCGTGCTGACCAACGCCACTTACGCCGGCGTGCCGGGTACCAACTATGTCGTCTACGACATGATCTACCGCGAAGCCTCGTCCAAAACGCAGTACTACACCCTGGACGCGGACTGGAACCTCTCCGACAACGTGTCGGCCAAGTTCCAGGCCGGCACCACCAAGGGCGTGGGCGAGACGCCGCGCCAGTTCATCGCCGAGGTGACCGCCGCCAATGGTGGCGGCGCCAGCTGGACCACGCACGGCAACAGTGCACCGGTGGATTGGAATGTGGGCGGCGACATCAGTCCGGCCGGCGTCACCAGCTTCGGCACCTGGGGCAATCAGGAAGTTCGTGCGTTGGACAAGGAAAACTGGTTCACCGCCGACTTCACCCAGTACTTCAACGCCGGCATGGTGCAGTCGTTCAACTACGGCGTGCGCTACGCCAAGCACAGTCGCGAGGCGCAGTCGCCCGAAGGCGCCACGCCGGGCGACATCTGGTCGACGCTGCAGAACGGCGCCACCGCCAACTACCCCGGCGGCTTCGCCGAAGGTATCGGCGGTAGCTTCCCGCGCGACCTGTGGTACTTCACTCCGGATGCGCTGAAGAGCGCGATCACCGGCAACTCCACCTGGCTGTCCAACGACGACGGCCCCACCGGCCGCCACAACTACGGCGCCGAATGGAGCGTTGACGAGAAAAACCTTGCCGCCTACTTCCAGGTCAATTTCGAAGGCGAGAACTGGAGCGGCAACGCCGGCCTGCGCTACATCAAGATCGAGCAGGACATCGACACCTATTTTGCCGATACGGTCAGCCCCGACGTGAGCAGCCTGTTCGGCGCGTGGGACCGCCGCCACTACGACAACAAGCACAGCCGCGTGCTGCCCAGCGCGAACCTGAAGTTCAACCTGGCCCAGGACCTGGTGTTGCGCCTGGCGGCGTCGCAGACGCAGACCCTGCCGGATTACTCCGCGTTGGGCGCCTCGTCCTGGGGCTCGGACCTGAACAAGACCGGCGGCGGCGGCAATCCGGACCTGAAGCCGGTGATCTCGACCAACGTCGACGCGGGTCTGGAGTGGTATTTCATGCCGCGCGGCCTGCTGTCGGCCACCGCGTACTCGATGGACATGAAGGACTACGTGGCCTACGGCGTGCAGACGCAGATGCTGTTCAGCGAGCTGACCAACCAGCTCGAGGCCTACCAGGTGTCCCGGCCGATCAATGCCGACGCCAAGGTCCGCGGCGTGGAACTGGCCTACCAGCAGCCGATCGGCGAGTACTTCGGCATCAATACCAACTACACGTATGCCGATGGCAGCTCCGACTTCACCTGGGCCGACGGCAGCGACCACCTGCTAGGCACCTCGAAGAATACCTACAACGTGGGCGCCTACTTCGAGAACGACACGTTCGGTGCGCGGGTCAGCTATACCCGTCGCTCCTCGTTCCTGATCGGCCTTTCCGGCACCCGCCCGTACTATCAGGACAGCCTCGGCACGCTGTCGGCCTCGCTCAGCTACAAGGCGACCGACTGGCTGAGCTTCAGCCTGGATGCGCTCAACCTCAATAACCCGACCATCAAGTACTACCAGAGCGAGGCCATCCCGACCTCGTTCTACGAGAACGGTCGCCAGTACTACCTCAACGCACATCTGAACTTCTGATCCGCCGATGTCCCGCAGGCCACGGATGGCCTGCGCTCTCCCCGCTCGGGTCCGGTGCACGTTTCGGGCCCTTCTTTTTTGCGCAGGCCGCGGCGATGGCATGCTGGGCCATCTCAAGGAGATGCCGATGATGCGCCGACCATCCTTGTTCCGTAGCGTCGTGTTCCGTTATGCGTGCCTGTTGTCCGCCTTGGTCCTGCTGCCCGCGCGCACGGCGCTCGCCGCCACGCCATCGCCTTCGCTGATACCGCTACCCGCACAGCTCGAGCTGCAGTCGGGCCGCTTCACGGTCGATGCGCACACGCCCCTGGTGGTTGCGAGCCGGGACGCCGCTACCCGCCAGACCGCGCAATACCTCACCGAATTGCTCGCGCGCACGCGCGGGCTGCAGCTGTCCATCACCGGACAGGACGGCGGCGCGCCTCCGATCGTGCTCAGGCGCGATCCGCGGGCTTCCGTGGCGCAGGCCGGCGGCTACTCGCTTACAGTTGCGCCCGGGCGAATCGAGGTGATTGCGCGCGATGACGCCGGGCTGTTCCATGGCGCGATCACGCTCTACCAGCTGCTGACGCCCGATGCTGCGCGCGGTGCGGTAGCCGTGCCCGCGCTCGCCATCAGGGACTGGCCACGCTTCGCCTGGCGCGGGTTGATGCTCGATTCGGCGCGCCACTTTCAGAGCGTGGCCGAGGTCGAACGCCTGATCGACCAGATGGCCCAGCACAAGCTCGACGTGCTGCACTGGCACCTCACTGACGACCAGGGCTGGCGCATCGAGATCAAACGCTATCCCGAGCTGACCAGGACCGGCGCCTGGCGCACGCCGCCGGGCGCCGGCCATGACGGCGAACCGGGACGCTACGGTGGTTTCTATTCCCAGGACGAGATCCGTCGAGTGGTCGCCTACGCCGCGGCACGCCACATCACCATCGTGCCGGAGCTGGACATGCCCGGCCACGCGCAGGCGGCGGTGGCGTCCTATCCGCGCATCGGTGTCACGGGCAAGCGGCCGCAGGTGTCCGCCGATGCCGGCATCAATCCCTGGCTTTACAACGTGGACGAGAACACCTTCAATTTCATCGACAACGTGCTCGACGAAGTCATGGCGCTGTTTCCGTCGCAGTACATCCACGTGGGTGGCGACGAGGCGATCAAGGACCAGTGGCAGGCCTCGCCCGCGGTACAGGCGAAGATGCGCGAACTGGGCATCACCAGCGAGGACGCATTGCAGGGCTGGTTCATCGATCGCATCGGCCGGTATCTCGAGCGGCACGGCCGCAAGCTGATCGGCTGGGACGAGATCCTCGAAGGCGGCAACCTGCCGGCCGGCGCCACGGTGATGTCGTGGCGCGGCACCGACGGCGCCATCAAGGCGGCGCTGCTCGGCCACGACGTAGTGATGTCGCCCTCGCCGGACTTGTACTTCGACCACGTGCAAAGCGATCTTCCGGGCGAATACGCCAGCCGGTTCGGCGTGGAGTCGCTCGAGGACGTGTACCGCCTGCAGGTGGTGCCCGCCGTACTCACCGCGAAGCAGGCCAAGCACGTGCTGGGCGTGCAGGCGAACGCGTGGACCGAGCACATGCCCACCATGGCGCATGTGGAGCACCAGGTATTCCCGCGGCTGGACGCGCTCAGCGAGGTGGCGTGGTCGCCCGCCGGCAGCCGCGACTGGCGGGGTTTCCTCGACCGGCTGCCGGCGCAGTTGGCACGCTACCGCGCGCAACACATCAACGCGGCCGACAGCACCTTCGCGGTGGCCATCGACCTTGACCGCAACGTGGCGCTGGCCACGGGCATAGCGACGGTCAGGCTTTCCAACCAGACGGACTTCGGCGCCATTCACTACACGCTGGACGGCAGCGTGCCGACGCCGGCCTCGCCACGCTACGGCATTCCGTTCAATGTGACGCTGCCGGCCACCGTGCGCGCCACCAGCTTCGCAGGCGGCGGCAGCGCGCTGGCTGCGCCGCGCGAGCGAAAGCTCGATCGCGCCGCCCTGCTTTCGCTGCCGGGAACCGCGCTGGCGAACTGCCCCGGCAGCGACTTCCGCCTGTTGCTGCAACCGACGCCCGACGCGACGAGTACGCAGCCGGTCTATGCGGTGAACTTGTTCGATACCTGCCAGCGGTTCCCGCCGACGCTGATGGGTGGTGTCGGGGCGATCCACGTCGATGCTGTCCGGCTGCCGCGCAATTTTCAGCTGGCGCACGAACAGAAGCTGGTGGTGTCGCGCCCGCACGCCACGCCGTTCGGCGAACTGGTGGTGCATGCCGATCGCTGCGACGGTCCGATGCTGGCGCGCCTGCCACTGCCCGATCCGGGGCACAGCCCGCGCCGGTTCAAGCTCGACGCGAAGCTGCCCGCGCAGGAGGGCGAGCACGGCTTGTGCCTGGTCTACACTGCGCCCATCGACGGTCCGCTGTACGCGCTGGAGCGCGTGTCGCTGGAAGCAAAGCCTTGAGGGCCTGCCGTCCCCCCGCGCTCGGCTGCCGTGGCGACTGGCCGCGGGCATGAGCGCGTCGCCCGGGCGCCTTGCCTCCCTTGATGCCCTGCGTGGCCTCACGGTGGCAGGCATGCTGCTGGTCAACGACCCGGGTGACTGGGGCCACGTGTACGGCCCGCTGGAGCACGCCGCTTGGCACGGCTGCACGCCGACGGACCTGGTGTTTCCGTTCTTCCTGTTCGTGATGGGTGTGTCGGTGGCGCTGGCGATCCTGCCGCGGCTGGAGCAGGGCGTGGCGCCCGGCCGGCTGCGTCGTGCGGCGCTGTGGCGGGCGCTGCGCATTCTCGCGCTGGGACTGGCGATCAATGCGCTGGCGGCATGGTGGCTGCCGGGACGCGACATGCGCTGGCCCGGCGTGCTGCAGCGGATCGGCGTGTGCTTCGCGGTCGTGGCGGCGTTCGCCATCTATACGCCGCGGCGCGCGTGGTGGATCGCCATCATGGCACTGTTGGCCGGCTACACCGCACTGCTGCTGTCGGGCGGCACGCTGGACAAGTGGGACAACATGGTCGACCGCATCGACGGGATGGTGTTCGGGCAATACGTATGGGACCACCATCCCCTCACCGGCCAGGTGCACGACCCCGAAGGCCTGCCCGCCACGCTGCCCGCGATCGCCAGTAGCTTGCTCGGCTTGTGCGCGGGCGCGTGGCTGCGTGCAGGGCGGCTTGGCCGGCTCTCCGTCGCCGGCGTGGTGGCACTGGTGCTCGGCGCGGCGTGCTCGCCGTGGATGCCGCTCAACAAGAACCTGTGGACGCCTTCGTTCGTCCTGTGGACGGGCGGCTGGGCAGTGCTGGCGCTGCTGGCCTGCCACTGGCTGGTGGACGTGCGCGGCTGGCCGGCGTTGGGACGCCGCTTCGGCATGAATGCGATCGCCGCCTACGCCGGTTCGGAGTTGATGCAGATCCTGCTGCCCGCGCTGGGCTGGCAGGACCGGTTGTACAGGCACCTGTTCGCCGGTTGGATTGCGCCGCTGGCCGGGCCTTACGTCGCGTCGCTGGCCTGGGCCATCGCCTTTGTGGCGCTGTGGTGGGCGATCGTGTGGGCGATGGACCGGTGCCGCATCTATCTCAAGCTCTGACGCAGCCTGCGCGCTGCCGGTCCTGAGCGAACACCTCTCGTATCGCGCCAGCAGGCCGTTCACCGAGCCGCACGGCGCGCCACGAGGGCCGGCTGCGAGTAGGCCTGGAGCCAGGGTTCCTGCCGCGCGCCACGCGACGGAACCCATCGTCGGAAATCCGCCAGCACCGGGCCGCCGGGACCGATACATTCTTTACCGAAGAGCCCGCGCCGCCTGTGGCGCGACGCAACAATAAACAGCGATTTCGCCAAATGTTGAATTTTTGCTGGCGTGATCTTAAGGTTCAGTCAAACGAGCCCCGCTTCCCCACAAGCCTGTCTCGTCAGCGCCGATCCCCCTATGCGGTTGCTGACTTCTCTCAGGCACTCCTGTGAAACCGGTTTTTTGGATGCGGAAGGATGTCCGTGCTCGTTGCCACGAGGCATAACGATGGCCTCAGTCCTTTATCCAAAAAACAGGTTTTGGGGAGTTTTGCATGAACTTGCAAGTTGCCAATCGCCCGGCGATCCGCCGGACAGCCCTGGCTATTGCCCTGAGCGTGGGCTTTGCCGGCGCCGCTTTCGCACAGTCGACCACCGGCAGCATCTTCGGTGATGCACCGGCCGCCCAGGGCGAAACCGTCCTGATCCAGAACAACACCGGCTTCTCGCGCGAAGTCGCGGTGGGTGCCGATGGCCGCTTCGCGGCCAACCAGCTGCCGCTGGGCAACTACACCGTCACCCTGCGCCAGAACGGCCAGACCGTCGACTCGCGCACGAACGTCAGCCTGCGCGTGGGCACCAGCACCCAGGTGTCCTTCGGCGCGTCCTCGGCTGATGCCCAGAACCTGTCGGCGATCACCGTCAGCGCCAACGCGCTGCCGACGATCGACGTGACCGGCGTCGATTCGCGTACCGTCATCACGGCCCAGCAGCTGGCCCAGCTGCCGTTGGCCCGCTCCGCCGAGAGCATTGCTCTGCTGGCTCCGGGCGTGGTCGAGGGCAGCGGCTACTTCGGTAGCAACGCCACCGGCGGCTCCCTGGTCTCGTTCGGCGGTGCATCCGTCAGCGAGAACGCCTACTACATCAACGGCATGAACGTCACCGATCCGCTGCAGGGTCTGGGTGGCATCACGCTGCCGTACGGCTCGATCGAGCAGCAGGAAGTGCTGACCGGCGGCTACGGCGCGGCCTTCGGCCGTTCCGATGGCGGCGTCATCAACCAGGTTGGCAAGCGCGGCACCAACGAGTGGCATTTCGGCGCCCAGATCCTGTGGACCCCGGATTCGCTGCGCGCCGATCCGAAGAACTGGTACTTCCCGGAAGACGGTTCGCTCTACCGCTACCGCAACGACAACAAGAGCACGGTCACGACCGCCAGCGCTTACGTCGGCGGCCCGCTGATCAAGGACAAGCTGTACATGTTCGCGTCAGTGGAAGGCGAGAAGACCACGGGCGACAACGTCGCCTCCGCGGCTTCCGGCACGATGACCACCGAGACCTACCACGATCCGAAGTGGTACGCCAAGGTTGACTGGAACATCACCGACAACCACATCCTCGAAGTGACCGGTGCCTCGACCAAGCACGAGTATTCGGGCAACGTCTACGAGTACGACAGCGAGGCCAGGAGCCAGGGCGACTACCTGAATGCCGATACGCACACCAAGGCCTCGGCCGACATGTGGATCGCCAAGTACACCGGCTACATCACCAACGACCTGACCATCAGCGCCCAGTACGGTGAGCAGAAGACCGACCTGTACAGCGAGCTGACCGATTTCGATCCGAGCCTGATCTACATCTCGGCCGCGACGAATCAGAACCCGGCCTATGCGCCGACCGGTGGTATCCGCAACACCCAGACGGTCAACGTGACGGACAACCCGGCGCACAAGACCAAGGGCTCGAACTACCGTTTCGACGTGACCTACATGATCGGTGATCACACGATCACCGCCGGTATCGACAACCAGCGCACGCAGGATCTGGACGACGGCACGTATGTTCCGACGGACGCCGGGTACATGTGGTCGTATGGCAAGGCCGGCTCCGCGACCGAGCGCCTCGAGGCGGGCCAGGTCGATCCGACTGGCCTGTATCCGGGCGGCGCGGAAGGCTACTACGTGACCGAGTACCGCTACCGCACCGGTGGTTCGGTGAAGGTCGAGCAGCGCGCGCAGTACATCGAGGACAGCTGGCAGATCAATGACCGTTGGCTGGTCAAGCTCGGCCTGCGCAACGACCAGTTCACCAACTACAACAGCGACGGCGAAGCCTACCTGACCCAGACCAAGCCGCAGTGGGCTCCGCGCCTGGGCTTCAGCTGGGACGTCAACGGCGACTCCAGCTTCAAGGTCTACGGTAACGCCGGTCGCTACTACCTCGCGCTGCCGACCAGCGTCGCGCTGCGTGGTGCCTCCGGCTCGCTGTTCACCCGCGTGTACTACACCTACACCGGCATCGATCCGGCCACCGGTTATCCGACCGGCCTGACCGAGATGAACACGACCAAGGGTCCGGGTGCCCAGATCTCGTCCAACAACGAGTACGGCCAGTCCCCCGATCCGCGGACCGTGACGGCCAAGTCGCTGACCGCGCAGTACCAGGACGAGTACATCCTCGGCTTCGACAAGCAGCTCAACGAAGCCTGGACCTACGGCGCCAAGGCGACCTACCGCAGCCTGAAGAACGCCATCGACGACACCTGCAACTACCAGTTGTTCTTCGACGCGGCCGAGGAACAGGGTCTGGAGACGGCCAACCTGCGTGGTTGCTACTTCTTCAATCCGGGTCGCGCCGCCACGTTCCAGCTGCCCGACGGCAACGGCGGTTATGGCGAGCTCACGCTGACCAACGATCAGCTGGGTTACGAGCACGCCAAGCGTGACTACTACGGGTTGAACCTGTACCTGGACCACCCGTTCGACGGTACCTGGTTTGGTCGCATTGACTACACCTTCTCGCGTAGCTACGGCAACACCGAGGGCCAGGTGAAGTCCGACATCGGCCAGGACGACATTGGCGCCACCCAGGACTGGGATTACCCGTCGCTGATGGACCTTGCCAACGGTCGCCTGTCCAATGACCGTACCCACCAGCTGAAGATCCAGGCTGGCTACCAGATCAACCCGGAGTGGATGGTTTCGGGACTGTTGACGGTGATGTCGGGCTCGCCGACCTCCTGCCTGGGTGCCTATGGTCCGGAGCGCGGCTACCCGGCGTACCAGGGTGACTACTACCACTGGTGCAATGGTCAGCCGGCCCCGGCCGGTTCGGCGGGTGACCTAGCCTGGCAGAAGCGTCTCTCGGTCGGTGTTTCCTACCGGCCTGAGTTCGCCGACAAGAAGCTGGCCTTCAGCATGAACGTGTTCAACGTGTTCGATGACCAGCAGCAGACGATCGTCCTGCCGGATTACAACTCCGGTGCCTATCGCCTGACCCAGGCCATGTCGCAGCCGCGCTACGTGCGTTTCGGCGTGAGCTACGACTACTAAGTCGCCTGTAGGCTTGGAAGCCATGAACGCCGGAGCTCGCTCCGGCGTTCTTTTTTTTGTCGGTTGGACTCCACCGCAGGCGCCGCTGGTTCGGGCAGCATTTTCGACGACAACCGATCCCTCTCCAAATTGGCGCAGCGCGCGGTAGGATGCAGATTCGCAGCGCGAATAGGGGGGCGGTGTTCGCCGGAAAGCCATGCACCTGCAGGAACTGATCATCACCTGGGCCACGCCGGTGTTCTTCGCCCTGATCGGCCTGGAGCTGCTGGTGGCGCGCTGGCGCGGCCGCTCGGTCTACCGCACGAACGACGCGATCAGCAGCATCGGGCTGGGTGTGATCTCGCAGGTCGCGGGCGTGTTCGGCAAGCTGCTATCGATCGGCATCTACGGTTGGGTCGCGTCGCACCTGGCGCCGCTGCAGCTTCCCGCCGACAGCGTCCTGGTGTGGGTGTCCGCGCTGCTGGCCTACGATTTCCTCTATTACTGGCTGCACCGCGCCGGGCACGAGGTGAACATCCTCTGGGCCGCGCACGTGGTGCATCACCAGAGCGAGCACTACAACCTCTCCACCGCGCTGCGCCAGACCGGCAGCGGCGTGCTGCTGGGCTGGCTGTTCTACCTGCCGATGGCGCTGGCCGGCATCCCGGTCGAAGTGTTCGCGGTGGTCGCGTTGATCGACCTGCTTTACCAGTTCTGGGTGCACACCGAGCAGGTCGGCCGGCTGGGCTGGTTCGATCGCGTGTTCTGCTCGCCCTCCAACCATCGCGCGCACCACGCGGTGAACGATCGTTACCTGGACCGCAACTACGGCGGCATCCTGATCGTGTGGGACCGGTTGTTCGGCACCTTCGTGGAAGAAGACGACACCGACCCGCCGGTGTACGGCACGCGCGCTCCGCTACGCAGCTGGAACCCGCTGTGGGCCAATGCCGAGGTGTACTGGGCGTCGATGAAGGACGCGCGGCATGCGCGCCGCTGGCGCGACAAACTGCTGGTCTTCTTCAAGCCGCCGGGCTGGCGCCCGGCCGACGTCGCCGCGCGCTACCCCAAACCGGCCTTCGACATCGGCCGCGCGCGCTTCGACCCGCCGATGTCCCGTGCGCTCACGATCTACTGCCTGATGCAGTTCGCCCTGCTGCTGGGCATGGCCACGCACTTCCTCCACCTGAGCGCGAGCGCCAGCCTGCCGACGTTGTTGGCCTACGCGACCTATCTGGTCGGTAGCCTCACCGTGCTCGGCGCGCTGATGGAAGGTCGGCGCGCTGCGCGCTGGCTCGAGGCGCTTCGCGTGCTTGCCACCGCATGGCTGCCATGGGCAACCGGACGCTGGTTCGGCGTGGTCCAGCTCGATCCCGGTGTGGCGGACACGATGCTGGTGGTTTTCGGTTTCGCCGCGTTGGCGTTGCCCTGGCTCGCTCCGGTTCGTCCGTTCGCTACGGCACCGGACGCGGGCGCGAAAGGCCACACGGCTGGCACCGCGAACTGAAGCCGGAATCTGCAGGTCGCGATTTGCTGCCAGACATTTTGTGAGGGCGCCTCGAATAAGCCTTTCGCGTGATATTTGTAGGCGCCCACTTGTGGGCGATGCTTTCGTCGCTGCGATCAGGCGTGAGGCCATCGCCCACAAGTGGGCTCCTACAGTGGTCGCCGGAAGCTTGCAGAGCTTTTCGAGTTCCCCTGCCAGGTCGCTGCGGCACTCCTGCGTCCTTGAATCGGCGCTGTTCGTGCGGTCGCCGCGTTTCCGGAACGGCCCGACGGACACCACCACCCCACCATGGGTTGCAGCCACTTGCAAGCTCCACGTTATGATCGGGGCTTGTTTTCAAGGGGACATCCGATGGGTTTTCTTTCCAGGCTCGTCCGCCGCAAGTCGGTTCAACAACTTCAATCCGAGGCCGGCGGGTCGAAGGATTTCCGGCGCACCATGGGCGTATGGCAGCTGACCGCCATCGGCGTGGGCGCCATCGTCGGCGTCGGCGTGTTCGTGCTGGCGCCCAACGAGGCCGCGCTGAACGCCGGCCCCGCCATCATCCTGAGCTTCCTGGTCGCCGGCATCGGCAGTGCCTGCGCCGCGCTGGCCTATGCCGAGTTCGCCGGCATGATTCCGGTCACCGGCAGCGCCTATACCTACGGCTACGCCGTGCTGGGCGAGTTGCCGGCGTGGATCATCGGCTGGGACCTGCTGGTCGAGTACGCGCTGATCGTGGGCGTGGTGGCGGCCGGTACATCCAATTACCTGCAATCGCTGATCATCCAGGTGACCGGTCTGCATCTGCCGGTCTGGCTGCAGGGCGCCTACGATCCGGCACAGCCGGACAGCGGCAAGGTAGTCAACCTGATCGCGGTGATCGTGGCGCTGGGGATCTCCTGGATCCAGATCATGCGCACCGAGGTCGGCGCGCGCTTCAACACCATCGTGGTGACCATGAAGGTGATCGGCGTACTGGTGGTCATCGTGGTGGGTGCGTTCTTCGTGCATGCGTCCAACTGGACCCCGTTCATCCCCGACCTCATCCACAATCCGCTCGCGACCGGCGGCACGCGCTACGGCTGGGACGGCGTGCTGGCCGCGGCGAGCATCGTGTTCTTCGCGGTGTTCGGCTACGACACGCTGACCACCGCGGCCGAGGAATCGAAAAACCCGCAGCGCGACCTGCCATTGGCGGTAATCGCCTCGCTGGGCATCTCGATGGTGATGTACCTGGCGATCTCGCTGATCCTGACGGGCATGGTGCCCTACAACGGCTGCGTCGATCCCACGCAGGCGGCCGGTCAGTGCACCAGCGGGATGATTCTGGCCAGCCAGGCGCCGGTCAGCGCCGTGTTCGAGGCACGCGGCCTGCACTGGGTCAGCGGCATCATCGACCTGGCCGCGGTGTGCGGTATCGCCAGCGTGGTGTTCGCCTTCATGCTGGGCGCCTCGCGCATCTGGTTTGCGCTGGCCCGCGACGGCCTGCTGCCGCGCTGGTTCGCCAAGGTGCACCCCACCTACGGCACGCCGTACCGGCCGACCATGCTGCTGGGCATCTTCACCGCGCTGGCCGCCGGCCTGCTGCCGATCCGCGAGCTGGCCGAACTGGTGAACATCGGCACGTTGTCGGCGTTCATCGTGATCTGCGCCTCGGTGCTGATCCTGCGCATCACCCAGCCGAACCTGGAACGCCGTTTCCGCACGCCGGCGCTGTGGCTGCTCGCCCCGCTGGGCATTGTGTTCTCGCTGTTCCTGATCATCGGCTGGCCGTGGATGACCGAAGGCCACTTCCACATGATCGGCGGCCTGGACATGGTCACCATCTGGCGCTTCCTGATCTGGATGGGCATCGGCCTGGTGATCTACTTCGCCTACGGCATGCGCAACAGCCGGCTGGGGCGCGAGAACGCCGGCGGCTGAGTTCGAACCGCCGTGATCCTCCACGAAGGCCCCCGCGGAAGCGGGGGCCTTCGTGCTTTGCGCTGTCCCCGGCAGGGGATTGCCGGTGAAAGGCGCCCGCCGCCCTGGGCCGCCTCGCATCGCGCAGCCTGCCGCTTGCCGTGACCTCTGGCAGGGGGAGGGGCGTGACCTCTGTCCTACCATCGGATGACTGCCGTGTCGGCCGCCGGGTTGCGATCCGGGCCGGCACGCCAGGCGGCGGCGCGACGCGTCGGCCGCTGTTCGCCAGGGGAGTGTGAGTGAAAGACGTTCGTTCGAAGCTGTTGGTGGTTGCGCTGGGCGCGGCCTTCTCGTGGGCTGCGCAGGCGGGCCAGGTGCCGGCGAAAGACGTGCCCTATCCGGGCATGCTGACGCTGAAGGTGGACCTTTCCGACGCACCGAAGAAGATTTTCCGCGTGCACGAAACCATCCCGGCCAAGCCGGGCGCGTTCACGCTGTACTACCCCCAGTGGATTCCCGGCGAACACTCGCCTTCGGGCCCGATCGACAACCTCGCCGGCCTGGTGATCACCGCCAACGGCAAGCGCGTGCCGTGGCGTCGCGACTTGCGCGATATGTACACGCTGCACCTGGACGTGCCCGAGGGCGCCGATGCACTCGAGCTCGATTTCCAGTTCCTCTCGCCGGGCGAGGGCGGCCAGTTCGGCGCCAGCCCGTCGTCCACGCCGAACCTGGTGGACCTGGAATTCAACCAGGTGGCGTTCTATCCGGCCGGCTACTACACGCGGCAGATCCGGATCCAGCCGACCGTGACGCTGCCCGCGGGCTGGCAGTTCGCCAGCGCGATGGAGGTGCTCTCGCGCGACGGCGCCAGCACCACCTTCAAGCCGCTCAGCTTCAACAACTTCGTCGATTCCCCGCTGGTCGCCGGCGTGCACTTCAACCGCGTGGATCTGAATCCCGGCGGCGACGTGCCGGTGCACCTGACCGTGGTGGCCGACGAGGCCGACCAGGTGAAGCTTTCCGGCGAACAGCTCAAGCAGCACCGCGCGCTGGTCGACCAGACCGGAAAGCTGTTCGGCGCGCACCACTACGAGCACTACGACTTCCTGCTCACCCTGTCCGACCACACCGGCCACTTCGGCCTGGAGCATCACCAGTCCAGTGACGACCGCCTGCCGGCGGACATGCTGGGCGACGACTCGCTCTACACCCTGGCCGCCGACCTGATGCCGCACGAATACGTGCACTCCTGGTGTGGCAAGTTCCGCCGCCCGGCCAAGCTGTGGGCGCCGGACTTCAACACGGTCGAGGAAGACGACCTGCTGTGGGTCTACGAAGGCCTGACCGACTACTGGGCCGGCGTGCTCACCGCCCGTTCGGGCATGTGGACGGCCGCGCAGTACCGCGATTCGATGGCCAGCATCGCCGCGGCCATGTCCGCGCGCACCGGCCGTTCGTGGCGTTCGCTGCAGGACACCGCCGACGCCGCGCCGCTGACCTACTTCGGTGGCGGCGGCTGGGCCAACTACCGCCGCGGCACCGATTTCTATCCCGAAGGCCAGCTGTTGTGGCTGGACGTGGACACGCAGATCCGCGCGCTCTCCGGCGGCAGCCATTCGCTGGACGACTTCGCCCGCGCCTTCTTCGGCATGGACGACGGCAGCTACGTCACCCGCACTTACACGTTCGACGACGTGGTCGACGGCCTGAACCAGGTGCAGCCCTACGACTGGAAGACCTTCCTGCGTACGCGGCTGGACTACACTGGCGATGCGCTACCCGAGCATGGCATCGCCCGCGGCGGCTGGAAGCTGGTCTACACCGACACGCCCAACGCGCAAGCCAAGGCGGCCGAGTCGTTCCGCCACAACGTCAACCTGGCCCATTCGCTGGGGCTGTCCGCGTCCAAAAGCGGCAACATCTACGACGTGCAATGGGACGGTCCGGCGTTCCGCGCCGGCCTGGTGCCGGGCCTTGCCATCGTCGCGGTCAACGGCAAGGACTTCTCGCCCGAGCGCCTGAAGGACGCCGTGGCCGCCGCGAAAACCGCCAAGGCGCCGATCGATTTGCTGGTCAAGAACGTGGACGTCTACACCACCGTCAAGGTGGACTACCACGGGGGCCTGAAATACCCGCATCTGGTCCGCGCCGATGGCAAGGACCGGCTGACCGCGATCACCACCCCGCGCAAGTAACCCAGGCAACCAACCCATCCACCCCTCACCGTTCGTCCTGAACGCAGGCCCAAAGGGCCGAAGTCGAAGGACCGGCGCGCGGCGAATGTCTTTCGACTTCGCTGCGCCACGCTCAGGAAGAACGGTCAAGTTCGAGCACCACCACCGGAGAGTCCCTTCCGTGAAAACCAAGCCCCTCGCATCCGCCCTTCTGGCCGCCGGCTTCGCGCTGGTCGCCATGCCCGCCTTCGCCGACGTGCCGCCGCCGAAGGACGTGCCCTTCAACGGCACCCTCAAGATCGAAGTGGACGCCACCGACATCGCGCACCGCGTGTTCCGCGTCCATGAAACCATCCCGGCCCAGGCCGGGCCGTTGACGCTGCTCTACCCGCAGTGGATCCCCGGCCACCATTCGCCGACCGGCCCGATCGACAAGTTCGCCGGCCTGGTGGTGAAGGCCAACGGCAAGGTGCTGCCGTGGAAGCGCGACCCGCTCAACGTCTATGCCTTCCACGTCGACGTGCCGCAGGGCGCGAGCGAGGTGCACGCCTACTTTGAATTCCTCTCGCCGCAGGACAAGCGCCAGGGCCGCGTCGTGATGACGCCGGAAATGCTCAACCTGCAGTGGGACGTCGTCTCGCTCTATCCGGCCGGCTACAACACCAACAACATCACGGCCCAGGCCAGCGCCACCTATCCGAAGGGCTGGAAGGCCGCCACCGCGCTGGAGGTGGCCTCCACCGACGGCAACACGGTCACCTACAAGCCGATCGACTACACCAACCTGGTCGACTCGCCGGTGTTCGCCGGCAAGTACTTCAAGCGCGTGGACCTGGACCCGGGCGCCAAGGTGCCGGTGTTTCTGAACCTCGTCGCCGACGATCCGAAGTACCTCGAATTCACGCCCGAGCAGATCAAGCCGCATCGCGAGCTGATCCAGCAGATGTACAAGCTCTACGGCGCGCACCACTACGACCACTACGACTTCCTGGTCTCGCTCACCGAAAAGATGAGCGGCATCGGCCTGGAGCACCACCGCTCCAGCGAAGACGGCCTGAGCGCCGACTACTTCACCGAGTGGGACAAGAACGTCTACGCGCGCGACCTGTTCTCGCACGAGTTCAACCACTCCTGGGACGGCAAGTACCGTCGCGGCGCCGACCTGACCACGCCCAACTACAATGTGCCGATGGGCGACACCCTGCTGTGGGTGTACGAAGGCCAGACCCAGTTCTGGGGCAACGTGATCGCCGCCCGCTCCGGCCTGTGGAACAAGGACGAGACGCTGGACATGTTCGCGCTGGTCGCCGCCACCTACGACAAGGGCCGCCCGGGCCTGGCCAGCTGGCGCAACGTGCAGGACACCACCAACGACCCGACCATCGCCCAACGCAGCCCGCTGCCGTACCGCAACTACCAGTCCAGCGAGGACTACTACTCCGCCGGCGCGATGATCTGGCTGGACGTCGACGGCAAGCTGCGCGAGCTGTCGCACGGCAAGAAGAAGATCGACGACTTCGCCCGCGCGTTCTTCGGCATGAACAACGGTGACTGGAGCGTCAACACCTACACCTTCGAGGACGTGGTCAAGACCCTCAACGACATCGCGCCGTACGACTGGTCCAGCTACCTGCGCAAGCGCCTGGACGACCACGGCCCGCTGATCGGCGGCATCGCCTCGCACGGCTGGAAGCTGGTCTACACCGACAAGCCCTCCAAGGCGGTCAAGGCGATGGAATCGCGCCGCCACTTCACCGACATGACCTACTCGCTGGGCCTGTCGCTCGGCAAGGACGGCTCCATCGCCGACGTGCTGTGGGACGGCCCCGCGTTCAAGGCCGGCCTGTCGCCCGCGATGACGGTCGTGGCGGTCAACGGCAAGGAATTCTCCGGCGACGCGGTCAAGGACGCGGTCACCGCCGCGGCGAAGAACAAGAACCAGCCGGTGGAACTGCTGGTGAAGAACTTCGACGAGTACAAGACCGTCCGCATCGACTACCACGACGGCCTCAAGTACCCGCACCTGGTCCGCGACAAGAGCAAGCCCGACACCCTGTCGGACCTGATCAAGCCGCTCTAACCCGCTCCGCTCCCTCTCCCCTCCGGGGAGAGGGCCGGGGTGAGGGGCCAAGGCTTGCCAAGGCCCCGATCGAAAGCCAAGAACCAAAGCCCCTCTCCCGTCGGGAGAGGGGTTGGGGAGAGGGTCCGGAAGAACCTCAGCAGCACGCGTCGCCTGCACCCCACCCGCCCTCCGGGCACCCTCTCCCGCTGGAAGAGGGAACCCCCATGAACCACCCCACCCAACTCCGCTATACTGCCCGTCCGCCGAGGATCCACCCGATCCCCCGCGCACGCCGCAACACCACGCGCCTGTAGCTCAGCCGGATAGAGTAGTGGCTTCCGAAGCCATTGGTCGGGGGTTCGAATCCCTCCAGGCGCGCCATTTCCTGGTTCAAACGACACCTCACCGAGGTCGACGACATCGCTCGTCCCTGAGTCCCTGCGCTAGTATCGGTGAAAGGGGAACACCGGGTTGGGCATGGCGACCGTGGATAACAGCTCGTTGCAAGGCGATGGCGGAAACTTTTCGTTTCTAGGCGAGCACGCACCCATCCTCCTGCAGCTGGCCCGCACGGCCGAGCAGATTTTTGCCAGCGATCCCAACACCACGTTGATCAAGCTTCGGCAGTTGGGCGAAGCGCTGGCGCAGGATCTGGCCACCCGTTCCGGCGTCGAATTCGATGCGACCATCGCTCAGTCCGAGTTGCTTTACCGGATAAACCGGGAGCTCCACCTGGACCCGGCCATCAACGGCCTGTTCCACACGTTGCGGGTGGAAGGCAACAAGGCAACGCACGGATTCACCACCCGCCACCGTGAAGCGATGGACGGGTTGAAGGTCGCGCGTGAACTGGCCATCTGGTATCACCGCTCCTTTGGCAAGGCGGGAAGCGAGTTCAAGCCCGGGCCCTTCGTTCCGCCGCGTGATCCCAGCGAAGCGTTGCGTGATCTGAAGGCCAGGATCGAGCAACTCAGCATGCAGCTGGGCCAATCGCACGAAGCGTTGCAGCAAAACCAGCAGTTGATCGAGCTGCAGCGCTGCGAACGTGAGGAAGCCATGGCGCTGGCCGAGGCCATGGATGCCGAGGCGCGTGATTATCAGGGCCTGGCAGCCGCCCGCGACGCCGAACTCACCAGGCTGAAGACCGAGTTCGAACACCGGCTGGCAAGCGTGCGTGCTGAGTTGGAGGCAAGCCCCCAACTCACGCAACAAGTCCAGAAAAAGACCCAGCGCGCCAGTCATGCGTTCGACCTGACCGAGGATCTCACCCGCATCCTCATCGACCAGCAACTGCAAACCGCCGGTTGGGAAGCCGATTCGCTCGACCTGATCCATGCCAAGGGCAGCCGCCCCGAGAAGGGCCGCAACAAGGCGATCGCCGAATGGCCGACCAGCAGCCCCAAGGCCTGCGCCGACTACGTGCTTTTCGCTGGCATGACGCCCGTCGGAATCGTCGAAGCCAAACGCAAGCGGCTCAACGTTGCCGAGCGCATCCCGCAGGCCGAACGCTATGCGCGTGACCTGCCGATCGCCGACGGCCTCGAACCGGCGTGGCCAGCCGTGGCGCCGGTGCCCGGTTGGCCGGACGGGCAGAGCGGGCTGTTCAAGGTGCCGTTCGCCTTTGCGTGCAACGGCCGACCCTACATCGCCCAGTTGGCCGAGCAATCGGGTACCTGGTTCCGTGATCTGCGCAGCCCCGCAAACCAGCGGCGCGCCCTGCGGGACTTCTACACGCCAGGTGGACTGCTGGATCTTCTCGCCCGCGATCGCGCGCTGGCGGAGCAAAAGCTGCAGCAGGAAGGGTTCGGCTACCTCAAGCTGCGCGACTACCAATGCAACGCCATCGCAGCGGTAGAACGCGCATTGGCCGACAACCAGCGCCACTGCCTGCTGGCCATGGCCACCGGCACTGGAAAGACGCGCACCATCATCGGCCTGATGTACCGGCTGCTCAAAGCCGAGCGCTTCCGTCGCATCCTGTTCCTGGTCGATCGCAACGCGCTGGGCAAGCAGGCCCGCGACGCGTTCGACGAGGCGACCCTGGAGCAGAACCACACGCTCTCGCAGGTCTACGACATCAAGGACCTCGGCGACATGGCGGCCGAGGCCGAAACCCGCATCCAGGTCGCCACCGTGCAGGCCATGGTGCGGCGCATCTTCCAGTCGGACACGCCGCCGCCGGTCGACCAGTTCGATTGCATCATCGTCGACGAGGCGCACCGCGGTTACACGCTCGACCAGGAGATGACCGAGGGCGAGCTGACCGTGCGCGACGCTCAGCAATACATGTCGCAATACCGGCGCGTGCTGGACTACTTCGACGCCTGTCGCGTGGGGCTTACGGCAACGCCGGCCAAACACACCACCGAAATCTTCGGCAAGCCGGTGTTCACCTACAGCTACCGCGAAGCGGTGGCGGACGACTGGCTGATCGATCACGAGCCGCCCATCCGCTACGAAACCCAGCTCGGGCGCCATGGCATCCACTTCGACAAGGGCGAGCAGGTCGAGGTGATCAATGCGCGCACTGGCGAGGTGGACTCCGCCGAGCTTGAGGACGAGCTCGATTTCAACATTGAATCGTTCAATCGCCGGGTCATCACGCCCGAGTTCGATCGGGTGATCTGCACCGAGCTGGCCAAGGAGCTGGACCCGGAGGGCGAAGAAAAGACCCTGATCTTCTGCGTCAACCAAGCCCACGCGGTGCGTATCAAGCACCTGCTCGATGCCGCATTCTCCGCGCTGCACGGCGACAGCTACCAGCAAGCCGCGGTGGAGGTCATTACCGGGCAGAGTGACAAAGTCGACACCTTGATCCGGCGCTACAAGAACGAGCGCTACCCCAACATCGCGATCACCGTGGACCTGCTCACCACCGGCATCGACGTGCCGGCGATCGCCCATATCGTTTTCATGCGCCGCGTGCGCTCGCGCATCCTCTACGAGCAGATGAAAGGGCGCGCGACGCGCCGTTGCGACGCGATCGGCAAGACCGTGTTCCGCATCTACGACCCGGTTGACCTGTACGCCGCGCTCGAGGCGGTCGACACCATGAAGCCGTTGGTGAAAGACCCCAACGTCACCATCGAGCAGTTGGTGCGCGAGGTGCAGGACGAGCGCAGTGCCAAGGTGCCCGGCAGCCAGCCGGGTCACAGCCATGCCGATGATGCGCTCGACCAGCTCAGCCAGCGCGTCATGCGCATCCTGCGCCGCGCCAGCCACAAGGCCGAGCGCAGGCCGGAGCTGAAGCAGCGCCTCGACCAGCTCGAAGGAGCCTGGGGCGTCGCACCCACCGAGCTTCATCGCCACCTGCGCCAGCTCGGTCCGCAAGGCGCGACCGCCTTTCTGGGAGAACACCCGCAGCTGCTGGAACAGTTGAACCAGGTCCAACAGCTGGGATCGACCGACTACCCGGTGCTCGCGCCACACGCGGACCGGCTTCTGGCGCGCGAGCAGAACTACGGCATCCGCGAGAAGCCCGGGGATTACCTGGAGAGCTTCAACCAGTTCATCCGCCAGCAACTCAACCAGTCCGTCGCCTTGGGTGTAGTGGTCAACCGACCGCGCGATCTCACGCGGGCGCAGTTGCGCGAGGTACGCCTGCTGCTGGATCAAAACGGCTACAGCGAGGTCAACCTCAGCAGTGCCTGGCGCGACCAGACCCAGCAGACCATCGCGGCCAGCATCGTCGGCTACATCCGGCAGGCTGCGCTGGGCGAAGCATTGGTCCCGTTCGACCAGCGTGTTGGCCGGGCCATGCAGCGGATCTACCAGGAACACGCCTGGACACCGGTACAGCGGCGCTGGCTGGAGCGTCTGGCCCAGCAACTGGTGCACGAAGTGGTGATCGATCGCCCGGTGGTCCAGCGCAATTTCGAGTCCGACGGCGGCACGGCCCGCCTTGATCGGCTGCTCAGCGGCCGGCTGGATGATGTACTGCAGGCGTTGAACGATCACCTCTGGGAGCAGGCCGTCGCCTGACACGCGCCCGCGGGCTGGTCAGTGAGCCGAATCCAGCGCATAATCAGCTCATCAACCGAGCCGAATAACCGATTTAATCGGCTCAAGACCCGGAGCACTGCGCTTGGACCGCCCCCGCTGGATCTGGCAACAACCGCAATGGCCGCACTTCCGTTGGCAGGCCGAAGCGCTGGCGCCGCTGCTGCGAGACTGCCAACAAGCGCAAGGCCGGCTGCTGGGCATGGCCGGCGCCATTGCGGGTGACGCCCAGGCGCAGGGCGAACTCGACACGCTGCTGCAGAACATCATCACCTCGTCCGCCATCGAGGGCGAACAGCTCAACGTCGCCTCCGTGCGCTCGTCCCTGGCCCGCCGACTCGGCGTCGACCGGGACGCAGGGGCGCGTCCAACGCCGCGAAGCGAAGGCCTGGCCGCGCTGATGCTCGATGCCACCCAGCACTACGACCGGCCGCTGGACCTATCACGCCTGATGCGCTGGCATGCGTGGCTGTTCCCGGTACAGGACACCGTACTGGCGCACCCGGTCCGCGCCGGCCGGCTGCGCGGCGACGAGCCCATGCAGGTGGTGTCCGGGCGCATCGATCGCCCCACCGTGCATTTCGAGGCGCCGCCGCGCGAGGGGCTGGAGGCACGGCTCGACGCCTTCCTCGACTGGTTCAATCGCAGCCGCAGGGACGCCACGCTCGACCCGCTGCTGCGCGCCGGCATGGCGCATTTCTGGTTTGTCACCCTGCATCCGTTCGACGACGGCAACGGCCGCCTCACCCGCGCCATCACCGATCTGGCGCTGGCTCAAGGCCAGCACCAGGCCATCCGCTTCCATGCGATGTCCGCCAGCATCCTGGCCGATCGCGCGGGCTACTACCGCGTGCTCGAATCCAGCCAGAAGGCCGGCCTGGACATCACCGCCTGGCTGCAGTGGTTCCTGACCACGCTGCTAGCCAGCCTGCACGACGCGTTGCAGCGCATCGACCGCGTGCTGGCCAAGGCCCGCTTCTGGCAGCAGCACCATCAGCACGGACTGCTGGCCGAACAGATCAAGGTGCTCAACCGCCTGCTCGACGGCGGCGAACGCGGTTTCGAGCAGGGCATCAGCGCGGCCAAATACCAGGCGGTGGCCAAGGTGTCCAAGGCCACCGCCACCCGGCACCTGGCCGACCTGCTGGACAAGGGCTGCCTCGAGCGCCTGCCCGGCGGCGGTCGCAGTACGCGCTACCAGATCAAGTCCGATCACTTAAAAACAGCGGCCAGCGCGTTGCCGTTGCCGGCCCCTCTTTCCGTTCAGAGCAACCCATGACCCAGAACGACATCGTCCAGAAACTCTGGAACCTCTGCGACGTCCTGCGCGACGACGGCATCAACTACAGCGACTACGTCACCGAGCTGGTACTGCTGCTGTTCGTCAAGATGGAATACGAGCAGGTGCAGAACAACGCCGACTTCGAGCACAAGCTGCCCGAAGGCTGCCGCTGGCCCGACCTCACCAGCCAGTCCGGCACCAACCTGTATTTCCACTACCGCAAGATGCTGCTCGATCTGAGCATGAGCCACGATCCGATGATCGCGGCCATCTATGCCGACGCGCAGACCCGTCTCAAGGAACCGCGCCATCTGGAGCAACTGGTCAAAAGCCTCGATGGCCTGGACTGGTTCAGCGCGCGCGAAGACGGCCTGGGCGATCTCTATGAAGGCCTGCTGGAAAAGAACGCCAACGAAACTAAATCCGGCGCCGGCCAATATTTCACTCCGCGCGCGCTGATCGACGCCATCATCCGCTGCATCCAGCCGCAGCCCGGCGAAACCATCCAGGATCCGGCCGCCGGCACGGCCGGCTTCCTGATCGCCGCCGACAACTACATCAAGCAGCACACCGACGACCTCTACACGCTGGACGACAAGGCCCGCCGTTTCCAGCGCCGCAAGGCCTACGTCGGCATGGAGCTGGTGCCCGGCACGCGCCGGCTGGCGCTGATGAACTGCCTGCTGCACGGCATCGAAGGCGAAGGCGAAGGCGTGGTCCAGCTCGGCAACAGCTTGGGCAACCCCGGCGCCAACCTCGAGCCGGTGCAGATCATGCTGTCCAATCCGCCCTTCGGCACCGCCAAGGGCGGCGGCGGCCCCACCCGCGACGACCTCACCTTCCACACCAGCAACAAGCAGCTGGCGTTCCTGCAGCACATCTACCGCGGCCTCAAACCCGGCGGCCGCGCCGCCGTGGTGCTGCCGGACAACGTATTGTTCGAGGCCGGCGTCGGCACTGACGTGCGCCGCGACCTGATGGACAAGTGCAACCTGCACACCATCCTGCGCCTGCCCACCGGCATCTTCTACGCCCAGGGCGTCAAGACCAACGTGCTGTTCTTCCAGAAAGGCAGCCCCGCCAGCCCGCGCCAGGACACCGGCTGCACGCAAGCGGTGTGGATCTACGACCTGCGCAGCAACATGCCCAGCTTCGGCAAGCGCACCCCGTTCGGCCCCACGCACTTGAAGCCGTTCGAAGAAGCTTACGGCGCCGACCCCAACGGCCGCAGCCAGCGCACCGACGAAGGCGAACAAGGCCGCTTCCGCTGCTTCAACCGCACGCAGATCAGCGAGCGCGGCGACTCGCTGGACATCAGTTGGCTGAAGGACGCCGACAGCGTCGATGCCAACGACCTGCCGGCGCCCGAGGTGCTGGCTGGCGAGGCGATGGCCGAGTTGAGCGAAGCGATGCGCGAGCTGGATGCGCTGATGCAGGCGTTGGGCGCGGGCGATGAGGCGCTGGCCCAGAAGCGGCTGCTGGCCGAGGTGATGGGGCTGGATGTGGCGCAGGGCGAGGTGGAAGGTGAGTGAGTTGTCGGATACTTGGGCTGAAGTGACGATAGGCGAGATCAACGCCTACAAGTCCGAGACTTTGGATCCCTCAAAGAACCAACAGCGGACGTACGAGCTTTATAGCGTTCCAATCTTTCCGACGCGCAAGCCGGAGCTCCTGGCCGGAAAAGAAATTGGATCGACCAAACAAAGGGTCGAGCCGGAAGACGTGCTCCTGTGCAAGATCAACCCGCGCATCAACCGCGTTTGGATCGTGGGCGAGCGGGCCGAGCACGAACAGATAGCCTCATCGGAATGGATTGCTATCCGTCAGCCGCTCTTGGACGCCAACTTTATTCGCTATCAGTTGAGCGAAGCCTCCTTCCGAGATCGCTTGTGCGCGGAAGTTTCGGGAGTGGGTGGCTCTCTGACACGCGCGCAACCCAAGAAAGTCGAGGGCTACACAATACGCATTGCACCTGTCGCGGAGCAAAAGCGCATCGCGCAGAAGCTGGATGCGCTGCTGGCCCAGGTCGACACCCTCAAGGCCCGCATCGACGCGATCCCCGCCCTGCTCAAGCGCTTCCGTCAGTCTGTCTTGGCTTCCGCCGTATCTGGCATGTTTCCTTTTCCGCGTAAAGACGGAGGCGATCCCATAACGACGCGCGAGGCAAAGCTGGCGCTTGGCGATGAACTCATCTCTATCCCGACCAGTTGGACCATCGCATCACTTGGCCAAGTGATTAACCCGCTGAGGAAGCTTTGCTACGGGGTGGTGCAACCAGGCGCCGCTGATGTAGAGCAAGGCGTTGAAATGGTCCGCGTGTGCGACATCGATGACGGTCAGATCGCTTGGCAGAATCTTCGGAAGATCAGCCGCACGGTTGACTCCGAATATCGACGCTCAAGGGTTATGACAGGAGATGTGGTCTTGTCGATTGTGGGATCAATCGGTCGTGCCGCAATTGTACGAAGCGCCAGGGAAGTGAACATTGCAAGAGCGGTCGCGCGCATCTCGCCCGAGACTTCAAAAGCATCAGCTGAATGGATCTTCTATTGGCTTTCATGCCCCAGCGTTCAGTGGTGGCTGATCAGCTCGTCGAAGGAGGTCGCCAGGAAAACGTTGAATTTGAAGGAGCTTTCCGAGCTGCCGGTACCGCTGCCGCCTCTGTCAGAACAAACCGAAATCGTCCGCCGCGTCGAACAGCTCTTCGCCTTCGCCGACCAGCTGGAAGCCAAGGTCGCCGCCGCCAGGCAGCGCATCGACATGCTGACCCAGAGCATCCTCGTCAAGGCCTTCCGCGGCGAGCTGGTTCCGCATGATCCCAACGACGAGCCGGCCAGCGTGCTGCTCGAACGCATCCGCGCCAAGCGCGCCGCGGCGCCCAAGCCCCGGCGCGGGCGCAAGGCATCGACATGATCGTAAGGTTCAGGGCCCTCGCCAAGGTTCTTGCTGCATCAACACAGGGACTCGGCTTCCGGCCCGGCCTGCGGAGAGCAACATCCAGATGGTTTTTTCGCGCGAGCGTGTGCCTGGCATCCGGCACGTATGCGCGATTGAGCGGTAGTAACGGGCATCGACGAAATCGTCCGCTTGCTGCCCGAGGTTGGCGAGCGCGGCGCGAGGAAGGCACAGCGCAAGGCGCGGTTGGCCCACGTGATCGCCGCGAATGAGATGGTGATCGAGAAGACGAGCAACGACATCAAGCAGTACGACTGAGGGGGCGAGATGAGCAAGGAAGATAAGGGTGGAACATCCAGGGCGGCCTGGTTTGTCGGCGCCAGTTTCGGTGGCACGGATGATCAAAGCGAACGATTCCTTGCCGATGGTGTGTGGGAGATAAGTAACCCGACTCCCAAGGAACGCACCGTCGTGCGATCCATGCAGGTTGGTGAGAGGATTGCGATCAAGGCGGCGTATACACGCAAAAACAACCTTCCGTTCGACAACCGAGGGCATTCGGTATCGACCATGGCGATCAAGGCCATCGGCGTGATCGTGTCCAATCCGAACGACGGTGAGCGCATCCAGGTGGACTGGGAGCGCGTCGAGCCGCTGCGTGAGTGGTACTTCTATACCTATCGTCCCACGATCTGGCGCGTAGAACCCGGCGCATGGCAAACCGACGCATTATTGGCGTTCGCATTCCAGGGCGAGCCGCAGGATGTCGATCGCTTCCGCAACGCGCCTTTCTGGCGCGAACGCTTTGGCACCGTTCCTGCCGAGGAGAAGCGCTTCAAATGGACCGAGTTCTACGAGGCTGTTGCCGACAAATTGCTGGCATACAGCAGGGATCGTACGCCGCTGATCGAAGGCATCCACGAAATTGCGTCACGTGTCGCCGGCCTTGGCTATCTACAGGACAAATTCGCCGATGGCAGCAGTGGGCCCTTGCGGGATATCTGCCCGTTTACGGCGATGGGCACCTTCAACCGCTCGATGACCGACGCGAACCGTCGAACAATTGCAGCCGAGTTGGCAAAGCTTATTGGCGTCACCGTACCGGTACCGGATTCCTTCGAGGGCATACCGGTACTCAACAATCAGCGCTCGTGGTTCTTCCGTTACGCGGACAAGCGAGGAGCTGACGACATCGATAGGCTGTGGAGCGTATTCGCGGCCGGCGCGGACCTCGTGAACGACGAGGGCCACAAAGCAGAATCCGCTTTCGCGGAAGCCTACGACCGGGCAGGCAACGTGTGGGGCGTGGCGTGGAATCTTTCCACGGGGCTGTACTGGGCGCACCCATGGGACTTCCCGACGCTGGACAGCCAATCGCGCCACTATCTGGATGCGCGACTGCAACAGCCCGTTGCCAGCACCGGCCAGGACGCGTGCGATGCAAAGAGCTACCTGGCATTGAGGGACGCGTTGCTGGTCCACTTCGATGAAGACGATTATCCGGTACACAGTTTCCCCGAGCTGTCGCTTGCTGCGTGGCAGTACAAGGATCCTGCCGAGGTTGCCGGTTCGCCGGCGGAGGTAGAGCCGGAAGGGTCTGGTGGACAGGAGCCGGGCGAGCCGTTGCCGGATGCCTTTCAGCCAGCGCCGCCCATCGTGCCCTACGCCATTGAGGACATTTTGAAAGACGGGTGCTTTCTCGGGCAGGACGAGATCGCCCTTTTGCTTGAGCGCTTGCGGACGAAGAAGAACCTCATCCTGCAGGGCCCGCCCGGCACCGGCAAGTCATGGTTGGCCAAACGGCTGGCTTTCGCCCTGATCGGGCAGAAGGATGACAGCAGAGTTCGGGCCGTGCAGTTCCATCCAAACCTGTCTTACGAAGACTTTGTAAGAGGCTGGCGCCCCACCGGCGAAGGGAAGTTATCGCTGGCTGACGGCGTGTTCATGGAGGCGATCAAGGCAGCCGCCAGGGAGCCGTCGTCGAAGTTCGTGGTGGTGATCGAGGAGGTCAACCGAGGCAATCCCGCGCAAATCTTCGGTGAACTGTTGACGCTGCTGGAAGCCGGCAAGCGCACGCCACGCGAAGCCATCGAACTGTGCTACCCCGATGCCGATGGCAAGCGTCGCCCGCTCCACGTCCCGGAAAATCTGTACATCGTGGGCACAATGAATATTGCGGACCGCTCGCTGGCGCTGGTCGACCTGGCGCTGCGTCGCCGCTTTGCTTTTGTCGGCCTGGAACCGAGGCTGGGCCAGGTCTGGCGCGACTGGGTAGTGAACGAGTGCGGCCTAGACCCAGAGCTTGTCGCCGATGTCGAGAGCCGGATTCTTCACTTGAATGAGCAGATTGCGTCCGATCCGAGACTCGGCAAGCCATTCTGTGTCGGCCACAGCTATGTGACCCCGCCACACCGCCTAGACCCCGATGGCACTAGGCGCTGGTTCAAGCAGGTGGTGGAGACCGAGCTGGCTCCGCTGCTCGACGAATACTGGTTCGACGCGCCGGAGGAGTCGAACAAAGCCGCTGCGCGGCTGGTGCAGGGCTGGTGATGAGCGCAGTTGCCTATCAGGTGGATGGCGCGACGGATATCGCAGAGGGATACATCGGGCGGATTCCAGTACGCAACCTGTGGTTGTTGATGCTGTATGCGTCCGACCTTTTTCGGATGCGAGGCATCGGCAAGGTTGGCCTAGAAGACAGCCCGGAGGATCTGCCCGATCTGGTCGCCCAGATGCTTGCCCGAGCGGTCGAGCTTCGGCAGCGTCGGCAGCTGAGTTTCGGTTATCGATCGCGGGACGCTCGATTGAACCGTGTGCGCGGTCGCATCGATGTCCTGACGACCGAGCGCCATCAGTTGCTGAGTCGGGGCCTGGTCGCATGCAGGTTTGACGAGTTGACTGTCGACACGCCGCGCAATCGCTTTGTTCGTGCAGCGCTCGAGACGATTTCCAGCATCGTGCGGAGCAAGCACGTTGCGCACCGTTGCCGCGGTCTCGCCAGCAGCATGAAGGCCATGGGCGTCTGTGGGGAGGTGCCTGCCCGGGCACGGATGAGCATGGAGAGATTCGGCCGCAATGATGCCGATGACCAGTTCATGGTGGCGGTGGCGAAGCTGGCATTTGATCTCGCCTTGCCGACGGAAGGCGCTGGGTCAAATGTGTTATCGCTGCCAAGTCGTGAGGAAACGTGGGTGCGGCGATTGTTCGAGCGGGCGGTCGGCGGATTCTATGCCGTGGCGTTGAGCCCGCATGGCTGGCACGTACAGTGCGGCAAGAGGCTCGAATGGCAGGTTGAAGCCGGCACCGCGGGCGTTGGCAAGATCCTGCCGATGATGAAGACCGATGTAGTGCTCGACCATCTGGCCAGCGGGCAGCGGATTGTGATCGACACCAAGTTCACTTCGATCGTCACAAGCGGCTGGTACCGCGAAGAAACCCTGCGCAGTGGCTACGTTTACCAGATCTATGCCTATCTGCACTCTCAGGTTGCACAGGGTGACGTACTTGCGGACAACGCCCACGGCTTGTTGCTGCATCCGGCCATCAGCAAAGAGGTCGATGAGCTCGTTGTCATCCAGGGACGGAAGATCAGGTTTGCCACGGTGGACCTCGCTGCTACGTCTGCAGAGCTGAGAACAAGACTGTTGAGCTTGTGCAGCGAGGGGTGGGCTGGATAGTTTTTCGGGCGTTTTCATCAGCGTTCCAGCTACTGGCGGGATCGGATCGACTTCGAGGCTGAAGCGGGACCCAGTATTCGGGCTGGCGACGCTGGCCTGCACGGCTATCTCGGCGGCGAGCCAATGCCGCAGGATCCCAACGACGAGACGGCCAGCGTGCTGCTGGAGCGCGTCCGCGCTCAGCGCACCGCCGCGCCTAGGCCTCCGCGGGGGCCTAGGCAATCGGTGTCCGCAAGGATGCCCCCGGTCTGATGCGTGACCGTACCCGCTAGCCCCGGGCACGATTCAAGCCCCGGAAGTTTCTGCCGATACAGCCAGCCTGTAGCGAAGGGTCATGGCGTGAAGGGCCTCATCATCGACGAGCCGTGGCTCGGCAACATCCTGCGCGGCGAAAAGGTCTGGGAAATGCGCACGACTGCGACGTCCGTGCGCGGTCGGATTGCGCTGATCCGCAAGGGCAGCGGCCGGGTGGTGGGCGTGGCCGAGTTGGTCGATTCGATCGGGCCGCTCGATGCCATCGCCTGCCGCGCCCATCGCGACAAGCACCGGATTCCGTCCGAGCAGGACGAGGCGCTGCTGCGCTGGAACCATGCCTGGGTGCTGCGCGACGCCCGCCCGCTGGTGCAGCCGGTGGCCTACCAGCACCCGAACGGCGCGGTGATCTGGGTCCGGTTGCCGGACGCGGTCGCGCAGCAGATCGTGCCGGACTTTGGCAGCGCCGGTCGTGCGGGCTTGCCGCCAGCGGTCCGGCGCGCGGGCGCTTCTTCGGCGCGCCATGCCGCGGTTCCGGGCAATCCCGCGGAACCACCGACCGACGCTCCGCTTTCCGACCAACCCTCGATGGTGCCGGTAGCCAAATGCGGCAGCTGGTTCGGTCCCCATCTGGCCCGTCGCGGGTGTTTCACGATTGGCGCCAAAGGCGAGGAAGTTTCCCTTGCCGACTACGCCCAGGCGCTGGCGGCCTTGCGCGCCATGCGGGCGCCCCGCTGGCGCCGTCCGAACAGCAACGGCAACTGGGGCATCGTCACCGGCGTGCGCTGGTGTCACCCCGACGAACTCGAAAGCTTCTAGCAACACTGCATTGGACCTACCCCTATGAGCGATTTCCTCCACCTGGTCACGGCGGACTGGTTGCACCAGCTCCTGGCCGGCGTCCTCCTTGTGCTGGTGCTGTTCTTTATCTGGCACGTGCTGATCAAGGGCCTGTGGCTTACCTGGCGGCTTGGTCAGCTGCGCAAGAAGATCGGCGCGCTCGGCAAGGAGCCGCCCGCGCGCATCAAGGCCGCCCTGACCCGCGTCTTCGAGGGCACGCCATGGAAGGACGCTTGGCGGGAATACGAGGAAACCCTGCACGAGCAGGTCGACCCGTCCCGCGCCGAGCCGACCGTACTCGGCGTGCGGGCCACGGTGCAGGCCGAAGCGTTCTTCCATACCGAAGCGCTCGTGGACGATCCGCTGCATATCGAGTTCTACAAGCATTTGCCGGGCATCCTCACCGGCATCGGCATCATCGCCACCTTCCTGGGCCTGATCACCGGTTTGCAGCAGTTCGACGCGTCGGCCACCGAGCCTGAAGCGTTGAAGCACAGCCTGAGCGGCCTGTTCGACTACGTGCGCCACGCGTTCATGTTCTCGGCGCTCGCGATCGGTATGGCCATGCTGCTCACGATTCTCGAAAAGGTGATCTTCAACCTTTGCGTGCATCGCGCCGTGGGCGTGGCGGCCGAACTGGACGCGCTGTTCCGTGCGGGCCTGGGTGAGGAATATCTGTCGCGGCTGGTCAAGTCTTCGGAGGATGGCGCCACCCAGACCAAGCACCTCAAAGAGAGCCTTGTCCAGGATCTCAAGGCGCTGCTGACCAACCTGACCGAGCAACAGATCCAGGCGACGCGCCAGCTCTCCAGCGACATCGGCCAGAGCCTGCATGCCAGCCTGCAGGAGCCGTTGCAGAAAATCGCCGACACGGTCGAGCGGGCCAGCGGCGACCAGTCGGCGAACTCGGCGCGGATGCTCGAGAACCTGATGAGCGCGTTCATGGCGCAGATGAAGGAAACCATGGGCGGCCAGCTGGGCGACCTCAGCGGCCTGATGCAGCAGACCACCCAGGCGGTGGCGCAGGTGGAGTCGACCTTGCGCGGCCTGGTCGCCGACATGGAGCGCAGTTCGCAGGCCTCCGCCAGTGGCATGCAGGCGGCGGTGAAGGGCCTGATCCAGTCGCTGGCCGATCACCAGAACCAGCTGGCGCAAAGCGCAGCCACACAACAGTCGCAGGCATTGGACCAGATGCAGGAGGCGCTGCAGCGCATGGCCGAGGCACAGGAAGCTTCCATGCGTCGCACGCAGGAGGCGAGCAGCACCGCCAGCGAGCAGATCGGCCGGGTGACCGCCCAGTCGATCAGCGCCAGCCAGCAGGCGACGGAGGCCGCGCAGGCGTTGCTGTCCGGCGTGCAGCAGGTGTCCATCGACGCCATCCAGGGGCTCGAGCAGGGAGCTACGCGCATCGCCGCCTCGGTCTCCGCCATGGACGCTGTGGCCGAACGCCTCACGCGCGCGGGCCAGTCGCTCAGTGGCCTGCAGGAGCAGTCAATGGAAGCCACCGGCAAGCTCGAGCGCGCCTCGACCACGCTGGGCACCGGTGCGCAGACCCTCTCCCAGGCCATGACGGCGCTGGGGCAGGCGTCCATGCGGTTCGAAGGCGTGTCCGGCTTGATGGCCAGCGAAACGCAGGCGCGCGAGGTGACCTTGCGCGAGATCCAGAGCGTGCTGGTCAAGAGCCGGGAGGCTTCGGAGCTGTTTGGCCAGCTCACCGGCGAGGTCGAGAAGCACCTGGTTGACGGTGTCGACCGGTTTGGCGATGCCACGTCAAAGGTCTTGGACAACGTCCTGAAGCAGTACGACAACGCGCTGGGCTCGACCGTATCGATGCTTAAGGAAACGATGGACGAGCTTCGCGACGCCACCGCCGATCGCATCGGCGTGCTGGAGCGCTAACCGATGTTCGCTCGCTCTACCGCCCCGCGCCGCCGGGGCAAGTCCGAAGGCGAGAAGCCGTTCTGGATCAGCTACGCCGATCTGATGACGGCCATGATGGTGCTGTTCCTGAGCGCCATGGCGGTGACCATCGCCGCCATCACGCGCAAGGTCACCGGGCCGGAGGAACAGCGGCGAAGCGAGATTGCCGAGATCTGCTCGAGCATCCAGCAGCAGCTGGCCGGCGTGGGAAACCTGCAGGTCGATTGCGTCAACAACCGCATTTCCTTCGGCGATGCCGGCCGCTTTGCCACCAACGATTACCGCCTGCCCGCCGAGGCCAACGCCGCGCTGGCCAAGCTGGTGCCAGCGGTGCTGGACGTCGCCGATGGCCCGTTGGGCCGCAAGTGGATGAAGCAGGTGGTGGTGGAGGGCTACACCGACACCGTGGGTGGTTACCTGTACAACCTGCACCTGAGCATGCAGCGTTCCGAATGGATGCTTTGCCTGCTGATGGACCCGCGCAAGAACGCGCAGCTCCAGCTCTCGCCCCCACAGCTGCAACGCGTGCGGCAACTCTTCCTCGCCGGTGGCGTGTCCTTCAACAACCAGCGCGCCACAGCGGACGAGAGCCGCCGGGTCGAGCTCAGGCTCCAGTTCTACGGGCTGCAGGACCAACACGCGCAACCCCAGCCCCTGTCCAGCGAGTCGCCGACGGATACGTGCCAGCTATGAGCACGCTCGCCGAAGATCTGCCGAACAGTCTCCAGCGCAGCCTGCAGTTGTTGCAGCAGCGCAGCCAGAACTGGTCGCCCCGAGTGCTCGAGCAGGCGCGCCAGACCATCTGCGGCTCACGCGAGCTGCCGATGTTCGATCCGCGTGCGAGCAGCCGCCTGGATGAAGCAGTGGACCGCCTGCTGGCCGGTGGCGCCGCCGGCGTCGCGGCGCGCGATCACGTGGTGCTGGCCTATAACCTGGCCGAGCCGCACCCCAACCTCGACGGCAACAGCCTCCTCAACACGACGGCAGAGCTAATCCCCCTGCTGGGGCGCTGGCGCATGCTGCTGGGTACGCGCGGTTCGTACCGGCAAATCTGGCGCGGCGCGCTGCTTAGCCTGTTCCGCGGTGCGCCCGAGGACGCGGGGTTCGAGGCCACGCGCCGCTTCCTTGCCGACACCATCGGCGTGCTGCGCGCCGGCAAGTTTCACCCGGCCTGGCTCGATGCCATGGAGCGGCACCCACGCTTGCTTGCCCAGAACCCGGTCAGTTCGTATGCCCTTGCCTGGCTCGAGGGGCACCGCGAGGGCATTGAGGAAGTCCGGGAATTGATCGAGCTGCCGCCACGCAGCTGGTTCTGGAGCCACCTGATCGAAGCAATCGTGGAAGCCTGCTGCGGTACATCCAACGACGCCTTGTTCGATGAGCGTTGGCCGGTGGTCGTGAAGCTGATCGATGACCATCCGTATTGCCGCGACCTGGTGTTGGGGCGCGTGCTTTCGCGGTATGCGAAGAAGAGCGCGCCGTTGCGTGAGAACCATTTGTTGCAGGTGTCGTTAGGCGCCTGGGGCAGTCCAGAGCTTGGCGCAGACGTGGTTGGGCGCTGGTCTGATACGTCCGATGACGCGCGTGCAATGGTGTGCGGTTGGTTGGCTGAAGAGGACCTAGAAGACTTCGCAACCTATTGCAAAGGCGACAGTACAGTTGATGCCCGCCGGCTCTCTTACTGGCTCCGGTTCAAAAAGCAGATCAGTTTCAGTCGACTTGTTCTCGGTTCCTCTATTCGGGACGCGCAGGATATGGCGAGCAGAGATTTCATCGCTCGGAAAAAAGGACGAGTTGCGTACCTGCATGGTCCATCGAACAACAACGCCATCATCCTTCGCATCGGTGCTTGGTGGTTCGTGGAGTTCAGTGAGAAAGGCAATGCCTGCTATCCCTACGCGGACCACCTCAAGCCCTTCAATGCTGCACGCAAGGAATTCAACGCGGCGGACCTGCGCGACGCTATAGCCATGGAAAACGGCGGCGGCAGGCGTTTGATACATCGCGATACGAAGGAAGGCCTTTGGGAATCGGCCAAGTTCGATCCCTTTCTTTCGGAGCAGGGCATCTGGCCCGATGCGGTCGGCAGGCCACCGAGCCGTGTTGCAGCCAGCGTGGCCACAACGAGGCCGCGCTCAGACACGGCGATCCGGCCTCACAGTGCGACAGCGCCTGTCGGAGCTCTCGCGTCCTTGGGCTTGAGCGAGTCGCTGCTGAACGACCTGAGGCCGTTCAAGCCAAGGGTGGTGGACAACCGCAGCAAGCGAGGTGCGCTGTGGATCGAGCTTGCGCGTGCCCCCGGCAGCGAGTTGCTGCGGTCAATGGAACGGCAGGGTTTCCGCTACGCCAAAGGTAGAGGCTTCTACAAGCAATGAAACGTGGATGGTTTGTTCGCAAGAAGCACGACGGCACTCAGCACGTCCATCGGCCTGCGGCATCCGAAGACGGGTGGGTGTTGGGCAATGTCGACCAACCAGACCACTCCGAGCTTGGCGCCTACGCCGGGCAACTGGTCGAAGAAGGCTTTGCCGAGAAAACCGAAGACCGCTACCTGCTGCCCTGGGATTCCCTCTATCGGCTGCTGGACGAGGAGGCACACGCCGCCAGCCTGGTCCTGCTTGGTTTGCCGCCCCAGTCGGAGCTGATACCACACCTCGCCAGCGAGGGTTCGCCTGCAGATACCGACTTTCGCATCCGACTGGCGCATTGGGTGAGCCCGCAGGGCGCGCTGCCGCCCTCTTCGGTGTCCCGCACCGGTGCTGTCGTGCGTTGGCACGACCGCGACGCGTTGCTCTCGCCAGCGGCCTATCGCTTGTTGGGCGCCATGCACGAGCTGGCCAACGAGGGCGACCGCTGGACCCCCGAGCAGCGACTACTGGCCGCCGGCCGCATCCAGTCACTCGCGCACGCATGCCGCGCTTCCACCGACGGCTATCTGTCGCAAACGGAAGTCGTGGTGCCAGAGCGGCTGGATGTCGAGCTGATCGCCGAGCAGGCGTGCGGCGTACCGGTGGTCGAGCTCGTACCGCGACCGGACGGCGCTCCCGACACCTGGCCCAGGTACTTTGACGACTACGATCATGTCCGCGCGCGCTACGACATCGTGCGCCCCGACGGCGAGCTGACCCACGTCGCCTTGCCGCCGCCCGTGCGCGGTGTGCTCGAGCAGATAAAGAAGGTTCCCGGCCGACGCTATGCCTCGCAGGCGGCCGATGCCTTCCTGCATAACCCTTATCCGTTCCTTGGCGAGGGCGCCGAAACTGTCCTGCCGCCGGAACGGTTCGAGCAGGCGAAGAAGGCCAGCGGCATCGTCGAACGCGAACTTCTGGCGCTGCCTTCGGACCCCGGCTGGGACCTGCTTTTGCTGGACACCACCGGCGAGCACAGCGATGTGTGCAAAACGATAGCTCGGCCGGAGGAGCTGAAAGACCTGTTAGCCGCCGCGGCGGAGGCGAGGACGACGGGTTTGCCGCTTTTTCGTTGGGGCCCCCATCGCGTCCTGTTCTCAGGTACCACCCATGAAGCGTTGCAGCAGTTGGGCACCTGGGTCGCTTCGGCGGCAGCGACGCCTGCGGCGCTCGACATGGCCGAGGTCTTCGATCTGCGGGCCTACAGCGATCGCGTCGTCGGCTTTGATGGCAAGCCCATTCATGTGCCTTTTCTGGGCCGAAAGGATGCCTCCGGCGACTTGGTGCCCGACAACCTGCAACTTGTCATTGCCTCCACCGATCCGATTACCGGCCACACGTCTACCACACGGCTTGCCGCCAACCAGCTGGCAGAGTTCGATCGTGCCACCCGCCAGGCGTTGGACGATGGTGCGGCTACGGTGCGGCTCCCGGGGGCGACCCTCGAGGTGCCAACCACCGAGGCGAGGGAGTGCCTGGATGCCTTCGACAAAGCCTGGAAGAAGCCGCCGGCCGCGCCGACGGTCCCCAAGCCACCCCAGCCCGGGCGTGCCACCAGTCTCAGCATTCTTCACAACATCGAGGCGCTGGAGTATGGCGCGGCGGTCGCCGCGCTCGACTCGGAACCGATAGCCCCCGTGCTGCCTGCCGCGCTGCGGCCGGAAATCGAATTGAAGGGGCATCAGCAATCCGGCCTCGCTTGGCTGCAGCATCGCTTTGCCCAGCGGCCCTCCGGACTGCGTGGTGCGTTGCTGGCCGACGACATGGGCCTGGGCAAGACGCTCCAGTGCCTGTGCCTGATGGCGTGGTATCGCGAGAACCATCCCCACCCCCATCCTTGTCTCGTCATTGCCCCTGTCTCGCTGCTGCAAAACTGGCACGCAGAAATCGGAAAGTTCCTGGACGGCAGCCAGGGCCCAACCCTGCTGCTATACGGACAAGCGCTGGCCGGACACCGTGTCGAACCGTCGCAACTGGGCGAAGACGTGCAAGCCATGGGTGTGAAGAAGCTCCTGCGCCCCGGCTTCGCCAATGGCGCGGCCTTCGTGCTGACCACTTACGAAACGTTGCGCGACTACGAACTCTCCTTTGGCCGTGAGGCCTGGGGCGTGCTGGTTTGCGACGAAGCGCAGAAGATCAAGACGCCAGGGGCGTTGGTGACGCGCTCGGCCAAGGCGATGCAGGCCGACTTCAAGATCGCCTGCACCGGAACGCCCGTGGAGAACTCGTTGGCCGATCTTTGGTGTCTGTTTGATTTCTTCCAGCCGGGCCGACTCGGCTCCTTGAGCGAATTCACCAAGAACTACCGCAAGCCTATCGAACTGCGCGAAGACGACCATGCAACGCGAGTGGAGGATCTGCGGACGGCCATTGGTCCATGGGTACTCCGACGTATGAAATCGGAGGTCGCGGACCTGCCGGACAAGATCGATGCCACCCACAAGGACTCAAACTCGGTTTGGGCAAGCCTTCCCATGTCGGAAATGCAGCGCAGGCTTTATGGTGAAGCCGTGGTGGGCTACAAGCGCGCCATGGAAAAGGCCAAGGATGATGGCGAACAGGCCGGCACCATGACGCTCGCCTTGCTGCATCGGCTTCGGATGATCTGCGCAAACCCCCTGGCGATGGCCCACGAAGGCGCTGGCGAGTCTCCTGTTAGTGAGCATGTTGCCCATTCACCCAAGTTGCAGTGGCTCCTGCAGCGGTTGGGAGAGGTCAAGCAACTTGGCGAGAAAGCCATCGTGTTCACTGAGTATCGCGACATACAACGATTGGTTCAGAAGGCTGTGGCGGAAAGGTTCGATATCGACGTCAGTGTGGTAAATGGCTCGACTACAGTCGACCCACTCAAGGATGCATCCCGCCAACGGCTGATCGACCGGTTCCAAGACAGCCCAGGCTTTGGCGTCATTGTGCTTTCGACCACCGCCGTGGGTTTCGGCGTGAACATTCAGAAGGCCAACCACGTGATCCATTTCACCCGGCCCTGGAATCCCGCCAAAGAGGACCAGGCGACCGATCGTGCGTACCGCATCGGCCAGGACAAACCCGTCTGGGTCTATTGCCCGACGATGGCGGGGGACGGCTTTGAGAGCTTCGAGCAGCGTCTGGCCGAGCGCCTGGATCGCAAGCGTGCGCTTTCCCAGGATCTGTTGGCACCCGAACAGTCGGTCGGTATGGCCGACTTCGAGGACTTGATCAGCTAGGTCTCTCGTCGTCTCATTAGCTTTGGGAGAGCCACCGGCGCGGCACGGGATAAGAAGAAGTCATCGCTGCAGAGGCGAGCCGTTGGAGGTTACCCGACTGCGGTGATGGTCACGCCGGGCGTAAGCGGGCGGTGGTGTCGCCTTTGATTGGCGCCCTCTCCGCCAGCAACTCCCGCAGCATCAGGGCGGTGGCTTGCAATTCCGCCTGCAACGCACCCAGGGCCGGCTCCACGCCACGCTCGGCACGGATCGCCTCGCGCAGTTGCGTGCACAGGCTGACCGCTTCGCTGCGGCCCATCACCAGGAAAGCGTTCTGCAACCGGTGCAACCGCGCGGCGGTGGCGGTGCGGTCGTGGGCGCGCAGGGCGGCGAGGAGTTCGTCGTTGTCCTGCTGCAATTCGGTTTGCCAGCTTTGCAGGTAGGTGCGGCGCTGCTCGGGAGTGGCGATGCGGCAGATCAGGGCAAGTGAGCTTTCCGCCGGACGCGGGGAAGCGTCGGTCGCGCTCGGGGTGCCCGGCGGCGGGCTGGCCGGGAACGTGGGGGTACGGGTGCCGACCTGGCGCAGCAGGGTGAGCAGGCGCTCGATCGAGACCGGTTTGGTGAGGTAGGCGGTGGCGCCGTGGGCGAGGGCCTGTTCGATCGCGTCCGGATCGGAGTCGGCGCTCAGCATCACGATCGGCATGCCGTCGTGCGGGTGGCGCTGGCGGTGGCGGGCGAGCACGTCCAGGCCGGAGAGGTCGGGCATGTGCATGTCCAGCAGCACCAGGTGCGGGCGGTGCGGGCCGTCCATCGCCTGCAGGCCTTCCTCGCCGCTGCCGGCGAACAGCACGCGGTGGCCGGCGCGGCGCAGCAGGTGGCCCAGGGTGTCACGGCTGGAGCGGTTGTCGTCGACCACCAGGCAGGTGATCGCCGGCACGCGGGCGCGGTGGGTGTCCAGGGCACTGATCGTGTCCAGCGGCTCGGTCACGGCCTGTTCGGGTGCGGCGCGGTCAAGCGGCAAGGCGGCGGTGAAGATGCTGCCGCCGCCGGGGTTGTCGCCGACCGCGACGCGGCCGCCGAGCTGCTGGCAGATGCTGCGCACGATGTGCAGGCCCAAGCCGGTGCCGTCGTGGCGGCGCACCAGGCCGTCGCTGGTCTGGTAGAACGGGTCGAAGATGCGCGTCTTCATCTCATCCGGCACGCCGCCGCCGGTGTCGGTGACGGTGCATAGCAGGCGCGGCTGGATCAGGCCGTTGTCGGCCAGACGCACCACGATGCCGACGTCGCCGCCGGCCGGGGTAAACTTGACCGCGTTCGTGCCGAGGTTGATCAGCACCTGCGCGATGCGGCCGGGGTCGCCCAGCATGGCGTCGTCCAGGCCGCGGCCTTGCACGGTGCGCAGGCGCACGCCGCGCTGGTGCGCGAGCGGCCCGACCACGTCGCGCACCTGGCCGAGCACGTTGGCGACCAGGAACGGTTCGCGGCTGAAATGCAGCCGGCCGGCGTCGATCGCGGCGACGTCCAGCACATCGTTGACCCGCTGCAGCAGCACGTTGGCGTTGGCGCGCAGGGCGTGCATCAGCTGGCGGTCGGAAGCGTCCAGCGCGGCGATGTCGATCAGCGAGGCGGCGTGCACCACGGTGTTGAGCGGCGTGCGCAGTTCGTGGCTCATGGTGGCGATGAAGCGGCTCTGCGCATCGCGCGAGCGCAGCGCCGATTGCGAAATGGCCGAGATGGTGCCGAGCAGGCGGTAGACGGTCAGCGGCAGGCCAACCAGCAGCACCAGTGCGAACGGCACGAACGCCGGCCGGTCCACCCAGTAGTGCGGCGGCGCGGCCAGGCCCAGCACCAGTACCGAGCCGGCCATGAAGCCAAAGAACATGCGCCGGCCGAAGCGCGTGCCGACCATGATGGTCGCCAGCGGCAGCAGCGTGATCATCGAGATGCACAGGTTCCAGGCCAGGCTGAGCAGCACGCCGATGCCCAGCACGTTCACCGCTGCGCCGATGCCGTCGACCAGCTCGGTGGTGCGCACCAGGCGCAGCCGCACCGCGCCCATCCAGGCCAGGCCCAGGGTGAAGAACAACTGCGCCCATGGCAGCAGCAGGGAAGCCTCGCGCGCCAGTACCACTTTCGAGTGCGAGGGGCCGGCCAAGTACTGCCAGTACAGGCACCACAGGATCGTCAGCCCCAGCAGCAGGGCGCGGCGTACCGAGACGTGGTATTCGCCGTAGCTTGCGACCAGCCGGGCCAGCCGTCCGTCGCGCAAACGCTGGGCGATGACGCGCAGCGAGCTTGGCGGCGCTTCCGCAGTCCCAGGATTCATGTGGTGGTTCCCCCTGCATGGCGGTCACCGGCAAGCCGGTGTCGCTGGGGCATTGTACGCACAGGAGCCGGTTGCTGGCGTGGAGAGCCTGGCAGCCTCTCGGGTCGGACGGCCGCGGGGCGCTCGGGTAGCTTGAGCCGGGGCGATGACCCCGGAACCTGGGGCCTGCGTCTCTCCCCGGCTGTGCCGGGGAGAGGGGCCCAAGGGGTGTGCGCCGGAGTCAGGCTTGCGGCGGGTAGACCAGGTGGTCGCCTTCGCGTTGGGCCGCCGGCGTCATCCGTGCCGGCTCGGCGCGGCCGTCGCCCTTGATGTGGCATACCGTGCGGCCGGCGGCGAGCAGGTAGTCGGCGATGATGCGGCGGTGGCAGCGCCACCACAGCACCTCGGCGCACATCAGCGTGCAGCGGCGCTGCGACGCCAGCTCGAGCAGTTGCGCGAACCCGTCATGGAAATCCTCGCTCATGGCGTAATCGGCGTAGCGGCGGAAGCTGGCGTTTTCCCAGAACCCGTTCGGCGAAGGTGCGCCGGCCGGCAGGCTGCGCCCGCGCCGGCCACCGAGCGGGGGCATGTGCAGGTAGTCGATGCCAAGCGGCTCGAGCGACGCGGCCAGCGCGGGTCCATCGTATTGCGGGAAGCGGCGCGAGCCGGGCAGGCGGCGCACGTCGACCACGCATTCGATCGCATGTCCCTGGAGCAGTTCGACGAACGTCCCCAGCGGATGCGTGGAATGGCCAATGCCGAAGACGGGCAGGGCGGGGTGATGACCGGGCATGGCCCGAGCATGCACCCACGGGTGTGCCTGCGGCGCGATGGCGTGTGCTTCACGGCGCCATCGCCGCCAGTTCCTACGATGAACCTGCGGCGTCCCCGTCGACCATCGACCGCCCGCGTACCGCCCATCCGATGACGAGAGTGACCCCCATGGCGAACCACGACATCCGCGTGCTCAACGACCTGATCGAAACCACCATCGACAGCGCCGAAGGTTATGCCGAAGCAGCCAGCGAAACGCAGAGTCCGCGCTTCAACTTCACCTTCCGCGAACGCGCCAGCGAGCGCCGCCTGGTGGCGACGCGACTGCAGCAGAAAGTCGAGGAGCTCGGCGGCACGCCCGAGGACGACGGCAGCGTGCTGGCGTCCGCGCATCGCATGTTCACCAACCTGCGCAAGAGCCTGCACGACGAAACCGCGGTGATCGACGAGGTCGAGCGCGGCGAGGACCACATCAAGCACAAGTTCGAGGACGCGCTGGACGACGAGGACGTCAGTCCGCCCACACATGCGTTGATCGCCGATGCCTACCGCTCGGTGCGGTCGGGGCATGAACAGATGCGTGGCCTCAAGCGGGCGGCGCACAAGACGCAGTGAGTGCTGGCCGGGCTCCTACAGGGTCGAGGACGCCGTATGGGCTGCGGAGAGCTTCGGCCCGGGCCTCAGGCCGACTTCACTTCGAACGTCTCGCTCTTGACCGGCTTGCCGTCGATGGCGATCTCCACCTTGTAGGTGCCGGCCGGCCAGTCGTTCGGGTTGCGCAGCTTGAACGCGGTGACCGCCGGCCCGTCGGTGGCGATCGTCTGGCTGATCGTGGTGACGTCCTGGCCCTTGCCCTCCAGGTAGCTGAAGTGCGCGCTCAGGGTGGCGCCGGTGGTGCTGCCGGTGGTGGCGACGCTGGCGTAGATGGTGTTCTGCGACGGTGCGAAGGTGGTGGTCGGCTTGGCCACCTCGTAGCCGGCGGTGACCGATCCGCCCAGTTCCACCTGCGCGACCTGGAAGACCGCGGGGGCGGCAGGCGCGGCGACGGCGCTGGTGCCCGCACTGGCCGGCACCGCGCTGGTGCCGGTGGCCGCGGGCGCCACGGTCGATGCCGGTGCCGGGGCGGTGCTCGCCGGCGCCGGCATCGGTGCGCTGCTGGCGGCCGGCGGGGTGGTGGCCGTTTCGTCGTCGTGCTTGCCGCAGCCGCCGAGCAGCAGCAGGCCGGCCAGGGCCATGCCGGGCAGGGCGAAGGAGCGTGCTTGGATCGTCATGGCGGGTGTCCCGTGCAGTCGTCGCGGCCGCGGATCGGCCTGGCGAAAAGGCTAGCGCCGACGATCTGAAGCGCCGATTACCGGGCGTCTGCGCCTGGCCTACTGGCGCGCGCCGCGCGGGTTGCCCGGCACCGCCTGCGGGTCGGTGCTGCGGAACGGGTTGATGTCCAGCCCGCCGCGCCGGGTGTAGCGCGCGTACACGGTTAGTTGCATCGGCGCGCAGCGCGCCATCAGGTCGACGAAGATGCGCTCGACGCACTGCTCGTGGAATTCGTTGTGGGTGCGGAAGGAAACCAGATAGCGCAGCAGGCCGGCACGGTCGATCGGCGCGCCGCGGTAGGCGATCTGCACGCTGCCCCAGTCGGGCTGGCCGGTGACCGGGCAGTTCGAGCGCAGCAGGTGCGAGAGCAGGATGTCCTCGACCGGCTCGGCGTCGTGGTTGGCGCTGAGGTAATCGGCCTTGGGCGGACCGTAGTCGTCGATCTCCAGCGGCTGGTCGTCGAGCAGCTCGCCGGGCAGGTCGGTGATCGCGTGGGTCTGTGCGCACGGCCCGCTCAGCGTCACCTCCACCGGGGCGCCGGCCGCGGCGGAAAGATCACGCGCCAGCGTGTCGACAAGCACCGGCGTGTCGATTTTCTCTTGCGAGAAGCCGTTCAAATACAGCTTGAACGACTTCGATTCGATGATGTTGGGCGAGTCGGCGGGTACGCGGAATTCACCCAGCGCTACCTGCGGCTTGCCGCGGGCGTCGAGCCAGGACAGCTCGTAGGCATTCCAGATGTCCACGCCGGTGAACGGCAGCGGATCGATCACGCCGATCTCCACGCGCTTGTGTTCGCGCGGGATGGGGAACAGCAGGGACGGGTCGTAGCGGTCGGCGTAGGCAGTGGCCTTGCCGAGGGGGGAGTGTTCGGGGGTGCTCATACTGCAAGTGTAGTGGGCGGGGCTTCTAGCGCCCTCTCCCCTGCGGGGAGAGGGCTTCAAGCTTGAGGGCGCGGCCAACTAGGCGTTGATCGCCTGCATCGACGGGCCGGCGTAGCGGTCACCCGCCGCAGCGTTCGGCGGGAATATCGCGTCGATGGCCGCAAGTTCGGTGGTGCTCAGTTGGACGTCCAGCGCCCCCAGGTTTTCATCCAGCCGGGAGCGGCGGCGCGTGCCGGGAATGGCCAGCACGTCATCGCCCTGGGCCAGCACCCAGGCCAGCGCCAATTGGGCTGGCGAGCAGCCCTTGTCGGCGGCCAGCTTCTTCACCTCGTCGACCAGCGCCAGGTTGCGGGCGAAGTTGTCGCCCTGGAAGCGTGGGTTGTGCCGGCGGAAGTCGTCGGCGTCGAAGTCGTCCGGCGAGCGGATCGCCCCGGTGAGGAAACCGCGTCCCAGCGGCGAGTATGCCACCAGCGCCACGCCCAGCTTGCGGCAGGCGGCGAGCATGCCGTTCTCTTCCGGGTCGCGTGTCCACAGTGAGAATTCGCTTTGCAGCGCGGCGATCGGGTGCACCGCACAGGCGCGCGCCAGCGTCTCGCCGGAGGCTTCGGACAGGCCCAGGTAACGCACCTTGCCCGCCTTGACCAGCTCGGCCATGGCGCCGACGGTCTCCTCGATCGGCACGCTCTTGTCCACGCGGTGCTGGTAGTACAGATCGATCGTCTCGATGCCCAGGCGTTTCAGGCTGCCCTCGCAGGCGGCGCGCACGTACTCGGGGCGGCCGTTGACGCCGCGCGCGGAAGGATCGGACGGGTCGCGCACGATACCGAACTTGGTGGCCACGAAGGCCTGCTCGCGGCGGCCGCGGATCGCCTTGCCGACCAGTTCCTCATTGGTGTGCGGGCCGTACATGTCGGCGGTGTCCAGCAGCGTGACGCCGCGGTCGAGCGCGTGGTGGATGGTGGCGATCGACTCGGCGTCGTCGTGCGCGCCGTAGAAATCGCTCATGCCCATGCAGCCGAGGCCGAGGGCGGAAACCTGGGGGCCGTTGCGGCCGAGCGTGCGCATCTTCATGGGTGGCTCCTTGGGGTGGCGAACGTACGCCGTGGAAGGTGTGAGCATCGTGCGCGCCGGCAGGCCTTCGATAAATGCTCAATAATCGCCAACACCATTCCATCAGAATCAACAATGGATCGCCTGCATGCCATGCGGCTGTACACCCGCATCGTCGAGCTGGCCAGCTTCACCGCTGCGGCCGACGACCTCGCGCTGCCGCGCGCCACGGTCACCCACACCATCAAGGCGCTGGAGGCGCGGCTGGGCGCGCAACTGCTGCAGCGAACGACGCGGCGCGTGCGGGTGACCTGCGAGGGCAAGACCTACTACCAACATTGCCTGCGCCTGCTGGCCGACGTGGACGAGGTGGAAGCCAACTTCCGCGAGGCGGCGATCGTGCCGCGCGGGCGATTGCGCGTGGATATCTCCGCTACCTTGGCGCGGCTGCTGGTGATCCCGGCGCTGCCCGAATTCCTTGCGCGCTTCCCGCAGATCGAGCTGGACCTGGGCACCGGCGATCGCTTCGTCGACCTGGTGCGCGAGGGCGTCGATTGCGCGCTGCGCGTGGGCGATCCGGGCGACAGCGGCCTGGCGGGCCGGCGCATCGCCACGCTGCCGCAGCTGACCCTGGCCAGCGCCGACTACGTGCGCCGGCATGGCCGCCCGAAGACGCTGGCCGACCTGCAGCAGGGCCATTACGCGGTGCACTGGGCTTCGCCGACTACGCGTCGCCCGGAGCCGCTGGAGTTCGTGGTCGGCCGGCAACGACGCGAGCTGCAGCTGCCCGGACGCATCACCGTCAACGGCGCCGACGCGTATCTCGCCTGTTGCCGCGCCGGCCTGGGCATTGCTCAGTTCTCGCATTACCGCATCGCCGAGGAACTGGCCGATGGACGCATGTGCGAGCTGCTGCCCGACACGCGGCCGCCGGCGCTGCCGATGACGGTGCTCTACCCGCCGCAGCGCCAGATGCCCGCAAGATTGCGGGTGTTCATCGGCTGGCTGGTCGAGCTGGCCGCCACCCGGTTCGCGCCTTCGCGCCCCCTGTAGGAGCCCGCTTGTGGGCGATGCTCTTGTCGATGGTCTCTGTTGAAAGAGCATCGCCCGCAAGCGGGCTACGAGGGCGACGCGAAGCCCGGCTCGAAAAGGCCAAGGTGACCCCGCAACGACGCCCCCCACTAATGGCATGGGTGCCATGACTTCCGGCACGTTAGGATCGTTCGATAAGCAGTCCTGACAAGGGGAACAAGATGGCATCGATGATCGGCAGCAAGCGCCTGGTGGGCGCGCTGGCACTGGGCCTGGCGGCCACCGGCGCACTGGCGCAGGGCCACACACTGACCAAGGACGACTACGCCCGCGCGGAGCGCTTTCTCGGCTACAACACCGCGCCGCTGGTCGACCATGCCATCCAACACGTCACCTGGCTGGACGACGGCCACTTCTGGTACGTCGACCACGATGCCAAGGGCGACCACTACCGCGTGATGGACGTGGCCACTGGCAAGGTCAGCGACGCCTTCGACCAGCCACGGCTCGCCGCGGCGCTGGGCAAGGCGCTGGCCAAGCCGGTCAGGGCGGACAAGCTGGGCATCCGCGAATACCTCATCGCCGACGATGGCCGCCTGGACGTGCAGTTCAAGGGCAAGCACTACCTGTGCGACCTCAAGCCCGCGCAGGGCGAATGCGTGGTCAAGGAAGGCGGCAGGGAACCGGGCGTGCTGTCGCCGGACAAGTCCTCCGAGGCCTTCATCCGCAACTGGAACCTGTGGCTGCGCGACGTCGCCAGCGGCAAGGAAACCCAGCTGACCACCGACGGCGTGGAGAATTTCGGCTACGCCACCGACAACGCCGGCTGGAAGCACACCGACAACGCCATCCTGGTGTGGTCGCCGGACTCGAAGCAGATCGCCACGTTCCAGCAAGATCAGCGCAAGACCGGCGACATGTACCTGATCAAGACCAAGGTCGGGCATCCGGAACTGATCAAGTGGAAATATCCGCTGGTCGGCGACAAGGACGTGACCATGATCGAGCGCGTCATCATCGACGTGCCGAGCAAGAAGGTGGTGCGCCTGAAGATGCCCGCGGATCAGCATCGCTCGACCCTGTGCGACGACGTCAGCTGCGGTCCCGCGGGCGGCTGGGACGACGTCAAGTGGGCGCCGGACGGCAAGACGCTGGCCTTCGTCTCCACCTCGCGCGACCACAAGCACGAGTGGTTCCGCATCGCCGATCCGAAGACCGGCGCCGTGCGCACGGTGTTCGAGGAGCAGGTGCCCACCTACTACGAGAGCGGCAACGGCCAGGTCAACTGGTTCTACCTGCCCAGGACCCACGAGGCGATCTGGTTCTCCGAGCGCACCAACTGGGGCAACCTGTATCTGTACGACCTGCAGACCGGCAAGCTCAAACACGCCATCACCACCGGCGAGGGCAACGTCACCGAGGTGCTGAAGGTCGATCCGAAGACGCGCACCGTGTGGTTCCGCGGCGTCGGACGCACCGACGGCGTCAATCCGTACTACCAGCAGTTCTTCAAAGTGAGCCTGGACGGCGGCAAGCCGACCCTGCTCACGCCCGAGGCGGCCAACCACGAGATCACCCTGTCGCCCGAGGGCGACGCCTTCGTCGACAGCTATTCGACGCCGACCACGCCGCCGGTGACCGTGCTGCGCGACAGCGGCGACGGCCACACCCTGGCCACCGTCGCCAAGGCCGACATCAGCCGCCTGCGCGCGGCCGGTTGGGTGCCGCCGACCCCGATCACGGTCAAGGCGCGCGACGGCAAGACCGACCTGTACGGCATGATGTTCAAGCCGACCCGTTTCGATCCGCACAAGAAATATCCGATCGTCGACTACATCTATCCGGGCCCGCAGACCGGCTCGGTGCGCGGCCGCAACTTCCTGTCCGCGCGTGGCGACCACCAGGCGCTGGCCGAGCTCGGCTTCATCGTGGTGGCGATCGACGGCATGGGCACGCCGTGGCGTTCCAAGGCCTTCCATGACGCCTACTTCGGCAACATCGGCGACAACACGTTGCCCGACCAGGTCGCCGGCCTGAAGGAATTGGCCAAGCGCTATTCGTGGATCGACCTCGACCGCGTGGGCATCTGGGGCCATTCCGGCGGCGGCAACGCCACCGCCGGCGCGATGTTCCGCTACCCCGACTTCTTCAAGGTCGGCTGGGCCGAGAGCGGCAATCACGACAACCGCAACTACGAGGACGACTGGGCCGAGAAGTGGCAGGGCCTGGAAGTGATTAAGGACGGCAAGAGCAACTACGACGACCAGGCCAACCAGAACCACGCGGCGAACCTCGAGGGCAAGCTGATGCTGGTGCACGGCACCCTGGACGACAACGTGCCGCCCTCGCAGACACTGCTGGTGGTCGACGCGTTGATCAAGGCTAACAAGGACTTCGACCTGCTGATGATCCCCAACGTGCACCACGGCTATGGCAAGGACGCAGGCAGCTACGCCATGCGCCGTCGCTGGGATTACTTCGTCACCCACCTCGCCGGCAACACTCCGCCGAAGGGGTTCAAGATCACGGTGCCGAAGGACTGACCTCACCGCGCTCTGCAGGAGCGCACTCGGGCCTGACCAGTATTTCGGTCGCGCCCAGGTGCGCTCCCATAGCCGCACGAGGTCCTTTGCAGGTGCGCCCTTGGGCGCGACAGCCATCGGCAGCCTGGCGCGATGACAGGTCCGAAAAGGCGCTAGGCCGCCGACACTGCGCCCTCGACCGGCGCCAGATCGAACAATCCCGGCGCCGGCCCGCTGCAGACCGGCAAGCCATCGACTGGTGCGCCGTCGCGTCCCGCCAGCGCGGCGATCGCGCCGGCCACCTCATGCAGTAGCGCCAGGTTGGCCTTCAGCCGCACCCGCACGCCGGCATCATCCAGGCTGTCGTGCATCCCTTCGTTGAGCGCGCGGAACCAGTCCAGCCGGCGCTGGTCCAGCATCACCGAGGGGCGCTCGCTGGTCGCCGCCGCATGCCAGTCGCGGAACAGCGCCTGTACCCGCTCGTTCAACCGCTGCGCCTCGGCCAGCGCCGGCCCCAGTTCGGCGAACAGCGCCGTATCGACCAGCCGCCGCTGGAACACCAACTGGCACAGCACGCCCCAGTAAAAGGCCTGGTCCCAGACGATCTTGCTGGCCATCACCTGGGGGTTGCCGAACAACGGATACTGCCCGCGGAAGATCGCCAGCATGCTGTCGTAGAACGACTGATAGAGCCGTTCGCTCAGCCGCACGCGCGCGGCCAGCGGCTGACTGGCGCGATCGGCGCGGATCAGTTCGCAGATGTAGGTATTGGCCAGCGCGATGAAATCACTGCCGGGCGAATAGAACGGATCGAGGAAGGCGCCGGCTTCGCCGGTCAGTGCCCAGCGGTCGGCGCTGAACATCTGCCTGCAACCGTGCGAGTAGCCGCGCAGGAAGCGGAAATCCAGCAACGTGTCGCGGTGGCGCTCGACCTCCTGCGCCACCTGCGGTTGCTGGCGCGCCAGCCATGCCAGCGCGCGGTCGAAATCGCGGTACTCCTCCAGCGGGTGCATCGCTGCGTCGGCAACGATGCCGACCGAATGCGCGCCCGAAGCCAGCGGGATCAGCCATACCCAGTAGCCCGGCCCGCACAGGTGGTTGGTCGAGCGCCAGCGTTCCGGCGGGCGGCAGCGCGCGCGCCAGGCGGTGCCTTCGCACCAGTCGTCGATGGCCAGCCGCGCGCCGAGCCGGAACCAGGCGGCATTGACGTGGTGGCCGTCATCGCGGGTCAACTCGAAGCGCCGGCGCAACAGCGCCGCACGGCCGGAGGCGTCGAGCAGCCAGCGCGCCTGCAGGTGGTGTTCGCGCGCGTCGGCGTCGGCGTAGCGCACCGAGTGCGGCGCGCCATCCACGCCCACTTCGAACTGGCGCACCACGGAGCCGGGTCGGAAATCCACGCCGCGCCGCAACGCCTCTTCGCCCAGGAAGGTTTCGAAAAGTCCGCGGTCGAGCTGGTAGCTGGGTGCGGGAAATGCCTCGCTCAGGCCGAGTTCGGTGGCCTGGCCGAGGTCCGCGCAGCCGTCGGAGAAGAAATAGCGCAGGCCGAACTTGAAGATCTGCTCGCGCTTGAGGTAATCGCGCAGCCCCAGCGTGTCGCGGAAATAGTGTGCACCGATGTCGACCGTCGACTCGCCAACCTTGTGCGCCGCCGGCGGCAGCGGATGGCGCTGGCGTTCGAGTACGACCACGTCCAGGTCGGGAAACTCGCCGCGTAGTTGCAGCGCCAGGCACAGCCCGGCCAGGCCGCCGCCGAGGATGACTGCGTCGTGCGTGGCACTGGCTTCGGACATGCGATTCCCCTGCGGCCTGCGGTGGAAGACGGTGCCGGACGTGCAGCAGGCCGCCCCCCCGGCGGCCGTGGTTCGGATCAGCGGATCAGCCGCGCCGGTTCGCCCGCCTCGACCGCGAGCAGCCCGTCATCGTCGATCACCGTCGGCGGCGCTTCGTGCGAGCGTCGATAACTTGCCACGATGTCGCCGTAGGAAGCGATGCGGCCGATGGTGTAGGCGGTGATGCGGACCACGTCGCGCACCGGACTGAAATGGCTGAGCCTGAACTCGCCGTGGTAGCGCGAGGCGATCGGCACCGAGACCACGCCCAGCCCTTTCTCGCGGCAGGCGGCGATCAGGATGGCGGCTTCGAACACGAAGTTCTCCGCCGGCAGGTCGACCAGCTCCAGCGCGGCGCGCGGATACCAGCGCTGGCCGCTCTGGGTGTCGGCCACCGGCACCCCGCAGCCCCAGGAAATGCCCCAGTCGGCCACCGCATTGGCGCGGCGACGGCCCTTCGGCTGCTGCTCGCGATCGAGCAGGCGCGCGCCGATCACGATGTGCCCGGGGTAGCGCTGCGCCGCGGCGACGATGCGCGGCACGTCGCCGGCCAGATGCTGGCCGTCGCCGTCCATCGTCACCACCGCATCGAAACCCTGCCGCAGCGCTTCGCGGAAGCCGTGCCGCAGCGCCTCGCCCTTGCCGCGCCGCTGCGGGTGGCGCAGCAGCGTCACCGGCAGCGCGTCGACGATCTGCGGGGTGCGGTCGTCGGAACCGTCGTCCACCACGATCACCGGTACGTTCAACGCCAGCACCGATTCGACCACGTCGCGGATCGCCGCCTCCTCGTTGAGGCAGGGGATGAGCACGCACCAGCGTGGCGGAGTCGGGTTCACGCGCATTCCTCCAGGTGGACATCCATGCCGAGCGAACCGGCGGCCCTCAACGTGCAGCGGCCCGCGCCTTGCGCCAGCAGGGCCAGCAGCGGCAGCGCCGTGGCCGACGGGCTGCTGGCCAGCCACCCGGCCGGCAGTGCCGGAACAACCGGTGCGTCGGCGATGCTACCGGGGCAAAGGTGCAGATCAAGTCGGCCCAGCGTGGACACGCCAGGCTGGGCGTTGAGCACCAGCGCACTGCCGAACGGCGCAGCGCTGGCGGTCATGGCGGCCAGCGGGCCGCTCCCGGCGGTATCACTGCATACCAGCAATACCGGTCGTGCGTCCGCCACCGCCAGCGCGGCCGCCTCGAGCAGGCCGGCGCCGAAGCTCGCCCGCTGCGCGCACACCGCATTGGACGGCGCGTGGCAGCCGGTGGCGATGGTCCAGTAGCCGGCCGGCGCGTTGTGCACCGAGTTGTGGAAGCGCGTCGGCGACAGTTCCGCTGGCGTGCTGGCCAGCACTGCGCACATGTAGTCCATGATCGGCTGGTCGCCGTGGGAGGAGGCGAACACGCAGGCCAGCGAGGCCGCTTCGCGCCCGCTCATCGCCACCGCCTGGCTGGCCACCTCGGTGGCCAGCAGCACGCTTTCCGGCGCGCGCCGGCGCTCGTTGGCCGGCAGCAGGGCCGCCGCCGGGCGCGCGGGCGGCGGTGCCACCGGTTGCCCCTGCAGCGCCGCGCGCAAGGCGGAGAAGTCGGCCAGTTGCGGCGACCACAGTCCGACGCCTTCGACATAGACGGTCAGCGCGCTCATGCCCGCCGCTCCGGGCCGGCGAAGGCCAGGCAGGCGTTGTTGCCGCCGAAGCCGAACGAGTTGCTGAGCGCCACCTCGACTGGCCGCATCTCGTTGCGCCAGGCGAACTGCGGGCCACAGGCGGGGTCGGGATCGGCCCCGCCAAGGTTGCCCGGCACCAGTCCGTGCCCGATCGCCAGCAGCGCAATCACCGCCTCGAGGATGCCGGCTGCGCCGAGCGTGTGGCCGGTGAAGCCCTTGGTGCTGCTGGCGCGCGTGGAAGGCGGAAAGGCGCGGGCGATCAGCGCGGCCTCGACCTCGTCGTTCTTCAGGCTCGCGGTGCCGTGCAGGTTGATGTAGTCGACCTGGTCCGGGCGCAGACCCGAGCGCGCCAGCGCATCGCGCAGCGCCAGCTCGGCACCGAGGCCTTCCGGGTGCGGCGTGGACATGTGGTGGGCGTCGCTGGCTTCGCCGTAGCCGAGCAGTCGCGGCGCCTCCGGCGCGGCCTCGGCGCGCTCGAGTAGCGCGAAGCCGGCCGCCTCGCCGATCGAAATACCGGTCCGGCTGCGGTCGAAGGGCCGGCAGGGCTCGCGCGAGACCAGCTCCAGCGCGTTGAAGCCGAACAGCACGCTTTCGCACAGCGTATCCACGCCGCCGACCACCGCCGCGTCCACCAGTCCCAGCCGGATCATGCGCTCGGCGCTGGCGAATACCTTGGCACTGGAGGAGCAGGCGGTGGAAAGGGTCAGGCACGGTCCCTCCAGCCCCAGCGCGGCGGCGAGGAAGCCGGCCAGCGAATGCGGCGCATGGATCGGCGGACGCCGCATGTCGTCCGGAAAGCCGCCATCGGCATCGAGCCGGCGGTAAGCCTCCTCGGTGGCGCCGATGCTGGCGGTGGAGGTCCCCAGCAGCAGTGCCACGCGATCGGCGCCGTAGCGCTCGCGCGCGGCGAGTGCCGCCTCGAGGAAACCGTCCTGGTTGAGGCCCAGCCAGGCTAGCCGGTTATTGCGGCATTCCCAGGTGGCCTGCGAGGGTGGCAACGGGGCCTGCTCGACACCGTCGACACGGCCAACCCAGCAGGCCAGCGGCGCGAGGCTGAAATCGTTGGCGCGCAGCCCGGTGCGGGCATCGCACAGGGCGCGCAGGTGCGCCTCCCGGCCGCGGCCCAGGGCGGAGGTAGCGGTGAACGCGGAGACAGCGAGCGGAATTATCGGTTGCAACATCGAAGCAGCCTAGCGGCGGCCCGCAGACTTGCCTAGCCTTGCGCACACGGTGGCGGCCGCTCGTTCACCGAGGTGACGGAGGCGTGCACGATTGCGGCGGCAAGGCCGCCTGCGCACACTGTCGGTTTGCCGTTTTCCGATACCCGTGCCTTACCCTGCGACCCGCAATCCCTGGCGCTACCTGCGCGATGCCGACGTGGTGCACGCGGCCGTGGTCATGCTGTTTGCCGTGCTGCTTAGTGCCGGCCTGGTGTGGCTGGGCTACATCGCGCACGTGTGGCGCATCGCGCGGCGCACACCGACGACCCGGCCGGGACGCTGGGTGGTGTTGGTGTTCGGGCGGCAACTGGCCGGCAACCACCCCGAAGCCGATTACCGCGCGCGGCTCGGTCGTGCGCTGGCGCTGGTCCGCGCGGGGCAGGCGCGGCGGCTGCTACTGCTGGGTGGACACAGCGGCGGCGATCGCAGCGAGGCGCAGGCCGGCCTCGTCTGGCTGCAGCGGCACGGGTTGCCGGCGGACGCGCCGGTCGAACTGGAACAGGAATCGACCGATTCGCTGGAAAACCTGCGCCATGCGCGCGGCCTGCTGCAGGGCGGCGACCGGGCCGAGCTGCTGCCGCCGGTGGCCCTGCTGACCAGCCGCTACCACCTGGCTCGCTGCCTGCTGCTGGCGCGGCGGCTGGGCTTCGACGCCCACCCGCTGGCCGCCGAGGCCACGCTGCCGCGCACCCCGCGCTACCTCGCCCGGCTGCTCATGGAAGCGACCTACCTGATGTGGATCGACCTGGGCGTGCGCTGGGCGCGACTGATCGGCCACCGGCGTATGGCCGCGCGGATCAGCTGACGCCGAACGCCGCGACCCTGCAGACAACTGGAAAGAGCGCCATCCCATGTGGGAGCCCACTGGTGGGCGATGCTTTTTCGGCCGGACTTCAGAGCAAAAGCATCGCCCCACGAGTGGACTCCCACAGAAAGCCTGTCGATCGGGGCCGATCGACATCGTCCGCCGCGTCGACGCGCCACAGTTCCGGCACCAACCCGCTTGCTAAGCTTTTCATCCCACACCCGTCCACACCGATCCCGCCATGAGCCAGCAAGCCGACCAGGCCGAAACCTTCCTGCGCGAAGTGCAGGACCGCATCTGCGACGCGGTCGAACGCCTCGACGGCGGCGCGCGCTTTGTCGAGGATCGCTGGAAGCGCGAGGCCGGCGGCGGCGGGCGCACCCGCGTGCTGCGCGACGGCGCGCTGTTCGAGCAGGCCGGGGTCAACTTCTCGCGCGTGCACGGCCACACCCTCCCGCCCAGCGCCACCGCGCACCGGCCGGACCTGGCCGGCGGCAGCTTCATTGCCACCGGCGTATCGCTGGTGCTGCATCCGAAGAACCCGTACGTGCCCACCACGCACGCCAACGTGCGCTATTTCGAGGCGAGCAAGCCGGGCGTGGAACCGGTGTGGTGGTTCGGCGGCGGCTTCGACCTCACCCCGTTCTACCCGTTCGATGAGGACGTGCGGCACTGGCATACCGTCGCGCGCGAGCTGTGCGCACGCTATGGCGAGGACGTCTATCCGCGCTACAAACGCTGGTGCGACGACTACTTCTACCTCAAGCATCGGGACGAGACGCGCGGTGTCGGCGGGCTCTTCTACGACGATCTCAACGAAGGCGGCTTCGAACGCTGCTTCGCCTTCACCCGCGACGTGGCCCAGGGTTTCCTGGACGCCTACCTGCCGATCGCCGAGCGCCGCCGCAACATGCCCTGGGGCGAGCGCGAGCGCGAATTCCAGCTGTACCGGCGCGGCCGTTACGTAGAGTTCAATCTGGTCTGGGACCGCGGCACGCTGTTCGGCCTGCAGTCGGGCGGGCGCACCGAGTCCATCCTGATGAGCCTGCCGCCGCGCGTGCGTTTCGAATACGCCTACACGCCCGAGCCGGACTCGCCGGAGGCGCGCCTGGCCGATTACCTCAAGCCCCGCGACTGGCTGTAGGGCGTAGGGTGGGCTTCAGCCCACCACCGTGCTGCAACAATGGTGGCTGAAGCCCACCCTACGCTGTGCGCGGTTTACGGGTGCTCGCCGCTGAACTTCTTCGGCGTGGCGCCCTTGACCGGCCCGATCTGCGCGCTGTCGCTGACCTCCAGCACTACCTCGCGGCGGAATTCCAGCGTGCCCTGTACCACGGCGTGCGGGCCGATCACGATGTGCGGCGCACGGCTGTTGCCCCAGTGGAACCAGCCGCCCGGCTTCTCTACCAGAATGCCGCCTTCGACCCGCGAACCGGCGCCCACGTTGATGTCGCCACCCACGGTGCCCAGGCCGCCGGCCACGTGCGCGCCGTCCAGCTCGATGGCGCCGTTGACGTTGGACACGCGGCCGCCGACGTCGGCGTTGCGGCCGAGGTGGATGGAGCCGTTGACGGCCTCGATGGTGTCGCGGATGCGGCTGTCCGCGCCTACTTCGACTCTGCCGTTGACCGTATCGATGGATTCGGCCTGCACGTGCGAACCCAGTTCGACCGCGCCGTTGACCGTGCTGGCCTCCTCCACGACGGCGTTGTCGCCGATGCGCACGGCGCCGTTGACGGTGCTGACGTCGCCGGCGTGCGCGCCGGCTTCAACGCGCGCGGTGCCGTTGATCTTGTCGATGTCCCCGTCGCCGGCCACCGCCGCGAGCGGCAGGCAGAAGGCGAGGGCCAGGGCGAAAGCGAGATGGTGGCGACGCATGGAGCGGTTCTCCTGTTGGGATGCCTTCACTGGGATGCACGAGCGCCGGTTCGGGTTGGCATGACCTGTGGCAGGGCCTATTTGACCTCGCCGCGGCCACCCCGCACCATTTCGCGTTTCCCCGCCGCGAAGCCTACGCCATGTACAAGCTCGTCCTGATCCGCCACGGCCAGTCCCAGTGGAACCTCGACAACCGCTTCAGCGGCTGGGCCGACGTCGACCTCACCGAACAGGGCATGGCCGAGGCGAAGGAAGCCGGCCGGTTGCTGGCGGAGGCGGGCTACACCTTCGACGTGGCGCATACCTCCGTACTCAAGCGCGCGGTGCGCACGCTGTGGGGCGTGCTCGACGCGATGGATCTGATGTGGATCCCGGTGGTCACCGACTGGCGCTTGAACGAGCGCCATTACGGTGCCCTGACCGGTCTCAACAAGGCCGAGACCGCGGCCAGGTACGGCGAGGGCCAGGTCAAGATCTGGCGCCGCAGCTACGACATTCCGCCGCCGGCGCTGGAGCGCGCCGACAACCCTTCGTTGCGCGACCCGCGCTACGCGTTGCTCGATCCGTCGATGATCCCGGACACCGAGTGCCTGAAAGACACCGTCGCCCGCGTGCTGCCGTACTGGCACGACGTGCTGGCGCCGGCGGTGGCCTCCGGACAGCGCGTGCTGGTGGCCGCGCACGGCAACTCGCTGCGCGCGCTGATCAAGTACCTAGACGGGATTTCCGACGAGGCCATCGTCGAGATGAACGTGCCCAACGGCGTGCCGCTGGTGTACGAGTTCGACGAGGCGATGAAGCCGCTGCGCAGCTACTACCTGGGCGATCAGGCGGCGATCGCGGCGAAAATGGCCGCGGTGGCGAACCAGGGCAAGGCGAAGTAGGGCAGGGCTCCGGCAAGACGCCCCCGACCGCCGGGCCGGCCCGGCGCAGTAGGGCGGGCTTCAGCCCACCACCGTCGCGCCGGGAAGGTCGCTTTGACTACGCGGCTAGAGCGCGTCGTTGTCCAGCTCGCCGGTGCGGATGCGGATGACCTGTTCCAGCGGGGTGACGAAGATCTTGCCGTCGCCGATCTTGCCGGTGCGCGCCGACTGCTGGATGGCCTCGATCACCCGCTCGAGCTGGTCGTCGGCCACCGCCACCTCCAGCTTGATCTTGGGCAGGAAATCGACCACGTATTCGGCGCCGCGGTACAGCTCGGTATGGCCCTTCTGGCGGCCGAAGCCCTTGACCTCGGTCACCGTGATGCCCTGGACGCCCACTTCGGCCAGCGCCTCGCGCACGTCGTCCAGTTTGAACGGCTTGATGACCGCCACGACCAGCTTCATGGGTGCTCCTCGCTCGCGTTCCCCCGGATCACCACCATTGTGCCTGCCGGCCCGCGGCCTGTCGCCCCGGCGACGCGTGTAGGACAATCCCTACATTCTTTGGCGGAGCCGGCCGATGGTGTGCACACGTTCACAGTACCTAGACTTGCTACCGACCCGTTCGAGGCGCCGTCCATGATGGATCGGCAGGAAATCGACAGAATTGCCCTGCGACTCGTGTCGCTGGTACCGCCAGGGTTGGCACAGGCGCAGCAGGATTTGCGAACCAACTTCCACGATGTCCTGATGCAAGGATTGCGTCGCCTCGAGCTGGTCACCCGCGAGGAGTTCGAAGTCCAGAGCCAATTGCTGGCACGCACCCGTGCCAAGGTTGACGAACTCGAAAAGCGCGTCGCCGAACTGGAGGCCGACGCGGCTGCCCGCGGTCTTTAGCTACCAGCTCCCGGGAGCCGCCCCCGATCCGTCACCCTCACCCCGAGAACGATCGGGGGCGGTTATTTTTTGCCTGAGCAAGATGGAGTCGCGTTTCACATGCATTCTGGCGACCCCATCGCGTACGGCCCCGGCGGCTGTCGCGCATCTCGTCGGCGCGCGGCCCGGCCTTCCGACACGGGCGTCCGCCATGACGGTCGTCGCCGAGTCAAACCCTTCCTGTTTCTCCAGCCGTTGCGGTCAGGGATGACCGTGCTTTGGCCCCTGCGGTGCACGCCATGAGCCTGGCGGTTACGCTGACCCGCGCCCAGGAAGGCGTGTCCGCGCCGCAGGTGATGGTCGAGGTGCATCTTTCCGGCGGCCTGCCGGGCACGCACATCGTCGGCCTGCCCGAGGCGGCGGTGCGCGAGGCGCGCGACCGCGTGCGGGTGGCGATACAAAATGCCGCCTTCGAATACCCCAACCGCAAGGTCACCGTGAACCTGGCACCGGCCGAGTTGCCCAAGGACGGTGGCCGTTTCGACCTGGCCATCGCGCTGGGGATCCTGGCCGCGGGAGGGCAGGTGCCGCGCGAGAAGCTGGACGAGTGCGAGTTTCTGGGCGAACTGGCGTTGTCGGGCGACCTTCGCGGCGTCTCCGGCGTGCTGCCGGCATTGCTGCGCGCGCGGGCACGCGGGCGGCGCGTGGTGGTGCCGCGCGCCAACGCCGCCGAGGCCGCATTGGTGCCGGAGGCCGACGTACTGGTGGCCGATACCCTGGCCGAGGTCTGCGGCTGGTTGCGCGATGCGCAGGAGCTGGCGATGCCGGGCCCGGCCAACGACGGCCAGACGGTCGATCCGGAAGTGCCGGACCTGGTCGACGTGCGTGGCCAGTTGCAGGCGCGCCGTGCGCTGGAGATCGCCGCCGCAGGTGGCCACCATCTGCTGCTGATCGGTCCGCCCGGCACCGGCAAGACCATGCTGGCCGAGCGCCTGCCCGGCATCCTGCCGCCGCTGAGCGAGACCGAGGCGCTGGAAACCTGCGCCGTGCTGTCGGTCGCCGGGCGCCAGGTGGAACCGGCGCGCTGGCGCCAGCGGCCGTTTCGGGCGCCGCATCACACCGCCTCCGCCGTAGCACTGGTCGGCGGCGGCTCGAACCCGCGCCCGGGCGAAATCTCGCTGGCGCACAACGGCGTGCTGTTTCTCGACGAGTTGCCCGAGTTCACCCGGCACGTGCTCGAAGTGCTGCGCGAGCCGCTCGAGTCCGGCCACATCCTGGTCTCGCGCGCGGCGCGGCAATCCACGTTCCCGGCGCAGTTCCAGTTGGTCGCGGCCATGAACCCGTGCCCCTGCGGTTATGCCGGCGACGCCCGCGAGCGCTGCCGCTGCACGCCCGACCAGATCCAGCGCTACCGCGGCCGCATTTCCGGACCGCTGCTGGATCGTATCGACCTGTGCGTGGAGGTGCCGCGCGTGCCGCTGGCCGAGCTGGGCGCACCGCGCAGCGTCTACGACGAGGATTCGGCCACCGTGCGTGCGCGCGTGATCCAGGCCCGCGAACGCGCGCTGGCCCGCGCCGGTCGGGCCAATGCCGAGATCAATACGCGCGAGCTGGAGCGCGACTGCGCACTGGGCGCGGCCGAACGGAGCTGGTTCGAGGCCGCGCTCGAACGGCTGGGGCTGTCGGCGCGGGCCTATCACCGCATCCTGCGGGTCGCCCGTTCGATCGCCGACCTCGACGGTGGCGCAGCCCTGCTGGATCGAGCGCACCTGGCCGAAGCGCTGCAATACCGGCGTTTCTGACCTTTTCTGAACTGGCGGGTATTGACTTCCCCCGGGACGCGTTTAATATCTGCACTCGCCGGTACTTAAATGCCTCCGGCCTGCCGCCCCGGTATCGGTCCCCTCCCCCCCGCCCGATACCGGGGCCGGCCTCTCTCCTTCCGCGCGGTTCACGATCACCGAACCGGCCTTTTTCCCGATCCACGCACCGCGGCCCTTGCAGGCGCCCATCTGTCGGCGATGCTCTCGACCATGGGCGAGAGCCCGCAAGCTAAAGTCGGGCAGGTTCTCGCGGCCAGCTGTCCCGGGAAGGTTTTGCTCCGTCGCAAGCCGTGTTCGTGCGGCAAACCCCGTGGCGCGCGCGCTTTCGAAACGACGGCGACACTCAGGCAGAATGGGCCGCCCCGGAAGCGAAGGATGGCGATGACGCTACAACCCGGGCTGATGCTGGCGTGCATGCTGGGTATCGGCTTTCTCGCGCAATGGCTGGCCTGGCGCGTGAAGCTGCCGGCGATCCTTTTCCTGCTGCTGGCCGGCATCGTGTTGGGGCCGGCCACCGGCGTGTTCCGGCCCGACGCGATGCTTGGCGACCTGCTGTTTCCACTGGTGTCGCTGGCGGTGGCGCTGATCCTGTTCGAAGGCAGCATGACGCTGCGCCTGCACGAGTTGCCGGGGATCGGCCGCGCGGTGCGCGGCCTGGTCAGTTACGGGGCCATCGCCTCCTTGCTGTTGCTGGCCTTGGCCGCGCACCTGATCGCCGGGTTGAGCTGGGACGTGGCGTTACTTTTCGGTGCGTTGACCTGCGTGACCGGCCCAACCGTGATCGCGCCGATGCTGCGTACGCTGCGGCCCAACGCGCGCATCGCCAACACGCTGCGCTGGGAAGGCATCGTGATCGACCCGCTGGGTGCGTTGTTCGCGGTGCTGATCTACGAGGCCATCGTCTCGCACCAGGAAGGCCACACCGTGGGCGTGTTCCTGGGCACCATCGGCTGCGGCGCGATTGCCGGCGCACTGGCGGCATGGGCGCTGGGCTGGCTGCTCAAGCGCCAGATGATTCCCGAATACCTGCAGAATTTCGGCGTGCTGGCGACTGTGTTGATGGCCTTCAGCATCTCCAACGCCATCGCACACGAGTCGGGCCTGCTGGCGGTGACGATCATGGGCTTCGCGCTGGGCAACATCCGCGGCGTGCACATCGACGACATCCTCGATTTCAAGGAGCACCTCACCACGCTGCTGGTCTCGAGCCTGTTCATCCTGCTCGCGGCACGGCTGCAGTGGCCCTTGCCCGGCGGCATGCTGTGGGCCGGCATCGCGGTGTTTCTGGTCGCCCAGTTCCTGATCCGGCCGTTGACCGTGATCATCTCCAGCGTGCGCAGTGCCCTGAGCTGGCGCGAGCGTGCGCTGATCGCGTGGGTGGCACCACGCGGCATCGTGGCCGCCTCGGTCTCGGGACTGTTCGCGCTGCGCTTGCAGGACCTGGGCGTGCCCGGCGCCGAGGCGCTGGTGCCACTGGTGTTCATCCTCATCATCGGCACGGTAGTACTGCAGAGCGCGACCGCGCGACCACTGGCGCTGTGGCTGCGCGTGGCCGAGCCGGAGCCGCGCGGCGTGCTGATCTACGGCTCCGACGAGGTGGCGCGCGCGATCGGCAAGGCCCTGGCGGACGCCGGGTTCCGCGTGGTGCTGGCGGACGATTCGTGGGACGGCATCCGCCTCGCGCGCATGGAAGGGCTGGCGACCTTCTTCGGCAACCCGGCCTCGCCGCATGCCGAGCGCAACCTCGACCTGACCGGCCTGGGCCGTCTGCTGGGACTGTCCACCCATCGCGAACGCAACTCGCTGGCCTGTGTGCATTACCGGCGCGAATTCGGCCGCGAGAAGGTCTACCGCCTGCGTAACCTGGCCCCCCACGAGGCCACCGACCGCGCCGCGATCGCCGGCAACCTGCTGGCGCCGCCCCTGTTCGGTGAGGAGATGACGCACTCGCGCTTCGGCGAGCTGCTGGCGGCCGGCTGGCGCATCCGTTCCACGCGGCTCAGTGCGGCATTCGGCTGGCCTCAGCTGCTCGAACGGCACGGTGCGACCAGCCTGCTGCTGTTCGCGGTGGACGAGAAGGGCAATCTGCGCGTGGCATCGGCCAAACGGGTGCTGGAGCCGAAGGCGGGATGGCTGGTGCTGGTGCTGACGCCGCCGGGGGAATCGTCCGCCTGAGATGGCCGGCAGGCGTGGTCTGTGCATTCCAAAGCGGGCGGGGGTGCGAGGCCGTCGTTATGCGAGTTGGCGTGCGGCCCGCCCTGGTGGTCGCGCCTAGGGGCGCTCCTGCTGGAGATGGGAGCCGCGGGCGCGCAAAGTGCGACGCACTTCCGGTTTCGGTCGCAGGGCCGGCCCGTAAGCTCGGCCCATGTCTACTGTTTCTTCACGCCCGGCCGATAAGCCTACGGCTGTCCTCCAAGGAAACGCGGCGTGACCCTCTTTCTTTATCTGGTTCTGGCATCGTGCGCTTTCAGCCTCGCTACCTTGGCGTGGGGCTGCCTGCTGGCGTGGAAGCGCAGCCGCGCACCCCGTCACGGTGAATCCGCGAAAACTTCCGCACTCGCGATCTGAGCGCCATTTCCGCGTAGTGATGCGGCCCGCCATGCGGGCCGCATGCGTTTTGCGGGCGCCGTTCGCCTTCCGGCGGCAGTCCCCGTTCGGTACGGATGGACCTTCCGCACATGTTCCCGGCGCTTGGTTGCCGTCGTACTTAACGATGGCGGGCTTTACACATATCTCTATTGCGCGTAAACCAGCGCCATCCAGACTCCAGCCTGTCGCACCCGCGACGCCCCTCCTGGAGACCTTCCATGAAAGCACCCGCCTGTCTTCTCGCCGCGCTCCTCGTCTCGAGCCTGGCCGCCGCCAGCCCCGCACTCGCCGGTCCGTCGGATACCCCGATGGCCGCGGTTCCCGCCGCGCCCGAGCTCGACGCCGCCCTGCGCTCGCTCTGGCACGGCCACGCCGTGCACACCCGCGATTACGCGCTGGCCGTGCATGCCCACGACACCGCCAAGGCCCAGGCCGCCGCCGATGCGGTGGTCGCCAACGCCAAGCAGATCGCCGGCGCCGTTGCCGGCTTCTACGGCCAGCCGGCCGGCGCGAAGATGCTTGATCTGCTCGCCGGCCATTGGGGCGGCGTCAAGGCGCTGACCGACGCACGTGCCGCCAACGACCAACCCGCCGAGCAGAAGGCCATGGGCGCGCTCGACAGCAATGCCCAAGCGATCGCGGTGTTCCTCTCCACGGCCAATCCGAACCTGCCCGAGCGCGCGGTCAAGGACCTGCTGACCACCCACGTGGCTCACCATTCGACGCAGATAGAGCAGATCATGTCCGGCGACATGCAGGGCGAGCGTTCCACCTGGCAGGCCATGCAGGCGCACATGGACATGATCTCCGACGCCCTCGCCGGCGCCATCGCCAAGCAGTTTCCCGACAAGGCCAGCTGAGAATGAGCGCACTCGCACGGCTCGGTGCCACCCAGCAACGACTGCTGCGCCAGCTGCTGATGGCGCCGGAGGGTTGCTCGGTGGAAGAGCTGTGCGAGCGCCTGCACATCAGCCACAACGCGGTACGCCAGCACCTGAGCGCACTGCTCGCGCGCGAGTATCTCGAGCGCGGGCAGGCGCGGCCCACCGGCGGGCGCCCGCAGGCGCGGTTTCGCCTCACCGAGACCGGCCGCGCGCTGTTTCCGCGCAACTACGGGATGCTAAGCACCGCGTTGCTGATGAAGCTGCGCGAGCGCTATGGTCCGGCCGCGCTGGAGGAGATGCTGCAGGAACTCGGCCGTACGTTGGGCGGCCACGAGGTGGCGCTGCCGCCGGAGGCCAGCAATGACGAGGTTGCGCAACGGTTGGCCAGCCAGCTCGATGCCCTGGGATACGAGGCGGTGGTCGCTCGCCACGGCCAGGAACAGCACGTGGAAGCGTTCAACTGCGTGTTCCACGCACTGGCCCGCAGCGCGCCGCAGGTCTGCAAGTTCGACCTGGCCTACATGGAGGCGGCCAGTGGCCGGCGCATCCACCACATGGAATGCATCATCCGCGGCGGCCACGTCTGCCGCTTCCGCGTCGGCGACCCGAAGCGCTGATTGTCGTAGGAGCGCACCTGGGCGCGACCGCCATCCCGGTCGCGCCCAGGTGCCTCCTGCAGGGCGCGCTCGCTACGAACGCAACCCCACGCCCCTGCCCAACAATTGCAACGCCACGAACGACAACCCCGCCACGAACGCCAGCATCACCACGAACGCCACCCCGATGTTGACGTCGCTGATCCCCAGCACGCCAAACCGGAACGCATTGACCATGTACAGGATCGGGTTGGCCCGCGAGATCGCCTGCCACGGCTCGCCCAGCATGTTCACCGAATAGAACACGCCACCCAGGTAGGTCAGCGGCGTCAGCACGAAGGTCGGCACCAGCGCGATGTCGTCGAACTTCTTGGCGTACACCGCGTTGACGAAGCCCGCCAGCGAGAAGATCGTCGCGCCCAGCAGCACCGAGAAGAACGTGATCACGGGATGGACCACGTGCAGCGAGGTGAAGAACAGCGCGATCAGCAGCACCAGCACGCCCACCACCAGGCCACGGGTCACTGCGCCGGTGACGTAGCCGAGCAGGATCACCCAGTTGGGCATCGGCGACACCAGCATTTCCTCCACCGCGCGGCTGAACTTGGCCCCGAAGAACGAGCTGGAGATGTTGCCGTAGCTGTTGGTGATGATGCTCATCATCACCAGCCCCGGCACGATGTACTGCATGTAGGAAAAGCCGCCCTCGATCGAGCCGATGCGGCTGCCGATCAGCTTGCCGAAGATCACGAAGTAGAGTGTCATCGTGATTGCCGGCGGAATCAGCGTCTGCGTCCAGATGCGCAGGATGCGCATGATCTCGCGGCGCACGAGGGTGTGCAGGGCGACCAGGTTGGCGGTGGCGTTGCTCATAAGCTAAAGGTCTCTGGTATCAGCTCTTCGTAGGAGCCCACTTGTGGGCGATGCTCTTGGCTCTGGTCCAACATCCAGAGCCCGGGAGCATCGCCCACAAGTGGGCTCCTACAAGGGAAGGGGTCAGGCGGCCTTGTCCCGCCCGTTCTCGACCAACCGCACGAACAACTCCTCCAGCCGGTTGGTCTTGTTGCGCATCGACTTGACCGTCACCCCGTGCGCCGAAAGCGTGGCGAACAGCGAATTCAGGTCATGCTCGCGCGACATCTCCGCTTCGAGCGTGTAGTCGTCCACGCGCCGCAGCGTCACCCCCGGCAACGTCGGCAGCGAGGCCGGCGCCGCCACCACGTCGAGGATGAACGCCTCCACGTCCAGCGTCGCCAGCAACCGCTTCATCGTGGTGTTCTCCACGATCGTGCCGTGGTCGATGATCGCGATGTTGCGGCACAGCTGCTCGGCTTCCTCGAGATAGTGCGTGGTGAGGATCACGGTGGTGCCGGCCGCGTTGATCCCGCTGACGAACTGCCACATCGAGCGGCGGATCTCGATGTCCACGCCCGCGGTCGGCTCGTCCAGGATCAGCAGCTTCGGCTCGTTCATCATCGCCCGGGCGATCATCAGGCGCCGCTTCATGCCGCCGGAGAGCATGCGTGCCTGGTGCTGCGCCTTGTCCCACAGCCGCAACTCCTTCAGGTACTTCTCTGCCCGCTGCGCGGCGATCTTGCGCGGGATGCCGTAGAAGCCGGCCTCGTTGACGCAGATGTCGAACGGCTTCTCGAACTGATTGAAGTTGATCTCCTGCGGCACCAGTCCGATCAGCCGCATCGCGTCGTTGCGTTGCTTGTTGACCGACACGCCGAACACCCGCGCATCGCCGCTGGTGGAATTGACCAGCGAGGAGAGGATGCCGATCAACGTCGACTTGCCGGCGCCGTTGGGCCCGAGCAGGGCGAAGAAATCGCCCGGCTGCACGGTGAGCGAGACGCCCTTGAGGGCCTCCACGCCGTTGCCGTAGGTCTTGCGCAGGTTGTCGACGACGAGGGCGGGCGTGGCGGTGGCGGATTGTTGCGGCATGGGCTGCACCATGGAGGTTAGCCCTTTATTATACGAGGCCGTTTAGTTGCCGCCCGGTCACGCCGTGCGTGCCTCCCGCTCCGGAATCCCATGGCCGACCATTTCACCCTTCGTCTCGTCGACAGCTTCATGCTCGCCCCCAGCGTGCGCCACCTGGTGTTCGAGCGCGCCGACGGCCAGCCGCTGGCGTTCCAGCCGGGGCAGTTCCTGCAGGTGCATTTCCACTACGAGGACGGCACGCCGACAAAGCGCAGCTACTCGGTCGCCACCATCGGCGACGGCAGCGCGCCGGTGCAACGCATTGAGATCGCGGTGAGCTACGTCGAAGGCGGCGCCGCCACCAAACTGCTGGGCAACCTGCAGCCGGGCGAAACCATCGAAGCCAGCGGCCCCTACGGCCGCTTCTGCCTGCACCCCGGCGACGCCCACCCGCGCTACCTGCTGCTGGCCACCGGCACCGGCGTCACCCCCTACCGCGCCATGCTGCCGCAGATCCGCCAGCTGCTCGCCACCGGCGACCGCGAAGTAGTGCTGCTCTACGGCGCCCGCAGCGAAGCCGAACTGCTCTACGGCGAAGAATTCGAAGCCTTCGCCCGCGAAAACCCCCGCTTCACCTTCCATGGCTGCCTCAGCCGCCAGCCCCGCACCGCGCCCCGCCCGCACGACCGCAGCGGCCACGTGCAGACCGTCCTGGCCGAATTGTCCCCCCACGCCGATCGCGACATCGCCTACCTCTGCGGCAATCCCAACATGGTCGACGCCGCCTTCAGCGCACTGAAGGAATACGGCCTGCCCGTAGCCCAGATCCGCCGCGAAAAATACATCTCCTCGCGCTGAAGCGGCCGCTCCCCCAAAGTCACCGAAAACCCCTGTAGGAGTGCACCTGGGCGCGACCACCATTCACCCGGCCGCCCAAATGTGCGCCCCTGCAAAATCCCTCCCCCTGCAAGCAAGGGGAAGAACCAAAGCCCCCCGGCCAAAACCCCTGTAGGAGCGCACCCTGTGCGCGACCGGGTGGATGGCGGTCGCGCCCAGGTGCGCTCCTACAGGAAACACCCCCGCCCGCGGCAGCAACCCGCCGCCCGCCCCCGCAACCCCTTCAGTTTGTTTCCCCCACGTCGATAACTCCCGCACCAGCGCACGCGCGTCCCTCACCCGCCGTCCGCTAAACCTTCCCCTGGCCGGGACCGTCAAAAAATGTGACGGCCATCGCGCTTTCGGCGGGAAGTCCGCCGCGCGCCATCAAGACCGCGTGCATGCTGCCGAAAGCACCTTCAGGCCACCCCGCGAAAAAGCGGGAGCGATGAGGGCAACGATATGGCGCACAGGTTTAGCCGCACCCTGATGATCGGCGGTCTCTTGGCCGCGCTGGCGCTTGCCCCCTCGGCCCGTGCGGCCGATGGGCGGATCACCTTTAACGGCATGATCGTCGAGACCACCTGTGCGGTGAGCGTGGGCGACATGGCGTCGCTGGCCACCGATGCAGGCTCCGGAGCGATCGCCACCTCGCGCGGCAGTTGTGGCCAGGCACCGGCTGGCGTCCATGCGGGCTCCCGTTACGAGCTGGCCGTGACCACCCTGGTCGTCGACCGGCAGGCCGATCAACTGCTCTCGTATTTCGGCGGCTACGTGCGCGCCAGCGGCGCCACCGCCCACCTGGTCACCCAGACCTACGAATGATGCGTCCCGAGCAGACCGCACCGGTCCCGACGTTTACGGATAGGTCAGGGTAAAGGTCAGGCCTGCTTTCACGCGGCCGCCCTGCGCCGGCTGCAATGCGTAATACCTTGCGTAATACACGGTGGACAGCGTGCCGCCGCCGCTCGGCACGCGGCCGATGTAACGACGGCTGTTCCCGCTGATGTCGGTTGTGTTGAAGGTGGTGTCGTTGTTCAGAATCTGCACCGCGACGTTCGGTTCGGTCCCGGTCGATTGCACGACGCCCGAGCTGGCAGGCATCCCGGCCGGGGGCGTGCCAGTCAGCGCAATCGATAGCTGGGTGCCCGGCTCGCAGCCGGAGACATCTATCGGGATGGGCGTCGGTGCTACGCCAGTGTATGGGCCAGCGCTGGCTAGGTCCTGCGTGGTGACCGTCGGCAGCTGCACCGTGACGCTGTTCGCCACGCAGGACAGGCTGCGGATCGTGGTGCCCGCGCCTATCTTGACGGTGGCAATGGTCGCCGCCTCGCTTTGATTGCCGTCCTTCGTGTTGAGCAGGTCGACCAGCGTGGCGGATATGTTGCCGGGGTCGACGTTACCCACCTTCTTGACCAGTTGGATGGAAAAATTGGCAAACCAATCCGTTTGCCATTTGCTGAGCGAAGCAAACTCGTAACGATCGCCGCCCTCGTCGATGGGCTCGGAAGAAGGGAACGACCATACCAACCGGATCTGTACGTCCAGGTTGGGGTCGCCGGTCGGGACCATCCAGGTGTTCGTCCCTGCATCGTAGGTGCCGCCGTGCATCTGGCCCTGTATGACCATCCGCGATTTGTCTGCTGAACCCGAAAAGACGCTCTGAGGACAGTGGATGAGAACGGTCTGGTTCAGCACCGGCCCAACCGGTCCGTAGGTGCCGTAGGAGAAAGCTACGGAGCCGAACGGAATGGTTATGACTGCCCCTTCATTCATACCGTTGATCGAGCAGGGCTGGGTCTTGGCGTGCGCGGCCGGGATCCATGCCAGGAGAGCAAGCAGGCAAAGGACAATGGCCGGGCGGCGGCCGACGAAGGCGAAAAACTGTTTCACGAAGAACTCCCGCCCGGTCGGGCAGACGCGTCCGGTGCGGTGCAGGTGACCGCCATCTGCCGGAATTGGCTGGTGCGAGCCTTGCCGCGAGGCTCGTCCAGCCGATAGTTGAACGAGCAGCTCTTCGCCGCGCCGGCCTCATCCTGCCAGCGCACCGCCAGCTGGCCGGCATCCACCACGCCACGCAACAGGCTGCGGCCGGATTGGCCAACCACGCCCAGGACCTGCCCTTGCGCATCGACCACCTCCGCGCCGAACGGCGCGGCGCGGCCGTCGACCATGCGCACCTGGACGATGAGGGGCCGGCCGCTGTCGGTCTTGAAGCGCAGCATCACGACAGCGCCGGCGTGCGGTGCCACCCGGGCGCTGGTCGCCTGCAACTGCACGCCCAACGGCAGGCCTTCCGGATCGAGCCGGACGGTATTGAGAGAATATGGCGCCAGGTAGGGCACCAGCGCATGTCCCGCCCCATCCACCGTCACGCCCGGCGCGCTGCTTACGCGGGCGCCTTCGGCGTGCGGCGCCACGACGATGCCGACGGTGTCGCCGGCGGGCTGGCCGAAGCTCACGCCGCCCGGGTAGGCGACCACCGTACCGGCGGCGCCGAACGAGGCCTGCGAGTAGTGCTCGCCCTCGCCGTAACTCGCACTCAGCTGGGCGTGGGAGCCGCGGTAAGCCCCGTAGACGCTGCCGGCACTGCCCGCGTCATCGCCGTGCGAGGCCGTCGCGCCATAGCTGAGCTGGTTGTCCCTGCCCGCGCTGCCGCTCAGGGTCGCCTGCTCCAGCCATCGGCTGTCCTGGTTGCGCCCGATGCTGCCGGTAAAGCCGGGGGCATGGGCGCTCTCGCCCAGCGGCAGCGAGAAGCTCAGGAAGTATTCGTTGCGATAGCGACCGTCGAAATCGCGGGCGCGGCTGGCCGACAGGCTGTAGCTCAGGTTCCGGAAGCGGTTGTTGTAGCCCACCTGGAACTGCACGTCCGTGTCGTTGCGGTTCCAGTAATCGCGTGCCGAGGCGGTGGCGTGGACCGACCCGGCGCGCAGACCCAGCTGCTGGTTGAGGGTCAGGTCGAACCGGCTGCGCTGTCGGTTCAGCGCTGTGGTGCCGGGCAGGGCAAAGCGGTTGCCGAACAGCAGGCTGCGCTGCGCCGGGGTGAGGAGGTCCGGCCGGGTATCCGCCGTGTTGGAGGACTGCAGACCATCGGCCAGCGGGTACCGTCCGCCGAGCGCGTAATCGCGGGCCAACAGCGCATCGCGCAGTCCGAGATAGCCGCTGCTGGAGTAGCGATAGGTGGCCACCGTCACCGAAGTGTCCGTTTCGGGCAGCACCTTGCTGTAGCTCAGGCGCACGCTGTGGCCGGACAGGTTCGCCTGCCCGGGAATCTGCGTGTGCGCCCCGGTCACGTCCACGGCGAACGCGCCGTAGCGGGTGTTGAGTGCCGTCCCGAGCACGGCCGCGGCGTACCCTTGCGAGCCCACGATGCCGCCATAGCCGGTGACGAGGTTGCTGAAGCCGCGCTGCATGGTGGCCTGCACGACCCACGGCGAGCGATCGCCCAGCGCGTCGTCGAGCTGGCCCACGGCTGTGTCGAAGCGCGTGGTGCCGGGCCGCAACAGCTGCGGCACCGCAGCGTAGGGCACGTCGAAGCTGCGCACCCGACCATCGGCCTCGGCCACGCTCACCTGCAGGTCGCCGCCGTAGCTGGTGGCGTAGAGGTCGTCGATCACGAACGGTCCGGGGGCGACGGTCGTCTGGTAGATGACTACGCCGTTCTGGCGCACCGTAACCTTGGCGTTGCTTTCGGCCGTGCCGCGCACGGTGGGCGCGTAGCCGCGCAGCGACTCGGGCAGCATGCGGTCGTCGGTGCTGACGCGCACGCCGAGCAGGCGGACACTGTCGAACAACTCGCCGCTTGTATAGGCGTCGCCCACGGTCAGCTGGGCGCGCCAGGCGGGCAGGTCGCGCTGCGCGTAGGTGGCGATGTTCTGCCAATGCCGCTCGCTCGAGTGTCCGGCGAAGGCCGACTGCCAGGTCAGGGTCGCGTTCTGGCGCAGGTGCCACGCACCGAGGTTGAGTCCCGCGTTGAGGCCGAGGTAGGCGAACGTCTGGCCCTGGCCATCGTTGTGGCTGCGGTAGGTATTGAGGTTGTAGTCGAGCCGGAAGGCGGAAACGCCCGGGTCCCAGTACTCCGGCGCGACATAGCCGCGTGGAGGCGTCTTCAGCAGCGCCTGCGGGATGCTGGCGTCGAGCCGCAACTGCGACTGGTCGAAGGCCAGCGTGCCGCCCGGGACCAGGTCCGCGAAGGCCGTACAGCTTTCGGGCGCTGCGAGCTTCGCCTGCTGCAAGGGCTCCAACTGCTCTGGCGACATGTTCAGCAGTTGGAGCAGGTCGGCGGTCACGCACGGTTGCGCGTTGGCATCGGGCCTGGGCGCGGAAAACCGCACGTCGCTACGGCCCGCGAACGTATTGTTGAGGTAGATATCGACGCGATAGACGCCCGGCAGCACCGGGTTGCCGCGCTCGAACCGCGACAGGTCGGTGGTGTTGTGGCCTGCGCCCGCCAGCATGCTGCGGTCGAACTCCGCCTCGATGACGCCGCCGTCGGCCTCCGCGCCCGGGCTGGCGACCGCGTTGCCGGAGGCGATGGCGGCACGGCCATCGACCGACCAGCCGGCCAGGGCGGCAGCGATGACGAGGCTCAGCAGTACCTGGCGGTGCACGGCTTGGCCGCGGCACCGCTGTGCTTGACGAGCCTGGCCATGCCGCGGGCTCACCGGCCTACTTGCCCAGTGCGGCGGTGAACGGCGCCACCGCGCCGTAGTCGTTGATCGCACCGAAACGCAGCGACGTACCCGTGGCAGGCGCCTGGTGGAGATCGCTCACGGCCAGGCGCAGGTCCGAGTAAGGCGCGACCATGCCCGGCTCGCTGGTATAGGTCTTGCCCGCCATATCCAGCTTCACCCCGGCGAGGGTGATATAGAACGGCGTGGGGTTGTGCACGGCCAGGCCGTAGCCGGTGTCCCCGGCGATCGGTTTGAACGACAGTTGCGCCGGAGCCTTCTCCACGTCGCCGAGGTTCTCGGGCCGATAGAAGACTTTCAGCCGCGAGCGGATCGCCAGTTGAAGGTAATTCTTGCCTGCGGCGTCCGGGCCGCTTGGCTTGGGCGGAACTTCCAGCACGTTCAGCCAGAACAGCGATTCGCGGTCAGCCGGCAGCGGTTCCTGCGTGAAGATGATCCGCAGGCTCTGGTCCTTGTGCGGGTCCATGCGGAACAGCGGCGGCGTGATCAGGAATGGGGTATCGACCTTGTCCGGCGTCGCTTTGGGGTCGCCACGATCGATCCACGCCTCGACCAGCGCCGGCTTGGTGTTGTTGTTGGTCAGGCGAACGGTCACTTCGCCCGGCTTGGCCGGGAAAACGATGCGGGTGCCGGTGATCTGGACGTTCGCGTTCGCGACGGGCGCGAAAAGGGCCAGCGACAGAAGCGCCGCGGCGAGGATGCGGAAAGGGCTCATGGCAAGGCCTCGTCGGGTGCGGCAGAGGCGCGAAAGGCGCCGTGGCACGAGCCACGGCGCCTTTCGGGGTTACAGATAATTGATCGTGTAATCGACCGTGGTGCTCACGCGACCGGCAGCGGCCGACCCCGCGCTGGTCTCGCGATACCGCGCGGCGTAGGTCAGCGTCGCTTCGCCGGTGGTGCTGTCCACCGTGGCCGTCTTGGTGCTCTGGCTGGCGGCCGTCGTGTTGCGCAGGTCGATCGGGTTGCTACCGCCGTCGGTCAGCTCGATGGCCACGCCATTGGCGGTGGTGGTGTCCTTGAGGTAGCCGGTGGTGCCATCGACGTTGGTGCCGTCGAAGAACACGGACACCACGAGCGGGTCGATGTCGCTGCCGGTCGGGCAGTTGGTCATCTTGACGTCGAAGGTGGTCTCGCCCGCCACGCCGGAGCTGAAATCGGTGGTCTGCACCGTCGGCAGCGTCACCGCATTGCTGGTGCCTGCGACAACGTCGCACGTGCTGCTGAGGACGAGCCCCTCGATGGTGAGCGTGCCGTCGGCGGCGTTGGCACCCGGGACGAAGGCCAGGCCGAGGCCGGCGATCAACGCAGCGGAAAGGAGTTGCTTGGACATGCTGGTTCCTCTGAAGTTGGTGTGTTGCAACTGACTCAAGTGATCCTGGGTGCGGTGCAGGCCTGCAGATTTCCGAGCTGCCTTCCGCGGCACAGCAAGCAGACAGGCGCCTGCCTTGCTGTGACCCGCTTCGCAATTCCTATGCCAATGGGCGAAAGGAGACGCCAAACTCTTGGCGCGAAAGGACTTGTGTCAAAAAAATGCCGCCTCTGCTGGAGGTGGCTTGCTCGTCTCCGGTGGACTCCCCAGTCCCGGATTGCCCCTGTGCGTCACATGTTTCACATTGTGATCACAATCACAGTTTGAACACTCAAGATGATCAACGCAAGACCGACATGAGCACCGATGTAAAGGGTGCTTGACACGTGGACGCATGATACCTACGCTGCGTGTCAAGTTTGCTTGACAGGTTCGCCGTGGGGGCGGCCTGGTCCGGCAGGGAGCCCGCCCATGTCACGTTCCAGCGCAAAGCACTACCGCCACCAGTTCAGCCTCGCGATGGTGGCCTACATGGCCGCCATGCTGCTGGTCTGGCCGCTGAGCCGGACTGCGGGCAGCGTGCCGTTGAAGGTGTTGCTGGCGGTGGTGCCGGTGTTGCCGATGCTGTACGTGATCGTGCTGATGGCGCGGCGCATCGCGGCGAGCGACGAATTCGAGCAGCGCGTGCATCTGCTGGCGCTCGGTGCTGCAACGGCGCTGCTGGGTGCGCTCAGCCTGGTCGGCGGGTTTCTCGCCGCGGCGCAGGTGCTGGCCCTGGATGGCAGCATCCTGATCTGGGTCTTTCCCGTGACGATGTTCGGCTACGGCGCCGCGCGCTGGTGGCTGCTGGTGCGCCATTACGGCGGCAGCGCGGCCTGCGAGGAGGGCGGTTCGCTGGCCTGGCGCCAGCTGTTGCTGGGCGGGTTATCGCTGATGGTGGTGGTCGCGGCCTGGTGGCGCGGGCGGCTGGACGATTTCCAGGCCGGCCTGCTCTGCGGCATGGCGCCGGGCGTGTTGTTCCTGGCCGCGGTGGTGCTGTGGCGCCGGCGCAAGCGCCGCGCGGCGCAGGAGCGCTGAGCATGGCCATGCGACCGGTGCACAAGCGTTACCTGAAGCGGTTCCTTCCGGCGATGGCCGGCTACGTGGCGCTGATCGCGCTGTACGGCTGGCTTGTTCCGCGTACCGAGAGCGTGGCCCTGCGCACGCTGCTGGCGTTGCTGCCCATGGTGCCGGTGGTGCTGGTGATGCGCGCCATGGCGCTGGTCATCCGCGAGCAGGACGAGTTGGAGCGGCAGATCGACCTGCAGGCGCTGGCCGTCGCGGCGCTGCTGACCTCCTGCGGCTTCCTCAGCTTCGGGCTGCTGCTCAGCGCTGAAGTGGTACAGGGCGCGCCGGCCGAGCTGGTCGCGATGATGGTGCTGCCGTGTTTCTTCTGGCTCTTCGGCATGGCCAAGCTGGTGCTGGTGCTCAGGCTGCGCCGCCGATGAAGAACCAGGTGCGCGACCTGCGCGGCGAGCAGGGGTGGTCACAGGCGGACCTGGCCGAACGGCTGGATGTGTCGCGGCAGACCGTCAACGCGATCGAAACCGGCAAGTACGACCCCAGCCTGCCGCTGGCCTTCAAGATCGCCCGGCTGTTCGGGCAGCCGATCGAAGCGATCTTCCAGCCGGACTGACGGGCGACAAGGAAACGGAGGAATGGCATGAACAAGTTGCTCAAACGCTACGCGCGCGCCATGTGGCTGCCGATGACGGTGCTGATCGTGGTCATCGCACTCTTCGGAACGGTCGCTCCCCATCTGGCGCCTGAGGGGAAGGTGGTGGCGCTGGCGGTGGTGATGGCGAGCTATGGCTGGGCCGGCTGGGCCGAATTCCGCCACATGCAGCGCATGGACGAAATGCGTCGCCGGATCGAGATGGAGGCGATGGTGCTGGGCTTCATCGCCAGCCTGGGCTCGACCTTGCTGTTGTCCTTCGCCGTCATGCTGAAGCTGGCCGCCATCCCGTTCGAGCTGGCGCCCATCGTGCTGGTCGGTTGCTATCTGCTGGCGCACTTGTGGGCGCGCGTGCGCTATCGCTACTGGTCGCTCTAGGGAGGTCCACCGTGAAAAGGAAAACCATCTTCGTCGCCGCTGGCTTGCTGCTGCTCCTGGGCACGCGGTCGGTGGCATGGCCGGACGTCGCGTCGATCGCTTCGGCGCCCGCGCCCGTGCTGGCGCTGGGCAACCCCGCGCACGACTGGGTCAGCGTGCGCATCGAATGGCAACTGGGGCCGGTGCCGCGGCACTGGCTGGGACTGCTTCTGGAAACGGGAAGGGAGTTGAGGACATGGCTTTGAAATCGCGCACCGTGTTGCGCATCGTGGTGGTCGCCGTCGCGCTGGGCGTGCTGGCGTGGAACCAGTTCCGCCCGCACGGCTCGGCCAAGGCCGACGCCGATGGGATCGCCGAGACGGCGCCGGCCAAACCGCAGGCCGCGGCCAAGCCGCGCACCTGGAAGCTCGGCCGGCTCACCCTGACCGCCTGCGAACTGGGCCGTCCGGACAGCGGCCTGACCACCGCCGCCTGGTGCGCGCCGTTCGAGGTGCCGGAGAACCGGGACGATCCGAACAGCCGCAAGATCAAGCTCAACCTGGCGGTGATCCGCTCCGACGCGCAGGTGCCGGCCAAGGACATGCTGGTGTTCCTCGCCGGCGGCCCCGGCCAGGCGGCCACCGAAACCTGGCCGATGGTCGCCCCGGCGCTCGATCCGCTGCTGGCGCACCGCAACGTGCTGTTGATCGACCAGCGCGGCACCGGCAAGTCCAACCCGCTGGACTGCAAGGCGGCCGACAAGGCCGACAAAATCGGCGCCGTCGCCGGCTTCGACGCCGACCGCCTGCGCGCCCAGGTCGCCGCCTGCCTGAAAGAAGTGCAGGCCACGGCCGACCCGCGCTACTACACCACCACCGCCGCGGTGGCCGATCTGGAGGACGCCCGCCAGGCGCTGGGCGCGCCGAGTTTCGACCTGGTCGGCGTGTCCTATGGCACCCGCGTGGCGCAGCAGTACGCCATGCACCATCCGGACGCCGTACGCAGCATCCTGCTCGACGGCGTGGCGCCCAATTCGCTGGTGCTGGGCGAAGACTTCGCGCGCAACCTGGAGGACGCGCTCAAGGCGCAGTTCGCCCGTTGCACTGCCGAGCCGGCGTGCAAGGCGCGCTTCGGCGATCCCTACCAGACGCTCTACCAGTTGCGCGATGCGTTGCGCGCCAACCCGCACAAGGTCAGCTTCCGCGATCCGCAGACCTACAACAGCGTCGAGCGCACGCTGAGCGACGATGCGCTGGCCAGTGTGGTGCGCATGTTCGCCTACACCCCGGTCACCGCTGCGCTGCTGCCGCTGTCGATCGACGCGGCCGCGCACGGCGACGTCGGCCCGCTGCTGGGGCAGGCCAAGCTGATCACCGGCGACCTGGCCGACAGCATGAACGGCGGCATGCAGTCTTCGGTCATCTGCAGCGAGGATGCCGACCTGCTCAAGCCGCGCCCGCAGGACGCCGACACCATCCTGGGCACGCGCATGATCGACACGCTCGAGGCGGTCTGCTCGGTGTGGCCGCACGGCACGCGCCCGGCCGACTTCCATGAGCCGCTGAAGACGGCCATCCCCACGCTGCTGCTGTCGGGCCAGTACGACCCGGTGACGCCGCCGCGCTACGGCGAGGAGGTGCTTTCGCACCTGTCCAACGCGCGCCACCTGGTGCTCAAGGGCCAGGGCCACAACGTCATCGGCGCCGGCTGCATGCCCAAGCTGGTCAAGCAGTTCATCGAGGACCTGGATCCCAAGCAGCTCGATGCCGGCTGCCTGGACCGCCTGCAACCGACCCCGCTGTTCATCGACTTCAACGGAGCGACCCCATGATCGAGGTCAAGGATCTGCATAAGGCGTTCGGCGCGGTGAAAGCCGTCGACGGCGTCAGTTTCACCGCCCGCGACGGCGAGATCACCGGCCTGCTCGGCCCCAACGGCGCCGGCAAGACGACCACGCTGCGCATGCTCTACACGCTGATGAAGCCCGACCGCGGACAGGTGCTGGTCGATGGCGTCGACGCGGCCACCGACCCGCTGGCGGTGCGCCGCCAGCTGGGCGTGCTGCCCGATGCACGTGGGCTGTACAAGCGCCTGACCGCGCGCGAGAACGTCGACTACTTCGCGCGCCTGCAGGGGCTGCCGGAGGACGAACTGCGCGCGCGCCGCGAGACGCTGATCGAGGCGCTGGGCATGGCGGACATCGCCGACCGCAAGACCGAGGGCTTCTCCCAGGGCCAGCGCGTGAAGACCGCGATCGCCCGCGCGCTGATCCACGACCCGCGCAACGTGATCCTGGACGAGCCCACCAACGGCCTGGACGTGATGGCCACCCGCGCGCTGCGCCAGTTCATGCTGAGCCTGAAGGCGGAGGGCCGCTGCGTGCTGTTCTCCAGCCACATCATGCAGGAGGTGGCGGCGCTGTGCGACCGCATCGTGGTGATCGCGCACGGCCGCGTGGTGGCCGACGAGACGCCCGACGCGCTGCGTGCGCAGACCGGCGAGGCGAACCTGGAAGAGGCCTTCGTGAAACTGATCGGCACCGATGAGGGACTGGCCGCATGAACAAGATGGACACTCACCCGCTGCGCCGCAGCCGCGCCTTCCTCACCGTGTTCTTCAAGGAAGTGCGCGAGAACCTGCGCGACCGGCGCACCCTGATCAGCGCCTTCGTCACCGGCCCGCTGCTGACGCCGCTGCTGTTCGTGATGCTGATCAGCTTCACCGTCAACCGCGAGTTGGACAAGGCCGAAAAGCCGCTGGAGGTGCCGGTGATCGGCGCGCAGTACGCGCCCAACCTGGTCAACGCGCTCAAGGCCGGCGGCGTGGTGCCGAAGCCGGCGCTGGCCAACCCCGAGCAGGCCGTGCGCGAGCAGCAAGCCGACCTGGTGCTGCGCATCGCTCCGGATTATGCCGAGGCCTGGCGCAAGGGCGAGCCGGTGCAGGTGGAGCTGATCTACGACTCCTCGCAGCGCGACTCGCACACGCCGGTGGAGCGGGTGACCGACCTGGTACAGCACTACGCCCGCCAGCAGGGCGCGATGCGGCTGGTCGCGCGCGGGCTGTCGCCGGCGGTGGCCTCGCCGGTGATGGTGGCCAAGCGCGACCAGGCCACGGCGGAATCCCGTGCGGTGCTGATGTTCAACATGCTGCCCTACCTGTTCGTGCTGACCATCTTCATCGGCGGCATGTACCTGGCAATTGACCTGACCGCCGGCGAGCGCGAGCGGCAGTCGCTGGAACCGCTGTTCGCCAACCCGGTGCCGCGCTGGAAGATCTTCCTGGGCAAGCTCGCGGCGATCTGCGCCTTTTCCACCGCCAGCCTGGTGATCTGCCTGGTCGCCTTCGCTGTGGTCGGCCGCTTCATGCCGACCGAGAAACTCGGCATGGAGGTGGACCTGGGGCCGTCCTTCGCGTTGCACGTGCTGCTGTTGCAGCTGCCGTTGATCGTGCTGCTGGGCGCGCTGCAGTCGATGGTGGCCGCCTTTGCCAAGAGCTACCGCGAGGCGCAGACCTACCTGGGGCTGCTGATGATGCTGCCGATCCTGCCGAGCATCGCGTTGATGGTGATGCCGATCAAGCCGCAGAACTGGATGTACGCGGTGCCGTTGCTGGGCCAGCACCTGGGCATCCTGGACCTGGTCGGTGGCAAGGGTCTGGATGCCGTGCCGCTGATGCTGTGCCTGGCCGGCAGTGCCGTGGCCGCGCTGATCGTGGCGCTGGTGACCATGCAGTTGTATCGGTCCGAGCGGTTGGCGATCTCGGCGTGATGATTCCTCTCTCCCGGGCAGAGCCCGGGGGAGAGGGAGCAAGAGCGGTCCGCGGGATATCACATCCCTACGCGCCCCTGAAGCCCTCTCCCCTCCGGGGAGAGGGTTTGGGTGAGGGGCCGGGGCTCGCGGGAAAAGCCGGGCTGGCCCAGAGCTGAAGAAGCCCTCAATGCGAAGCCGTGCTGCTCGCCGCCGCCGGCAGCGGCTGCACCGGCGTACTGTCCGCCGGCCGCCGCACCAGCTTGCCCTGCTTGAACAGCTCCGCGGCGACCTGGTAGTACGCAATCGCATCATCGATGTCCGCGGTATCGCGCGCGTGCGTAGGCAGGGCGCCACCGGTGGCGAAATCCGGACGGAACTGTTCCACCTTCCGCTGCGGCTCCAGGATGGTCAGCAAGCCGCCCCGCAGGTAGCCCAGCTTCTCGTAGGTGGCCGGAAACGCCCGCTCCCGTCCCGGCGGCAACTGGAAGATGTCGTAGCCGAAGAACCGGCTGCGATAACTGAAGTCGAGCAGCCCCAGCAAGGTCGGCGGAATGTCGATCTGGCTCATGAACCGACTCACCCGCCGCGGCGCGATGTGCCTGGGCGAATAGATCCACAGCGGGATGTGATAGCGGTTCACCGGCAGGCTGGTCCGGCCGGCGCTGGAGGCGTCGTGGTCGGCGGTGATCACGAACACGGTGTCGTCGAAATACGGCTTGGCGCGCGCGCGGTCGAGGAAGTCGGCGATCGACCAGTCGGTGTAGGCGATCGCGCCCTCGCGGGTGCCGTTGGGCACCGTCACGCGCCCGGCCGGGAAGGTGAACGGGCGGTGGTTGGAGGTGGTCATGATGTGCAGGAAGAACGGCTTGCCCTGGCCGTGGATCTTGTCCATCTGGCCCAGCGCCAGCGTGTACAGGTCCTCGTCGGCCACGCCCCAGACGTTCTCGCTGTGGATGGTCGCGCCCTTGGGGATGGCCTTGCGGTCCACCGGGATGTAGCCGTTGTGGCCGAAGAAGTAGTTCATGTTGTCGAAGTAGCCGTAGCCGCCGTAGACGAACTCGGACACGTAGCCGCGATCGTTGAAGATGTCCGCCAGCGAGAACAGGTTCTCGTTGTGGTGCATCTTGATCACCGAGTCGCCCGGCGTCGGCGGGATCGACAGCGATAGCGCTTCCAGCCCGCGCACGGTGCGGGTGCCGTTGGCGTAGACGTTGTCGAAGAACAGGCTGTTGTCGGCCAGCGCGTCCAGGTGCGGGGTGATGTCGCCGTGGCTGGCGCCGAAGGTCTTGAGGAAATCGGCCGACAGGCTTTCCACGCTGATCAGCACCACGTTGAGGTGCTTTTCGGGGCCGGGGTTGCGGATCGCGCGGGTGAGGTCGTGCGGGTCGTCGCTCAGGTAGGTGGCGTCGGGCGTCTTGAGTCCCTTGCGCACGCGTTCGAAGGCGGCCTCGTCGGGCAGCGTGCGGTAGAAGCGCGAATAGTCCAGGTGGCTGCTGCGGAAGGCGGCGAAGAACTGGTAGATGCCGTTGCCGGCCAGCTCGTTGACGTAGGCGTCGTCGCTGTGGTCCTTCATGCTGCCGTTGACGGCGAACACGGACACCACGGTGAGCACCAGCCAGGCCAGCACCAGCTTGCCGCGGCCCAGGAAACGGCTGCCCGCATCGACCGTGCGCAGCCAGCGTCGGCTCAGCCACAGGATGGCGAGCGCCAGTACGCCGATCAGGCCCAGCCACCAGCCGATCGGATAGGACTCGCGGATGTTGCCGATCACCTCGGTGGTGTAGACCAGGTAATCGACCGCGATGAAGTTGAAGCGCACGCCGAACTCGCCCCAGAAGACGAATTCCGACGCGGCCACGAACAGCAGCCCGTAGAGCAGCAGCAACGCCAGCAGATAGAGCGCCCACTGTCCCGCGCGCGACACATAGGCCCGCCGCGGCACCAGCCACAGGAACAGCACCAGCGGCCAGGCCACGTACAGCAGCGTGACCAGGTCGTAGCAGGCGCCGATGCCGAAGGCATAGAGCCAGTACAACGGGTTGAGCGGCACGCCGGCGCCGGTCATCGCCAGCAACACGATGCGGGTCGCCACGCCGATCAGCAGGTAGGCGGCTCCCAGCCACCACAGCGGTCGGAAACGCTGGCGCAGCGGGTGATCGGGCGTGACGGTCGAGGACATGGCAACCCCTGTCGGGTTCGTAGAGCGGCGGGGCTTTATACCGACCGGTGCTTGGCAGCCGCTTAGGTGCGCGGCCGGCGCGCATCGGCGTGGCGGGGTTCAAGTCCCCGCGCGGCATCCGATAGCCAGCGTGGGCGGTTCGCGCGAAAATGGCGGTCTTGCCTTCCCACCGGCGCGCCGCAACAGGCGCCGCCATGCGCCCTGAAAGAGGTTCCGAAGTGTCCGATACCCCCAAGATCATCTACACGCTGACCGACGAAGCCCCGTTCCTGGCGACCCAGTCGCTGCTACCGATCGTCGAGGCGTTCGCGCGCACCGCGGGCATTGCGGTGCAGACGCGCGACATCTCGCTGGCCGGGCGCATCCTGTCGCAGTTTCCCGAGTACCTGAAGGACGACCAGCGAATCGCCGACGACCTGGCCGAGCTCGGCCAGCTGGCCACCACGCCGGAGGCCAACATCATCAAGCTGCCGAACATCAGCGCGTCGGTGCCGCAGCTGAAGGCCGCGATCAGGGAGCTGCAGTCCCAGGGCTACGCGCTGCCGGATTATCCGGACGAGCCGCACGGCGACGTCGAGCAGTACAACATCAAGGCGCGCTACGACAAGGTCAAAGGCAGCGCGGTCAACCCGGTGCTGCGCGAGGGCAATTCCGACCGCCGTGCGCCGGCGTCGGTGAAGAACTACGCGCGCAAGCACCCGCACCGGATGGGCGCCTGGAGCGGCGATTCGAAGACCCGCGTGGCGCACATGGACGGCGGCGACTTCTACGGCTCCGAGCAGTCCGCCACGATGGAGCGCGCCGGCAGCCTGAAGATCGAGCGGGTCGGCAAGGACGGTGCGGTCACCGTGCTGAAGGAGAAGGTCGCCGTGCAGGCGGGCGAGATCGTCGACGCCGCGGTGATGAGCCGCGCCGCGCTGGCGCGCTTCGTCGACCAGGCGATCGCCGAGGCCAGGGCAGACGGCGTGCTGTTCTCGCTGCACCTGAAGGCCACCATGATGAAGGTGTCCGACCCGATCATGTTCGGCGTGGTGGTGGGCGAGTTCTACAAGGACGTACTGGCCAGGCACGCGGCCGATCTGAAACAGATCGGTTTCGACCGCAACAATGGCATCGGCGATCTCTATGCGCGCCTGGGCCAGTTGCCGGCGGACAAACAGGCGGCGATCAAGGCGGACATCGAGGCCGAGTATGCCAAGCGGCCGCCGCTGGCGATGGTCAACTCCGACAAGGGCATCACCAACCTGCACGTGCCCAGCGACGTGATCGTCGACGCCTCGATGCCGGCGATGATCCGCGACTCGGGCAAGATGTGGAACGCCAGCGGCGAGCTGCAGGACACCCTCGCGCTGATCCCCGACCGCAGCTACGCCGGCATCTACCAGGCGGTGGTGGAGGACTGCAAGGCGCACGGCGCGTTCGATCCGGCCACCATGGGCTCGGTGCCCAACGTGGGCCTGATGGCGCAGAAGGCCGAGGAATACGGATCGCACGACAAGACCTTCCAGATCGATGCCGACGGCAGCGTGCGCGTCACCGACCAGGACGGCCGCACCGTGTTCGAGCACGCGGTCGAGGCCGGCGACATCTGGCGCATGTGCGAGACCCGCGACGCGCCGATCCAGGACTGGGTCAAGCTCGCCGTCACCCGCGCGCGCCTCTCCGCCACGCCGGCGGTGTTCTGGCTCGACCCTGCGCGTGCGCACGATGCGCAGCTGATCGCCAAGGTCGAGCGCTACCTGAAGGACCACGACACCGCCGGCCTGGACATCCGCATCCTGTCGCCGGTGGACGCCATGCGTGTCTCGCTCGAGCGCATCCGCAAGGGCCAGGACACCATCTCGGTGACCGGCAACGTGCTGCGCGACTACCTGACCGACCTGTTCCCGATCATGGAACTGGGCACCAGCGCCAAGATGCTCTCGATCGTGCCGCTGATGGCCGGCGGCGGCCTGTTCGAGACCGGCGCCGGCGGCTCGGCGCCCAAGCACGTGCAGCAGTTCGTCGAAGAGAACTACCTGCGCTGGGATTCGCTTGGCGAATTCCTGGCGCTGGCCGCGTCGTTCGAGCATCTGGCCGAGCGCTACGGGAACAAGCGCGCCGCGGTGCTGGCCAAGGCGCTGGACCGGGCCAACGGCCGGATCCTGGACAACAACAAGTCGCCGGCGCGCAAGATCGGCCAGCTCGACAACCGCGGCAGCCACTTCTACCTGGCCCTGTACTGGGCACAGGCACTGGCCGCGCAGGACGAGGACGCCGGGCTGAAGGCGACTTTCGCGCCGCTGGCCCAGGCACTGGGCGGGAACGAACAGGCCATCGTCGCCGAGCTGAACGGTGCGCAGGGCAAGCCGGTGGACATCGCCGGCTATTACCACCCGGATCAGGGCCGCGCCCGCGTGGCGATGCGGCCGAGCAAGACCTTCAACGACGCGCTCGCGACGCTGAAGGCTTAAAAACAGAAGGGCGCCACTCGGCGCCCGCCGCCTTTCTGTAGGAGCACACCCTGTGGCGACCGTGGGCATCCCGGTCGCGCACAGGGTGCGCTCCTACAGGGGTGTCACGCTGGCTCGGCGCTGGCCTGGTCGAGCAGCGCGATCTCGTCCGGTGTCAGCGCGAGCTTCACCGCCCCCAGCAGTTCGTGCAGTTGCGCCACGCTGGTGGCGCTGGCGATCGGCGCGGTGAGTCCGGGGCGGGCGATCAGCCAGGCCAGCGCGATCTGCACGGGCGTGGCCTGGTGGCTGGCGGCGACGCGGTCGAGTGCATCGAGCACGCCCAGCCCACGCGGGTCCAGATACTTGCGTACGGCGCCGCCGCGGGCGCGGCTCTTGGCCAGGTCCGCCTCGCTGCGGTATTTGCCGGAGAGGAAACCGCTGGCCAGGGCGTAGTAGCTGATCACGCCGATCTGCTCGCGCCGGATCAGCGGCTCCAGCTCGCGTTCGTAGCCGGCACGCTCCATGAGGTTGTATTCCGGCTGCAACGTCTCGTAGCGCGGCAGGCCATGTTCGGCCGACGCCTCCAGCGCCTCGGCGAAGCGGCCGGCGGTGTAGTTGGAAGCGCCGATCGCGCGCACCTTGCCCTGCTCGATCAGCCGTCCGAACGCGCCCAGCGTTTCGGCCAGCGGGACCGAGGCGTCGTCCTCGTGCGCCTGGTAAAGGTCGATGCACTCGACCTTGAGCCGCCGCAGCGAGCCTTCCACCGCCTGCTGGATGTTGACAGGCGACAGGCCCGGCTGCTCGGCCCACTTGGCCACCTTGGTGGCGATCACCACCTTGTCGCGCTTGCCGCTGGCCTTGAGCCAATTGCCGATGATGGTCTCCGACTCGCCGCCACGGTTGCCCGGCACCCAGGCCGAATAGGCGTCCGCGGTATCGATCAGGTTGAAACCGGCGTCGACGAAGGCATCGAGCAGTTCGAAGGAGCGTTTCTCGTCGACGCTCCAGCCGAACACGTTGCCGCCGAAGGCGAGCGGGGCGATGGCCAGCGGCGAGCGGCCGAGCGGGCGCAGTTGCATGGGAGCTCCTTCGTGCGAGGGGAGTCCGCAACATGGTGCGCGCTGGCCAGGGAATCAACTGCAGGGGCGCACTGTCCATGACCTTGAGCCTCGCGGTCGCGCACAGGTGCGCTCCTGCAGGATGCCGGCTAGCTGAGCAGTGCCGCGCGCAGCACCTCGCGCCAGCGCAACATGGGTGCGACGGCTCGCGCGGCGGGACCGCCACGGGCCGCCGGCGCATCCTCGCGCCAGCGCAGGTCGGTCGGCGTGGCATGGCCATGCAGGTACAGCAACTGCTTCCAGAGCGGTTTCATGGGAACCTCCGGTGGGGATATTGCCTTGGGGTGCATTCAAGGTACGGCGACGTCAGGGCGCCGAAAAGCGATATATTCGCAAGCCAGCCTTGATCTGGATTCAAGGCGTGTGCGCAGCCACGAGGCCGATCCCATGAGCCAGATTCCGTTGGGCCTGTTGCAGCAGTTCGTGCGGGTCGCCCGCCTAGGCAACCTCTCGCGGGCGGCGGAGCAGGCCAACCTCACCGTCAGCGCGTTGAGCCACCAGGTACGCCAGCTGGAAGAGCGGCTCGGCCGGCGGCTGTTCGAGCGCGGTCCGCGCGGGGTGACGCTCACCACCGAGGGCTGCAGCCTGCTCGAGGCGGTGGCCGAGCACTTCGACGGCATCGACCACGCGCTCTCGCGCTACCGCGAGCGGCGGCACGATTCGCTCACCCTGAGCGCCAGCTCCGGCATCACGTCCAGCTGGCTGATGCCGCGCTTGCCGCGGCTGGTGGCGACCCACCCGGAACTGGAGCTCAACCTGCAATCGAGTTCGGCACTGGTGGATTTCGAGCGCGAGCCCGTCGACGTGGCCCTGCGCTACGGCCGCGGACAGTGGCCGGGCCTGCGCAGCGAGCGGCTGTTCGGCGAATGGCTGGCGCCGGTGGCCACGCCCGGCCTGCTCGCGCGCATGGAGGGCGCGGACCCGGACGACCTGGCCGCCTGGCCGCTGCTGGGGGATCCGGGCGACCGCTGGCGCGACTGGTTCGCCCACGTCGGCGGTACGCCGCCGAAGCGCTACGTGGCGCATTTCGACAGCACCGACGCCCTGCGCCACGCGGCGCTGGAAGGCCTCGGCGTGGCGCTGGGGCGGATGGTCACCTCGCGCTCGCTGATCGACGCCGGCCGCCTGGTGGTGCTGGGCGAACGCTACCTGCCGATCCACGAGGCTTACTGGCTGGTCTATCCGCCGCGCTCGCAGGAACATCGCGGGCTGCAGGTGTTCCGCGAATGGCTGCTGGACGAAGCGGAGGCGTACTGCACGCAGATGCCGCGATTGCGCGAAGACGAATCCGCCAGCGCCTGATTTCCTGTAGGAGCCCACTTGTGGGCGATGCTTTTGGCGTTGCGATCAGGCGTGAGAGCATCGCCCGCAAGTGGGCTCCTGCAAATATCGCGCGAAAGGGCTTGTTCGAGGTCCCCTGCAGGTTCCTTCTGTCGGCGCCGCGCGGCATGATCGGCGTTTGCCCAATCTGGAGTCGCCCATGAAAACCCGCGCCGCCGTCGCCTGGGAAGCAGGCAAGCCGCTGTCGATCGAGCACGTGGACCTGGCCGGCCCCAGGGCCGGCGAGGTGCTGGTGCGCATCGTCGCCACCGGCGTGTGCCACACCGACGCCTTCACGCTCTCCGGCGCCGATCCGGAGGGCTTGTTCCCGGCGATCCTGGGCCACGAGGGCGGCGGCATCGTCGAAGAAGTGGGCGAGGGCGTGACCACGCTGGCCGTTGGCGACCACGTCATCCCGCTGTACACGCCCGAATGCGGCACCTGCGAATACTGCCGCTCGGGCAAGACCAATCTGTGCCAGCGCATCCGCGCCACCCAGGGGCAGGGACTGATGCCCGACGGCACCTCGCGGTTCTCGAAGGACGGCCGGCTGATCCACCACTACATGGGCACCAGCACGTTCAGCGAGTACACGGTACTGCCGGAAATCTCGCTGGCGAAGATCGACAAGGCCGCGCCGCTGGAGAAGGTCTGCCTGCTCGGCTGCGGCATCACCACCGGCATCGGGGCGGTGCTCAACACGGCCAAGGTCGAGCCGGGCGCCAGCGTCGCGGTGTTCGGTATGGGTGGCATCGGCCTGTCGGTGGTGCAGGGTGCGGTCATGGCCAAGGCCGGGCGCATCGTGGTGGTCGATACCAACCCCGCCAAGTTCGAGATGGCCAAACTGCTCGGCGCCACCGATTGCGTCAATCCGAAGGACTACCCGGATACGCCGATCCAGCAGGTGATCGTGGAACTGACCGGCGGCGGCGTGGACTACTCGTTCGAATGCATCGGCAACGTGGACGTGATGCGCTCGGCGCTGGAGTGCTGCCACAAGGGCTGGGGGGAGTCGATCATCATCGGCGTGGCCGGCGCCGGGCAGGAGATCCGCACGCGGCCCTTCCAACTGGTCACCGGGCGCGTTTGGCGTGGTTCGGCCTTCGGCGGCGTCAAGGGGCGCTCGCAGCTTCCCGGTTACGTTGACCGTTACCTGGCCGGGGAGATCCGGATCGACGAGATGGTCAGCCAGGAGCTGCCGCTGGAGCGCATCAACGAGGCGTTCGACGCCATGCACGAAGGCCGCGTGATCCGCTCGGTGATCCGCTACTGACGCCAGGCCATCTCCTTGTAGGCGCCCACTTGTGGGCGATGCTCTTCGTCACGCAACAGACGGACATCGCCCACAAGTGGGCTACAGGGGCCGCAGGCGTGGAAAAAGCATTCCCGCAGACGCATCGCCCGGCTCGGCTAGAATGCGCGCGCTTCCCCGGCATGCCCAAGGATCCCCATGCAACGCACCGCCATCCTGGTCGACGGCGCCTTCTTCCTTGCCCGCTACCGCAAGGTCTGGGGTGAGCGCGACGCCAATGACGCGCGCACCGTGGCCAAGACCGTGTTCGGCATGGCGCTGGAACACCTGAAGGCGCTGGACCGCCCGCGCGAGGCGCTGTATCGCATCTTTTTCTACGACTGCCCGCCGCTGGAAAAGGTGCTGGTGCGCCCGCTCAGCGGCGAGGCGGTGGATTTTTCGCGTACCGGCGCGGCCGCCTTCCGGCGCGAGCTGCATGACCAGCTGCGCCGCCAGCGCAAGATGGCGCTGCGACTGGGCCGGCTGGCCGAGCGCGGCGAGTGGAAGCTGAGGTTCCACGCCTACCAGCAGCTGCGCGAAGGCACCCTGGCGTGGGAAGATCTGGGCGACGAGCATTTCGAGCCGGACATGCGCCAGACCCAGGTGGACATGAAGATCGGCATCGATATTGCCGCACTCACCTACAAGAAGCTGGTCGACCAGATCGTCCTGGTGGCCGGCGATGCGGATTTCATCCCGGCGGCCAAATTGGCCCGCTACGAGGGCATCGATTTCATCCTCGACCCGATGTGGCAGGGTATAGCCGCGGACCTGCACGAGCACATCGACGGTTTGCAGTCGGTCTGCCCGCGACCCTTCTGAAGAGTTTTGTCCCACGCGTGGCCATGGAGATCACGATGAAGACCTTGCTGCTTTGCGCCCTTTGCACCGCCGTCCTGCTGGCCAGCCCGGTCATGGCCCAGGACGACCAGCCCACCGATGCCCTGGTGCCGCCGACCAGCGCCAGCGACTACACCGCCGCGCAGCTGGACCGGGTCATCGCCGGCGACTGGCGTCCCGCCGCGCAGCGCGCGCGAGACGTCTGGCGCCACCCGAAGGCCACCTTGGAGTTCTTCCAGCTGCGCCCGGACCAGACGGTGATCGAGATCACTCCGGGCGGCGGCTGGTACACACAGATCCTGGCGCCGCTGCTGCGCGACAACGGCCACTACATCGCGGCCGAGAAGCAGCCGGCGACCGACACCGAGGCGCGCAATGACGACAGCGCGCTGCGCAAGCTGTTTGTCGCGCACCCGGCGCAGTTCGACCGCGCCCGCATCGTCACCTTCGATCCAAAGGCACCCGCGCTCGGCGCGCCGGCCTCGGCCGACCGCGTGCTGACCTTCCGCAACGTGCACAACTGGGCGATGGACGGCACCGCCGGCGCGATGTTCAAGGCGTTCTACACGGTGCTCAAGCCCGGTGGCGTGCTCGGCGTGGTCGACCATCGCGCCGATGCCGGCGCCTCGCTGGACGAGGTCAGGCGCACCGGATATCTCCCGGTCGACTACGTGGTCAAGCTCGCCACCGATGCCGGCTTCGTGCTCGACGCCCGCAGCGAGATCAACGCCAACCCGAAAGACAGCCACGACCATCCCAAGGGCGTGTGGACGCTGCCGCCCACGCTGGCCATGGGCGACCAGGACAAGTCCTCGTACCAGGCGATCGGCGAGTCCGACCGCATGACGCTGCGCTTCGTCAAGCCGGAGGCGCCCGCGAACGCCGCCTCCGCGCGGTGACGGATGCTGGTCGCGTTCAACAAGCCCCATGGCGTGCTGTGCCAGTTCTCCGGTGACGGAAGCCGGCCGACGCTGGCCGGATACGTGCACGAAAAAGACGTCTATCCGGCCGGACGGCTGGACCACGACAGCGAGGGCCTGTTGTTGCTCACCGACGACGGCCGCCTCGCGCATCGGCTGACCGATCCGCGCCACAAGCAGCCCAAGACCTACCTGGTGCAGGTCGACGGCGCGGTCACCGACGAAGCGGTGGCCGCGTTGCGCCGGGGTGTCATGCTCAAGGACGGTCCCACGCTGCCGGCCGGCGCCGAGCACGCCGCGGAACCGGCCTGGCTGTGGCCGCGCGACCCGCCAGTGCGTTTCCGCAAGGCGATTCCCACCAGTTGGCTGGCGATCACCCTGCGCGAAGGGCGCAACCGGCAGGTGCGCCGGATGACGGCGGCGGTGGGCTTTCCCACTCTGCGGCTGATCCGCGTACGCATCGGCGACTGGGGGCTGGACGGCCTGCCGTCGGGCGAAACCCGCCGGCTCTTGTAGGAGCCCACTTGTGGGCGATGCTTCTGGCTCGTGTGCGCAAAAGAGCATCGCCCACGAGTGGGCTCCTGCAGGGGCTCGAGAGACAATGGGGTTTCCGCCGGGGCCTGCCCATGACCACCTTCAAGGACCACTTCTCCGCTCACGCCACCCTCTACCGCGATGCGCGGCCGCTGCCGCCGGTCGACTGGTTCGCCTGGCTCGCCGGCCAGGCGCCGGATAACGCGCTGGCCTGGGATGCCGGCTGCGGCAACGGGCAGGCCAGCCGCGGGCTGGCCGCGCATTTCGAACGCGTGGTGGCTACCGACCCCAGCACCACGCAGATCGCGCAGGCCCTCGCGCACCCGGCCATCGACTACCGCGTGGAACCGGCCGAGCACAGCAGCCTGGCGGCGGGCAGCGCGAGCCTGGTCAGCGTGTCGCAGGCGTTGCACTGGTTCGATCTGGAGGCCTTCCATGCGCAGGTGCGCAGGGTCGCCCGGCCGGGGGCGCTGTTGGCGGTATCGGCCTACGGCAACTGCAGCGTGGACAGGGCCGTCGATGCCGTCGAGTGGAAGCTCTACGCTGAGACCCTCGCTGGCGACTGGCCGCCCGAACGTGCGCTGGTGGACGAGGGCTATCGCGGGCTGGCGTGCCCGTTTGCGCCGGTGGCCACACCAAGCTTCGCGATGCAGGCGCAGTGGAACCTGCCGCAGTTCCTCGCCTACCTGCGCTCCTGGTCGGCCACGCAGCGGTATCTGCGGCGCACCGGCGAGGATCCCGTCGAAGCGGCGACGCCCGCGCTGGCCGACGCGTGGGGCGAGGAGGGCAGGGTGCGTACCGTGCGCTGGCCGTTCTTCACCCGCGTCAGTCGCCTCTGACCCGGGCGCTAAAGCCCGAAGAAGGCCGCGGCTGTCGCCGTACTGTTCGCCGCCGTCACTTCCAGCGGTTCGCCGCGATCGCGCGCGACCTCCTCGCAGATGTGCCTGAGGTACATCGGCTCGTTGCGCCGGTGGCTCGGCTGCGGTCGCACCGTGCGCGGCAGCAGGTACGGCGCGTCGGTTTCCAGCATCAGGCGGTCGGCGGGGATCTCGCGCACGAACTCGCGCAGGTGAGTGCCCCGACGCTCGTCGCAGATCCAGCCGGTGATGCCGATGTGGCAGTCCAGCGCGAGGTAATCCCGCAGCGCTTCGCGGGTGTCGGTGAAGCAATGCACCACCGCCGCCGGCACGCGGGCGCGGTAACGCCTGAGCAGCGCCAGGAAATCGGCGTGCGCGTCGCGCTGGTGCAGGAACAGCGGCTTGCCCTGTTCCGCGGCGATGGCGAGCTGCCGTTCGAATACGCGCAGCTGCACGTCGCGCGGGGAGTAGTTGCGGTGGTAATCCAGCCCGGTCTCGCCGACGGCGCGCACCTCCGGCTGCCGGGCCAGCTCGCGCAGGCGCGCGTCGATGGCCTCGTCGTAGTCGATCGCGTGATGCGGGTGCACGCCCGCGGTCGCCCACAGCACGCCCGGGTGCTCGCGCGACAGCGCCAGCGCCTGTTCGCTGCCCTCGCGCGAGGCGCCGGTCACCATCATCCGCGCCACCCCCTGCGCCGCGGCCCGCGCGAGCACGTCGGCGAAGTCGTGGCGGAAGGATTCGTGGGTGAGGTTGGCGCCGATGTCGACCAGCTGCATGGCTTGTCCGCAAAAGCGCGCATTGTTGCAAAACGCGCCGGATTGGCAACGCCGCAGCGGTCGAGCCCGCTGTCACGCCGAAGCGACAAGCCACTGCCTAGCTTGCAAGCCGACGGTGGCAGGGAAGCGGTGGGCGTTCGTGAAGCAGTTACGCGATAGCCGGCAAGGAGCGTTCACGGCAGCCATCGTCAACGGAAGCGGGGTCGCAGGGCCCCGTGCAGTACGGCCCGCCGTGCAAGGCGGCGGGCGCTCAAGATCGGGGAATCTCTTCATGGCAAATCGTATGCGGATCGGGGCGCTGCTCGGCGCTTCCCTGGCTTTCGCCTTTTCGATGGCTGCGCACGCAGCCAATAACACCGGCGGACTCGGCGGCACTCACTACAACATCAGCTCGCTGAAGAACAACGGCCAGTACGACCGCTTCATCGTGACCTGGCGTCCGGGCAGCGCCGAACACGCCAACCCGGCGCTGATGCAGCAGAGCATGGGGGCGGCGATCAGTCGCGCCGGCCTGATGCGCAGCACGTTCGGCCCGCAAGGCACCCGCATGGCCGCCGTGCATGCGAGCTTCGGGCGGCGGCTGGCGATCGGCGCGGACCTGCTGCGCACCTCTCGCAAGCTCGATCGCAGCGAGGCGGCCGCGTTGATGGCGCAGATCGCCAGCGACCCGGCCGTGCTGCATGTGGCGCCGGACGTACTGCGCCGGCCGGTGGCCGACATCGCCGCGCCCGCGTCGCTGCGGCCGAGCGCATTCCGGCCCAGCGACGCGGACTACCGCCAGTACCAGTGGGACCTGAAGGCGCCCAGCGGCCACGACACCGCCTTCGGCCACCGCAACTGGGGCGGTTCGCGCGTCAATGCCGCCTGGGACCTGGCCGACGGCAAGGGCATCGTGATCGCCGTGCTCGATACCGGCATCACCACGCACGTGGACGTCAACACCCAGCTGGCCAGCGCCGGCTACGACTTCATCAGCGACAAGCTGCTCTCCGGACGCAAGAAGGACGGCCGCCGGGCCGGCGGCTGGGACCGCGGCGACTGGACCACCAGCGAACCGTGGAAGTCCATGTGCACGGATGCCTTCTACCCGCCCCAGCCTAGCTCCTGGCACGGCACCCACGTGGCCAGCACGGTCGGCGCCGAGCGCACCAACAACGGCATCGGCATGGCCGGCATCGCCTACCGCGCACGGGTGCTGCCGGTTCGCGTGCTGGGCCATTGCGGCGGCTACGACAGCGACATCAGCGACGCCATCATCTGGGCCGCCGGCGGCCACGTGGACGGCGTGCCGGACAACACCCATCCGGCGCAGGTGATCAATCTCAGCCTGGGTGGCTACGGCCAATGCACCGCCGACGACCCGATGGGCAGGGCGATCGCCCTGGCCAACCGGCGCGGCGCCACGGTGGTGGTGGCCGCGGGCAACGACTCGGACAACGCCAAGTACTACTCGCCGGCCAGTTGCCCGGGCACGATCACCGTGGCGGCCACCGGCGTCACCAGCCGGCGCGCGTTCTACTCCAACTACGGGCGCGCGGTGGACCTGGCGGCCCCGGGCGGCGGCATCTATGCGGGCGACCGCAGCAGCGGCGACCAGGTGACCGACGGCTTCGTCTGGCAGGCGATCAACAGCGGCGCCAGCGGCCCGGTGGCCGACGACAGCAACTACGCCGGCTACGCGGGCACCTCGCAGGCCACGCCGCATGTGAGCGGCACCATCGCCCTGATGCAGGGCGCGCGGCTGGCCCGCGGCCTCAAGCCGCTGTCGCCCGCCAAGGTGCTGGAGATCCTCCAGCGCACCGCGGCCACGCCCCGGGTGGCGCCGGACCGCCGCATCGGCGCGGGCATCCTCGATGCCTATGCGGCGGTGAACATGGTCGTGGCCAACGCGGCGACCGCCACGCAAGCGACCATGCTGGGCAATGGCGCGGCGCGCACGGGGCAATCCGGTGCCAAAGGCAGCCGCACGGTCTATCGGATCGACGTGCCCAAGGGGGCCGGCACGCTGCGCGTGCGCACCAGCGGCGGTCGCGGCGACGTCACCCTGTACCTCAAGCGCGGCACGCCGGCCACGCCGGACGACTACCACTGCCGGTCCGCCCACAGTGGCACCGCCGAATCGGTGAAGCTGGACCGTCCGGCCGCCGGCACCTGGTACGTCACCGTGGTGGGGCGGACGGCCTACAGCGGCGTCAGCGTCATCGGCAAGTACACCTCGCCGAATTGAGGCGATGCCCCGGCGGCAGCGCGCCGCCGGGGCATCGCATCCGGAGCCCATCGGCGCGGTCCATGACGCCTTCTACACGGCGCCTTCACGGGCGCGGGCAGCCCTTTGACATGCAGGAATCCGAAGCCCGCGGCGCAGCTGCGGGCTTTTTCGTCGAGGGCGAAAAAATCCGATTGACGGTTATGGTCGTGGTTGCTAGGTTCTGTGAGCGGCATCACAAAACGGTTCCGCATGAAGTATTGACTTGAGGGCGCCCGGTTTCCGGGCGGGTCTTTATTTCGAGCGCAGCACAAGCACGCTGCCATTGACCCAGGGGAAACGCGAAGGGGAGCACGGGGGTGCTCCATACCGGTTGCGAAAGGGGGCTTCCGGCCAGCCGGACCTGAGGATGCGTCGAACGGCACCCGCGTGCCCGGCCACGACCATTCCGGTCCATCGTCAGCCATCGCCGGCCCTCGGGCCGGATGCCCACCGACGGGCAACCACGCAGCACAAGCAAGCAGTCCTTCGTTCGACCGGCGACGCCGGTGGGTGGCCAGCGGCGCGAACCGTTCGGCAATCCAGCGGTCGCGGCGGCGGGCGGCGGTCTCATCACGCGCTTTGAAATCGGGAGAGGGAAGATGCATCGTTTCTGGAGTTTCGCGTGCCTGGCTGCGGCCGGTACGCTCGCCTGCGGCAGTGCCATGGCCGCTCAGAGCCACAGGCTCTCAACCAAGCAGCCGGCCACGGCGCCCGCGACCGTGGTTTTCAAGGGGGCGCAAGTCGCCATCGATCCCGCTACCGGCCGCCTGCGTGAGCCGACCGACGCCGAGCGCCAGGCGCTCACCCGCGCGATGCTGCAGAAGCAGGCCTCCGATGCGGTCATGCCGCGCGCTGCCGGGGAGCGGCCGCGCAATCAGGCCGAGGCGCTGGCAACGCTCAGGAAGAACGCGCACGGCCGCGTCGGCATGTCCATGCAGGTGCCGGAGAACCAGTTCGATTACCTGACGGCCGACCGCACTGCCGATGGCCACCTGTCGATCCATCACCAGGGTGACGCGCAGGCGTCCGCCGCGCCGGTGGAGGTGACCCAATGATCCGCCGTACGCTGCTTGTCTCCGCGCTGCTGGCCGCCGGCCTCTGCGCTTTCCCGGCGGTCCAGGCCGCCGACATCACCATCGTCAACCAGGACGTCGGCACCGGTCAGGGCCTGGACGATCACACCCCGGTGGCGCCCGTCGGCGGCAACCCCGGCACCACCCGCGGCGAGCAGGCGCTGATCGTGTTCCAGTTCGCCGCCGACCTGTGGGGCGCCGTGCTGCACAGCGATGTGCCGATCATCAACACGGTGACCTTCCAGCCGCTGTCGTGCAACGCCACCTCCGGCGTGCTCGGTTCCTCCGGCACCAACTACATCTTCTCGTTCAACGCGGGCGACACGCTGCCGCAGGGTGCCCTGGCCGACACCTGGTACCACTCGGCGCTGGCAGACGCGCTGGCCGGCACCGACCTGGGCGTGGAAAACGAGCTGCCGCCGAATACCCCGGACATCGTCAGCCGCTTCAACGGCAAGCTCGGTTCCACCGGTTGCCTGGAAGGCTCGGCGTGGTACTTCGGCATCGACGGCAACACGCCGGCCGGCCAGATCAACTTCCTCGACGTGGTCACCCACGAGATGGCGCACGGCCTGGGCTTCTCGGGCTTCAACGACCTCAGCACCGGTCAGCAGAACCAGGACCAGCAGGACATCTACTCCAGCTTCGTCAAGGACAACACCACCGGCCAGTTCTGGACGGCGATGACCGACGCCGAGCGCATGACGGCGGCGCTGGACGATGGCCACCTGGTGTTCACCGGTACCAACGTCAAGGCCGAAGCGCCGCTGGCGCTGGAGGCGCCGGTGCTGTTCCAGGTGACCGCTCCGGCGGCCATCGCCGGCAACTATGCCTATGACGCGGCCGCCTTTGGTCCGGCGCCCGCTCCGGGCAACTTCAACGGCGACGTGGCGGTCCCGGGCGGCGATCCGCAGGCCTGCAACGTGTCCGGTGCCTCGGCCCCGGTCGCGGGCGTCAGCGGCAAGATCGCGCTGATCGATCGCGGCACCTGTGCGTTCGTCGAGAAGGCGGCCAATGCGCAGGCCGGCGGTGCGGTCGGCGTGGTTATCGCCAATACCGACGACACCCAGATCATTCCCTCGGGCGATGACCCCTCGATCACCATTCCGGTGATCGCCGTGAGCCACACCACGGGCGTCACCTTCAAGGCGAACCTGTCCGGCCTGCACGTGCAGCTTGCCCAGAGCACTGGCCTGGCCGGCGCCGATGCCGATGGCAACGTGCAGTTGTACGCGCCGACGACGCTGGCCCAGGGTTCGTCGTTCTCGCACTACGACACGCGGCTGTCGCCCAACGCGATCATGGAATACGCGATCAATGCCGACCTGGAAGCCAACCTCGACCTGGACCTGACGCCGGCTCTGTTCAAGGACATCGGCTGGGGCGTGGACCGCGGCAACCAGTTCCTGCTCGACTGCGACACCGGCGTGCCGGTGAGCACCGCCGGCGGATTGATCGTGGGCGCCAACATCTACGGCACGGCCAAGGTGCTGGCCGGCGCCGCCGCGGATGTCGGTTCGTATCGCCAGGCGATCCGCGCCCACGCCGACGAACTGGCCGGTGAAGGCCTGTTGACCGTCGACCAGGCGAGCTCGCTCAACCAGTGCCTCTCCGACGAAGCCACCGAGGCGCAGTTCGAGGAATGGGGCGGCGACACCGGCGGCACGCCGGGCGGCGACACCGCCATCGTGCTGACCAACGGCGTGGCGATGGCCGGGCAGGCGGGTTCGGCCGGCGTGGCCACCGTGTACAAGCTGGACGTCCCGGCAGGCGCGCTGGCGCTCAACCTGCGCACCTATGGCGGCACCGGCGATGTCTCGGTGTACGTGAAGGTCGGCGCCCCCGGTGGCCCGGAGGATTACGACTACAAGTCGGTCCATCGCGGCAACAACGAGGCCGTGGCCAACACGCGACCGGTCGCGGGCACCTACTACGTCACCGTCGTCGGCGAGACCGCCTACAGCGGGCTCGGCGTGATGGGCAGCTTCCTGCAGGTCCTGCGTTGATCGACCACGGGTGAACGGTGGTTCGCGCCCCGCCTTCCGGCGGGGCGCGAACCGCTCGCTCAACCGGTTTTTCCTGATCGCAACTGCGCTCGAAGGGTGCCGCGAAAGCGGCGCTCCGGCCCGTCGCACGCCCGATCACCGCGGCGCAAGGCGCCGCGCTTGCCAAAACCGGGTCGGCCACGCGCGTGGCATCGCCCGACACACATGCATTTCGTCGGGCGGCCGCCAACCCGCCGTCCGCACATCCGCTCGGAGGTAAGGCTCGTGAACAAGGTCTACAGCAAAGTTTGGAACGCCTCGCTCGGCGTGCTGGTCGTCGCGTCCGAGTTCGCCCGCGCGCACGGAAAGGGCGGCAGGCTCAAAGGCGCCCGACCGGCCGTGCTGAGCGTGGCTGCCGCGGTAGGCATCCTGTTCGCGGGAAGCGTGGCGCCCTTGCAGGCAGCCGAGCTTGCCGCCGACCCCGGCGGGGAGGCCGTCGTCGACCCGGTGGTCGACCTCGGCGGCACGGCCGGCGGCCAGGCCGCGATGGCTGGCATGTACGGCACCGCCATGGGCTTCTACTCGCTGGCGCAAGGCGCCTATGCGTCGGCCATCGGCGCCAACAGCATCGCGCTCGGAGACAGCAGCACCGCCACGGGCGCCAACAGCGGCGCCATGGGCCTGGAAAGCTCGGCCTTCGGCGCCGGCAGCATGGCGACCACCGACAACGGCACCGCCGTAGGTGCCTACAGCGGCGCCTACGGCACCGGCGGCACCGCGGTAGGCAGCCTGGCGCAGGCCAATGGCGAGTACGCGACGGCGGTCGGCTTCGGCGCTACCGCCAACGGCTACAACAGCGCCGCGTTCGGCAGCGGCTCGGTAGCCGACGGCGCCGGCTCGGTGGCGATCGGCGGACAGGCCGTGAATGAAACCGGCGCGGCGCTGATCACCGACGCCGACGGCAACCCGATCGGCGCGGCGACCAGCGCCGGCATGGGCGGCACGGCGGTGGGCGCCAGCGCGCAGGCCGTGGGCGACCTGAGCTCGGCGTTCGGCATCGGCGCCTACGCCTCTGGCGCGCTCTCGGTGGCGAGCGGTCCGGTGGCCAACGCGCTGGGCGACTATTCGATCGCCAGCGGCTACGGTTCGGCTGCCTTCAGTACGTCGAGCATCGCCATCGGCGATAGCAGCCAGGCCGCGGGTGACAACAGCATCGCCATCGGCGGCAATGCGTGGACCGGTTTTGCCGGGCTGGGCCTGGAAGCGCCCAACGCCGTGGCGTTGGGCTACAACAGCTTCGCGATCGGCCTTGACAGCATGGCACTGGGCGCCAACAGCTTTGCGGGCGCGGACAATTCGGTGGCACTCGGTGCCGGTTCGTATGCCGACCGCGACAACAGCGTGTCCGTGGGCGACGACGGCACCGAGCGCCAGATCACCGACGTGGCCGCCGGCACAGAGGCGACCGACGCGGTCAATGTGGCCCAGCTGGAAAGCACGGTTGGCGGCGCGACGGCGATGTTCCAGGCCGACGGCGCCACGGACGGCACGGAAGATGCGCTGGCCTTCGGCGAGCACAGCACGGCCGGCGGCGCGGCCAGCGCCGCACTGGGTACCGAAAGCTCGGCCTACGGCGCCGGCGCCTACGCGACCACCGACAACGGCACTGCCGTGGGTGCCAACAGCGGCGTTTACGGTACTGGCGGCACCGCGATCGGTAGCCTGACGCAGGCCAATGGCGAGTACGCAACGGCGGCAGGCTTTGGCGCCACCGCCAACGGCTACAACAGCGCCGCGTTCGGCAGCGGCTCGGTAGCCGACGGCGCCGGCTCGGTGGCGATCGGCGGACAGGCGGTGGACGAGACCGGCGCGGCGCTGATCACCGACGCCGACGGCAACCCGATCGGCGCGACGACCAGCGCCGGCATGGGCGGCACGGCGGTGGGCGCCAGCGCGCAGGCCGTGGGCGACCTGAGCTCGGCGTTCGGCATCGGCGCGTATGCGCAGGGCGTGCTGTCGGTGGCGAGCGGTCCGGTGGCCAATGCGCTGGGCGACTACTCGATCGCGACCGGCTACGGCTCGGTGGCGGCGGGTACCGAAAGCATCGCCATGGGCGGCATGGCGCTCGGTTCGTACTCGACGGAGGCTGACGGCTACGGCGCAGTGGCGCTGGGCGCCGGTGCGTATGCGGTGGGTGATTACAGCTCCGCGGTGGGCTGGCTGGCCGAGGCCGATGCCACGGACAGCACGGTGCTGGGTTCGCTGGCCTGGGTGACGCTGGACGCCACCAACGCGGTGGCCCTGGGTGCCGGCTCGGTGGCCGATCGCGCCAACAGCGTGTCGGTCGGTGACGACGGCGCCGAGCGCCAGATCACCGACGTGGCTGCCGGCACCGAAGCGACCGATGCAGTCAACCTGGCGCAGCTCGAAAGCACGGTCGGCGGCGCGACGGCGATGTTCCAGGCCGACGGCGCCACCGACGGCACGGAAGACGCGCTGGCGCTGGGCGAACACAGCACGGCCGGCGGCGCGTCCAGTGCCGCGCTGGGCACCGAAAGCTCGGCCTACGGCGCCGGCAGCTACGCGCTGTCTGACAACGCCACGGCCGTGGGCGCCTACAGCGGTGCCTTCGGTACCGGCGCCACGGCGATGGGCAGCCTGGCCACCGCCAACGGCGATTACGCCACCGCCGGCGGCTATGGCAGCGTGGCCGATGGCGCCAACAGTGCGGCCTACGGCAGCAATGCGCAGGCGACCGCCGAGTACGGCACCGCGCTCGGTTCGGAGAGCGAAGCCAGTGGCGAGCAGTCGACCGCCACGGGCGCGGCCAGCCTGGCCAGCGGCGACGGCGGCGTGGCCACCGGTGCGCTGAGCGAGGCTTCCGGCATCGAAAGCACCGCCAGCGGCTACTACAGCACCGCTTCGGGCGATGCCGCGACGGCCACCGGCGCCGAAAGCGTGGCGGCCGGCGTGGAATCCACGGCCAACGGTTACCTGGCCAATGCGCTGGGGCTGGGCGCCACGGCCATCGGTGCCGAAACGGTGGCCGGGGACTATGCGACGGCCGTGGGCGTCGGCGCCGCGGCCGAGGGCACCAGCGGCACGGCCGTGGGCGAGTTCAGCATCGCCTCGGGCGACGAGAGCGTGGCCGTCGGCGGCACCGTGTTCGGTCAGGTTTCCGCTGCCGCCAACGGCACCGGCAGCTCGGCACTGGGCGCCGGTGCCACGGCCGGCGCGGACTACAGCACCGCGCTGGGCTGGCTGAGCGCGGCGGACATGGAAGGCGGGCTGGCCCTGGGCGCGGCGTCCTGGGCCGAGCAGGTCAACGCCACCGCGATCGGCTACGGTGCCTACGCCCAGGCGGCCAACAGCGTGGCGCTGGGTGCCGGATCGGTGGCCAGCCGCGAAAACGCGGTGTCGGTGGGCGACGTCGGCAGTGAGCGCTTCATCACCAACGTGGCCGCGGGTACCGCCGCCACCGACGCGGTCAACAAGGGCCAGCTCGATGCCTTGCAGACCCAGGTGAGCCAGGGCGATGCGCTGTCGGTCAACTACGACGCCGCCTGCCAGTGCGACGTGACCCTCGGTGGCCAGGGCGGCACCCAGGTGCACAACCTGGCCGACGGCACGGCCGCCCATGACGCGGTCAACAAGGGCCAGCTGGACGCCGCGGTGAGCCAGGTGAACACCCAGGTGACCACCAACACCCAGTCGATCACCAACCTGGACGGCCGGGTGACCACCATCGAAACCCAGCTGGGAAGCCTGAGCGAAGGCGCGGCCGACCTGGGCTACCTGAGGGTGGACGGCACCGCCAATGCCAACGTCGCGGCCGGCACCAAGGGCGTGGCGATCGGCTCGGCCGCCTCGGCCGGTGGCGACCATGGCACCGCGGTGGGCGGCGACAGCTACGCGGCAGGCAAGAACGACACCGCGCTTGGCGGCAACGCCAAGGTCAACGCCGACGGCAGCACGGCGGTGGGCGCCAACAGCACCATCGCCGCCGCCGCGACCAATGCCGTGGCGGTCGGCGAGAGCGCCACGGTGCAGAACGCCTCCGGCACCGCGATCGGCCAGGGCGCGACGGTCACCGCCGACGGTGCGGTGGCGATCGGCCAAGGGTCGGTGGCCGACGCGGCCAACACCGTCTCGGTCGGCACCGCCACCAACACCCGGCGCGTGACCAACGTCAGCGCCGGTACCGCGGCGACCGATGCGGCGAACACCGGGCAGGTGGACCAGGCCATCGCCACCGCCAAGACCTATGCCGACGCCGGGGACGTGCAGACCCTGAACCAGGCCAAGGCCTACGCGGACCAGAAGCTGGCCGGCTTCGTCACCACCGGTGACCTGGACTCCTTCCGCAACGAGGTCGACGACCGCTTCCGCGCCGTCGATCGCCGACTGGACCAGGTCGGTGCGATGGGGGCGGCGATGGCGCAGATGTCGTTCAGCACCCAGGGCATCACCGACGCCAACCGGCTGGGCGTGGGCATGGGCACCTACGGCAACCGCGCGGCGCTGGCGGTCGGTTACTCGCGGCAGGTGTCGTCGCACGCGAGCGTCACCTTCGGTGCCGCGGTCAGCGGCGACGAGACCAGCGGTGGCGTGGGTATCGGCATCGGCTGGTAAGCCGGGTTCGAAGGCTGATCCGGAGCCGGCACCGCGAGGTGCCGGCTTTTTTTCCGGCACACTGTATTCACTTCCGGTGGGGCAGCTTCTCCACCGACATGTCCGGCGGCAGCCACGCGGCCGCGCGGGAACATCCATCGACGCGCCCGGGGAGGGAACCAAGGATGCGCAAGGCGAGCTGGCTTCTCCTGGCACCGGCGGTCGTCGGCGCCTGTGCCTGCAGCGGCCTGCGGGCGGCGGACCAGGCGGCCGCCGCCAGTGCCGGCCGATCCCATGTGGCCAGGCCGGCCGACGGCTGCCAGCAACTGCAGGCAGCGATCGATCCGGCCACCGGGCAATTGCGCGAGCTGACCGCCGCCGAACGCCAGGCACTGGCCGACGGAAAGCCGCAAACCGGCAGCCAGCGGCCGCAGACGGCAGCCGAGGCCGAGCAAACGCTTAGGCACACCCCGCGCGGAATGTCGATGCAACTGCCCGATAGCCGGTTCAATGACAACGGTCGGACATCGCCGCCCACCGGGGGTTGCGGGGGCAGCCCGAGCGGCGCCGGGGGTGCGATCGAGGGGAAGGACGCGGGCGGCTGACGAACCCGCCACAGCCCCGCGAAGCCCATTCGCGGCGTCGCCCTGCACCGGCCACGTGTTCATGGTTGTGGTCGCATCGTTTTCGTCGATTGTGCTAACAATGCCTGTCCTGCCGGCCCCGGGTGGCCAGCGTGATACGCGATCTGCATGGGGGAGTAGTGACATGTCGACAGCGGCGCAGACGGCGGCCACCTGGGCGCTCACCGTGGACGACCGCGAAGCGGCGGTCTGCGCCCTGCTGGTGTCGCGCGGGCATCTGAAGGACAGCGACCTCCATCGCGCGCGCCGGCTGCACGAGGAGGCGCCCGAGGGCACGCTGACCGCGCTGCTGGCGCGGCTCGGGCTGGTATCGGAGCGCGACCTGGCCGAAGGCTGGTCCGAACTGCTCGATGTGCCGCTGCTGGCCGCGCGCGACGCGCCGGAAATGCCGCCGGCGGAGCCGGAGCTTTCGTTGCGCTTCCTCAAGCAGCAGCACGTGGTGCCGGTGCGCGAGGGCGAGGACGACCTGGCGCTGGTGGTGGCCGATCCGGCCGACCCCTATCCGCTGCAGGCCGTGGAACTGGCCGCCGGCCGGCCGGTGGCATTGCGCATCGGCCTGCGCTCGGAAATCGACGACCTGATCGAGCGCTACTACGGCACCGGCCGTTCGGCGATGGGCACGATCGTGGAGAACCTCGGCGGCGAAGCCAGCGAGGAGGACGACGTCGAGCACCTGCGCGACCTGGCCTCCGAGGCGCCGGTGATCCGCCTGGTGAACCTGATCCTGCAGCGCGCGGTCGAACAGCGCGCGTCCGACGTGCACATCGAGCCGTTCGAGAACCGCCTGAAGGTGCGCTACCGCATCGACGGCGTGCTGCACGAAGTGGAGGCGCCGCCGTCCTCGTCGACCGCGGCGGTGATCAGCCGCGTCAAGATCATGGCCAAGCTCAACATCGCCGAACGGCGACTGCCGCAGGACGGGCGCATCCAGTTGCGCGTGCAGGGCAAGGAGCTGGACTTGCGCGTGTCGACCGTGCCGACCGCCTACGGCGAATCGGTGGTGATGCGTATCCTGGACCGCGAGTCGGTGGTGTTCGATTTCGAATCGCTCGGCTTCACGAGCGCGTTCGAGAAGCGCTTCGTCGAAGTGCTCGAGCGTCCCAACGGCATCCTGCTGGTCACCGGCCCCACCGGCTCGGGCAAGACCACCACGCTGTACACGGCGCTGTCGCGCATCAACACGCCGGACGTGAAGATCATCACCGTCGAGGACCCGGTCGAGTACCAGCTCGAGGGGATCAACCAGATCCAGGTCAAGCCGCAGATCGGGCTGGATTTCGCCAACGCGCTGCGCTCGATCATGCGCCAGGATCCGGACGTGATCATGATCGGCGAGATGCGCGACCTGGAGACCTGCCGCATCGCGATCCAGTCCGCGCTCACCGGCCACCTGGTGCTCTCCACCCTGCATACCAACTCGGCCTCCGGCGGCGTCACGCGCCTGCTTGACATGGGTGTCGAGGACTACCTGCTCGGCTCGACCGTCAACGCGATCCTGGCCCAGCGGCTGGTGCGCCGGCTCGACCCGGATACCGCGATTCCCTACGAGCCGCCGCCGGAAGTGGTCGCCGAGTTCGAACTGGAGAAATACACCGACGAACGCCCGATCCGTTTGTGGAAGCCGGGCAGCAATGCCGCCAACCCGACCGGCTACCGCGGCCGTCGCGCGATCGTCGAGTTCCTGGTGATGAGCGAGCCGCTGCGCCGCCTGGTGATGCAGCGCGCCGACGCCAGCGAGATCGAGCGGGTGGCTCGCGCCGAGGGCATGCGCACGATGTACGAGGACGGCATCGCCAAGGCGGTCGCCGGCGTCACCACCCTCGAGGAGGTGTTGCGTGTCACGCAGGAAGGCTGAACTTCTGGCTCCCTCTCCCCTCCGGGGAGAGGACTGGGGCGAGGGGTCGGGGCTCGCCCCGAACTTCCATCGAGTGGCTGTTTCTGCCCAGAAGAGCAAAAGCGCGTCCTGTCCCGCCCGCCCTCTTTCGCAAGCCTTGACCCCTCACCCCAGCCCTCTCCCGGGAGGGGAGAGGGAGCAAAGCGCGAAGGGTCTCTGACATGGCGCAGTTCCGCTACCGCGCCATCAGCGCCGCCGGCGAGATGCTGCAGGGGCAGATCGAGGCGTCGAGCCTGGAGGAGGCGATCGGCCGCCTGCAGGACCAGGGCCACACGCCGCTGGAGGCTCGGCCTGCCGACGCCATGGGCGACGGCTCGGCGTTCGCGGCCCTGTTCAAGCGCGGCCCCTTTACCGGCGACCAACTGGCGCAGTTCACCCACCAGTTGGCCACGCTGCTCGGTGCCGGCCAGCCGCTGGATCGCGCGCTGGGCATCCTGATGGAGCTTCCCGAGGCCGAGCGCGCCAAACGCCTGGTCGAGCGCGTGCGTGACCGCGTGCGTGGCGGCATCACGCTGTCGCAGGCGCTGGACGAGGAACATGGCGTGTTCCCCCGGCTCTACATCTCGCTGGTGCGCGCAGGCGAGGCGGGCGGTTCGCTGGAAGACACCCTGCGCCGGCTGGCCGATTACCTCGAACGCGCCCAGCAACTGCGCGGCAACATCATCAATGCGCTGATCTACCCGGCGTTCCTGATGATCGGCGTGCTCGGCTCGCTGGTGTTGCTGCTGGCCTACGTGGTGCCGCAGTTCGTGCCGATCTTCCAGGACATGCAGGTGCCGATCCCCTGGATCACGCGCATCGTGCTGTTCATCGGCCAGGTGCTTCAATCGTGGTGGTGGCTGATCCTGGTCGCGCTGGGCATCGGCATCGCGGTGTGGCGGGCGCGTCTGCGCGATCCGGCCCAGCGCATGGCCTGGCACGCGAAGCTGCTCACCATGCGGGTGATCGGGCCGCTGCTGCTCAAGGTCGAGACCGCGCGCATCGCACGGACGCTGGGAACGCTGCTGAAGAACGGCGTGCCGCTGCTCACCGCGCTGGGCATCGCGCGCCAGGTCACCGGCAATACCGCGCTGGACGATGCGCTGGCGCAGGCGGCCGAACAGGTCAAGGGCGGTGGCGGCCTGAGCGCCGCGCTGGCCCGTTCGCAACGCTTTCCGCGGCTGTCGCTGCAGATGGTGCAGGTGGGCGAGGAGGCCGGGCAGCTCGACAGCATGCTGCTGAAGGTCGCCGACACCTTCGACCTGGAATCGAAGCGCGCGATCGACCGCCTGCTGGCCGCGCTGGTGCCGGCGTTGACCATCGTGATGACGGTGCTGGTGGCGATCATCATGGCGGCGATCCTGCTGCCGCTGCTGAGCCTTACGGCGAATATTCAATGAGTGTGGAGACTTTTATGGTTGATCAGATGCGGAGATTCGGGAATCGGGAATCGGGATTCGCAAAACCGGGTGGCCGGCGCTTGCGCGCCTTGCCCAATCCCGAATCCCGAATCCCGAATACCGGGCGCGCCGCGCGCGCCAAAGGCTTCACCCTGCTCGAGATGCTGGCCGTGATCGTGTTGATCGGCATCATCGGTGCGATCGTGGTGCGCCAGGTTGGCGGCAGCGTCGACAAGGGCAAGTACGGCGCCGGCAAGGCACAGTTGATGACGCTGGGCCAGAAGGTCGAGAACTACTCGCTCGACAATGGCTCGCCGCCGGCCAGCCTCGATGCGCTGGTCAAGAAGCCGCCGAACGCGGTGAACTGGCAAGGCCCGTACGCCAAGCCATCGGACCTGGTCGATCCGTTCGGCCACGCCTTCGGCTACAAGTCCCCCGGCGAGCACGGCAGCTACGACCTGGTGTTCTACGGCCAGGACGGCAAGCCGGGCGGCGACAAATACAGCAAGGACATCGGTAGCTGGCAATGAGGCTGGGATTCGGGAATCGGGATCGGGGATTCGACAAGGCGCGCAAGCGCCTGCTGCCCGCTGCTTTTGCGAATTCCGAATCCCGACTCCCGAATCCCCGGCGCGCAAAGCGCACCAGGGGCTTCACCCTGCTCGAGATGCTCGCCGTGATCCTGCTGATCGGCATCGCGGCGGCGGCGGCGGCCGTGTCGGTGAGCCAGGGGCTGGCCAGCGCGCGCGTGCGCGCGGCCAGCGTGGAACTGGCCGCGGCGTTGCGCGCCACCCGCGCGCAGGCGATCGTCAAGGGCCAGCAGCAGACGTTCGACCTGGATATCAAGAACGCTAGCTACCGCGCCGCGGGTGGCAAGCAGGTGGCCTTGCCCGAGGGCATGCGGCTGTCCATCACCAGCGCGCGCGAGGACCAGCCTGACGACCACACCGGCCGCATCCGCTTTTTCCCCGATGGCAGCTCCACCGGCGGCCACGTCGTGCTGCAGCAGGGCGAGCGCCGGTGGCGGGTCAATGTCGCCTGGCTCACGGGTGCGGTGAGCGTGGTCAATTCGTGATGGGGCGGGGATGGGGGATTCGGGATTGGCGATTCGGCAAGGCGCGCAAGCGCCTGTCGTGCGCTGTTGCGAATCCCGAATCCCGAATCCCCCATCCCGGGCGCCGCGCCGCGCGCGCCCGCGGCTTCACCCTGCTCGAGGTGATTGCCGCGGTGCTGCTGCTGGCGATCACCTTCGCCACGTTGATGCGCGTGGCGGGCAGTTCGCTCACGCTCACCGCGCGTTCGGCCGAGCGCAGCCAGGCGGCGATGTGGGCGCGCAGCCTGCTCGACAGCGCGTTCGTGCTCGAGCCGGTCCATACCGGCCGCAGCAGCGGCCGCTTCGACGAGCGCTACAGCTGGCAACTGGACGTGCAGCCGTTTCCGGTCCGGGCGACCGCACCCGCGGCCGGGCCGCAACCGCGGGCGCCGGCCTCGCCGCTCAAGCTCTACCGGCTGGACCTGGACGTGATGTGGAAGAGTGCAGGGCACGATTATCGCGCGCGTTTCAGCACGCTGCGGGTGGGTGGCCCCCAGCCGCGGGGGGTGGGGTCGTGAGGCCGGGATTCGGCATTCGGGATCCGGGGTTCGGCAAGGCGCGCAAGCGCCTGCCGTCCGCTGTTGCGAACCCCGGATCCCGAATGCCGAATCCCCGACAGCGCGCCCGCGGCTTCACCCTGCTCGAAGTGCTTGCCGCGCTGGCGCTGCTGGCGTTGTTGCTGGTGGGCGTGTATTCGGGCATCCGCACCGCTTCGCACAGCGTGCGCGCCGGTACGGCGGCGGTGGAGCGGCTGGACGCGGTTCGTGCGGCGCAGCAGTTCCTGCGCAGGGAGCTGGCGCAAGCGATGACCCAGCAACTGGCCAAGGATCCGGACGACGACGAGCCGATCTTCTTCCAGGGCGACGCGCGGTCGATGAGCTTCGTGGCGCCACTGCCCGGTTATCTTGGCAAGCTCGGGCCGCAGGTGCAGATGCTCGATCTGGTCGACAACGGCAAGGGCGGACAGCGGCTGCAGATCCGCTTCGCGCTGCTGCCGCCCAGCGGCGAACCGCTGAAGCCGGGACCGCCGCAGGTATTGCTCGAGGACGTCCGCCAGGGCAGCTTCCACTACCGCGGACTCGATGCGCGCGGCCGCGTCGGCGCGTGGCGCGGCGACTGGCCCGCCGGCGACCATCTGCCGCAGCTGGTACGGATCGATCTGAAACTTCCCGGCGCCGGCTACTGGCCGCAGCTGACCGTGCCGCTGCGCGTGGACGCTTCGGCCAACCAGCGCCAGTTCACCATGCTTGACGGGGCCACGCCCGCCAGGCTCCTGGCCGGGAGAGAGCCATGAGCGCGCAGCGCCGGTCGCAGCGCGGCGTGGCCTTGCTGCTGGTGCTGTGGGCCTGCACGCTGCTGGCGATCATGCTCGGCGGCTATGCCCTGACGGCGCGCACCGAGGGGTTGCAGGCGCGCTTCCAGTTCGCCCAGACGCAGGCGCACTACGCCGCGGAGGCTGGCCTGGCGCGCGCCGTCTACGGTCTGCAGGACCCGCGCCTGAAGCAACGCTGGCAAGCCGACGGGCGACCTTATACGTTCCATTTCGGCGACGCCACGGTGCGCGTCAGCGCGTTCGATGAAGGCGGCAAGGTGGATCTGAACACCGCCTCGCCGATCGTGCTGCAGGGGCTGTTCCACGCAGCCGGCCTGCGCAACGACGCGGCGCAGAAACTGGCCTTGGCCGTGCTCGACTGGCGCGATTTCGACCCCAACCGCCGGGTCGGCCTGGAGGTTTACGCGGCGAACGGCTACCAGCCGCGCCACGCCCCGTTCATGAGCATCGAGGAACTGCAGCAGGTGGCGGGAATGACGAGTGCGCTGTACCGCACCCTGGCCGGTGCGATCACCATCTGGTCCGGGCGCGAGAGTCCCGACCCCAAAACGGCCGCGCCGCTGGCGCTGGCGGCGGTCCCCGGCATGACGCCGGAGCGGGTCGCGCAGGTCATGGCCGCGCGCAAGAACGCCCGCCCGGGCGTGGCGGCCCTGTTCGCCGGCAATGGAGTGACGCATAGTATCCGCTCGGAGGCCACGATGGCCGATGGCACGCGCGCCGTGCTGCACGCCACCGTACGCCTGCAGGGCGTTCGTCCGGGGGCGCAGCCCTACGCGGTGTTGCACTGGCGGGAGGGTGACCGCGAATGACCAACGCAACGCAATCGCTGCGGCCCCAGCTGGACCGCGCACGCCGGGCCTGGCGTGCCTCGCCGCTGCCGCGCTTCTTTGGCTGGTGGTTCGGCGAACTGGGCGCGATGCTGCCTTCGTCGTGGGCCCGCCTGTTCGGCGGCGGCGCGCAGTGGTATCTGCTTCAGCGGACCGGCCAGCGCTGGGAACTGCGCCGTGCCGGCGAGGCGGAGGTGCGCGCGCAATGGCCGCGCGGCAGCGAGGCGGCGATCGAGCAGGCGGCCCTGTCCGCGGCCATCGCCGAGGTCGACCGCGAGGACTTGCGCCTGGCGTTGCTGCTGCCGGCCACCGCGGGCCTGCGCCGGCGGCTGCTGCTGCCGCGCGCGGCAGCGGACAACCTGCAACAGGTCGGCGCCTTCGAGATGGACCGGCAAACGCCCTTCCGCGTGGAGCAGGTCTACTACGCGGTGCTCGAACGCGATGCGCCGGCGCCGGCCGGGCGCTTCTTCGCCGAACTGGTGGCGGTGCCGCGGGACACGCTCGACCCGCTGCTGGCCGAGCTGGAAGGTGCCGGCATCCGTGTCGACGCCGTGGACGTGGCCGAGGGCAACGGCCGGCTCGGCGCCAACCTGCTGCCGCCGGCGCGGGTGCTCCACCGCACCCATCCGCGCCAGCGGCTGAACCTGGCGCTCGCCGCGGCGGCCGTGCTGCTGCTGGTGCTGGCGCTGGCGCAGTGGCTGAACAACCGCGAACAGGCGCTGGCCACGATGCAGGCCCAGGTCGAAAGCATGCAGGCCGAGGCGCAGCAGGTCGGCGCGCTGCGCCAGGAGCTGCAGGACAACGCCGGCGCGGCCAGCTTCCTGGTGCGGCGCAAGCAGAACCGCGTGACCATGCTCGATCTGCTGCTGGACCTCACCCGCCGGCTGCCGCAAAACGCCTGGCTGGAGCGGTTGAGCGTCGATCCGGGCGGGCAGGTCGGCTTCCAGGGCCAGGCGCCGCAGGCGGCCGCGCTGATCGACGCGCTGAAGGATTCGAAGATCGTGCGCGATCCCAATTTCCAGGGCAGCATCCAGCCCGATCCGGCGTCGGGCAAGGAGCGCTTCTACATGGTCGCCCAGCTGCGCCAGGCCGGCGCCACCGCCCAGGCCGCTCCAAGCAGTTCCAGCGCGGGGGACCGGCCATGAGGCAACTCGTGCTGAAGCCGCGCGACAGCCGTATCGCCGCCGTGCTGCTGCTGGTGCTGGCGCTGGTGCTGGTCTATTTCCTGCTGATCCACTGGTGGTTCGTGGCGCCGTTGCGCGCGGTCCACGCACAGATGGCCGACCTGCGCGACACGCAGAGCCGCTACGCCGCGGCCATCGCCGAAAGGCCGGCGCTGCAGAAGCGCATCGCCGAACTGGGCGCCGGCCAGGCGGCCAGTGCCGCCTTCCTGCCCGAGAGCGACCCCAATGCCGCCTCCGCCGGGCTGATGCAGCGGGTGGTCGACGCGGTCGGTGCGCACACCGCCGGCGGCGCCTGCGAAGTGACCCAGAAGATGCCGTTGCCCAATCCGCCGGACGACGACAACAGCCCCTACCGCAAGGCCGCGGTGAGCATCAGCCTGCGTTGCGACATGGAACCGCTGGTGGCGGTGCTCAACGCGCTGGAACAGGGCACGCCCTACCTGTTCGTCGACGACCTGAGCATTTACCGCAACCCGGTCGCCGCACAGCAGGGCAACCAGCCGGTGCTGGAAATCCAGTTCACCCTGTCCGGCTACGTGCGCCCGGCGCGCGGTCAGGGTGCCGCGGCGCCGGCCCCGGCGGCCAGCGTCATCGACAGCGGGGAGGCGCCATGAACGCCGCCGCGCAGCGCCGCCTGACCGTGCCGCTGGCCGCCGCCGCGGTGGTATTGGGCGTGCTGTTCCTGGCCCTGCTCGCCGGCATCGGCCGTGGCGTGCACTGGGCCGCGCCGCGCCGGCCCGCGCCGCTGCCGGCGCAACATGCCGCCACGCTGCCGCCGCCGGTACCGCTGCAGCGCTACGCGGCGGTGTGGCAGCAACCGCTGTTCAACCCCGACCGCAAGCCGGTGGCGCATGCCGCCAGCGGCACCAGCCAGCTCGGTGACATGCAGCTGACCGGCATCATCCTCACGCCCACCCTGCGCATGGCGCTGCTGCACAACAAGCGCGCGAAGGACAGCGGCAAGGAGCTGCGCGTGAAGGAAGGCGCCAGCCTGCCCGACGGCAGCTGGACCCTGGTCGAGGTCAAGCCGCGCGCGGCGGTGTTCGACTCCTCCAGCGGCCGCGTCGAACTGCAGTTGCCGGCCAGCGCCCCGGTCGACCAGGTCCGCGGCGGTGCGGGTCCTGGCCCGGGCCCGGGCGGCGTCCCGGCGGAGGCTTCCTCGATACCCGAGGACGTACCCATCGAAATGCGCCGGGGACATCGCCTGCAGCCGCCGCCCGAGGATGGCGAGGACGAGCAGGACGGCATTCCGCAGGACGAGCCCGGCCCCGGCCCGGGCCCCGGCAACCCGGACGATGGCGGCGACGAGGACGACGAAGGCGGCATGGCGCCCGCCGGCGGCGGGGCCATTTCGGCCCTGCGCGGTGGTCCGGCACGCATGGACATGACCAACGATGCGCGCCAGGCCGAGCGCCTGCGCCAGCTCAAGGCCGCCATCCAGAAACGCCGCGCCGAACAGGCAGCCGCGAAAGCTCACCAAGGAGATCGCTGAACCATGTTCCCCTATGCCCTGCACGGTCTGTCCCGGATCGGCGCCATCGCGCTGACGGTCTGGCTTGTCGGCTGCTCCAGCATGCCGCAGCCGCGCGACGACTACGCGCTGCAGCGGGAGGCCGTGGCCGGCACCGAAAAGCCCGCACCCGCGCCGCTGCCGCTGAACAACAACGCCGGCCCCGCCGGCCAGGAAAGCCCGCAGCCGCAGATCGACAGCGGTACCGGCCAGTTCATCCACCCGCAGCCGCTGGCCAAGCCACGGCCGCCGGCGCACGGCGAGGGCGCGGTGACCTTCAACTTCGAGAACCAGCCGGTGCAGGCAGTGGTCAAGGCGATCCTCGGCGACTTCCTGAAGAAGAACTACACCATCGTGCCAGGCGTGCAGGGCAACATTTCCTTCTCCACCGCCGAGCCGATCGACGCCAGCGAGGCGCTGCCGGTGCTGGAGACACTGCTGTCCTGGACCGGCAACGCGCTGATCCAGCGTGGCGCCAGCTACGTGGTGCTGCCGGCCAAGAACGCGGTCGCCGGCAGCGTGGTGCCCAGCCTCGGCGCGGTGGCGCCGCGCGGCGGCATGCAGGCGCGGCTGTTTCCGCTGCACTACATCTCCGCCGCGCAGATGCAGAAGCTGATCAAGCCGTTCGCCCGGCCTGACTCGATCCTGCTGGTCGACCCGGCGCGCAACCTGCTGGTGCTGGCCGGTACCCCGCAGGAGCTGGAGAACTACGCGCGCACCGTGCGCACCTTCGACGTCGACTGGTTGAAGGGCATGTCGGTGGGCGTGTTCAGCCTGGAACGGGCCAACGTCGCCCAGCTGATGCCAAAGCTCGATGCCATTTTCGGCAAGCAGGGCGACAGCCCGCTGGCCGGCATGCTGCGCTTCATCCCGATCGAACGCACCAATGCGCTGGTGGTGATCAGCACCCAGCCGGACTATCTGCGTGAAGTGGGCGAATGGATCGCCCGGATCGACCGCGGCGGCGGCAACGAGCCGCAGCTGTACGTCTACGACGTGCGCAACATCAAGGCCTCGGACCTGGCGCGCTACCTGGCGCGGATCTACACCAACGCGTCCGGCGGTGGCGGTGGTGGCGGCGAAGTCGGCCCGGGGCTTTCCTCCGGCACGCTGGGCAGCGCCGACAACACCAACGACACCGCGATGGGCAGCACCGCCGGCAGCTTCGGCAACAGCGGCGGTTTCGCGGGCGCCGATGGCGGCAGCCGGGGCGGCAGCCGGGGCGGCAGCGACAGCGGCGCGGGCAACAGCGGCATGCTCGGCGGCAACAACGGCACGGGCAACGGTTTCGGCAGCGACAACGGCACCGGCACCGGCGGACTGAGCGGAGGCGGCGGCTTCGGCAGCAGCAGTGGCCTGGCCAACGCCAGCAGCGCGGCCAACGACCAGCAGTACAGCTCGTCCGACGGCTCGATCAAGATTTCCTCGGTGGACGCCAACAACCAGTTGCTGGTGCGTGCGCGGCCGTCGCAGTGGTCGGAGATCGAAGGCGCCATCGAGCGGTTGGACACCGTGCCGCTGCAGGTGCAGATAGAGACGCGCATCCTCGAGGTGCAGCTCACCGGGGAATTCCAGTTCGGCGTGCAGTGGTACCTCGAAGGGCTGGTAGGCGGCACGCCCAACAGCGGCGGCGGCATCACCCCCGGCCAGCCGGGGAACCGGCAACAGTGGGCGCTTGGGCGCGGAGGCGTCACGTACAACCCGTCGGCCGATTCGTTCTTCTATTCGTTCCTCAGCAACAACCTCAACGTCGCCCTGCATGCGCAGGAGAAGAACGGTAACGTCAAGACGCTGTCGGCACCGTCGCTGGTGGTGATGAACAACCAGGTCGCACACATCCAGGCCGGCGACCAGATCCCGGTCAACCAGACCTTCTTCACTACCGGCCTGGGCACTACCAATAGCAATGATCCGACCACCATCGGCCAAGTGCAGTACATCAACACCGGCGTAATCATGGACGTGCAGCCGCGGATCAATCCCGGTGGCCTGGTCTACCTCAACATCAAGCAGCAGGTGAGCGTGCCGGGCGACAAGGACACCAACGGCAACTACACCATCCAGCAGCGCGAGATCTCCACCCAGGTCGGCGTGCAGAGCGGCCAGACCGTGCTGCTCGGTGGCCTGATCCGGCAGGACGAGGGCAGCACCGATACCGGCATTCCCGGGCTCAACCGCATTCCGCTGATCGGCCGCCTGTTCGGCACCACCGACCGCCATCGCAACCGCTCGGAGCTGATCGTGCTGATCACCCCGCGCGTGATCGGCTCCAGCGACGACGCCAAGCGCATCACGGACGAGTACCAGTCCAAGTTCGAATCGCTCGCGCCACTGCGCGCCGAACGCGCGAAGGCACCGCCGTCGCCGGCTCCTTCGCCCGCCGACGTGCCGTTGCCGACGCCGCCGGCCACGCCGGAACAGCTCAATCAGCAGGCCGAGGCCGCGCTCAGGCAGACCGACTACGACGCGGCGCAACGGCTGGCATTGGAGTCCTGGCGCAACGGCCCGCAACACGGTCAGCTGTGCGCGCGCAACTGGCAGATCATCGCCAGCGTGCGTACGCACCTGGGCGATACCAGCGGCGTGGCCACCGCGCGCAAGTGGGTGGCACAGTGCATGGCGGGGAGCAAGTAGCCACCCGGTCCGGCCGCCCTTTGCAGGAGTCCGCTTGCGGGCGATGCTTCGCTTTGACCCGGTCGAAGCGCATCGACCGCACGCGGGCTCCTGCATGAATCCGCACGGGTTGAGCGTGCCCAGCGGCTATCATCCGCGTGGATGATGCAAGCGCCGACCGCCTTTCCGATCACCCCGCTGCTGCCCGAGTTGCGCAACGCGCTCGACGCCCATACGCGGCTGGTGCTCGAAGCCCCGCCCGGCGCCGGCAAGACTACCCAGGTCCCGCCCGCGCTGCTGGATGCATCCTGGCTGGCGGGCCGCCGCATCGTGATGCTCGAACCGCGCCGCATCGCCGCACGCGCCGCCGCCCGGTTCATGGCCGAGCAACGGGGCGAAGAGGTCGGCCGGACCATCGGCTACCGCATCCGCTTCGAATCGAAGGTGAGCGCCGCCACCCGCATCGAAGTGGTTACCGAAGGCATCCTGACGCGACTGATCCAGGACGATCCGGAGTTGTCCGGCGTCGGCGCGATCCTGTTCGACGAATTCCACGAACGCCACCTGGCCGGCGACCTCGGCCTGGCGTTGGCGCTGGACGTGCAGGCCACGCTGCGTCCGGACCTGCGGCTGCTGGTGATGTCCGCCACGCTCGACGGCGAACGCATCGCGCGCTGGCTGGACGCGCCACCGCTGTCCAGCCCGGGCCGCAGCTTTCCGGTGCGCATCGAACATCCACCCGCCCGCGCGCAGGAAACCCCGGAACACCAGCTCGCCCGCGTCGCCCGCCAGGCGCTGGAGGAAAGCGCCGGCGATGTGCTCGTGTTCCTGCCCGGTCGGCGCGAGATCGCGCGCGCCCAGACGCTGCTCGAAAAGACGCTCCCCCCTCGCGGCGAAAGCGGGGAGGAGCTCGAGATCCTCGCGCTGCACGGCGAGCTCTCGCTGGCCGAACAGCAGGCCGCACTGGCGCCGGCCGAAGCGGGCACGCGGCGCGTGATCCTGGCCACCAACGTGGCCGAATCGAGCGTGACCCTGCCCGGCATCCGGGCGGTGATCGACGCCGGCCTGGCGCGCGAACCGCGTTTCGATCCCAACTCCGGCTTCTCGCGGCTGGAGACGGTGTCCATCTCGCAGGCCTCCGCTGACCAGCGCGCCGGCCGCGCCGGACGCGTCGCCGAAGGCACGGCCTACCGCCTGTGGCCGCAAAGCCGCCGACTGGAGGCCGCACGCACGCCGGAGATCGCCCAGGCCGAACTTTCCGGGCTGGCGCTGGAACTGGCCGCCTGGGGCATCAGCGCCGGCAGCGACGACACGCTGCGCTGGCTCGATCCGCCGCCGCCCGGCGCGCTGGCGCAGGCGCGCGAGCTGCTCGCCGCGCTGGGCGCGCTCGATGCCGACGGACGCATCACGCCGCTGGGCCGGCGCATGCTGGCGCTCGGCGCCAGTCCGCGGCTGGCTGCCGCGGCGCTGCGCGCGCCAGCGGAGTTGCGCCCGCTCGCGGCCGACCTGCTCGCCCTGGTCGAGGCGCGCTCGCCGCTGCGCGGCGAGCAGGCGCGCAGCGACGACTTCCGCGCGCGGGTGGATGCGCTGCACGCCTGGCGCGATCGCCGCGTCTCCGCCCTGGGCACCTCGAGGGGAGCAGTCGCGCGCGGCGGTTTCGACAGCGGTGCCATGGTGGCGATCGAACAGGCCTCCAAAGGCTGGCGTCGGCGCCTGGACGTGCGCACGGCCGCGAGCGGCGTCCCCGACAGCCACGCCGTCGGCGACCTGCTGCTGCACGCCTGGCCCGACCGCATCGCCCGCCGCGACGAGGCCAACCCGCGTCGCTACACGCTGGCCAACGGCCGCGGTGCCAGCCTGCACGAAGCCAGCGCCCTGTCCGGCGAGCCCTGGCTGGTGGTGCTGGACCTGCGGCTGGACGCGCGCGACAGCCTGGTGCTCGCCGCCGCGCCGTTCGATCCGCGTCGGCTGGAGGCGGATTTTCCACGGCACTTCCACCGCGAGCGCGCGCTGCGCTGGAATGAAGCGCGCGGCGCCGTCGAGGCCTTCGAGGAACAGCGCTTCGGCGCGATCGTGCTGGAGCGCCGCAGCGTGCCGGTGCAGCCCGCGGATGCCTTGCCCGCGCTGCTCGCAGCCGTCCGCAGTCGCGGCCTCGACGCGCTGCCCTGGAGCGACACGGCCCGCCGCCTGCGCGCGCGCATGCAGGCGCTGGCCGGCTGGATGCCGGAGTTCGGCCTGCCCGACGTCTCCGACGCCGCTTTGCTGGATTCGCTCGAACACTGGCTCGGGCCGTACCTGCAGGGCAAGCGCAAACTCGACGCGCTCGGCACCGATGAGCTCTCGCAGGCCCTCGCCGCGCTGCTCGACTACGAGCAACGCCGCCAGCTCGACCAGCACGCGCCCGAAAGCCTCACCGTGCCCAGCGGGCAGGCGCGCAAGCTCGAGTACGCGCCCGGCGAGCCACCGGTGCTGGCGGTGAAGTTGCAGGAACTGTTCGGCCTGGCCGACACGCCGCGCGTGGCCGGCGGCCGCGTACCGGTCACGCTGCACCTGCTCTCGCCGGCCGGCCGCCCGATCCAGGTGACCCAGGATCTCAAGGGTTTCTGGGAGCGCACCTACCCCGAAGTAAAAAAGGAACTGAAGGGCCGCTACCCGCGCCATCCCTGGCCGGACGATCCGTGGTCGGCCACCCCCACGCATCGCGCCAAGCCGCGCGGAACGTAGCGGCGCGCGGCAGCAGCGCCGCGGGGAATTCCCCGTGTGGGCGAGGGGAGTGCCGCTGGCAGACGGGGCAACCTCGCGAAAAGCCATCAACCTTCGCCGTCCACCGAAACGTTCCCGCACCGCCGGGCACTAGACTCGCCGTATGGCCACCTCGCTCACCCCGCACCAACTTGCCGAAATCGGCGCGTTGCTGGCAGAACCGGCCCGTGCGGCGATGCTGCTTGCCCTGATCGACGGCACGGCGCGGCCGGCCGGCGAGCTGGCCCGCGCCGCGGGCGTCGGCGCATCGACGGCCAGCGCCCACCTGAAGCGCTTGCTCGAAGGCGGCCTGCTTGCGCTGCAGGTGCAGGGACGCCATCGCTACTACCGCCTGGCCGGCGATGAGGTGGCCGCCTGGCTGGAAGCGCTGGCACCGCCACGCAAGCCCGCCGCCGTGCCGCCCCCGACCGCCGACGCCGCGCTGCGCCGCGCACGCAGCTGCTATCGCCACCTCGCCGGCCAGCTTGGCGTGGCGCTTTGCGCGCAACTGCTCGACCGCGGTCACCTGGCCACGACCAGCGACGGCCTGGTGCTACACCCCGCCGGCGCCGAGGCGCTGGTCGCCGCCGGACTGGACGCCGCCAGCACCGCCCGCCTGCCGGGCCTGCGCGGGCGCGGATGCGTGGACTGGACCGAGCGCCGCCTGCACGTGGGTGGGCCACTCGGCGTGGCGCTCACCGGTGCCATGCTCGACGCGGGCTGGCTGCGGCACGCGCCGCAGGGACGCGCCCTGCTGCCCAGCGCGGAAGGGCTGCGACGGTTCGGCCTGCTCGGCGTGCGGTTGCCAGGCTGAGTCACCACGGCCGGCTGGCCGCAGGGAGCCCCAAGACCTGCTCTCCGCCCGATGGATTCCGAGGCAAGCCCCGGCCCCTCACCCCAGCCCTCTCCCCGAGGGGAGGGGGAGCCAAGCGTGGATGTGCCGCACAACCCGCAACCCGCAGCCAACCGGCTCCCTCTCCGGGGAGAGGGTTGGGGTGAGGGGCCAAGGCTTGCGGAGATGCTCGATGGGGCCGGATGGACAACCAAGGCCACGCCATGGCGAAAGCTCCCCAGCCTTCGTCTCACCTTTCCCGAAGAAGGCAGCGAACCCACCGCAACGCGGCGGCCGTCAACGCCCCAGCACGAACCCGGTGAGCACCTGCGCGGTGGCTTCGGGCTTTTCCATCATCGGCATGTGGTTGCAGCCGGAAAGCAGGCTGGAGCTGATCGTCGATGCCTGGACCAGGCCATCGCGCAGGCTGTCCAGCGCGGACGGGTCGACCATGCGGTCCTCGCGGCACCATACGCCCAGCACCGGCATGGTGAGCCGATCCAGCACGTGCTGCAGCGAAAGGTAGTCGTCCGGCTGGCGCAGCTTAGCGAGGGTGCGCTCGATGAAGGCGCGGTCCTGGCGGTTGCGTGCGACGAACACGTCCTCGATCCGCCCCGGCACCTCCGGCGGGTGCAGGAAGGCCAGTTCGAGCGCGTGTTCGAAGCCGGCGCGATCGTCGTAGACGAATGGATTCTTGCCGGCCAGCACGGCGCGGTCGAAGTCGTTCTCGCGGGCCTTCAGGCCGTAGGCATCCAGCAGCGCCAACGCGGCAACCCCGCGTGGGTGATTGGCGGCATAGACGCCGGCCACCGCGCCGCCCATGGAGTGCCCGACCAGCACCACCCGCTGCAGATTCAGCGCGTCGAGAAAAGCCTGCAGGCGGGCCGCCTGCGCCTGGATGCCGTAGTTGCCGCCCGGCTCACGCGAGGATTCGCCCCAGCCCGGCAGGTCGGGAATCACCAGGTGGAAATGCGGGGTGAGCTGTTCGGCCAGTGGCAACCACAGCGTCTTGTCGGCGGCAAAGCCGTGCAGCAGCACCAGCGTCGGACCCTGGCCGCCTTCGTAGTAGCTCCAGGTGGTGTCGCCGGCGCGCACGGTGTGCTTTTCCACGTGCGCGGTCATCGCCTGGCGCATCACGTGCGCGCGCAGCAGCCATTGCGGCGCGAACAGATAGCTGCCGCCCAGCAGCACGACCACCAGCGCCACCAGCACGCCGAAGAATTTCAGCCGACGGATCAGCATGCGCTGCCAGAGGGGGCGGGTGGCGGGTGGGTTCATGCGTGGATTCCTGATGTTCCGAAAACCGGCTCCTCCCCCCTGCATGCGGGGGGAGGCCGGGAGGGGGTGGCCCGTTCGGAGCGAAGAGCACCCCTCCCCAGCCCTCCCCCGCAGGCAGGGGAGGGAGCAGGGCTTACTTCTTCGCTTGCTTGGCCTTGCCCAGGATCGATTCGATCGCGCCCTGGGTCATCGGGTGGTAGCCGTTCCTGGCCTGGGCGTAGGCCGCCTCGGCGTAGGCCAGCCCCTCGGGCGTGGCGGCGAAGGCCTTGTACACCGGCAGCGTCAGGTACATGCGGCCGATCCGGGTCATGTGCTCGCGCGCCGCCTCCCATACCGCCTTGTCGCCGGCGGCGATGGCGTGGCTGTACCAGCGCATGCCGATCTCGGCGTTCGGCGTGCCGGTGAGGTGCCAGGCGGCGTCGAGCTGCTTCATCTTCGACAGCGGCGGCGCATCGGGCAGGCGGTCGAGGAAGTACATCCACTCCTGCGTGTTCCAACCCTTGGCGTCGAGCTGGCCGGCGTCCAGCGTGCCGGCCAGGAACGCGGCGCGCTCCTTGTCGATCGCCTGGAAGCGGGCCGAGGTCGGCAGCGGCGCATCCTTGGGGACACCCGGCTCGTACACCCACGCCCTGGCCTGGTCCCAGTCCATCTTGCCCGGGTGCGCGTCGAACAGGTTGGCCTTCATGTCGGCCAGCATCTGCTCGGTGGTGATCGAGGTGAAGGCGTGGCGGTGGAAGTAGGCCTCGAGCCAGTTGTCGAACGTCGCGCGGCCGAAGCGCTGCTCCAGCGTGCGCAGGAACCAGGAGCCCTTGTCGTAGGCGACGTCGGACAGCGAGTCGTCCGCACCCACGCCGCGCGGATCGGGCGCGAGCTTCTGCGCGTTGGCCGGCATGTCGCCGATCGACTTCTGCAGCGCGCGCGCCGACAGCAGCGCCTCCTCGTCGGCCAGCGCCTTGCCGTACACCGCCTCGGTGATGCGGCCCTGCACGTAGGTGGTGAAACCCTCGTTGAGCCAGATGTCGCGCCAGGTCGCGGCGGTCACCAGGTTGCCCGACCAGGAGTGCGCCAGCTCATGCGAGACCAGCGAGACCAGGCTCTTGTCGCCGACCAGCACGGTCGGCGTGGCGAAGGTCATGTTCGGGTTTTCCATGCCGCCGTAGGGGAACGACGGCGGCAGCACCAGGATGTCGTAGCGGCCCCACGCGTAGGGGCCGTAGAGCTTCTCGGTCGCCTCGATCAGCTTCTCGGTGTCCTCGAACTCGTGCGCCGCCTTGCCGACCACCGAAGGCTCGGCATAGACGGCCGAGCGCGGGCCGGTTTCCTGCACCGCGATGTCGCCGGCGGCGATCGCCAGCAGGTAGGAGGGAATCGGGTGCGGCTGGTCGAAGCGGAAGTCGCCGTCGAGCGGGTGCCTGGCGTCATTGATCGCGCTCATCACCACGCGCACGTCCTTCGGCGCGCTCACGTGGGCCTTGTAGGTGAAGCGGATCGCCGGCGAATCCTGCAGCGGCACCCACGAACGGGCGTGGATCGACTCGGACTGCGAGAACATGAAGGGCAGCTTCTTGTCGGCCGTCTGCTCGGGACTCAGCCATTGCAGGCCGGACGCCGTGGGCGCGGTCGAGTACGCGATGCGCACCTTGCCCGGGTGTTTCGGCGCCTGGATGGTGAGCTTGCTGCCCAGCTCCTTGTCACGCGGCGCCAGTGCGAACTTCAGCGCGGTGGCGCGGCCGGCGGCGTCGAGGGCCTCGACTTTGGCGATCTTCAGGTCGCGCGTATCCAGCACCAGCGCGGGGGCCTTGGGATTCTTCCAGTCCAGGCTGAGCGTGGCGGTGCCGTCGAGTTCCTTGTGCGGGAAGTCGATCGCCAGGTCGAGATCCAGGTGGGTCACGCGCACCTGCCCGGGCTGCGCGTACGAATGCGGCTCGGCGGCAAGGGCGGACAGCGGCAGGACCAGCGCGCCGAGGGCGAGGGTGGTGATTACACGCATGCGGATTCTCTGCGGGAACGGAAACGTCGAGTATGCCATCCGGCTGCACGGCGGTGCCCGTGACGAAAGGCCTTCGCGCACCGCCATCCGCAGGGTGGGCTTCAGCCCACCGGCGAGGCCCTCACCCGCGCGGAGAGGGCCCAGAGCCACGATCTCAGGCGTCGGGATCGTTCTTGTGGTGCTCGGTGTCGGTGTGGCGCCGGTGCAGGTCCTCGCTGCTGCTGTCCTCGGGCACGTGTGCCACGGCCTTTGGCGCTTCGGCATCCATGTCGCCGTCCACGCCGGTGATCTTGAGGATCGAATGGCGCACGTCGCGGGCCAGGATCACCCGCGCATCGCGCACCATGTCCTCCAGCGCCCGGTCATAATCGAGCTTGCCGGCGTCGTCGGTCCATACGATCTTCTGCTCGCGCAGCTTCTGGATGAAGCCGCGGAACAGCGCCTTGTCGAAGAACTCCGGCGCGGACTGCTCGCTGAGCAGCGACAACCGTTGCGCGGTGAGCGCGCAGGCGTTTTCCAGTTCCGCGGCGGTGATCGTGTGCGGACCGTTCTTGGCCAGCGCGGCGATGGTGATGTAGTAGCGCTCGAAGGCCTGGATCAGGCTGCGCGCGATGGTCTTCATCTGGAACGCGGCGTCGTCCTGGCCCGGGCCGCGCTCGAGCACGCGGCCGTCGCCGGACGCCTCCAGCAGGCCGCGGCGCACGAAGAAATCGATCGTGCCCTGCATCTGCGCCACGAAGCCGTCCGAATCCCACGGCAGGAACAGCTCGGCCTGGATGAACGGGTAGATGATGCGGCCCAGCCGCAGTACCGAGGCGCGCGTCATGCGCCGGTTGTTCAAGAAGCAGCAGGCCACCCAGGCCGCGGTCGCGGTCAGGTGTAGCACGTTGTTGCGGAAATAGGACAGCAGCACTGCCGGTTCGTCGTCGGCCTTGAGCACGTCGCCCAGCGGGTGGCGCACGCGGCGGATCCAGCCCATCTGCTCGCCGTAGGCGACGATCGCCGGCGGATCCATCGGCGTCAGCGTGACGCGGTCGGAGTAGGGCATCTGCTCCAGCAGCGCGCGCATCAGCTCCAGCTGCGCGAGCAGGTCGCTTTCGGCCATCGCGTGCTTGGGCGTGGCCAGCAGCGCCAGCGCCAGCAGGTTGATCGGATTGACGTCGGCGGCACGGTTGATGTTGACCTGGATGCGTTCGGCCAGGTCGTCGACCGCGCGGCCGAGCCATTCGGGCTTGGCCTCCGGATCGCCGGTGGCGGCGCGCCAGTCGGCGCTGGCCGCGTCCAGCAGCGGGGTCAGCTCGATGGGTTCGCCGAAGTTGAGCGCCACGTGGCCGTAGCGCTGGCGCAGCACCTTCAGGCCCTTGAGCAGGCCGAGCAGGGATTCCTTTTCCTTCGGCTTGCCGGTCAGCTCGCCGATGTAGCTCTTGCCCTCCATCAGCTTCTCGTAACCGATGTAGACCGGCTGGAACAGCACCGGCCGGCGCGGCGCGCGCAGGAAGGCGCGCACGGTCATCGAGAGCAGGCCGCCGCGCGGCGCCAGCAGGCGCCCGGTGCGCGAGCGCCCGCCCTCGATGAAGTATTCCATCGGCACGCCGCGGTCGATCAGCTGCGCCATGTATTCCTTGAACACCACCGAGTACAGCGGCGTGCCCTTGAAGCTGCGGCGCATGAAGAACGCACCGCCGCGGCGCAGGATCGGGCCGATCACCGGCAGATTCAGGTTCACGCCCGCGGCGATGTGCGGCACCACCACGCCGGAGACGTGCAGCTGGTAGCTCATCAACAGGTAGTCGGCGTGGCTGCGATGGCTGGGCACGTAGACCACTTCGTAGCCGGGCGCCGCGGCGCGCGCCTTGTCGAAGTGATGCATGGCGATGCCGTCGTACAGCTTGTTCCAGAAGTTCGCCAGCAGGAACGAGGCCGAGCGCACCACCGGGTGCGAGTAGTCCGCGGCGACCTCCATCACCAGCTTGTGCGCGCGGCGCCAGGCCTTGGCGTAGGAGATCTGCTCCTTGGCCGCGGTGGCGCTGATCGCCGCGCGCACCGGTTCGGCGTTGAGCACCGCGTCGGCCACGGTGCGCCGGTGCGACAGGTCGGGCCCGATCACCGCCGCGCGGATGCGGTGGAAGTGCGTGCGCAGCACCCGCGCGATCTTGCGCGCGAAACGTTCGGGCTGCGCCTCGCCGGCCTCGTCCAGCACCTGGCGCAGCGACACCGGCGCGGAGAAGTGCACCACCGTGTCGCGGCCGTTGAGCAGCAGCGCCAGCAGGCGGCGGAAGCGGCCGACCATCACCCAGTTTTCGGAGAACAGCACGCGGAACCAGCCGGTGTCCCGGCTGGGCGCGCGGCCGACGTAGATCGACACCGGCACGATCTGGATGTCGCGCTCGGCATGGCCATCCAGCGAGCGGACCAGCTGGTCCAGCGTTTCGTAAGGCGCGCGGTGGCGGCTGCGGCCGAACAGCCAGCCATCGCGCCGGGCCAGCGCGAACACCGACCGGCGCCGGCGCGTGCCGGACAACGGCTGCATCGGCGGGGGCAGGCCGGCCTCGCGGCAGGCGCGCTCCAGGATGAGTGCATCGGAGAAGCCGTCGCGCTCGATCACGTAGCACACCGGCGCGCCGGTCTTGAGCAGGCTGGCCGGTTCGGCCGGGTCGCGCCGGATGCGCACCCAGGGTTCGAGCAATTGGCCGGCCAGGCTGAACCACCAGGGGGCGCGGCTGCGGGCGGGGGAATCCGCGGTCATGTTCTGCATCGGCGGATTGTAGCCGGTAGGCGCTGGGATGCCCCGTCACGGGGCCGGCGGCGCTCCTACAGGTTCTTCGCCCGTAGCGGGCGTAGGGTGGGCTGAAGCCCACCCTACAGGAAGGCTCAGCGCGAGGCGGCGATCGCGGTGCTGGCGGCGACGGCCGGATCGCTCAGCCGCTGGTGCGCCAGGCGCACGCCCTCGAGCAGGTCCTGGTCGTACCAGCGGCCGCTCTGCTGCACCAGCGTCGACTCCATCGACAGCGGCTTGCCCAGCAACTGGTACTCGATGCGCACGCGCGCATACGGCGGGTGATAGTCCAGCGGCACCACCCGCGCCGAGGCGAGTGCCTGGTCCAGCGGCAACCCGTACAGCGCCAGCAGCTGCTCGAGGCCGGCGAAGGTGATGGTGTAGCGGTGCATGGCCTGGTCGAAGTCCATCGTGCGCAGGCTGGCGGCATCCTTCAGGTCGAGCTTGCGGGCGGTGGCGACCACCATGCCGACGGCCTGCCGCGCTTTGGCCGGGTCGAACCACGGCGCCTGTTGCGCCCACGGGCCGAGCGCCTCGACCAGCGCCGTGGCATGGCGTTTCTGAGTGTCGCTCAGGCGCGGGTTCTCGCTGATCGCGTTGCTGGCCAGCGCGCGGCCCACGCCGACCAGGAACGGCAACTGGTCGCCGTAGCGGGCCTGCGCGTCGGCCAGCCAGGGCTGCAGTTGCGCATCGAGCGTGGCTGCGGCGTCCGGTGCGGCGAGCTGGCGCAGCGCGTCGTCGATGCGCGCGCGCTCCGTCTCGCTCAGCGGCGCCTCGCCGGCGCGGGCGCGGCCCCAGTCGTCGCGCAGCATGGCGTAGTCATGCGGCGGCAGCGCGTGTTCCCAGAAGCCGGCGAAGTCGCCCGCGCGGATCAGCGCGATCGACTGGCGCACCGCCGCTTCCGGGGTATCGCCGCCGCTCGCCGCCGGCGTGCCCTCGCGCGAATCGCAGGCGACCATGCCCAGCACGGCGAGCAACAACAGCAGCAATCGGAACGGCGTCGGGCGCATGGACCTCTCTCGTGGTGCGCGGGCAGGGTGGCAGCAAGGATGAGCCACCGAGCGTACGCGGCCCGTGGAACTGGCGGCAAGGCCGTGTCTGCTTGTGCGCCGTGGCACGCGGGCAAGAAAAACCCCGCGGGCGTGGAGCCGCGCGGGGTAAGTCCGGCCGGGCCGGAAGGGAAATGGCCTTGCCCGCGGTTGGAGGTCGGCAGGTTTCGGCGGAGACGAGCTTACGCGTTCCAGTTTCTTGAGGCAATAGGTTTGTTTTATCGCACAAGCTATTGTTTTTTCTATTCAATACGGAGGCTTTCGATCTTGCGCAGGCGTCGATCCTGCATCGGCGCGGCCCACTGATTGCCGAACAGCGCCGGCTCCCAGCTGCCGTAGCTGGGATTGGGCAGGACGAACCAGCGCCGGCCGATCCATTCCAGATACGGCTTCACCGCAGCCTCGCGCCCGGCCGGCGTGTTCTGGGAGATATCCAGGAAGTCGCCCAACTGGTCGCCGAATTGCATCAGCACGCGGTAGTGCCGGCTCACCTGCTGTCGCCGGCAGCCCTTGTCCGATCCGTGCTGGGTACAACCGGGCACCTTCGTGCCCAGGCCGAGCAGGGCTTCGGGCCCGGATACCGGCACGCCGACCTGGCGCAGGTTGGCCAGCGTGGCCTCGTCCAGCGCCTTGTCGCGGTTGGAGATGTAGATCACCTTGACGCCGTGCGCGGCGGCGTAGCGGGTGAACTCCACCACGCCCGGCAGCGCGCGGGCGCGCCCCTCGCGGCACCAGGCATCCCAACTGGCCTGGTTGAACGGGGCGTGCGCGCGGATCAGGCGCGCCTGGTAGGGGGAGTTGTCCAGTACCGTTTCGTCCACGTCCAGCACCACCGCCGGCGGCAGGCGGCGGGCCGGCGCCACGCGGTCGTCGGGCGTGAGCGCATCCCAGCGCCGGTCGGCCAGCGCGGCGGGCAGTCGACGCTGGGCGTCGCGGTAGGTCTGCAGGTAGATCAGGTCGTGCTCGACCGAGCCCTGGATCCAGGCGACCGCATTGAGATTGTCGTCCGCCGGCACGGCCGGCGCCATCGGGCGCGGCGGCGGCGCGGCGGTGCAGCCGGCAAGCAGCAGCAGGGCGGCCAGGGCAGGGAGGCGCGAGGTCATCGCTTCGATCCTTGTGCATGCGGACGGCCGGCCAGTGTACGCCAGCGCGCCAGGCTGGCAGCCGGGTCGGGCTGCTGCGAGACTGGGCGTCCCCACCCCGGCGCCGTCATGCATGACCCTCCCCTCGTCCCTGCTGCGCGAGCCCTCGCGCGCCATCCGCATCGCCAGCTACCTCCTGGCCGGTGCCGCGCTGCTGCTGGTGATGAAGCTGCATCTGCTTTCGGCCTTGCTGGCCGGCCTGCTGGTGTACGAGCTGGTGCAGACGATCAGCCCGCTGCTGGAGCGGCGCCTGTCCGGGCCGCGCGCCCGCATGGTGGTGGTGGCGCTGCTGGGCGCGGTGGTGGTGGCGCTGTTGATCCTGCTGGCGCTGGGCGCGATCAGCTTCTTCCGCAGTGAAATCGGCAACCCGCAGGACATGTGGGACAAGCAGCTGATGCCGCTGGTGCAGAAGGCGCGCGAACAGTTGCCGGCAAGCTGGGTCGGCTGGCTGCCCGACAGCGTGGACGAGCTGCGCGTGATGGCCGCCGAGCTCACCCGCAAGCACGCCGCCAGCCTGCAACTGGCCGGCAAGGACACCGCACGCGGCTTCGCGCACATCATCATCGGGCTGGTGCTGGGCGCGATCGTGGCGCTCAGTCACAGCACCCGTCCGGCGCACCAGGTCGGCCCGCTGGCGACGGCGCTGGGCCAGCGCTGCCACCGACTGGCCGATGCGTTCCACAACATCGTGTTCGCGCAGATCAAGGTGTCGCTGATCAATACCGCGTTCACCGCGATCTTCCTGCTCGGCGCGCTGCCGCTGCTGGACATCCACGTGCCGCTGGCCAAGACGCTGGTGGTGGTGACCTTCGTGGTCGGCCTGCTGCCGGTGATCGGCAACCTGATCTCCAACACCGCGGTGACCATCGCCGGCCTGTCGGTGTCGCTGGGCGTGGGCGTCGCCGCGCTGGTGTTCCTGATCCTGATCCACAAGCTGGAGTATTTCCTCAATGCGCGCATTGTCGGCACCCAGATCCGCTCGCGCGCCTGGGAGCTGCTGATCGCGATGCTGGCGATGGAGGCGGCCTTCGGGCTGCCCGGGCTGGTCGCCGCGCCGATCTACTACGCCTACCTCAAGAGCGAGCTGGAAGGCGAGCGGCTGCTGTAACGGCGGGCTTGGCCTATGCTGCATCCGGGGCGCCGTGGCCGCGGCGCAAGGGGAGCGGAGTCCGCAATGCGTCTGCGCCATATCGAACTGTTCCACGCCGTGCTGACCACCGGCAGCCTGACCGGTGCAGCGGACCTGCTGAACATCTCGCAGCCGGCCGCCAGCAAGGCCCTGCAGCACGCCGAGCACCAGCTCGGCTTCGCCCTGTTCAACCGCGTGCGCGGGCGCCTGCAACTGACGCCCGAGGCGCTGCTGCTGCGCCATCGCGTGGAGAAGATCATCCAGGACCTGCACGACCTGCAGCGCCTCACCGCGAACCTCGGCCGCCCGGAAAGCCACCCTCTGCGGGTGACCTGCACGCCGACGCTGGCGCAGGCGCTGGTGCTCGATGCGACCACGCTGTTGCGCCGGGACTTCCCGGACACGACCACGGAGCTGTTCACCCAGCACTCGGCGGAAATGTGCGAGTCGCTGATGCTGCACGAGGCCGACATCGGATTGACTTTGCAGGAAGCCTGTCATCCCGGCCTGCGCCAGGAGCCGCTGTGCCGCGGCCACGTCATGGTCATCGCGCCGCCGGGCTGGTGGCCCGAGGCGGCGCTTGCGCAACCGCTGCCGGTGGCCGAGCTGGCCGGGCAGCCAATGATCGGCATCGCGGTGCAGGATGCGCTGGGGCGCATGCTGCAGAACCACCTGGCCCAGGTGGAGCCTGCGCCGCGGACTTCCGTCTGGGTACAGACCTACCAGCTTGCCTACGCGCTGGTGGCGCAGGGCGAGGGCCTGGCCCTGGTCGACCCGTTCACCGCCTCGCGCGACGGCGGCCAGGCCGTGCAGACGCGCCCGCTCAAGCTGCAACTGGACATCGTGCTGTACGCGCTCTACCGGCTGGAAAGCCCGTTGAACCCGGTGCAGCGGCACTTCCTGGACCAGGTGCGGGAGCTCGCCGAACAGGTGCTGGCGCCAGCCTGAGGGCGCGGTCGCGGCTGGGACGGTCCCACACCGCCGCCACGTGCTGCCATGCGCCGTGCCCGGCTCCGGCGGGTGGCGCGCCTCCCGCACCGGATCGGCCGTGCGCGGCCCGCAGTGCGCTTTGCAGCTCACTGTCGACCTCGACCTCGACCTCGGTCGCGGTCGACTCCCTCGCCGACCATGGCGCAGCAACCTGCAGTACAGCGGCATCGCCTGTTTCACCAAGGCCGGCAACGTGCGGGGGCATCGACATCGTCTCCAGCGACCGCAGCGACCCGATCACCGGCATCCGGCCGACCCACGGCGTCCGATGCGGCGCGATCTCCGCGCGCCTCGACCGCAGCGCCTCCAGGCTACTGGCCGGCGGACCCGCGATATCCGGCGAGGCCCGTCCGGGACGCCGGGGCCACAACCACCAGTTATGCATCGTGCCGGTCTTTTCATTGGTGGCGCCCGGCCGCCCTTAACTATCCTCCAGCCATCCTCCGGAGGAACGATGGGATGACCGATCCAAGCGGGCGACGTCTTCATGCGCCGACGACCGGCCACACGGCGATACCACGACGGGGCCGGCGCTGGCGGTATGGCGTGCTGGCGGTGGCGCTGGTCCTGTCCGCGCCGCAGGCGCAGGCGCAGGATGCGGCCGGGCAACGCACCGCGGCGATCGCCAGCGCCAACGCGCTGGCCACCGAAGCCGGCTTCGAGACACTGGCCCGCGGCGGCAACGCGGTCGACGCGGCGATCGCAGTGGGCACCGCATTGTCGGTGGTGCAACCGGAGTCCTCGGGCATGGGCGGCGGCTTCCTGGCGGTGATCCACGACGCGGCCACCGGCAAGAACACCTTCATCGATGCACGCGAAATGGCGCCGCAGGCGGTCAGCTCGGCCGACTACCTCAAGGCCGACGGCACGCCCAACCGCGACACCTCGCTCAACGGGCCGCTCGCCGCCGGCATTCCCGGCTTCCCCGCGGGGGTGGCCTACATGGCCGGCAAGTACGGCAAGCTGCCGCTGGCCGAATCGCTGCGGCCGGCGATCCGGCTGGCCGAGCAGGGCTTTCATCCCAGCGGCGCGCTGGTGCGTTCGATCCAGCACAAGAGCGAAGTGTTGCGGCGCTACCCGGCATCCCGGGCCAAGTTCATGCCGGGCGGCAAGCTGCCGCAGGCCGACGGCATCTTCCGCGACCCAGGCCAGGCGCGCACTCTCAAAGCGTTGGCCCGCAACGGCGCGGACGGCTTCTACAAGGGCGCGGTGGCGAAGGAACTGGTGCGCGCGGTGCGCGCCGCCGGCGGCACCTGGACGCTCGCGGACCTGGCCAGCTACCGCGCCAAAGAGCGCACGCCGATCGTGCTCGACTACGCCGGCTACAAGGTGGTCACGGCACCGCCGCCGTCCTCCGGCGGCGTGGCGGTGGCCGAGATGCTGAACATCCTGGCGCCGATCGACCTTTCCCGGCTCGACCAGGCCCATCGCATCCACTGGCTGGTCGAGGCGATGCGCCGCGCCTTCCGCGACCACAACGAATACCTGGGCGACCCGGACTTCGTGAAGGTGCCGATGGACATGCTGCTCTCGCCGTACTACGCCGATGGCCTGCGCCAGAGCATCCTGCCCGACCGCGCCACCAAGTCGTCCTGGCTGCCGTCGGTGCACGCGGCCACGCCCGGCATGCACACCACCCATTATTCGATCATCGACGCCGACGGCAACATGGTCTCGATGACCGCCACGGTCAACACCTCGCTGGGCTCGAGCTTCGTCGCCGGCAACACCGGCATCCTGCTCAACAACGAGATGGACGACTTCGCGCTGGTGCCGGGCAAACCCAACGCTTTCGGCCTGCTCGGCGGCAGCGCCAACGCGCCGGTCGGCGGCAAGCGAATGCTGTCGTCGATGACGCCCAGTTTCGTGATCGGCAAGGAGCGGCTCGCGGTGATCGGCTCGCCCGGCGGCTCGACCATCATCACCCAGGTGTTCGGCGCCATCCTCGCCTTCATCGACGGCAAGGATGCCGGCCAGATTACCGCGCAGAAGCGCATCCACCACCAGTTCATGCCCGACCGCATCGACATCGAAAGGGGCAGCGACCTCCCCGCCGGCGTGATCGCCAAGCTCAAGGCGATGGGCTACGAGATCAACGACGACGACTCGTGGGGCAACATGAACGTGGTGGTCTGGGACCGCCGCACCGGCGTGAAGACCGCCGCCAGCGACCCGCGCAACCCCAACGGCCTGGGCAAGGTCGACACCGTCCACTGAAGAGCGCGGGCCCGCACCGCCCGGCACCCGGCCACTCCTCCCCCTGGCCGCACGGCGGCCGGTGCGGGCCCCCCCACTGGTCGACGGCCCCCGCCGTCATTCGGAGCAATCTTTCATGTCCCACCACGGCGATGCGGCCCCGTCCGGTCACTGGGGCCCGCCCTACCTGCTCTACCTGGGCAACCCGGCTGATGACCTGGCCATCAAGACCGCCCGTGGCGTCGCCTACTGGCGCCCGGACTGGTGCGTGGGCCAGTACCGCCACCCCGACTGCCGGCTGACGCTGGGACTGCCCGACATGGACATGGCGCAGGCCAGGGCCTGCGGCGCCAGGACGATGCTGATCGGCACCGCCAACGCCGGCGGCACGATGGCGGCGGAGATCGTCGCCGACGCCATCGCGGCGCTCGATGCCGGGCTCAACGTGGTGGCCGGGCTGCACCACAAGCTGCGCAGCCACCCGGACATCGCCGCCGCCGCGCAGCGCAACGGCCGCACGCTGTTCGACGCGCGCGACCCGGCGCCCGGCATCCCGGTCGGCAATGGCCGCCCGCGCGCCGGCCGGCGCCTGCTTACCGTGGGCACGGACTGTTCGGTCGGCAAGATGTACACCACGCTGGCGCTGGAGCGTGCCATGCAGCGGCGCGGGCTGGCGGCGGATTTCCGCGCCACCGGGCAGACCGGGATCTTCGTCGCCGGGGCCGGGGTGCCGATCGACGCGGTCGTGGCCGACTTCATCTCCGGCGGCGCCGAATGGATCTCGCCCGCGCGCGACGACGGCGGCTGGGACCTGATCGAGGGGCAGGGCTCGCTGTTCCATCCGTCCTACGCCGGCGTGTCGCTGGGCCTGCTGCACGGCTCGCAACCGGACGCGCTGGTGCTCTGCCACGAGCCCACCCGCCGCCACATGCGCGGCCTGCCGCACTATCCGATACCGGAGCTCAAGCCGTGCCTGGAAGCCAACCTGGCGGCGGCGCGCCTGACCAACCCGGCGGTGCGGGCGGTCGGCGTGGCGCTCAATACCTCGGCGATGCCGGCGGCGGAGGCCGAAGCGCTGTGCCGGCAGATCGGCCAGGAGCTCGGACTGCCCTGCCAGGACCCGGTCACCATGGGCGTCGACGCGATCGTGGACCACCTGCTCGCATGCTTCGCGAACTGAGGGTCTCCCGCCGAAGTTTTCCGCTGGTGGCGCCTTTCCGCATCGCGCGGGGCATCAAGCACGTCGCCAGGGTGGTCACGGTGGAGCTGTGCCAGGGCGCCATGACCGGGCGCGGCGAGGCGGTGCCCTATGCCCGCTACGGCGAATCGATGGACTCGGTGCTCGCCCAGATCGAGGGGCTGCGCGCCGAACTGGCCGCCGGGATGGGCCGCGACGAGCTGCAGGCACGTTTGCCGGCCGGGGCCGCGCGCAACGCACTCGACACGGCGATGTGGGATCTCGAATCGCAATTGAGCGCGGTACCGGTGTGGGCGCGGCTGGCGCGCCCGCCACGCGCCGCGCTGGTCAGCGCGATCACCCTGGGCATCGACACGCCCGAGCGCATGGGCGAAGCGGCGGCGCGGCTCGGCAGCGCCAGGCTGATCAAGATCAAGGTCGACGCCAGTGACCCGGCCGCGCGCATCGCGGCGGTGCGCGCCGCGGCGCCGGACGCCCGGCTGATCGTCGATCCGAACGAAAGCTGGGATGTCGATCTGCTGCGCCAGATGCAGCCGGCGCTCGAACGCACGCGCGTGGACCTGCTGGAGCAGCCGCTGCCGGCCGACGCGGACGAGGCCCTGCTCGGCTTCGACAGCTGCGTGCCGATCTGCGCCGACGAGGCCTGCCACGTCACCGCCGACCTGCCGCGGCTGCGCGATCGCTACCAGGCGGTCAACATCAAGCTGGACAAGACCGGCGGTTTGACCGAAGCATGGCGGCTGTTGCGCGCCGCGCGCGCGGAGGGCTTCCGGATCATGGTCGGCTGCATGGTGTGTTCGTCGCTGGGCATCACGCCGGCGCTGGAAATCGCGCGTGAGGCGGAGTTCATCGACCTGGACGGACCGCTGTGGCTGCAGGACGACTACCCCGGCGGCGTGAGCCTGCGCGAAGGCCGGCTCACGCCGCCGGCGCCGGCGTTCTGGGGCGGATGAGCATGGTCGTCGCGGGAGGGGTCGCATGCTGACGCTCGATCCGGTGCAGACGGTGGCCTGCGGCGGCCTGTTCCTGATGGTCGGCTATGCGATCCGCCGGCGCGTGCCGCTGCTGGCGCGCTTCAGCATCCCGGCGCCGGTGATCGGTGGCCTGCTGGTGGCGTTGGCGCTGCTCGCCTGCCGCCAGTGGAACCTGACGCCGGTACGCTTCGACACCGCGTTGCAACAGCCGCTGATGATCGCCTTCTTCACCAGCATCGGCTTCAACGCGAGCGCGACGCTACTGAAGGTTGGCGGTCGCCAGATCGTGCTGTTCCTGGCCCTGGCCAGCGTGCTGGCGGTAGTACAGAACGTGGTGGGCATCGGCCTGGCCAGCGCGTTCGGGCTGCCGCCGCTGTTCGGCGTGCTCACCGGATCGGTCACGCTCACCGGCGGTCCGGCCACCGGGCTGGCGTTCGCGCCGCTGTTCACCGAGGCCGGCGTGTCCGGAGCCCCTAGCGTGGCGCTGGCCAACGCGATGGCCGGCATCATCTGCGGTTCGGTGATCGGCGCGCCGCTGGCGACGCTGTTGATCGAACGCTGCCGCCTGCGCACGCCGCATGCGGCCGGTGGCGCGCCGTCCACATCGCCGGTGGCGCCCGTTGCGGCCGCGAGCACCGGCAGCCAGGAAGCGCAGGCGTTCGCCGGGCTGCGCAGCTTCGTGCTCGTGCTGCTGGCCATGGGCATCGGTGGCTGGATCAGCGACGGCATCGGCGCGCTGGGCGTCACCCTTCCCAGCTACATCGGCGCCATGCTGGTGGGCGCGCTGATCCGCAATATCGACGACCGCCGCGGCTGGTTCGGCCTGTCGGAACGCAGCCTCGACATCATCGGCAGCGCGTCGTTGTCGCTGTTCCTGGTCGTCGCGCTGATGAACCTGCACCTGTGGGACCTTGCGGGCCTGGCGCTGCCGCTGCTGGCCGGCCTGGCCGTGCAGACGCTGCTGGTGGTGGGGTTCTGCGCTTGGCCGCTGCTGCGGCTGATGGGGCGCGACTACGACGCGGCGGTGATGGCCGGCGGCTTCGCCGGCTTCATGCTCGGCACCACGGCCAACGCGGTGGCGGTGATGGGTTCGCTGACCGAGCGCTACGGCCCGGCGCCGCGCGCGTTCCTGGTGGCGCCGATCGTCGGCGCGTTCCTGATCGACTTCACCAACGCCATCATCATCACGGCCTTCGTCAACGGCTGGACGTGAGGCGGGTAGCGCAGCGTCAGCCGCTGGCGAGCATGGCCTTGATTCTGGCCATGTGCGATTCGGCGGTCTCGCGTACCGCTTCCTTGTCCGCCTCGGGGTCCTTGCCCTGCCAGTGCAGGTCGGCCTGCGGCAGTTCGTGCAGGAAGCGGCTGGGCTGGTTGTTGTGGACCTCGCCGTAGCGCTTGGTGCGGGCCGACCAGGACAGCGTGAGCAGTTCCTTGGCGCGGGTGATGCCCACGTACATCAGGCGCCGCTCTTCGTCGATGCGGCCTTCGTCGATGGCGCCTTCGTGCGGCAGCGTGCCGTCCTCGCAGCCGACGATGAAGACGAAGCGGAACTCCAGGCCCTTGGCGGCGTGCAGGGTCATCATGCGCACGGCGTTGCCAGGCTCGTCGCGGTCGGCGTGGCTGAGCAGGGCGAGCTGCGCGGCCAGGTCGCCGGCGCTGTTGCCCTTCTGCATGGCGCGGAACCAGTCGGCCAGCTCCTGCAGGTTGGCCAGGCGGCGGTCGCGCAGGGTGGCATCGGACGTGCCGGCGAGGATGTGCGCAGCGTAGCCGGTGCGCTTGATGATGCGGTCGACCAGGTCGGCGGCGCTTTCGTGCAGCGAGGCGCTGCGCAGTTCGTCGAGCAGGTGGGAGAAGCCGGCCAGCGCCGCGGCCGGGCGCGGCGTGAGCTGGCGCAGCACGGCATCGCTGCGGGTGGCCTCAAGCAGCGAGCAGTGTTTCGACTGCGCCAGCTGGCCCAGCTTTTCCAGCGTGGTCGCGCCGATCTCGCGCTTGGGCACGTTGACCACGCGCAGGAAGGCGGCATCGTCGCTGGGGTTGGTCAGCAGGCGCAGGTAGCACAGCAGGTCCTTCACCTCGGCGCGGTCGAGGAACGATAGCGCGCCAGTCAGGTGGTAGGGAATGCGCGCCAGGCGCAGCGCCTTTTCCAGCGGACGGGCCTGGAAGTTGCCGCGGTAGAGGATGGCGATGTCGTGCCAGCGCGCCTTGTGCTTCTCGGCCAGGGTGGCGGCGATCGCGGCCACCTTTTCGGCCTCGTGCTCGGCCTCCTTGCACTCGAGTACGCGGATCGGCGCGCCTTCGGGGTGCTCACTCCACAGCTTCTTTTCGTGCAGGTGCGGGTTGTTGGCGATCAACTGGTTGGCCGCGCGCAGGATGCGCTTGCCGCAGCGATAGTTCTGCTCCAGCTTGATCACGCGCAGGTCCGGCCAGTCGCGGCCGAGCTGGTCGATGTTCTCCGGGTTGGCGCCGCGCCAGGCGTAGATCGACTGGTCGTCGTCGCCCACGCAGGTGATCCGGCCGCGCTCGCCGGCCAGGCATTTGAGCAGGCGGTACTGGGCATCGTTGGTGTCCTGGTACTCGTCCACCAGCAGGTAGCGCAGGCGCTCGCGCCAGGTGTCACGGCACTCCACGTCCGATTCGAGGATGCGCAGCGGCAGGCGGATCAGGTCGTCGAAGTCGACCGCGTTGAAGGCTGCCAGGCGCTGCTGGTAGAGCTCGTAGATGGTCGCCGCCTCCAGCTCGCGCGGCGCGCGGGCGGCTGCCAGCGCTTCCTCCGGCGAAAGGCCGGCATTCTTGGCACGGCTGAGCAGGTTGCGCAGGCCGAACAGCACGTCGGGCTTGATGCCCTTGGGCGCCAGCTCCTTGACGATGCCGGAGCTGTCGTCCGCATCCAGCACCGAGAAGCCGCGGCGCAACCCCGCGCGCGCGTGTTCGATCTGCAGGAACTTCAGCCCCAGCGCGTGAAAAGTGCACACGGTCAGCGCCGCCGCATCCTCGCTGCTGACCAGCTTGCCCACGCGCTCGCGCATCTCGCGCGCGGCCTTGTTGGTGAAGGTGATGGCGGCGATCTTGTTCGCGGCCAGCTTCCGGCGCTGGACCAGGTGCGCGATCTTCTGCGTGATCACGGACGTCTTGCCGGAGCCGGCGCCGGCCAGCACGAGCAAGGGGCTGTCGCAGTGTTCGACAGCGGCCAGTTGTTGCGGATTGAGCATGGAGCAGGCGGCGGTTCGGGCGGGGCACGATGGTAGCAGAGGGGCTCTTCTGCCCCGGGGCGCATCGGCCATAATCGCGACCAGGGCATCGATGGCGGGGAAGGCGATGGATCGGGAAACCACGGTCGAGCAATGCGACGTGGCAGTGATCGGCGGCGGGCCCGCCGGCAGCACCGCGGCCGCGCTGCTGGCCAGGCGCGGCTATCGCGTGATCGCGCTGGAGAAGGAGCGCCATCCGCGGTTCCACATTGGCGAATCGCTGCTGCCGATGAACCTGCCGATCCTCGAGCGCCTGGGCGTGCTGGAGAAGGTGCACGCCATCAGCGTGTTCAAGGCCGGCGCCGATTTCGAGGCCGCCAACGAGCGCGGCTACAACGTGTTCTCGTTCGGCCGCGCGCTGGGCGACAGCCCGCCGCACAGCTACCAGGTCTGGCGGCAGGATTTCGACAAGCTGCTCTACGACCACGCCCGCGCGTGCGGCGCCGATGCGCGCGAGGGCCAGCAGGTGGTCGCGGTGGAACAGCACGGCCCGCGCCAGACCCGCCTGGACGTGAAGGGCGACGACGGCAGGCGGTACACCATCGACGCGCATTACGTGATCGACGCCACCGGCCGCGAAGCGTTGCTGTCGACCCGCAAGAAGCTCAAGCGCAGGAACCGCCAGCACCAGAGCGCGGCACTGTTCAGCCGCTTCCGCAACGCCGCGCACCGCGCCGGCGAGGATGCCGGCAACGTCAGCATCTACCGCTTCGAGCACGGCTGGATGTGGATGATTCCGCTGCCCGACGGCAGCATGAGCGTGGGCGCGGTGTGCTGGCCCGATTACCTGAAGCGCCGCCGGGGCGACCTGCGCGCATTCCTGCTCGACACGCTGCGCCAGAATGCCGCCCTGTGGCGGCGGCTGGAAGGCGCCGAACTCGTCGATGAAGTGCGCGCGGCGGGCAACTATTCCTACGATTCGGCGCAGATGGCCGGCCCCGGCTGGATCCTGGTCGGCGATGCCTTCGCCTTCCTCGACCCGGTGTTCTCCTCCGGCGTATTCCTGGCGATGGACAGTGCCGAGCGCGCGGTCGAGGTGGTCGACGGCGCGCTGCGCGAACCGGGGCGCGAAGCCCCCTTGCAGCGTGCGCTGGAAAAGCGCCTGCGTGACGGCATGGCGCGTTTCGCGTTCTTCATCGAACGCTTCAACGAGCCGGTGATGCGGCGCATGTTCTCTTCGCCACGCAATACCTGGCAGCTGGAGCAGGGCGTGATCTCGATGCTCGCCGGCGACCTTTTCGACCCGCCGCCGGTGCTGCGGCGGCTGCGCCTGTTCAAACTGGTCTACGGCGTCATGGTGTTGCGCAGCCTGCGCCAGTGGTGGGTCGGCCACCGCTACCGCCTGGCCCAGGCGCGCGCCGAATGATGCGCGTGGCCCTTACAATGCCCCGTTTCCGCTGACGACTCCGGCCTCGCCGCCTGCTCATGGCCAAGCTCTATTTCTATTACTCGGCGATGAATGCCGGCAAGACCACCACGCTGCTGCAGAGCGCGTACAACTACCACGAGCGCGGGATGCGCACGCTGATCCTCACGCCGGCGCTGGACAACCGCTATGGCGAGGGCGTGGTCGCCTCGCGCATCGGCCTGAAGGCCAACGCGCGCCGCTTCGGCGCGGGCGAGGATCTGCTCGCGCTGGTCGAGCGGGACATCGCCGCCCGCGGCGCACTGCACTGCGTGTTCGTCGACGAGGCGCAGTTCCTTTCCAAGGCGCAGGCGTGGCAGCTTTCCGACGTGGTCGACCGGCTCAACATCCCGGTGCTCGCCTACGGGCTGCGCACCGACTTCCGCGGCGAGCTGTTCGAGGGCAGCCGCTACCTGCTGGCCTGGGCCGACAACCTGGAAGAGATCAAGACCATCTGCCACACCGGTCGCAAGGCCACCATGGTGGTGCGCGTGGACGAGCAGGGCCGCGCGGTGACCGAAGGCCCGCAGGTTGAGATCGGCGGCAACGACCGCTACGTCTCGGTGAGCCGCGCCGAGTTCAAGCACATCACCGAAGGCCGCGGGCGCATCGAACTGCAGCAGAGCGTGCTGCCGCTCGACGACAAGCGCTGAGCGCTCCTGCTTCTTCGGCCGGCGCGGTCGGGGGAGAGCGACAGGGCCGTTCCCGATATGCATAACCCAAGGAACCCCATGACCGCCACCCCGGAATCCTGGCCTCGTCCCTACTGGCAGCCGGGCGACGAAACCATCGTGCTGCACTTCTACCTTTTCGGCCGCTTCGCGAAGGACCTGGCGATTCCCGCCGCGCGCTACGCCAGCCGCGGCCTGCCCGAAGGCGTGGAGCTGCAGCGTTTCACGCACGACGCCTTGCGCGGCTGGGACGGTTACCCGCTGAAAGGCGCGCTGGGCGAGCTGCTGAAGGAAGACGCGCCGCACGCCTTCGGGCAGGCCCTCGCCGCGCACGACGTACTGGTGGTGCGCGGCGAGCTGGCCGATCGCGGCAACCTGGATTACCTCCGCGACACGCTGGGCGTACTCGCCGGCCTGCTCGACGTGGGCGGCAGCGTGATCCTCGATCCGCAGATCCTCACGATGTTCGACGCCGACGCCTGGCGCCGGCACTATCTGGTTCCCGGTGGCGCGCCGCCGCGCCACCACGTGTTGGTCCTGCGCAACGGCGACGGGGAAGGCCGCGCGCACGTCCACACGCGCGGCCTGCGCAAGTTTGGCCGTCCGGACCTGAGCTTCCGCCACGTGCCCGATGCGCAGGCCGGCCCGGCCGGCATGTTGTGCGAACGGCTGGTCGAGCTGCAGGCGTTGGGCGCGCACTTCGTCGAAGGCCAGCCGCTGCAGGTCGAAGGGCTGCCCGGCGAGCTCGTCGCCCACCCCGGCGGCAGCCTGGACGATCCGCGCTTCAACAACACCCATGTGTCGTTCGACTGGCCGGTGTGATCGCCGGTCCTTTGCAGGAGCCCACTTGTGGGCGATGCTCTTTCTGCGCCGGGACGAAAAGGCGTCGCCCCCAAGTGGGCCCCTACAGGGGTTTCGCCACGCAGTGGCTCAGCGCTGGCAGCGCGGGCACCAGAAGGTCGAGCGTTGGCCCTGCGTGACCTGCCGGATCGGCGAGCCGCACACCTTGCATGGCTCGCCCGCCCGACCATAGACGTTGAGCTCGCGGAAGAAGTAGCCGGGCGCGCCATCGGGATTGAGGAAGTCGCGCAACGTGGTACCGCCGCGTTCGATCGCCCAGCCGAGGATGCGCTTGACCTCCGCGGCCAGCCGCGCGTAGCGCCCGCGCGAGACCTTGCCGGCAGCGCGACGCGGGTCGATGCCGGCGGCGAACAGCGCCTCGCTGGCGTAGATGTTGCCCACGCCCACGACGATCGCGTTGTCCATCAGGAACAGCTTCACCGCCGCGCTTCGGCCACGCGAAAGCCGCCACAGCCGGTCGCCGTCGAAGGCGTCGGTGAGCGGTTCGGGCCCCAGGGCGGCGAGCAGCGGGTGGGTCTGGCCAGGTGGCTGCCACAGCAGACAGCCGAAGCGGCGCGGGTCGGTGAAGCGCAGCACGCGCGCGGGGCGGTGCGGTTCCGACGCCAGCGCGATGTCGACGTGGTCGTGCGTGCCCAGCGGCGCGTCCGGCGGCAGCACGCGCAGCATGCCGCTCATGCCCAGATGCATCAGTGCGCTGCCGACGCGGGTGTGCAGCAGCAGGTACTTGGCGCGCCGCTCGACCGATTCGATGCACTGGCCGGGCAGCAGCTCGCTCACCTCGCGCGGGATGGGCCAGCGCAGGTCAGGACGGCGCAGGACTACCTCCGTCACGCAGCGGCCTTCGACGTGTGGGGCGATGCCGCGGCGGGTGGTTTCGACTTCAGGCAATTCGGGCATGGCGCGGACATTGTAGGAGCCCACTCGTGGGCGATGCTCTTGCTCTGGTCCCGCATCAGGGCATCGCCCGCGAGTGGCTTCTACAGGGAAGCGGTCATTCCCAGTCGACGTGGAAGTTGCCGGGACGGTCGATGCGTTCGAACGTGTGCGCACCGAAATAGTCCCGCTGCGCCTGCAGCAGGTTCGCCGGCAGCTGCTCGCTGCGATAGCCGTCGAACCAGGCGACCGCCGACGCCAGGCACGGCGTGGCCACGCCGCAGGTCACCGCGGTGGCGACCACCTCGCGCAACGCCTGCTGGTACTGGCCGGCGATGTCCGCGAAGTAAGGATCGAGCATCAGGTTGGCCAGCTGCGGCTCGCGCGTGTAGGCGGCCATGATCCGTTGCAGGAAGCCGGCGCGGATGATGCAGCCGGCGCGGAAGATGCTGGCGATGGTGGCGTAGTCCAGGTCCCAGTCGTGCACCTGCGAAGCGGCGCGCAACTGGGCGAAGCCCTGCGCGTAGGAGATCAGCTTGCCCAGGTAGAGCGCGCGGCGCACCGCCTCGATGAAGGCCGCGCGATCGCCGGTGAAGGCGGCGCCGGGGCCATGCAGCACGCGGCTGGCGGCCACCCGTTCGTCCTTCTGCGCGGACAGGCCGCGCGCGAACACCGCGCCGGTGATCAGCGGCAGCGGCACGCGCATTTCCAGCGCGTCCTGGCAGGTCCACTGGCCGGTGCCCTTCTGCGCGGCGCGGTCGAGGATCATGTCGACCAGGTCGCTGCCGGTGTCGGCGTCCTTGCGGGTGAAGATGCGCGAGGTGATCTGAATCAGATAACTGTCCAGTTCGCCCCGGTTCCAGTCCGCGTAGACCTCGGCCAGTTCGGCGTTGGACAGGCCCAGCACCTGGCGCAACATCGCGTAGCTTTCGGCAATCAACTGCATGTCGCCGTACTCGATGCCGTTGTGCACCATCTTCACGTAGTGGCCGGCGCCGTCGGGGCCCATCCAGGCCACGCAGGGGGTGCCATCGGGTGCGCGCGCGGCGATTTCGGTGAGAATGGGTTCGACCTGCGCGTAGGCCTCGCGCGGCCCGCCCGGCATGATCGACGGGCCGCGCAGGGCGCCTTCCTCGCCACCGGACACGCCGCAGCCGATGAAGTTGAAGCCGGCCGCCTGCATCGACTTTTCGCGACGGATGGTGTCGCGGTAGTAGCTGTTGCCCCCGTCGATCACGATGTCGCCCGGCTCCAGCAGAGGCTTCAGCGCTTCCAGCATGGCGTCGACCGGCGGGCCGGCCTTGATCATCAACAGGATCCGCCGCGGGCGTTCGAGCGAGGCGACAAACGCGGGCAGGTCGTGGAACGGCACCAGCCGCCGATCGGGATGGGCGGCCATCACCTGGTCTGTGAAGGCCGGCGCGTGGTCGTAGACCGACACGGCGTGGCCGCGGCTCTCGATGTTCAGCGCCAGGCTGCGGCCCATCACGCCCATGCCGAACACACCCATCACCTGCTGGCTCATCGCGCGCTCCTTTCGGAAGGTTTCAACCCGTCCGATATGGGACCGGCCGCGCGCGCCACAAGCGCCGGCGGCGCAGGTGAAGGTAGGGTGCGCTTCAGCCCACCGGGCATTCTCGCGGGACGGGTGGTGGGCTGAAGCCCACCCTACGGTGCTCACTATAGGAGCGTGGTCAGTGGATGCGTTCGGCGTCCTGCGTGGCGGGGCGTGGCGTGTAGCGCAGCGGCACCAGCGCGACGCGCTCGCCCACGCGCACGTAGCGCAGCGGGCCGGTGACGGCGGTGGTGCCGAAATCCAGCGATCGGCCGTCCAGTTCAAGTCGCGCGACCGGCGTCGCCAGGCCGATCTTCGCGGCATCGAAGTCCGCGGCCGGACGCCAGCTGATCACCGGCGCCTGCGCGATCTCGGTGAGCTCCTGCAACCGGCCGTCGTCGGCGCGCTGGCCGTTTTCCTGCCACCAATGTCCATCGTGGCGGCGATAGTGCTCCGGCGGCTGGCCTTGCAGCGTGAGCGTGACGGACGTGACTGTGGTGGGATCGAGCGCCAGCAGCGTGCCTGGCGCCTGGCGCCGGTCGTGCAGGTACTGCACCGCGGCCAGCGCCAGCAGCGCCAGCGCAAGGCCGGACACGATCCAGCGCTGGCGCGCCGCGCGCCGCATCAACGTCGGCGCCGACGCCAGACCAGCGTGCCGCCGACGATCAGCAGTAGCAGCGGCAACACGATCAGGAAACCGAGGCTGAGCAAGTTGAGCTCGGTCTGCGAGATCTGCAGCACGCGGTCGGGCGCGCCGCGTGGCGGCAGGCTCACCAGCGCATCGTCGCCGAGCAGCCAGTCGAACACGCGCTCGCCCAGCGCGCGGTTGCCGCCGTTGCCCAGGAACGTGTTGGAAAGGAAATCGCCATCGCCGATCACCACCACGCGCTGCTGGCTCTTGTCCGGGCTGGGCGAAAGGCGGGACAGCGCGAAGCCGAAGTCCAGCGGGCCCTTCAGCTCGCCCGCCGCGGCATCATGGCGAATGGTCGATCCGGCGTCGTTCTCGATAGGCTGGAACTCGGTCCAGCTCTGCGGCCCGGACTGCAGGAAGCCCTGCACCGCCCAGTCGTTGCGGTTGACCTGGGCCAGCGCGGCGACCTGCGGGAACAAAGTGGTGAGCATGAAGCCGCGGGTGATCGCGTGCGGCGGGTAGGCGCCCAGCGCGATCAGGCGCGGATCCTTCAGGCCCAGTGCGGCGCCACCGCCATCGACCAGCACGCCTGGCAGCATGCGCAGGCCCAATGCATCGGCCAGCGGCGCCAGGTTCAGGTCGCTGTTGGCCGGCTCGGTGAGCCAGAGCAGGTTGCCGCCGTTGCCGAGATAGTCGACCAGCGCGCGCACCGCGCCGGGCGCCAGCGCCAGCGTGGGGCTGGCCAGCACCACCAGGTCGGTGTGCTGCGGCACCGCCGTCACCTGGGCGAAGTTGAGCGGCACCGCGCGCATGCCCCGGCTTTCCAGTTGCGCCATGAAGGTGCCGAGGTCCGCGTTGGCCTGGCCGTCGGCGCGACGCTCGCCGTCGCCGGTGACGAAGGCGACGATGCGCTCGCCGCCGCGCGCGAGCCGTTCCAGCGCGTTGGTGAGGCTGCGCTCGGACAGCTCGTCCAGCCGCTGCTCGCGGCCGTGGTAGTGCACAATGATGGCGCCGTCGACGGTGATGCCCAGCTCGCGCATCTTCGCCGGGTCCTGCTGCGGATCGACAAAGCGCAGCACGAGATCGGGCTTGACGCGGCGGTAGCGCTCGAGGAAGCCGGCGATGGTCTGGCGCAGGTCGCCCTGCGGGTTGGCATAGCTGACGATCTCGACCGGGCCGTCGAGCTTGCCGAGCACCGCACGGCTCTCCGGCGACAGGCTGGCGCGCCCGCCCGCGGTCCAGTCGGCGACGATCGTGTGCCGGGTGGAAAGGTAGCCGACGGCGCCGGCCGCGACGAGCAGCGCCAGCGCGAACAGCCAGCCGTCCAGACGTCCGAATAGCGTGCGCATCAGCCGCGCTCCCGTTCCGCCGCGACGCGACGCGTGGCCAGCGCCAGGCTGACGACCGTCAGCAGCACGAACCACACCACGTCGGGACTGGCGACCAGCCCGCGCAGCAGTGGCTGCAGGTGCGAGCTCATGGCCAGCCAGTTGAGCGCGCCGTCGTCCACGCCGGCCATCCGCGCGCCCAGGTTCACCGCCCACAGGCCGAGCGTGATCACCAGCGCGGCCGCGGCGGCGATCGCCGGATGCGAGGCGAAGGCCGAGCAGGCCAGGCCCAGCGCGGCCAGCGAGGCCAGCAGCAGCGCCATGCCCAGCGCGGCGGCGGCGAGCTTGCCCCAGTCGATGGCGGTGGCGTGCGCCAGCGCAACCGGCATCGCCACGACCAGCGCCAGCCAGGCCAGCAGCCACACCAGCAACGCGACGTATTTGCCCAGCACGATGCGCGAGGGCTTCAGGCCCATGCCGAGCAGCAGCGCCAGGCGCCCCTCGCGGCGCTCGCCGGCCAGCGCCGACATCGACAGCAGCGGCACCACCAGGAACGCCAGTTCGGCCAGCTTGGCCAGCAGCGGCACGGCCACCAGATCTGTGTAGCCGGGGCCGTCGGGCAACGCGGCGAGGCGGATCTGCGCAGCCAGGAAGCTGCCCAGCATCAGGGTGAAATTCCACGCCAGCCAGGCCAGCGTCAGCGCGCCGAGCACCCAGGCGAGTGGGCGCACGAACAAACGGCGCAGTTCCAGTCGCGTCACCGCCAGCGCGCTCATGCGGCGGCCCTGGCGGTGGCGATGGCGAAGAAGTGCTGCTCGAGCGCGGCGTGGTCGGCGGACGTCAGCATGCCTTCGTGGCGCAGAGCGCCGTCGTGCAGGATTGCCACGCGATCGCACACCGCGGTTACTTCGGCCAGCACGTGGGTGGAGAGGATCACCGCGGTGCCGGCGGCTGCCTCATCGCGGATCAGCGTGCGCAGCGCCGCCACCTGCACCGGATCGAGCGCGTTGCCGGGTTCGTCCAGCACCAGCAGCGCGGGCTGGTGCAGCAGCGCGCAGGCCAGCCCCAGCCGCTGCCGCTGGCCTTGCGAGAGGACGCCGGCGAGGCGGCGCTCCAGCGGCGCCAGTTCCAGCCGCTCGACCATGCGTGCGCGTGCCTGCTTGAGCGCCGCGCCCTTCAGCCCGCGCAGGCGACCATGCGCGTCCAGATGTTCGCCCACCGTCAGTTCCTGCCACAGCGGGGCACGTTCGGGCAGCCAGCCCACCAGGCGGCGAGCGAGTGCCGGGTGCTCGGCAAGATCCTCGCCGTCGAGCAGGATGCGGCCGCTGTCGGGCGCCAGCGCGCCGGCGACCATCGACAGCGTGGTGGACTTGCCGGCGCCGTTGACGCCCAGCAATCCCAGTACCTGGCCACGTTCCAGTGCCAGGGTGAGATCCTGCACCGCCGTGCGGCCGGCGCGGCGGCGACTGGCTTGCTCAAGCTTTAACAGCGGTTGTGGCAGAGTCATTGCATGATTGTCACGGTGCCCCCACCTTTACACAACCGCGGGCGCCCATGAACGAACCTTGCGGAGCGCTTCACGCATGCGTGAAACGCGTTGCGCCATGCTGGCGGGTACGGAAACCCCTCCGATAGACTGCCTTTCAACTTCCCTGGTGTTTTCCTGATGCTCGATGCCGTGCTGACGTTCCTTTCCAACGGCGTGACCCACGCCGGTTGGGTCGCCATGCTGGTCTACATGCTGGTGGTGACCCAGCTCACCATCTTCACGGTGACCATTTACTACCACCGCTGCCAGACGCACCGGGGCGTGGACCTGCACCCCATCGTGCAGCATTTCTTCCGTTTCTGGGGCTGGCTGACCACCGGCATGGTCACCCGCGAATGGGTGGCGGTGCACCGCAAGCACCACGCCAAGGTGGAAACCGCGGAAGATCCGCACAGCCCGCAGATCTACGGCATCAAGAAGGTGTTCTGGGACGGCGTGTCGCTGTACCGCGACGCTTCCGAGGTGAAGGACGACCTGGAGAAGTACGGCCGCGGCTGCCCGGACGACCTGATCGAGCGCAAGCTATACACCGGCCACCCGTACTGGGGTCCGGCGCTGATGCTGATCATCAACCTCGCCCTGTTCGGCGTCATCGGTGCCGCGCTGTGGGCCGTGCAGATGATCTGGATCCCGTTCTGGGCCGCCGGCTTCGTCAACGGCATCGGCCACTGGTGGGGTTACCGCAATTTCGAGAGCGCCGACACCGCCACCAACCTGATCCCCTGGGGTTTCTGGATCGGCGGCGAAGAGCTGCACAACAATCACCACGCCTTCCCCAGCTCGGCCAAGTTCGCCCTGCGCAAGTGGGAGTTCGACATCGGCTGGGCGATCATCTGCGGCCTGCGCGCGGTGGGCCTGGCCAAGGTGCTGCGCGTGGCGCCGACGCTGGACATCCGCCCGAATGTGAACCTGCCCGACGCCGAGACGCTCAAGGCGGTGCTGACCCATCGTTTCCAGGCGATGACCGACTACTACCGGGGCGTGATCGTGCCGACCCTGCGCGACGAGGCCACCCACGCCGGCGACAATCTCAAGTCGATGCCGCGCCGCCTGCGCCGCGCGCTGGCCGACGGCGGTCGCTGGCTGGACCATGACGGCAGCGCCAAGCTGCAGGCCATGCTGGCCAAGCGCCCGACCCTGCGCACCGTCTGCGATTTCCGCGCCCGCCTTGCGGCGCTGATGGAACAGCGCGGCGCCGACCAGGCACTGAAGGGCCTGCAACAGTGGATCGCCGAGGCCGAGCAGAGCGGCATCCGTTCGCTGCAGGAGTTCGCGGGGCGATTGAAGGGATACCGCGTCGCCAACGCCTGAGCGTTCCGGCCGCAGTAACGAAAAAGCCCGCCTCACGGCGGGCTTTTTTTGTTTCGACATCCAGGCCCGCGGCGTTGCCCTTGGGTCCGGAGCTTGTCCGTCAGAGCTTGTCCACACCTCGGGCCAGCCAGCGATCGATCACGCGCTTCTCGTAATGCAACGGATCGGTGTTGGACAGGCCACCGGGACTGGCGTGCATGAAGCCCAGGTCGGTGAGCTTGCGCTCGCCTTCGCGGATCAGCCGGCCCTGGGCGTCCAGCAGGCGGAAATGCAGCGTGATGCGCGGCGGATAGATGTCCTTGACCACGCGCACCGATTGCAGCGCTCCCATCGAGGGCAGGTAGGAACCGGCCCGGTCGAGGTCGGTGACCACGATGTCCAGACGTTGGCCCGGCCGCAACGCCTTGGCGGCGTGCTTCTCGATGTAATGCTTGAGCGTCTCCAGGTATGCGAAGTCGGCACGCGAGGGCGCGAACGCCCTGACCTCCCTCGTTTCGGTGAAATTCTCCGGATGGTCGTAGCGAACGTTCACCGAACCGGCGCTGGCCGCGAAGGCCACCGCGGCGACCAGGGCGAGCGCCAGGCCGGCGGCCGGGCGGATAGGCAACATGGACATGGCGATTCTCCGGACAGATGCGGTGCCAACGGGGATCCCTTGTGCAAACGCATGGCCGCGCGACGCGTGGACAGCGCACCGCAACGCCCGCCATCGGTCCCCACGCCCTAGTCGAGAAAGCGCCAGGCCTGTGCCGGTTCGGGCAGGCGGCAGCTTGTGCGCCGGCCGAACAGCCGGTAGCGGTGGCGCGCCAGTCAGCGATAGGCCGGATCACGGCAGGCTCGCGGCACCGCCCGCAGCAGTGCGGCTGCCATCGGGCAGCGTCCGCCGAGCGCGCGCAGCACGATGACGATGGCGTCGGTATCGGTATGCCCGCGGCCGTCCTGCACCAGCAGGAACGACGACGGGTCGTCGGCCGACAGGCCATGGGCCTGGAGCAGCGCGCGCCCCCGCGCGCCCCCGCGCGCCCTGCATGGCGGCCAGTCGGAAGTGGCCGGCGTGATCGTGGCGCAGCACGAAATCGACCCAGCGGCTGCACAGCAGGCAGACTCCGTCGAAGACGATCACCGGCGTCGGTTCACTCATCGACCACCTCCAACCAGCCGCGGTAGGCCACCAGCCGCCCCAGCAGCGGCAGCCGCGTGTCGATCCGGAAGGCGTAGCGCCCGCCCTGCGCGCCGCTGCGCGAGAGCACCGAACCCAACCATGCCCGCGGCAGTGGCAGGCCCAGCAGGCGCCCGCCGCACAATCGCCAGTCGATCGCGTCGCCAGCGCGGCATAACTCGAACCGCAGAGTCACCGGCCCGAGCCGTTCATGCAGCCGCAGGCGGTCCGGACTGGCTGCCAGGCGCGAACGCATGCATCCGCTGGCGAAGCGGCGTGTCCAGATCTCATGGCCCGCGTGGCGTTCGATCGTCACTTCCAGGGCCTGCCCGGCGCCCGGTTCCGGCAGGCCCAGCCACCGGCGCAGGACACGCGCGGGAAGATGGCCGGCGCCCTCGACCCGGACGCTACCCCGCGCCCGCACCCACGCCTCCTCGCCATGCATGCGCCGCACCGGCGCGGCCAGCGCGTGCCAATGCTGGCCGAGCAGGGCCGGGAACAGGGCGGGGGACGGGACCATGGCGCGGATCATAAGCGACCGTCGCGCACCTCCGGGAAAAAGAAAACCCGCCACCAGGGCGGGTTTTCTCGGCAGGTCACTTGATCTTGCCTTCCTTGTAGATCACGTGCTTGCGGATCACCGGATCGTACTTCTTGAACTCGAACTTTTCCGGCGTGTTCTTCTTGTTCTTCTGCGTGGTGTAGAAGTGGCCGGTGCCGGCCGAGGAGATCAGGCGGATCTTGTCTTGGGTTTTGTTAGCCATGGTTCAATCCTCAGACCTTCTCGCCGCGGGCACGCAGCTGGGCGATCACGGCCTCGATGCCATTCTTGTCGATGGTGCGCAGCGCGGCGTTGGAGACGCGCAGCTTCACCCAACGGTTTTCGCTGGCGACCCAGAAACGGCGCTCGTGCAGGTTCGGCAACCAGCGGCGACGGGTCTTGTTGTTGGCGTGCGAGACGTTGTTGCCGGTCTGCACACCCTTTCCGGTGACTTGACATACACGGGCCATGAGGGCCTCCGTAATCGGTATCTGACCGCCCGTTGGCCAGGGCGGCATCGGCCCAGCGGCGCCTTGGGCGCCACGCGATGCTGGAGGGTGTTGCGCTTCGAACGGGGCCGGCGGATGTTCCGCATCGCGTCGCGGAAGGCCCGGGAAACCGGGGCGGCTATCGTCGAGCCGCGTATTCTCCCGGAAAAACAGGCTTCTGCGCAAGTCGGCAGGACCGGCAAACCGTGGCAGGGCGGCCGGATGTATGGAACAATCGTCCCCTTTGCTCCGCCGCACTCACGAATTCGAGGGACTCCACGATGGCAGAAGTCACGCCCGCCAACGACCAGGCCGCCGGCCAGGCCATGCCGCAGCTGGTGCTGCAGAAGATCTACGTCAAGGACGTGTCCTTCGAGGCGCCCAATGCGCCGCAGATCTTCCAGGAGATCGGCGAGAACGACCTCCAGCCGCAGGTGCAGCTGAACCTCGGCCAGCGCGCCACCGACCTGGGCAACGACCTGTATGAAGTGGTGCTGAGCCTGACCCTCACGTGCACCATCGGCGAGCGCACCGCCTACCTGGCCGAAGTGCACCAGGCTGGCGTGTTCGGCATCGCCGGCTTCAACGAGCAGGACCACGCCGGCATCATCGGCAGCTACTGCCCGAACCTGCTGTTCCCGTATGCCCGCCAGGTGATTTCCTCGCTGGTGCTCGAGGGTGGCTTCCCGCCGTTCCTGCTGCAGCCGATCAACTTCGATGCGTTGTTCGCGGAACAGCAGCGCCGCGGGCCCAGCGGCGAGGCGCCGACGCTCAACAGCTGACGCCCAGAACCATGCCGGACCAACCGATCCTCGCGGTGCTCGGCGCCGGTTCCTGGGGCACCGCGCTCGCCGCCCTGGCCGCGCGCAACGGTGTCGCCACGCGCCTGTGGGGCCGCGACCGCGAAGCGCTGGCGGCGATGGCGGCCAGCCGCCGCAACCAGCGCTACCTGCCTGACCTGGAGCTGCCGGCCGGGCTCGGCTACGAGCCTGCGCTGGCCGCCGCCGTGCGCGATGCCGACATCGTGCTGGTGGTGGTGCCCAGCCACGCCTTCGCCACGATGCTGGACGAGCTCGCGCCGCTGCTCGGGCCCGATACCGCGGTCGCCTGGGCGACTAAGGGGTTCGAGCCGGGCACCGGCCGCTTCCTGCACGAACTGGTGGCGCAGAAGCTGCCGGGACGGCCCGCGGCAGTGGTCACGGGGCCTTCGTTCGCCCGCGAAGTCGCCGCCGGACTGCCCAGCGCGGTCACTGTGCATTCGGACGACGAGGCCTTTGCCAAGGCGCTCGCCGCGCTGTTGCATGCGCCCAATTTCCGCGCCTATTCGGGCAACGACGTGCTCGGGGCCGAACTCGGCGGCGCCATGAAGAATGTGCTGGCGGTGGCCACCGGCGTGGCCGATGGCATGCAGCTGGGCCTGAACGCCCGCGCTGGCCTGATCACCCGCGGCATGAACGAGATGCTGCGGCTCGGGCTGGCGCTCGGCGCCCGCCCGGAAACGCTGATGGGCCTGTCCGGCCTGGGCGACCTGGTGCTGACCTGCACCGGCGACCTGTCGCGCAACCGCCGGCTCGGGCTGGCTCTCGGCCAGGGCATCGCGCTGGACGAGGCAGTGCGCCAGATCGGCCAGGTGGTCGAGAGCGTGGTCACCGCCGACGAAGTGGCCCGCCTGGCCGAACAGCATGGCCTGGACCTGCCCATCGCCAACGGCGTGCGTGCCGTGCTGCATGGCGAAGTCACTCCGGTAGAGGGCGTGCGCCTGCTGATGAGCCGCGAGCAGAAGCCCGAGTACCCGCAAGGTCTGTTCGGCTGACCCAGCGCAGCGTGTCGTAGGGTGGGCTTCAGCCCACCAGGCATTCTCGCGGGAACAGTGGTGGGCTGAAGCCCACCTACGCCAGCCCCCGCACAAACTTGCGCCCTCGACGCGCACGCCACCGATCCCCTTGCTAAGCTCGTGGTTTTGGCCGGCAAGGCAGATCGCACGCGCATGCAGCAACCGGACGAAAAGCAGCCTGCGGACCGTGCCTCCTCCCCGGAGGACATGGCCGGGGGCGGCTTGCCGCCGGCCTGGCGTCGATTGTTCAAGCCACCGGCCGCGGCCCCGGTGGAAGCCCAGGTCCTGGGATTCTTCCTCGAGGTGATGCCCGAGGAGGGCGCGCTCTACGCCCATCTGGATATCGCCCCGGTCCTGCTCGGCACGACCGAGCACGGCCGCTACGTGCGCCCGGTGCCGCTGGACAGCCGCCATCTGGCGCATGCCCCGTTGGAGCCGCACGAGCGGCATCTGGCGGCCAGCGTGCTCGGCCTGCCGCAGAGCGTACGCAAGGGGCGCAGCTACGTGCGCCTGGCCGGCCACCTCGGCGACGCGCTGCTGGCGCAGGTGCTCGATACCGCGCCGTGTTTCCTGGGCGGCCTGGCCGGGCTGCGCCTGTCGCGCGGCAAGGCCCATCCGCTCGTCTGGCAGTGGCAGCTCGAACAGGACGGCAGCCAGCGGCTGCTGCCCAAGCTCGGCCACAACCAGCGACTGCTGCGGCTGGACGACCTGTGGTACCTGGATGCCGAGCGCGCGGTAGTCGGCCTGCTCGAGGCCGAGCCGCGCGAAACGCACTGGCTGGACCTGCCGCCGCTGCGCCACGAATCGGGTCGCTCGCTGCTCAAGGTGCTGAAGAACAGCCCATTGGGCCAGCGCTTGCCCGCGCCCCAGATATTCGACGAACTGCGCCGCGCGGAACTGGCGCCCAAGCCGGTGCTGACCCTGCACGCGCTCACCCGCCACGCACGCCTGGCCGCCGGTACGCCGCCGCTGGCCTACGCACGGCTGGCCTTCGACTACGCCGGCGAACGCCTGCCCGGCCGCGGCGGCGAGCCGCTGGTGCGCCGCGTGTGCAACGGCCACCTGGTCGAGATCGCCCGTCGTCGTGCCGAGGAGCTCTCGGCGATGGAGCAGCTCGAGCGCGCCGGACTCACCCCGGGCGTCGATACCGAAGGCCTGCCCTGGGACCTGGCCGATACCCTGCCCGAGGACGCCTGGTTGTTCCCCGGCAAGGGCTACGCCGGCGCCCTCGAAGTGAATACGCCAGCGCGCTGGCTGGCGCTGCGCGCCAAGCTCGAGGCCGAAGGCTTCATGCTCGAGTACGCACCGAGTTTCCCGTTCGAGGTGCTCGAAGGCCCGGTGCGCTGGTATGGCAACGCCACCGAGGACGCCGACGACCATGCCTTCGACCTGGAGATCGGCATCGAGGTCGAAGGCAAGCGCCACAACCTGTTGCCCGCGGTGGCGCAGGCGCTGGCCGAGCACCAGTTGAATCTCAGCCCGGCGCCGAACGAACCCGAAGACGCGGTGTGGTACGCGCCGGTCGACGAACGCCGGCGCGTGCCGGTGCGCCTGAAGGAACTGCGCGGGCTGCTCGCGCCGCTGGCCGAATACCTGGAACGCCCGAAGAAGAAGCTGCACCTGCCGCGTGTGCAGGCTGGCCGCCTGGAAGAACTGGTCGAGGCGCTGCCCAGCGGTGGCGAATTGCGCGCACCCGAAGGCCTGCGCGGCTTCACCGCGCGCCTGCGTGACGCCGCCGAGCGCGCCAGCGACGTAGTACCCGAAGGCATCACCGTCGAACTGCGTCCGTACCAGCGCGAAGGCCTGCGCTGGCTGAATGCGCTGGCCGAAGCCGGCGTCGGCGGCGTGCTCGCCGACGACATGGGCCTGGGCAAAACGCTGCAACTGATCACCCATCTGCTCGCGCTTAAAGCACGCGGCGCGCTCACCCAGCCCGCGCTGGTGGTGGTGCCGACCAGCCTGATCCCGAATTGGCAGGCCGAGGTCGCGCGCTTCGCGCCCGACCTGACCGTGCTCGCGCTGCACGGTCCGCAGCGCAGCGGCGACTTCTCCCAGCTCGGCGCGCAGGACATCGTGCTGACCAGCTACGCGCTGCTGCCGCGCGACGTGGCTACGCTACGGAAGCAACCCTTCGCACTGATCGTGCTGGACGAGGCGCAGCAGGTGAAAAACCCGCGCACGCAGGCGCGCCGCGCCGTGCTCAGCCTGCGCGCGCCGCGTTGCGTCTGCCTGACCGGCACGCCGCTGGAAAACCACCTGGGCGAACTGTGGTCGCAGGTGGACCTGGCCGTGCCCGGCCTGCTGGGCGACGAAGGCGCCTTTCGGCGCCACTATCGCGTACCGATCGAGAAGCAGCGCGACGAGGATTGCCAGGCGCGCCTCAACCATCGCCTGGCGCCGTTCATCCTGCGCCGGACCAAGGCGCAGGTCGCCGCCGAACTGCCGCCGAAGACCGAGATCACCCGCCGCGTGGTGTTGGACGGCCGCCAGCGCGAGCTGTACGAAAGCCTGCGCCTGACCCTGGCCGACGAACTGCGCGAAGTGATTGCCCAACGCGGCATCCAGCATTCGGGCATCGTCGTGCTCGACGCGCTGCTCAAGCTGCGCCAGGTCTGCTGCGACCCGCGCCTGGTCAAGCTCGAAGCCGCGCGCGGCGTGCGCGAATCGGCCAAGTTCGAGCTGCTGATGGACATGCTGCCGGCGCTGCTCGCCGAAGGCCGCAGGGTGCTGCTGTTCTCGCAGTTCACCGAAATGCTCAAGCTGATTGCCGCCGAGCTCGACCGCAAGCGCATCCGCTACGTCATGCTCACCGGCGAAACGCGCGACCGCGCCGAACCGGTGCAGCGCTTCCAGGACGGCGACGTGCCGCTGTTCCTGCTCTCGCTCAAGGCCGGCGGCGTGGGCCTGAACCTCACCGCCGCCGACACCGTGATCCACTACGACCCATGGTGGAACCCCGCCGCCGAAGCGCAGGCCTCCGATCGCGCCCACCGCATCGGCCAGGACAAGCCGGTATTTGTGTTCCGCCTGATCACCGCCGACACGGTCGAGGAGCGCATCGAAGAGCTGAAGGCGCGCAAGGCCGAACTGGCCGAAGCGGTGCTCGAGGGCGGCGGCGCGCGCGAGAAGCTCAGCTTCGACCAGGACGACCTGGACGCATTGCTGGCGCCGGGATAACTGCCCCTACTCGGCCGGGATGTCGCCATAAGGATGATGCGAAAGGCTTGAGGGAGTAGTCTCCCTTTTGGGTGGCTGTTCATTTGTGCTGACGAAGATTAGCCCTTGGCGCTCGCAAAGACGGGAGGAACCTTATGGACGGGTCGAAATACATAACTTTGCGTGGTAACTGGTTAGGTATCGTTGCCAGCATCCTTATATTGCTGGTTCTGGCTTGCCAGCACTCAGCGTGGGCGGCCGAAACAACGACCTACGTGTTGACGGACATGCAGGGCACCGTGCTCGCGAAGGAAGATGCGCACGGCCAGATCATCGCCAGATACGACTATCGGCCCTACGGCAAGCAGCAGACCGGCCCGACGACGGCGGGGCCGGGCTACACAGGGCACGTGAGCGATCCGGACACGGGGCTCATTTACATGCAGGCGCGGTACTACGATCCTATAGGCCGCATGCTCAGTGTGGACCCTGTCGGGCCGACGCCAGGAGATGTTTTTAGCTTCAATCGATATGCCTATGCCAAAAACAATCCGTACAGATATACCGATCCTGATGGCCGAAATGCTACCGCATTTGTCGGTGGGCTCTTTGTCGAAACCGGGCACTTCATAACCGGCCAAGGATTTAATGGATCTAACCTCGCCGGTGCTCTGAAAGACGGGTACAACGGCGAAGGCGGCGGTGTCTTGCACGCGGCTATACAAGATGCTGGGACGCTCTCGGCGGCTCTCGGAGTTGCCGGTGCAATAAAAGGTGGTGCCGCTCTGGCCACTCGCTTTGTTGCAAACAGAGCCATCGAAGAGGGAGCGGAACTAGCAGGGGGTGCTTCGAAATCGCTCAAAGAGCAGGCTGCAGACCTTATTTCTAAGAACGGTGGAAGAAATCGGGTTGCTATTGAGACTCCTGCGCAGAAAATAGAAATAGACTTGGCGGGTAAGAGTCACGGTGGGATAGAAACTCCACATGTGAAAGTTTCCCAGAGAAATCTAAATGCTCCGAACCAGCCTGCATATAATACTAAGTCTGCGCAAGTTAGATCTGCTACGCAAGAAGATATAGATATGGCAAAAAATCATTTGGATAGAGATTGACGGCATGTTGATGAACTTTCTGATTGAGGGAAGCGTTGGAATCAGGTTTGAAGGTAAGCACTTCGATCTCCACAGTTTTTTTTCGATAGACAAGTTTATTGTTAATCCCGGCGAGGGTGCCGTTATCCTAGAATTTGTGCCGATAGGAGATTTCAAAAATGAGTCGCATAATGTAAAAATATTGGGCCTTCAGTTCAGCATGATAAGTTATCTTGAATTTAGCCCATCGTTCTGCGCAAATGCCTCAGATTCATTAGAGGAATTTGGCTTCAAGGCACCCTGGGACAGGGATGACAATTGGTTAAAGACTTTCGAGCAGTCTAACGCTGGCGACCACCTATTTATCCGGCTTTCAAGTCTCGAGTTTTTTCGCATTCAATGTGCGGAAATATGCGTGTTCTTAAACCGGGATAGACATAAGTTGGGCTGACGAGTCAGTACACCTGAACGGCACTGAGGTTAATCGCGCGCGGAGACCTCGTCGATGTGACGTAGCAGATCGGCAGGATCTTCGTACACGCGGAAGGCGCCGGCGCGTTCGAGTTCCTCCTGGCCGTAACCGCCGGAAAGCAGCCCAACCCCGAGCGCATGGCAGCGCTGCGCCGCGAGCATGTCCCAGATGCTGTCGCCCAGCACCAGCGCGTGCCGGATGTCCGCGCCCAGGCGGTCGGCGGCCGCGACGAACAGATCCGGATCAGGCTTGGCGTGGCGCACGTCGTCGCGCGTGATCACCGGCACCTTCGCCGGATCGACGCCGAGCGCTTCCAGGTTGTGCGCCGCCGTCTGCATGCGGCCGCTGGTGGCGATCGCCCAGGGCAGGCCCGCTTCCGTCAGCCAGCCGAGCAGCTCGCGCGCACCGGGCAGCGGCCGTACGCCGCCGGCCTCGGCGCGACGACCATAGGCCTCGGCGTGCCACCGGCGCAGCCGCGCCACGCGTTCTTCAGTGATCTCGATGCCGGTCTCGCGCAGCAGGATGCGCGTGAACAACCCGCCGCTCATGCCGATCTTGCGATGAATGCGCCACACCGCCAGCTCGATGCCTTCGCGGTCGAGCGCTTCCTTCCACGCCAGTACGTGCTGGTAGACGCTGTCGACCAGCGTGCCGTCGAGGTCGAACAGGAACGCGGTGCGCGGGCGTGTCATCGGTGTCCTCCTTTGAATCGGGAGGATGGCCGCTGCCCTGCCTACGTGGTGTCTATGGGCGGGGCAGCAGCGGCCGGCCGGCTTCCATCACGGCCAGCGCCGCGGCGCCGAGCAGGCCTGGTTCCGGATGCAGCACGGCGACGGTCGGCACCTGGGCCATGGTGTCGCTGAAGCGGCCCTTGGCCTCGAAGCGCTGGCGGAAGCCGCCGCGCTGCAGCCACGGCAGCAGGACCGGCAGCAGCCCGCCGGTGAGGTAGACGCCGTCCCAGCCGCCCAGGGTCAGCACCAGATCGCCGGCGACCGAGCCGAAGATCCCGGCCAGCGTCTCCACCGTGCGTACGCACAGCGGATCGGTACCGGCGCCGGCGTGGGCAGTGATGTCCTCGGGGGTGTATTCCTGCGCGCGCTCGCCGGCGATGTCGGCCAGCGCCTGGTAGAGATTGACCAGGCCGTTGCCGCAGATCAGCCGCTCGTTGGACACCCGTCCGAAGCGCTGGTTGAGCCGGTGAAGGATCTCGATGTCTTCGGCGCTGTGCGCGGCGAAGCCGGCGTGGCCGCCCTCGCTCTCCAGCACGCTGCAGTGGCCGTCGCGGCGCAGCAGGCCGCCGACGCCCAGGCCGGTGCCGGGGCCCATCACCACGAAGGTCTGGTGGTCGCAGCGGTCCAGCCGCGGCAGCGGCGGGTGGCCGACCGCCTCCAGGTGCTCGGGTTGCAGCAGCGGGACGGCCATGCTCTGCGCGGCGAAGTCGTTGACCAGCCGCACCGATTCCAGCCCGAGGTCCGCCTGCAGCGCATGCGCTGCGACCGCCCAGGGATTGTTGGTGATCTGCACCGTCTCGCCATCGGCGATGCGTCCGGCCGCGGCGATGATCGCGCGCGGCGCGGCCAGACCGGTGTCGGTGAAGTACTGCCGGATGGTGTCGGCCAGCGTGGCGAAGTCGCGCACGCGGTAGCGGCGCACGCTGTCGGCCAGCAAAGGCCGGGGCTGGTCGACGTCGGCCAGCGCGAAACGCACGTTGGTGCCGCCGAGGTCGGCCAGCAGGGTAGGGGATCGGGTGTGGAAGCTCATGCGGTCGGTGGGCAGTGGACGCAGCGTCGCGGGCGCGGCGGCAATCAAGGCAAGGTATCGGAAACCGGCGGGGCTGGCTACTTGCGGGTACCGGTAGCGATTGCGACACTCGAGGACGTGTGATGCAAGGGGAATCATGCATGGTCTGCATGGAAGCAGTGACCCGGCACTACCGCGTCGGCGGACAAACCATCGCCGCGCTGGACGGGGTGAGCTTCAAGGTGCCGCACGGGCAATTCATGGCCATCGTCGGGCCGTCCGGATCGGGCAAGTCGACCCTGCTCAACATGCTCGGCTGCCTGGATCGGCCCGACAGCGGCCGCTATTTGCTCGAGGACGTGGACGTGTCCACCTTCGACGACGAGCGCGCCAGCGATTTCCGCAACCGGCGCATCGGCTTCGTGTTCCAGTCGTTCCACTTGCTGCCGCGGTTGTCGGTGCTGGAGAACGCCATGTTGCCGGCGCGATTCCTGCGCGGACCGGACGAGGGCCTGGGCCAGCGCGCCCGCGAACTGCTCGAGCGCATGGGGCTGCATCGCCATCTGGAACATCGCCCCGGACAGCTTTCCGGCGGCCAGATGCAGCGCGTGGCGATCGCCCGCGCGCTGTTGATGAAGCCGGCGCTGCTGCTGGCCGACGAGCCCACCGGCAACCTCGATTCGAAAAGCGCGGCCGACGTGCTGGCGCTGCTGGACGAAGTGCACGGCCAGGGCCAGACCGTGGTGATGGTGACCCACGACGCCGAGGTCGCCGCACGCGCGCAGCGCCAGGTCGGCATCCGCGACGGGAGGATCGAATTTGATTCGGCGGCGTGAGTGCGCGGCACTGCTCGTGCTGCTGGCCTGCGGCGGCGCGCAGGCCACCGTGTTCGGCGGCGAGGTGCAGATGGCCGATGCGCAGGCGATCTACACCCCGCCTTCGATGAGTTCGCCGGTGGTGTTGCGCTACTACGTGCCCGACGGCACGCACGTGGACAAGGGCGATGTGCTGTTGCGCATCGACGCCGGCCCGGCCGAGGCGCAGCTGCGCAAGCTCGAGGCGCAACTGGAGCAGACCGCGGCGAAGAACGCCAAGGAGATCGCCGAGCTGGAACTCAAGCAGTCCGACGCCGAGCTCGCGCTGGCCGATGCCCGGGCCGAGCGCGACACCGCGGCGCTGGATGCCGCGGTCCCGAAAAACCTGATTTCCGGGCTCAACTACGACCGCTACCAGAGCGAGATCAAACGCACCGAGCGCGCGCTCGTGGTCAATCACAAGGCCGCCGGCCAGGCGGCCGCAGCGGTGGCGCGCCGGCGCCATGACAGCGAACTGGAGCTCGAGAAGCAGCGCCTGTCGCTGGGTTTCTACCAGGACCAGGTGGTGCAGTCGGAGGTGCGCGCCACGCGCGCCGGCACCGTCATCCACGGCTTCGACAGCTTCCTCGGCGGCGGTGGCCGCGTCGAGGAAGGTTCCTCGTCCTATCCGGGCAACCAGGTCGGCGAGGTGGTCGGCCAGGGCGGCGACTATACGGTGAAGGCCTGGGTGCTGGAGCCCGATCGCGCCGGCCTGAAGGTGGGCCAGGCGGTCTGGCTGGCCATCGATGCCTTGCCCGGCAGCCGCGCACGCGGCCGTATCCAGGCCATTGCCGGTGCGCCCACCGCCCGCAAGGCCTGGGGCGACGGGCGCTATTTCGAGGTGGCCATCGCGTTCGACAAGGGGCCGCGGCTGGCGCTGTGACCGGGCATGAGCGTGCGCGTCGATACCGCGGCGCAGGCGCCCGTGGCCGCTGCGGCACCGACCGATGCGCCTTTTCACATCACCGGCGAACTGTTCGCGCAACGCAGCCTGGCGATCTCGCCGCCGGCAGTCGATGGCCTGTGGCAACTCACCGTGACGCAGATGGCCGCCGATGGTGCCAAGGTGAAAAAGGGGGGCGTGCTGGTGGTGTTCGATGGCAGCGAGGTAAGCAAGAACCTTACGGCCAAGCGCAGCGAACTGGCCGAGAAGCAGCGCCGGCAGGAACAGCTGAAGCTCGACCTCGCCGACCGCGCCCGCGAGGCCGAGCTGGCAACTGCGCAGGCCCGCGCCGAGGCCGACAAGGCCAGCCGCAAGGCCAGCGTGCCGAAGGATTACGTCGCCGGCATCGAGTACCGCAAGCTGGTGGTCGCGCGCGACAAGGCCGAGCGGAAGCTGCGCCTGACCGTCGAGCGCGAGCGCATCGCCGCGGTCGCACGCGCCGCCGAACAGCGCCTGGCCGATGCCGAGGTGGAGCAATTGAGTGGCGAGGTGGCCGAGCTCCAGGCCTCGGTCGCGGCGCTCACCGTGACCTCGCCGCGCGACGGCATTCTGCTGCACCAGACCAAATGGAACGGGGACAAGATCGACGATGGCTCGCAGGTGTTCCGCGGGCAGTCGGTCGGCGAGGTGCCGGACCTGTCCAGCCTGGCCGTGCGCGCAGCCCTGCCGGAGCGCAAGCTCGGGCGGGTGCGCATCGGCCAGGTCGTGCAGGTGCGGATCGCCGGCGGTGGCCGGCGGCAGCTGGCCGGCACCGTGGTCTCGATCGGCAACAACGTGCACAGCAAGTCGCGGGTCGAACCGATCCCGGTCGTCGACGTGCTGATCCGGCTCGAGGGCGCGCAGCACGCGAAGCTCAAGCCGGGGCAATCGGTGCAGGTGGCGATTCCGTCGGCGGGGGAGGGCGCTTGATCAGGCATCGTGCGTACGGGCTGTGGCCCCTGTTGCTGGCATTGGCCGCCTGCGGTAGCCCGCCGCAAGCCGACTACACCGTGCTCGAACAGGCCCGCGCCGGCCCGCTGGAATTCAGCGTGCAGGCCGAGGGCGAGCTGCGCGCGGTCAATGCCACGCCGCTGCTGGTGCCCGGCCAGCAATGGACGCCGCGCCAGTTGAACTGGATGCTTCCCGACGGCAGCCACGTGTCCAGGGGCGAACTGGTGGCGCGCTTCTCCGCCACGCAGAGCAAGCAGGACCTGGCGCAGGCGCGCATCGATCTGCAACGCAACCTGCTTGCCCACGCCGGCAAGCAGAACGAACTGGCCGGCAAGCGCGGGCAACTGGACGTGGATCTGATTCAGGTCGACGGCCAGCTCGCCATCGCCCAGCGCTACGCCCATGCCACGCTGGCCGCGATCGCACGCAACGATATTCTCGATGCCGTGCAGGATGCGGCCTACCTGGGCGTGCGCCGGCAGATACTGGAGTGGCGCGAGCAGCAGTCCAGCGCTCGCGGCAAGGCCGAACTGGCCGTCCTCGATGCCCAGCACGATACGTTCGCCACGGTGGCCCGGCAGAAGCAGGCCGACCTCGATGCACTGGAACTCCGCGCGCCGCACGACGGCGTGCTGGTGCTGCAGCGCAACTGGTCCGACGAACTGCCGCACGTGGGCAGCAGCCTGTGGGCCGGTTTCACGTTCGCCAATTTGCCGGACCTGGATGCGCTGGAGGTGCAATTGGCGGTGCCGCAGATCGAATCGCAGGGGATTGCCGTGGGCGAGGCGGTGGCATTGCATCCCTGGGGGCGCCCGGACGAACGGGTGACCGCCAGGCTCAGCTGGATCGCCGCGGCCGCACAGCCGCGCGATCGCGAAAGCCCGGTCAAATACCTGCTGATGAAGGCGGCGCGCGTGCCGGGCGACGCCGCGCGCCGCTACGGCTGGACACCGGGCCAGCGCTTCGTCGGCACGATCCTGCTGCTGAAGGCCGCGCGAGGCATGAGCGTGCCCAACCTGGCGCTGGGCGGCGAAGGCGACGCGGCCTCGGTACGCGTGTTGAGCGGCGGCCGTGAGGTGGTGCGCAAGCTCAGCCTCGGCGTGCGCGGGGCGACCCGCACGCAGGTGCTCGAGGGCCTGCATGAAGGCGATCGGATCCTGCTGGCGGGTGGCAAGGGAGCAGGTGCATGAAGACCGGTCCATGGCGCGAGGCGATCGAGGAACTCTCGCGGCGCAAGCTGCGCACCCTGCTCACGCTGCTGGGCATGATCTTCGGCGTGGGCGCGATCGTGGCCATGCAGGGCGTGGGTGCCGGCAGCCGGCGCGAGGCGCTCAAGCTGGTCGAAAGTCTGGGCCTGCACAATCTTATCGTCGAGGCACGCAGCGCCGACGGCGATGCGCTCAAGGAGGCGCGTGCGCGCAGCCTGGGCCTGACCGACGCCGACGCCCGCGCCGCGCTCTCGGTGGTGCCCACCGCCGAGCGCTACGCGGCGGAGAAGCGCATCAAGGCCTGGGGCATCTTCAGCGACAGCGGCGGCAGCCAGGCGCAGGTCAGCGGCATCAGCCCCGACTATTTCGCGCTGGCTTCGCTGCGCGTGGCGCAGGGTCGCGCGCTCAGCGCCGCCGACGATGCGAGCCTGGCCGCCGTGGCCGTGCTCGGCGCCAGGGCCTCGCAGGAGTTGTTCCCCGACGGCAAGCCGCTGGGTCGCCTGTTCAAGGTCAACCATGTCTGGCTGCGCGTGGTCGGCGTGCTGGCCGATCGCGACCTGGACAAGGATCATTTCGAGGGCGTGGCGCTGGGCGCCGACAGCCACCGCATCTTCCTGCCCCTGGGCAGCGCCCGCGCCCGCTTCCGCTTCGAACCGATGGAGGACGAGATCGACCGCTTCCTGCTGCGCGTGGCCGAGCCGGACCGCCTGGGCGACGGTGCCCGCGTACTGGGGCAGGTGCTCGAGCAGCGCCACGCCGGGGTGGACGACTACCAGTTGGTGGTGCCGCAGCAACTGTACCGGCAGAACCAGCAGACCCAGCGCATCTTCTCCATCGTGATGGGCTCGATCGCCGGGGTGAGCCTGCTGGTGGGCGGCATTGGCATCATGAACATCATGCTGGCCAGCGTGCTGGAGCGGCGCCGCGAAATCGGCCTGTTGCGCGCGATCGGCGCGCGGCGGCACGACATCGTGGTGCGCTTCCTGCGCGAGGCGGTGGTGATCTGCACCGCCGGCGCGCTGATCGGGCTGCTGTTCGGCGCGGCCCTGGCGTATGCCATCGCCCTGTTCGCCGGCTGGCAGGTAGCGTGGGAACCGATCGGCATCCTCGCCTCGGTGATCGCGTGCCTGGCGATCGGCCTGGTGTTCAGCTTCTACCCCGCACGGCAGGCGGCGGCGCTGGACCCGATCGCGGCGATCCGCGACGCCTGAGGCGGGCGGCCCTTCGACTTCGCTGCGCTACGCTCAGGGCGAACGGCTGATGATTCGCTGCGCCATGTCCGGCGAACGGCCGCCAAAACGGGACACCGTCGGGAAAATTCCGTTCCTGCTGAGCGTAGGCGCGCCGCGCCGAAGTCGAAGCACCTGCCTCAGCCTCCAGGCCAGACCGCCCGCCGACGGAACGGGTTTTCCGGCGGCGTACAATGGGCGCTTTCGCACCATCGCTGGAATTCCCATGAACTTCCCCGCCGTCCGTATGCGCCGCATGCGCCGCGATGCCTTCTCCCGCGCGCTTATGCGCGAGCACACCCTGCTGCCGAGCGACCTGATCATGGTCGCCTTCGTGATCGAGGGCGAGGGCCAGCGCGAGGCCGTGCCATCGATGCCCGGCGTGGCGCGGCTGTCCATCGACGAACTGTTGAAACTGGCCGGCGAGTGCGTGCAGCTGGGCATCCCGGCGCTGGCGCTGTTTCCCTCGCCCGGTCCGCAGGTCAAGAGCGAGGACGCCGCCGAGGCATGGAACCGCGACAACCTCATGCACCGCGCCACCCGCGCGCTGAAGGCGAAGTACCCGGAACTGGGCCTGATCGGCGACGTAGCGCTGGACCCCTACACCACCCACGGCCAGGACGGCCTGATCGACGCCGACGGCTACGTGATGAACGAGCCCACGGTCGAGGCGCTGGTGAAGATGTCGCTGGCGCAGGCCGAGGCCGGCATGGATTTCATCGCCCCCTCGGACATGATGGACGGGCGCATCGGCACCATCCGCGAGGCGCTGGAAGCGGCCGGCCATATCCACACGCGTATCCTGGCCTATTCGGCCAAGTACGCCTCCGGCTTCTACGGCCCGTTCCGCGACGCGGTCGGCTCGGCGGCCAACCTGGGCAAGGGCAACAAGCACACCTACCAGATGGACGTGGGCAACTCGGACGAGGCGCTGCGCGAAGTGGAACTGGACCTGGCCGAGGGCGCCGACGCGGTGATGGTCAAGCCCGGCATGCCTTACCTCGACGTACTGCGCCGGGTGAAGGATGCCTTCGGCGCGCCGACTTTCGTCTATCAGGTCTCCGGCGAGTACGCGATGCTCAAGGCTGCCGCGCAGAACGGCTGGCTGGACGAAAAGGCGGTCGTGCTCGAGTCGCTCACCGCGTTCAAGCGCGCCGGCGCCGACGCGATCCTGACCTACTACGCCATCGACGCGGCCCGCTGGCTGCGCGGCGGATAAGTTGCAGGCGCGCACCTGCGCGCGACCGCAACACGGCCACCCGGGCCTCAGGCCGACCGCGCACAGACGCACTCCCACAAGGAAGGAAACAGCCATGGATACCACCGGCTCCAACGCCCGCGACCTGGACGCCCTGCAAGGCACCTGGGAACAGATCGCCTTCGAGGAAAACGGCATCGTCGACGCACCGGACAGTTCCGGCGCGCCTGGCGCGCTGACCACGATCCGGGGCGACCGGTTCGCGGTGCATACGCGCGCTGGCGAACTGCTGCTGAAGGGCCGCTTCCTGCTCGATGCCGCCACCATGCCGCGCTCGATCACCTGGATCGACGCGATCGGCCCGGACGCCGGCAGGCAGCTACCCGCCAGCTATCGCCTCGACGGCGACCGGTTCGTCTTCATCGCCGCCGATGAGGGCATGCCGCGGCCGGTCGAGTTTCGCACCGTGCCCGGCCTGACCATGCGGGCTTTCGTCCGCTGGCACGGGCGAAACCGGGCCACCGACACCGCCGGTCGCTGATCAAGCGTCCACGCCGCGGCCGATCAGTCGGCGAACAGGTGGGTGGCGTGGGTGACGGCGCCGCCGGCGCGGATGGCGGCGGCGACCATGGCGGCCTCGGCCAGTTGCGCATCGGTGGCGCCGGCATCGCGCGCGGCCTTGTTGTGCAACTCGATGCAGTACGGGCACTGCGTGGTCAGTGCCACCGCCACCGCGATCAGCTGCTTGTGCTGGGCACTGAGCACGCCATCGGCGAACGCGGCCTTGTCGAAGGCCCAGAAGGCCTTCATGGTTTCGGGCGCATTCTCGCCCAGGGTCTTCAGTCGGCTCAGATTCTTCATGTCGAACATGGGATGTCCTCGCTTGGGGTTGAGGCGCACGCCTGGGTTGGCGGTCGGCAGGCCGTCCTTACGGACGCTGGCTGTTCGCCACTCGGCGCCCTCCGGTTACCTCACCCGGGATTTCTTCAACGCGGCGACGGCGGGCGCAGGCGGATCTCATACACCTGCGGCCAGCGTTTGCCGGTGACGAACAAGCGGTCGTGGGCGGCGTCGTAGGCAATGCCGTTGAGCACGTCATTGGCCGGGTCCGCCAGCGTGTCGGGCGGGGGAGCCAGGCCGGCCAGATCGATCCAGCCGAGTACCTGGCCGCTGCCCGGGTCGATGCGGGCGATGCGTTCGGTCAGCCAGACGTTGGCGTAAACCTCGCCGTTGACCCATTCGAGCTCGTTGATGCCGGCCAGCGGCCGTCCATCGGCGGTGACGTCGATGTGGCCGACCTGCTGCAAAGTGTCCGGATCGAGCAGGCGGATCGTGGGCGTCCCGTCGCTCATCAGCAGGTGCGTGCCGTCGGTCGTCAGGCTCCAGCCCTCGCCCGGGTAGGCGAACTTCGCGCGCGGCGTGAGCGTGGCCAGGTCGAACACGAAGCCTTCGTGGTTCTGCCAGGTGAGCTGGATCAGCCGGTCCTTCCACGCCACGATGCCTTCGCCGTAATCGGGCCAGGGCGTCGGCGTCTGCTGGAGCACCTTGCCGCTGCGCAGCTCGACCTTGCGCACCGAGGAGCTGCCCACGATGCCGGTCGCTTCGTAGAGATAACCGTCGAGGTAGAACAGGCCTTCGGTGTAGGCGGACGGATCGTGCGGATAGGCGTGCACGACGGTATAGCCGGCGACCGGCAGCGGGCCGGAAGCGGCGGCGAGGGTCGGCAGCAGCAGGCCGGCCAGGGCGGACGCGAGGCGTTTCATGCCGGCATGATCCCACGTTGCCCGCCGCGCGCACCGGGTCGGCGCTGCGCGGGATGCGGCATGGAATAATCGCCACTCCCCCCGCGTCCGAGAGCGTGCATGGAAAGTCACCACTACCTCGAAACCGCGCTGGTGTTCCTGCTGGCGACGGTGATCGCCGTGCCGCTGACCAAGCGCTTCCGGCTGGGCTCGGTGCTGGGCTACCTGCTGGCGGGCGTGGTGATCGGGCCGCAGGAGCTGGGGCTGGTCAGCGATACCGCCGGAGTGGCGACCATCTCCGAGTTCGGCGTGGTGCTGATGCTGTTCGTGATCGGCCTGGAACTGTCGCCGCAGCGGTTGTGGGTGATGCGCCGCGCGGTATTCGGCACCGGGTTTTTGCAGGTGCTGGCCTGCGGCGTGGTGATCGGCTCGATCGGCTTTGCCTGGTTCGGCCTGAGCGGCGCGGCCGCGGTGATCATCGGCGGCAGCCTGGCATTGTCGTCGACCGCGTTCGGGCTGCAGATCCTGGCCGAACGCAAGGAGGCCGGCTGGGCGTACGGGCGGCAGGCGTTCGCGATCCTGCTGTTCCAGGACCTGGCGGCGATTCCGTTGATCGCCGCGGTGCCGCTGCTGGCGGCCAGCGGCGGGCAGGGCCTGGACATGGCCGGCGTGCTGCGCACGGTCGGCGCGATCGTGGCGGTGGTGGTCGGCGGCCGGTATCTGTTGCGGCCGGTGTTCCGTTTCGTCGCCAGGGCCGACGCGGTGGAGGTATCCACCGCCACCGCGCTGCTGGTGGTGATGGGCACCGCCTGGCTGATGGAGCGGGTGGGCGTGTCCTCCACGCTGGGCGCCTTCCTGGCCGGTGTGCTGCTGGCCGATTCGGAATACCGGCACGAGCTGGAATCACACCTGGAGCCGTTCAAGGGCCTGCTGCTGGGGTTGTTCTTCATCAGCGTGGGCATGTCGATGGACCTGTCGCTGCTGTTGAGCGAACCGTGGCGCGTGCTGGCGCTGGTCGCCGGTCTGATGCTGGTCAAGGGCGCGCTGCTGTGGCCGCTTGGCCGGTTGATCGGCGGGCTCGATCGCGGCGAAGCGCTGCGGCTGGCGGTGCTGCTGGCCAGTGGCGGCGAGTTCGCCTTCGTGGTGCTCAACCTGGCCGCCGGAAAGCAGGTGCTCGACGGCGTGCTGCACAACCGGCTGGTGCTGGCGATCACCCTGTCGATGGGACTGACGCCGCTGCTGGTGGCGCTCACCGGGCGGCTGCTCGGCGAGCGGCCGAAGAAGACGGCGCGTGAGTACGACACGATCGACACCGACACGCCGAAGGTGATCATCGCCGGCTACGGTCGCATGGGGCAGATCGTGGCGCGTGTGTTGCGCGCGCAGGGCGTGCGCTTCGTGGCGCTGGATCATTCGGTCGAGCAGATCGACCTGGTGCAGCGTTTCGGTGGCTGGAACGACATCTTCTACGGCGATCCGGCGCGGCCGGAGCTGCTGCGCGCCGCGCAGGCGCACAAGGCCGAGGTGTTCGTGCTGGCCAGCGACGACCCCGAATCGAGCCTGCGCGTGGCGCGACTGGTGCGGCGGCAGTACCCGCACCTGAAAGTCATCGCCCGCGCGCGCAACCGCCAGCACGTGTGGCGCCTGATGGACCTGGGGATAGACGCGCCGGTGCGCGAGACGCTCTGCGCCAGCCTGGAGATGACCCGCATGACGCTGGAGGCGCTGGGCATGGGCAAGGAGGTGGCCACCGCGCGGGTCGAGCGCTTCCGCGAGCAGGATGCCGATCTGCTCAAGCGGCAATACCTGGTCTACGACGACGACGCGCGCATCGTGCAGACCACGCGCGAGGCATTGGCCGACCTGGAGCAGTTGTTCGAGGCGGATGCGGAGCGGGAACGACCGGAGTCTTCTTCGCCGCCCGCTTGAACGGATGAGCTCCCTCTTCTCCGGCAACGCCGGAGAGAGGGATTGCGCGGGACTGGATTACTCCGCCGGCTGCGCCGGTTGCCGCAGCATCTGCCGCACGCTCGGCACGGCGCTGCTGCGCGCGGCCAGTTCGTGGGCGATGTCGACCAGACCCAGGTGGCGCGCCACGTCGGCCGGGGTGCGGCCGAATGCGTCGGCGGCCTGGCGATCGGCGCCGCGGGCGAGCAATACGCGGGCCGCGGGCAGCAGCGCGTGCATGGCGCAGGCGTGCAGGGCGGTCACGCCACGCTGGTCCGCATGTTCCAGTTGCGCGCCGGCATCGAGCAGGACCGGCAGCAGCGCGGCCAGGTGGGTCGCGTCGCAGGCGGTGTCGGGCTTGAACTGGGCGCCAAGCAGCAACAGCAGTGGCGTCTTGCCTTCCTTGTCGGCGCGGTCGACGTCGGCGCCGTGCTTGAGCAGCGCGTCGAACAGGCGCCGCGCGCGCAGGCTGTCGTTGTGCTCGAAGCCGAACTGCGCGGCCGCGTGCAGCGCGTTGCGCCCGCGCATGTCGACCGCATGGATGTCCGCGCCGGCCGCCAGCAGGTGCTCGGCGATCTCCGGATAGCCCAGGGCCGCGGCAACCATCAGCGCGGTGGCCTCGCCGGGCAGCGGCTGGTCGACCGCCACGCCATGCTCGAGCAGCACGGCGACCAGAGCATCGCGGCGTGCGCCCACCGCCGCGGCGAGCGGAGTGACGCCGGTGTCGGCGGCCAGCGAGGCGTCGGCACCGGCCTTGAGCAGGCGCGCGGCGATCTCGCGATGGCCGGCGCCGCAGGCGTGCAGCAACGCGGTGGCGCCCTGGGCGTCGCGCGTGTCCACCGCGAAGCCCAGTTCGAGCAGGCGCTCGACCGCGGTCAGCGCGCCGGCGCGGCTGGCCGCGGGCAGGTCCGCGGCGGTCAGCGCGCGGCGCGGGCGGCTCCAGTCGCCCCAGTCCAGCCAGTGCTGGACCGCACCGTGTTCGAGCGCGAGACCGAGCGGCGTCTCGCCGTTGGCGTCGGCGGCCTCGGCATCGGCGCCGTGGGCGATCAACGCGCGCACCAGCTCCAGCGCGCCGTCACCGTGTTCGATCGCCGCGAACAGCGGGGTGCGGCCGGCACTGTCGCGCGGGTCCGGATTGCAGCCGCGCGCCAGCAGGGCGTCCAGCAGCGCGCCATGGCGATGGCTGGCGGCCAGGTGCAGGGGCGTGCGTTCGCGCGCGTCGACGCCAAATGGATCGGCACCGGCATCGAGCAATTTCAGCGGCAAGGCCGCGCCCTGCGCGCTCTCGCCCAGCGTCCCCAACGCCTGCGCCAGCAGGCCGGCACCGGCGGGCGAAGCGCCGGCCTTGAGCAGATCGTCGATCGCCTCGGTGGCTGCGGGCAACCGCGCCAGAAGGGCGTCGAACAGGCGCAGCCCAGAGGTGCCGGAACCTTCTTCTGTTTCGCCGGCCGCGGGCAGCCGTGCCTCGGCGGCCAGGCCGTGCTCGAGCAGCCAGCGCCGCGCCGGGCCCATGCCAGGGGCGCAAAGTTCCAGATAGCACCGCGCCAGCCGGGCTTGCGGCCAATGCCGCACGCGCTCGGCGAACGTGGCGACGACCGCCCACTGGCCGCGGCGTAGCGCCTCGAGCAGCCGTTCGGGTGTTTCGGCGCTTTCGTCGGTATCGCCGTCCAGGCTGGCGGGCAGCGGCGATGCCGGGTCGAGCAGGGCGACCAGATCCCAGCGGCCGGCGGCCGCGGCGTGGTCCAGCGCGCTGCGGCCGTCGCTGGCGGGCCGCATGGGTTCGGCGCCGAGCGCGAGCAGAGCGCGCGCGGTGCCGGCCTGCGCACGCGCAGACTGGCAGGCGAGGGTGAGCGCATCGCGGTCGTGGCTGTCGCGTGCGCGGGCGTCGGCGCGTGCCTCGGCCAGCGCCTGCACCAGCTCGTCGGCACCACTGCGGGCGGCTTCCATCAGGGCGGTGGTGCCATGGCGGTCGGCCAGGTTCGGGTCGGCGCCGGCGGCGAGCAGGGCGCGCGTGATCTGCAGGTGGCCTTCGGTGGCTGCGGTCATCAAGGCGCTGCGCTGGTGTGCGTCGGTCGCGTTGACGCTCGCGCGGTGCTTGAGCAGCAGCTTGACGCCGGCCGGGTCGTCGTCGGCGATGCCGGCAGCGGCAACCAGTGCTGGCTCGCCTTCGGCGAGAGCCGGCTTGGCGCCGTGCTCGAGCAGAAATTTCGCAAGCGGCCAATTGGCAGCGCGGCAGGCGGCTGCCAGTGGGCTGACGCCGGCCCGATTGAGCGCGTTCACCGGCGCGGCGGCATCCAGCAGCATCGCCGCGACGATCGGTTCCTCGCTCAGTGCGGCCCCGTGCAGGGGGGTGTTGCCTTCGCCGTCAGTGGCCAGCGGGCTGGCGCCGTTGGCCAGCAGGGTCATCACCGCTTCGGCGCGGCCGTGCCAACTGTCGCGGGTGGCGGCGAGCAGGGCGGTCAGGCCGCCGCTGGCGTGGTTGAGGTCGGCACCCTTGGCGATCAGCGCGCGCAGCAGCCGCATGTCCGGCAGCAGCGCGGCCAGGGTGAGCACCGGGCGCTGGTCGCGCTCGCCCGGCACGGGAGCGGCATCCGGGTCAGCGCCGGCATCCACCAGCGCCAGCGCACGTTCGATGTCGCCATCGCGCACCGCCGCCAGCAGCGCGGCACCCTGTGCGGGCGTGCCAGCGGTGTTCTCGTCCTCGGTCAGCGCGACCGGGCGCGGCGCCGGCGGCGCGGGAAAGTCGTCAGGTAGCGGCGCGTCCTCGGTGCGGCGGCGCGGCCGCGAGCGCTCGCACAGCAGCGCTCGCAGGGTGCGGTTGGCGATCACCAGGCAGCCCAGCGGCAGCACCGCCAGTCCGTAGACCACCAGCGCCGCGGTGCGCAGTTCCGAGGGCAGCACGTCGTACAGGCCGGTCAGTGCGATGGCGCCGAACGCCAGCACCAGCAGCGCAAAGGCGGCCGGCAGGAAGTGGCTGAAGAAGCGCTCTTCGCGCGCCAGGTGGCGTCCGAAGGCGAGGCTGCGCGCGGTGGCGGTGAAGATCCACGAGCCATCGCTTTGCGGGGGATAGGCATCGTCCCAGACGAACACCAGCCCGAACGCCGGCCACACGCGCCACAGCGCCACCAGTGCCACCACCAGGGCGGCGGCCAGCAGCAGCACTTCGCCCAGCGTCGGTTGCTGGCGCAGTTCCAGCATCGGCCAGGCGATGAGCAGGAACACCAGCGCCACGTAGCCGGTGAACATCACCAGGTGCGCCGCGCCCCGGCGCAGCACGGTGCGGCCGAAACGCGGCTCCGGATCGAAACCGATCGCGTGGCATACCGCCGCCATGGTCAGCGCGTTGGCCAGCAACAGCGGGATCAGCGCCAGCGGATGGGCGCCCAGCGCGGCGATCGCCACGGCAATCCATCCAGGCAGGAACCAGGCCGCCCCCTTGAGCAGGGGCGGCGGGCGGCGGCGCGATCGGGGCTCGTTCATGGCGCGAGTATAGGAAGCGTTGGCGCTGCAGACGGTAACGCCACGTTAACCAGGGCACCACGATTTTCGAGTCACTTCATTCGTCGCGATCGGCCGGTTCGCTGCGCTGCATCTGGTTGGCCACCGCAAGCGTCTCCTGCGGCGGCAGTTGCAGGTGCCATCCCTGGGTCTGCAGATGTTCCATCACCACGCGGTTGTCCTCGTGCGGCAGGCGGCGCTGCTCGTCGAGCTGCACCTCGAGCACGAAGCGCAGGTCGCCGAGCAGCATCGACAGCGACTCGGGAATCACGCCGAACTCGTCGCGCGCGGCGAGCCATACATAGGTGTCGGGCTTGCGCTGGCTGGCATAGACGAAGCAGTGCATGGGGAACTCCGACGGTGGGGACACGAGGGCGAGAGGCGAAGCGTAGCAGCGCGATCGCAAATGCTGCGGTCGCACTTGCAAGCCCTCCGGTGGCTGGGCAGAGTGACGCCCGGGAACGTCAAACGCGCGTATGAAATCGCCGCGACGCATCCCATCGACACCCCGAGCCGCGTCTTAAGATAAGCAGGAGCTTAGCGATGCCTATGTCTTTTCGTTCCCTTCCGGGCGCTGCCCGGCCCCTGGCGCTGGCTGCGCTCAGCCTTGCCGTCGCCGGCGGCCTGGCGCTGCCGCAGGACGCCAGTGCCAGTGCCTTCCAGTTGAAGGAAAACAGTGCCAAGGGCATGGGTCGCGCCTATGCCGGCTCGGCGACCGCCGGCGGCGACGCCTCGGTGGTGGTCAACAACCCGGCGGCGATGACCGACCTGGACGGCACCTATCTGCAGGCCGACGTCACCGCGATCAACTTCTCCGCCAAGTTCTCCGGCGAAGGCCACAACGTGCTCGGCCAGCCGACCGCCGGCGGTAACGGCGGCGACGCGGGCACCACGTTGCCGGTGCCGGCGCTGTTCTTCGCCACCCAGGTGTCCGATCGCGTGCACCTGGGCTTCGGCTTCTCGGTGCCGTTCGGTTTCCAGACCGAGTACGACAACAACTGGGTCGGCCGCTACCACGGCCTGAAGTCCAAGTTCCAGTCGCTCGACGCCACGCTGTCGGCGTCGTTCGACGTCACCGACAACTTCGCGCTGGGTGCCAGCGTGATCGCCCAGAAGACCTCGGCCGAGCTCACCTCGGCGATCAACTACAACGCCATCGGCCTGAGCGTCCAGCAGGGCATCCAGGCGCAGACCCAGGCCGGTGTGGCGCAGATCCAGGCGGCCGCCGCGGCCGGGCTGATCCCGCCGGACCAGGCCGCGGTCATGATCCAGCAGGCCGTGCAGCAGGGCCAGGCCGCCGCGGCCGGCGTTGCCGCCGCCACGCCGGCGGGCGTGGACGGCTTCGCGCGGATCAAGGGCGACGACACCGCCTACGGCTGGCAGGTGGGCGGCTACTGGAAGCTCACCCCGAACGACAAGCTGGCGCTGAACTACCGCTCCAAGATCGACCACACGCTGGAAGGCACCGGCAACTTCACCCGCACGCCGGGCTACAACCTGCTGCTGGCGAACCCGGCGCTGGCCGGCTCGATCCCGCCGTTCGAGCACACCACCGGCACGGCCGACTTCACCACCCCGGCCACCGCCACCGCCAGCTACTGGCACCAGGGCGAGAAGTTCGGCCTCGGCATCGACCTGGCCTGGACCAAGTGGGACGTGTTCAAGGAACTGCGCGTGACCTACGGCAACAGCCAGCCGGACAGCGTGGAGACCTACAACTGGCGCAACACCTGGTACGCGGCGATCGGCGGCGACTACTACATCAACGACAAGCTGACCCTGCGCGCCGGCATCTCGGTGGACACCACGCCCACCTACAACGCCACCCGCACGCCGCGCGTGCCCGATTCCACCCGCAAGTTCGCCGCGGTGGGCCTGGGCTACAAGGCCAGCGAGCACTTCGAGATCAACGCTTCGTACGCGCACATCTTCGTCAACGAGGCCCACGTCAACGCCACCAGCAGCACTGGTGACGTGCTGACGGGCAACTTCGAGGATTACGGCAACCTGCTGAGCCTGTCGGCGCAGTACAAGTTCTGATCGGCCGCACGTAAAGCCTCCCCGCGCGAGCGGGGAGGCTTTTTTTTGCGTTTTTTTCGAGCTGGCGGAAACAGGTGTTGACCGCCGACGCATCACCTCATGCGTTTGCAGGAGCCCACCTGTGGGCGATGCGCTTTGGGCAACTTGGAGCAAGAGCTATCGCCCACAAGTGAGCTCCTACAGGTCGCTGCGAGCGTCCCGCTTTGTCGGCGAGGCCGCCTCAATCGTCGCGCAGTGGCTTCTGGCCCTGGTCGGTGGCGATGTAATTGCCGTCGCCCTGCGGCTCGCGGATGGCCGAGGTCCGCTCGTCCTGTTCGCTCACGCCGCTCTGCCCGGCGGGCCGGGCGCGGTAGCCGGACTGGGCCTTGTCCGAGGAATGTTCGCGCGGCTGCCCGGCCGTGGAGGCCGGATGAGGTGCGGCGTGGTCGGGAGCATCGTCTTCCAGGCGCCCGCCCCTGGGCTCGCCACCGGTGCCGGCGACGCCGCTCTGCGGGCCGGCATTCACGCCGTCCGGGCCGGGCGTGCGCGTGCCTTCGGGAAGATTCGGATTAGCCATGGAGCGACTCCTGCAGATTGCCTGTCCACAGTGTCGCCATGGCGCTGTAGGCGACGCGTGCAAGGGAGCTCGAGAGGGTCAACCGTGCCTGAGCAACCATTCGAGCAGCCGCCGGAAGCGCGATCCATAAGGCGGGCGCAGCAGTCCCGCTCCATTCCAGCGGCTCTGCGTGAACACCGGCTTGAGATGCGAGAACGTGTCGAAGCCGGCCTTGCCGTGGTAGCCGCCCATGCCCGAGGCGCCGACGCCGCCGAACGGCAGGCCGTGCTGGGCGATGTGGTAGAGCGTATCGTTGACGGTGACGCCGCCGGCTTGCGTGCGTGCCAGCACCGCGTCGATCGTGGACCGGTCGCGCTCGAACAGGTACAGCGCCAGCGGGTGCGGGCGTGCGTTGACGTAGTCGACCGCCTGGTCGATGCAGTCGCAGGTCACCAGCGGCAGCAACGGACCGAAAATCTCCTCGCGCATGACCCGGGCGTCCTTCGGCACATTCCGCAGCAGCTGCGGCGGGAACAGTCGTCGCGCGGCGTCGGCCGGCGCATCATCCAGCAACTCGACGCGTGCGCCGAGCGCAACCGCCTCGTCGCGTAGCGCGGTCATGCGCTCGAAGTGCCGGTCGGAAATCAGGCTGGTGTACTGCCGGTTGTGCGCCAGGCCGGGATACAGCCGTGCCATCGTGGCGCGCGCGGCCTCGATGAACTCGTCCACCCGCGCGGGCGGCAACAGCACGTAGTCCGGCGCGATGCAGGTCTGCCCGGCGTTGACCAGCTTGCCGACCAGGATGCGCTCGACCGCCTGCGCCATGTCGGCACCCGGCCCGATGATCGCCGGCGACTTGCCACCAAGCTCCAGCGTCACCGGCGTCAGGTTGGCCGCCGCCGCGCGCATCACCTGATGGCCCACCGCGGTCGAGCCGGTGAACAGCAGATGGTCGAACGCCAGCGCGGTGAACGCGTGCGCCACCGTTGCGTCGCCGGTGATCACCACCACCTCGTCGTCGGCGAAGTACCGGCCCACCTGTTCGGCGAACAGCGCCGAGAAGCGTGGCGTGAACTCGCTCATCTTGAGCATCGCGCGGTTGCCCGCCGCGAGCGCGTCGACTAGTGGACCCACGGCTAGAAACAGCGGGTAGTTCCACGGCACCACGATGCCGACCACGCCGCGCGGCTGCGGCAGCAGGCGGTTCTTCCCCGGGAAAAAGGCCAGGCCCGTCGGGGCACGGCGCGGGCGCATCCAGCGCCGGCCGTGGCGCAGCGCGTGGCGGGTCGCCGAACGCGAGGGAAACAGTTCCAGCAGGCCGGTTTCCTCGACCGGACGCTGGCCGAAATCGGCGTCGATGGCCTCGGCAAACGCCATGCGCTGCTCGCGCAGCATGCGTGCCAGGCGCTGCAGCCGGTCGGCGCGCACGTTCCACGGCGGCACGGGGGCACGCGCCTGTGCGTCACGCAGGCGATGAAGGATGATGGTGAGCTCGGCGGTATCGGCCATGGCGCGCGCCTGGTGGGGCAGGGTCTCATGGTCGCATGGCCCGGCAAGTCACACGCGACTGGTCTCCTCGCTATCGTGGAGGGCTGGCGGTGCTTGCGCGGAGGACTATCCACAAGCGCCTGATGTCCGACCGGACCATTCACCAGCCCGGCAAGCAGCGGATCGCGGCGAGTTGAAACCCCTGCCCTTGGAACGGGAAGGGAGTAGATGGCGGCGGCTGGCCTTCCCCTTCGCGGGAGCGTTTGGGCGGGAATGGGTTTGCGCGCGGAGCTGGCTCACCGTCACCCTGGCTGCGGGTGCCTGGGTGATTCTCGCCCTTCGCCCCGGTCCTCTCCTGAAGGGACCTCGCATAACTCCCTTCGTGCGACGTTTTTTGTAGGGGCCCACCAGTGGGCTTCTACAATGGGCGTCGGAAGCTTTCGGGTTTTTCGAGGGTTTCCCGAAGGAGAGAAAGCACTCTTGCACTTTATCCTTGCCTCAGTGCGCGCGGTGCTGGTCGATCCAATGCCCGATGTCGTCGGCGGTGGGCGAGCCGTGCTTTGCCAGCGATGTGCTGATGACCGCGGCGGCCATGCGACCGTGGGGATCGACGAGGACCAGGGTCGGATAGGTGTCCACGCCGATCACGTCGATCCAGGCCTGTGCATCGATCAGGCTGTCCAGTTGCAGCTTTCGTTGCCCGGCGAAGGTCCTGGCCGTTTCCCCGGGTTCGTAGGTGACAGGAGGGACCTCGAGGTCATCACGCCGTTGCGCCAACGCGTTGAGCGCCGGCACTTCGGCGATGCACGGCAGGCAGTCGGCGAAATAAAAGCTGAGCAGGGTGTAGTGGCCGGACAGAGCTGCCTCGGTCAGATGCCGGGCCTGGGCCGTATCGAGCGCGAAGGAAGGCAGCGTCTGGCCTGGATGGATCTTGAGCGTTGGCTGCGAGGCGCTGGCAGGCTTGCTGACCGAACCGAGTCGCAAGGTCGCTGTGTGGGCGTCCACGTCCTTGTCGATGCTGAAGGAAAGCTTGTCGTCCTTGGCCTTCTGCATGAACTCCCGGTAGCCGATCGTCGATCCATCGGTGTCCAGGAAGCTGAGCTTGGTGTCGGCTGGCAAGGCCAGGGCGCTGACCAGCTCCGGCGGCGCACTGGCTGTCTGGGCATGCGCCGTGCCGAATGCGTGATGGCGAAGAGACAGGCGAGGATGATCGACCGCGTCATGGTGGTCCTTCCCTCGAAGACTGCACCCGACTTTAGCCCATGACCCGGCGAATGGCGGCATGGCCGCCACCCGCCGGTCCCACGCTTACTCGCCGATGGTCAGCAGCGAGGCGTTGCCGCCGGCGGCGGTGGTGTTGATGGTGAGCGTGCGCTCGCTGGCGAAGCGCAGCAGGTAGTGCGGACCGCCGGCCTTGGGGCCGGTGCCGGACAGGCCTTCGCCGCCGAACGGCTGCACGCCGACCACCGCGCCGATCTGGTTGCGGTTGACGTAGCAGTTGCCCACGCGGGTATGGCGGCTGATGTAGTCGATGGTGGCGTCGATGCGGCTGTGCACGCCCAGGGTCAGGCCGTAGCCGGTGGCGTTGATCTTCTCGATCACCTCGGGCAGCTCGCTGGCCTTCCAGCGCAGCACGTGCAGCACCGGGCCGAACACCTCGCGGTCGAGGATCGACAAGGTGGGGATCTCGTAGGCGCGCGGAGCGAAGAAGGTGCCGTGGGCGGTGGCGGCCGGATCCATCGGCGCCTCGGCGATCTTCTTGGCCTCCTTGTCCATGCGTTCGGCGTGGGCGACCAGGATGGCCTTGGCGTCTTCGTCGATCACCGGGCCGACGTCGGTGGAAAGCAGGCCCGGGTCGCCGACCTTGAGCTCGGCCATGGCGCCGGCGAGCATGGTGATCACCTTGTCGGCGATGTCCTCCTGCACGTACAGCACGCGCGCGGCCGAGCAACGCTGGCCGGCGGACTGGAACGCCGAGGCGATCACGTCCTTGACGATCTGCTCCGGCAGCGCCGAGGAGTCGGCGATCATCGCGTTCTGGCCGCCGGTCTCGGCGATCAGGATGGCGATCTGCGCCTTGCGCGCGGCCAGCGCGCGGTTGATCGCCCAGGCGGTCTCGGTCGAGCCGGTGAAGACCACGCCGGCCACGCGCGGATCGCGGGTCAGCGCGGCGCCGACGGTGGGGCCGTCGCCCGGCACGAACTGCAGCACGTCCTTCGGGATGCCGGCGTCGTGCAGCAGCTGGGTGGCGACGTAGCCGATCAGGCTGGTCTGTTCGGCCGGCTTGGCGATCACCGTGTTGCCGGCGGCCAGCGCGGCGCTGACCTGGCCGATGAAGATCGCCAGCGGGAAGTTCCACGGGCTGATGCCGACGAACACGCCGCGGCCTTCGAGGAACAACTGGTTGGATTCGCCGGTCGGGCCGGGCAACGCGATCGGCTCGCCGAACAGGCGCCGCGCCATGGTGGCGTAGTAGCGCAGGAAGTCGGCCGCCTCGCGGATTTCGGCGATCGCGTCGGGCAGGCTCTTGCCGGCCTCGCGCACGCACAGTGCGATGAACTCGCCGCGGCGCGCTTCGAGCTGCTCGGCGGCGTATTCCAGCATCGCCGCGCGGTTGGCGACCGGGAAGTTGCTCCAGCGGTCCTGCGCGGCGTGCGCGTTGGCCAGCGCCTTGTCGACCGTGGCCTCGTCGGCGGCCACGTAGCTGCCGAGCTTGCGGCGGCGGTCGGTCGGGTCGGTGACTTCGATGGTCGGACCCTTGCTGGTCGCGCCGGGCACCAGCGGGCCGGCGGTCCACGGACCCTGGTGGGCGTTGGCCTCGTCGGCCAGGGCCTTCAGTTCGTTGTCGTTGGCAAAGTTCACGCCCATGGAATTCTTCCGTAGTTCACCGTAGAGGTTGGCCGGCAGCGGGATGCGCGGATGCGGGATCGACTCGAACGAGCGCACCGTCTGGCACGGGTCGGCGACCAGTTCGCGTGCCGGCACGTCCTCATCCACCACGCGGTTGACGAAGCTGGTGTTGGCGCCGTTCTCCAGCAGGCGGCGCACCAGGTACGGCAGCAGGTCCTCGTGCGTGCCCACCGGCGCGTAGACGCGGCACGGCGCGTTCAACCCGGTGCGCCCGATCACCTCGCCGTAGAGGTCCGCGCCCATGCCGTGCAGGCGCTGATATTCGAACGGGCGTCCCTGGGACAGGTGGTGTACCGCGGCGATCGTGTGCGCGTTGTGCGTGGCGAATTGCGGGTAGATGAAGGCCGGACCGGCATTGAACAGGCGCCGCGCGCAGGCCAGGTAGGACACGTCGGTGTTCGGCTTGCGCGTGTACACCGGATAGCCGGCCAGGCCGCCTTCCTGCGCGCGCTTGACCTCGGCATCCCAGTAGGCGCCCTTGACCAGCCGCACGTACCAGCGCCGGCCGTGCGCCAGTGCCATCTCGACCAGCCAGTCGATCACGAACGGGGTGCGCTTGGCGTAGGCCTGCACCACGATCCCTAAGCCGTTCCAGCCTTCGAGCGACGGATGCGCGAAAACCTCGCCCATGATGTCCAGCGACAGTTCCAGGCGGTCGGCTTCCTCGGCGTCGACCGAGAGCGCGATGCCGGCGGCCATCGCCAGTTGCGACAGCTCCAGCAGGCGCGCGACCAGCGCCTGGCGCGCGCGCTCGCGCTGGCTCGGCTCATAGCGAGGGTACAGCGCCGATAGCTTGACCGAGATCGACGGCGCGTCGGTGTGGTTGGCGTATGGCCCGCGCTTGCCCAGTGCCGCGATCGCATCGCGATAGGCCTGCTGGTAGCGCTCGGCATCCTCGGCGGTGAGCGCGGCCTCGCCGAGCATGTCGAAGGAATAGCGGTAAGCGGCGTTTTCTTTCTTCTTCGCCCGGTCCAGCGCCTCGTCGATGTCGCGACCCATGACGAACTGGTGGCCCATCAGGCGCATGGCATGGCGCACCGCGGTGCGGATCGCCGGCTCGCCCAGGCGGGCGACCAGCCGGCGCAGGGAGCCGGTGAAATCGTCGCGGGTGGTCTCGGCCAGGTTGACCAGCTCGCCGGTCAGCAGCAGGCCCCAGGTCGAGGCGTTGACCAGCGCCGATTCGCTCTGGCCCAGGTGCTTGCGCCAGTTGGCGTCGCCGAGCTTGTCGCGGATCAGCTTGTCGGCGGTGCGCTGGTCGGGGATGCGCAGCAGCGCCTCGGCCACGCACATCAGCAGCACGCCTTCTTCGCTGGACAGGTCGTACTGGCGCATGAACGCCTCGACCATGCTCTGGTCCTTGGCCCGCGCACGCACGCGGGTGACCAGCGCGGCGGCGCGGTCGACCACCGCTTCGCGTTCGTCCGGCGGCAGGTCGGCCTGGTCGAGCAGGTCGAGTACCGCCTCGGTCTCGTCGCGCAGCCAGGCCGCGGTGATGCGGGCGCGGGCCGGTTCGGCGACCGCGGGGATTTCTGGGGTCAGGATGGATTGCGTCACGTGGGGATCTGCTGGCTGGGGAACCGCCCGGGGCGGCGGCGAAGCCCCCGATTGTACGCCCCGCACACAGGCGCATGCATCCGTGCGCGGAGGCACCGGGCGATAGCCCTGCGCCTGCCTCCGCGGCCGGCTGCCCCGCGCCTGGCGCGCGGGCAGGGCTGCGCGAAATGCAGTGCCCGCAGGCGGGCACTTTTTCCGGCGCGGCCCGTGGTTCGGCCGTCCCGCTTCGTTCTCTCCGGCGCCCTGATCCGGGTCATGCGGGTGCGACATTCTTGCCTCGCGACGATGCCGCGGCCTATCATTCCGCTGTTCCAGGCACGCCGGATCCCCATGATCGTGCTTCGACCAGCTGCCGCCGGCCTGCCGTGCGTGACGATGTGGCTACGGCCCAATCGCGCACTCAGCCGACGCGGCTTGCGTCGCTTGATCGTGGTACTGGCGGCCCTGGCGCTGACGACGGCCGGGTTGGGTGCGTGGCAGGGGAATGTGTTCGCTCCGCTGTTTGCCCTGATCGAGTCCTGTGCGATGGCCGTTGCCCTGCGGCAGGCCTGGCGCGCGGGCGACCGCAGCGAACGCATCATCCTCGACGAGTCGTCGCTGGAAGTGCGCTCGCTGCCCGGGCGCCGGTGCGCGCGCTTCCAGTCCTACTGGGTGCGCGTGCGGCTGGCGCACGGCAACGGGCACGACCGTCTGCTGCTGGGGTCGCATGGACGCGAGCTGGAGATCGGTGCATTCCTCGCCGAAGAGGAGCGCGCCGAGCTGTCGAGGAAACTGAAGGTGCTGCTGGCTCAGGTGCGAGGCCAGCCGTGCAGGTAGCTACAACAAAGGTGCAGGACATGACATCTGGCGGCATCAGGATCAAGGCCTTGGGGACACGGGCATGGGCGGCAGCGGTCGGTGCGCTGTGGGCCGGTTCGGCCTGGGTTAATCCGGCATGGGCCAATCCCCAGCCGGGCCAGCTCAACATGACGAAGGGCGTGACCGAGTGGTCGCACGAGCCTTACTTCCTCAACAACGTCGCGCTGGGCGTGTGCACGGTCATCGGCGTGCTGGTGTTCGGCGCGATGTTCGTCGCCATGTTCCGCTTCCGCAAATCGCGCGGCGCGGTGGCCGAGAAGTGGTCGCACAACACCATGCTCGAAGTGGTGTGGACCACCATCCCGGTGATCATCCTGATCGTGCTGGCCTGGATGTCCACCGGCGGCCTGGTCTCCTTCGCCGACACCACCGGCTCGCAGATGACCGTCAAGGTCACCGGCTACCAGTGGAAGTGGCGTTACGACTACGTCAACTACCAGGGCAAGGCGATCGACGGCGTCGGCTTCGTGTCGAAGCTGGACGAGCAGAGCAACGATACGCGCCAGCTCGGTTCGGAGCTCGATCCGGATGCGGTCAAGGTGGGCGACGAGAACACCTACCTGCTGAACGTCGACAAGCCGCTGGTGGTGCCGGTCGACACCAAGATCCGCTTCGTGATCACCGCCGGCGACGTGATCCACTCCTGGTGGGTGCCGGCGCTGGGCTGGAAGATCGACGCCATCCCGGGCATGGTCAACGCGGCCTGGACCAACATCAAGGTGCCGGGCACCTACCGCGGCCAGTGCGCCGAGCTGTGCGGCCAGGACCACGGCTTCATGCCGATCGTGGTCAAGGCGCTGCCGAAGGCCGAGTTCGCCCAGTGGCTGGCGCAGCAGGAGGCCGCCGGCAAGGCGCCGCCGGCCACGCCCGCGACGCCGGCTTCGCCGACGCCGGCGCCCGCCTCGACCGCCGCCGCCCCGGCATCCGCTTCGACGACGGCCGCCGCGGCGGCCACGACGCCGGGCAAGCAGGGCTGATCGCCCCAGCCCACCCGCTTTTCAGTATTCGCATTAGGTAGAGGTGCAAGGCCATGGCCCACGCAGCCACCCACGATCACCACGACGCACACCACGGCGCGCCGTCGAACTTCTTCACGCGCTGGTTCATGTCCACGAACCACAAGGACATCGGCACGCTGTACCTGATCTTCTCGCTGACGGCCTTCTTCATCGGCGGCAGCTTCGCGATGGTGATCCGTGCCGAGCTGTTCAAGCCCGGCATGCAGCTGGTGCAGCCGTACTTCTTCAACGAGATGACCACCATGCATGCGCTGGTGATGATCTTCGGCGCGATCATGCCGGCCTTCGTCGGCCTGGGTAACTGGATGATCCCGTTGATGATCGGCGCGCCGGACATGGCGTTGCCGCGCATGAACAATCTCTCGTTCTGGATCCTGCCGTTCGCCTTCGTGCTGCTGCTGTCCACGCTGTTCCTGCCCGGCGGTGCGCCGGCCGGCGGCTGGACCATGTATCCGCCGCTGTCGCTGCAGTCCGGTTCGCTGGCCTACGCGGTGTTCGCCATCCATCTGATGGGCATCAGTTCGATCATGGGTGCGATCAACATCATCGCGACCATCCTCAACATGCGCGCGCCGGGCATGGACCTGCTGAAGATGCCGGTGTTCGTGTGGAGCTGGCTGATCACCGCGTTCCTGCTGATCGCCGTGATGCCGGTGCTGGCCGGTGCGGTGACCATGCTGCTGACCGACAAGTACTTCGGCACCAGCTTCTTCAACGCCGCCGGCGGTGGCGACCCGGTGCTGTACCAGCACATCTTCTGGTTCTTCGGTCACCCCGAGGTCTACATCATGATCCTGCCGGCATTCGGGATCATCTCGGAAATCGTGCCGACCTTCTCGCGCAAGCCGATCTTCGGCTACAAGGCGATGGTGTTCGCCATCGCCGCGATCGCCTTCCTGTCGTTCATCGTGTGGGCGCACCACATGTTCGCGGTGGGCCTGCCGCTGGGCGCCGAGATCTTCTTCATGTACGCCACCATGCTCATCTCGGTGCCCACCGGCATCAAGGTGTTCAACTGGGTGAGCACGATGTGGGGCGGCTCGCTGACGTTCGAGACGCCGATGCTGTTCGCGATCGCGTTCATCATCCTGTTCACCATCGGCGGCTTCTCCGGCCTGATGCTGGCGCTGGTGCCAGCGGACTTCCAGTACCACGACACCTACTTCGTGGTGGCGCACTTCCACTACGTGCTGGTGACCGGTGCGGCCTTCGCCATCATGGCGGCCACCTATTACTGGCTGCCCAAGTGGACCGGCCAGATGTACAGCGAGTTCTGGGGCAAGGTGCACTTCTGGTGCAGCGTGATCTTCGTGAACGTGCTGTTCTTCCCGCAGCACTTCCTGGGCCTGGCCGGCATGCCGCGCCGCATCCCCGACTACAACGTGGCGTTCGCCGACTTCAACATGATCAGCTCGATCGGCGGCTTCCTGTTCGGCGCCTCGCAGCTGATCTTCGCCGGCGTGGTGATCCATTGCGCGTTCTTCTCCAAGAAGAAGGCCGCCGACCGCGTCTGGGAAGGCGCCCGGGGTCTGGAGTGGACCGTGCCGTCGCCCGCCCCGCACCACACGTTCGAGCTGCCGCCGGTGATCCACGACGACGAACTGGCCCACGGCCACGTCGAGGATTGACGGAACGCGCGACGATGAACGGGCAGGCGCAGGATCGGGACATGGAGCGCGCACGCCGGAAGGGCGTGCGGCGCACCGTCTGGATCGCCGGCGCGATCGCGGTGGCGTTGTTCCTGTTCTCGATTCTGAGCATGTTCAAGATCGAATAGCGCAATTCGTACCAACCGGTCCGCCGCGGCGGACCGGCCAGCAATGCCCCGCGCACCATGGCGGGGATGGAAGCAAACAAAGAGATATCCACGGGGACCACTCATGGGTCAGCAGCAAGGCGCTTATTTCGTACCGGTCAAGAGCTATTGGCCGATCGTGGCCGCGGTGGTCATGTTCCTCACCGTGTTCGGTGCCGCGCATTGGTTGAATGCCGAGCCGGGCGAAACGGGCTTCGGCAAGACGGTCATCACGGTCGGTTTCATCGGCATCCTGCTGATGTTCTTCGGCTGGTTCCGCTCGGTGATCAACGAGTCGCTCGCCGGCAAGTACGACGCCCAGGTGGACCGTTCGTTCCGCATGGGCATGATGTGGTTCATCTTCTCCGAAGTGATGTTCTTCGGTGCATTCTTCGGCGCGCTGTTCTACACCCGCATGTTCTCGGTGCCCTGGCTGGGCGGCGAAGGCCACGGCGTGCTCACCCACCAGTTCCTGTGGGGCGACTACGCCGCTGCGTGGGGCGCTGGCGGCGGCAACGGCCCGGGCAACATCGGCGGCAATTTCCAGACCGTCGCGCCGTGGGGCCTGCCGCTGCTCAACACGCTGATCCTGCTTACCTCCAGCGTCACCGTGACCATCGCGCACCATGCGCTGAAGGCCGGCCACCGCGGCAAGGTGCTGGTGTTCCTGGGCCTGACCGTGCTGCTGGGCGCCGTGTTCGTGTATGCCCAGGCGCACGAGTACATGGAGGCCTACCACGAGCTCAACCTCACCCTGCACAGCGGCGTGTACGGCTCGACGTTCTTCATGCTCACCGGCTTCCACGGCCTGCACGTGACGCTGGGCACGATCATGCTGGCAATCATCTGGCTGCGCGTGCTCGCCGGCCACTTCAGCCGCGATCATCATTTCGGCTTCGAGGCGGTGGCGTGGTACTGGCACTTCGTCGACGTGGTGTGGCTGGGCCTGTTCATGTTCGTCTACATCCTCTGAGGCGAACCACGCTGCAAAAAAGCCCGCCGGATGGCGGGCTTTTTTTTGGTTCGTGGCAGGTTCGTCGCTCCCCCGCACGCGACTGTTCGCCGCCGTGCAGGAGCGCACCTGTGCGCTCCTGCAGAAACCGGAAATCGATGGGTTGTCGACCGGCCCCTCCGGCATCGCGGCTGGCCTGACGGGCGGCTGCAAGGAAACACACCTGGCTGCGCCGGAATCGACGGCAGGCGGCAGTGGTCTAAATGTCGCGCTCGCGGACCGCGCTTGCCTGGGACCGCTACAATTACCGGCCGACGCCGTGGGGCTGCAACCAGCCCATCCAGATGCCCAGCATGATCATGGCGATCAGCACGATCGACAGGCCGATGCGCCGGGTCAGCGCCCAGGCGGTGCGTTTGCTGCCGTCCTTGTCGGTCATCATGTAATACAGGGCCTGGCCGAGGTTGAACACCACGACCAGGAACATGATCACGACGACGATGGGATAGATGGTTTCCACGTGAGCGGTCCGAACGACTTCCGAGCCGGCAGTATAGCCACGGCCGACGAGGCCTCCGCGTGACACGTTGGCGCAGGCCGGCCTGGTGGAGCGTGCTGCTGACCGTGGCCGCCGCGGTGCTGTTCGTGCGCCTGGGCGTCTGGCAGCTCGATCGCGCCGACTACAAGGAAACCCTGGTGCGACGCTATGCCGCCGCGGCGACGGCTCCGCCGGTGCCGTTCGACCGGATCGCCGCCGCGCCGCCGGCCGAAGCTTTCCCGCGGGTGGTAGTACACGGCCACTGGCTTGGCGACCGCGTCTATCTGCTGGACAACCCTCGCCATGATGCGCATGGCGGCGTGGAGGTCTACGCGCCGCTGGCGCTGCCGGACGACTCGCGCCTGCTGCTGGTGGACCTGGGCTTCTTGCCCGGCGCCGGCCGGGCAAAGCTGCCGCCGCTGCCGGCGGGCGAAGCCTCCCTGCACGGCCTGTACCTGCCGCCGCCGGGCGTGGGTCTGGAACTGGGCGGCGACGCGCTGGCTGGCCAGACGCAATGGCCCAAGACCACCATTTACCTGGATCTCGATCAGGTCGCCGGCGACCTGGGCCGGCCGCTGTACCCGCGCGTGCTCGCGCTCGACGCCGATCCGGCGGTGGCCTACCAGCGCGTGCACGCCTTCGATTTCTCCTCGATGCCGCCGTCGCGGCATCGGGCCTACGCCTTCCAGTGGTTCAGCCTTGCGGTCGCCGTGCTGGCGATTTTCCTGGTCCTGCACCGCAAGCGCCGCCCCCGACGCACGGACAACCGATGAATACTCCCAAGCCTCCCTCCATCAAGGCCAGCCGGCTGAAGCTGATCGCCATCGCCGTGGTGTTCGCCGCGCCGATGATCGTCGCCGGCGTGCTCACCTTCACCGGCTGGCAGCCGGGCAGCAAGGGCTACGGCCAGCCGATCCTGCCGCAGCGCAACTTCGTCGACGAGCAGTTGCGCGTGACGCTGGCCGACGGTGGCGATTACGCCTGGCGCGATCCGGCTCAGCCGCGCATGACCCTGGTCGCGCTGGCCGGTCCCGATTGCGCCGCGCGCTGCTTCGAGACGCTGAGCGGCATGGCCAAGACCTGGGTGATGCTCAACCGCAACCAGCACCGCCTGCGCCTGCTCTACGTCGGCCAGCCGCCGGCCGATCCGCAGCACCTGGCGGCGGTGAAAACCTACTGGAGGTTCGGCCACGACGCCGAGGGCAAGCTCGCCGCCTTCCGCCCCACCGGTGCGGACAGCGTGAGCGCGCTGCTGGTCGAGTCCAACGGCACGGCGCTTTCCTATTATCCGGCCGGCTTCGACGGTACCGGTTTGATGCGTGACGTGATCAAGGTGGTCAAGTGAGCATGTCGGCGATGACGTCGTCCGGAAGCCCGGCGCCCGCCCTGGCGGGCGGAGCCAAGGTCCGCCGCATCATGCGCTGGCTGGCGCTGTGCGCGGCAGTGTTCGCTTTCGGCGTGGTGATGTTCGGTGCCTTCGTGCGGTTGTCCAACGCGGGCCTGTCCTGTCCGGACTGGCCGACCTGCTATGGCCAGGTCAGCTGGCCGCAACACGAGCAGGCGGTGGCGCGCGCCGACGCTGCCTTCCCGGATCGCCCGTACGAGGCGAACAAGGCCTGGCGCGAGCAGGTGCATCGCTTCCTCGCCGGCACGCTGGGGGTGCTGGTACTCGTGCTGGCGTTGCTGGCCGCCTGGCGACCGCGCTGGGCGCGCGGCGCGGTGATCCTGGGCGCGATCTTCGCCGCCGGCGGGGTCAGTCTCTACATGAGTGGCGAGCACGTCTGGTCCTCGATCCTGGCGGTGGTGGCGATCGCGCTGCCGCTGGGCGCGGCGGTGCGCCTGCGCGGGCCCGGTGCGTGGCGGCTGGCGGTGCTGGTGCTGGCGGTGATCATCTTCCAGGCCATGCTGGGCATGTGGACGGTGACGCTGCTGCTCAAGCCAATCGTGGTGATGGGCCATCTGCTGGGCGGCATCACCACCTTTGCCCTGTTGGCCTACGTGGCGCTGCGCTTCGCCGGCGTCGGCGCCACCGACGAGCGCCACGCGCCGCTGCGGCGCTGGATCGCGCTGGGCATCGTGCTGCTGGCCTGCCAGATCGCGCTCGGCGGCTGGACCTCGTCCAACTACGCCGCGCTGGCCTGCGGCGCCGGTGCGGACGCGTTCCCCAAGTGCCTGGGGCAGTGGATGCCGCCGACCGACTTCAGGGAAGGCTTCGTCCTGTGGCGTGGCATCGGTGTGAACTACGAGGGCGGCGTGCTGGACATGGCCGCGCGCAGCGCGATCCAGATCGCGCACCGCTTCGGCGCGCTGGTGGTGTTCGTGTACCTGCTGTGGCTGGGATACCGCGTGGCCCGCCGCGGACTGCGCCGGGCCGGCGCCGCGATCGGCGTGGTGCTGGTGGCGCAGGTGCTGCTGGGCATCAGCAACGTTCATTTCGGGCTACCCTTGCCGGTGGCGACCCTGCACAACGGCGTGGCGGCGCTGCTGCTGTTTACCCTGCTGGCGACGCTGGCGCAGACCCAGCCGGGCGTCCTGCCGACCCAGGGCGAGCCGGGACCGGCCCCGGGGCGGCATTGACGCTCCGGGAGCAGTTGTCCCGCACGCGCCCCGCCGGGTTCCGCCCTGCCGTCCATCCATGCCTCCGCGAAGTTTCCAAGTGACCCTGCACCTTTCCCAGTATTTCCAATTGACCAAGCCGCGCGTCGTCGCGCTGCTGGTGTTCTGCGCCGTGATCGGCATGTTCCTGGCGGTGCCGGGCATCCCGCCGTGGCGCGCGCTGGTGTTCGGCACGCTGGGCATCTGGATGGCTTCCGGTTCAGCGGCGGCGTTCAATCACCTGATCGACGAGCGTATCGACAAGCTGATGGCGCGCACCGCGCGACGACCGCTGGCGACCGGTGTGTTGAAGCCGCGCCAGGTCCTGCTGTTCGCCATCGCGCTGGGCATCGCTTCGATGCTGGTGCTGGCGCTGCTGGTCAACCCGCTGACCGCGTGGCTGACCTTCGGCGGCCTGATCGGTTATGCGCTGGTCTACACGGCGTACCTCAAGCGCGCCACGCCGCAGAACATCGTGATCGGCGGCCTGGCCGGGGCGATTCCGCCGGTGCTGGGCTGGACCGCGGTCACCGGCGAGCTGCACGCCTTCGCCTTGCAGCTTTGCCTGATCATCTTCGTGTGGACGCCGCCGCACTTCTGGGCGCTGGCGATCTTCCGCCGCGACGACTATGCACGCGCGCAGATCCCGATGCTGCCGGTGACGCATGGCGTGGCCTACACGCGCTGGCACGTGTTGTTCTATACGGTACTGCTGGTGCTGGTGACGCTGTTGCCGGCGCTGACCGGGTTCAGTGGCGCGGTCTACCTGGGCGGCGCGCTGGTGCTGGGCGGCGGCTTTCTCTATTACGCGATCCGCCTGCTCAACCCGCCCGACGAGTTCTTCGCCATGCGCGTGTTCAAGTACTCGATCGTCTACCTGATGGCGCTGTTCGCTTTCCTGCTGGCCGACCACTGGATGGCCCCGCCGTCGCAGCCCGCGCTGGTGCTTAATTCGGCCATCACGATGGCCTCGCCCGCCACGGCACAGGACACCGCCCGGCTTCTGCGCTGAACGCCTGGCCCGCGGTGTGCCTGGCAGTCTGGCCGTCCGGCTGCTTCAAGCAGCGGTACATCCTTGCCACGGCCGCAGGCTTTGAACGCGAGACTCGCCGAACCCGGCAATGGCGCGCCCGATCGTCCACGAGTCAGCTCCTACAGGGTCGGCGGCTTCTTGTGGCCTGAGGCGTAGCGCCGCGCCAGCACCGCGCACACCATCAGCTGCAGCTGGTGGAAGATCATCAACGGCAGCAGCAGCGCCCCGAGCCCGCCGGCCTGTCCGGCAAACAGAATCTTGGCCATCGGCACGCCGCTGGCCAGGCTCTTCTTGGAGCCGCAGAACACCAGCGTGATGCGGTCGGCGCGGCTGAAACCGAACAGTCGCCCGGCCAGGCCGGTGCACAGCAGCGCCAGCGCCAGCAGCAGCGCGCCGACCGCCAGCGTCGAGGCCAGCGCCAGCGGGGCGGTCGCGCGCCACAGTCCGGCGACCACTGCCTCGCCGAACGCCGCGTAGACTACCAGCAGGATCGTACCGCGATCGGTCATGCCGACCAGCGATCGATGCCGGTCGACCCAGCCGCCGATCCACGGCCGCAACAGGTGGCCGATGGCGAAGGGCAGCAGCAGGAGCCTGACGATCTGCCACACCCCGGCCACGCCGGGCGCATGGCCGCCGTGCGTGGCCAGCAGCAGCTGCACCAGCAACGGCGTCAGCACGATGCCGATCAGGCTGGACAGCGAAGCACTGACCACCGCCGCCGGCACGTTGCCGCCAGCGATCGAGGTGAAGGCGATCGAGGATTGCACGGTCGAGGGCAGCGTGCAGACGAACAGCATGCCCAGGGCCAGTTCCGGCGTCAGCAGCGTGCGTGACAGCGGCGCCAGCAGCCAGCCCAGCAGCGGGAACAGCGCGAAGGTGCTGGCGAACACCGCCAGGTGCAGCCGCCAGTGCGTCACGCCGCGCACGATCGCCTCGCGCGGCAGCTTGGCGCCGTGCAGAAAGAACAGCAGCATGATCGTCGCATCGGTGATCGCGTCCAGCCACAGCGCCGCCTCGCCGCGGCAGGGCAGTACGGTCGCCACGCCGACCGCCGCCAGCAGCGCGAGGGTGAAGCCGTCGGGGAGAAGCCGGCGCAGCGAAGCGGGGAACATGGTGAAGGGGGAGGACGCGAAACGCCAGATTGTAGCGGCCGGAGGTGCCGCCTCAATCGTCCTTGCGCTCGTGCGCGCAGCGTCGGTGGCGCCACCACAACACCAGCGCCACCAGCGCGGCAAGCCCGGCGAGCAGCCAGATGCCGTTCTGTCCGCGGCCGATCCACATCGCCAGCCACTCGCGGTTGTTGGCGCCGAAGTAGCCCAGGTACACCCACACCGGCACGCTGATCAGCGCGGCGAGCCCGTCCAGCAGGAAAAAGCGCAGGAACGACACGCGGTGGGTCGCGCCTGCGGTGACGTAGACCGCCGTACGCATGCCCGGCAGAAACCGCGCCAGGAACAGCAGACGGTTGCCGTAGCGGGCGAACTTCTCCTGCACCCGGGCATAGCGCGCCGGGGTGAGCAGCCGCGCCACCAGCGGCCAGCGCATGATGCGCGCGCCATGGCGGTGGCCGAGCAGGAACATCGCCGCGTCGCCAACCAGTACGCCGACCAGCGCGACCGCCGCCATCGCGTGCACGTTGGCAAAGCCCAGTCCGGCGATTACCCCGCCGGCGACCAGTGTGATGTCCTCCGGCAACGGCGCGCCGGCGCCGCACAGCAGCAGCGCGGCGAACACCGCCAGGTAGCCGCTCTCGGCAAACAGCAGGATCAGCCGTTCAAGCAGCGCCATCGGGGTTCCAGGCTGGCGCGCGCGCCGATCGGTAAGGGCGCAGGCGCCCGGAAGCAGGAGCCATCGATCAACCCTGCGCGGCGGAAGGACGGCGAGCCGCCAGCAGTTCGCGCAGCTCGGCCTTTTCGGCCTGGCTCAAGCTGCCGTCGCGGTGCTTGGCGGTCAGCGCCTCGCGACGCAACGCGACGGCCTGGTCCTCCATCCGCGCCAGCGCGTCGAGGAATTCCATGCGCTGGATCTCCGGTTCGCCCACCACCATCGCCGCCATCAGCTTCTGCAGCGCGGGGTATTCCGCACGCTCGGCGAAATGTTCGACCAGCATCGCCGGGTTGATCCCCGGTCGCGCGCGGCACAGGTCCACCAGCTCGGCCAGCAGCCCCACGCCCGGTTTGTCCAGGCGCAGGAAGCGGTAGGGCGGCTCGACCTGGTCAGCCAGCCCGGGCTGGGCCAGCAGCAGCGCGATGGCGCTGCGCACCAGCGAACGCTGCACCGCCACCGGCCGCTGCACGGCGCGGCGCGCGGCCGGCTCGGCCGGCACGTTGGCGCTCGCGCCGGTGCGTTTTTCCAGTTCCTGCGCCATCAGGTCGCGGAAGGCGCCGTCGGGGAGCCGGGCGATCAGCGGCCGCGCGCGCTCGGCCAGCCGTGCACGGCCGCCCAGGTTCGCGGTGTCGACATCGTGCGCCAGCTCGCCGAAGAAATAATCCGACAGCGGCGTGGCTTCCTTCATACGTTGCTCGAAACCCTCCTTGCCCTCCTTGCGCACCAGCGTGTCCGGATCCTCGCCCTCGGGCAGGAACAGGAAATACGCCTGGCGGCCGTCGCGCAGCCGTGGCAGCGCCGCCTCCAGCGCCTTCCAGGCGGCGGCGCGGCCGGCGCGGTCGCCGTCGAAACAGAACACCACGTCCGGGGCGGCCCGGAACAGCACTTCGGTGTGCTCGGGGGTGGTCGCCGTGCCCAGCGTCGCCACCGCAATCGGCAGGCCCGCCTGGTGCAGCGCGATCACATCCATGTAGCCCTCGACCACCACGATGCGCGCGAGCTGGCTGTTGGCCTGCTTGACCTGCCACAGCGCGAACAGCTCGCGGCCCTTGTGGAACAGCGGGGTTTCGGGGGAGTTGAGGTATTTGGGGCCATCGCCCTTGCGCGCATCCTGGGCGCGGGAATCGGCCGTCGCGGATCCATCGCCGGCCTTTGCGAGCACCCGCCCGCCGAACGCGATCACGCGCCCGCGGCGGTCCAGGATCGGAAACATCAGGCGTTCGCGAAAGCGGTCGTAGCGGTGCCCGCGTTCGCCGGTGGCGACCATGCCGGCCTCGGTCAACAGCTGCATGCGCCTGTCGTTGCCTCCCAGCGCCTTGATCAGTCCGTCATAACCGGCGGGCGCCCAGCCCAGGCGGAACCGCGCGATGGTGTCGGCATCGAGCCCGCGCCTTTCGCAATAGGCCCGCGCCTCGGCGCTGCCGGGCAACGCGTTTTCGTACCAGCGTGCGGCGCCGTCGAGCAGCGCGTAGAGGTCGCTCTTGTCCTCGCGCGGCGCCGCCTCGCGGCCGCCCTCGCGCGGCACGGTCAGGCCGACCGATTGGGCCAGTTCCTCCACCGCGTCGGGGAATTCCAGCCGCTCGTAGTCCATCAGGAACTTCACTGCGCTGCCGTGCGCGCCACAGCCGAAACAGTGGAAGAACTGCTTGGCCGGACTGACGTAGAACGAGGGCGTACGCTCGTTGTGGAACGGACAGCAGGCCGTCCATTCGCGCCCGGCCTTCTTCAACGGCACGCGCCGCTCGATCACGTCGACGATGTCGACGCGGGCAAGCAATTCGTCAATGAAGCTGTCGGGGATACGGCCGCGCATAGGCGGCTAGTCTAGGGCTTGTGCCTGCGCTGCGGTGCGCCTGCGACCTCGCGTAACGCAAGCGCGGGGTGGGTTTCAGCCCACCCTCCAGCGTGCGGCGAGGATGCAGTGGACTGAAAGCCGCCCTGCGCGGAGGCCTACAGAATGTGGAATACCCCGATCACCGCCAGCAGGGCGATGATGAACAGGATGATGAAGATCACGAACAGCACCTTGGCGATCGTGCCGGTGATGCCCGAGATGCCACCGAAACCGAGCCAGCCGGTGACCAGCGAGATGATGGCGAAAATGATGGCCCACTTGAGCATGCGGCTTCTCCCTGTGTCGCGCGGCCGGGGGCGGATGCTTCCCGATCAGGCGACGCCGGGCCGTTGTAGGCGATCCGGCGTGAAGGGTGCGCATCAGCTCGCTGTGCGGAACGTGAGGGCTTTAGGGCGCCGTCTACCGCCGCGGCGGGGGCGGCGGGAAGGCACTCTCGCCATGGCATGCCGCCCCCTTCGCGCCCCCTTCGCCTACTTCGATGCTTCGGGAGGACGAGCGGGCTCAGCCGCCCAGGCGCGCCTTGATCCGGGCCGACACCTGCGCCATGTCGGCGCGACCGGCGGCCTGTTGCTTCACAGCGCCGACCACTTTGCCCATGTCGCGCGGTGAACTGGCGCCGGTCTGCGTGATGGCGTCGTCGATCAGCGCGTCGACCTCGGCCTCGGAAAGCTTGGCCGGCAGATAGGTGTCGATCACCACCATCTCGGCGCGTTCGATGTCCGCCAGGTCGACCCGGCCGGCGGCGTCGAACTGCACGATGGAGTCGCGCCGCTGCTTGAGCATCTTTTCCAGCACGGCAAGCGTTTGCGCTTCGTCCAGTTCGATGCGCTCGTCCACCTCGCGCTGCTTGATCGCGGCCAGGATCAGCCGGATAACCGCCAGGCGCTCCTTCTCGCCGCCGCGCATGGCGGCCTTCATGTCGTCGCTGATGCGCTGCTTGAGGCTCATGGTCTGGACTCCGGAAATGCGAAAGGCCGGCGTTGCCTTGGATGGCAACACCGGCCTCGAGGATGTGTAACCACCGTGCCGCGCGCTACGCAGCGGCAGCGGGAATCAATACATCCGGGTCTTGCGCGAAACGTCGCGCGAGAGGCGACGCAGGTGGCGCTTCACCGCGGCGGCACGCTTGCGCTTGCGCTCCTGGGTCGGCTTCTCGTAGAACTCCCGCTTGCGGGTCTCGGCGAGGACGCCGGCCTTTTCGCAGGTACGCTTGAAACGGCGCAGGGCAAGCTCGAACGGCTCGTTCTCGCGAACTTTTACGCTGGGCATGAAAACTCCGGGTGGTAAACTGGCCCGCCAACCTGGCGCGCCTTGAGAAATAGGGCGAGCCGCGAAGTATAGCGTGCATACCAGCGAACTTTCAAACATGTCCAGCAAGCCCGTCCTGGGCCGCCCCGTGCTCGGCGTGGAGACCTCCTGCGACGAGACCGGCGTGGCGGTGCTGCGCTGGGAGCCCGGGGCGCCCGGTCGCGGCCTGCTGGCGCACACCCTGTACAGCCAGATCAAGCTGCATGCCGAGTACGGCGGCGTGGTGCCGGAACTGGCCAGCCGCGACCACGTGCGCAAGCTGATGCCGCTGGTGCGCGAAGTGCTGGCGCAGGCGGGCATGACGCCCGCCGACCTCGGCGGCGTGGCCTATACCGCCGGGCCCGGCCTGGTCGGCGCGCTGCTGGTGGGCGCGGCCGCGGCGCGGGCGATGGCCTGGGCGCTGGACGTGCCGGCGATCGGCGTACACCACATGGAGGGCCATCTGCTGGCGCCGCTGCTGGAGGCCGATCCGCCGGAGCCGCCGTTCGTGGCGCTGCTGGTATCCGGCGGGCATTCGATGCTGGTCGAGGTCAGGGCGATCGGCCAGTACCACCTGCTTGGCGACACCCTGGACGACGCCGCCGGCGAGGCCTTCGACAAGACCGCCAAGCTGATGGGCCTGCCGTACCCAGGCGGGCCGGCGCTGGCGAAGCTGGCCGAACAGGGCCGGCCGGGTGCGTTCCGTTTTTCCCGTCCGATGACCGACCGGCCGGGGCTGGATTTCAGCTTTTCGGGCCTGAAAACCCAGGTGCTGCTGGCCTGGCAGAAATCGGACCAGGCCGAACAGACCCGCGCCGACGTCGCCCGCGGCTTCGAGGAGGCCATCGTCGACACGCTGGTGATCAAGTGTCGCCGGGCGCTGGAAGCCACCGGCACGCAGCGGTTGGTGATCGCCGGCGGCGTCGGCGCCAACAAGCGGCTGCGCGAGACGCTCGCGGCGGCCGGCGAAAAGGACGGTTTCCGCACCTACTTCCCGCGCTTGCAGTTCTGCACCGACAACGGCGCGATGATCGCGCTGGCCGGCGCGATCCGGCTGGCCGCGGGGCAGGGCCAGGACGAGGCGGTGCGCGTGTCGCCGCGGTGGGACCTCGAAAGCCTGCAGCCGGTCGTGTAGGGCTCCTACAAAAGGCGAATGGCCTAGACTGGTGCGATGGATATCGTTTTCATCGAAGACCTGCGCATCGACGCGGTGATCGGCATCTACGACTGGGAGCGGCGCGTGCGCCAGACGCTCGCGTTCGACATCGAAATGGCGTTCGACAACACCGTGCCGGCCGCCAGCGACGACATCGCGCACACGCTCAACTACAAGGACGTGTCCAAGCGGCTGATCGAGTACGTCGGCAGTTCCAGCTTCGGCCTGGTCGAGACACTGGCCGAGCGCTGCGCGACGATCATCCGCGAGGAGTTCGGCGTGGCCTGGGTGCGGTTGAAGCTGTCCAAGCCCGGCGCCGTGCGCGGCGCGCGCTCGGTGGGCGTGCGCATCGAGCGCGGCGTCCGGCCGCAATAACCATTCGCTGGCGCCAGCGGCGCCACCCGCGGCCCGAGGCCGCCCGGACGCGCCCGCGCGCGCCGAGCCGAAGAGGAAACCGACGCCCATGTCCGAATTGATCGACCATCCCTGGATGCGCACGCTGCTGGGTGTGCTGGCGCTGTTGCTGCTGGCCTGGCTGGCCGGCGAGCTGTGCCGTCGCCTGCTGCTGCGGCTGGTGCGCGGCCTGGCCCGGCGCACCGCGTGGCACTGGGACGACGCGCTGTTGCAACGCGGCGCCTTCCGCTGGCTGGCGCGGCTGGTGCCGCCGTTGGCGGTGCAATACGGCCTCGCGCTGGTGCCGGGCGTGCCGGAAACGGCCGAGGCGGTGGTGGGCAAGGCGATGCTGGCGCTGGTAGTGCTATGCGTGGTGATGGCGCTCGATGCCGCGCTGTCGGCGGCGGAGGACGTCTACCGGCAGACGCCGGCCGGCCAGCAGCGCTCGATCAAGGGGGTGTTGCAGCTGATCAAGCTGGGCCTGTTCCTGGTCGGCGCGCTGGTGGTGATCGCGGCGGTGACCGGAAAGCAGGTGGGCCTGTTGCTGTCCGGACTGGGCGCGATGTCGGCGGTCCTGATGCTGATCTTCAAGGACACCATCCTGGGCTTCGTCGCCGGCGTGCAGCTGTCGTCCAACGACATGCTGCGCGTGGGCGACTGGATCGAGATGCCGCAGCTCAACGCCGATGGCGACGTGATCGACATCGCCCTGCACACGGTCAAGGTGCGCAACTGGGACAAGACCGTCACCAGCATCCCGAGCTGGCGGCTGATCTCGGACTCCTACAAGAACTGGCGCGGCATGCAGGAGACCGGCGGGCGGCGGATCAAGCGCGCGCTGGCCATCGACGCGGCCAGCGTGCAGTTCCTGGACGACGCACAGATCGCGCGGCTGTCCAGCCTGCGCCTGCTGGCCGACTACCTGCCGCCGAAGACCCGCGACGTGGCGCAGTGGAACCAGGCGCTGGGCGAAGCCGGCACGGTGCCGGCCAACCGTCGTCGACTGACCAACCTGGGCACCTTCCGCGCCTACGTGCAGGCCTATCTGGACGGACATCCACGCATCCACCACGGCCTGTTCTGCCTGGTGCGCCAGCTGGCCAGCGGGCCTCAAGGGATCCCGCTGGAGCTCTACTGCTTCACCAATACGGTGGCCTGGGCCGAGTACGAGGGCATCCAGGCGGACATCTTCGACCACCTGTTCGCGCTGCTGCCGGAGTTCGGACTGGCGCTGTACCAGCAGCCCTCGGGGCAGGACGTGCGCACGGGGCTCATCGCGGCGGGGCCGGCGCGCGCACCTGCCGCCGCGGCGCTTGCCGGAGCCTGAGCGATGGCGCGCGCCTATCTCAGCCTGGGCTCCAACCTCGAGCCGCAGCGCCACCTGCGCGCGGCGCTGGACGAACTGCGCGCACGCTTCGGCGAGATCACGGTGTCGGCAGCCTACCGCAGTCGTGCGGTGGGCTTCGATGGCGCTGATTTCGTCAACCTGGCGGTGGCACTCGATACCGCACTGGAGCCCGAGGCGCTGAACGACTGGCTGCACGCGCTGGAGGATCGCCACGGCCGTCGCCGCGACGTGCCGCGCTACTCCGATCGCACGCTGGACGTGGACATCGTGCTGTATGACCGGCGCGTGGTGGACGGGCCTGGCCACCTGCAGATTCCTCGCAGGGAACTGCGCCATGCCTTCGTGCTGCGGCCGCTGGCGGACATTGCGCCGGATCTGCGCCATCCGCTCGATGGGCGCAGCATGGGCGAGCTGTGGGCGGCGTTTCCGCATGACAGCGAGCCGCTCGAGCCCGTGCCCTTGTAGGAGCCCACTGGTGGGCGACGCTTTTGGTGGGCATCAAGGCAAGAGCATCGCCCATCAGTGGGCCCCTGCAGGATCTGGCTGGCGGGCCCGGCCGGTGCTAGAAAGGCAGCGGGTATTCACGGAGCGAAGGGGGAAACCGATGGCTGGCAAGTTTGCGCGTAGTTGGGCCCTGATGAAGGCGAGCGCCGCGGTGTTGCGGTCGGACAAGGCGCTGCTGGCCTTTCCGCTGCTGTCGGGGCTGTGTTCGCTGGTGGTGGCGGCGAGCTTCATGATCCCGGTGGCGGTCGTGGCGGTCGCCAGCGACGGCGCCGCGATCGACCACGACCGCTGGTCGCCGGCCACCTGGCTGGTGATGTTCGCCTTCTACCTGGTGCAGTACTTCGTCATCGTGTTCTTCAACACGGCGCTGGCCGGTTGCGCGTTGCGCCACCTGCGCGGTGAACCCACCAGCCTGTCCGATGGGCTGGCCCTGGCGCGCTCGCGCTGGGCCGCCATCCTGGGCTATGCGCTGATCGCCGCCACGGTAGGCCTGCTGCTGCGCGCCCTGCAGGAACGGCTGGGCCTGATCGGGCGGTTGATGGTCGGCCTGCTCGGCCTGGCCTGGACCGTGGCGACGTTCCTGGTGGTGCCGGTGCTGGCCAGCCAGTCGGTCGGGCCGGTCGATGCGGTCAAGCGCAGCGTGGACCTGCTCAAGCGCACCTGGGGTGAGAACCTGATCGGCAACGTGGGCCTGGGCGCGGTGTTTACCCTGGTCACCTTCGTCGCCCTGCTGCTGGGCGCGGCGCTGGTCGGCGGTGCGTTCGCGCTGCATTCGATGCCGGCGGTGCTGGTCGCGGTGATCGTGGCGGTGCTCGGCCTGATGCTGCTCAGCCTGGTACAGGCCTCGCTGCAAGGTATCTATGCCGCGGCGCTGTACCGCTACGCCGAGGACGGCGTGGTCGGTGCCGGCTTCGACCCGGCGCTGCTGGAAGGCGCCTTCCGCCAGAAGAAGAAATAAGCCTCGACCTTGCAGGGGCCCACTGGTGGGCGATGCCCTGGCTCTGAGGTCACGTCACAGAGCATCGCCCACAAGTGGGCCGCTACAGACGCAGGGCTGGTTACACGGCGAGAGTGCGGCCGCCGTCCACGCGGATGATCTGGCCGGTGACGAAGGGGGCATCGCGCAGCAGCCACAGCACGGCGGAGGCGACATCCTCCGGCGTGCCGGCGCGCTGCAGCGGGGTGCGCGCCAGCAGCGTGGCGCGATCGTCGTAATCCTTGCCTTCGGCCGGCCACAGCACCGCGCCGGGGGCGACGCCGTTGATGCGCACCTCGGGGGCGAGGTCCTGCGCCAGGGTGCGGGTCATCGCGGCCAGCGCGGCCTTGGCCATCACGTAGATGGGGTGTCCGGGCAGCGCGCGCTCGGCGTAGATGTCGATCAGGTTGACGATGGCGCCGCGCGCCTCGCGCAGCGCCGGGCCGGCGGCCTGGACCAGGAAAAACGGTGCCTGCGCATTGGAGGCGAACAGCTCGTTCCATTGCGCTGGCGTGGCATTGCCTATGGGCGTGGGATAGAACGCGGAGGCGTTATTGACCAGTGCGTCCAGCCGGCCGTAGCGCGCCAGCACCTGTTCGACCAGCGCCGGCAGGTGCGCCACGTCGGCCAGGTCGGCCTGAATGCCCAGCGTGCTGCCGGGGCGCGCGCGCTCCAGCTCCGCCATCAACGCGTCGGCGTCATCGGCCGAATGGCGGTAGTGCAACGCCAGGTCGTAGCCGGCCGCGTGCAGGGTGCGGGCGATGCTGGCGCCGACGCGGCGTGCGGCGCCGGTGACCAGCGCGACGGGAGCGGTTGCGGTATCCATGCGCCGAGCTTGCCGCAAAGCGGCCGGGGCGTCATCGCTCCTGCGGCTGAAGCTAAGCGATTTCTATGGGCCGGGCTCCCGGGCGTCCGCGTCGGGCTCGATCACCTCGCCGCTCTCCGCCAGCGGTTCGGTGCGCACCAGGCTGCCGCTGCCGAACAGGTCGATCGCGGTACGCGCCACGCTGCGCGTGTCGTACCAGGCGTAGGCGCCCACCCCGGCTGCGCCGACCACCGGCAACCAGCGCGAGATGCCGGCGCCGACCGCGCGCTGCGACAGGCTGACACCGATCCGCCGCGCCACCCGCTCGGCCAGCGTGGCCGAGAGCCGGCGGAACAACAACCGGTCGCCCATCCGCACCACCAGGTCGCGGAACGCCTGCGCCGCGGTGTGCCGGAACAGGCACCACAGCATCTGCTCGCGGCCCAGGCTGGCGTGCTGGCCGAAGGCGGCGGCGATGTCGCTGACCATCTGTGCCTGGATGCGCCAGATCGCCACCAGCTCCGGCAGCACGGTCAGCCAGCCCAGCGGGCCCGGCGGCAGCGCCAGCGAACCGGCGGTGAGCGCCGCCTTGCGCGCGGCCTGGGAGGCCAGCTCGCGTGCCTGCGCTTCCGGATGGATGCCGCGATGCACGTGGCTGCCGGGGATCTGGCTGGCGAAATCGAGGATCGCGGCGGTGATCCGGCCATGCTCGACCGGGGCGGGTACGGCGGGGACCTGGGTGGGCGGATCGGCCATGGCTGCTCCTGGCGAACGGGACGACCAGTGTGGGCGACGACCCGTGAATGAGGCATGGGCCACGGCGTGACTTCCGGCCTAGGTCGGTCGTGAGAGTTATATTATAACATTCCACTTACCCCGCCTCTGGACCGCCCGCCGATGACCCGTACGTTGCTTGCCCTGAGCCTTGCCCTCGCCCTGAGTCCCGCCGTCGCCGCCGTGGCGCCGGGCGATGGCGATGCCGCCGTCGTGCCCGCCCCTGCGCAAGTGCGGCAACTGGGCACGGTCGACGTCAGCGCCGCGCTGGACCTGTCGCGCAACGCGCTCTCGCCGGACACCGGCTCCAGCCAGTACGTGATCGACCAGCAGGCCATCGCGCAGTTGCCGCTGGGCGCGTCCACGCCGGTCAACCAGGTGCTGCTGCAGGCGCCGGGCGTGGTGCAGGACTCCTATGGCGGCCTGCACGTGCGCGGCGACCACGGCAACCTGCAGTACCGCATCAACGGCGTGATCGTGCCCGAATCGATCTCCGGCTTCGGCCAGACGCTGGATGCGCGCACCATCCGCAGCATCAAGCTGCTCGACGGCGCGCTGCCGGCGCAATACGGCCTGCGCACCGCCGCGGTGGTCGACATCACCACCAAGAGCGGCCACCAGCTCGGCAACGGCGGCAGCGTCGGCGTGACCGGCGGCTCCTTCGGCACGCTCAACCCGAACGTTTCGCTGTGGGGTAGCAGCGATCGATGGAGCGCGTTCGTTACCGCCAACTATCTGGAAAACGACGCCGGCATCGAAAACCCCACCGCCAGCCGCAAGCCGATCCACGACCACACCAACCAGGCCAAGGGCTTCGGCGACGTCAGCTACCTGCTCGACGCCGACACGCGGCTGAGCTTCCTGTTCGGCGCGGCGAACAACCGCTTCGAGATCCCCAACGTGCCGGGCCAGCAGCCGCAGTTCGGCTACCTCGACCGTACCGCGTTCGATTCGGCGACCATGGACGCACGCCAGCGCGAGAACACGCGTTTCGGCATCCTTGCCCTGCAGGGCAAGCTCGGCCGCACCGACTACCAGGTCTCGCTGGGCCAGCGTTACACCGCGGTCGACTACGCGCCCGACCGGGTCGGCGAGCTGATGTTCAACGGCGTGGCCACCCACGTCACCCGCAGCAACCGCGCCAGCACCCTGCAGACGGATTTCGCCACCCCGCTGGGCGATGACCACACCTTGCGCTATGGCCTCTACGGCAGCTTCGAACACGCCGCCAGCGGCAACGACGCCTGGGTGTTCCCGGCCGACGCCCAGGGCAACCAGGCCAGCACCACGCCGTTGAACATCGTCGACGACGGTGGGCTCACCGCCCGCACCTGGTCGGCGTACGTGCAGGACGAATGGAGCCTGGGCGAGGCCTGGACGCTCAACCTCGGCCTGCGCGGCGACCGCTACCAGCTGACCCGCACCGAGAGCCAGTTGAGCCCGCGCCTGGGCGTGGTGTGGCAGGCCACCGACAGCACCGTGGTGCACGCCGGCTACGCGCGCTACTTCACGCCGCCGGCGAGCGAGATGATCACCAGCGAGAACATCGCGCGCTTCGACGGCACCACCAACGCGGTGCCGGACCTGGGCAACAACACCCCGCTGGCCGAGCGTTCGGACTACTTCGACGTGGGCGTCCAGCAGAGCCTCGGCAGCGCCTGGACGCTGGGCCTGGACAGCTACTACCGCAAGGTCGATCGCCTGCAGGACGAGGGCCAGTTCGGCTCGGCGCTGGTGTACTCGACCTTCAATCTCGCCAAGGGGCGGGTCAAGGGCGTGGAGTTCACCGCCGACTACAGCGCCGGCCCGCTGTCGGCGTACTTCAACGTCGCGCTCAGCAAGGCGGTCGGCAAGGGCATCATCACCAGCCAGTACAACTTCGACCCGGACGACCTGGCCTACGTGGCCGAGCACTGGATCGCGCTGGACCACGACCAGAAACTGGCCTCCTCCGGCGGCTTCAGCGTCGCGCTCGGCGAGCGCACGCGGATCGGCGCGGACTACCTGTTCGGCAGCGGCCTGCGCCGCGACGGCGAAGTGCCCAACGGCGACCACCTGCCAGCGTACTTCCAGCTCAACCTGAGCGTGGCGCACGATTTCGCCTTCGACCGCCTTGGCGACCTGCACACCCAACTGGCCCTGATCAATGCGCTGGACCGCGGCTACGAGCTGCGCGACGGCAGTGGCATCGGCGTGGGCGCGCCGCAGTTCGGCCCGCGGCGTGGGGTGTACCTGAGCGTGCAGAAGGATTTCTGAGCCGGATGCGTTTTTTTGTAGGAGCCCACACGTGGGCTCCTACAGGGACGGCGCCTTGCCGCGGGGCTGACACGCCATCGGCTACTCTTTTGGTTTGACTACGCACCCGACGCATGGCCTCCCGACTCCCCGATCCCGGTCCCGACGAGCGCACCCATTCCGATCGCCTGTTGCAGCTGCTGCGCAGCCAGATCGCCTCGCAGGGGCCGATCCCGTTCGCCCAGTACATGGAGCGCTGCCTGTACGCGCCAGGGCTGGGCTACTACAGCGCCGGCAAGACCAAATTCGGCGAGGGTGGCGATTTCGTCACCGCGCCGGAACTGGGTGGCATGTTTGCGCAGTGCGTGGCAAACGCGGTGCAACCGATGCTGGCGATGCTGGGCGAGGAGGCCGACGTGCTGGAGCTCGGCGGCGGCACCGGCGCGTTCGCCGAAGCGGCGCTGCGGGCCTTCGCCGAGGCCGGCACGCTGCCGCGCCGCTATTTCATCCTCGAACCCAGCGCCGACCTGCGCGAGCGCCAGCGCGGGCGGCTCGCCGCGGCGCTGCCGGCCGGGCTGAACGCGCGGGTGGCCTGGCTGGACCGCCCGCCCGAGGAAAGCTGGCGCGGCGTGCTGTTCGCCAACGAGGTGGTCGACGCACTGCCGACCACGCGCTTCACCCTGCGCGCGGGCGAGGTCTACGAGGAACACGTCGCACTCGACGGCGAAGGCCGGCTGATGCGCACCGACCGCCCGGCCGATGCACTGGTCAGCGGCGCGGTGCGTCATCTGGAGCGCGACCTTGGCGGTGCGTTCGCCGACGGTTACCGTTCGGAGGTGTTGCCGCAGCTGCCGTACTGGGTCCAGGCCGTGGCCGGTACGCTCGAGGCGGGGGTGATGCTGTTCATCGACTACGGCTACGTACGCCGCGAGTACTACCTGCCCGAGCGCACCGACGGCACGCTGATGGCGCACTACCGCCACCACGCGCACAACGACCCGTTGCACTGGCCGGGCCTGAACGACCTGACCGCCTCGGTCGACTTCACCGCCCTGGCCGAGGCCGGCAACAGCGCCGGCTTCGGCGTGGCTGCCTATCTGCCGCAGGCGCAGTTCCTGCTTGCCAGCGGCCTGCAGTCGGCGTTCGAACGCGCCTACGCCGAGGCGGGCGATGACCTGGCCCGGCATCGGCTGGCGCAGGAAGTGCGCCGGCTGACGATGCCCGAACAGATGGGCGAGCGCTTTCAGGCGATGCTGTTCGCGCGCGGTCTGGAGGTGGTGCCGCTGGCCGCCGAACTGCTCGCGGCCGACCAGGGCGGGCGGCTGTGAACCCGGCCGCGGCCCCCGTGCCCCATTGGCGCACCGGCTGGTCGGTGCTGGGCTTGCTGCTGATGCTGGCGGTGCTGGCCTCCGCGCTGCTGCCGGTGACGCGCCAGCTCACCGCGATGGCGATCTCGCTGACGCCCGAGGGCGACAAGCTGCTGCACGTGGCCGCCTTCGCCGGGTTGATGCTTTGGTGGGGCAACGTCTACCGCCGCACCGGCGTGCGGCTCGGCGTGGCGGCGGCGTGCCTGGCATTCGGCGTGCTGATCGAATGCGCGCAATGGCCGGCCGATCCGGACGATGCCAGCGCCTGGGACGTGCTGGCCGACCTGGTCGGACTGGGGCTGGGCGTGTTGCTGTTGCGCACGCCGCTGGCCGACATGCTCGTGCGCGCCGAGGACTGGTTGGGTTTGCGGCAAACCCGCTGATCCGCGCGCAGGGCCGGCTTTGGTCCGGCATCCCGCGACGGTGGGCTGAAGCCCACCCTACCTGGCCGATCCGTTTACGGGCTGCCGCCGAAACCGGGCCAGCCCTGTGCATGTCGCCGGACCAGTACGGCCAGGCTGGCCACCTGCTCGGGCGAATCGTTGAGCGCCGGGATATATCGCAGCTCCTCGCCGCCGGCCTCGACGAAGAAATCGCGGTTTTGCATGGCGATTTCCTCCAGCGTCTCCAGGCAGTCCACCGCGAAGCCGGGGCAGGCCACGTCCAGTCGCCTGATCCCCTCGCCGGCGAGCCGCCGCACGGTAGCGTCGGTATACGGCTGCAGCCACGGCTCGCGACCCACCCGCGACTGGAAGCTTACGAGCAGTTGCGTCGAATCCAGGCCCAGCCGCTGGCGCAACCGCGCGGCGGTGGCCTGACAGTGCGCCAGGTAGGGGTCGCCCAGCCGCACGTAGCGTTCGGGAATGCCGTGGAAGGACAGCAGCAGCTTCTCGCTGCGGCCGTGCTCGCCCCACCAGCGCTCGATGCGCCGCGCCAGCGCCTCGATATGCGCCGGATCGTCGTGGTAATCGTTGATCAGCCGCAGTTCCGGCGGCCAGCGCAGCGCCTTCAACGCGTCGGCCACCGCGTCGATCACCGAGCCGGTGGAGGTGGCCGAATACTGCGGGTACAGCGGCAGCACCAGCAGCCGGCGCACGCCGGCCGCCTGCAGCTCTGCGATCTTCGCGGCCACCGACGGCGCGCCGTAGCGCATCGCCAGCGCCACGTGCGCCTGGCCGGCCAGTTCCGCCTGTAGCGCCCCGGCCAGCGCTTCGCTCAGCACGCGCAAGGGCGAGCCGGCCTCGCTCCAGATACGTGCGTAGGCATGCGCCGAGCGGCGGGGGCGGATCGCCAGGATCACCTGCAGGATCGGCCACCACCGCCAGCGCGGGTAATCGATCACCCGGCGATCGCCCAGGAACTCGGCCAGGTAGGGCTTGAGCGCGCGCGACGTGGGCGCCTCGGGCGTGCCCAGGTTGACCAGCAGCACGCCCGTCTCGCAGGCAGCGCCTGGCTGAACGTTCTGGTCAGGGGCGTGGTCTGAAGGGCCGGTATAGTGGTCGTGCTGTGACATCGAAGGCATCGGCGGCGTGCAGGCGATGGAGTCTGCCACAAGCCGTCCGGCGCGCCCCGGCAACCCGCCAAAGGAGTACCCCATGTTCAAGGCATTGCGTCGTTGTTCGCTGATCGCGCTGGCGCTGTGGCTGCCCGCGATGGCCGCCCATGCCGAGGATCCGCCGCTGGTACGCGCGCAGAACGCGGTGCGCGTGCTGCACGAGATCATGCAGGCGCCGGACAAGGCGATCCCGAAGGACCTGCTGGGCAACGCCAAGGCGATCGCGGTGATCCCGGACATGGTCAAGGCCGGCTTCATCTTCGGTGGCCGTCGCGGCGAAGGCCTGATCTCGGTGAAGACCCGCGACGGCACCTGGTCCAACCCCAGCTTCATCACGCTCACCGGCGGCAGCGTGGGTTTCCAGGCTGGCGTGTCGGCGACCGACGTGGTCCTGGTGTTCCGCACCCAGCGCGGGGTCGATTCGATCGTCCACGGCAAGTTCACCGTCGGCGCCGATGCCGCCGCCGCGGCCGGCCCGGTCGGGCGCACCGCCAGTGCCTCCACCGACGCGCAGATGAAAGCGGAGATCTATTCCTACTCGCGCTCGCGTGGCCTGTTCGCCGGCGTGGCGGTGGACGGCTCGGTGCTGCGCATCGACTACGACGCCAACGCCGCCGTGTACGGCGAGGGCATCACCCCGCGGCGCATCTTCGAAGGCGGCGTGAGCAACGTGCCGAGCCCGGTCGTGGACTTCCGCGACCAGCTCGAGGAGTACACTGCGCGTTGATCGCGTTGCTGGCATAGCGCCTGGCAACCCCAACGTTTTCGGCATAGTCCGTCAGAGGTTTGAAGTCATGGGTCTGGACAGTTTTTGGCATTGGATCATCCTGCTGGTCGTGGTGCTGGTGATCTTCGGTACCGGCAAGCTCTCGAAGATCGGCCCGGACCTGGGCAACGCCCTGCGCGGCTTCAAGAAGGCCATGCAGGGTGACGACGAGGACGAAGCGGAAGCCAAGCGCAAGGCGCAGGAGCATCTGCGCGCCGATCCGCCGCCGACGCAGGACACGGCCAGCAAGGCGCGCGACACCAGCGAAACCAAGTAAGCGCGCGGTGGCGCGACCATGATCGAGATCAGCTTCGGCAAGCTGCTGCTGCTGGCGCTCATCGCGCTGCTCGTGCTCGGCCCGGAGAAGCTGCCCGGCGCCGCACGCACGGCCGGCGCGCTGGTGCGCCGCGTGCGCAACAGCTGGGACAGCGTGCGCGCCGAGGTCGAGCGCGAACTGGAAGTGGAGGAGATCAAGCGCACTGCGCGCCAGGCCGCCGCGCGCGCCGAGGCGGCGCAGACGCAGATGAACGCCACGGCGCGCGAGGTGCGCGAGGCAGTCGGTTCCGTGGCCGCCGCGGCGCAGCCCGATCCGGAGTCCCCGCCGGCCGCCGGCGAACCGATGCGCCTGGACCAGGAGCCTTCGGAGCAGCTCGCGCCCGCCGACGAGGCGCCGCCCGAGCGCGACACGTTGACGGGCGATCTGTTTGCGCAAGACCCCGAGCACGCGCCGGTGAAGGAACCCCCGCATGGCATCGCCTGAGTCCGAGCCGCAGGTCGACCTGCAGCAGGGCCTGTTCTCCCATCTGATCGAACTGCGCTCGCGCCTGCTCAAGGCGACGGCGATGGTGCTGATCGTGCTGCTGGCGCTGATTCCCTTCGCCAACCGGCTTTATTCGCTGCTGGCCGAGCCGCTGGTGGAGCGGCTGCCGCAGGGCTCGCACCTGATCGCCACCGAGGTCGCCAGCCCGTTCATCACGCCGCTGAAGCTGGCCTTCTACACCTCGCTGTTCGTCAGCATGCCGGTGATCCTCTACCAGTTGTGGGCGTTCATCAGCCCCGGCCTGTACCGCCACGAGAAGCGCCTGGCGCGGCCGCTGCTGCTGGCGGCACTGGCGCTGTTCTACATCGGCTGCGCATTCGCCTACTTCCTGGTGCTGCCGGCGGCGTTCCGCTTCCTCACCGCGGTGACGCCCGAGGGTGTGGAGATGATGACCGACATCACCCACTACCTCGATTTCGTCATGCTGATGTTCTTCGCCTTCGGCCTGTGCTTCGAGGTGCCGGTGGCGGTGGTGATCCTGGCGGCGGTCGGCGTGGTGGACGTGGCCAAGCTGCGCAGCATCCGCCGCTACGCCATCGTCGGTGCGTTCGCGATCGCGGCGGTGATCACGCCGCCGGACATCACCTCGATGATCATGCTGGCCGTGCCGATGTGCCTGCTCTACGAAGTCGGCGTGCTGGCGGTGCGCTGGCTGATCAAGCCGCGCGACACCGACGAATAACGTTTCCGCGGCCGCACAACGCAACGCCTGCGTCGGAATGCCCGCCGGCGTCGGCGGGCCGCCTCGCCAGAAGAACCGGAATCGGCGCGCGGACGGGGGCGCCAAGCACCGCGCGCATCCCGTATCCTCTGCCGCTGGTGCGCGACAAGGAACCAGACGCGGTGATCCGCTTCGACCAGGTGAGCAAGCGCTATGAGGGCGGCCACGAGGCGCTCTCGCAACTGTCCTTCGAGGTGGCGGCGGGCGAGATGGCCTTCGTCACCGGCCATTCGGGCGCCGGCAAGAGCACGCTGCTCAAGCTGATCGCGCTGATCGAGCGGCCCTCGCACGGGCAGATCGTGGTCGATGGCCAGAGCCTGGCCAAGGTCGGCCGCGGCGGCATTCCCCGGCTGCGGCGCCGGCTGGGCATGGTGTTCCAGGACCATCGGCTGCTGATGGACCGCACCGTGTTCGCCAATGTCGAACTGCCGCTGATGATTGGCGGCATCGCGCCGGCCGAACGCAGCCGTCGCGTGCGCGCGGCGCTGGAGAAGGTCGGCCTGCTTTCGTACGAGCGACAATTGCCCGACTCGCTGTCCACCGGCGAGCAGCAGCGCGTGGGCATTGCCCGTGCCATCGTGGCGCGCCCGGCGGTGCTGATCGCCGACGAGCCCACCGGCAACCTCGACCCGCAACTGGCGGTGGAGATCATGGGACTGTTCGCCGAGTTCCAGGACATCGGCACCACCGTGCTGGTGGCCAGCCACGACCTGCCGCTGATCAAGCGCATGCGCAAGCGCGTGGTGGTGCTCGACCACGGCCGGCTGGTGGCCGACATCGCCTCAGAGGAAGTGCTGTGAACGCGCCCGTCGATCCGGAAAACGCCGTCCCGCGCAGCGAGCGCAGCCAGGCGCGCCGGTTCGGTGGCTGGCGCGAACACCACGGCTGGAGCGCCGCCGCCAGCCTGCGCCGCCTCGGCGGGCGACCGCTCGGCACGCTGATGACCGTCGCGGTGCTGGGCCTCGCGCTGGCACTGCCGCTGGCGTTCTACCTGTTGTTGGCCAACGTGCAGGCGATGGGTAGCGCGCTGGGCCAGAACCCTGCTGTCAGCGTGTTCCTGAAAGCCGACCAGGCCGGCGCGCAAGCCAAGTTGCTGGCCGGCGAGTTGCGCGATCGCACCGACGTGGCGGCGGTGACCCTCAAGACCCCGCAGCAAGGCTTGGACGAACTGGCCACGTTGCAGGGGTTCTCCGGCGCGGTGCATGCGCTGGACGACGCCAATCCGCTGCCGTGGGTGCTGGTGGTTCAGCCCAGGGCCGGCCTGGATGCCGCCGCGGTGGATGCGCTGGTGCAGGCCCTGCGCAGCGAGCGCTCGGTCGACCTGGTGCAGGACAGCGGCCAGTGGCGGCAGCGGCTCGACGCACTGCTGGGCGCGGGCCACCGCGTGGTGCTGGTGTTGGCCGGACTGCTCGCGCTGGCCGCGCTGCTGGTGGTCGGCAACACCGTGCGCACCGACATCGCCAGCCGCAGCGAGGAAATCGGCGTGTTGCTGCTGCTCGGCGCCAGCCGCGCGTTCGTGCGCCGACCCTACCTGTATGCGGGCATCTGGTACGGCTTGTTCGGCGGCGTGCTTGCCTCGCTGCTGGCGCTGGCGATCGAGCTGGCGCTGGCCGGCCCGGCCGCCGAGCTGGACCGCGCCTATGGCGGTGCCCTGACCCTCGGCGCGCTGCCCTGGTGGCTGTTGTTCGCCGCTCCGCTGGCGGCGGCCGTGCTCGGCTGGATCGGCGCGCGTCTGGTCAGCGCATGGCAGCTGCGCAAGGCCGCCTGATCGCGGCGTCCGGTTGCCGATGACCGAACGGGTGACCGCCTTCGCAACCGGCGAACGGCGTGATGGTGCAAGATAAGCCCCGGGTTGCGCGCGGGGCGCACGGGGTGTTCGATGTGGATGGGTGGGGCATGAATGCAGGCATTGGCAGCCGTAGCGCCGACACCGCTCCGCGGGTGCTGGTGGTGGACGGCTCCAAGGTGGTGCGGCAGCTGATCACGCGCGTGCTCAAGGCCGAGCTGCCGGAGGCCGAACTGGTCGGTTGCGGCAGCGGCGCCGAGGCGCGCGAGCTGGTCGAGCAGGGTCCGTTCGACTTCGTTACCGTCGCGCTGCGGCTGCCGGACATGGACGGGCTGGAACTGGCCCGCCACGTGCGCGAATCGGCGCAGGCCTACGTGCCCATCGTGGTGGTCTCCGGCGACGTCGACACCCGCCTGCACAAGCGCACGCTGGGCGAACACGTCACCGACTATTTCGACAAGTCGCTGGGCTTCCAGGCCCTGGCCGACTTCATCCGCGGCTACGTGCGCCCGGAAGCCACCGCCGAGGGCACCGTGCTCTATGTCGAGGACAGCCGCGTGGTGGCGCTGGCCACCCGCCGCATCCTGGAGAAGATCGGCTTGACCGTGCGCCACGTGGTCAGCGTCGAGGACGCCCTGGCCATGCTGGAAACCGATCGCGCCCAGGGCAACATCGGCGCCGACGTGGTGCTTACCGATGTCAGCCTGAAGGGCGAGCTCACCGGCGGCGATCTGCTCGACCGGGTGCGCAGCCAGTTCGGCTACGGCAAGGGCCAGTTGCCGGTGCTGGTGATGACCGGCGACGAGAATCCGGCCAACCAGGCGGCGCTGCTGCGCGCCGGTGCCAACGACCTGGTCGAGAAGCCGGTCGAGGAAAAACTGCTGGTGACCAAGCTTCTGTTCCAGTTGCGCGTGGCCCGGCACCTGCGCGAGCGGACGCGGGCGTCGTGAGAGAAACGGCCGAGGCCGAGCGCATCCGCCTGGAGCCTTCCTGGAAGGCGCGCCTGGGCGATTACCTGGAACGTCCGGACATGCGCGCGCTGGCCGGCTTCCTGCGCGAGAGCAAGCGCGCCGGCAAGGTGCTCTACCCGCCGGGACCGGACATCTTCAACGCGTTCGCGCACACGCCGTTCGACAAGGTGCGCGTGGTGATCCTGGGCCAGGATCCGTATCACGGCCCCGGCCAGGCGCACGGACTGTGTTTCTCGGTGCGGTCGGGCGTGCGGGTGCCGCCGTCGCTGGCCAACATCTTCGCCGAGATCGAGCGCGACCTGGGCCTGCCCCGTCCCGACCACGGTTGCCTGACGCCCTGGGCCGACCAGGGCGTGCTGCTGCTCAACAGCGTGATGACGGTCGAGCAGGGTCATGCCGGCGCGCACCAGAACAAGGGCTGGGAAGGTTTCACCGATGCCGCCATCGAGGCGCTCGACCGCGAGCGCGAGGGGCTGGTGTTCCTGCTGTGGGGCGCCTATGCGCAGCGCAAGGGCAGGCTGGTCGATCCCTCGCGACACCTGGTGCTGAGTTCGGTCCATCCCTCGCCGCTGTCGGCGCACCGCGGTTTCATCGGCAACGGGCATTTCTCGGCGGCCAACCGCTATCTGGAAAGCCGCGGACAGGCGCCGATCGACTGGTCGCTGCCGCCGCGTTCCGAGTTGAGCACCTGAGCCATGGCGGGGGCCGCAATGGAGTGATGCCCGCCCCGGAGTGGCCAGTTCACGGCCGATAGATCGCCGTTGTGAACAATGGCCGCATGACCGCGCGGCGAGGGCTGGCAGTGTCGCCTTCATTGCTGTACGATTCGGTACAATAAATCCCGCAGCCGAACTTTTCGCCCCTTTAGCACTCTCAACATTGGAGTGCTAAGCTGCGATTTACTTACCGGAGGTTTCACATGTCCCAAGCCCTGGTGACCGCCAACCTGCCGATTCCCAGCGTCGTCGGCAGCCTGGATGCCTATATTTCGGCCGTGCACCGGATCCCGGTGCTCAGCCACGACGAGGAGCAGGCGCTGGCGCGCAGCTTCATCGAGGCGGACGACCTCAATTCGGCCAAGAAGCTGGTCATGGCGCACCTGCGTTTCGTGGTGCACGTGGCGCGTGGCTACTCCGGCTACGGCCTGCAACTGGGCGACCTCATCCAGGAAGGCAACATCGGCCTGATGAAGGCGGTCAAGCGCTTCGACCCGGACCAGGGCGTGCGCCTGGTCAGCTTCGCGGTGCACTGGATCCGCGCCGAAATGCACGAGTTCATCCTGCGCAACTGGCGCATCGTCAAGGTCGCCACCACCAAGGCCCAGCGCAAGCTGTTCTTCAACCTGCGCAAGAGCAAGAAGCGCCTGGGCTGGATGAACGCCGAGGAAGTGCGCGTGGTGGCCCATGACCTGGGCGTGCCGGAGGCGACCGTGCGCGAGATGGAATCGCGCCTGTCCGGCCGCGACATCGGCTTCGAGGCCCCCACCGACGCGGACGACGATGCCCGCCCGGCGCCGGAGGCGTTCCTGGTCGACGACGGCGCCGATCCGTACGACAACGTGTCCGACGCCGACCAGGCCGATAACCAGATGGAAACGCTCTCCAGCGCGCTGTCCAAGCTGGACGATCGCTCGCGCGACATCATCCAGCGGCGCTGGCTCAACGAGGACAAGGCCACCCTGCAGGACCTGGCCGACGAGTACGGCGTGTCGGCCGAGCGCATCCGCCAGGTCGAGGCGAACGCGATGAAGAAGATGCGCGCGGTGTTCTGAAGGATATCCGGCCATCGGTGCAAAAACGGCCCCGCGAGGGGCCGTTTTGCTTTGACGCGGCAACACCGCCATGACCATCGGCGCTCCTTGCAGGAGCCCACTTGTGGGCTCCTGCAAAGGGCGGGTGTCGAGACCGGTTACAGCCGCTCGGCCAGCAGCTTCTCCAGCTGCCGCTGGTCCGCTGCGAACTTGCGGATCCCCTCGGACAGCTTGTCGGTGGCCATCGCGTCCTCGTTCATGCCCCAGCGGAAGCGCGCCTCGTCGATCGCCGGCGGGCGTTGCGTGCGGGTGCCGTCGTCGGACAGGCGCCGCGGCAGTTCCTCGTCGGAGGCATCAAGCTCCTTCAGCAGGTCCGGGCTGATGGTGAGGCGATCGCAGCCGGCCAGGGCGTGGATCTGGCCCACGTTGCGGAAGCTCGCGCCCATCACCACGGTCTCGTAGCCGTGGGTCTTGTAGTAGCGGTAGATGCGCCGCACCGATTGCACGCCCGGATCTTCATCCGGCGCATATTGCTTGACCCCGGTGTTGGCCACGTACCAGTCCATGATGCGGCCGACGAACGGCGAGATCAGGAACACCCCGGCCTCGGCGCTGGCCACCGCCTGCTCGAAGGCGAACAGCAGGGTCATGTTGCACTGGATCCCGCGGCGCTGCAGTTCGCGCGCGGCGCACACGCCTTCCCAGGTGGAGGCGAGCTTGATCAGCACGCGGTCGCGGCCGATACCCTCGGCGTCGTACAGCCCGATCAGCCGCTCGGCCTTGGCGATGCTGGCGTCGGTGTCGAATGACAGCCGCGCGTCCACCTCGGTGGAGATGCGCCCGGGGATCAGCTCCAGGATCTTGCGCCCGACCGCCACCGCCAGATGGTCGCCGGCGTCCACCAGCTGCTGCTCGCGCGCATTGCCCTGTGACCGGGCCCAGGCCAGCGACTCGTCCAGCAGCGATGCGTAGGCCGGCTGGGTAACGACCTTGAGCAGCAGCGAGGGGTTGGTGGTGGCATCGACCGGTTTGTAGCGGGCGATCGCGTCGATGTCGCCGGTGTCGGCGACGACGGTGGTGTATTGGCGCAATTGTTCGAGTTGGGAAGGCACGGCAGGGTCCGGAAGTGGGGGAGGTCAGGAAGGCCGCTCGTCCGCGGCGGGCACGGCGTCCGCGTCGGCGCCGGTGACGATGCGGGCATGCCGCTGGTAGGTCCAGTAGGCCCAGGCCCAGTCCAGCAACACGACCAGCCGGTTACGGAAGCCGATCAGGAAATAGATGTGGGCGACCAGCCACACCCACCAGGCGGGCGGGCCGGAGAGCCGCAGCCGTCCGAATTGTGCCACCGCGGCCATGCGGCCGATGGTCGCCAGCGCGCCTTGGTCCTTGTAGTGGAACGGAGCGGGCGTCGAGTCGGCGTCGAGACGGCCGCGAATGCGGCCGGCCACATACTGGCCCATCTGCTTGGCGGCTGGCGCCACGCCGGGCACCAGCGTACCGTCGCCGCGCTCGACACATGCCAGGTCGCCGATGACGAACACATCCGGATGCGCCGGCAGGCTGAGGTCGCCGGCTACCCGCACGCGACCGGCACGATCGATCGGCGCACCCAGTTGACGCCCCAGCGGCGAGGCGGCCACGCCGGCGGCCCAGAGCACCGTGTAGGCCGCCAGCGGCGTATCGCCCAGGCACACCCCGTCGCCGTCGATGGCGGTGACCGCGGTGCCGGTGCGGACCTCCACGCCCAGCTCTTCGAGTTGGCGCTGCGCCTTGGCCGACAGTGCCGGGTCGAATGCCGCCAGCAGCCGCGGGCCGGCTTCCACCAGCAGCACCCGCGCGGCGCTGGGGTCGCTGCGGCGAAACTCGCGCGGCAGCGTGTGCCGGGCGATCTCGGCCAGCGTGCCGGCCAGCTCCACGCCGGTCGGGCCGCCGCCGACCACCACGAAGGTGAGCCATGCCCGGCGCTGGTCTGCATCGGTTTCGCGTTCGGCCCGTTCGAAGGCGAGCAGCACGCGGCGGCGGATCGCGAAGGCATCGTCCAGCGTCTTCAGGCCCGGCGCCCAGCGCGCCCATTCGTCGTGGCCGAAATAGGCGTGCGTGGCGCCGGTGGCGACGATGAGGAAATCATAGTCCAGCGTGCCGTGCTCGAAACGCACGCGGCGCGCGGCGAGGTCCACCTCGAGCGCCTCGTCCAGCAGCACGGTGACGTTGTCCTGCCGACGCAGGATCTGCCGCAGCGGCGCGGCGATGGACGGCGCCGACAGTCCGGCGGTGGCGACCTGATAGAGCAGCGGCTGGAACAGGTGATGGTTGCGCCGGTCGACCAGGGTGATGCGCACAGGTGCGCCGGCCAGCTTGCGCGCGGCGGCCAGGCCGCCGAAACCGCCGCCGAGGATCACGACGTGGGGAGGCGTCGGGCCTTCGTCCATGGGCTTGTCTCATGCAAGGATGCGTCCGCCCATTGTCCCACCTGCGCGTGCGGAACCGAATGGGGCTCTGGCTGCGTCCCCTGCAAGCAGGGCAGGGGACGATCCACCGCTACAAAAGGCAAGCCGCCCGGCGCCTAGTACAGATCGACCGGATCGACATCCAGCGACCAGCGTACCTTGCGCGCCGACGGCAACCCGGCCAGCACATGCTGCCAGGGCCGCAGCGCCGCATGCAGCGGCCCACGGGTATCGGCCTCGACCAGCAGTTGCCCGCGATGGCGTCCAGCGCGCAACGGCATCGGCGCGGGCATCGGGCCGGCGATGCGCAACGAGGGATCGGCCGCCAGCGCGGCATGCGCGTCGCCGAGAAAGGCATCCACCGCCTCGCGCTGGAGCGCCTCGACCCGCAGCAGCGCCTGGTGGCTGTACGGCGGCAGCATGGCCTGGCGTCGCTCGACCAGCAGCTCGCCCGCGGCGGCGGCGTAGCCGTGGGCGAGCAGGCCGCGCAGCAGCGGGTGTTCGGGATGATGGGTCTGCAGCAGCACGCGGCCGGGCTTGCGCGCGCGCCCGGCGCGCCCGGCCACCTGCACCACCAGCTGCGCCAGCCGTTCGCCGGCGCGGAAGTCGATGCTGTGCAGCCCCTCGTCCACACCCACGATGGCGACCAGCGTGAGGTTGGGCAGGTCATGGCCCTTGGCCAGCATCTGCGTACCGACCAGGATCGCCGGAGCGTCCTCGTGCAGGCCCTCGAGCAAGTGTTCGAAGGCATCGCGGCGGCGGGTGGTCTCGCGGTCGATGCGCAGCACCGGCACGTCGGCGAAGCGCGCCGTCAGGGCTTCTTCAAGCCGCTCGGTGCCCTGGCCCTGGGGCTTGAGATCTAGGGCGCCGCAGGCGGGGCAGGCGGCGGGCACCGGCGCGTGGCGGTCGCAGTGGTGGCAGATCAGCACGCGGCGCCGCGCATGCAGAGTCATCGGGCGATCGCAGCGGGGGCATTCGGCATGCCAGCCGCAGGCGTGGCACAGCAGTACCGGTGCGTAGCCGCGGCGGTTGCGGAACACCAGCGCCTGCTCGCCGCGTGCGACCGTATCGGCCACCGCCGCCAGCAGCGCGGGCGACAGGCCGTGATCCAGCCGCTGCGCGCGCATGTCGACGATCTGCACCTGCGGCGGCCTTGCCGCGCCGGGCCGCGCACGCAGGTGCAGCGTGCGGTAGCGGCCCGCCTCCACGTTGGCCAGCGACTCCAGCGAGGGCGTGGCCGAACCCAGCAACACCGGCACGCCCAGCGCGCGCGCGCGCACCAGCGCCAGGTCGCGCGCGTGGTAGCGGAAGCCTTCCTGCTGCTTGTAGGCGCCGTCGTGTTCCTCGTCGACCACGATCAGGCCGGCCTGCGGCAGCGGCGTGAACACCGCCGAACGGGTGCCCAGCACCACCCTGGCCTCGCCATTGCGGGCGCGCAGCCAGGCCCGCGCGCGCTCGCCGTCGGCGAGATTGGAATGGATCACCTCCACCGGCACGCCCAGCCGCTGGCGCAGGCGACGCACGGTCTGCGGCGCCAGGCCGATCTCCGGCACCAGCAACAGCGCCTGCCGGCCGGCGGCCAGCGCCTGCGCGATCAGCGCCAGATAGACCTCGGTCTTGCCGCTGCCGGTGACGCCATCGAGCAGGAACGGCTGGAAGCGGCCAAAGGCCGCCGCCACGGCCTCCACCGCCACCTGTTGCTCGGTGCTCAGTGGCGGCGCCGGCGTCGGCGTGGGTGCGGTCGGCGCGGGCGTCCGTTGCTCGACCAGGCCCGCCGCCAGCAAGCGGCGCGCGGCGGCGCGCCAGCCGGGCAGGGCGATGTCCAGCTCGCCGGCGCCGCGCGGAGCCCCGGCCAGCAGCTCGAGCAGCGCGTGGCTGGAACCGCGCCGGCTGCCCGCGTCGCGCGCGCTCTGTCCGGCGAGGGTGAGTGCGTAGCAGGGTTCGCGGGTCTCCGGCAGCGCCCGCGGCTCGCGCAACGCCAGCGGCAGCGCATTGGCATAGGCCTCGCCCGGCGCGGCCAGCCAGTAATCGGCGGCCCAGGCGAGCGTCTGCATCAGCTCGGCATCGAGCAGCGGACCTTCGTCCAGTACCCGCAGCACGCCCTTCAGGCGCGCGCCGGCGACCCCGGCCTCGACCCCGGTGGCGACCACCACCCCGACCATCTTCTTGCGCCCGAACGGCACCAGCACGCGGCTGCCGACCGCCACGCCGCCGGCGGGCGGCAGGTAGTCGAACAGGCGGGCGAGTGGAACCGGCAGGGCGACGCGGACGACGGCGGGCATGGGCACCTCGTGGGCGGCCCAGTGTAGCGGCTCGCCGACGGTGTCCTGCGGCCGCGCGCGGGCGTGCTGCCGCGTCATCTAGGAATCGTGCCTAAGTGACTCTCCTCCGGCGGAAATTCCGCTTATCCACAAAGGCTGTGGATAAGTCTGTGGACGGGCCGGGGAGAGCGCCGTCAAAGCCCCGTTACGATGCCCTCGGGCACGCGCTGGGCAAAAAATAACCAGTAAATTTAGGTAATAAAAATCAAAGACTTGCAAAAGCATATGTGACGGTGTTCACGTACCGCTCATGCTTCCCGAAGCGGCCTTGACAGGTTCATGGCGCTGTGCAAAACCGCCATGACAGGCAGTGTCCGACCCACGCCCGGCGGCCGCCGGTTTCAGTGCCCGGCGCCCAGCAGCATCGCCACGCCCAGCACCGCCAACAGCAGCCAGAAATAGCACCAGCCCACGCACCAGTACTTGAGCAGGGTCATCGGCCAGCCCTGGCGATAGATGCGTTTCTGCATGATCAGCAGGTAGACGGGCATCCAGCACAGCACCACCGCCCCGACATTGCTGAGGCCGCTGCTCGCCCAGCCCGCGTACGGCTGCAGCCAGGCAGACAACAGGCTCAGCAGGCCGACCAGCAGCAGCGCCAGGAACAGGAAGGCATGGCTGTGCAGCGCCACGATCAGGTGCTCCATGTAGAGCCGGCGCCGGAACACGTAGAACAGCTTCAGCAACAGGGCGAAGATCGGGATCATCACCACCATCGCCTGCGGCAGCAGGCTGAAGATGCCCGTGATCATCCGCGCGCGTGCCTCGTGACGCTTGGCCGGCGTGGACGCATCGTCGAACGCGTCGTGCACGTTGGCCTTCACGTTGGCGAGCAGGTGCGCCAGGCGCTGGTCCGCAAAATCGGGCAGCCATGGAACGTCCACTTTCGGCAGATGTTGCTCTTCGGCCACGGCCGGGACGGCCCGGGCCGGGGCCGGCGCGCCGAAATCCGCGGCCAGCGGCGCGGCACCCAGCGCGGCGAGCCGCGCGTTGGCAAGGCGCCGCAGCTCGTGCTCCTTGCCGTCCAGCACGCCGGACATGGCGCCGGGCATGGTCCGGCGGGCGGTGGCCAGCCCGTCCAGGCGTTCCCGCAGGGCGTCGCGCACCTCCGCGGCGTCGTCCGCGTCGGCGAACGCATCGGCCTGGACGGTCAGCTGCGCCTTCTGCATGGTTGCCTCGGCGCGTGCCACGCCCCATTCCAGCGCGATGTGGAAGGCGAAGAACGCCAGCAGGCACAGCACGAACATCAGCCGGAAAGGCGCCACATAGCTTTGCCGGCGCCCGGCGAAGTACTCCAGGGTGAGGAAGCCCGGCTTGGTGAACAGCGGCGGCAGCGTATGCACGATGCGCCCGTCCACGTGCAGGAACATGTCCATGCTGTCTTCGAGCATGTGGTGCACCGGCTTGAGCACGCTGTGCACGGACTGGCCGCAGTGGTGGCAGAACTCGCCCTCGAGCGGCGTTCCGCAGTTGGCGCAATGCAGCGTGCCGGCTTCGCTCAGCTCGTTCATGGACGCGACGTCTTTCTGGAAAGCGTGCGATCTTGGCACAGCGCGGCGGCCGGGGCAGCCCTGCCGACTCGGCTAGAATGATCGGCCGTTCGAAGATCCTGGAACCATGAGAACCATCGACCGCGCGCGTGTCGTGCATGAGGTCGGCGCCACCGTGCGCCTGGCCCTGCCGCTGGTGCTCGCGCAACTGGCGGCGGTCGGCACCAACGTGGTCGACGCGCTGCTTTCGGGTCATTTCAGCGCGCACGTGCTGGGCGCGGTGGCGGTGGGCACCAGCGTGTGGTCGCTGGCCATCGTCAGCGGCATCGGCGTGATGATGGCGGTGCCACCGTCGGTGGCCCAGCTCGACGGCGCCGGCCGGCGCGCGGACGTGGGCGCGGTGTTCCGCCAGGCGGCCTGGCTGGCGGTGGCGCTGGGCGTGCTGCTGTGGTTCGGCGTGCGCCATGCCGAGCCGCTGGTCAACCTGATCGGGGTGACGCCGAGCCTGCGCGACGACGTCAACGCCTTCCTGCATGCGATCAGCTGGGGCGCACCGGCGCTGGCCTGCTATTTCACGCTGCGCGGGTTGTCCGAGGGGCTTTCGCTGACGCGCCCGTCGATGATGTTCAGCCTGGGCGGGCTGGCGATCCTGGCGCCGCTGGGCTACGTGTTCATGTTCGGCAAGCTCGGGCTGCCGCCGCAGGGTGCGCGTGGCTGCGGCATCGCCACCGCGATCGTGCTGTGGCTGGAAATGCTGGGTTTCCTCGCCTATGTGCTGTGGCATCCCAACTATCGCGGGCTCCGCCTGTTCGAGCGCTTCGAGTGGCCGCACTGGCGGCGCATCGGCGCGTTGCTGCACGTCGGCCTGCCGATGGCGGTGACGCTACTGGCCGAGGCCGGGTTGTTCGTGGCCACGGCGTTGCTGATCGGCACCATGGGCGAGAACGTGGTGGCCAGCCACCAGGTGGCACTCAACGTGGCCTCGGTGTTCTTCATGATCCCGCTGGGCATGGCGATGGCGATCACCGTGCGGGTGGGCAATGCGGTCGGGCGCAACGACGAGCGCGGCGTCCGCTACGCCGGCTTCTGCGGCATCGCCCTGGCGCTGCTCACGCAACTGCTCTCGGCCGGGCTGATGCTGGGCTTGCCGCATGCGATCGCCTCGCTGTACACGGACAACGCCACGGTGATCAACCTGGCCGCGCAACTGCTGGTGCTGGCCGGGCTGTTCCAGTTCTCCGACGGCATCCAGGTGGCGTCCAACGGCGCGCTGCGGGGACTGAAGGACACCCGCGTGCCGATGGGCATCACCCTGTTCGCCTACTGGGGCGTGGGCATGCCGGTGGGCTGGTGGCTGGCCTTCCGCCATGACCTGGGCGCGCGTGGCATGTGGATGGGGCTGATCGCGGGCCTGAGCGTGGCGGCGGTGCTGCTGTTCGCGCGCTTCTGGCGCAGCGCCTGGCGCCACCGCTGGCACGCCGGCCCGCCCGAAGACCCCATGACGGTGCATGCGCAAGCGGTTACGCTCAACGATCATTTGTGAGGAACGACCGATGAGCACCCCGCCGCCGCTGCGCCGCCCGAACGGATTCTGGGCCTTCCTTCGCGTGATCGGCCGCGGCTTCAACATGGTGCGGCTGGTGATCCTCAACCTGGTGTTCTTCGTGCTGCTGTTCTTCGTGCTGCTGCTGATCGTCGGCGGCGTGGCCGGCAACCGGCTGGCGCACACGGTCAAGGACGACAGCGTGCTGGTGCTGCAGCCCAAGGGCGAGCTGGTCGAGCAATACAGCATCGAGCCGCTGCAGCGGGCGCTCCAGAGCCTTTCGGGCGAGCCGCCGAAGCAGGTGCAGATGCGCGACCTGGTCGGCGCCATCGACGCGGCCGCGCAGGACAAGCGGATCAGCCGCATCCTGCTGCTGCCGGATGAACTCAAGAGTGGCGGCTTTGCCGCGCTGCGCGAGGTGGGCGCAGCGCTGGACCGCTTTCGCGCCAGCGGCAAGCCGGTGATCGTGTGGGGCGTGAACCTGGACCAGGGCCAGTACTACCTGGCCGCGCACGCCGACCGGATCCTGCTCGATCCGCAGGGTGGCGTGCTGATCACCGGCCTGGCCAGCTACCGGCTGTTCTACAAGGACCTGCTCGACAAGCTCGGCGTGGACGTGCACCTGTTCCGCGTCGGCCGCTTCAAGAGCGCCGCCGAGCCGTACATCCTCGACCATGCCTCGGACGATTCGAAGGCGGCCGACCGCTACTGGATGGGCGGCCTGTGGGACGAATACATCGCCGAGGTGGCGCGGCTGCGCAAGCTCGACCCGGCCGCCGTGCGCGCCGACATCGACAACCTGCCGGCGGCCATCGAACGCACCCGCGGCGACCTGGCCCGACTGGCGCAGGACCAGCACCTGATCGATGGCACCGCCACCCGCGCGCAGCTCGACGCGATGATGCGCAAGGCCGGCGTACCGGCCGGCGACAAGCCGCAGCAGGGCTTCCGCCAGATCGATCTTTCGCGGTACGCGGCCAACCTCGGCCACGGCGGCGCGTTCGCCTCCGGCGTGGCGGTGGTGGTCGCCGAAGGCGAGATCGTCGGCGGCCGCCAGCCGCAGGGCAGCGTCGGCGGGGAATCGACCGCCGCCTTGATCCGCGCGGCGCGGCAGGACCGGCGCACCAAGGCGCTGGTGCTGCGGATCAACTCGCCCGGCGGCGAGGTCTACGCCGCCGAGCAGATCCGCCGCGAAGTGGCGCTGACCCGTGAGGCCGGCATCCCGGTGGTCGTGTCGATGGGCAACGTGGCGGCCAGCGGCGGTTACTGGATCGCGATGAACGCCAACCGCATCCTTGCCGATCCCAACACCATCACCGGTTCGATCGGCATCTTCGGCATGTACTACGCGGTGCCCGGCACCCTGGACAAGCTCGGCATCCACAGCGACGGCGTGGGCACCGGGCCGATGGCCGGCGCCTTCGACATCACCCGGCCGCTTGACCCACAGGCCGGCCAGGTGATCCAGGCGATCATCGACAAGGGCTACCGCGACTTCGTCGGCAAGGTGGCCAAGGCGCGCGGCAAGAGTTTCGAGGCGATCGACGCGATCGCCCAGGGCCGCGTGTGGACCGGTCGCCAGGCGCTCGCGCGCGGGCTGGTCGACCAGCTCGGCGGCATGGACGCCGCGCTCGACCAGGCGGCTGCACTGGCCAAGCTGGGCAAGGACTACCCGGTGCATTACATCGAAGCGCCGCTGGGTGGCTTCGAGCAGTTCCTGGTCGGCATGAACCGCAGCGCGATGGTGCAGGCGGCCCGCAGCTACGGTCTGCACTTGCCCGCATGGCTGGCCGAACTGCCGCGCCTGGCGCCGGAGCTGAAGCTGTTGCGACACGCGCAGGCCGGCCGGCCGAACGTCTACGCCTACTGCTTCTGCGCGCCGCGCTGAGCACAGCCGGCTTCGCACGCTTTTTGTAGGAGCGCGCTTGTGGGCGATGCTTTTGCCTTGGCGCTGCCGAAGAGCATCGCCCACAAGTGGGCTCCTACAGGAGGGAACCGGTGCTATTGCCCGGCTTCGTCCAGCGCCTTCCGTTGCGCCTTGGCGCGGTCGTCGACCAGCTTCTGCACGTCCCGGGCCTTCTGCTCGTCCTTCTTCATGTCGTCCCACGGCGTGGCGACGCGCTCGGACGCGGCGGTGGCCTGCGGTTCGGGCGCCTTGTTCGAACAGCCGGCGAGTGCCAGCAGGCAGGCGAGTGGCAGCAGATGTTTCACGGGCGGATCCCCTGGGTATCGACCAGCCGGCAGTGTCCCGCCGCCACGCGATCGCGGCAAGCGCATCGGCTAAGCTCTGCGCCCATGAACCTGCGCACCGACGCCTGGCAGCTCACCGGCCACACCGCCCTGATCACCGGCGCCAGCAAAGGCATCGGCCTGGCCGTCGCGCGCGAGCTCGGTGGGCTGGGCGCGGACCTGCTGCTGGTGGCGCGCGACGAGGTGCATCTGGAACAGGTGCGCGCGGAGCTGGCCGAGGAACTGCCCGGGCGCGAGGTGCTCGCCTTCGGCGCCGACCTGGCCGAGGAGGAGGATCGGCTGGCGGTGTTCGACTGGATCGCCGACCTCGATGCGTCGCTCTCGCTGCTGATCAACAACGCCGGCGGCAACGCGCCGGAGTCCACGCTCGCCTACGCCAGCGACGACTACCGCGCCATTTTCGAGCAGAACCTGTTCAGCGCTTTCGAGATGTGCCGGCTGGCGCATGCGCACCTGGTCGAGCACGGCAACGCGGCGATCGTGAACGTGGGTTCGGTCTCCGGCACCACGCACGTGCGCACCGGCTCGCCCTACGGCATGAGCAAGGCGGCGCTGCACCAGCTCACCCGCAACCTGGCCGCGGAATGGGCGATCGACGGCATCCGCGTCAACGCGGTGGCGCCCTGGTACATCCGCACCCAGCGCTCGGAGGCGGCGCTGGCCGATCCGGATTACCTCGAGGAAGTGCTCGAGCGCACGCCGCTCAAACGCATCGGCGAGCCGGAGGAGGTCGCCGCCGCGGTGGCCTTCCTGTGCCTGCCGGCGGCCGGCTACATCACCGGCCAGGTGCTGGCGGTGGACGGCGGCTTCCTGAGCTTCGGTTTCTAACGATCTGCGAAGATCGGTCATCCTCCGCAGTGGCCAACTGCGGATCGCGCTTCTCCAGTCGTAGGGTGGGCTTCAGCCCACCACGGTTCGTGCGGAAGAGCATGGTGGGCTGAAGCCCACCCTACGAAGCGGTCACCCGCCGCAGTTGGCGAGCTGGGCGCGCAGTTGTGCCTCGCGTTTCTCCAGCGGCGGGCGCTGGCTCTTGAAGGCGTTGCGCAGCTTGTGCTCGTTTTCGTCGCGTGCCTCCTGCAGGGCCTGGCAGGTTTCGTCGATGTCCAGTTCGCGGCACTGGTCCTGCACCCACACGTAGTTGTTCGCCACCAGGCCGGAGCTGACGCGGCCGCGGTTGGCTTCGGGCGCCGAGATGCCGGCGCCGCCACGGTCGGGGCCGTAGACGTCCGAGAGCGGCTGCTGCCAGGCGCCCAGCACGCCCAGGGGCGCCTGGTAGGGCGCCGGGTTGCCGTTGTCGCTGAGGTAGCTCTTGCCGTCGGTGGCACGGACGCAGGTGTACATCAGCGGCAGCGGCGCCGACGGTGGTTCGGGCGCTGGCGGTGGCGAGGCCGGCGCCGGCGGCTCGGGTGCGGATGGCGCGGCGGCGGCTGGCGGCGCCGAGGGCGCATCGGCCACTTCCATCGTGCGTTGCTTCTGGCCAGCGCGGCAGGGCGTGTCCTGGTAGATCAGCCGCCCGTCGGCGGTGGTGCATTCGTAGATGGTGGTGGCGGCGGCGGTGCCGTGCCAGCCCAGCCCGCCGGCGAGCAGGCCGGGGCCGAGCAGGAAGAGGGCAGACGGGAGGCGGCGCATGGACCGATTCTAGGAGCGTACGGGTGAACCCTGCGCTTCGGCTCCCCCCGGCGAGGCCGGCCCTCTCGCCGGAGGGGAGGAGCAGGGCGGTCCAGGCTAGAAATCGGCCTCGTGTTCCTCGGCGGCGAATCCCAGCGTGACGGCGCCTTCGCCCACGTTGACCATGCCGGTGATGCTCATCGGCGCCTCCAGCAGAGTGATGCCGGCCTCCTCACAGGCCTGGCGCAGGCCGTCGTAGCCGGGCAGCCTGGCCAGTTCGGCCAGGTCGCCGCCGTAACTGACGCACACCACCGGCACCATCAGCCCTGCGCGCACGCGGCGGGTGGCGTAGCCGAACAGCGTCTCGGCGCCGTGCTCGAAGCCGCGCACCTTGCCGACCGGGCCGGTTTCGCCGCGGAAGCAGCGCAGCAGCGGCTTGATGTCCAGCGCCGTGCCGACCACCGCGCTGAACAGGCTGACGCTGCGGTCGCCCCGCTTCCTGGTACGGCTGCGCAGGTGGTGCAGGTCGCGCGGCAACATGTAGCCGTAGGTATGGTTGGCCACCGCGCCCAGCCGTTCGCGGATCACCGGCGGCGTCTCGCCGGCCCGGATCAGGCGCGCCGCCTCGAACACCGCCGGGCCTTCGCCAGCGAACACGTTGCGGGTATCGACCACGCGCATCAGGAACGGCCCCGGCACGCCGGCGCGGTCGCGCGCCTCGCGATAGTTCTTCAGGATCGCGAAGCTGGCTTTCAGCACGTGGTCGTGGATCGGGCTGCGCGTGGCGGTGATGGTCAGGCAGAAGACGCAGTCGCGCTCCAGCACCAGCTTGTCCAGGAACAGCCGCTGCACGTCCTCGACCGAACACGGCTCGGTCTCGGCCGCGTGCGTGCCGGCCAGCTTCATGTAGAGGAAGCGCTCGATCTCTTGCTGGTCGCGGTCGTCCTTGAAGACGGTGCCGTCGAGCTTCACCGCGATCGGCATCACCGCGATATCGTGTTCTTCGATGAACGCCTGCGGCAGGTCGCAGGACGCATCAATAGCCAGCCCCATCCGCATCGTGTCATCCCCCTGGTCATGACGCGCCGAACATAACACGCGCATCAATGCTGTGACCTGAGTCATGTGGCGCGGGTTTCCTGACAGTTATCGGCCAGCTTCGAACGCGCTTGAGTGACCGCCGCGGGCCGCACCCCGTACAATGGCGGTACTCGAGAAATGGCTCCTGCCGGCGTGGCGTCGCCGGCGCGCGTGCCGCCGACGCGGTGCGCTTTCGTCGGATACCCCATGAAGGACAAGCAAGAGATCGTCTCCAACTGGCTGCCGCGCTACACCGGCACGCCACTGGAGCAGTTCGGCCGGCACGTGCTGCTGACCAATTTCGGCCTGTACGTGGACATGTTCGCGCAATGGCATGGCGTGGAAGTGCAGGGCCGCGACCGGCCGATGCCCAATGCCACCGCCGACGGCATTACCCTGATCAACTTCGGCATGGGCAGCCCCAACGCCGCCACGGTGATGGACCTGCTCAGCGCGGTGCAGCCGCAGGCGGCGCTGTTCCTGGGCAAGTGCGGCGGGCTCAAGAAGAAGAACCAGCTCGGCGACCTGGTGCTGCCGATCGCCGCGATCCGCGGCGAGGGCACCTCGGGCGACTACCTGCTGCCGGAAGTGCCGGCGCTGCCGGCGTTCCAGTTGCAGCGCGCGGTCTCCACGATGATCCGCGACCTCGGCCACGACTACTGGACCGGCACGGTCTACACCACCAACCGGCGCGTGTGGGAGCACGACGAGGCGTTCAAGGATTACCTGCGCCGCACCCGCTGCATGGCGGTGGACATGGAAACGGCCACCATCTTCGCCGCTGGCTTCGCCAACAAGATCCCGGTCGGCGCGCTGCTGCTGGTGTCCGACCAGCCGATGATCCCCGAGGGCGTCAAGACCGAGGCCAGCGACCGCAGCGTGACCGAGAAGTACGTCGAGGCGCACATCCGCATCGGCATCGAGGCACTCAAGCTGGTCCGGCGCAACGGCCGCAGCGTCAAGCACCTGCGCTTCGAGGACGACACGGACGGCGACTGAACCCGCCCCTGTAGGAGCCACTTGTGGGCGAGGCTCTTTCGCCGCATCCGGCCAGAAACGCATCGCCCACAAGTGGGCTCCTACACAGGCGTCGTCGCAGGAACCTGCGCCAGGCATAGCGCCTGCATCGCGCCTCTTTCACCCGCAGATGACCGCCTGCGCGGCAAGGTAGGGCGGTCCGATCCCGCGCGCATCGGTAGCGGCGTCCCCCTGCCGTGGCACCGATCCTTGCCAGACCCCGCAGCTCTGACAGGCACGCGCTTTTTCGCGCGAGGCGAAGCCTTGCGCCCCGTCCGCGGCGCCACGCGCCCGCAAGGAGCCAGGCCTTCCATGAGCGACACCGTCGGCGACTTCATCCTGCAACGCCTCACCGACTGGGGCATCCGGCGCATCTTCGGTTTTCCCGGCGACGGCATCAACGGGATCATGGGTGCGATGGGTCGCGCCGCCGAGCGCTTCGACTACGTGCGCGTGCGCCACGAGGAAATGGCCGCCTTCATGGCCGGCGCGCACGCCAAGTTCACCGGCGAGATCGGCGTATGCATGGCCACCTCCGGGCCCGGCGCGATCCACCTGTTGAACGGCCTGTACGACGCGCAGATGGACCACATGCCGGTGCTGGCCATCGTCGGCCAGTCCGCGCGCAGCGCGATCGGCAGCGACTACCAGCAGGAGGTGGACCTGCAGGTGCTGTTCCAGGACGTTTGCGGCTACGTCGAAACGGTGCTGTCGCCGGTGCAGGTGCGCCAGGTGATGGACCGCGCCATCCGCGTCGCCGCGGCGCGGCGCACGGTCACCTGCGTGATCGTACCCAACGACATCCAGGAGCTGCCGGCGGTCAAGCACCCGCCGCGCAAGCACAACGACATCTACACCGGCGTGGGCTACGCCAACCCCTGCCCGGTGCCCAGTGACGCAGACATCCAGCGCGCCGCCGACCTGCTCAACGATGGGCGCAAGGTGGCGATCCTGATCGGCGCGGGCGCGATGGCGGCCGGCGACCAGGTGGTCGCGGTGGCCAACCGGCTCGATGCCGGCGTGGCCAAGGCGCTGCTCGGCAAGGCGGCGCTGCCGGACGAGCTGCCCTTCGTCACCGGCTCCATCGGCCTGCTCGGCACCAAGCCGAGCTGGGACATGATGAACGACTGCGACACCCTGTTGATGGTCGGCACCACCTTCCCGTATTCGGAATTCCTGCCCGAGGAAGGCCAGGCACGCGCGGTGCAGATCGACATCGACCCGCGCAACGTGTCGATGCGTTATCCCACCGAAGTGAATCTCATCGGTGACAGCGCGCAGGTCCTCGAACGGTTGCTGCCCCTGCTGCGTCCCAAGGACAACCCGGACTGGCGCGAGCGCATCGAGCTCAACGTGCGCAAGTGGTGGCGCGACCTGGAAGCCAAGGCGATGGAGCCGGCCAATCCGATCAATCCGCAGCGTATTTTCTGGGAGCTGTCGCCGCGGCTGCCGGACAACACCATCATCTGCGGCGACTGCGGCTCGCATACCAACTGGTACGCGCGCGATGTGAAGATCCGCAAGGGCATGAAGGCCTCGCTCTCGGGCAAGCTCGCCACCATGGGCAGCGGCATGCCCTACGCGATTGCGGCGAAGTTCGCCTATCCCGACCGCCCGGTGCTGGCGATCGTCGGGGACGGCGCCATGCAGATGAACGGCAACGCCGAGATGATCACCGTCAAGCAGTACTGGAAGCAGTGGGGCAACCCGTGCTTCGTGGTGATGGTGCTGCACAACGACGACCTCAACCAGGTCACCTGGGAGCAGCGCGCGCTGGGCGGTGATCCGAAGTTCTCCGAGTCACAGGATGTAGAGGAGTTCTCCTACGCCAAATACGCCGAGCTGCTCGGTTTCAAGGCGATCCGCGTGGACCGGCCCGAAGACCTCGGCACCGCCTGGGAGCAGGCTTTCGCCGCCGACTGCCCGGTGCTGCTGGACATCATCGCCGACCCTGACGTGCCGCCGCTGCCGCCGCACATCACCTGGAAACAGGCCAAGGACTACATGACCGCGCTGGCCAAGGGCGATCCCGACGAAGCGGGCATCATCAAGCAGAGCCTGCGCCAGGTACTGGCCGGCATCCTCCCGAACAACCCGCGATGAACGACGGGCGGCCAGCGGCCCCCGCGACCGTTCCCGCAACGCGCCGCATCGCTCGCATCGAGGCGAGCGCCTACCGCATCCCCACCGATGCGCCGGAGGCCGACGGCACCATTGCCTGGAACGCCACCACGATGGTGCTGGCCCGGATCTCCGCCTGCGGCCAGACCGGCCTGGGTTGGACGTACGCGCATGCCGCCGCGGCCGCGGTGATCGCCGATCCACTACGCGATTGCCTGCTCAATCGCGACGTCGACGACATCCCCGGCGCCTGGCACGCCATGAACCGCAGCCTGCGCAACATCGGCCGTCCCGGCGTGGGGTTGATGGCCATCAGTGCCCTCGACGTGGCCATGTGGGATCTCAAGGCGCGCCTGCACGGCGTCGCGGTGGTGCGCCTGCTCGGCCGTGCGCGCCAGGCGGTACCGGTGTACGGCAGTGGCGGCTTCACCTCCTACACGCTCGAGCGCCTGCAGCAACAACTGTCAGGCTGGGTGGGGCAGGGCATGAAGCGGGTCAAGATGAAAGTGGGCACGCATCCGGAGCAGGACCCGGCCCGCGTGCACGCCGCGCGCCAGGCCATCGGCAGCACGCCCGAACTGATGGTCGACGGCAACGGCGCCTACGAGCGCAAGCAGGCCCTGGCGCTGGCCGAGCGCTACGCGCACGAGGGCGTGGGCTGGTTCGAGGAGCCGGTGTCGTCGGACGACCTGGAAGGCCTGGCGCTGTTGCGCGACCGCGCGCCGGCCGGCATGGCGATCGCCGCCGGCGAATACGGCTGGGACGCCTTGTACTTCCGCCGCATGCTGCAGGCCGGCGCGGTCGACGTGCTGCAGATCGACGGCACCCGCTGCGGCGGCTTCACCGGCTTCCTGCATGCCGCGGCACTGGCGCACGGCTTCGGCATTCCGGTCTCGGCGCATTGCGCGCCGCACCTGCACGCGCATGTGTGCAGCACGGTCGGGCACCTCGAGCACGTCGAGTATTTCCACGATCACGCGCGCATCGAGTCGATGTTCTTCGACGGCCTGCCCGAGCTGCGCGACGGCGCGCTGGTGGTCGACGCCCATGCCATGGGGTTGGGCCTGACCTTCAAACAGCGCGACGCGGAGCGCTACCGCGTTTCGCCGGAAGAAACCCTGAGATGATTGCCAGAACTCACCGTTGCCAAACACGCCGCGCTCACGAGGTGGGTCGACGCGCCCCGCCATGGAACATGCCGAATGGCCCCATCGGCCGACATTTCTGTAGGAGCGCACCCTGTGCGCGACCGCCTGGGGCGGCAGGCCCACGGTCGCGCACAGGGTGCGCTCCTACAGGAAATCCCTCGCGCTACCTGCAAGGAGGGGCGGCATCATGACCAAACAGCGAGAGCATGGCTCCGTCCCCTCGTTCCCGCACAATCCCGACGCATCCGGCGCCGAGGCGTCTTCTTCTTCCACCGACGGCCGCGACCGCCGGGACAGCCACCGCGATGCCGCGGTATTGCCGCTGGCGCCGCCGCGCGTGCGCCACTCGCACAGCAGCCGCTTGGCCTTCTCCAGCGCCGCTGCCGCGGTGCTGGCGCAGGACCTGGCCGCGGCGATCGAGGGCGAGGTGTGCTTCGACGACGGCAGCCGCGCGCTGTACGCCACCGACGGTTCGATCTACCGCCAGGTGCCGATCGGCGTGGTCAAGCCGCGCCATGCGAAAGACGTGGAAGCCGTGCTGCGCATCTGCCGCGAACACGACGCGCCGGTGCTCTCGCGCGGCGGCGGCACCAGCCTGGCCGGGCAGTGCTGCAACACCGCGGTGGTGATGGATTTCTCCTTCCACCTGAACCAGATCGTCGCGATCGACCCCGAACGGCGCCGCGCCCGCATCGAGCCCGGCTGCGTGCTGGACGACCTGCGCGACGAGGCGGAAAAACACCACCTGACCTTCGGCCCCGACCCGTCCACCCACGCGCACAACACGCTGGGCGGCATGATCGGCAACAACTCCTGCGGCGTGCATTCGGTGATGGCCGGGCGCACGGCCGACAACGTGCACGCGCTGGAGATCGTCACCTACGACGGCTTGCGCATGCGCGTGGGGCCAACCAGCGAAGAGGAGCTGGAACGGATCATCGGCGAGGGCGGCCGGCGCGGCGAAATCTATGCGGGCCTCAGATCCATCCGCGACCGCTACGCCGACCAGATCCGCGCGCGCTACCCCAAGATCCCGCGTCGCGTTTCCGGCTACAACCTGGATGAACTGCTGCCCGAGAACGGCTTCAACGTGGCGCGCGCGCTGGTCGGCACCGAAGGCACCTGCGTCACCATCCTGGAGGCCGAAGTACGGCTGGTGCCCAGCCCGCCGGTGCGCTCGCTGCTGGTGCTCGGCTACCCCGACGTGTTCGAAGCCGGCGACCACGTGCCGCAGATCCTGTCTTTCGGCCCGACCGGCCTGGAGGGCATCGATGATGCGCTGATCGCCGACATGAAGCGCAAGGACATGCACCCGAAGGACCGCGCCCTGCTGCCGCCCGGCGGCGGCTGGCTGATGGTCGAGTTCGGTGGCGACAGCAAGCAGGAGGCCGACGCCAAGGCGCGCAAGCTGATGCAGGCGCTGAAGGCGGAAGACCATCCGCCCAGCATGAAGCTCTTCGACGACCCGGCCGAAGAGGGCATGTTGTGGATCATCCGCGAGTCGGGCCTGGGCGCCACCGCGCGGGTGCCCGGCCAGCCGGACGGCCATCCCGGTTGGGAGGACGCCGCCGTGCCGCCGGACAAGGTCGGGCCGTACCTGCGCGACTTCCGCAAACTGCTGGCCAAGTACACCTATACCTGCGCGCTGTACGGCCATTTCGGTGACGGCTGCATCCACTGCCGCATTGCCTTCGACCTGTCCACGCCCGAAGCCGTGGCGCAGTGGCGCGCGTTCATGGACGAGGCCTCCGACCTGGTGCTGTCCTACGGTGGCTCGCTCTCCGGCGAGCACGGCGACGGCCAGGTGCGCGCGTCCTTCCTGCCCAAGATGTTCGGCGACGAGCTGGTGCAGGCCTTCGGCGAGTTCAAGGCGCTGTGGGACCCGCGCGGGCGTATGAACCCCGGCAAGGTGGTCGATCCCAATCCGATGGACGCGGACCTGCGCGACGGTCCCGGCTACCAGCCGCCCAAGCTCAGGACCGCGTTTGCCTACCCGGCCGACGGCATGAGCTTCGCCCAGGCCGCGCGCCGCTGCGTGGGCGTGGGCAACTGCCGCAACAAGCACAAGAACGTGATGTGCCCGAGCTACCGCGCCACCCACGAGGAGAAGTGGTCGACGCGCGGGCGCTCGCACCTGCTGTTCGAGATGCTCGAAGGCGATCCGCTCAAGGACGGCTGGCGCAGCGAGGCGGTGCGCGACGCGCTGGACATGTGCCTGGCCTGCAAGGGCTGCAAGAGCGACTGCCCGGTCAACGTGGACATGGCCACCTACAAGGCCGAGTTCATGCACCACCACTACGAAGGCCGCCTGCGCCCGCGCGCGGCCTACGCGATGGGGCGCATCTTCGACATCGCCCGCGTCGCTTCGCACGTGCCGTGGCTGGTCAACGCGGTCCTTCAGACGCCGGGCCTTTCCCATTTGGCCAAGGCGATCGGCGGCATCGCCCAACAGCGCACGATGCCGCACTTCGCCAGCGAGACCTTTCGCGACTGGTTCGCCGCGCGCACGACCCCGCGCGCGCGCGGGCCCGAGGTGCTGTTGTGGCCGGATACGTTCAACAACTACCTGCATCCGGAGCCGCTCAGGGACGCCGTGGGCGTGCTGGAGGCGGCCGGCTACCACGTAGTGGTGCCGCGGGCGACGCTGTGCTGCGGCCGGCCGCTGTATGCCGAGGGCATGCTGGACAAGGCGCGCCGCCAGCTCGGCGACATCCTCGATGCGCTCTCGCCACAGATCGACCGCAGCGTGCCGGTGGTGGGGCTGGAACCTTCCTGCGTGGCGGCGTTCCGCGACGAGCTGCCCAACCTCTTCCCAGGCGACGAGCGCGCGCACTGGCTCTCGCGCAACACCTTCCTTTTCAGCGAGTACCTCGACCGCGTCGGCTACGCGCCGCCGCCGCTCAAGCGCAAGGCGCTGGTGCACGCGCATTGCCATCACCACGCGGTGATCGGCACCGACGCGGAGAAGCGGCTGCTGGCCAAGACGGGACTGGATTTCGAATGGCTCGATGCCGGCTGTTGCGGCATGGCCGGTTCGTTCGGCTTCGACGCAAAGAAGGTGGACGTGTCGCTCGCCATCGGCGAACTGCAACTGCTGCCGGCGATCCGCGCGGCCGATCCGGACACGCTGATCATCACCAACGGCTTCTCCTGCCGCCAGCAGATCGAGCAGTGCACCGGGCGCACCGCGCTGGACGTGTCGCAGGTGCTGGCGATGGCCCTGGCGCAGGGCACGTCCAACCTCGATGACATTCCGGCCCGCGAACGCGAGGCCTCGCTGCCGGCCGCGCGGCCGGAGCCCGGGCGTGGCGGGGAAGGTCGGGGAGGAACGCCGCCGTGAGATTCGTCCGGAACCTTCCCCCCCCAAGCCCCTCTCCCGGTGGAAGAAGGGAGACAAGCAGGAGCGTCCACCCATGCACTACCAACTGATCCACCAAGGCGACACGCGCACCTGGGCCGTCGTGCTCGAGACCGGCGACGAGGCCAACGCCTGCCTGCTCGCGTTCGCCAAGGCGCAGCAGCTGTCCGCCGCGCACCTGACCGCCATCGGCGCCTTCCAGCGCGCCATGCTGGGCTACTTCGACTGGGACACCAAGGCCTACAAGCGCAACCCCGTCGACGAACAAGTGGAGGTGGTGTCGCTGATCGGCGACGTGGCGCTCAAGGGCGAGGAGCCCAAGCTGCACATGCACGCGGTGCTGGGGCAGTCCGATGGCCGCGCGCTCGGCGGCCATCTGCTCGAAGGCCACGTGCGCCCCACGCTGGAAGTGATCGTCACCGAGGCGCCCGCGCACCTTCGCCGGCGCCACGATCCGGTGTCCGGCCTCGCGTTGATCCAACCTGACAAGGAGCTGCCATGACCACGCCAGAACCGATCGGCGAACGCCGCTGGGCCATCGCCGAGGGCTACATCCCGCCCGGCGGCACCCATGCCGACGACCCGCGCTTCCTCAGCCACGAGACCGCCTGCCTGCTCAACGCCAACGACCGCGACGCGCAGGTGACCATCACCATCTATTTCAAGGATCGCGAACCGGCCGGCCCCTACCGCATCATGGTGCCGGCGCGGCGCACGCTGCACCTGCGCTTCAACGACCTGAAAGACCCCGAGCCGATCCCGACCGATACCGACTATTCCAGCGTGATCGAGTCCGACGTGCCCATCGTCGTCCAGCACACGCGCCTGGATTCGCGCCAGGCCGCGCTCGCGCTGCTTTCCACCATCGCCTACAGCTAGCCGCCCTTGTAGGAGCCCACTTGTGGGCGATGCTCCTGTTGCTGGTGCCGCATCGAACAAAGAGCATCGCCCACGAGTGGGCTCCTACAGGAGGCGTTCCAGGAGTCCCGCCCATGCATCGCAGCAAACCCGAAGTCGTCGTCATCACCGGCGCCTCCGCCGGCGTCGGTCGCGCCACCGCCCACCGCTTCGCCCGCGACGGCGCCCGCATCGCGTTGCTCGCACGTGGCAGCGATGGCCTGGAAGTCGCCGCGGACGAAGTCCGCAAGCTCGGTGGCGAGGCCCTGACGATCCCGCTCGACGTGTCCGATGCCGAGGCCGTGGAAGCCGCCGCCGAACGCATCGAACAGCAGCTCGGTCCGATCGACATCTGGATCAACGACGCCATGGCGACGATCTTCGCGCCCGTGCACGAGATCAGTCCGGCCGAGTTCCGCCGTTCCACGGAAGTGACTTACCTGGGCACCGTGTACGGCACCATGGCGGCGTTGAAACGCATGCGCGAGCGCAATCGCGGCACCATCGTGCAGGTGGGCTCGGCGCTGGCCTATCGTGCAATCCCGCTACAGGCGCCGTACTGCGGGGCAAAGTTCGCCATCCGCGGTTTCACCGACGCGTTGCGGGTGGAACTGATGCACGCCCGAAGCGACATCCACATCACCATGGTGCAACTGTCCGCCTTCAACACGCCGCAGTTCCAGTGGGGCCGCACCACGCTGCCGCGCCGGCCGCAGCCGGTGCCGCCGATCTTCCAGCCGGAGGTGGCCGCCAAGGGCATCCACTGGGCGGCGCATCATCGCCGGCGCGAGCTGCGCGTGGGCTTTCCGGCGGTCAAGGCGATCGTCGGCAACAAGCTGTTCCCGCGCCTGGCCGACCGCGACCTGGTCAAGCTCGGTTTTGACGGCCAGATGGGCAAGCTACCGCTGCCGCAGGACCGGCCCGACAACCTGTTCGAGGCGGTGCCCGGCGACTACGGCACGCACGGGCGCTTCGACGCACGCTCGAAGGCCTACAGCCTGCAGTTGTGGGCGACCACGCACCACGGCCTGGTGGCGGCCGGCGTGCTGGCCGCCGGAGCGCTGCTGTGGGCCGGCCGGCGCGGACTGCGCCGGCCGGAGCGCACGTAGGGTGGGCTTCAGCCCACCGCCACGGTGCAGGAAGGTGGGCTGAAGCCCACCCTACGTCCGTCGCGGTTGCTCAGTAGCGCGGGACGGTCGGGTCGATCTCGCTCGCCCACGCGTCCATGCCGCCTTCGACGTTGAACACGTGGGTGAAACCATGCGCAGCGAAGCGCTCGGCCACGCCGCGGCTGGAATTGCCGTGGTGGCAGATGAAGGCGATCGCGGTGTCCTTGGGCAGCGTGGCGAGCGTGTCGTAACCCTCGTCCTCCAGCACGCGTGCCTGCGCCAGCGGGGCGGCTTGGGCGCGGCCGGCGGCCGGACGCACGTCGACCAGCATCACGCTGCCGTCGGCCAGGCGCTGCTTCAGTTCCTGCACGCTGAGCGAGCCGATCGTCTGCGCACCGGGGAACTTCAGGCTCAGGCCTTCGCCCTGCACGGTGGAAACCCAGTCGATCACGATGCCCCTGGCGCGCTGCGCGCTGCCCGGGTCGAAGTGCACCTCGATGCCGTTGGCGCTCACCACGATGTCATGGTCGCCGGCCGGCGCCAGCTGGAAGCCGGCGCTGTGGTCCGGGCCGATCTCCAGGTGCAGGGCCAGGCCCTGTGCGCTGGCGATGCCGGCCTGGATGGCCTCGGCGGCCTTGTCGGTAATCGTGATTTCCGGCGGCGTGCGGTCCGGCGGCGCAGCGCCGAACAGCGTGTGCAGCTCGCCGCTGGCGTACATCTGGCGAATGATGTCGGCGCCGCCGACCAGTTCGCCCTCGACGTAGAGCTGCGGGATCGTCGGCCAGTCGCCGAAGGCCTTGATGCCCTCGCGGATCTCCGGATCCTCCAACACGTTGACCGTGTGGTACTCGGGGACCAGTTCGTTGAGCGTGTTGGTGGCCGCGGCGGAGAAACCGCACATCGGCTGCTGGCGGTCGCCCTTCATGAACAGCACCACGCGGTGCTCCTTGAGCAGGGTTTCGATGCGTTCGCGGGTGGCGGGGTCGAGGGACATGGGAAAGCTCCGGCAAAGAGGATCAATGATACCCCCGGAGCTTGGGGCAGGCGCCGGCGATCCCAACGGCCGCGCTATTTCACCGCAGCGGCGGCCACCGGTTCGATTGCCTCGGTCCACAACGAGTACTGCGCGGCCGAAGGGTGCAGCCCGTCCTCGGCCACCTGCTCCGGATGGCGGCGCGAGATCGGCGTGATGTCCACCCAGCGCGCGCCCGCGCGGTCGGCTTCATCACGGGCGACGGCGTTGTAGGCGTCCAGCTCGTGGGCGATCGGCGCAGCATCCCGGCCCTGTTCGCGCGCGAAGCGGGTGACACCCCAGTCGGGGATCGAGACCACCACCACGTGCGAGGGACGGCCGCCAACCAGCTCGATGGCGCGTGCGAGCAGGGCTTTGAACTGTGCGCGGTATTCGTCGGCCTCGCGTCCGCGGTACTGGTTGTTGACGCCGATCAGCAGGGTGACCAGGTCGTAGGGCGGCGTCAGCGCGGCCGCATCCATGCCGGCGGAAAGCTCGTCGGTGGCCCAGCCGGTGACGGCGACGATCTGCGGGTCGTCGACGGCCACGCCGCGCGCGCGCAGTTGCCGCACCAGTTGCGCGGGCCAGCGGCCGGCGGCCGGCACGGCTTCGCCGATGGTGTAGGAATCGCCCAGGGCGAGGTAGTGCAGGGGCATGGCAAGTCATCCGTTTCGGTAGTGAGGGCCCTTCGACTCCGGCGCTGCGCGCCTACGCTCAGGGCAAACGGCATTTCTCCGAACCCTGAAAAGGCCCGTTCGCGCTGAGCGTAGCCCGAAGGGCGAAGTCGATGCGCCAACCTCGAGCCCCACGCCAAACGCCTCTCCCGACGGGAAAGGGTCCTGGATCAAGCCACCGCCGACTCGCGCGCCTGCTCCTGCGCCATCCGCGACAGCACCCGCTCGATCCGAACGAACACCTCCGCCAACTGCGCCGGCGGCGGCAACAGGGTCAGGCGGAAATGGCGGCTCGCCGGCACGTTGAAGCTGGAGCCGGGCACCACCAGCACGGCCTCCTCTTCCAGCAGGCGCAGGGCGAAGGCGTTGTCGTCGAACTGCGGCAGTCGTTCGGTGCGCACCCGCGGGAAGGCGTAGAGCGCGCCCGCGGGGGCGACCAGGTCGAGGAAACCGCTCGCCGCCACGCCTTCCAGCACGGCGCGGCGGGCGTCATGCAGGCGCCCGCCCGGCGCGGTCAGCGCGGCAATGGTGGCGCGGCCACTCAGCGCCGGCTCGATCGCCCACTGGGCGGTGACGTTGGCGCACAGGCGCAGCGCCGCGAGCAGCTGCAGCGCGTCGCGATAGCTGCCGGTGCGCGCCGGATCACCGGACAGGCTTACCCATCCGACGCGGTAGCCGCAGGCGCGGTGCACTTTGGACAGGCCGCCGAAGCTGAGGCAGGGATGCGCGCCGGCGACTTCGGCCAGTGGCTGGAACGATGCCTCGTCGTAGAGGATCTCATCGTAGATCTCGTCGGCCAGCAACAGCAGTCCGTGCCGCTCGGCGATCGCCACCAGCCGTTCCAGCAGCGCGCGCGGGTACACCGCGCCGGTGGGGTTGTTCGGATTGATCAGTACCAGCGCGCGGGTGCGCGGGGTGATCAGCGCCTCGATCGCCGCCGGATCGGGCAGGTGGCCGTTTTCCGCCAGGCATCGGTAGTAGCGGGGCCGGCCGCCGTTGAGGATGGTGGCGGCACTCCACAGTGGATAGTCCGGGCTGGGCAGCAGCACCTCGTCGCCCGGCTGCAGCAATGCGCGCAGCGAAAGGTCGATCAGTTCGCTGACGCCGTTGCCGATGAAGATCCGCTCCACCGCCACGTCCCGGGCCCCGCGGGCGCGCTGCTGCGCCGCGATCGCCTCGCGCGCCTCCTCCAGCCCCTGTTCGTGGCCGTAGCCCTCGCTGTCGGCCAGGTGCGCGGCAATCGCCTCACGCAGGTGCATCGGCGTTTCAAAGCCGTAGCGGGCCGGGTTGCCGATGTTCAGCTTGACGATGGCGCGGCCGGACGACTCCAGCTCGCGGGCACGGCGGGTAAGCGCGCCGCGGATCTCGTAGCGCACGTCGGCGAGGTGGGGGCTGGGGATGATCGGAACCGGCACGTGCGTCCTCGGCGGCGGGCGAAAGCGGCGATCCTAACAGCGCCCCCCGCCTCACTTGTAGGAGCCCATTTGTGGGCGGTGCTCTATTGGTGGGCTCATACAGGAAACGGAGCCCAGTGCAGCACACAAAGCCAATGCAGGAGCCGGCACGGGAAACGGGCATAATCGGCAGCCATGAGCGATGCCGCGACGATCGAACGCCTGCGCCACATCGGTTGGCGCGGCGACCTGCCGCCCGGCGGAAAACGCATCGTGCGCGTGGTGGCGCAGCACCGCGCCGGCTACGAACTTCACGACGGCCAGGCGCTGTTCGGCGCGCAGCCGGCCGGACACTTCCTCAAGCGCACGCTGGATCCGGCCGAGCGCCCGGCGGTGGGCGATTTCGTGGAAGTGGAAGACGGCCGCCCGCCACACATCGTCACCGTGCTGCCGCGGCGCAGCGTGCTCTCGCGCGCGGCCGCCGGCGAGCGCTACGAACGGCAGGTGATCGCCACGAATATCGATTATGTCCTCGTCCTTACGGGGCTGGACAACGACTTCAATCCGGCGCGCATCGAGCGCTACCTGTCGCTGATCGAGGACTCCGGTGCCCAGCCGGTGGTGCTGCTGAGCAAGCTCGACCTGCGCGCCGATGCCGAGGAACGCCAGGCGGCCCTGCGCGAGCGGCTGCCGGAGCACACGCCGATCCACGCCATCAACGGCAAGGACCCGGCCAGCGCCACCTTGCTGGCGCGCTACCTGCAGCCGGGCGACAGCGCGGTGCTGGTGGGTTCCTCCGGCGCGGGCAAGTCCACCCTGACCAACACGCTGCTCGGCGACGAGCGCATGGCCACCAGCGAAGTGCGCGCGCATGACAGCCGCGGCCGTCACACCACCACCCACCGCGCGCTGCTGATGCTGCCCTCCGGCGGCTGCCTGATCGACACGCCCGGCATGCGCGAGCTCAAGCTCACCGGCGAGGAAAACCTCGACCTGTTCGCCGACATCGAGGCGCTGGCCGAAACCTGCCGCTTTGCCGACTGCGGCCACGGCAGCGAGCCGGGCTGCGCCGTGCAGTCGGCGCTGGACCGCGGCGAACTGACCGCCGAGCGCTGGCGCAATTACCTGAAACTGCGCGACGAGCGCGAGGAGCAGGCCGCCACGCTCGAAGCGCGGCTGCGCCGCCAGCGCGGCGGCCGCCCGCCCGATCGCCCGCACGGCCATCGCGGCCGGCGCGAGCGCGAATAGAGGCGCCGACGTGCAGCCGGCACTCGCCCCTGCGACCCACCGGCGCGTCACCGCGCCCGCGCCGCCTGGGCGATGAACATCGACGCCTCCGCGCATCGCCACTACGCCGCGCTGGACCAGCGCCTGCTCGCCGCCACCCGTGCGATCAACATCCTGCCGACAGTGACCTGGCCGGCCTCGCTCGAGCAACGCATGATCGCGGCCTACGACCAGGGCCGGTTCACGCTGCCGCAGGTGCATTACGAGCGACCGGACCTGGCCGATACGCGCGCCGAACTGACGGCGATCGAGCGCGAGGCCGAAACGGTGCTGATGGGCGACCCGATCGGCGATTACCTGTGCCGGACCGCCACCTCCTGGCGCATCGCCGCGGAGATGCTCGAGGCGGTCGGCAGCGTGGGCGTCACGGCGCCCTCCATCGCGCTGTACGGGCGGCCGGGCGATTCGATCCCGGGCAGCCAGAAGAGCAACCTGGACGCGGCACGCTACTTCGTCGAGCTGTCCGACGAACTGGGCGCGGACCTGCTGGCCGACGCCGTCACCATGGATCTCACGGCCGAGCAACTGCGCGCGGATCTCGGCGGCGTGCTGGACGACTTCTTCGGCCCCGGCCGCATCGCCGTGGAAGTCGACCCCGAGCTCACCGCCAAGGCCGCCGCCGGCGCCACCCGCATCCGCCTGCGCGGCGGCGCCCACTTCAGCGAATACGACCGCCACCAGCTGCTGGCGCACGAGGCCTTCGTCCATTCGCTGACCGCGCTGAACGGCCGCGAGCAGCCGCTGCTGACCTCGCTCGGGCGCACCTCGCCCCGCGTCACCGCCACCCAGGAAGGCCTGGCGGTGTTCGCCGAACTGATGTCCGGTGCCATCGACATCGCCCGGCTGAAGCGCATCAGCCTGCGCATCCTGGCCATCGACATGGCGCTCAACGGCGCCGATTTCGTCGAGGTCTACCAGTACTTTTGCCAGTGCGGGCAGGGCGCGGCCGACAGCTTCCATTCGGCGCAGCGGGTGTTCCGCGGCGTGCCGCTGACCGGCGGCGCGGCCTTCGCCAAGGACAACGTCTACCTGTCCGGCCTGCTCACCGTGCACACCTTCTTCCGCTGGGCGTTCAAGCAGCAGCGCATGGACCTGCTGCGCTACCTGTTCGCCGGCAAGCTGGCGCTGCACGACGTGATCACCCTGCAACCGCATTTCGAAGCCGGCACGCTGCTGCCGCCGCGCTGGCTGCCGCCGTGGATGCAACACGTCCATGGCCTGGCCGGGAAGCTGGCGTTCTCGCTGTTCGTCAACGGCATCCACATGGGCCGTGTGCAGGCCGACGAGTTGAACCTGCAGTTGTAGAAGCGGGTGTTCCGGCCAGGAGAATGATTCACGGGTACGTGACGCCGGGACCGCTACAACCACCCCTTCGGCGAGTTGCGGCCGATCGTCAGGCGAGACCAGGGATGACTCTGAAATACCGGGCCGACATCGATGGACTGAGGGCGGTGGCTGTACTGTCGGTGCTGCTTTACCACGTGGGCAGCGGCGTCTTCAGCGGGGGCTATGTCGGCGTCGACATCTTCTTCGTGATCTCGGGCTACCTGATCACCACGATCATCCTGCGCGAGGTGGAGAACGGCAGCTTTTCCATCGTCCGCTTCTACGAGCGGCGCGCGCGGCGGATCCTGCCCGCGCTGGCCGCGGTCATGCTGGTGGCGTTGCCCCTGGGCACCGTCCTGCTGACGCCCTTCCAACTACGAAAGCTGGCAGAGAGCGCCGTGGCGGCCGCGGCGTTCTGCTCGAACGTGCTGTTCTACGCCACCTCGGGCTACTTCGACGGCCCGGCCGCGTTCAAGCCGCTGCTGCACACCTGGTCGCTGGCGGTGGAGGAGCAGTACTACATCTTCTTCCCGCTGATGCTCCTGCTGATCGCACGCTACGGCGGGCGCCGCTACTTCCGGTGGGTGGCCGGGCTGGGCCTGCTTTCCTTCCTCGGCTGCGTGCTGGTCACGCGCGTCGATGCGACGGCGGCGTTCTACCTGATACCCACGCGCGCCTGGGAGCTTTTCATCGGCAGCGTGCTTTCGCTCAAGGTGTTCGCCGAACCTCGCAACCGAGGCACGCGCGAAGCGATCGCGGCGCTGGGCGCTGCGCTGGTGGCCTGGGCCGTCTTCGGATACACGCCGGACACGAGCTTCCCCGGCGTCGCGGCCGCCGTGCCGACGCTGGGCGCGGCGCTGATCATCCACGCCGGCACCGGGGGCACTTCGCTGGTTTCGCGCGTGCTCAGCCTGCGCCCGATGGTCTTCGTCGGCCTGATTTCCTACTCGCTGTATCTGTGGCACTGGCCGGTGATCGTCTACACCGAGCTGTACCTGATAGGGGCGCGGAGCCTGACCGGCTCGGCTCTCATCGTGGCCGCCAGCTTCATCCTGGCGGTGCTGTCGTGGAAGTACGTCGAGACGCCGTTCCGCACCAAGCGGTTGCTGCCGCGCACCGGTCCCTTGCTGGGTGCCGCGGCCGCCACGCTGTTTGTCATCGCCTGCGCCGGCGTGTCGCTCTGGGCGCTGCGCGGCCTGCCCAACCGCCAGTACGTGCGCGACGTCGCCGGCGCAGGCGACGCCCGGTGGAAGCACTGGGGGCGATGCGACAAGGCCTTCGACAGCAAGCACAACCTGAGCGAGCTGTGCAGCCTGGGCGTGGCCGATGGCAAGGCCCGCTTCCTGCTGTGGGGCGATTCCCATGCACGCGCGCTCGCCACGGGCATCGACAAGGGCGCTGCGCGGCACGGCTTCAAGGGCAAGTACGCCAGTCATTCCGGTTGCCCGCCGCTGACGGGCGTCGGCGTGGTCCATCATCCGGAGTGCAGCGCGTTCAACCGCGCCGTGCTGGGCATGCTTGCAAGTGCGCCCAACATCAAGACCGTCGTCCTGGCGGCGCGCTGGCCGCTGGATGCGGAGGGAAAGCCCAGCCCGCACGAGGGCGGCGAGACCGTTCGGCTGGTGGACCTCAAGGCCGCGGACGGTGCGCGCCTGCCCAACCCGGTCGTCCTGCAGGCCGGCCTCAAACGCACGATCGACGCGTTGCATCGCCTGGGCAAGCACGTCGCCGTGGTCCGCTCGATACCCGAAATCGACTACAGCGTGCCATCGGCCTATCTCATCGCGCAGATGACCGGTCGCGATGCCAACGCCGCCATTTCGCCACCCATCGCGTCCTACCAGTCCCGCAACCTCAAGGTCGATCCGATCTTCGCGCGCATCGCCAGCCGGGGGGCGGTCGAGTTCGTGGATCCCTCCAGCTACCTCTGCACCGAACGTTGCATGGTGGTCCACGACGGGCGGCCGCTGTATCGGGACAACGACCACCTTTCCGAGTTCGGGGCCACCTATCTCGTCCGCTCAGGTGCCTTCGACGACGTATTCGCCAAGCTGACCCAGGCACCCGACAAGTCGCTGGCGACCGAGCCGGTGGCCACCATGGGCGCCCACCAGCCATAGCGCACCCCTGCGCGCTTTTCCCGCGCCACGATGGATACCGGGCTTTCGCTGGCCCGGTACGGCTGCCTGCTACCATGTAAGGCCGCTTCCCCACGCAGAAAAGCCGCCACCCATGGCCCATTCCGACGACCTGCGCCACGCCGCGCTCGAGTACCACCGCCATCCCCGCCCCGGCAAGATCAAGGTCACCGCGACCAAGGCGATGGTGACCCAGCGCGAGCTGTCGCTGGCCTACTCGCCCGGCGTGGCGTATGCCTGCGAGGCAATCGTCGAGAACCCGCAGGCGGCCAGCGAGATGACCGCGCGCGGCAACCTGGTGGCGGTGATCACCAATGGCACTGCGGTGCTCGGCCTGGGCGACATCGGCCCGCTCGCCGGCAAGCCGGTGATGGAAGGCAAGGGCGTGCTGTTCCAGAAGTTCGCCGGCATCGACGTGTTCGACATCGAGCTGAACGAGCGCGACCCGGACAAGCTGGTCGACATCATCGCCGCGATGGAGCCGACCTTCGGCGGCATCAACCTGGAAGACATCAAGGCGCCGGAGTGCTTCATCGTCGAGCGCAAGCTGCGCGAACGGATGAACATCCCGGTGTTCCACGACGACCAGCACGGCACCGCGATCATCGTCGGCGCGGCGGTATTGAACGCGCTCGAGGTGGTCGGCAAGAAGATCGAAGACATCAAGCTGGCCACCACCGGCGCCGGCGCGGCCGGCATCGCCTGCCTGGACATGCTGGTGGCCCTCGGCGTGAAGCCGGAAAATATCCTGGCGTTCGACCGCGAGGGCGTGATCCACACCGGCCGCCCGGGGCTGGACCCGGACAAGGCGCGCTACGCGCGCGACACCGACAAGCGCGAGCTGGCCGAGATCGTCGCCGGCGCCGACGTGTTCCTGGGCCTCTCCGCCGGCGGCATCCTCAAGCCGGAGATGGTCGCCACCATGGCCGAACGGCCGGTGATCCTGGCGCTGGCCAACCCGAACCCGGAGATCCTGCCCGAGGACGCCAAGCGCGTGCGGCCGGACTGCATCGTCGCCACCGGCCGCTCGGACTATCCGAACCAGGTCAACAACGCGCTGTGTTTCCCGTACATCTTCCGCGGCGCGCTGGACGTCGGCGCCACCGGCATCAACGAGGCGATGAAGCTTGCCTGCGTGCGTGCGATCGCCGGACTGGCGCGGATGGAGGCCTCCGACCTCGCCGGCGCGTACGGTGGCGAGGTGCCCTCGTTCGGCGACGAGTACCTGATCCCGCGCCCGTTCGACCCGCGCCTGCTGGTGATGCTGGCGCCGGCCGTGGCGCAGGCGGCGATGGACTCGGGCGTCGCGTCCCGGCCGATCGAGGACATGGACGCCTACGTCGAGAAGCTCGGCCAGTTCATCTACCGCACCAGCCTGCTGATGAAGCCGGTCTACGAGCGCGCCCGCGCCGACCGCAAGCGCGTGGCCTACGCCGAAGGCGAGGAAGAGACCGTGCTGCGCGCGGTGCAGACGGTGATCGACGAGAAACTCGCCTTCCCGATCCTGATCGGCCGTCCGGACGTGATCGCCCAGCGCATCGAGCGCCTCGGCCTGCGCATGCGCGAGGGCGTGGATTTCGAGCTGACCAACATCAACGACGACCCGCGTTTCAACGACTACTGGCAGCAGTACCACGCGCTGACCGAGCGCCGCGGCGTCACGCCGGCCGCGGCCAAGAACCTGCTGCGCTCGCGGCCCACGCTGATCGCCTCGATCATGGTCGAGCGCGGCGAGGCCGACGCGATGATCTGCGGCCTGGTCGGGCGCTACCACAAGAAGCTCGGCTACCTGCGCAGCGTGTTCGGGCTGGACCCGGGCGTGCAGTGCACCTCGGCGATGACCGGCGTGATCAACGAGCTGGGCGCGTGGTTCTTCGTCGACACCCACGTGCAGCTCGACCCCACCGCCGAGCAGATCGCCGAGGCCACGCTGCAGGCCAGCTACCGGCTGAAGCTGTTCGGCATCGAGCCGAAGGTGGCGCTGCTGTCGCATTCGAACTTCGGCAGCCACGACAACGCCAGCGCGGCCAAGATGCGCAAGGCCTACCAGCTGATCCGCGAGCGCGCGCCGCGGCTGGAAGTGGATGGCGAAATGCAGGCCGACACCGCCTGGGACGCCGCGCTGCGCCAGCGCATCTTCCCCAACACCACCCTGTCCGGGCGCGCTAACCTGTTCGTGTTGCCCAACCTGGACGCGGCCAACATCGTCTACAACATGGTCAAGGTGATGACCAACGGCGTGGCGATCGGCCCGATCCTGATGGGCGTGGACAAGAGCGCGCACATCCTCACTCCGGCCTCGACCGTGCGCCGCACGGTCAACATGACGGCCATTGCCGCAGTGGACGCGCAACTGCGCGGTGCGGGACGCACCACTGGCGCCGAGGCCTGGCGCAGCATGCGCTAGTGCGCCGTCGGGTGGGGACGGTCCGCCCAGGGCCGCCCTGCCGTGCCTGAACAGGACGTAGCCCTCCGTCGGGCGTGCGCTCCCGGCTCGGGTGTGCCGCGAACCTGGCCGCGCAAGGCGCGCCAGGGTGCCGGCTGCGCCTGAAAGAAGAAACCTTCCCCGACCGCGGCCTCTGGTCGCCCGGGCGCCGCCTGTCTCGCCGAAAGCACCTGTTGCGGTGCACGCGCACCGGGCGCCAGTACGGCGTATGCTGCGCCCGGCGCACCGGGTGGACGTGCGGACGCGGGGGGCGTCCGGCCGGCCGGCGGGAATCCGGGATGGCGCGAGGGGATAGATAAGGATAAGCATGGTTGCCGCGCCTGCGGGCGCGCTTCGAGCCCCTGTGGGCGCGGGCGCGACCGGCCGGGGCGGCGGCACGGCGGGATCACGGCCATGGAGCGGCGTTGGCAACGCAAGGCGTCCTTGGGGTCGGGTGAGCCATGTCTGATACCGCACTTTCCGCCAGCATCCTGGTGCTTTGCTACCGGGATGCGCCTTACATCCGCGCGGCGCTGGAATCGGCACTGGCACAGACCGTGCCGTGCGAGATCATCGTCTCCAACGACGGCTCCGACGATGGCACCTTCGAGCTGGCGCAAGACATGGTGGCCAACTACCGCGGCCCGCACCGGGTCGTCGTGCGCCGGAACGCACAGAACCTGGGGGTCGCGGCGCACGTCAATGCCACCGTGCCGATGACCCGCGGCGACATCGTGGTGATGATGGCGGGCGACGACATGTCCCATCCTCATCGCGTGGCGACCATCCTGGAGGCGTTCCGGCAGCGGCCGCAGGCGACCGTGCTGGGCAGCGATTTCGACGGTATCGATGACAACGGTCGCCCGTGCGAGGTCTCCTTCCGCCAGCGGCCGGAGGTGTTCGGGCTGGACTACTACGTCAACATCGGCCGGTTGATCGGCCTGCTGGGCGCGACGCTGGCATTCCGGCGCGAGGTGTTCGAGCGCTTCGGCCCGCTGCGGGGGCCGATCGAGGACAACGCCCTCAGCCTGCGCGGCGCGCTGCTGGGAGACTGCCTCAACCTGCGCCAGCCGCTGGTCCGTTACCGCCAGCACGCCAACAGCGTCAGTGCCGGCGTGTTCGCGCGCCACGAGCCGCCGACACTGCGCATGCAACGGCGCTACGAGCGCACCATCGGCTTCTACCGCGGCACCGCCGACGACCTGGAGTACTGCCTGGCGCAATTGCCCGAGCTGACACCTCGCAAGCGCGCGCAGGCCCGCGATGTGGTGGCGATGTACCGGATCGAGGCCGACGCCCGCGAGGCGTTATTGCACAAGGCCCGCCGCCACTGGCTCAAGCCGATCGGCCGCGGCCTGCTGCAACTGGGCCTGCGCCGCAAGAGCGCCGAGCGCGCGCTGAAGCTGTTCGTGCCGCGGCGCTGGTTTGGGCTGTACGGCCGCTAGCCCGCCTGCATCCTGCGGGAAACCTCGAAAGTTTTTTACGACGACCTGTAGGAGGGCGTCGGCGGAACGCGGCCGTGCGCGTTTCCGGCAGGGCGCCTTGGGCGCGACCGCGGCGCCCGACCAGCCGACCGGCCATCGCCGTGCCCCGCACGGCCCGGTCGCCCCCGGACGCGGAAACCCGCACCCGCAGGCCTCATCTGGCGGCCCCGCACCCCGAAAGCTAGAATCGGGGGCTCCCCACACGTCGAATACATCAGGCGCCCCGTTGCGCCGCGGAGAAGCTTCATGGATCAGTTCGATGACATCCTGAACCAGGATCTCGACCCCACCGAAACCCGCGAGTGGGTCGAATCGCTCAATGCGGTCATCCAGCACGACGGCACCGAGCGGGCGCATTACCTGCTCGAGCGCATGGTCGACTCCACGCGGCGCTCCGGCGGCTACCTGCCGTTCGATCCGACCACCGAATACGTCAATACCATCGCCCCCGCCAACGAGGCCAAGAGCCCGGGCGACGCGGCGATGGAATGGCGCATCCGCTCGCTGATCCGCTGGAACGCGATGGCGATGGTGGTGCGCGCCAACCGCAAGCCGGGCGAGCTGGGCGGACATATTGCCAGCTTCGCTTCGTCCGCCACGCTTTACGACGTCGGCTTCAACCATTTCTGGCGCGCCCCCAGCGCCGAGCACCCGGGCGACCTGGTGTTCCACCAGGGCCATTCCAGCCCCGGCATCTATGCCCGCTCCTTCCTCGAAGGGCGCATCGGCGAAGACCAGCTCGACCTGTTCCGCATGGAAGTGGTCGGCAAGGGCCGCGCCTTGTCCTCCTACCCGCACCCGTGGTTGATGCCCGACTACTGGCAGGTGCCGACGGTGTCGATGGGCCTGGGCCCGATCCAGGCCATCTACCAGGCGCAGTTCTGGAAGTACCTGGAGCATCGCGGCCTGATGCCCAAGACCGACCGCAAGATCTGGTGCTTCATGGGCGACGGCGAATGCGACGAGCCCGAGTCGCTCGGCGCGATCTCGCTGGCCGGCCGCGAAGGCCTGGACAACCTGGTGTTCGTGATCAACTGCAACCTGCAGCGCCTGGATGGCCCGGTGCGCGGCAACGGCAAGATCATCCAGGAGCTGGAGGGCGTGTTCCGCGGCGCCGGCTGGAACGCGATCAAGGTGATCTGGGGCTCGTACTGGGATCCGCTCCTGGCGCGCGACAAGGACGGCGTGCTGCGCAAGCTGATGATGGAAACGCTCGATGGCGAGTACCAGGCCTGCAAGGCCTTCGGCGGCGCCTACACGCGCGAGCATTTCTTCGGCAAGTACCCGCAGACCCGCGAGATGGTCGCCAACCTGTCCGACGAGGACATCTGGCGCCTCAACCGCGGCGGCCACGATCCGCACAAGGTCTATGCCGCCTACCACGCGGCGTCGAACACCAAGGGCATGCCCACGGTGATCCTGGCCAAGACGGTCAAGGGCTACGGCATGGGCCTGGGTTCGGGCGAATCGCAGAACCCCACCCACCAGCAGAAGAAGCTGGACGAAGACGCCGTGCGCGCCTTCCGCGACCGCTTCAACATCCCGGTGGCGGACGACAAGCTCGCCGACGTGCCGTACTTCCACCCGGGCAAGGATTCGCCGGAAGCGGAGTACATGATGGAGCGTCGCCGCGCGCTCGGCGGCTCCCTGCCGCAGCGCCGGCGCAAGACCGACGTCAAGCTGCAGGCGCCGGAACTGTCGGCGTTCGAACAGATCACCAAGGGCACCGGCGAGCGCGAGATCTCCACCACCATGGCGCTGGTGCGCGGCATGAACCTGCTGCTGCGCGACAAGGCGATCGGCCCGCGCGTGGTACCGATCGTCGCCGACGAGGCGCGCACCTTCGGCATGGAGGGCATGTTCCGCCAGATCGGCATCTACGCGCCGTTCGGCCAGAAATACCGCCCGCAGGACGCCGACCAGTTGCTGTACTACCGCGAGGACCAGAAGGGGCAGGTGCTGCAGCAAGGCATCAGCGAGGCCGGCGGCATGGCGTCGTGGATAGCCGCGGCCAGCAGCTACTCGATCAGCAACCAGCCGATGCTGCCGTTCTTCATCTACTACTCGATGTTCGGCTTCCAGCGCATCGGCGACCTGGCCTGGGCGGCCGGCGACATGCGCGCGCGCGGCTTCCTCATCGGCGGCACCTCCGGCCGCACTACCTTGAACGGCGAAGGCCTGCAGCACGAGGACGGCCAGTCGCACCTGCTCTCCGGCGTGATCCCGAACGTGAAGTCCTACGATCCGACGTTCTCCTACGAGATCGCGGTGATCATGCAGGACGGCACCCGCCGCATGCTGCAGGAACAGGAGGACGTGTACTACTACATCACCGTGATGAACGAGAACTACCAGCACCCGGATCTGCCCAAGGGTTGCGAGGAAGGCATCATCAAGGGGATGTACCTGTTCCGGGATTCGGGATTGGGGAATCGGGAATCGGGTAAAGCCAAGGGCAAGAGCAAGGCACCGTGCGTGCAGTTGCTCGGCTCCGGCACCATCCTGCGCGAGGTGATCGCGGCGGCCGAGTTGCTGGAGAAGGATTTCGGCGTGGCCTCGGACATCTGGTCCTGCCCGAGCTTCAGCGAACTGCGCCGCGACGGCTTCGACGCCGAGCGCTGGAACCGCCTGCATCCGGAAGACAAGCCGCGGCTGCCGTACGTCACCGAACTGCTGCAGGGACGCGCCGGCCCCGCGATCGCCGCCACTGACTACGTGCGCGAGTTCGCCGACCAGATCCGCGCCTTCATGCCCGACGGCATGCGCTACACGGTGCTGGGAACCGACGGCTACGGCCGCTCGGATACCCGCGAGCACCTGCGCGGGTTCTTCGAGGTCGACCGCTACTGGATCGCCCACGCCGCGCTGGCCGCGCTGGCGAAGGACGGCCTGGTCAATGCCAAGGACGTGGCCCGCGCGATCAAGGAGTACAAGCTCGATCCGGAGAAGCCCAATCCGCTGACGGTCTGATCGGCTCAAGGACTTTCTTCCTTCCGGGGAGGGTTGGGTTTTCGCCGGGCGGCTCCGGCGCGCTTTGCTCCCTCTCCCTCCGGGGAGGGGGTTGGGGTGAGGGGCCGGGGCTCGCGGGCTCCGCGGGGGCGTTGCTTTGTTTGTCGCTCTTTCGGAACCTTCCCGTGATTTGGCAGGGTGCGAAGAGCTTCCGATCGCCTGCGGCGCTCGGGTCACTTTCTTGCTGGCCCAAAGAAAGTAACCAAAGAAACGGCCTGGCGCGGCCCGGGGTGAGTAAAGAGCTAGATGCCTCCTCGCCTTGGCGGGATCGTCTCTTGCTCTTAGAGGAGCTGCCGCCGCTTTACCGCGGGCGCTCGGGAGCTGCAGCGAGGGAGCTGCGGCGAGGGAGGCATGCGTGCGCTTCAGCCCATCGTTAAGTCACCGGACATGAGCGACGAACGTGATCTGCCCGTCGTGCGTCAGCGCGGTGAACCACACACGACCAACAACCCTCCCTTGCCTCAGCTCCCGAGCGCCGCAGGCGATCGGAAGCTCTTCGCATCCAGCCAACCACGAAAGCGAACGCAGGCACGCAGCTCTTCGCCGGCCCGCCGGAAAAGCACCCCGTGCGCGCCTACGCTCACCCGCTACTCGGACAACACCTGCTGGATCGCCTCCAGCCCGCGCCCGCGCGTCTCGATGCCGCGCCTGACCAGCAGCCACGCCGCGAGCCCCATTGGCAAAGCGATCAGCAGCGCCGACAGCATGAAGTACTCGAACAGTCCGAGCACCCCCAGCAGCGCGCCGAGGATGCCGCCCAGTTTGGACCCTCCGGCGATCAACCCGGCGCCCGTGCTGCGCAGGTGCACGGGGTAGATTTCCGCCGCGTAGGGAATCAGCGTGGCGATCACTCCGCTGATGCTCAGGAGCAGCGCCACCGTGGCGGTCGTGGTAAGCGTGTCGGAACGCAGCTGCGTCCAACCGATTGCGAAGAACAGCAACAACGACGCGGCCGTCAGCGCGATGAACAACACCAGCGTGCGGATGCTGCTCCAGCGCTGGTAGCAAGCCACCACCACGGCAATGCCGGGCAGGGCCAGGATCGCCGAGCGCGCCAGCAGCGCGGCGCTGGCCTGCGCATCGATGCCGAGCACGACCAGGTTGGCCGGCAACCACAGCAGGAAGCCGAAATTGGCCAGTCCCCATGCCACGGCGCAGACCATCAAGCCCCAGGTGATCGCCGCATGGCGGCCGCGCAGCAGCTGGCGCATGCCGATCCGCTCCACACCGTGCGCGTGCGCCCCGGCCGGCACTGCCGCCGGCTCGCACACCGGCGGCCGGTTGCCGGAAAACTTCGACAGTACCGCGCGCGCCTGCTCCTCCAGCCCGGCCAGCGCCAGGAAGCGCGGCGATTCGGGAATGTAGCGGTTGAGCAACACGATCAGCGCGCCGGTCGGCAGGTTGAGCAGCCACAGCGCGCGCCAGCTGTAGGCCGGTTCGAACAGCGTCGCCGCGCCCGAGGCAAGCAGATAACCGGCCGACGTGCCGACGCCGCCGAGGGCCACCAGCAGCCAGCCGCGGTGCGCGGTGGGTATGGTCTCGGCCATCAGCGTGAAGGTGATCGGCAGCATGCCGCCGGCGGCCGCGCCCATCATGAAGCACATCACCAGGTTCCAGCCGAACGCCGGCATCGCGCCGCAGATCGATGTGCCCATGAACATCAGCGCCGACAGCAGGATCGTGGCGCGCCGCCCGAACAGGTCGCCCAGCCGCCCCCACACCACCGAGCCCACCGCGGTGCCGATGAGTGCCGCCAACGCCAGCAGCCCGCCGGTGGCGGCGCTGATACCGTATTCGGCCGACATGCCGGGCATGACGAAGCCGATCGTCGCCGGCTTCATCACGTCTACCGCCAGCGCCAGGGTCAATACGCCCACCAGTTTCCAGTGCTCGCGGTTGAGCGGCACGTGGTCGGCCACGTGGAACGGCAGCGGCGGCGCGTCGGCATGCCGCGCGCGGCGCATCTGTGCCAGCCGCGGCATCAGTCCGTAACCGGCCAGCAACACGCCCAGCGGCACCAGCGCCATGCCGGACAGCATCAGGTTGTCCATCGGCATGCCGGCGAGCCGGTAGTGCATCGGCGCGGCCATCGCCAGCATCGGCAGGTGCGCCAGCACGCCCGCCACCACGCAGGCGCAGCCGGACCAGAAGGCGAGCGGGTGATGAAAGGTGACGCTCGTGGAGGGCATGCCGGCGAAAGTGGAGGCGAAGGCTGAAGCTTACCTGCGTGCGGCACGGGATTTGCGCCCTTGCCCGGCGTCGGCGGCGTCGTTCGCCGGCCACGCGGACGTCCGAGGTTCCGGTTCCGCGCGAGCTCGCCCCTCCCCGGCCGAAAGAGCCGCTGGGGGGGGGATCGTGGCGAAAGTGAACACGCCTTTCGCGCCGTGCGCACGAAGGGCTGCCGATACTGCGCGTCCAGGCAGCCACACGCAGGTTTTCATGATCCAGCGCATGCAGGGCGCCGCCGCTGGCGCGCCGACATCCCCTTCCGGCCAGAGTCACCCGGGCGGTTCGCCCAACGGGCCGCCCGGCGAGCCGGAACATCCGCAACAGGACCCGGCGCCGCAGCGACCGCGCGATCCGGTGGACCCGGGCCGGCCGCAACAGCCGGAGTTGCCGCCGATCGATCCGCACACGCCAACCTTGCCCGAGCCGAACATGTAAAAACGCGGACGCCGCTGGCGGGCGTCCGCGCAAGGAATCATCGAGGCCCCCTCGCCCCAACGGCAGAGGGGCCTCGGGTGTTCGTACGAGTCAGTCCTCGTCGCTGCGCAGCAGTTTGCGCAACAGCAGGAACGCGCCAACGGTGCCGGCCACCACGGCGACCGTGGCCACCGGATGGCGGCTGGCATGGCGGCGCACGCGGCGGTACTGGTAGCTCGCCTCGTCGGCCAGGTCCTCGGCCGCGTGCGAAAGCTGCCTGCCGTAGCCGCTGGTGCGGCGGCCGAGGCGGCCGGTGATGCGGCGGCCGCGCTCGATCAGGTCGTTGGCGGTGTCGGCCGTGCCGTTGGCATACTGGCGCACGCGATCGCGTACGCGTTCGCTGGCGCCATCGAAGCGCTGCTCGATATCGCGGTGTCGGTTCATGATGCCTCCTGTGCGTCGAGGCCCCAGCCTGACCGCCACGGCGTGAGCGATGCGTCGAAACGCGGCGCGCGATTCAGGCGTACCTCACGCTAACCGAGCGCGTAGTCGCCGCCGCGCTCGAGCGCGCGCCGATAGGCCGGGCGCGCGTGGATGCGCTCGAGCCACGACTGCAGCCGCGGCCGGCTGCCGTCTAGGCCGCCGCGTGCGGTGGCCGCTTCCAGCGGAAAGCTCAGCGCGATATCGGCCACGCTGAACTGCGTGCCGGCGAACCAATCCTGCTTGCCGAGCTCGCCTTCCAGGTAATCCAGGTGCAGCGCGATCTGCGGATCGACGAAGGCGCGCTGTACCTTGGCCGCGATTGCCCGCGCCACCGGGCGGACGAAAAACGGCGCGGGTGCGCTGGCCACGCGTCGGAATACCAGCTTGAGCAGCAGCGGCGGCATCGCCGAACCTTCGGCGTAATGCAGCCAGTAGCTGCAACGGCGGCGTGCGGCGGTGCCGTGGGCGGGCATCAGCGTACCCGCGCCGTAGGTATCGCCGAGGTACTCGATGATCGCGCCGGACTCGGCCAGCACGAGCTCGCCGTCGACGAGCACCGGCGCCTTGCCCAGCGGATGGAGCGCCCGCAGCGCCGGCGGCGCCAGCAGGGTCTTGGGATCGCGCCGGTAGTGTTCGATGCGGTAGTCGAGCCCGAGCTCCTCCAGCAGCCAGAGGATGCGCTGGGAGCGCGAGTTGTCGAGATGGTGGACGGTGATCATCCGGCCATCTGAGCGGATCGGCGTCAGCGGCGCAAGCGCGAGGCGGTCCGGCGGCCGATAGCTTCGACGACCGCGTCGAGAAGCGGAAGGCGGTCAGGCGGGTGGCGGCTTGCCGCGTCCCCTGTAGCAGCCCGCTTGCGGGCGATGCTCTTCGCTCGGCGTGGACGAAACGCATCGCCCGCAAGCGGGCTTCCACAAGTTGCCCTCGGCGTCAGAAGATTTCGGCGACGCAGCACCGCAGGCTGCCGCCGGCCTTCTCGATTTCGTCCAGCTCGACCGCGCCGATGCGGAAACCCCAACCGGCCAGCGCCTGGCGCTGCGGCTCGGTCAGCGCCGTCGCCGCCGCCGTGCTCATCCATACCCGATCGTCGGCCAGCGCGATCGCGTTGCCGGCGAAGGCCCGTTTCTGCGCCGGCGTAAGCCGCAGCGCACGCTCGCCATAGGCGGTAGCGATCGCCCGCGGCACCGCCGGGTCGGCGAAGCCGTCCGGCGCCACGATCGCCGCGCGGCCGGCCAGCAGCGCCAGCACCACATTGGTGTGGTATTCGCCCGCGGCGAGTGGAAAACAGAATGTCAGGCGCAAGCCGAATGCCTCGTGCATGGCGCGTGCGCCGGTCTCGTCGCAACGCTCGGACAGGCCGCAGTAGCCGACGCCGCGGGCGCGGTCGATCACCAGCGCGCCGGTGAGCTCGGCCACGCAGTCGTCGCGGCCGGACAGGTCGACTTCCTCGTAGCCGAGCACCTGGGCGAAGAACCCGCGCACGTCGCGCCGGGCCGCCTCGCGCTGCCGTACCGCGTGGCGCATGCGGCCCACCACCAGCCGGCCGGGCGCGGTGGCGAACACGTTGTTGGGAAACACCGCGTCGGGCGTGCTGGCGTCGCCCGGGAAGGTGACCACCGGGCAATCGGCGCGCAACGCCTGCGCCAGCGCCGCGTGCTGGGCCAGCGCGCGCAGCGGGTCGACGCTGTCGGCCAGGTCCATGTAGCGGTTGTCGCTGGCCGATTCGGCAGCCAGCGCGAACTCCGCTGGCGCCAGCAGGAAAGCCGCGCGCGCCGTGGCGCGGGCACCCGGCAGCGGCGACAATGCGGCAAAGGCCTCGAGGAAGGCGTCGGGCGAGGTGGTGATCACGGCAGGCTCCTGGCAGCACCGGCCATGTTAAAGCGTCCTGGCGGTGGCCTCTTCGGCCTGTCCGATCGCCTCCGCTTCGAGCTGCAACCGCTGGCGCCGGCGCAGGCCCGGGAACATCGCCATCCACAGCCCCACCACCAGCAGCGTGCCGACGCCACCGACGACCGCGGCGCCCACCGCGCCCAGCCACGCGGCGACCAGGCCCGACTCGAACTCGCCCAACTGGTTGGAGGTGTTGATGAAGATCGAGTTGACCGCGTTGACCCGCCCGCGCATGGCATCGGGCGTGTCCAGCTGCACCATCGAGCCGCGGATCACCATGCTGACCATGTCGAACGCGCCGCCGGCGAACAGCGCCACCAGCGACAGCCATATCCATGACGACAGCGCGAACGCGAGCGTGGCCACGCCGAAGCCCGCCACCGAGGCGAACATGATCATGCCCACGCGCCGGGTCAGGTCGTGCCGCGCCAGCCAGAACGACATCAACAGCGCGCCCACCGCCGGCGCCGCGCGCAGCAGGCCCAGGCCCCACGGGCCGGTGTGCAGGATGTCCTTGGCGAAGATCGGCAACAGCGCGGTGGCGCCCCCGAACAGCACCGCGAACAGGTCCAGCGAGATCACGCCCAGCACGTCCTTGCGCTCGCGGATGAAATGCACGCCGGCGAACAGCGACTTCAGCGTGGCCGGCTCGCGCTTGGGTGGGTTTTGTTCGTAGCGCAGCAGCGCCATCAGCGTGGCGGCGACGAGGTACAGGCCCGCAGCCGTGGCATACACCACGCCGGGGCCCGCCACGTAGAGCAGGCCGCCCACCGCCGGCCCCAGCACCATCGCCATCTGGAACGCCGAGCCGCTCACCGCCACCGCGCGCGGCAGGATCGCCGGCGGCACCAGCGCCGGCAGCAGCGAGGCCATCGAGGGCGACTCGAACGCCTTGGCCGTACTGATCACGAAGACGAGCGCGAGGATGCCCAGCTCGTCGATGCCACGGCTGAAGCTCAAGCCGGCCAGTAGGACGATCGCGCACCATTCGACGATCTGCCCGGCCAGCACCACGCGCCGGCGCTCGAGCTGGTCGGCCACGTGTCCGGCCGGCAGCGCCAGCAGCACCGAAGGGAGGAATTGCACCAGGCCGATCAACCCCAGGTCCAGCGCGCGGCCGGTGATCGCATAGATCTGCCAGGCCACCGCCACCGAGAGCATCTGGAAGCCGAAGCCCGAGGCGATGCGGGCGAACCAGAACTGCACGAAGGCGCGGTGTTGCAGCAGCGAATCGGTGGGCATGAGGAATCCCGGGGACGAGGCGGGATTATCGCCGAAGGGCAGGTGCGAGGAGCTCCGAGTTCGAGCCCCCCGTTTTACCGGGGAAGGTGCCGGCAGGCGATGGGGCAACCTCGCCAGAAACTTCACAAGCACTTGCCCGCCCCCACCCTAGCCTCGTCCCATCGCCGCAGCGGGAGACCCGCCATGGGCCGCCAGGCCGAACACGTCTACACCGACCAGTCCACCATCGCCCGCTTCAACGGCATGGTCGAGCACCTGCAGAACGGCGCGCGGGTGCGCCTGCACCTGGCCGACGGCGAAACCTGCGAAGGCGTGGTCGCCGCCCGCCCGACCGTGCAGGAGTTCTTCGACGGCGACGGCAACGAGGGCAGCAACGGCGTGGTGCATCTGGAGCAACTGGGCACGTCGGAATGGCGGCGCTACATCTGGTTCGACCAGATCGAGCGCATCGAGCACCTGGATTCGGACGCGCAACTGCGCGCCTGAGTCGCTCCGGACGCAGGCGCCCGCCGTGTCCGGCGAGCGCCCCGCGGCGGGCGGATCAGGCCAGATCGTCGGCCAGTGCCGGTACGGCCCGGGTTTGCGGCGGCACGCGTGGTGCCGTTTCCAGGCCGAACAGCGGGCGCAACCAGCGGCTCGGGCGAATGACGGCGTGGTGCAGCACCGCGCAACCGACGATGGTAGCGAGCAGGATCAGCACTGGTTCCAGCATCGGCCCCAGCCCCAGGGGCATCAGTTGCCAGGCGGCCAGCAGCAGCACGCTCTGGTGCAGCACGTACCACGGGTAGACCGCCTCGCGCGCGTACGGAAGCCAGCGGAACGGTCGGTTCAGGTAGGCATGGCCCCAGCCCAGCACCGCGACGATGGCGCTCCACAGGTAGGCATAGCGGGCCGCGTGCACTCCCCACCAAAGCGCCGTCGGGGTCGCGTCGGGGAGCCAGGTGATACCGGCCAGGTAGACGCCGAAGCAGCCGAGCGCGAGCGGCAGCGAGAGGCGGCGCAGCCGCGCCAGCTCCTTCCACAGGCCGGCGTCGGTACCCAGCAGGTAGCCGTAGAGGAACATCGTCGCGTAGATGGCATGGGCGTACCAGTCGTCGATCAGCGCGCCGGTGATCGGGTAGCGCGCGGCCAGCAGGCGGTCCCAGGCGAACAGCGGCACCGCCGGCACCAGCAGCAGCGCCGGCCCGCGCAGCCTGAGCACCACCGCGCGGACGCGCTGGCCCAGGCGCGATTCCAGCACCGGCAGCAGGCCCAGCAGCAGCATCGTGTAGACCCACAGATAGGGCAGGTACCACAGGTGGTTCCAGGTGACACCGAACTGCCAGCCGGTGAACGCGCCCGCCGGCCAGGGGCCGCCGCTCCAGTAGCGCAACAGGAACCGGCCGAAGCCCGGCTGCACCAGATGGTTGGCCAGGCCCTGCACGTACGGCTGGATCGGGATCACCACCAGCATCCCGAAGCCCAGCGGCAACAACAGCCGCAGGCTGCGCTTGCCCATCAGCCCCAGCACGCCGCCGCGGCGGCGCATGAACGTCACCGCCAGGCCGGAGATCAGGAACAGCAGCTCCATCCGCCAGCGGTTGAGGAACAGCATCGGGTACTGCAGCCACCCGGCAAGGTGGCTGCTCTTGAGGTGGAAGTCCCAGTCGGCCACGTACAGCATGGCGGCGTGGTAGAGGATCAACAGGCCGAAGGCCAGCACGCGCAGGGCGTCGATGTCGTGGCGGCGGTTCATGGCGCGGTTCCAATGGCGGAGGGGGCGCCAGTGTTCGCCCCGACCGGGCCCACGGCACGGCCGTAGTGACCATGCGGGGGCGTGCGGGGACGAACGGCGGACCGCCGGGACGAACCGCGGCGGCGCCCGTGCGTAGAATTGGCGCATGACCCCGCCGCCCGTTCCGGACTTCTTCCAGCGCTGGCGCCGGCCCATCGAGGTCGGCGCCTGGATCGGATTTTTCGTCCTGAACGCGCTGTTCAACAGTTTCAATTCGACCGTCGACCATCCCGACGTCGCGGCCTGGGAGCCGTGGGTGTGGGAATGGACCAGCGCGCTGGTCATGTTGTGCCTGCTGCCGGCGGTGATCGCGCTGGAGCGGCGCTGGCCGATCCGTTTCGATACCTGGCGACGCAACCTGCCGCTGCACGCGCTGGCGAGCGTGCCGTTCAGCCTCATCCACGTGGGCGCCATGGGCGGCCTGCGCCGGCTGGTCTACCTCGCGCTGGGCGGGCACTACGAGCAGGGTCCGTGGTGGTTCGATTTCGGCTACGAGTATGTCAAGGACGTCCGCAGCTACTTCGTGATCGTCGGCGCGCTGGTGCTGTACCGCCTGTGGCGGCTGCGCCAACGCGGCGAGGCGCGGCTGCTGGCCGCGCCTGACGAGGGGCCGCCGGTGGAGCCGGTGGAGCGGCCCGAACGGTTCCTGGTGCGCAAGCTGGGCAAGGAATTCCTGGTGTCCGCGCGTGAGATCGAATGGCTGCAGGCAGCCGGCAATTACGTCAACCTGCACGTGCGCGGGCGCGATTACCCGCTGCGCACGACCATGGCGGCGATCGAGGAGCGGCTGGATCCGGGCCGCTTCGTGCGCGTGCATCGCAGCTATTTCGTCAATCTGGACTACCTGTCCGAGATCGAGCCGCTCGATACCGGCGATGCGCGGCTGAAGCTGCGCGACGGGGCGATCGTTCCCTGCAGCCGGCGCTACCGGGCGCAGTTGCGCGAGCGTTTCGGCGAGGCGGCGCCGGCCTAGCGGACTTCCTGCAGCGAGGCCTGCGCTTGCGCCGTCCGCCCGTGCGTCCCACGCTAGGGCCTTCCCCTTGCCTGGAGAGCACCCGATGAAGTTGCCCTTCCATCCTTCCGTGGCCGTGCTGTGCGGTGTGCTGGCCGTGGCCGGTTGCAACTCGCCGGATCAGGCGGCCCAGGCCCCCGCAGCCTCGGCGCAGGACGACGCGGCCGCGCGCAAGCTCGACACCTACCGCCAGCTGCTGCGCATCCACAATGACGAGATGTCGGTGACCATGGGCCACGACATCCTCGACCGCTACCCCGGCAGCGCCGCCGCGAAGGAAGTGCAGCAGACCCTGCCGCAGATCGAGAAGCGCTGGAAGACCGAAAGCGAAAAACGCCGCCTGGACGCGTTGTGGCTTTACCAGGTATCGCCAATGCAGGGCGGCACGCAGTCGACCGCCACGATCTATTCCAGCCAGCCAGGTGGCAACGACCGCGTGCGGCTGGTGCTGCGCCGGCACACCGACTGGGGCCAGAACGTGTTCCTGTACGGCGGCGGGCATGGCTTCGTCTGCCGCGGCAACTGCACCATCCACGCCACCTTCGATGGCAAGGCGCACGGCATCAAGGCGTTCGCGCCCTCCACCGGCGAACCGGCGCTGATGATCCGCGACGACGACGATTTCATCGCGCGGATGAAGGAGGCCAGGAAGATCACCATGGATGTCACCCTGGTCGACGGCGAGAAGAAGCAGACGCTGGTCTACGAAGTGGCCGGCTTCGATCCGGCCAAGTGGAAGGGCCTGCCGAAGAAGTAGGGCGGGTACACCGGCCCGGCGCCGGCGCGTTGGAAGTCGAGGCGGTCCGATCCGGAAGGAGAAACACCATGTCCCTGAAACACACCCTGCTCGCCGGCGCCGCCATGGCGCTGGTCGCCGGCTGCGCCAGCGCCCCCCACGGGCAACGCCCGGCCCAGCGGCAGGCGGCCTACGCGGCGGCCGCCGGCGCGCCCGTCAACAACTTCCGGTTCTTCACGCCGCTGTGGTCGTGGGAGCCGCTGGGCACCGATCAGGTCGTGATCTACACCAAGCCGAAGGAAGCCTGGTTGCTGGACGTGCCCGGCTGCACCGAGCTGCCGTACGCCCCCGCCATCGGAGTGACCTCGAACCTCAACCAGGTGTCGATCAACTTCGACAAGGTGGTCACCGGCCGCAACCAGCTGCGCTGCACGATCCAGCAGATCCGGCCGGTCGACCTGGGCAAGCTCGAGGCGGTGCAGCAGGAGCAGCGGCAGATCGAGGCCGAGCCGCGTCAGTAGTCTTGACCATGCGCCCCGTAGGGTGGGCTTCAGCCCACCGGCTCCTGCCCTTCGGGTGGCCGGTGGGCTGAAGCCCACCCTACGGGGCGCGGCGTGTCAGTTCAGGAACAACCGCTCCGCCAGCTTCGCCAGCGGCTTCTCCAGCGCCCCCTGCAGCCGCGGCGGGAAATCCAGCGGCTTGAGCAGCATCTTCACCGTCATCTCCGCCGGGATGTGCCGCCGCAACAGGTTCTGTGCCTTGCCGGCGACTTTGCGAAACGCTTCGCGGTCGCCCTTGTGTTGCGGGTAGCACTGTTCGAACACGTGGCGCAGCGCGATGTCGCTGTCTTCGCTGCGAATCTCGTTGACCCGTTTCAACACCGCGCGGAACACCTTGTAGCGGCCCAGCCCCTCATGCTCGCGGTAGCGCCGGAAGTGCTGGTAGAAATACTTGAAGTGGCGCACCTCGTCGCTCTTGATGTGACCGGTCAGCTGCTTGAGCACGGGCTCGTCGGTGATCTCGTGCAGCGCGCGATACAGGCTCGCGGTGCCGGTCTCGACCACGCAGCGCGCGGCCAGTTCCAGCCCGCGGCTGTCTTCCAGCTGCTCGGCCGTGCACACCGCGCCGTATTCGGTCCAGAACGCGGCGAAGCCCCTGTCCCAGTCGAACTCCGGCCATACCGCGCGCACGTAGGCGGCCAGCGCGCGGCCATGCTGCAGTTCCTCGTGTTCCCAGTGCTGGCTGAGCCAGGTCTGCAGCTCCTCGTCGCCGCTGAAATGCGCGACCAGGTTCTGCGTGTAGAGGTCCGAACCGCTTTCGACGAACGAGGAGCTGCACAGCAGCAGGAACAAATCCTCGTTGTGGCGCACCTGGGCGCGGTCGATCCGGTCCAGGTCGAGGCTTTCCAGCATCCAGGGCAGGGAGGGGACGTAGCTCACGCGGGCATCCAGTGGGGGCGCGGCATGAAGCGCGCGCGTAACGAAGGGATGACAGACAGCATAAGGCGTCGTGACGCCCCCGGATTAACCCCGCCCCACCCGCCGGACGGCGATGCCTAGCGCACCACCGTCACCGGCACGTGCGCGCGGGCCAGCACGTCGGCGGAGACCGAACCGAGCAGCCAGCGCGCCAGCGTGCCGCGTTCGGTATGCCCGATCACGATGTGATCGATGCCGTGCTGCTCGACCTGGCCGAGCAGCACGTCGCCCGGGCTGCCGTGGGTCACCTCCACGTCGACCAGGTCCCTGGCATCCGGCGCCATGGCGATCAGCTCGTCGAGCAGTTCCTGCGCGCGCTGCGCGCTGGAGTCGGCCATCATCAGCGTGCAGGCGTCGGCGCCGCCCTCGGTCACCTGCAGCACCGACACCACCCGCACGCGGCCCTGGCCGCAGCGCGCCAGCGCGATGGCGGTATGGAAAGCCTGTTGCGAGGAAGGCGAACCGTCGTAGCCGACCAGCGAATACCTGAACATGGCGCGTCTCCGTTTGCGCGTGCGCGTGCGCGTGTGTCTTCACCTGTGCCGCCCGATTATGCCTCGCCGCTGTTTTCGCACGGGCCGGCCACCTTGGCGTGCGCGTTGGGCCGGATCGGCACACCGCGCACCTCGGCCACGTTCTGGGTCAGCTCCGCGCCGAGCAGCAGGATCACCACCGAGTAGTACACCCAGACCAGCAGCACCACCACGCTGCCGGCCGGACCGTAGGCCCCGCCGACGTCGCTGTGGGCCAGGTACAGGCTGATGCCGAACTTGCCGATGGCGAACAACACGGCGGTGAAGGCGCCGCCGAGCAGGGTGTCGCGCCAGTCGATGTGGGCGTCGGGCAGCACCTTGTAGATCGCGGCGAACACCAGCCCGAACAGCACCAGCGAAACCCCCGCCTCGGTCGCGTCCCAGGCCACCGTGTCGCTGCGCACGAACACGGCGATGGCCGCGCTGGCCACCAGCGAGATGATCAGCAGGAAGGTCAGCGTCAGCAGCAGCCCGAGCGCGTGCATGCGCGTGCGCAGCCAGCTGAAGATCGCGTTGCGCGGCGCCGACTGCAGGTTCCATACCCGGTTGATCGCCAGCTGCAGCTGGGCGAATACCGTGGACGCGCCAATCAGCGAGATCAGCACGCCCAGGATGCCGGCCCACTGGCCCAGCTCGGGGCGCTGCTCGGCGTTGCTGATCACCAGTTTCACCGCGTCCGAGGCGCGTTCCCCCACCAGGTTGTTGATCGAGCCCACCAGCTGCTGTTGCCAGTCCGGCTGCAGCGAGGTCACCAGCCACAGCAGCAACACCAGCATCGGCGCGAACGACAGCGCCGAATAGAACGCCACCGCCGCGGCGTGCGTCATCAGGTCGTCCTTGGCCGCGCCGCTCGCGGTGCCCTTGACGACCTTGACGGTGGACTGCCACAACCAACCCATGCATCGCCTCCGCGGCCTGTGCGGACCCCAAGCATGGCCGGGCTCCTGCGCGGCGTTCGTGAACGCGCGCCGCCGCCGGGCATCGCGACAAGTCCTGGCAACACAAACAAGGATCGGCTTCCACCCGCCGCCCTGGACCTGGCATTACCCCTGCGAACCGGCGCGGCGGCGTAAACTCGGCGGGCCTTCCCCACGGAGACCCGCCATGCGTCGCTTCCCGCTCGCTCTCGCGCTCGTCCTGTTCGCCGGCCTGCTGGCGCCGGCTTTCGCCGCCATGCCGCAGGTCGGCCAGCGAGCCCCCGATTTCCGCCTGCAGGACCAGAACGGTCACTGGCAGACCCCCGCCGACCACCACGGCCGCTGGCTGGTGCTGTACTTCTATCCCAAGGATTTCACCCCCGGCTGCACCACCGAGGTATGCACCTTCCGCGACGACGTGCTGAAGCTGCGCAAGGCCGGTGCCGACGTGGTCGGGGTGAGTCTGGATGACGTCAAGTCGCACGCCGATTTCGCCAGCAAGTATCACGTGCCCTTCCCGCTGCTGTCCGACGCCGACCGCAAGGTGGCCGAGGCCTACGGCGTGCTGACCAGCCGCGCCGGCATGCACTACGCCAAGCGCACCACGTTTCTGATCGACCCGGCGGGGAACATCGCCAAGGTGTACGAGGACGTGGACCCGGAGAAGAACTCCGCGCAGGTGCTGGCCGACCTGGCCACGCTGAAGGCGGCGTCCTGATGGCCGTGGTCGCGGCGCGGTCGCGGCCGGGTTTCGGTGCCTGGCGCGTCGGTACCTGGATCGTGCTGTTGCTGGCCGCCTTCGGCGGCGTGGCGTACCTGCGCCATGGCGACTGGCCGTACCTGGCCGGTGCCTTCGCGGTGATCGTCGCCTGCGCCGGTAGCATCCTGCGCCAGCCCTGGGCGCGCCAGGCGCTGCGCGTGGTCGCCCTGCTGCTGGTGCTGTGGGCGCTGGCCACCGGCGGCCTGATGCTGGCTCATTGGGACCAGTTCGACGCCGCCCGTGCGCACGCGGCCGGCCAGCCGCAGGCGGAGATCCTGTTGCTGGCGATCGAACAGGCGCGCCGCAGCTTCCTGCTCGGGCTGGTGCTCAAGGCGCTGCTGATCCCCTTGCTGCTGTGGTTGGCCTGGCAACTGGGGCGACCGGCGGTGCGTGCGCAGTTCCTCACGCGTCGTTGACAGCCGCGCGTACCTCCAGTGGCCGAGCGAGAAGGGCGGAGCTTCCGCTCACCGGTCGGTCCGATTCGGCGCAATTCAGCCGGGGTTGACACACAGGCGGGTATCGCTTGAGTCCCCCGCACCCCGGACCAACGCGATGCGCCTGCGGTTCCTGCTCGCCAGCCTGATCCTGTCCATCCCCTTGCCGGTCCTGCACGCGCAGGACCTGGCAGCCACCTGCCATGCCAGCAGCAGCTACGACCTGACGCTCAAGCCGGACGGGCTGCTGTTCGATCGGGCGCAGCCGGCACCCTTCCACGTGCAGGTGGCCGACGGCCGCCTGCGCACCGACGGCAAGGCAGTGCGGCTGAGCGCCGAAAGCCAGGACCGGCTGATGCTGTTCGAGCGCGAGCTGCGCGCGCTGGTGCCGCGCGTGCGGGCGGTGGCCGGCGCGGGCGTCGACCTGGCCGTCCGCGCGGTGCACGAGGAAGCCGCCGGCATGCAACTGGCGCCCGCCACCATGGCCGAGCTGGATCGGCGCCTGTCCGTACACGCCACGCAACTGAAGCAACGCATCGCGCAGAGCCAGAGCACCCACGACTGGCAGGGCGCTGCCGCGCAACAGCTTGCCGACGACATCGTGGCCGACCTGGGGCCGCTGGTTGCCGCCGACCTCGGACAGCAGGCGCTCGCCGCCGCGATGACCGGCGACATGGCCGAGGCGGCGCGTCTGCGTGACCAGGCGGCGGACCTCGCTACCGAGCTGCGGCCGCGGCTGCAGCGTCGCATGCAGGCGCTGCAGCCGCAGGTGCAGGCGCTGTGCCCGGCGATCCGGCGCCTGGCCGACCTGCAGCAGGGTGTCCGCGGTGCCGATGGTCAGCCGCTCGGGCTGCTGCAGGTCGGGCCGTAGCTTTGCCCGCTTCGGGGTGAGGGACGGGACAGGCGCGTCTGCCCGGTGCGGGGGCGAGTCCCATGTGAACGGCCCGCAGAGCATCCCGAATGCCGCCTGACGGCCGATGCCAACCCGCCGCTGTCCACGCCGCCAGTTAATCCGCGGCTAAGTGCGCAGGGCCGACCATGGCCGCGTTCCCCTTTTCCCCAGGAAACGTCCGACGTGGCGCCACGCCCGCAAACGCTCTTCAACGCACTGATCCGCCGTGGCATCGACCTGCGTGCGATGTACCGCGACGCCTCGGCGCAGGCGACCGAGCCGGGCCTGCGCGCGGTGCTGGGCGAGAACGCCGGTGCGCTGGATCAGGTGATCGCCGACCTGCAACTGCAGGTCGGCCAGCTCGGCGGCATTCCGGCGCGACGCGGGCGCCTGGGCGGCGCGGCCCGGCGCCAGTTGATCGAGTGGCTGCTGCCGGACACGCCGCGTCGCGACGTCGCCTGGATCGCCCGCCTGGCGCACGGAGAAGCGGCACTGGTGCACGCCTTCGAAGAGGGCCTGCAGCGCGCGTCCCCGGACGCCGCGCTGGTACTGCGCCGGCAGTTGCCGCGGCTGCAGGGCATTCACCTGGACATGCATAGCCTTGCCCGGGCCCGACGCTGCTAAGCTCAGCCCGCCTGGGGCACGCCCGGGAGGAACGGCATGATCGCGAGCGCGCAGGACGTACTGGATTTCTGGTTTGCCGACGAGAACGCGGTGCGCTGGTTCGTGCGCGATGCCGACTTCGACCAGGTCATCGCCGGGCGATTCGGCCCCACGCTGGAGGCGGCGGCCAACGACGCGCTCGACGACTGGGCGGTGACTCCGCACGGCTGGCTGGCGCTGTTGATCGTGCTGGACCAGTTCAGCCGCAACATCCATCGCGGCAGCGCACGCGCGTTTGCGCAGGACGCCAAGGCGCAGGCGCTGGCGCTCGAAGGGCTGGCGCGCCGCGACGACGAGGCGCTGGCGCCGCTGGAGCGCGTGTTCGCCTACCTGCCGCTGGAGCACGCCGAGGACCTCGCGCTGCAATGGCGTTCGGTGACGCTGTTCCGCGCGCTTTCCCTACAGGCTTCGCCCAACGCGCGCGGGCAATATGAGAGCTTTCTCGACTACGCCCGCCGGCATTGCGAAGTCGTCGCCCGCTATGGCCGCTTCCCGCATCGCAACGCGGCGCTGGGCCGGCCTGGCACGGCGGACGAGCAGGCCTACCTGGCCGAGGGCGGCGGGTTTTAGGGCGCGCCGGCCGAGCGGGCCTATAGCGAACGTCCGGTCACGAAGGGAGAATGGACAATGCGCAAGCTCCTGTTGGGCGTCGTGTGTGCGCTGGCATGGCTGACGGCCAGCCCGTGGGCACACGCGGGCAATACGTACCGCGTCGGCAGCCGGGTCCTGACCGTCGGTGACAGCGCGGTGTTCACGCGAAGCCTGCTCGGCGACCCGCAATACAAGGAGCCGATCGAGGACCGGTTTGGTGCCTTCCGCGGCGAGCGCTGGCAGTACCAGGTCGATGGCCGCATGGTCACGGTGACCATCATGGCCGGCAAAGTCGGCGACATCCAGATCGAGCAGCGCTGAAGGAGCTGCAATGGCGCCCGGACGGAGTGATCCGGGCCTTGACCCAGGGAAGGAGTACGACATGCGCATCATCCTGCTCGCCGGCTTGTGGCTGCTGGCGTTTTCAGCCTTTGCTTCGGACACGCTGCGTGTGGGCAGCCGCCTGCTGGTGGCCGGCGACAGCCCCGCGCAAGTGCGTGAACTGCTGGGCCGGCCCAGCCGCGTGACGCACCAACGCGCCAGGCGCCACGGCCGCGGCGCGGTGGTGATCACGCCGGCCAGCGAACGCTGGGTCTACCGCCGCGACGGCAGCGAAATCACCGTGACGATGATCGACGGCGAGGTGGCGGAGATCGAACAGCGGCCTTAGCCGCCGATGCCCTGCCGGGACATGACCGATGGCACGGCATGACACCTGGCCCATGCCGCCGGGGAAGGCACGCGCGAAGCTGGGGCCACCATCGATCATGGAGTCCCGCCATGCGCCCGCTGATCATTTCCTTCGTGCTCGCCGCCGGCCTGGCCGTGGGTATGCCTGCCCAGGCGGGCGTCCACGTCGGCGAACAGCAATGCAGTTTCGAGACCGACTACGACGTGCTGGTCAAGCCGGACGGCATCACCTTCGAGCGGGAGGACGGCACGCCCGGCCGCGTGTTCATGCACGACGGCGCGGTGCGCGTGGATGGCAGGGAGCTGGCTGTTTCCGCTGGTGACGCCAGGCGCCTGCGCGAATACGAGGGCCAGGTCCGCAGCCTGTTGCCCGAGGTGGCCTCGATCGCGCGCGAAGGCGTGGACATCGGTTTCGATGCACTCACCACCGTGGTTGCCAGCTTTGCCGAGGATCCGGACGAGCGCAGCCGCCTGACCCGCGAGCTCAACGTGCAGCACAAGCAGGCGCTGGCCAAGCTCGACAACGGACTGGGCAGCGGCCAGTGGCGCCAGCACGGCGTGCAGGACCTGATGGAGAACCAGATTGGCGATGCGGTCTCGACCTTGGTGAGCACGGTCACCGCCAAGGCGGTCAAGGCCGCGCTCAGCGGCGACGAGAGCCAGGTCGCCGCGCTGGAGGCACGCGCCGACTCGCTCGACCACAGCATCGAAACGCAGGTCAACGCGCGCGCGGACAAGTTGGGCGAACGCGCCGAGGCGCTGTGCCCGCGCCTGGCGCGGCTGGACGAGCTGCAGCAGCAGTTCGAGTTCCGCCTGAAGGACGGTTCGCGCCTGGCGCTGGTCGAACACCAGGCCGAGCATGACAACGAGGCTTCCGCCAAGACGAAGCCCGAAGCCCGCTAGCCACCCCCTCGGCGGCGGGCTGGCCGCTCCCCCACATCGCGGCCCATGCGCCGCGCCGGTTTCCCCAGGCCGGCGCGGCGTTTTTTTTTGCCTGCTCGCTTGCCGGGCGCCACGGGCGTTCTGCTAGTTTGACGGCCCCGTTCGTACGCGGAGCCCGCCATGCCCGACCTGCTCGCCCGGATCCATTTTTCCGAAAACGCCACGCGACTGGGAATCAACATCCTGGTCGCGCTGCTGATCCTGCTGATCGGCACCTGGCTGGCCGCGCGCGTGGCCAACCTGGTCCAGCGGGCGATGCAGCGGGCGAGCGTGGACGCCACGCTGATCGGCTTCCTGCGCAATCTTCTCTATGGCGTGCTGGTGGCGGTGCTGGTGGTCAGCGCGCTGATCACCGCGGGCGTGCCTTCGGCGCCGCTGGTCGCCGCGCTCGGCGCCAGCGGCCTGGCCATCGGCCTGGCCCTGCAGGGCTCGCTCAGCAACCTGGCCTGGGGCGTGCTGCTGATCGTGTTCCGGCCGTTCCGCGCGGGCGACTTCGTTCACGCCGGCGGCGTCGACGGCACGGTGGAGACGGTCAACCTGATGTATACGTTGCTGGTGCTGCCGGACAACCGCGAGGCGATCGTGCCCAATGCCAAGATCGGCAGCGACGCCATCATCAACGCCAACCGCCGCGGCACGCGCCGGTTCGAGCTGAAGGTGGGCATCGGCTACAAGGACGACATCGGCCAGGCGATCGGCGAGGTCGAGAGGCTGTTCGCGGCCGACTCGCGCATTCTCGATGAGCCGCCGCCGAGCGTGGTGACCGGGACGCTGGCGGAGAGTTCGGTGGACCTGATCATTCGTGCCTGGACGCGCAGCGAGGATCTGTGGGCCACGCAGACGGAGTTGCTGCGCAGTATCAAGGAGCGCTTCGCCGACGTGGGCATCAGCATTCCCTACCCGCAGCGCGAACTGACCGTGGTGCAGGGCGCATTGGCGGATGGGAGCGGGAAAGCCGGCTGACGTCGGTTCTGTAGGAGCCCACTTGTGGGCGATGCCTTCTGGCATGAGGTCCGAAAGAGCATCGCCCACAAGTGGGCTCCTACGAAAGGCGGTTCGTTCCTGCCGGGGAACGGCTACTGCATCACCACCGGCCGCCGGTTGTCGCCCGATACCCGATCGATCAGTTCGTTGAACGGATCGATGCCTGCTTCGGCCGGCTTGTCCTTGACGATCACCGTAATCGTGCTGTCGCCGGCCGGCAGCAAGCGTTTTTCCAGGTACAGCGGCTCGCCGTCCCGGCCCTTGCCCGGGGAGGCGGCGAACACGCCGATATCGACCGGCACGTCCGTTTCGGCGGGCGTCTCCCTGCCGGTGCCGTCGACGTGCACCTTGCCGGCGTGCACCTTCAGGGTCACCTGGTAGCGGCCGTCCGGCAGCCTCGAAGCGGCGGCCTCGCTGATCCGGTTGTCGAACAGCGTGATCTTCCAGAACAGATCATCCAGCAGGCCCTTCCACTTGGCGCCGAGACCGCGGGCGAGGGTGTCCATGAAATCCTGGGAGCTGGGGTAGGGCGGGCCGCGGAATTGCCAGGCGAGCAGGAACTGCCTGAGCAAGCGATCGAGGTTCGCTTCGCCGACATAGTCCTGCAGCGCGTAGAACACCAGCGAGCCCTTGTTGTAGTGGATGTACTGCTGGTTCTCCACCTTCGCCAGCGGCTCCTCGGCCACCTTTTCGGTGGCGCGGCTCATCAGGTACTTGTCCAGCTCGTACTTGAGGAACTTGCGCATCTGGTCGGCGCCGTACTTGTGCTTCATCACCATCAGCGCCGAATACTGCGCCAGCGATTCGCTCAACATGGTCGAGCCCTGCATGTGGGCGCCGATCACCTGGTGCGCCCACCACTGGTGCGCAACCTCGTGCGCGGTGACGTAGTAGACGTAGTCGATCTTCGACCGATCCCGCAGGTCGGCGATGAAGCCGAGCGATTCGGAGTAGGGAATCGTGTTGGCGAAGGACTGCGCGAAAGTCCGGTAGTTGGGGAACTCCAGGATGCGCACCTGGCGGTACTGGTAGGGCGTGAAATGCGCCTGGTAGTACGCCAGTGAGTCCTTCACCGCCTCGATCATGCGCTCGACGTTCCAGGCGTGTGCCGGATCGTAATAGACCTCGATGGCGATGCCTTGGTAGCTGTCCTTCTTCACCGCGTAGCGCGCCGACAGCCACGAGTAGAAGTCCAGCATCGGCCGGTCCATGGTGTAGGTGAAATAGCGCCGGCCGTTGGCCGTCCAGCTCTTGGTCAGGTATCCGGGTGCCAGCGCGGTCTGGTCGGCGGAGGTGGAGACGGTGGTGGAAAACTCGATCCAGTCCGCGTCGTTGCTGACGTAGTTGTTGCCCAGCGCCCGGGCGTCACCCAGCCTGGGCATGCGCGGCACGTGCGGCGGCAGGCCGTACTTGCGACGGTCGCTGCGGTCGGTGAGCTGCGCGTCGCTCTGGTAGCCGAAATGCGGCAGCATGCCGCTGTCGAAGAAGCTGCCATTGGCGACCAGGAACTGGCCGGACGGTTCGTTGGTGAAGCCGCGCGGGGTGTACTCGAGGTCAAAATCGAAGGCCATCGATGCGCCGGGCGCCAACGGCGTCTTCAGCCGGTAGATCGCATAGCCCAGCCGCTTGTCGTCGCTGACCGTCTCGTGTGGCGCGAAGCGCAGCGACTTGACGGCCAGGTCGGTATCGAAGTTCACGTGCAGCGCGTCGATCGGCCCGGAGGTGCGGTTGACCAGCGTGTAGTGGCCGCGGATCTCGAGCCTGCGCTGGTACGGGTAGATGTCCACCGCGGTGTTCACCGCGCTGATGCGTGGCTGCGGCAGGTCCTTGTAGCGGGCGTAGGCCTTTTCGTAATCGGCGCGTTTGCGCTGGGCCTGCTCGCTGCTTTCGTAGTGGTTGAGCACGTTGGTGTTGTAGAAGATCCACGCGCCGGTCAGCACGAAACCGGTAAGCGCCACACCCAGCGCGATCGCCGCCGGACGACGCAGGCGCGCGCGCGCCTCGTGCAGGCGTTCGCGCCCGGCCTGCCCGGTGCCGCGCACGCTGAATAGCGATGCCACCACCAGCAGTGCCGCCGCGGCGAAGCCCCAATAGAGGTCGAACCACAGCGCGCCGGCAAGGAAATGGCCGAAGCCGTTCATGTCCGAGTACGGCACCGACGGCGCATGGCCGTAGATGAAAAGGTTGTGGTCCCAATGCAGCAGCGGGAAGCCGATGATCGAAGCCACCAGCCATACGATGCCCAGCAGGTAGCCCATGAACTTGCTGCCGGCGAGCGTCTGGAACAGCAGCATCAGCACCGCCAGCAACACGAACGGCGCCGCGTCGAGCCCCAGCGTAGCCAGATACAGACCCGGCTCCAGCCGCGTGTAGCCATGGGCGAGCTGCCACGCGATGCCGACCAGGTCACCCACCGCCAGGTATCCCAGCGCCACCGCGACCAGCGCCAGCAGCCGCGCCGCGAGCGGCAGCCAGTCCGGCAGCGGAAAGGCGTCGACGACCTCGGCGGTGTGCCGGTCGCGCTCGCGCCACACCAGCTCGCCGGCGTAGAAGGTCACGATGATCGCCAGCAGCCAATGGAAGCTGCCCTGCACCGTGGCGAGCACCGAATGGGTAACCGGATAGGTGGCGGTGCCGTAGATCTCGCCCGCGAACGCCAGCGCGAACAGCAGGTTGACCAGCCCGAACGCCAGCATCACCAGGAACGGCACGCCGCGCAGCACCTGGCCCAGGTCGAACGCCAGCAGTGCGCGCAGCTGCGCCAGGCGGGCGCGCAGGTCGTAGGCCATCCGCACCGCCGGCAGGCGGATGCGCGGCGCGCCGGCCACCGGGCGCAGCAGCGGCGGCTCGGCACGCGGCTTGCGCCGCGACAGGCGCAGGCCTTCGCGATTGGTGCGGAAGAGCGCGAACGCGGCGCCGGCCAGCAGCGCCGAGACGCCCAGCCACAGCAAGCGGTTCCACAGCAGCAGGCCTTCCAGCGGCGGCAGGCGCCGGTTGAGCTCGTCCGCGGACCAGTAGCGGGTGACGATGCCCAGCGTGCGACCGCCGAACGGATCGAGCATCGCGGCCAGTACATGGTGGTTGACGTCGCGCGTGAGCAGGCCCGACAGCGACAGCAGCACGAGAAAGGCGATCACCCCGATGTAGGTGGCCAGCAGCGAGCGGGTCACCGTGGCCAGCAGGAACAGCAGCGCCGCCACGAACAGCATGTCCGGCAGCACCATCACGCCGAATGCCCAGGCGTAGCCCTGCCAGTCCGCCGGGCCCAGCCGTGCCGGATCGATCCACGGCATCGCACCGCCCAGTGCCACGCCCAGCGCCACCGCCAGCATGATCGCCACCGCTGCCGCGTAGCCGGCCGCCAGCCGGCCGCCCAGGTAGGCGCCGCGGCCGACCGGGGTGGCGAACATCAGCTCGGCGGTGTCGTTGTCGAAATCGCGCAGCGCTGCGCCGGCGACGAACACGCCGCCGGCGAGCATGCCGAAAATCGTGAACGCGGTGATCAGCCGCACGATCACCATCGGCGCGTTGCGCAGCACGTTGCCGCTGGCGCCGCCGATCATCACCGCATCGGTGCAGGCGACCGCGAAGGCCAGTGCTCCGAAGGCCAGCGCCATGATCCAGAACAGCGGCGCCCGCCACTGCTGGCGCCACTCGAAGCGGAAGATTTCCCCCAGCATGGCGTCAGGCGGCCCGCGCCGTGGCCTGCGCGCGCAGGCGGCCGAAATAGACGTCTTCCAGGTCCGGCGCCACCGGCTCGAAGCCCGGCTCCGGGCGCGCCTCGGCCAGCACGTGCAGCAGCGTGCGGCCGCCGGCCAGGCGGGTAGAGAGGATCGTCATGCGGGCGCGGTAGCTGTCCAGTTCCGCCTTGTCGATCGAGCGCCGCCATACGTGCCCGTCCAGGCTGCGGATGGCCTCGCGCGGCTCGCCGGTGAGCAGCACCTGGCCCTGGCCGATGATCGCCATGCGCGGGCACAGGTCGGTCACGTCGGCCACGATGTGGGTGGACAGGATCACCACCACCGTCTCGCCGATCTCGGCCAGCAGGTTGAGGAAGCGGTTGCGCTCCTCCGGGTCCAGGCCGGCGGTGGGCTCGTCCACGATCACCAGCTTCGGGTTGCCGATCAGCGCCTGGGCGATGCCGAAGCGCTGGCGCATGCCGCCGGAGAAGGTGCCGAGCTTCCGCTTGCGCACGTCCCACAGGTTGACCTGGCGCAGCAGTGCCTCGGTGAGTTCGCGCCGTTCGCCGCGCGCGGTGACGCCCTTGAGCACGGCGAAGTGGTCCAGCATCGCCTCGGCCGACACCTTCGGATAGACGCCGAACTCCTGCGGCAGGTAGCCGAGCAGGCGGCGCGTGGCCGGCTTGTCGGCCAGCAGGTCCAGGCCGTCCAGTTCGATGCTGCCCTGGTCGGGGTCCTGCAGCGTCGCGATCGTGCGCATCAGCGAGGATTTACCCGCGCCGTTGGGGCCGAGCAGGCCGAACATGCCATGGGGAATGTCCAGATCGATGCCGCGCAGCGCACGCACGCCGTTGGCGTAGGTCTTGGACAAGTGGCGGATGGTCAGCATGCGTTCTCCTCCGCGCCGCCCCGCGCAGCGCGCCATGGCACCAGCATAGGTAGCGCCGCGGGCGGACACATCGGCACAAGGTCATGCATGGGGTTCCCGGGCCGCTCGCCCCGGGCGCCGGCCGGCGCGGCGCCGGGCGCACGGCGTGGCCACGGTAACGGCTTGCGGCGCCGTCCGGCGGTTTTTCAGCCTTGTCCGCCCGAGGCTACGCGGCGGCCGGCCGTTCGCTATCATGGGAGGCCTTGCGCGGCCGTCATCCCCGGGCGGTGCGCCGTAGCCATCCGCAGGAGACCCCCATGGCCGACCCCAAAGAAGCACGCGTCCCCGACATCGGCGGCCACGACAACGTGCCGGTGATCGAAGTGCTGGTCAAACCCGGCGACCGCGTCGAGAAGGAACAGAGCCTGATCACGCTGGAGTCGGACAAGGCGACCATGGAAGTGCCCGCGCCGTTCGCCGGCGTGGTCAAGGAGGTCAGGCTCAAGGTCGGCGACGAAGTCTCCGAGGGCGCGGTGATCGCGACCATCGAGGCCGAGGGCGGCGCGGCCGCGCCAGCGCCGGCCGCAGCGCCCGCCCCCGCGCCGGCCGCAGCGCCCGCTCCCGCGCCGGCCGCAGCGCCCGCTCCCGCGGCGGCACCGCTGTCCAGCCAGCAGGCCAGGGCCGCCGAACCCGGCTCGGGCAAGGGCGCCGTCGACGAGGCCGCGCCGCAGCCGCCACCGGCCGCTGCCCCGGCGGCCGGCGGCGTGCGTGAAGCACGCGTGCCGGACATCGGCGGCCACGGCAATGTGCCGGTGATCGAGGTGCTGGTGAAGGTCGGCGACACCGTCGCCAAGGACCAGAGCCTGATCACGCTGGAGTCGGACAAGGCGACCATGGAAGTGCCCGCGCCGTTTGCTGGCGTGGTCAAGGACCTCAAGCTCGGAGTCGGCGACGAGGTCTCCGAAGGCGACGTCATCGCGCTGATCGAAGGCGGCGCTGCCGCACCCGCTCCCGCCGCGCCGGCGCCGGCCTCGGCCCCGGCCGCCTCGCCCGACGCGCGTTCCGCCACCGGCCTGCCGATCAGCGGCGGCGGTCCCGAAAAACCCGCGCCGGCCGCCGGTCGCGGCGCACAGCCCGGCCCCGTGGCCGAGGGCGACGTGCGTCCGCAGGAGCGCCCGCCGTTCGACGCGCGCATCGTGATGCCCGGCGACGCGCCCTACGCCAGTCCCGCCATCCGCGCCTTCGCGCGCGAACTGGGCGTGGACATCCAGCAGATCAAGGGCTCCGGCCGTGGCGGACGCATCCAGCGCGAGGACGTCAGCGCCTACGTCAAGCATGCACTCGCCTCGGGCGCGCGCCCGGTGCAGGGCGCGCCGGTGGCCGCCGGCGGCGGGCTCAACCTGCTGCCGTGGCCGAAGGTCGACTTTTCCAAGTTCGGCCCGGTCGAGGAAAAGCCGCTCTCGCGCATCCAGAAGATTTCCGGCGCCAACCTGGCGCGCAACTGGGCGATGATCCCGCACGTCACCCAGCACGAAGACGCCGACATCACCGAACTGGAAGCCTTCCGCAAGCAGCTCGGCGCCGAAAACAAGGACCTGAAAGTCACCCCGCTGGTGTTCCAGATCAAGGCGGTGGTGGCGGCGCTCAAGCAATTCCCGCAGTTCAACGCCTCGCTGGACGGGACCGGCGAGAAGCTGATCCTGAAGAAGTACTTCCACATCGGCATCGCGGTGGACACGCCCGACGGCCTGGTGGTGCCGGTGATCCGCGACTGCGACCAGAAGGGCCTGCTCGATCTGGCCCGCGAGCTTGGCGAGATCTCCAAGAAGGCGCGCGAGAAGAAGCTCGGCCCGGCCGAGATGTCCGGCGGCTGTTTCTCGATCTCTTCGCTGGGCGGCATCGGCGGCACCTCGTTCACGCCGATCGTCAACGCGCCGGAGGTGGCGATCCTCGGCGTGTCCAAGGCGCGCATGCAACCGGTGTGGAATGGCAGGGAGTTTGCGCCGCGGCTGATGCTGCCGCTGTCGCTGTCCTACGACCACCGCGTGATCGACGGCGCGCTTGCCGCGCGCTTCGCCGCGTTCCTGGCCAACCAGCTCGGCGATATCCGCCGGCTGCTGCTCTGACGGAGGCGCAGCCATGGCGAACACGATCGAAGTGAAAGTTCCCGATATCGGCGGCCACGACAACGTGCCGGTGATCGAAGTGCTGGTGAAGGCCGGCGACCGCGTGGAGAAGGAACAGAGCCTGGTCACGCTGGAATCGGACAAGGCGACCATGGAGGTGCCTTCCAGCGCGGCCGGCACGGTCAAGGACGTGAAGGTGAAGGTGGGCGACGAGGTGTCCGAGGGCGCGGTGATCCTCACGCTTGAGGCGAGCGCTTCTGCTCCCTCTGCCCCCCGGGGAGAGGGCCGGGGTGAGGGGTCACCCTCGCGACAGCCTGGCGACGGAGCGAACGCATCTACCACCTCTCCCGCGAGCCCCGCCCCCTCACCTCAATCCTCTCCCCGTAAGACAGAGGAAGCAAAAGCGGCAAGCCCCAGCGGCCGCCAGCCAGACGTTGAGTGCAAACTCGTCGTCCTTGGCTCCGGCCCCGGCGGCTACACCGCCGCCTTCCGCGCCGCCGACCTCGGCGTCGACACCGTGCTGGTCGAGCGCTACGCCAGCCTGGGCGGCGTCTGCCTCAACGTCGGCTGCATCCCGTCCAAGGCGCTGCTGCACGCGGCCGCGGTGATTGACGAAGCCGAAGCCATGGCCGCCCATGGCGTCAGCTTCGGCAAGCCGAAGATCGAGCTGGACAAGCTGCGCAAGTTCAAGGACCAGGTGGTCGGCAAGCTCACCGGCGGCCTGGCCGGCATGGCCAGACAGCGCAAGGTGCGCACCGTGCAAGGCACCGGCAGCTTCGTCTCGCCGCACGAGCTGGAAGTAGAGACGGCCGAAGGCACCAAGCTGATCCGCTTCGAACACGCCATCATCGCCGCCGGCTCGCAGGCCGTGCGCCTGCCGATGTTCCCGTGGGACGACGCGCGCGTGATGGATTCCACCGGCGCGCTCGAGCTGGCCGACATCCCGAAGAAGCTGCTGGTCGTCGGCGGCGGCATCATCGGCCTGGAGATGGCCACCGTGTATGCCGGCCTGGGCAGCGAAGTGACCGTGGTCGAGTTCATGGACCAGCTCATTCCCGGCGCCGACGCCGACCTGAGCAAGCCGCTGGCCAAGCGTCTGGGCGGCAAGCTCAAGAGCGTGCACCTGAAGACCAAAGTGGTCGAGGCCAAGGCCACCAAGAAGGGCATCGAGGTCCGCTACGAGGGCGAGAACGCCCCCGACACCATGCTGTTCGACCGCGTGCTGGTCGCCGTCGGCCGCTCGCCCAACGGCAACAGGATCGGCGCCGACAAGGCCGGCGTCGCCGTGACCGAGCGCGGCTTCATCAACGTCGACACGCAGATGCGCACCAACGTGCCGCACATCTTCGCCATCGGCGACCTGGTCGGCCAGCCGATGCTGGCGCACAAGGCCACCCACGAGGCACGCGTCGCCGCTGAAGTGGTCGCCGGTGAGAAGAGCCATTTCGACGCCCGCGTGATCCCGTCCGTCGCCTACACCGACCCCGAAATCGCCTGGGTCGGCGTGACCGAGCGCGAAGCCAGGGAGAAGGGCCTGAAGATCGGCGTGGGCAAGTTCCCCTGGGCCGCCTCCGGCCGCGCCATCGGCATCGACCGCACCGAGGGCTTCACCAAGCTGCTGTTCGACGAGGAAACCCACCGCATCGTCGGCGCCGGCATCGTCGGCCCACACGCGGGTGACCTGATTTCCGAACTGGCGCTGGCCATTGAGATGGGCGCCGAGGCGGCCGACATTGCGCTGACCATCCACCCGCACCCGACCCTGAGCGAGTCGGTGGCGATGGCCGCGGAAGTCTACGAAGGCACCATCACCGATCTGTATCTGCCCAAGAAGAAGTAGGCCCGTACCGGTGAGGATGAAGGCCAGCCGCCAATGGCGGCTGGCCTTCCATGGCAGCGTGCAATTCGCTTATCTGTGGCTCGCTTGTTCCGCAATCGCATCGGCTCGCCGTAGGAATCCGCTGATACCCCGGTGCACGAAGCTGAGGCATCCTTGAAAAGGCTCGTGGCGGGTGAGGGCAGACGCTCTCGCCTCCAGAAGCGGTCCGCATTCGGCGGAGCTTTCCCTCGCACGGTCTTTCAAGCACGGCTGCAGCAATGCATCGCCGACACAGGGGGCCGAGCGACCAAACGTAAAGGAGTACGAGCGATGCGTAGCTATCCAATCGTGGGCTTGCTCGCGACAATTGCGCTAGGTGTGGCCTATGGGCAATCGCCTGAGACCGGGGCAGCGACGAACCAGCCAGGCATCAGGGCGTCTTATGGCGCATGTATCGGGGCCTCGGGTGGCGTGACCGCGGCGATGCTTGATTGCATGGGGGACGAACTCGACTATCAGAACCTGCGCTTGAACAATGCCTATCGGTCACTGATGGCACAGTCGGATGACCCCAGGCAGGAACAGTTGCGCACGGCGGAACGAAAGTGGATCTTGCTTCGGGATGCCCGTTGCCGCCCCGCTCCGGACAGCGGAACGGCTGCCGATGTCTCCTCGACGAGCTGCTATGTGGAAGAGACTGCCAGGCAGGCGTCAAAACTGGAGTCGGCCTTGGGCCAGCGCTAGCTGGCGCGCGTTTTTCGATCGCATGGAGCGAAGGAATGGATTCTCAACTTGGCTGGCATCTGGGTCAGACGTCCGAGCGTTACGAGAGCGGTGGCCGTGGGCCCGGCACGATTTCAAGCGGCAAGGGAGACCACGGTGGTGTTTCGTACGGCACTTTCCAGTTGTCCACAAACTCGGGAACGCTAAGGGCCTACCTCGACCAGTCCGTGTACAGAGACGCGTTTGAAGGGTTGGAGCCGAAAACTCGCGCTTTCAACGAAAAATGGGGCGACCTTGCAAGGACGGACCCGGCCTTCGCGCAGGATCAGTACGACTTCGTAAAAGCTACGCACTACGACGCCCAGGTTGAGCGCCTGGCGGCGGCGGGCTTGGACCTGTCAGCTCGTGGCCCTGCAGTCCAGGATGCACTGTGGAGCACCTCCGTACAGTACGGAAATCGCACAACCTCCATCGTCACCAGAGGCCTGGAAAGAGCGTTCGGGAGCGACTACGAGATCGCTGTACTGTCCGACCGGGACATCGTCGGTGCGATCCAGGACTACAAGCTCGCCTATAACGACCAGTTGTTCGCCAGCTCCGCGCCGATCGTAAAGGCGAGTGTCGCCCATCGCATAGCCAGCGAAAAAGCCGATCTCATTGCCTTGGCCGAAGGCCGCGCCCTCGTCCATGAACCTCCCCTCCGGCAAAACATGCACGGCGGCGAGGTTCGACGCCTGCAAGGTGCGCTCAGCAGCCTGGGCTACGCCGATGCCCACCGACGCCCCCTTGAGCTCGACGGCAAGTTCGGTCCGAGCACACGGGCCGCTGTGGAGGCTTTCCAGCAAGACCACGGTCTGGAACGTGACGGCATCGTCGGTAGTGCTACTTGGCAGGCATTGCATGTAAGTCTCAAAGCCAGCCGTGAGGCTACGGCTGGCCTCGCTGGCACGAAGTGGCCAGCGACACCCGATGTTCCGGAGCGAGCGCCGGGGTGCCTGGACGATTTCCGTCACCCAGGCCACCCCATGCACCGCTACTACAGCAATCTGCTCGGACAGGTGCATGCGATGGAGGACCGTAGCGGACTGGCCCATGGTACGCATAGCGAGCGTGCTGCAGCGGCCCTCACAGATGCGGTGGCCATACACAATGCAGGAATAGCTGGACTGGACCGTTTTGGTACCGTGGCCAGCGTCGAACTGCGGCGGCAGAACAACATCACCTGCGCCGTGGCCGTGGAGCAACGGGTGAACTATCACCTCGCCGCTGCCGAAATCGGTGTTCCCGTGGAAAAAGCAACCGCCCGCTCGGTCGAGGAGGTCTCACGCGGCTGGCTTGATCGACAAGCGCCACGTCCGAACGAGCTGGACCGCATCGCAAGCCAGGATGCTGCGCACCAGGAGGTGGCCACCTTGCTGACAAGCCCTGGCCTTGGGCACCTCGCAGTCATCGACGATGCAACGTTGGGCAGGCACATGGGGACGACTTTGCAATCGACCCCAGCAGCCGTGGGTGTATCGCCGGCCGGGCCGCCGCGATAGCGGCCGACACGCGCTGCAATGCCGCGTGATAGCGGGCGGCTCAGCTTTTGGATGGGCGTTCGCGAGAGGCCCCCGCGATCGAACAGCAGCGATCAATCCGTCAGTCCGGCAGACTTGAACAAGCCCAGTTGGTGGACGAAGCCGTCACGGTCGACGAATCCAGCCAGGCCAACTCCGACCAGCCGGTAGCGCGTGCCGATGGGCTGCTCCGCGCGCGCTCGCAATGCGCACGCGACGTCGGCCAACTCGCGCGAGGAAGCCGGCAAGGTGGATGGCGAAAAGCTACGGGTAAGTGTGCGGAAGTCGGTGGTCTTGAGCTTGAGGACTACCGTGCGCGCGACGCGTCCTTTCTCGCGTTGGTGGCCGGCCCACGTTTTCTCGGCCAGGCGACGGATATGCGGTTCGAGTTCATCCAGCGTCAGGTCGCGTTCGAAGGTGTCTTCGGCCGATACCTGCAGGGTAAGCCGGTCCGGCTGTACCGGATGGTCATCGATGCCCCAGGAGAGTTGGTGCAGGCGTCGACCCCAACGACCGAAGCGCTCCTCCAGCGCGGCCAGGCCCTGGGTGCGCAGGTCGGCCGCCGTGGCCACGCCCATCGCCGCGAGCTTGCCTTCCATCACCTTGCCCACGCCCGGCAGCCGCCCTACCGCCAGCGGCGCGAGGAACGCCTCGACCTGGTGCGGGCGGATCACGAACAGGCCATCGGGTTTGCGCCAGTCCGAGGCGATCTTGGCCAGGAACTTGTTCGGCGCCACGCCGGCCGACGCGGTCAGGCCGGTTTCCTCGCGGATCGCCGCGCGGATCGCCTCGGCCGTGGCTGTCGCCGAGGACAGGCCGCTCTTGCTGCGCGTGACGTCCAGGTAGGCCTCGTCCAGCGACAGCGGTTCGATCAGCTCGGTGTGCTGCGCGAAGATCGCCCGCACCTGCCGCGAGACCGCCTTGTAGCGGGTGAAATCGGGCGGCACGAAGACCGCTTGCGGGCACAACCGCTCCGCGCGCACCGCCGGCATGGCCGAGCGCACGCCGAACACGCGCGCCTCGTAGCTGGCCGCGCACACCACCGAACGTGCCCCGCGCCACGCCACCACCACGGGCCTGCCGCGCAGTGAAGGGTCGTCGCGCTGTTCGACCGACGCGTAGAACGCGTCCATGTCGACATGCAGGATCTTGCGCGGGGGAGGGGACACAGTACGGGCCGGCAATACGTGACGGGGATTCTAGGCGACTGGCGCCGCCATGCGGCAATCGCCCGCCATCCAGGTGGCTGTGTGGCTTGACACCTGGTTGATCGGGTCCGCACTAGCGTGGCGGGTTCCGACCGGAGGTGACCGATGGCCGACTTCGCCCGACAACGCCAGCGCATGGTCGAGCGCCAGCTCGCCGGGCGCGGCATCACCGATGCGCGGGTGCTGGAGGCGATGGGCACGATTCCGCGCGAGGCGTTCGTGGCCGGCACCATGCACGAGTTCGCCTACGAGGATTCGCCGCTGCCGATCGAGGCCGGGCAGACCATCTCCCAGCCGTTCATCGTCGCGCGCATGCTGCAGGCGGCCGAGCTGGACGAGAGCGACAGCGTGCTGGAGATCGGCGCAGGTTCGGGCTATGCCGCCGCGGTGATGGCGGCGTTGGCTGCTTGCGTGCATGCGGTCGAGCGCCATCCCGAGCTGGCCGACCTGGCGCGCCAGCGCTTCGAGGCATTGGGCTACCGCAACATCCAGCTGCGCGTGGGCGACGGCAGCGGTGGTTGGCCGGAGGCCGCGCCGTTCGATGCCATCCTCGCTGCCGCCGGCGGTCCGGCAGTGCCGGACGTGTTGCGCCGGCAACTGGCGATCGGCGGGCGGCTGGTGATGCCGGTGGGCGAGACGCTGCACCGGCAGCGACTGGTCAAGGTCACGCGCGTCGAAGAGGATCGCTTCGAGCACGAGGAACTGGATGAAGTGCGCTTCGTGCCGCTGGTCGGCAGCTACGGCTGGAGCGAGCAGGACGCTGCGCCGGTGCCGGCGATGGAGCCGGTGGCGGCGCGCGCGCCGGTCGACGGCGGCGGCCTGCCGGACCTGATCCGCGCGGCGATGGAGCCGCTGCCCGAGTTGGACGATCCCGCGTTTGGACGGCTGTTCGACCGCTACGCCGATGCCCGCGTGGTCCTGCTGGGCGAGGCCAGCCACGGCACGTCCGAGTTCTATCGCGCGCGGGCGGCGATCACCCGCCGGCTGATCGAAGCGCACGGCTTCACCATCGTCGCCGTGGAGGCGGACTGGCCCGACGCGGCGGCGCTGGACCGTTACGTGCGCGGTCGTCCGGCCACGCGCGACGAACCGATCTTCCAGCGCTTCCCGACCTGGATGTGGCGCAACCGCGAGGTCGCCCGCTTCATCGACTGGTTGCGCCGCCACAACGCGGGCCGACCGGCCGAAGCGCAGGCGGGCTTCTACGGGCTGGACCTGTACAGCCTGGACAGTTCGATCCGCGCGGTGCTCGATTACCTGGACAAGGTCGACCCGCGGGCCGCGCAGGTCGCCCGCCATCGCTACGGTTGCCTGATGCCCTGGAGCAAGGAGCCCGCGCAGTACGGCCGCATGGCGCTCTCCGCGGGCTACGCGCTGTGCGAGAAGGCGGTGGTGCAGACGCTGCGCGAGTTGCTCGCGCGCCGCATGGAATATGCCCAGGCCGACGGCGAGCACTTCCTCGACGCGGCGCAGAACGCGCGCCTGGTGAGCAACGCCGAGGCCTACTACCGCGCGATGTACTACGGTTCGGCCGAGTCGTGGAACCTGCGCGACAGCCACATGTTCGAAACGCTGGAGCACCTGCTCGCCGCGGGCGGGCCGCAGTCGAAGGCGGTGGTGTGGGCGCACAACTCGCATATCGGCGACGCGCGCCACACCGAGATGGGCCAGGTGCGCGAGGAGCTGAACCTGGGCCAGTTGTGCCGGCAGCGCTTCGGCAGCGCCGCCGCACTGATCGGCTTCGGCACGCATACCGGCACCGTCGCCGCCGCCGACGACTGGGACGAGCCGATGAAGGAAATGGACGTGGTGCCCTCGCGCCAGGACAGCTACGAGCGGCTGTTCCACGAGGCCGGTCAGCCGCGTGGCCTGCTCGACCTGCGCGAAGGCGTGCATCCGGACCTGTGCAGGCGGCTGGCCGAGGGCCGGCTGGAACGCTTCATCGGCGTGATCTACCGGCCCGACACGGAGCGCTGGAGCCATTATGTGGAATGCTCGCTGCCGCGCCAGTTCGACGGCTACACCTGGTTCGACGAAACGCGCGCGGTCGAGCCGCTGGGCGAGGAACCGCGCACCGGCACTGCCGACACATGGCCGTTCGGCCTCTGACCGCCGGCCCCCATGTAGGCAACCTCGAAAAACTCCGTAAGCTTCCGGCGACCACTGTAGGAGCCACTGTTGTGGGCGATGCTTTTGGCGGAGCGATCAGGCGCAAGAGCATCGCCCACAAGTGGACCCTTACAACGCATCGCGCGAAAGGGAGTGAATCGAGCATCCCTGTAGGAGCGCACCCTGTGCGCGACCGCACCGCCACCGGGTATCCACGATCCGGTTGCGTGCCTACGGGATCGCGCGCCGCCGACGCGCCTCGAATACGCCCAGCGCCAGCGCCGCCACGCCGAACGGCAGCAGGTTGTAGACCAGCCGGTAGCAGAGCAACCCCGCCAGCACCTCCGCGCGCGCCTCGGCCGGAAACGCACCCAGCAGGATCGCCTCGAACACGCCCAGCCCGCCCGGCGCATGGCTGACGATCCCGGCCAGCAGCGCGGCCAGGTAGATCGGCACGAAGTCGGCGAACGCCGGCGCGATCTCCGGTGGCAGCAGCAGGTACATGGCGCCGATCGCCGCGCTCATCTCGATGCCGCCGATCGCCATCTGCAGCGCCGCCGAGCCCGAGCGCGGCAGTGTCACCGCCCAGCGACCCAGGCGCAGGTTGCGCGGCCGCGCGAGCCAGGCCAGCAGTCCGGCCATCAGCACCACGATGGCCATGCCCGCGATGCGGCCCCAGCCCCCGACCACCGCCGGTTCCATCAACAAGCCGGCGGCGCCCAGCACTGCGTAGCCCAGCCCGACGCCCAGGCTGGCCAAACCGACGATGCGCGCGATATCACCCCCGCCCAGGGCTGCGGAGGCATAGATGCGATAGCGAACCGCGCTACCGATGAACGCGTGGAAACCTAGCGTGTTGGACAAAGCATGTGCCGCGAACCCCGCAAACGCCGCGAGCCCGGGCCGAGTGCGTGTCGGCGCCACGCTGCGCGCGGCCAACACGTCGAACGTCGCCAGCATGGCGAAGCTGGTCGCCGTCGCGGCCATCGCGCCGGCCACGTGGGCGCGCGGCAGATGCGCCAGTGCCGCGGTGACGTCGCGCCAGCGCATCGCACCCAGATAGCGGTGCAGCAGCCAGGCGGCCAGCGCGAGCAGCGCCGCGGAGACCAGCCAGGACAGCACGCGCAGGATTCGCCGCGTGCGCGGGCGGCTGGTTTCGTCGATCAGGGAGGTGGGAAGCGCAGACATCCGCGTGACCTTACGCCGGATGCGCGTGGGCGCGCGAGTACAGAGCAGTCATGCGGCAAGCGTAGCGGTTCGGACAGCCCGGACGAAGGGCGCGCCGCACGTAAGGGCGCGCTTGGGGCGCGGCCGCAACGCCTCCCGGTCGCGCCCAGGGGCGCTGCTACGGGAACCGGCGCCTTCGCAACGTGCCCCCGGTGGCTGAACCGAGCACCGAGTCACGCTATCGTGTGCCCCTTCCGCCGCCGCCGATGCCGCCCGACGCATGAGCACCGAAACGAACACCTACCTGCGCCGCCTCGGTACCTGGGACGCGGCGATGATCGTCATCGGCGGCGTGATCGGCGCCGGCATCTTCCGCACGCCGGCCACGCTGGCGCAGCGCACCAGCTCGGGCTGGGAGTTGCTGATCCTGTGGGCGGTCGGCGGCCTGCTCACGCTCGCCGGCGTGTTGTGCTACGCGGAACTGGGCGCGCGGCGGCCGCAGGCCGGCGGCAGCTACATCTACCTGCGCGAGGCGTTCGGCCAGCTGCCGGCGTTCCTGTTCGGCTGGACCATGGCGCTGATCAACTACCCCGGCAGCGTGGCGGCGGTGGCGACCGCCTTCGCCGATTACTTCTGCGCGGCGCTGGGGCTGTCGACGCTGTACATCAAGCCGGTGGCCGCCGGCGCGATCGCCTTCATCGTCGGCATCAACCTGTTCGGCATCCGTGCCGGCGCCTGGGTGCAGAACATCTTCACCGTGATCAAGCTGACCGCGATCGTGCTGCTGGTGGCGGTGGGCGTGGTGCTGGCCGATGGCCACCTGGGCGTGACGCTGGCCACCGATCCGACCCGCAACGTACCCAACAGCGCCCTGTTCGGCGCGCTGCTGCCGGTGCTGTTCACTTACGGCGGCTTTCACTACCTCAACGACCTGGCGGGCGAGGTGCGCAACCCGCAACGCACGCTGCCGCGCGCGCTGGGGCTGGGCATGGCGGGCGTGATGATCGCCTACGTGCTGGCCAACTTCGCCTATCTCGCCGGCCTCGGCCACGCGGGGCTGGCGGCCAGCACGGCGCCGGCCGCCGACCTCATGCGCCGGCTGTTCGGCGACCGCGGCGCCACGCTGATCGCGCTGGGCATCGCCTGCTCCACCTTCGGCTACTGCAACATCGCCATCGCCGGCGGCGCGCGCGTGCTGCAGACGATGGGCGCCGACGGCATGTTCTTCTCCGCCGTCGGACGCATCGAGCCGCAAAGCCGAGCGCCGCAGGTGGCGCTGGCCACGCTGGGCGCGTGGGCGATCGTGCTGGCGGTCTCCGGCAGCTTCAACCAGTTGCTGGACTACACCACCGTCGGCGAGTGGCTGGCGCACGCCTGCAGCATCGCCACGTTGTTCTGGTACCGGCGCTACCTGAGCGAACCCTCACCCTACCGCGTGCCGTTCTACCCCTGGCTGCCGCTGGTGTTCGTGGTCACCGTGCTGGGCGTGATCGGCGCCACCGCGATCCAGAATCCAGGCCGCGCCGGCATGAGCCTGGTCATCATCGCCTGCGGCATCCCCGCCTATTACGGCTGGCGCTGGCTGGAACGCAGCGGCGCCTGAGGCGTGCGCTGCTCTGTAGGAGCCCACTCGTGGGCGATGCCCTGATGCTGCCTGGCCGGCCGGAAAAGCATCGCCCACGAGTGGGCTCCTGCAGCGGTTTCGCGGCGGATTGAGGCTGGAACGCGGACACTGGCCCGATGAAGACGTGCGCTGCCCTTGTGTGCCTGGCCCTGTCCCTCGCGTGCCGGGCGGAACCGCAGGCCCCGGGCGATCCGGCGACCGGTTTTCAGGTCGGCCTGTCCCACGTCCAGTCCGGCGGGGCGCAGCGCGTCTCCGGTGAGTTCCTGCACCGGTACACCTTCGAGCCCTCGGCGCAGCCCCACGTACGCCTGGCGCCTGCGCGACCCTGGAGCGGGAGTGGCGAACTGCAGGTGCGGGTGCAGAACGCCATGCCCTGGGCGGTGACCCTGGTGATCGACCTCGAAGGCGCCGCGGGTGCCCATCTGCGGGCGACGGTCGGGCTTCCCGCCGGCCCCCCGCAGACCCTCGTCGTGCCGCTGCACGCGACCTCACCGCGCGCCTTCGGCATGTAGGCCGGGCCGCCGATGCCGTTCGAGTCGAAGGGGCAGCGCACCGTGCTGGCCACCACCGTGGAAGGCGCGCCGGTGCTGCAGGCGATCCAGGCCGTGCAGTTCTCCATCCCTGCGCCGCAGGCCCCGCAGGTACTGCTGATCGGCGCGCCGCACGTGGTCGCGGGCGATATCCAGCACGCCGCCTATGCGGGCATCGTCGACCGCTACGGCCAGTACACGCGTGGGCAGTGGCCGGAAAAGATCGCCAGCGACGCCGCGCTACGCGGCGCCCACGCGCGCGAAAGCGCCCGGCTGGCCACGATGCCCGGAGCGGCGAACCGCCACGGCGGACTTCCGGATGCAAAGGGCCAGGCCACCGGCTGGTTCCACGCGCAGAAAATTGGCAACCGCTGGCAACTGGTCACGCCGGACGGCGATCCGTTCTTCTCGCTGGGCGTCAACACCGCGGTGGCCGACGGCGGGCGCAGCTACGTGCAGGGCCGCGAGTGGATGTTCATTGCCCTGCCGCCCGCCAAGGGCGCCTGGCGGGCGTTCCACGGACAGGGCGATAGTCGCCGCGACACCGGTGCCGCCAGCGGGCTGGCCTTCAATCACGGACGCTGGTTCGATTTCTACGCGGCCAACCTCTATCGCGTCGACGGCGCAAAGTGGAAGGACGCCTGGCGTGCGCGCACGCGCCAGCGGCTGGCTGCGTGGGGCTTCAACACGCTGGGCAACTGGAGCGACGAGGCGATCGCGCGTGGCCGCGAGCTGGCCTACACCCGTTCGATCAATATCGCCGGCGACTACGCCGATGTCGCCACCGGCTACGACTGGTGGGGCCGCATGCCCGATCCGTTCGACCCGCGCTTCGCGAAGGCTGCCGAGCGCGCCGTCGCCAAGGCCACCGACGGCGTGCGCGACGATCCCTGGCTGCTCGGCTACTTCGCCGACAACGAGCTGGCCTGGGCCGCGCCCGGTCCGCAGGGACGCTGGGCGCTGGCGCTGGGCACGTTGCGCGGCAAGCCCGACAGTCCCGCCAAGCAGGCCTTCCTGGCCATGCTCAGGCACAAGTACGGCGATGCGCTGCCCCTGGGCGTGGCGTGGGGCATCGGCGTGACGCGCTGGGACGCGCTGGAACCCGCCGGCTTCCAGGCGCCCGCACCCGACGAAGCCCACCCCGCCATCGGCGAGGACTACCGCGCCTGGCTGCGCGCCTACGCGGATCAGTATTTCCGCACCGTCGCACAGGCGCTGCGTCGCCACGACGCGCACCACCTGCTCCTCGGCGGCCGCTTCGCCGTGCGCACGCCCGAGGCCGTGGCTGCCTGCGCGCAGTGGTGCGACGTGCTGAGCATCAACATCTACGCCGAACTGCCGCAGCACGGCATGGATCTGGCTGCGCTGCACGCGCTCGACAAACCGGTACTGGTGAGCGAGTTCTCCTTCGGCTCGACCGATCGCGGGCCGTTCGGCGCCGGCCCGGTGGCGGTGTGGAACGAAGCACAGCGCGGCGAGGCCTACGCGCGCTTCCTTGCTGCCGCCGCGGCCGACCCGGCCATCGTCGGCGCGCACTGGTTCCAGTACGCCGACCAGCCCGTCAGCGGCCGCCTGCTCGACGGCGAGAACGCACACTTCGGGCTGGTCGGCATCACCGACATCCCGTTCGCCGGCTTCGTGGGTGCGGTAACCGCAGCCAACAAGGCCGCGCAGGCAACCCCCTAGGGCGGACGTAGGGTGGGTTTCAGCCCACCGGCTCCTGCCGCCCATGGTGGGCTGAAGACCACCCTACGCCACGCTTCCGGCTATCGGCCGATGTCGCGCAGCCGCTTGCCGTGCATCAGGTTGCGCTCGATCTGCTCCAGCGTGACGCCCTTGGTTTCGGGGATCAGCCAGAACGTCAGCCCGATGAACACCAGGTTGAGCGCGGCGTACAGCCAGAAGGTGTTGCCGTTGCCGATGCCGTTGAGCAGGGTCAGGAAGGTGGCGCCGACCACCATGTTGGCGATCCAGTTGGTGAAGGTGGAGCAGCCGATGCCGAAGTCGCGGCCCTTGAGCGGCTGGATCTCCGAGCACAGCGTCCACACCAGCGGACCGGCCGACATCGCGAAGCCGACGATGAACACCAGCAGCATCGCCACGGTGAAGATCTGCTCGGCATGGGTGGCGATGCCGCCGTGCATCATCGTGCCGACCACGCCCAGGCCCACGGCCATCACGGCGAAGCCCGTGTACAGGATCGGCTTGCGGCCCCAGCGATCGATCAGCGCGATGGCGATGAAGGTGGCCAGCACGTTGGTCAGGCCCACCAGCGCGGTGAACCACATTTGCGAGGCCGTGTCGTAGCCCATCGTCTGGAAGATGCGCGGCGCGTAGTACATCACCACGTTCATGCCGGTGAACTGCTGCATCAATTGCAGCAGCACGCCCAGGCCGACCGAGCGGCGGAAGTTGCGGTTTTCCAGGAACAGGTGCCAACCGCGCTGGGGTGTCTTGAGCTGTTCCTCGATGTCCGCCGCCTCGCGTTCGACGACGGCCGCATCGCCACGCAGGCGGTGCAGCACGCCGAGCGCTTCGTCGCGGCGGCCGCGCATCATCAGCCAGCGCGGGCTGTCCGGCAGCATCAGCACGCCGAGCAGGAACAGCACGCCGGGGATCGCGATCACGCCGAGCATCCAGCGCCAGGCGCCGGTGTAGCTGAGCGCCGTGTCGGAGAGGAAGGCCACCAGGATGCCGATGGTGATCATCAACTGGTAGGTGGAGATCATCGCGCCGCGGATGTGTTCCGGCGCCACCTCGGCCAGGTACAGCGGCGCGGTGAAGGTGGCCACGCCGATCGCCAGGCCAAGCACCAGGCGTGCGGCGATCAGCGTCTCCGGCGACCAGGCCATGCCGCACAGCAACGAGCCGAGCACGAACAGCACCGCGCCCAGGATGAGCGAGCGCTTGCGCCCCAGCGCCGCGGAGAGCCAGCTGGCCGCCACCGCGCCGACCGCGGCGCCGAACATCATGGCGCTGACGATCCACTCGATGGTGTGGTCGCTGACCTTGAACTCGGCCTGGATGAACTGGGTGGCGCCGGAAATGACGCCGATGTCCAGGCCGAACATCAGCCCGGCCAGCGCGGCGAGTATGCAGGTGAAGATGACGGTGGCCTTGGGCCGCGCAGTGGGTGACGCGATGGCATTGGAGTTCATGCGGTGTGCTTCCCCGGGAGCGAGATGGAGGGCGTCGATCGTGATGACGGCGGCGTACCGGCAAAGCGCGGCTCCGGCAGCCCGATGGTGCCCGACGGCACCGCGAACAGCGCACCGGCGGATGGTTGAGCGGCGAGCGCATCGACGTCCAGGCCGTCGCGCGCGCTGGTGATGTAGAGCATCGCAAGGTCCGGCCCACCAAAGGCAGGGCGGGTCGGCTGCGAGGCGGGTATGTCGATGCAATGGTCCAGGCGGCCATCCGCGGTATAGCACGCTACCCGCCCCAGACCCCACTGCGCATTCCACAGGTTGCCCGCGCAGTCCACCGCCGATCCGTCCGGCTCGCCGCGCGGATCGTCCAGCCGGGCGAAGGTGCGTAGCGGTCCGCAACGGGTATCGTAGTCGCAGCACTGGATCGTGCGGGTGGGCGAATCGCAGTAGTAGAGCGTGCGGCCGTCGGGGCTGAACGCCACGCTGTTGCTGATCGCCACGCCGGGCAGGTCCAGGCGCTCGAGCGAAAGATCCGCGTTCAACCGGTAGAAGCTCCCGACGGGCTGCCGGGAGCCGCCCGCGGGCGGTTCGTGCAGGGTGCCGAACACGAAGCGCCCCTGGCGGTCGCAGGCGCCGTCGTTCAGGCGCGTCGGCATGCCAGCTTCCACCGTCGCGACGGACGCGAGCGTGGCGCTGGCCAGGTGGAAGAACGCCAGCCGCGAGGCGAGTCCCAGCAGCAGCCAGCCGTCGGCCTCGCACAGCGCCAGGCAGGCCAGCCGTTCGGGCATCGCCCACCGGTCCGTCCGGTTGTCGCGCGGACGGTAGCGCCAGAGCGTCGCGGCGTGGATGTCGGTCCAGTACAGCGCCTGTTCGCGCTCGCACCACACGATGCCTTCGCCCAGCGTGTTGCGCGCCTGGAAGGCGATCGTCGCCGGGGTGTTCATACCCAGCCGCCGTCCACGATGAAGTCCTGGCCGGTGCACATGCGGCTGTCGTCGGCGCCCAGGAACAGGGCCGCGCGGGCGAGGTCGTCGGTCATCAGGTAACCGGGCAGGCACTGCACGCGGGCGATCTCCGCTTCGCCCTCGGCATCCAGCCACAGCCGGCGCTGCTTTTCGGTGATCACCCAGCCGGGCACCAGCGCGTTGATGCGGATGCGGTCGCGGCCGAGTTCGCGCGCCAGGCCGTTGACCAGGCCATGCACCGCGGCCTTGGCCATCGCGTACATCGGATAGCCGGCGTTTTTCTTCATCCAGCCGGTTGAACCCAGGCAGATGACCGAACCGCCGCCGAGTGCGCGCATGTCCTCGCGCACCGCCTGCGTGGCGAAGTACTGGTGGCGCAGGTTGACCGCGATGTTGCGGTCGAAGTCGGCGGCACTTGTGTCGCCGAAGGCATGGCGCACGTCGTTGGCGGCATTGTTGACCAGCACGCCGATCGGCCCGGTTGCGGCGCGTGCCTGCGCGATCGCCGCGGCCAGCGCGTCCAGGTCGGTGACGTCGCAGGGCAGGAACAGCGGCCGGTGGCGGGTATCGGCCAGCGCCTCGCACAGCGCGTCGCCGTGCGCGCGGTCGAGGTCGACGAAGGCCACGCGGCTGCCCTGCCGCGCGAAGTGCTCGACGAAGGCGGCGCCGATGCCGGTCGCGCCGCCGGACACGAACACGGCGCGGTCGATCAGGCTGGGGTAGCTGGCGAAGGCGGCCATGTTCACCACTCCGCCACGCTGCCGTCGTCGTGGCGCCATACCGGATTGCGCCAGCGATGGCCGGCCGAAGCACGCTCGGCGACGTAGTCCTCGTTCACGTCGATGCCCAGGCCCGGGCCATCGGGAATGGCGACGAAGCCGTCTTCGTAGGCGAACACACTGCGGTCGCTGACGTAGTCGAGCAGGTCATTGCCGGCGTTGTAATGGATCCCCAGGCTCTGCTCCTGGATGAAGGCGTTGTGGCACACCGCATCGAGCTGCAGATTGGCGGCCAGCGCGATCGGACCGAGCGGACAGTGCAAGGCGATGGCCACGTCGTAGGCCTCGGCCATCGCCGCGATCTTGCGCGTCTCGGTGATGCCGCCGGCGTGCGAGGGATCGGGCTGCAGGATGTCCACGCCGCCGATCGCCAGCACGCGCTTGAAGTCGTAGCGCGAATAGAGCCGCTCGCCCAGGGCGATCGGCGCGGGCGAGATGGCCGCCAGCTCCGGCAGCGCCTCCAGATGCTCGGACAACACCGGCTCCTCGATGAACATCAGCTTGTAGGCGGCCAGTTCTCGCATCAGCACCTTGGCCATCGGCTTGTGCACGCGGCCGTGGAAATCCAGGCCCAGCCCGACGTGCGGGCCGACCGCCTCGCGCACCGCCTGCACATTGGCGAGCACCTGCTCGACCTTGGCGTAGGTGTCGACGTACTGCATCTCCTCGGTGGCGTTCATCTTGACCGCGGTGAAGCCGCGTGCCACCGCGTCCCGGGCGGCGCGCGCGGTGTCCGCCGGGCGGTCGCCGCCGATCCATGAATACACGCGGATGCGCTCGCGCACCGGTCCGCCGAGCAGCGCGTGTACCGGCTGGCCCAGGTGCTTGCCCTTGATGTCCCACAGCGCCTGGTCGATGCCGGCGATCGCGCTCATCAGCACCGGCCCGCCGCGGTAGAAGCCGCCGCGGTACATCACGCTCCACAGGTCCTCGATGTGACGCGGATCCTTGCCGACCAGGTAGTCGGACAGTTCGTCCACCGCCGCCGCGATGGTGTGCGCGCGACCCTCCACGATCGGCTCGCCCCAGCCGCTGATGCCCGCATCGGTATCGATGCGCAGGAACAGCCAGCGCGGAGGCACGATGAACGTGGTCAGGCGGGTGATCTTCATGGTCATGGGGCGTGGGATCCTTGCGAATCGAGATGGCGCCGCCAGGCCCGGGTGAAGGCCTGCGCGCGCGCGCCGACATCGTCGGCCGCGCGTCCCGGCGCGTAGAGCGACGAGCCGATGCCGAAGCCGGCAGCACCGGCGGCCAGCCACGGTTCCATGGTGTCGGGCGCGATGCCGCCGACCGGCAGCAAGGCGGTGCCGGCCGGCAACACCGCGAGCCAGGCCTTGAGCACGGCCGGCGAGGCGTGTTCGGCGGGGAACAGCTTGAGCGCGCCGGCGCCGGCGGCGAGTGCGGCGAATGCCTCGGTCGGCGTCGCCACGCCGGGCACGCAATGGAGCCCCGCCTGCGTGGCCGCGCGGATCACGGCCAGGTCGGCGTGCGGCATCACCACCAGTCGTCCGCCGGCCGCGGCGACGTCGCGCACCTGCGCCGGGTCCAGCACGGTGCCGGCGCCGATCAGGTATCTGTCGCCGAAGCGCTCGGCCAGCCGGCGGATGCTGTCCAGCGGCGAGGGCGAATTGAGCGGTACTTCGAGGATGTGGAAGCCCGCGCCCACCAGCGCCTCGCCGACCGCGACCGCTTCGACGGGACGCAGGCCGCGCAGGATGGCCACCAGCGGCAGCGGTTCGAGCCAGGTCTTGAACGGGGTCATGGGCGGGAATCTCCGTCGAGCAGGCCGGCCGCCGAGGCGACTTGCCACAGTCCATGCGCGGTAGCGGGTCCGGCGGCGGCCGATACGGCCAGGCCAAACGCCGCAGCCGCCTGCAGGTAGCGTGCGCACAGCGCGTCTTCGCCGATTACCTTCACGGGTACACCGGGCGCAACCCAGTCCGCGGCGAGCGCCATGCGCAGTTCGTCGCCGATCAGCAGGCCGGAAAGGAAATCGGCGACCGAGCCCGGCGGGAGCGTGCCCTCGAGCATCAGCGCGCGCGCGGAAAACAGCCGCGACAGGCCGCCGGCCGCGCCGGACTCGCACGCCGCCGCGACGCCGCGCGCGAAGGCATCGGCATCGCCCGGACCCTCCGGCAACCCGGCGCCAAGGATCGAATGCGCGCGCAGCACGGCGAACAGCTCGCCGGTCATCGCGGTATGGAAGCCGACCACGGCGCCCTCGCGCACGCGCACCCACTTGCTGTGCGTGCCGGGCAGCAGCAGGCGGGCTTCACCGTCACCCGCGATCGAGCGGGCGATCACGCCGGCCACCTGGGTTTCCTCGCCGCGCATCACGTCCGGTCCGGCCGGGTCGCGCAGTCCCGGCACCACGTGCAGGCGGCGTCCGCCGGGTGCGTCGACTGGGGTGAGCGCACCGGCCAGCCGGTCGAGCGGGCAGGGCGTATCCAGGTAGGGTGCTTCGCGCCAGCCGCCGCGGCTGCCGACCATGCCGCAGGCCAGCACCGGCGCCTGCGGCCAGCCATCGACCGCGCGCGCGAACGCCTCGGCGAAGCCGCCGTCCGGCAGTTGCCGGCTGCCCCAGGGCAGTGCGCGCGTTTCCGCCACCCGGCCATCGCGGTCGAAACGGTACGCGCGCAGCCGCGTGCTGCCCCAGTCCAGGCCGAGCAGCGGCGTGTTCACGCACCGGCCTTCTTGCGCGCGCGTGCACGGCCGCGGCTCTGCTGCAGGTTGGCCTGCGAATCGGCGATCAGCGCCTGCATCGCCTTGCGCGCCACTTCGGGTTGCCTGCGGCGGATCGCCTCGAGCACCTTCTGGTGATGCGGAAGCGAGTACTTGAAGTTGGCAGCGGTGCGCGCGGACAGGGCGAAGAAGGTGCCCAGCGCGGTCTCGATCACCGAGAACAGCGACTGCAGCAGCTCGTTGCCGGTGGCGTGCAACACGGCGTCGTGGAACTGCAGGTCCGCCGCGGTCCACTCGTCGAGCGTCTGCGCCGCGTCCATCGCGCGGTAGGCCGAATCGATCTCGGCCAGATGTTCGGCAGTGCGCCGCCGCGCCGCTGCCGCGACCGCCGCCGGCTCGATCACCTCGCGCATCTCCACCAGCTTGTCGACGAAGTCGTCGGTCGGCATCGAGGCGCAGCGCCAGGCCAGCACGTCGGCATCGAGCTGGTTCCAGTGGCGCTTCTCCAGCACCCGCGCGCCCACGCCGGTACGCGATTCGATCAGGCCCTTGGCCGAGAGCACCTTGAGCGCCTCGCGCAGCGCGGTGCGGCTCACCTGCAGGCTTTCGGCAAGCGTCTCCTCGCGCGGCAGCACGTCGCCGGGCTTGACCTTGCCGCTCACGATACGTTGCCCGATTTCGTGCATGACGTGTCCGTACAGGCTGCGGACTGCGCTCGTCTTCCTCATGTAACTGCGGCCCCGGATTGCGTTCGACTTTCCATGCTGGCGGACCCTGCCGAGGCCCGAGCTGTTTGTCATACAAATCGACTATAAGCATTCGGCGCGCATCCTGCCAAGGTGCAGTAGCGGAAATTTTTCGCGCTCTCGTATCGCTTCTGCGGAAGGGTCCTTGACGCAGTGCGGAAAATGCGGCGTGCGGCTCGCTCGTCCCGGCATCGAAGTCGGCCGTCCATCTGGCCATGTGACGCGGAAGCCGGGTGGGCCAGGCGTGGCCGCAGGCGCAATGCCGCGTTGCACAAGGAAATTTTTCCTGCCATCGAACACTTGCACGATAATCATACAATGTGATTGCATGCCTCCACTTCGATGGTCGTGGATGGGGTTCCAAGGACATGCGACGTGCAGGGTGGATGGGTTCGGTATTCGGTCTGGTCGCGCTGTCGATGACGGCGCAGGCGGGCACCATGGCGAAACGTGAGGCCTTCGGCACGATGCCCGATGGCCGGACGGTGGACGCGGTGGTGCTGACCAACGCGCACGGCCTGTCGGCACGCGTGATCGCGTACGGCGCAAGCCTGCAGTCGCTCAGTGCGCCCGACCGCGACGGCCATGTCGCCGACATCGTGCTCGGCTATCCCTCGCTCAGGGGCTACCTGGAAAAGCCGCAGTATTTCGGTGCGACGGTAGGCCGCTATGCCAACCGCATCGCCAACGGCCGCTTCGTGCTCGACGGCAAGACCTACCAGGTGCCGGTCAACGACGGCCCCAACTCGCTGCACGGCGGCACCCGCGGCTTCGACAAGGTGCTGTGGACCGTCGGTGAGGTGAGCCACGACGCGGGCAAGGCCAGTGTGACGCTGACCTACGTCAGCCCGGACGGGGACATGGGCTACCCGGGCAAGCTCTCGGTCAGCGCGACGTACACGCTCGACGACGAGGACCGGCTGTCGATCGACTACCACGCGACCACCGACCGGCCGACCATCGTCAACCTGAGCAACCACGCCTACTGGAACCTCGCCGGCGAGGGCTCCGGCAGCGTGATGGCACAGCGCCTGACCATCGTGGCCGACGCGTTCCTGCCGATCGATGCCACCTCCATTCCCACCGGCGAGGTGCGCAAGGTCGACGGCACGCCGTTCGACTTCCGCCACGCCAAGCCGATCGGCCGCGACATCCGCACGGCCGATCCGCAACTGCTCAACGGCCGCGGCTACGACCACAACTGGGTGATCAGCCGCGCGCCGGCGTCGGCGCCGCGCATGGTCGCGCGCGTAGAGGACCCGCGCTCGGGCCGTGTGCTCACGCTCAGCTCGGCACAGCCGGGCCTGCAGTTTTACTCGGGCAATTTCCTGGACGGCACCACGGTCGGCACCGGCGGGCACGTGTACCGCCAGGGCGACGCGTTCGCGCTCGAGCCGCAGTTGTATCCGGATACGCCCAACCAGCCGGCCTTCGGGTCGGCGCGGCTGGAACCGGGTCAGGCCTATCGCAACCTGATCGTCTACCGCTTCACCACCGAGCCGGCGCGCTCCGCGCGCTGACCCGGCCGTTCACGCTGCAAGGGCGCCCGGCCGGGCGCCCGAGGGAAGCGTTTGCCCGCGCAATCGTCCGCACGAGGAGATCACATGAAACACGCACTGTTGGCCCTGGCATTCGGAGTGAGCGCCTTGTTCGCCGCGCGCGCGCCGGCCGCGGATGCCCCGGCTCGGTGGACGCCCGCCCAGGCGCACGCGTGGTACCAGCAGCAAGCCTGGCCGCTGGGCAGCAACTACGTTCCGGCCAACGCGATCAACGAGCTGGAGATGTGGCAGGCGGACACCTTCGATCCGGCGCGCATCGACAAGGAGCTGGGCTGGGCGCAGCAGCTGGGCATGAATACCATGCGCGTGTTCCTGCACGACCTGTTGTGGAAACAGGACCCGGACGGATTTAAGCAGCGCATCGAGCAGTTCCTGGCGATCGCGGACAAGCACGGCATCAAGCCGATGTTCGTGCTGTTCGACTCGTGCTGGGATCCGGAGCCGAAGCTTGGGCCCCAGCATCCGCCGATCCCCGGCGTGCACAACTCCGGCTGGGTGCAGAGCCCTGGCGTGGCGATGGCCGATCCCAGCCAGTACCCGCGGCTGGAAAACTACGTGAAAGACATCGTCGGGCACTTTGCCAAGGACCGGCGCATCCTTGCCTGGGACGTGTGGAACGAGCCGGACAACCCCGGCGGCGGCAACTACGATGCGCGCGAGCCGAAGGACAAGGTGGCACTGGTCGCCAGGTTGCTGCCGCAGGTGTTCGCCTGGGCACGCAGCGCCGCGCCGACGCAGCCGCTCACCAGCGGCGTGTGGCACAACGACGACTGGTCGGATCCAGCCAAATTGAACGCGGTCGAGCGTACCCAGCTCGAGCAGTCCGACGTGATCAGCTTCCACACCTACGGCTGGCCGGAGGACTTCGCCGATCGCGTGCGCCAGCTCGCCGGCTACGGCCGACCGCTGATCTGCACCGAATACCTGGCGCGCGGCGCCGGTTCGACCATCGACGGCGTGCTGCCGCTGGCCAAGAAGCTCGACGTGGGCATGGTCAACTGGGGCTTCGTCGAAGGACGCACGCAGACCACGCTGCCGTGGAACTCCTGGCAGCGGCCCTACACGCTGCAGCCGCCGACGATCTGGTTCCACGACCTGCTGCACGCCGACGGCACGCCGTACCGCCAGCGCGAGGCCGACATCCTGCGTGCGCTGTCGCATGCGCCGCGCGGGGTGGTGCCGGCCGCGGCGGCCACCTATCCCGCGCCGCTCGGCGCCACCAAGCCATGAACGACTGACGCCCGGGACGTTCCAGCCACCCGGCGACCCTGCGCCGGTGGCGCGTCCAGGCCATGACAACGCCGGCGCACCGGCGGCCCACGATTCCGACGGGAGGTTTCACCCATGTACCGCAACCGCATTTCCGTGACGATCCTCGCCGCCGCGATCGCCGCGGCCTTTGCCCCGGCGTACGCCCAGGACGCGGCGGTCCCTGCCGATACCGCCCAGCCGGCCACCGACGCTACCCAGGCCGACCCGGCCAAAGCGGACGGGCAGGATTCCACCGAGCGCCAGTCCGGCGAACGCGTGGTCAACCTGTCGCAGGTCACTGTCACACCGCTGCGCCAGAGTCTGGAAAGCGCCCAGTCGCTCAAGCGCGACGCGCGCATGGTGGTCGATTCGATCGTCGCCGAGGACATCGGCAAGCTGCCCGACAACAGCGTGGCCGACGCCATGCAGCGCATCACCGGCGTGCAGATCGCGCAGGGTTTCCAGGGCGAGACCAGCTCGGTGGTGGTGCGCGGCCTGCCCAACGTGGTCACCACGCTCAACGGCCGCGAGATCTTCAGTGGCGTGGGCCGCGCCTTCGCCTTCCAGAACCTGCCGGCCACCGCGGTCAAGACGATCAAGGTCTACAAGAGCAGCGAGGCGAGCCTGCCTGACGGCGGCATCGCCGGCGTGGTCGACATGCAGCTCTACCGCCCGTTCGACTTCGACGGACCGAAGGCCGCGGTGACCTACACCGCTACCCACAGCAAATACGGCGGCCGCACCGATCCCAACTTCAGCGTGCTGTTGAGCGACCGCTGGCAGACCGGCATCGGCGAGATCGGCGCCCTGGTCAACGGCAGCTTCATGGCGCAGCACTATCAATACAACGCAGTGTGGGGCGACTTCCCGAAGCTGCTGACCGATGGCACGGGCGAGCCGATCCGCACCGACGCGGGCAACCTGATCGCCGCGCCCAACGGTTTCGGTGCCGACTACAACATCGGCTACCGCCAGCGCCCCGAGCTGAACTATGCGTTGCAGTGGAAACCCAACGACAGCACCGAGTTCTATGTCGAAGGCCTGTACGACTGGGTCTCGGACGACTACAACCAGCCGTTCTTCTTTTCCTTCCCGGTCGGCGCGGTATCGCCCAGCAGCCTGGCCGTCACCGACAACTGCTACGCCAACCAGCTCACCGGCGCGCCGTTCGAGGGCCAGACCATCTGCGACGCCGCCAGCGGCAGCTGGACCGGCAACACCTACGCGGCCACCAGCACCCAGGCGCACGTGCAGCACGGTCGCGACATGCAGCATTCGGTCGGCGTGAAGTGGCAGGGCGACCGGCTGCGGCTGAGTTCGGACGTGTCCTACGGCAGCACCGCGTTCGACGACAACACCTTCATCGTCGATACCTTCCTGGCCGGTCCGGTGACCACGATCTGGAGCGGCACCGCCGGCAACCAGACCAACTGGTCGCTGGGCGGCAGCCAGCAGCTCGATCCGGGCAGCTACTACCTGAACGGCCTGTTCCAGACCTGGCACACCGAGCGCGGCAAGCAGTTCGCCTGGCGCGGCGACGGCAACCTGGATATCAACGGCAGCTTCTTCAGCTACCTGGATTTCGGCCTGCGCTATGCCGACCACAAGGCCGAGTACGTCGGCAGCGTGGAGATCTCCACGCCGCCGCCCGGCGGCGCCGGCACCGGCAACATCACCGAGACGCCGAACCCGGCCAACCTGGTCACCGCACGGTTCCCGGACGGCTATTTCTGCTCGATGCCGACCACCTCGGCGATCCCGATGTCGTGGCTGACCGGCTGCTTCAATTACCTGACCGACAATGCCGACGCCATCCGCAACCTGTACGGGCTGCCCTCGGGCCTGGCCGCGGAAAACCCGGGCCGCTATTACCACATCGACGAGAAGACCTTCGCCGGCTACCTGCAGGCGGCCTACGACACGTCCGTGTTCGGACTGCGCGCCGACGGCCTGATGGGTATGCGCGTGGAGCGCATCAAGCGCAACCTCGATGCGTTCTCGTTCAACGCAGCCACCAGCATCTACACGCCGTTGTCGGTCGACACCAGCGAGCCGGTGTACCTGCCTAACCTGAGCTTCAACCTGCATTTCACCGACGCGCTGCAGATGCGCCTGGTGGCCGCCAAGACCGTCAGCTACCCGGGCTTCGGCCAGCTCAACCCGTCGATCTCGCTCAACCCCGGCACGATCAACCGCGCCGGCGTCGCCGCCAGCGGCAATCCCAACCTCGAGCCGATCAAGTCGACCAACTACGACGCCTCGCTGGAGTGGTACTTCTCGCCGTCCGGCTACGTCAGCGGCGGCGTGTTCTACCGTGACATCACCGGCTACATCCAGAACTACGTGACCGACGTGACCATCAACGGCGAGGCCTACCAGCTGTCCTCCCCGCAGAGCGCCGGCAGCGGCCACCTGGACGGCGCCGAGGTGGCCTACCAGCAGTTCTTCGACTTCCTGCCCGGCGCGCTCAGCGGCCTGGGCGTGCAGCTCAACTACACCTACATCGAAGGTTCCACCCGCTCGCCGCAGTTCATCGGCGGACCGGTCGTGGTCTCGCCGCTGCAGAACGTCTCCAAGAACAACTACAACGCGGTGTTGATGTACGAGAAGTACGGCTTCTCGGCTCGGCTGGCCTACAACTACCGCAGCCGCTACATCGACTTCTTCACCCAGCCGACAGTGGCCGGCAACTACGACGAGATCGAGCCGGCCAACCGCCTGGACCTGTCCATCGGCTACGACATCAACCCGCACGCGACGGTGGTGCTGTCGGCGACCAACCTGACCGGCGAGGACCTGCACCAGTACTGGGGCGACGGCAACACGCGCCCGCGCGACATCCGCTATCAGGACCGTACCGTCGGCGTAGGCGTGCGCTTCCAGCTTTGAGCGGGGCGGAGCGACGGCGGCGGCACCTCCCCGCCCACCGTCGTCGCTCTGCCTTTTTTTGCGGGGTCGACAAAGCGAGTCGTCATTCCCGCGAACGCCGGAATCCATGTCGACTGCGCCACCTGCCACCTGCCACACGGCTGACCGGCCCTGGCTGCAAGTACCCGCCACGTTTCGCGGGAGTGGCCCCACGGGACAATTCGTCCGCGTTCCCACACGCGCATGTGTTTCGCCCATGACGTCGGAGATTTCATGAAACGTTCGCTGGCTCTTTCCCTCGCGCTCGTCCTGGCCTGCCTCGGTATGGCCGCCGCAGCCTCCGCGCCGCCGTCCACGCGTGGGCAGGTACTGGCCGATGGCGTGGGTTACGTCTCCGTGGTGCGCCTGGCCCACCAGCCGGATGCTGCCGCCAACGGACGCATGCTGATGGTGTTCGAGCGCGACGGCAGGGACGGCGTCCCCCTGTACGAAAGCCGCGACGGCGGCGCGCACTGGCGTTTCCTCGCCAACGTCACCGACCAGGCGCACGGCGGCGATCCACGCTGGCAACTGCGGTGGCAACCGCACCTTTCCGAGCTGGCGCATCCCAGCGCCGACCTGCCGGCGGGGACGCTGCTGCTGGCCGCCAACGCCACCGGCGACGATGCGCAGGGCCGCCTGGTCGCCGAGGACCTGCAGCTGTATGCGTCCACCGATGGCGGGCGCAGCTGGCGCTACCGCGGCTCGATCGTCAAGGGCGGCGGCAACCCCGGCGACAAGGACAACCATGGCGTGTGGGAGCCCAACGTCCACCGCCTCGACGACGGCCGGCTGGTGGCCTACTACTCCAGCGAAGGCCACAAGGAAGCGGGCTACAACCAGCTGCTCGCGCACAAGGTATCCGCCGACGGCGGTCGCCACTGGGGCGGGGAAAAGGTCGACGTGGCCATTCCCGGCGGCGTCGAGCGCCCGGGCATGACCGTAGTCGATCGCCTGCCCGACGGCAGCTACGTGATGAGCTACGAGGACATCGACGGCCCGCGCAACGGGCAGGTGTATCTGAAGTTCAGCGCCGACGGGCTGGATTGGGGCAATCCGCACGAGCGCGGCACGCCGGTGCGCACCGCGGCCGGCGCGTGGCCGGCCGCTTCGCCGATCGTGCGCTGGCTGCCCTGGCGCGGCGGCCCGGGCGTGATCGCGGTGCTGGCCGAGCGCGCCGGCGGCGACGGCGATCCGTCCGGGCGCAGCCTTTACTGGAACAACGACGGCGGGCGCGGACCCTGGTGGGAGGCCGAGGCGCCGGTGCAGAAACTCACGGGCAACATCCATGCAGGCTGGACGCAGGCGCTGCTGGCGATGCCCGGCGACCGCCTGTGGCACGCCACTACGTCCTCGACCGCCGCCGATCCATCGGACGCGCGCAAGAACATCGTCATGTATGCCGAGGCGCCGGCCCGCTTCGATCGCTACGAAGCCGAGGATGCCGCGCGGGAATGGTCCGTGCGCATCGGCGACGCAACCGCATCCAACGGCGCCAAGGCGCGCATGGCCTCCGCGCCCGGCGGAAAGCTCACCTTCCCCGTGCACGTGCAGGTTGGGGGCAGCTATCGCGCCACGGTCCGCTGGCAGGATCTCGGCTACACGCCGGCGCTGCCGGTGTTGCGCGTCAACGGCACCGCCTGGGAAACCGCCGATCGTGTGGACCGCGACGGCTGGCACGTGGCCACCGCCAGCGGCCGCCTGCGCGAGGGCGACAACACGGTGGTGCTGGAGGGCGCCCGGCGTCCAGCCGACGTGGATTACGTGCAGCTGGATCCGGCCTCGCCACCCAGGTCATGAGGCGCAAACGGCCGCTGCACTGAACGCTATCCTGCGTGCCGGAGGCCGGCACGCCGCACCACACGGAAACACCATGCCAACCATCCGTCGACGTTGCTTCCTCGCCTGCCTGGTCCTCCTGCTCGCCGGTCTCCAGGCACACGCGGCCAACGTGCAGGACTACGCGCAGCCGCTGCTGCCGTCGGGGCCTGACCCGTGGGTGGTCCAGCGCGACGGCGTCTACTACTACACCAGCACCACCCGCGACCGCATCGAACTGCGCAAGACCCGCGACCTGCGCCGGCTGGCACAGGCCACGCCGGTGGTGGTGTGGCGCGCGCCCGCGCAGGGGCCGGCCTCGACTTCGGTGTGGGCGCCGGAGCTGCACTTCGTGCAAGGCAAGTGGTACCTGTATTTCACCGCCGCGGAGGCAGGACACGACGACGATGCCCACCGGCACGTGTTCGTGCTGGAGAACGCCTCGTCCGATCCCACCCGTGGGCAGTGGGTGGAGCGCGGCATGCTCCAGACCGACTACACCGGCATCGACGGCACCGTGTTCGAGCACCGCGGGCGCTGGTATTTCGTCTATTCGGCCTATGTCGACGACCACAGTGACCTGGTGATCGCGCCGATGGCCGACCCCTGGACGCTCGCCGCGCCGCAAGTGGACATCGCCGCGCCCACCTACGACTGGGAGATGCAGGGCGGGCGCAAGATCCTCGAAGGGCCTGAATTCCTGCGCGGGCCGGACGGCACGGTGTTCCTGAGCTACTCGGCCAGTGCGTGCTGGTCCGACCACTACGCACTGGGCCTGCTCCAGGCGGACGCCGGCGCCGACCTGCTCGATCCGGAGTCCTGGAAGAAATCGCCGCGCCCGGTGTTCGCCAGCTCGCCGCGCCACGGCATCTACGCCCCCGGCCACAACGGCTTCTTCAAGGACCCGGAAGGACGCGACTGGATCATCTACCACGCCAACGGCGGGCCGGACTGGAAATGCACCGCCCGCCGCGCGCCACGTATCCAGCCGATCGGGTGGACCGCGGAGGGCAGGCCGGACTTCGGTGAACCGGGAGCGCCGCCGCAAAAGCTCGAACCGTAGGTGGGCTTCGGCCCGCCGGGGTCGATCGAAGCGGTGGGCTGAAGCCCACCCTGCGCCTGGCTGGTAGCGACGTCTCCGGGTCCGGCCGCGCCGGGCCGGCCGCCAGGGCAGCGACGACGCACACGCGACGTAACCTAGCCGGCCCCTTCACGGCCCGGGCTGATACTGAATGGCGCCAAAGCGGGCTCGACGTAAGTCGACCGCCGCAATGGAGTTGCTGCTTCGCCATTGGCCATCGGCCTGCAAGGGAGGAACCACGCATGAACGCAGTCTTCGCGATCACCACCCCCCGCAATCCATCCAAATGGGGCCGGCTGTCCGCACCCGTGGACCCGGAAGAGACCCAGGTCTGCATGCGCGCGCAATCGATCCTGTCCGGCGGCGACGTCGGGCAATGCCCGCCGCTGGACCTGCGGCAGGCCCGCGACGTGCTGGCCTGGTACCACCCGGCATTGATCGGTAGCTGATGCCGTGCGCCTACGCCCTCTCCCCGGTATTGCGCCGGAAGAGAGAGACAGGCCGGGCGAATTTCGTTTGCGGCAGTGGGTGCGCTCAGCCGGCCAGCGAGGTGGCCAGTCCAAACGCGATCGCCATCACCGCCGCCACGGCCATGCAGGCGCTGGTGGGACGGATGCGGCGGGCGTCCAGGCGGGGCGTCAGCCGCCACAGCAGCAAGGCCCCGGCGAGCATGTCCACCACCAGCGCCAGGCGTAGCGCGCCGGAACTCAGCAGCGGGGCGTAGGGCGGTTGCAGGTGGCCTTCGTAGGCGGCCACGGCGGCTATCAGCAGCATGCCCAGCAGCGTCCATGCCAGGCAGGCCAGGTAGACCCGGTTGAACACCACGTTGGCGCGTTCGGACCAGCGCAGCACGGGCCACGCCACCAGTGTGGCGAGCAGTGCGCCGATCGAGCCGTAGAGCACCCACCAGAGCAGGGCGCTGAGCAGGGCGAGCAGGTTTTGCATCAGTTTTCCGTGTGGACGCCGAGCTTGCGCAGCAGTTTTGCCATCAGCCAGGCAGGACCGACCAACAGGTAGGAGAGGTCGGTGAGGAAGCTGGGCCGGTGGCCTTCGAACTTGTGGCCGATGAACTGGCCGACCCAGGCCGCCACGAACACCGCGATGGCGACCCAGCGCAGCCGCACTTGCCCGAGCAGCTCGAACAGCCAGGCGGTGAGCAGCGCCAGCAGCACGAACGTAACCAGCAGCGCGCCACCGAGCCGGTGCGAATGCTTCCAGTACCAGCCGAACGCCAGCACCATCGCGAACACCGCCCAGGCACCGGGCTTGAGCCAGGCGCTGGGCACCGGCACGGTCCACAGCAGCGCCACCACCGTCCACACGATCGGCGGCACGCAGATCCAGTGGATCACCTGGTTGACCGGATTGCGGTGGTCGGCGCTATAGCCGTCGAGCCAGCTCTGCATGCTGCGCATGGCGTTGCCCCCTCGTCAGTGGCTCAGTCGAGCCGGATCCCGGCCAATCGCTCCAGCGCCTCGGCGTATTTGGCGCGGGTGCGTTCGATGATCGGCCCGGGCACATGCGGCCCGGGTGCGGTCTTGTTCCAGTCCAGCGTTTCCAGGTAGTCGCGCACGAACTGCTTGTCGTAGCTGGGCGGGCTGATGCCGGTGGCGTATTCCTCGGCCGGCCAGAAGCGCGAGGAGTCGGGGGTGAGCATCTCGTCCATCACGTATAGCGTGCCGTCGGCGTCGGTGCCGAACTCGAACTTGGTGTCGGCGATGATGATGCCGCGCTCGGCCGCGTAGGCGGCGGCCCAGCGGTAGATCGCCAGCGTGGCGTCGCGCACCTTTTCGGCCAGTTCGCGGCCCACCGTGTCGACCACCGCGTCGAAGCTGACGTTCTCGTCGTGGTCGCCCACCGCGGCCTTGGTCGAGGGTGTGAAGATCGGTTCGGGCAGCTGCTGTGCCTGTTTCAATCCCGGCGGCAGCGCAATGCCGCAGACCTTGCCGGTGGCCTGGTAATCCTTCCAGCCCGAGCCGATCAGGTAGCCGCGCGCGATCGCCTCGACCGGCACCGGCTTGAGCCGCCGCGTCACCACCGCGCGGCCGGCATAGAGGGACAGGTCGGTGCCGTCGGGCAGCACCTCGCCCAGCGGCACTTCGAGCAGGTGGTTGGGGATGATGTGCGCGGTCTTGTCGAACCAGAAATTGGAGATCTGCGTGAGCATCTCGCCCTTGCCGGGGATCGGATCGGGCAGCACCACGTCGAAGGCGGACAGGCGGTCGCTGGCGACGATCAGCAGGCGGTCATCGGAGAGTGCGTAGACGTCGCGCACCTTGCCGCGGTGGATCAGCTCCAGGCCGGGCAGGTTCGATTGCAGCAGGGTGGTGGGCACGATGCGATCCGCCGTCGAAGGTGGGAAAGCGGCCTATTCTAGCGAGTCCCCGCGGGGGTGGGCTTCAGCCCACCGTGCACCAAGGTGGGCTGAAGCCCACCCCGCGGCGCGCGGCCAGGCGGCGCGGCGCTGCTAGAATCCCGCCTTCCGGGAATCCATCTCGCTGTACGCCTTGCCGATGCGACTCGTTCTGTTCGCGGTGCTGTTGGCCGCTGCCCTGCCTGCGCTCGCCGCCGGTCCCGTCCGGCCCGCTCGCCTGGGCCTGTGTGCCGCCTGCCATGGGCCCACCGGCATCGCCCAGATGCCCGGCGCGCCCAATCTGGCCGGCCAGCGGCTGGATTACCTGCGCAATGCGCTGGCGCAATACCGCGACGGCCGCCGCGACGTGGCCGTGATGCGCGCGGCGATCGGCCCGGTCAGCGACGCCGAGCTGGACGCGCTGGCGCGCTGGTACAGCGCGCAGGCACCGGCCGTGCAGGCGCAGCCATGAATCTGTCCTCCACGCTGATCCTGGCCTTCGTCGGCCTGGTGCTCGGCCACGGCATCCCCGGCGCGATCGTCGGCGCCGCGATCGGCTTCGTCATCGACAGCCTGCGCCAGAGCCAGCGCTACCGCACCACACCCGAGGCCGGCGGCTTCATCGGGCCGCTGTTCGCGCTGCTCGGTGCCGTGGCCAAATCGGACGGGCGCGTGTCCGAGGCCGAGATCGCCGTGGCCGAGCGGCTGATGACGCGCATGGGGCTGTCCGGCGAGCAGCGCAAGGAGGCCATCGCCAGCTTCAACCGCGGCAAGCAGCCCGAGTTCGACGTCACCCCGGCGATCGACGGCCTGCGCCAGTGGGTCGGCATGCGCCGCGACCACGCCTTCCCGGTGTTGGACGTGGTGATCGAGACGGTCATCGCCGAGGGCAACCCGCCGCCGGAGAAAATGGCGATCCTGCGCCAGCTCGCCTTCGCACTGCGCATCAGCGACATGGAGCTGATGGCGCTGATGGCGATGAAGGGCTACGCCTGGAACGCCGGCGCGGGCGACCGCCGCCGCGGCCCGGGCGCCGGTGGCGGCTACGTGCCGCCGCGGCGCAACACCCACGGGCCCGATCCGTACACCGTGCTCGGCGTCCAGCGCAGTGCGGACGAGCGCACCGTCAAGCGCGCCTACCGCAAGCTGATCTCCGAACACCATCCCGATCGCCTGGGCGACCTGCCCGAAGCCATGCGCAAGCAGGCCGAGGCGCGCGCCAGCGAGATCAACGCGGCGTACGAGCGGGTCAAGGCGGAGAAAGGTTTCAAATAGGCGGCGCTCGCCCCACCGGCGCCACTAACGCACCGTTCGCCCTGAGCGTAGGTCCGCAGGGCCGAAGTCGAAGGGCATCGCGCCCCACCGGCCCTTCGACTTCGCTGCGCTACGCTCAGGGCGAACGGCTGGAAATCCACACCCACGCAGGCCCCGGCATGAGCAAACAACCCTCCGTCATCGCCCCCTCCATCCTCTCCGCCGACTTCGCCCGTCTGGGCGAGGACACCGCCAAGGTGCTGGCCGCCGGCGGCGACTGGGTGCATTTCGACGTGATGGACAACCATTACGTGCCCAACCTCACGATGGGGCCGATGGTGCTCAAAGCCCTGCGTGGCTACGGCGTCACCGCGCCGATCGACGTGCACCTGATGGTCAAGCCGGTCGACCGGATCGCGCCGGATTTCGCCAAGGCGGGCGCCAGCCTGATCAGCTTCCACCCGGAGGCCAGCGAGCACGTCGACCGCACCCTCGGGCTGATCCGCGACGCCGGCTGCCAGGCCGGCCTGGTGTTCAATCCCGCCACGCCGTTGAACTGGCTCGACCACGTGCTCGACAAACTCGACCTGGTGCTGATCATGTCGGTCAACCCCGGGTTCGGCGGGCAGAAGTTCATTCCCGGCGCACTGGACAAGCTGCGCGAGGTGCGCCGGCGCATCGACGAGAGCGGCCGCGCGATCCGGCTGGAGATCGACGGCGGCGTCAGCGCCGCGAACATCGGCGAGATCGCCGCGGCGGGCGCCGACACCTTCGTCGCCGGTTCGGCCATCTTTGGCGCGCCGGATTACGCGCAGGTCATCGCCGCCATGCGCCAGGCCATCGGCTGAACCCGCAAAGAAAGATCCCGGTGCAGGGGCTGCACCGGGATAAGCGTCGTCGGAATGGGACGCGAGGAGTCCACCAGAGCGGGCGCCTGGCCACCGCCACCCGGAACGTCGATTCAGGCGGCGGCGGTGTATCCACGGCAATGGACGACGCCCGCCGACAGGTGGGACACGGGCATCGCCGGTTTGGTTCCCCGCCTTAAAGGCCGCGTCCGCTTGAACCGCCGCGCCCGCTCTTCGCAGGGCTCCTACAAGAGATGCGCGAGACGGCCAAAAAAATCCCCTCGCGAGGAGGGGAAGGGAACGGTTGCTAACGGAGGTGTTGCGGGGGTGCGCGTGGAGCGCTCAGAGCGGCTGCCAGTCGGGGTCCGGTTCCTCGCCGGCACCCGCCGCGCGTCCCTGCGCGACGGGTGCATCGCTGCCTTCCACGCCAAACGGGTCGACATAATCGGGGTTCATGGCCTCATCTCCCTTTAGTGGATGCCCATCACCAGGCCCAGCAGCAGGGCGCCGACGGCCAGCACCACGCGCAGCGGTTCGAAATGGCGCAGTTCGGCGTTTGGATCGGGCTTGGCGGGTGCGTTGGACATGAGGTCTCTCCGGGTTCGGCTCCATGAAACCGCCCGGCACGGCGCGCGCGGCGGCAGCGCGCGGGCGATGCGCGGGCCGGATCGGGCAAAACGCGGGCAACAGTCCTTGGCGCCTTGCGCCGCGGCGGTGCGCATAGCACGCTGCCGCCACCACAGGAGGACACCATGGGCCGCAGCATCGCCATCGTCGAGGACGAACCGCTCATCCGCGCCAACTACGTCGAGGCGCTCACCCGCTTCGGCTACGACACCCGCGGCTACGGCTCGCGGCAGGACGCCTCTACCGCCTTCGGCATGAAACTGCCGGAGCTGGTGATCATCGACATCGGCCTGGGGGATGAGCCCGAGGGTGGCTTCGACCTGTGCCGCGAGCTGCGCGCCAAGTCCGCCACGCTGCCGATCATCTTCCTGACCGCGCGCGATTCGGATTTCGACGTGATCTCCGGCCTGCGCCTGGGCGCGGACGACTATCTGTCCAAGGACACCAGCCTGCACCAGCTGGCCGCGCGCATCGCGGCGCTGTTCCGGCGCATCGAATCGCTGAAGGTGCCCGCGTCCAGCGAGACGGTGATCGCACACGGCCCGCTCAAGCTCGAATCCGAGCGCATGCGGATCACCTGGAACGACGCCGAAATCCCGCTTACCGTCACCGAGTTCTGGATGGTGCACACGCTGGTGCGCTTCCCCGGCCACGTGAAGAACCGCGACCAGCTGATGCGCGAGGCCGAGCTGGTGGTGGACGATGCGACCATCACGTCGCACATCAAGCGCATCCGCAAGAAGTTCGTCGCCGTCGCGCCGGACTTCGATGCGATCGAGACGGTGCACGGCGTGGGCTACCGATGGAAGCCGTGAAATCGGGGATGCGGGAGTCGGAATTCGGGATTTGCGTGATCGCGTGTGCCCGTCGCTCGCGGGCTGGTGGTCTGCTCTTGCCAATCCCTAACCCCGGCTCCCGTATCCCGGCAGCTCCTTGAACCTGCGCCGCAAACTCGTGCTGGTGGCCCTCTGCACGCTGGCCCTGCCGGTGGCCGGCTGGCTGTACGTGCGGCAGATGGAAACGCTGTTGCGCGAAGGGCAGGCGCAGGCGCTGGTGGCTTCGGCGCGGGCGGTGGCGCGCAGTCTTGTGGCGATCGGCACGGCGCTGCCGCGGGATGGTAGCGGCTGGTACGTGGAGCGAACCGCCACGCCGATTACGGTCGACGGCTACGGCGACGACTGGGCGCCGCTGACGCCCTGGAGCCAGCCGCTGGGGCCACGCGGCAGCGTGTTGCTGGCCGAGGACGGCGACGGGCTCTACCTCTACGTGCAGCAGCGCGGCATCACGCGCAAACGCTCCGATGCGGACGATCGCGGCGCGCTTCATGCCGACCACATGGTGCTCGAGCTCGAGCGCGGCGGCACCCGCCTGCGCTTCCTGCTGGCCAGCGCCGCACCCGGCACCTTCACCGCACGGCTGCTCGATCCGCCCGTGGCCCGCTGGCCCGACCGGCTGGTCGGCCAGTGGCAGGAGGATGGCGGCGGCTGGCGCGTCGAACTGCGACTGCCGCGCGACCTGGCGCTGGACCGGCTCGGCCTGGGCTTGTACGACGCAGCCGCCGGCGGCGATCCACTGGCGGTCGATGTACGCCCGCTGTGGCATTACTCGCCCGCGCTCGCTGGCGAACTGGCGCGCATCGCGCCGGAGAACGTGCGCGCACGCGTGCTGGCGCCGACCGGCTGGCTGCTTGCGCAGAGCGGCCGGCTGCGCGCCGATGGTCCGCAGCCGGGCTGGTTCGCCGCGCTGGTGTACCGCGCGCTGCTGGCCAGCCGGGTCGAGGACGCCGCGCTGTGGACCCACGATGCGCCGCGGCTGGACCTGCCGGAAGTTGTCCAGGCGCGTAGCGGCGAGCCGGCCACCGTCTGGCGCGACGGCGAAACCCGTGCCAGCGTGGTGCTCGCCGCGGCGGTGCCGATCGGCCCGCCGGGGCAGCCGCGCGGCGTGCTGTTGCTCGAGCAGGCCAGCACCACCGTGCCGCTGCTGGCCAACCGCGCGCTACTGAGCTTGCTGCTGACCAGCTTCGGCGTGCTGCTGGTGGCCGGCGGTATCCTCTTGTGGTTCGCCACGCGCCTGAGCCTGCGGCTGGGGCGCTTGCGCGATGCCGCCGAGCGCGCGCAGATGGCGGACGGCCGCATCGATGGCCTGTTCACCCAGGGTCGCTTCCCGCTGACCGCCGCGCCGGACGAAATCGGCGATTTGGCGCGCAGTTTCGAGCGCCTTTTCGAGGCCATCGGCGGCTACACCGACTACCTGCGCACGCTGGCGTCCAAGTTGTCGCACGAACTCAACACGCCGCTGGCCATCGTCAAGAGCTCGCTGGACAACCTCGAGCATGCGTTGCAGGCCGACGGCCCATTGCCGCCCGAGGCACAGCCCTACCTCGCCCGCGCCCGCGATGGCGTGGCGCGGCTGGGCACGCTGGTACGCGCCATGAGCGAGGCCAGCCGCATGGAGCGCGCGATCGCCGCGGCCGAAGCCGAAGACGTGGACCTGCGCGAGGTGGTGCGCGGCTGCGCCGAGGCCTACCGTCCGCTGATCGGCGCCCGCGAACTGGCCTGCAACCTGCCGGCTGCGCCGCTGCCGATGCACTGCGCGCCCGAGCTGATCGCCCAGGCGCTGGACAAGCTGCTCGACAACGCGCTTTCGTTCACCCCGCCCGACGGCTGGCTGCGCCTGGCGCTTGCCGCTTGCGGGGACGGCGCCGAAATCACCCTGGCCAACCAGGGCCCGCCGTTGCCCGCTGCGATGCAGGCGCGCCTGTTCGATTCGCTGGTCAGCCTGCGCGACAAGGCCACCCCGGGCGACGCACCGCACCTGGGCCTGGGCCTGTACGTGGTGCGCCTGGTCGCCGAACGCCACGGCGGCAGCGCCGCTGCCGGCAACCTGGCCGACGGCAGCGGCGTGGCCTTCAGCCTGCGCCTGCGCAACATGCCGCGCCAGCGGCTGGGGGTCGGCTGAGGGCGGTTATCGGCGCCGGCGTTCTAGCGGCATTCCGGCGGCAGGTAGCGCGGGTCGATGTCCGGGCTTTCGCAGCGCCACACGATCGCGCCATCGCGTCCTTCGGCGACCAGCGCCAGCCGTTTGCCGTGCAGCGCCGCGGGCGCCTTGCCCTCGAAGACGGTGACCAGCGCGGTGCCTTCCTTGACCGCCAGCACCTCGAAACCGGCCAGGTTCTCGCTGGCATAGGCCGCGGCTTCCTTCAGGCCGGCCTGGGCGTTGTTCTGCGGCCAGGCGCGGTTGCGGCCGATCGAATCGAGCACCTGCTGCTTGACCGGCTCGGCCTGTGCCAGCGCGCTGAGCACCTGCGAGCGCACCACGTACAACTGATAGGAGGGCAGCGCGACGGCGCCCACGATCGCGGCGAACGGCACCACCATGAAGATCCAGAGCACGCCCTTGGGTGGCTTCGGCCGGGTCTGTCCGGTCTGCTGCCAGCGGGCCAGCCAGGACAGCTGCCCCTGCAGGTAAAGCGTGTTGAAGCAGAACAGCGTGATGCCGCCGATCTGGACGGGCAGCCGGTAGGCGGCCATTTCCCGGCGGATCGACGCGGCCATGGCGAAGTAGGCGAGCAGGAAGATCACCACGTAGGCCAGTTGCAGCAACCAGCCGAGGCGCTCCATCACGGTGGCCGGGGCCATCTCGTCGGCGGGTGCGCCGGCCGAGGCCAGCGCATAGCCGATGACGGAGCAGGCCAGCGCCGCGCCCAGCATCGGCGTGGCGCTGCTGTCCGGATCGATCTTGCGCACCCAGCTGGCCTGGACGAATGGCCAGACGAGGGCAAAGATTCCCAGGCTGAGCACGCTGAACAGGAACACCCAGCCCCAATGCAGCGAGGGTGGCGCGGGCAACGTGGCACGGTTGGCCGTTTCCCCGGGCCACTGCTCGGCGTCCCGGTCCACGAGCCCGGGCATGTCACTGCGTTCCATTGGTTTTCCCCCCTCCCTGGGCCGCAAGATTAGGCGGACGGCTTTGTGGCCCGCAAGTCCACGAGTGGTGCATCGGTCGGTGGAACTGGGCGCTCCGCGCGTCCGGATCCCGGAGGCATTGGCCCGGATAGGTGGCGTTCGCCGCGAAGGCCCTTCGACTTCGCTGCGCTACGCTCAGGGCGAACGGCTTTTTCGAGTTCCACCACACCGTTCGTGCTGAGCGTAGGCGCACGGCGCCGAAGTCGAAGCACACGCCTCAGCCTCTCCCAGGCGAGTCCCTCTCCCTCCGGGAGAGGGTGCCGACAGGCGGGTGAGGGTTCGGGCGGAGCGCACCTGGCTGGACGGACGGCGATCCGACAGCTGCCGTCCGGATAGCGGCGGCACGCAAAGACACCTGCTTGACCGTCCTGCTATCGTCTGCGATCCGTTTAGCCGTCCGGATCGCTGCGTGATCTCCCGAGACCAATTCGACGCGTTGGCCGCACAAGGCCATACGCGCATCCCGCTGGTGCGCGAGGTGTTTTCCGACCTCGACACGCCGCTGTCGGTGTACCTCAAGCTCGCCGACGGGCCGTACACCTTCCTGTTCGAATCGGTCGAGGGCGGCGCCACTTGGGGGCGCTATTCCATCATCGGCCTGCCCGCGAAGCGCGTGTACCGCCTGCGCGGGCACGAGCTGGAAGTGGAGGACGCCGGCGAGGTGACCGAGCGCCGCCACCTGGACGACCCACTGGGCGAGATCGAGAAGCTGCGCGCGCAGTACGACGTCCCGCGGTTGCCGGAACTGCCCGCCTTCACCGGCGGCCTGGTCGGTTATTTCGGCTTCGAGACGATCGGATACATCGAGCCGCGGCTGGCGCAATGGGACCGCCCGGACGAGCTGGGCACGCCCGACGTGCTGTTGATGCTGGCCGAGGAAGTGGCCGTCTTCGACAACCTGAAAGGCCGGCTGTACCTGATCGTGCACGCCGACCCGGCGCAGCCGCAGGCCTATGCGCAGGCGCAGCGGCGGCTCGACGCGCTGGTCTACCGGCTGCGCCAGGGCGGCGCGTCCTATCCCCAGCTCAACCAGTCGGTCGCGCTGGACGAGAGCGACTTCAAATCCTCCTTCACCCGTCCCGAATTCGAGGCGATGGTGGAGAAGGCCAAGGAATACATCCGCGCCGGCGACATCTTCCAGGTGGTGCCCTCGCAACGGTTGAGCGTGGGCTTCAACGCGCGGCCGGTGGACGTGTACCGCGCGCTGCGCGCGCTCAACCCCTCGCCGTACATGTATTTCGTCGACTTGGGCAACACGCAGATCGTGGGTTCCTCGCCGGAAATCCTGGCGCGGCTGAAGGACGGCAAGGTGGTGGTGCGCCCGTTGGCCGGCACCCGCAAGCGCGGCGCCACCGAGGAAGAGGACCAGGCACTGGAGGCCGAACTGCTGGCCGATCCGAAGGAACGCGCCGAGCACGTGATGCTGATCGACCTGGGCCGCAACGACATCGGCCGCATCAGCGAAACCGGTACGGTCCAGGTGAGCGAATCGTTCGTGATCGAACGCTACTCGCACGTCATGCACATCGTCTCGCAGGTGCAGGGCAACGCGCGCGACGGGCTGTCCTACATGGACGTGCTCAAGGCCACCTTCCCGGCCGGCACGCTCTCCGGCGCGCCGAAGATCCGCGCCCTGGAAATCATCCAGGAACTGGAACCCGCCAAGCGCAACATCTACGCCGGCGCGATCGGCTGGATCGGCTGGTGGGGCGATGCGGACACCGCCATCGCCATCCGCACCGCGGTGATCCAGGACGGCCGCCTGCACGTGCAGGCCGGCGCCGGCATCGTCTACGACTCAGACCCGGCGGCCGAGTGGGAGGAAACGATGAGCAAGGGCCGTGCGCTGTTCCGCGCGGTGGCGCAGGCGGCCAAGGGGCTTTGAGCAACCGATGGATGCGAGCCAGGATGCGCCATCTCGGCAGAGAGAATCCATGAATTCTTTCCAGGGTCATCCAGGCGTGCATCGCGCAGCGCCGGCAACGACGCGGAAACCCCGGTTCTTCGTCGGGATCCAGGTCCTGCGGGGCATTGCCGCGATGCTCGTGGTGGCCTACCACTTGGTCGACGCCGAGCTGGTCCACGGGCGAGGGGTCCAGCTGATGGACGGGCTCGCGCGTTTCGGGTTCGCCGGCGTCGATATCTTCTTCGTCATCTCCGGTTTCGTGATGACCACGATCGCCACCGGCCGGTACGCCTCGCCCGCGGCCGCGGGGCAGTTCCTGCTGCGGCGCGCGATCCGGATACTGCCGCTGTACTGGATCTACACGTCAGTGATCGTGGCGATCCTGCTGCTCGCACCGCATGCGCTCGATGCGATGTATCGCGACAAGAGCGTCCTGGCCTCTTATCTGCTGTGGCCGCAGGAGGGGCGCCCGCTGCTGCAGGTCGGCTGGACGCTCATCTATGAGGGGTTCTTCTACCTGATGATGGCCGGAGCGATAGCTTTCGTGCCGCAGCGCGCGGTCGGCGGCTACCTGCTGGCCTGGGCCGGCGGCCTCCTGTGGTTGCAGTTCAATCCGGTAACGACACCCTGGGTGGGGGTGGTGGCAAGTCCGATGGGATGGGAGTTCATCGCCGGCGCGCTGGTCGGTTGCTACGCCCGCCGCCTGCCAGGCCGGGCCGGCGGGCCGCTGCTGGCGTGCGGGACCGCCGCATTCGTTGCCGCGGCCCTGGTGCTCAACGGGATGGATCTGACCGAGCAACGTCCGCTGTTGCGGACGCTGACCTTCGGCGCCTGCAGCGTCTTGATCGTATTGGGGCTGGCGCTGCGGGAACCGGCCTCGGCTCGCGACGGCAGGGGTCTGTTCGAGCGCATAGGCGATGCGTCCTATTCGATTTACCTGTCACACCTGTTCGTCCTGTCGGCCGCCGCGCGGGCCTGGAGCGCGTCGGGCATGAACACCACCGTGGGCGAGCATGTCATTTTCCTGTTGGCGACAATGGTGACGAGCATCCTCGTCGGATGGGTGTCCTACCGGTTCATCGAGCGCCCGCTGCTGACGCTTTCCAGCGCCTACCTGACCCGCCGACAGCGGGCGGCTGCGTCCCTGGCGGCTCCGTAGCGCTGCTTTCCCTGTCGTGTCCGCGTCGGCCAGCGTTGGGTTGAGGAACTGCGCCTCCGGCGGCCGCCCATCGCAAGCCTTGCGACGAAGCACCGGTATCATCAGCCGATGTCACAAGCGACGCTCAACGACCTTTCCAGCGGACTGACCGTGATCCGTGCCAGCCGGCTGGAGGCGCTGCTGGAGCCGTTGGTGTCGCTGCTCGACGCGGCGCCGCCGGCCAACGTGCTGGCGCCGCAGACGGTGATCGCCGCTCATCCGGGCATGCGCCACTGGCTGGCCGGGGCGCTCGCGCGCAAGCGCGGACCGGGCGGGATCGTCGCCAACCTGCGCATCACCCTGCCGAGCAGCTGGCTCGACGAGCTGGCGCTCAGCGTGCTGGGCAGTGCCGCGGTGGCGCTGGCGCCGTACCGTCGCGACCGCCTGCGCTGGCGCATCCACGAGCTGCTGCCGGCGATCGACGATGCGCAGGTGCGCGCCTACCTCGCCGGCGGCGATGCCGCGCGCCGCCGCTACCAGCTGGCCGACCGGCTGGCGCGGCTGTACACGCAGTACCTGACCTACCGTCCGGACTGGCTGCAGGCGTGGGAGCGCGGGCGCGACGACCTGCCCGAACCGACCTTCATGGCGCCGCTGTGGCGTGAACTGCATGCCGCGATCGGCACGCCGCACCGCGGCGAACGGGTCGAGGCGCTGGTGCGCGAGCTGGCGCGGCATCCGGAAAAACAGACCACCATCGAACCGCTGCACATTTTTGGCGTGAGCCATCTCGCACCGGCCGAACTGGCGCTGCTGCGCGCCGTGGCGCACGTGCGTCCGGTCGTGCTCTACGTGCCCGATCCGTGCCGCGAATACTGGGCGGGCCTGCGCGGCGAGCGCGCGCAGTTGCGCGAACTGGCCCGGCACATCGATTTCACCGACGCCTCCGAGCAGGTATTCCAGCAGCTGGGCCATCCGCTGCTGGCTAGCTGGGGCCGCATGGGCCAGCACTTCATGCTGAACCTGCAGGAAGTCGAGGACACCATCCGCATGGACGTGCGCCACTGGCAGGACGAGCAGCCCGGCGAATCCGGCGGCCTGCTGCAGCGGCTGCAGGAAAGCCTGCGTCAGCTCGATCCCGAACGCGTCACGCCGTTTGCCCGCGGCACCCGGGCAGCGATGGCCGACCGCTCGCTGCGCGTGCACCTGTGCCACACGCGCCTGCGCGAGCTCGAAGTGCTGCGCGACGTGTTGCTGCACGAGCTCGCCGAGCGGCCCGGACTGAAGCCCTCCGACATCGTCGTGATGGCCCCGGACATCCAGGCCTACGTGCCGCTTCTGCCGGTGGTGTTCGGCGAGAGCGGCCGCGCGCACGGCCCGCTGCCCTACCACCTGGCCGATGTGGCGGTGGCGCGCACGCATCCGCTGCTGGAGGCGTTCAGCCGGTTGCTCGACGTACCCGATGCGCGCCTGGGCGCGCCCGAACTGCTCGATCTGCTCGAGGTCCCCGAGATCGCCCGCGCGCTGGCGCTCTCCGAGGATGATCGCGAAACGCTCACCCGCTGGTTGCGCCAGAGCCGCGTGGCCTGGGCGCTGGATGGCGAGCACCGCGCGCGCTTCGGCGTGCCGGCGATCGAGGAAACCACCTTCGCCTGGGGCATGGACCGCCTGCTCGCCGGCTACGCGATGGGCGATGACGCGGCGGGACAGGGCGAGGCCTGGCGCCTGCCCGACGGCGAGTTGTGGCCGGTCGAAGGCGTGCACGGACCGCAGGCGCAGGTACTCGGCGCACTCGACCGGCTGCTGCTGGAACTGGCCGCCCTGCAGCGCGATGCGGCGCAGCCGTGCACCGCCTCGGCCTGGTCCACGCGATTGGAACAACTGCTCGATACGCTGTTCCGCATCGACACGCGCGATAGCCAGGCGGCGGAAGCCCTGTCGCTGCTGCGTCGCTTCATCCAGGCCACCGCCGCGGAGACGGCCGACTGCGGGCTCGATCCGCTGCTCGACTTCGCGGTGGTACGCGACGTGCTGCGCGAGCGCCTGGGCGCGGCGCCGGAGCGCCAGCGCTTCCTGCTCGGCGGCGTCACCTTCTGCGGCATGGTCCCGCAGCGCGCGATCCCGTTCCAGGTGGTCGCCGTGCTGGGCTTGAACGATGGCGAGTTCCCGCGCAACGCCAGCGACGCCGGGCTGGATTTGATGGCCCGCCACCGCCGTCTGGGCGACCGCGACGTGCGCAGCGACGACCGCTACCTGTTCCTGGAAACAGTGATGGCCGCGCGCGAGGTGTTGCACCTGTCCTACCTCGCCGAGGGCGTGCGCGACGGCAAGCCGCGCAACCCCGCCGCGCCACTGGCCGAGCTGATGCAGTTCCTCGACGAGCAGGCCGATCTGCGCACGGTCGAGGCAGACATCGACGAGCAGCCGCTGCCACCCGGCACGGCGCGCGAATTCCGCCGGACGTGGCGCGTGCGCCATCCGCTGCAGCCGTTCGATGCACGCTACTTCGACGGCAGCGATCCGCGGCTGTGCTGCTACGACGCGGGCTTCGCCGCGATGCGCGCAGGCGGCGAGGGACCGCGGCCGTTCCTAGACGGCGCGCTCGCGCAGGCCGCTGCGCCCGATCCGGCACCGGTCCCGCTGCGTGAAGTGAACGCCTGGTTCCGCGACCCCTCGCGGCAGGTCCTGGCCGGCCAGCTGCACGTGCGGCTGGATGCGCTGGAGGACGATCGCCTGCAGGGCCGCGAGGCGCTGAGTGACCACATTCCTGCCTTGGAGCGGGTGTCACAACAGCTCTTCCTCCAAGCGCTAGGCAACGACTTCGAGCTGACAGAGCAAGCGCCCGCATGGTTGCGCCTGAGTGGGTTGTTACCCCCGGGGCGCTTGGGAATCGACGCATGGACTAAGGAACGCGCCAAGGTGCAGACCCTGCTTGCGCGCGCCGCCGACCACCCCTTGTTCGCTGGCGCGCTGCCGACGCGCACGCCGGTGACGTTGAGCGAGCCGGTGGCAGGCCTGTCCGTCGAAGGGACGCTCGAGCGCGTGTGGACCACGGGCGATGCGCGCTGGCAGTTCGAGGTCTATCCGGGCAAGGCCGAGGACAAGCTCGGCTTCCGCGAGCGGGTGCCGTTCTTCATCGAATGGGCGCTGCTGCGCCTGGCCACCGACCCGTCGGTGCCGGTGCGCGCCTGCCTGCTCACCGACGGCGCCGAGCACGCCTGGGAAGCCATGTTCAACGGCTGGGACGAGGCCTGTCGCGCAGTCGACGCGAGCACGGCGCAGGCCATGCGCGCGGACCTGGCCGCGCGCGTCGGCACCTTGCTCGAGCTGTGGCGTCAGGCACAGTGCTACCCGTCGCGATACTTCCCGAAGACCAGCTGGGCTGCGCTGGACGAGCGGCTCGACAAGGCCCAGTCGACCTGGGCCGGCAGCCACGGCCATCCAGGCGAGCGCGACTACGCGCCGGGCTATGCGTGGCTGCTTGCCGGCGACGCCGACTTCTCGCCGGGCCAGCCCGCGTTCGCCGATCTGCAGGCCTTCGCCCAACGGCTGCAGGCCCTGATCAACCTCAACGTCGCGGTGACCGCATGAACGCCGCCGTCGCCCGCGACTGGACCGCGCTGGATCTGGCGAATCCCGGCCGCACGCTGATCGAGGCCAGCGCCGGCACCGGCAAGACCTGGACGATCTCGGTGCTGTACCTGCGCCTGCTGCTGGAGCAGGGCCTTTCGCCCACGCAGATCGTGGTCACCACCTTCACCGACGCCGCCGCGCAGGAACTGCGCGAGCGCCTGCGCGGCCGGCTCGTCTGGGCCGAAGACCAGGCGCTCGCGTGGCCGGTCGAGGCGCCCGCCGATGCGCCGACCGACCTGGCCTGGCTGCACGTCCGCTGGCACGCCGACCCGGCGCAGGCCGGGCGTGACCGCCTGCGCCTGCGGCTGGCCCTGGCGGATCTTGATCGCGCGCCGGTCACCACGCTGCATGGCCTGTGCAAGCGCATCCTCGACGACTACCCGTTCGAGAGCGGCGCCAGCCTGCAGGCCGGCGAACTGGTCTCGGCCGAGACCTTGCTGGACGAATGGGCCGAGGACCTGTGGCGTCAGCTGCAGCAGGCGGCAGTGCCGCCGCCGCCCACGGCGCCGGCCGCGCTGGGCGAGCTGCGCCGGTTGCTCCGGGCCTACCTGCAGCCGGGCGTAGCGCTGTGGGCGCCGGACGCGGACGAGCTGGCGCGGCTGCTGCCGGCCGAACGCGCGGACGCGCTCGAAGCCCTGGCCGATCGCGCCGACATGTTCCAGCCGCGCAAGTCGGCGCTGCGCAATGCGCTGCGCGCCTTTGCGGGCTGGCTGCGCGACCGTGGCGGGGAGCTCAAGGATTCCACCCTCAAGAACCTCGCCGCGACACCGTGGGACGACCAGCTGCAACCGCAGGTGTGGAACAACGCCGGCCACGCGGAACTGCTGCGCTTCGTCGGCAGTGCCTGCCGCGCACTCGGCTACGCCCTGCACGCCGACCACGTCCTCGCCTGGCAGGACTGGCTGGCCCAGGTCGACGCCTGGCGCAGCGAACGCCTGGCCGCCCGCGGCCAGCTCACCTTCGACGAGCTCATTGCGCGCGTCGGCGACGCACTGGCACGGCCGGAGGGGCGGCTTGCCGCGCGCCTGTTCGCCGAATGGCCGGTCGCGCTGGTGGACGAATTCCAGGACACCGACGCGCAGCAGTACGCCATCCTCGATGCCATCTACCGCGGGCGCGATGGCGCCGCGCGCGGCCGGCTGGTGATGATTGGCGACCCCAAACAGGCGATCTACCGCTTCCGAGGCGGCGACATCCGCGCCTACCTGGCCGCCGCCGACACCGCCAGCGAAGTGCTGCGGCTGGACGTGAACCAGCGTTCCGCCAGCGGCCTGGTCGAGGCGACCAACCAGTTCTACGCGCTGGTCGGCGAGCCGCTGGGACGCGCGCCCGATACGGCGATCCGCTACCAGGAAGTACGCGCCGCCGGCCGTCGCGACCACGCGCCGCTGACCATCGACGGCGCGCCACTGGCGCAGCCGCTGCAACTGCATTTCAACGCCGACCTGCCCGACAGTGCGCCGGCGCGCCGCCGCGCCGCGCTGGAAGCCTGCGCCGCGCAGATTGCCGCGATGCTGGGCGAGGGCCGCCACCGCCTCGGCGAGGCGCCGCTGGCACCCGGCGACATCGCCGTGTTGCTGCCGGGCAACGCCGACATCACCACGCTGCGCACGCTGCTGCAGCGCTACCGCGTGCCCTGCGTCGGCGCCGGCCGCAGCAGCGTGTTCGAGCTGCCGCTGGCGCGCGAGCTGCACGTGCTGCTGCATGCGGTCGAACACGCCAGCGACGAGGGCGCGGTGCGCGCGGCGCTGGCCACGCGGCTGTATGGCCTGGACTACGCCACGCTCAAGGCGCTGCGCGACGAGCCTGACGCCTGGCTCGTGTACGAGCAGCAGTTCGCCGCCTGGCGCACACGCTGGCAGCGCGAAGGCGTGCTCGCCGTGGTGCGCGCGTTGATCGAACGCGCCGCGCCGCGGCTGCTCGCCGGCGACGACGGCGAGCGCGCGCTCACCGACCTGCGCCACCTGGGCGAGCTGCTGCAGGCGCAGGCCGAGGCCATGCCGGGCCCGGCGCAGTTGCTGGACTGGCTGGCCCGCCAGCGCGACGGCGAGGACGCCGGCGGCGACGCCGCCGAGGAGCGCCAGCTGCGCATCGAATCCGACGCGCGCCGGGTCCGCCTGATGACCCTGCACGCGAGCAAGGGGCTGGAGTTCCCGGTGGTGTTCCTGCCGCTGATGTGGAACCACTGCCGCAACGACCGGGACACCGACGTGGTCATCCACGAGCCACTGTGCGAGCGGCGCGTGGTCGGCTTCGGCAAGGCGGCCAAGGCGCAGTACGACGCCGAGGGCCAGGACGAGCGCTTCCGCGTGCTGTACGTGGCGCTGACCCGCGCGATCCATGCCTGCCACGTCTATGCATTGCCGCCGGACCGGCTGGCCAAGGCCAACGCCAGGGAGCCGCAGAAGGATCCGGAGCGTTCGCCGCTGGATGCCTCGATCGCCCGCCTGCTGCAACGGCAGCAGGCGGGCGAGGACCTCGCCACCCTCGCGCCGCGGCTGGCGTGGTCGACCGCCGGCTGGCCGTGGCGAGCTACGCCGCTGCCGCCGGCGCAGGACGATGCGCCCGCGCGCCAGGCCCGCCCGCTGCCCGCGGCGCGGCCGATGGCGCAGGTCTACAGCTTCTCCAACCTCACCCGCGGCGCGCACGCCGGGGCGCTGGAAGACCAGGCCGCCAGCGACGAGGCGGCGCTTCCATCCGCTGCCGACGTGCTGGAAGACGTTGCACCGCGCGCGGCGCCGCACCCCGAACTGCTCGCGCTGGCCGGCGTGCGCGGCGCGGATATCGGCAACGCGCTGCACGCGATGTTCGAGCTGCGCGCGATCGGCCAACCGATGGAGGCGCAAAGCGGCCTGATCGACCGCTGCCTGCGCGAGTTCGGCGTACGGCTGGACGAGGGCACGCGCGAGGCGTTCATCGCACGCCTGGCGCGGCGGCTGCAGGCCAACCTCGACACACCCCTGCTGCCCGGCCTGCGCCTGGGCGCGCTGCCGGCGAAGCGGCAGCTGGCGGAGATGGAATTCCACTACGCGCTCGACGATGCCTCCATGGCCGCCCTGCGCGAGGCCTGCACGGCGCTGGGCGAGCCGGCGCTGGTGCCCTTCGCCAGCAGCGGCCACCTGCGCGGACGCATGACCGGCAAGATCGACCTGATCCTCGAACACGACGGCCGCTACCTGGTGCTCGACTACAAGAGCAACTACCTGGGCGAGCACGTCGAGGACTACCTGCCGGCGGCGCTGGGGCCGGCGATGGATGCGCACCACTACCGCTTCCAGGCGCTGCTCTACACCGTGGCGCTCGACCGCATGCTTCGCCAACGCCTGCCCGACTACACGCGCGAGCGCCACCTGGGCGAGTCGATCTACCTGTTCGTGCGCGCGGTGGGTCTTGAACCTGACGCGGGCGTGTGGCGCCACCGCTTCGACGATGCGCTGATCGAGGCGGTCGACAACGCGCTGGCCGGGCGCGAGCTGGAGTTGGTCGCATGAGTGCCTACCGCTTCCAGCGCGCTCCCGCGGAACTGGCCGACACGCCCTGGCGACCGCTCGATCGCGCGCTGCTGCGCTGGACGCTGGCGCACGGCGGCTCGCCGCTGGTGGCGCGGCTGGCAGCGTGGACCAGCTTTGCCGACGGCGAGGGCGACACCGCGCTGCCGCTGGCGGGCGCGCTGGCGGGGCGCCATGGCGCCCCGGTGCTTGCGTCGGACGAACGGGCCGCTGTGCGCAACGACCCGCTGGTCAGCGACGGCAGCTCACCCGCACCGTTCGCGGTCGACGCGCACGACCGCTTCTATTTGTGGCGCAACCACGCCGACGAGGTCGCGGTGGCGCAACAGTTGCGCGCGCGCCGCGAGGCGGGCCACGGCGTGGCGGTCGACGACGCCACGCTGGACGAGCTGTTCGGCGGCGTGCGCAGCGACGCGGTCGCGCGCCAGCGCCAGGCGGTGGCGCAGGTCGGCGGGCGGCGACTGTTCGTGCTCACCGGCGGCCCGGGCACCGGCAAGACCACCACCGTGCTGCGCATGCTGCTGATGCTGCAGCATCTCGATCCCGACCGGGTGCCGGCCATCCAGGTCGGCGCGCCCACCGGCAAGGCCGCGCAGCGGCTGGTGCAATCGCTGCGGCAGGGCAAGCAGTCGCTGCAGGCCTCACTGCCCGACGCGTGGCGTCCGCGGCTGGAGCGCATACCCGACAGCGAGGCGCTCACCCTGCATCGCATGCTCGCCTACGATCCGCGCCGCAACCGCTTCGGCCGCCATGCCGCCCACCCGCTGGCCGCCGACATCGTGGTGGTCGACGAAGCCTCGATGATCGACCTGGCGCTGCTGCGCGCGCTGCTCGAAGCGGTGCGCCCCGACGCGACCCTGGTGCTGGTGGGCGATGCCGACCAGCTCACCTCGGTGGCGGCCGGCTCGGTGCTGATGGACGTGGTAGCGGTGATGGAAGCCGAACGCGCGCCCGAGATCGTGCGACTGGAACACAGCTTCCGCGCCGGACAGCAACTGGTGCCGGTCAACCGCGCCGTGCGTGCCGGCGAGCCGGTCGCCCTTCGCGAGGCCGTGGCGCACGCGGGCGAGCATGCGCCGTGGACCACGGTCGATGATGCCACGCAGCTACGCCGCGAATTGATCCATTGGACCGAAGCACTGGCGCATCTGCCGATCCGCCCCGTCCTGCCCGCCCACCAAGCGGAGCTGGAGGAAACCGGTGCCGAGCGCAGCACGCTCGCGCTGCAGGCGCTGCACGCCCTGGCGCGGCGCCAGCTGCTGTGCGCGCTGCGCGAGGACGGCTTCGGCGCGCTGGCGCTCAACAGCTGGATCGAGCAGCGCCTCAAGCAGGCCTGGGGCGTGCCGGAGGATCGCGTGTGGTACCCGGGTCGCGCCGTACTGATCACGCGCAACGACTACGCCACGCGCCTGTACAACGGCGACGTCGGCCTGTGCCTGGCCGATGCCGATGGCGCGTTGCGGGTGTGGTTCGAAACCACCACCGCCGACGGCCAACCGGGCGCGCGCAGCTTCGCCCCCGGCACGCTGCCGGCGCACGAGGGCGCCTTTGCGATCACCATCCACAAGAGCCAGGGCTCGGAGTACGACGAGGTCGCCGTGCTGCTGCCGCCGGATCCCGAGAGTCGCATCCTGTCGCGGCAGTTGCTCTACACCGGGCTCTCGCGGGCGAAGAAGACCGCGTTGCTGTGGGCGTCCGAAGCCGCGCTGGACGCGGCGCTGGCGCGGCCGGTGCGGCGTGCCGGCGGGTTGGCGGATCGGCTGGCAAGTACGGCCACCATCGAGGAACCGCAGCAGCTTTCGCTGCTGTAGGAGCGCTCTCGGGCGCGACCGCCCTGCTTGCGCCCAGGGGGCAGCTGGCGCACGTGGGCACACCTTTAGGAGCGCACCCTGTGCGCGACCGCGGACATCACGGTCGCGCATGGGGTGGGCCCCTGCAAAAGGGCGGCTCACTCCTCCAGGAATGGCTGCGCGATCTTCAATACCGTCTGGTACGGCTCGGGTTCGTTGCGGTTGCTGAGCAGGATGATCGTCAGGTGCTGCTTCGGCCAGCGCACGATCACGTTGCGGAAGCCGATGCTCTCGCCCGAATGCCAAAGGGTGTCGCCGGTGATGCGCCAGCCGTAGCCGTAGCTGGCCTCGTACGGCTCGCCGGTGACCTTCGCGTGCGGGCTGAAGGCGGCCTTGCGCGAGGCGTCGCTGAGCAGGCGGTCGTCGTAGAGCGCCGCGTCCCACCGGACCAGGTCGTCGATGTTCGAATAGATGCCGCCGTCGCCGCGGGTGGCGGAGGTGACACTCTGGTCGGTGCGCTGCCAGTGGCCGTCGATCTCGCTGTAGCCGTAGGCGCGATTGGGCACGCGGCTTTTCACCGGCGAGGGATCGTCGTGCACGTAAAGCAGGGTGTGGTCCATGTGCAGCGGCGCGAAGACGCGCTGCTGGAGGAAATCCTGCAAAGTCTTGCCGGACGCCTTCTCCACCACCAGGCCCAGCAGCACGTAGCCGGTGTTGCTGTAGCGGTAGGCGCTGCCAGGAGGGAAGTAGCTGCGCGGCGTGGCCGAGAGCATCCGCAACACGTCCTGGTCGCTGACTTGCGCGGTCTGGTCGGGCGGGATCAGGTCCTCGTAGTCGATCAGCCCGCCGGTGTGGTCGAGCAGCTGGCGCAGGGTGACTACGGCGGTGGTGGCCGGCAGCGAAGGCAGCCAGTGGCGGATGGAATCGTCGAGCCCGAGCTTGCCGTCTTCGGCCAGCAGCAGGATCGCGGCCGCGGTGAACTGCTTGGTGATCGAGGCCAGGCGAAAATCGGTGCCCGGGGTGACCCGGGTGTGCTGCTCCAGGTTGGCCAGGCCGTAGCCCTTGCGCAGCAGCGGCTTGCCATCCCTGAGCACGAGCAGGGCGGCGCCGGGACCGTCGCCCTGGTACTTCTGCATCAAGCGGTCGGCGTGCCGCAGGGCGTCGGCGGCATGCACAGAGCCGGCAAGGAAGAACGAGGCGAAAAGCAGGGCGAGGCGCATGGTCTTTCTCCGTGCGTGGAACTCAAGCCCCTCTCCCGCCGGGAGAGGGGTTGGGGTGAGGGTTCGGCCAGCGCGAGGTGCGCGCTCCGCCCGAACCCTCACCCGCCTGTCGGCAGCCGCTCCCGAGGGGAGCGGACTCGGCCGTGTGCCGTGATGCACGCATCACTTCACCGGCACGTCGTAGATCGTGTGCGGCGTGGGCTCGTTGGCCCAGGTGTAATGCCACCACTCCAGCGGATAGTTCTTGAAGCCCTCGCGCTCCATCGCCGCGCGCAGGCGCAGCCGGTTGGCGTGCTGCTGCGGGGTCACGTCCGGTGCATCGGTGTGGGCGCGCAGGTCGAAGAAGTCGAATGGCGTGCCCATGTCCAGCGGCCGGCAATGCGCGCCCTCGGCATCGCACTGCTCCATCGTGAGGTCCGTCGTGCCGCCGCGGCTGTGCCCGGAGACCGACGCGATGTAGCCATCCAGCAGCACGCGCTTGTCCAGGTTCGGGTAGTGCGCCGGCTTGGTCCGCTGGTCGGACAGGTCGTGCGCCCAGCGCACGAAATGCGACACCGCGCGGGCGGGTCGATAGCAATCCCACAGCTTCAGGCGCATGTGTGCCGCGCGCAGTTCGTGCTCGACCCGCGCCAGCGCCTCGGCGACCGGGCGCTTGAGCAGGCATTTGGGCGCGAGATAGCCGTCGACCGCTGTGCCGACGAAGTTGTCCCGGCCGGCATACTTGATGTCCTCGGCGATGTCGGGGACGAGCGTGCGGATGTCGACCAGATCGGCCGCGGCGGCGGTCGTGGCAGGGGAGAGCGTGGTGGCGTCCCTGGCCAGCGCTGGCATCGCCACTGCCAGTGTGCAGGCCAGCGCGAGCTGGCTGCAGGAGCGCACCCTGTGCGCGACCCGATCGTTCCGCTCCGCCCGGTCGCGCACAGGGTGCGCTCCTGCACGAGTGTTCCGCGTCATAGGCAGTCTCCGATGCGCTCGAAATGCAGGTCTTCGTAGTCCGAACTGAAGTCGCCCAGCGGATCGAGCTTGGCCATGGTGAGGGTGGGCGGGGCGCCGGCGTGGGGGTCGAGCCAGGCGTCCAGGTCGACGGCCGGATCGTCCCACTGCACCAGGTAGCGCTTGCCCAGCCGCTTGACCGTGCCCTTCATGTGCGGCGATTTGCGCGAGGCCCACTGCACCGCACCTTCGCGCGGACACAGCGCGATCTCGCCGAACCACGGGTCGCGATAGCGGCCGCTCCAATCGAAAGCGGACGGTGCCACCGTCGTGGCGCCGGCGGTGTCCGGCGGGCGCGCGGCGGCCGGACGCTGCGCCGCCTCGTGGTCGAGTGCGTCGGCATACCAGCTGACGCCATGGCCGTCGTCCGGCGCGGTGAAATGCTTGATCAGCACCTCGCCCAGTACGGTGCGCGCGTCCCCGGCTTCGCCGTTGATCATGAACACGAAGCCGCTCTTGCGGTCCGGCAGCAGCGCCAGCATCGAGTACATGCCGCCTAGCGTGCCGGTGTGCCAGACCACCCATGTCCCGTCGACGTCGGCCATGCGCCAGCCGTAGCCGTAGGCCATCACGTGGGTATGGTCCCAGGCGCGGCGCTGGTCGGAGACCGGGATCAGCATATGCGGCGCTTGCAGCTCCTTTCGCTGGGCGGAAGAGAGCCACCCGAGCTGCGCCGGCGTGGGCGCCAGCCAGTTCTTCGCCCAGGCGAGCATGTCGGTGAGGTCGCAGCGGATGCCGCCGGCCGGGGCCGAGGTGATCCCCGGAATGGCCGGGCCGTCCTGGCGCATCGGCAGGTTGCGGCCATCGCGCTGGAAATGCGGTTGGGCCACGTCGCCGACGGCATCGCGGTTCCAGCGGCCGACCTGGCAACGGCCGAGCCCGAGCGGTTCGAACACCTCGCGGTGCATCAGCGCCTCGTAGGACGCGCCGCCCGCGGCCGCGGCCACTTCGCCGGCCACCACGTAGAGCAGGTTGTCGTACTGGTACTGCGAGCGGAAGCTGTAGCCGGACTGGATGTAGCGCAGCCCGTGGATGATGTCCTGGCGGGTGAAGTCGTTCGGCTCGGGCCACAGCATCAGGTCGCCGCCACCTTCGGGCAGGCCGCTGGAGTGGGTAAGCAGGTCCGCCACGCGCATGTTTTTCGTGACCCAAGGGTCGGCCATGCGGAAGTCGGGCAGGTACTTCGTCACCGGGTCGCCCCAGGCGAGCTTGCCCTGGTCGACCAGCCGGCCGAGCAGCGCCGTGGTCATCGCCTTGCTGTTGGAGGCGATCTTGAAGAGCGTTTGCGGGGTGATCGGCTGGCCGGAACCGGCGATGGTTTCGCCGCGGGTGGCGGTGTAGACGACCTGGCCGTTTTCGATCACGCCGACGGCGATGCCGGGAAGGTGGTAGCGGGCGACGACGGCGTCGACGATGGGGTCGTAGGTCTTGTCAGCTGAAGCGTTGGCGGGCGAGGCGAGCGCGCTGCTTGCCAGGCAGGCCGTGGCGAGTAGGGCGAGAGTGAGGCAAAGACCTCCCCCTCTCCCCAGCCCTCTCCCCCGAGCAGGCTCGGGGGAGAGGGAGCGCATGGTCGCGGGCCGGACTGCTCCCTCTCCCCCGGCCACGCCGGGGGAGAGGGTTGGGGAGAGGGGGAGGCCTTTCGTCGTTCGGTGACGCTCAATGTTGGGCATCGCGCTCCACCTCGCGCCACACGCGCAGCAGGTTGCCGCCCCAGATCTTGGCGATGTCAGTGTCGCTGAAGCCGGCGCGGCGCAGCGCGGCGGTGAGGTTGCGGGTTTCGCTGGCGTCCTTCCAGCCGGTGATGCCGCCGCCGCCGTCGAAGTCCGAGGCGATGCCGACATGATCCACGCCGGCGACGTCGGCGATATGGCGGATCTGCCTGACGTACTCCGCGACCGTGGCCAGCGGGTACTTCTGTTCGATCTTCGCCATGCCTGCCGCCATCGCCGGCAGGTAGTCATGCTTGTCGCTGTCGTATTCCTTGTCGCCGGCCTGGCGTGCGACCTCGGCCTGCAGCTTTTCTTCGGCCGCCGCGCGCGCCGGATCCTTCTTCAGGAACTCCTTGTACGCCACCGCCTGCACCACGCCGCCGTTGGCGGCGACCGCGCGCAGCAGGTCGTCGGGAAGGTTGCGCGGGTTGTCGAGCACGGCGCGGGCACCGGAGTGCGAGGCGATGATCGGCGCCTTCGAGGCGGCCAGCACGTCGCGCGCGCAGGCGTCGGAGGCGTGCGAGATGTCCACCATCATGCCCAGCGCGTTGGCGCGCGCGACCACCTTTCGGCCGAAGTCGGTCATGCCGTGGTCGTCGGCGCTGTTCATCGCCGGCTCGCCGTGCTCGGTGTCCGGCTGCGAGCTGGTGCACAGGTCGTTGTCGCCCACGTGCACCAGGCCGACGTAACGCGCGCCGCGGTCGTAGGCCGCATCCAGCCGGTGCAGGTCGTGGCCGAGCGAGTAGGCGTTCTCGATGCCGATCATCGCCGAGAGCAGGCCGGCCTTGTGGTTGGCCAGCGCCTGCGCCGGCGAGGTGGCCAGGCGGATGCGGTCGGGGTAGCGCATCAGCATGCGGCCGATCGCCTCGTACTTCGTTTCCGCCTGCCGCACGGCCTTGGCGTAGCCGGCCGCGTCGAGCTTGTGCTGTGGCACCCAGATCACGAAGAACGCGGCGTTCAGTCCGCCGCGCTCCATCTTGCCCAGGTCGACCTTGAGCGACGTGTCCTTGCCGACGTCGAAGCGCGCCTCGCGCATGTAGGTGAACGGGATATCGACGTGGGTGTCGATGGTGATCGGCGGATCCGGCGGCGCTGTTTGCGCCAGCGCGGGCATCGTGGCGCCTAGCAGGGCGAGGAGGACAAAGTGGCCAGGTCGGGTCATGCGCTTCTCTCCTGCGGTCATGGGGCCAGCCAATCCTGCGCCGGTTGTTCGCCCGCGACCATCTCCTCGAGGGTCTGCCGCCGGCGGATGACGGCGTAGCGGCCATCGTCCAGCAGCGCCTCGGCGGCGAGCGGGCGCGAGTTGTAGGTCGATGCCATCGAGGCGCCATAGGCGCCGGTGCCCTGGATGGCGAGCAGGTCGCCGGGCGCGCACGCCGGCAGCACGCGCCCGCGGGCGAAGGTGTCGCCGGTCTCGCAGACCGGGCCGACCACGTCGTATGTCGCCAGCGGCCGCGGCTCGGGCGAGACCGGCACGATGTCGTGCCAGGCGTCGTAGAGGCTCGGGCGCTGCAGGTCGTTCATCGCCGCGTCGAGCACCAGGAAGCTGCGTTCGGTGCCTTCCTTGATGCGCAGCACGCGGGTCAGCAACACGCCGGCCTCGGCGACCAGATAGCGGCCCGGCTCCAGCAGCAGCCGCCCGTCGAAGCCGGCCAGCGCCTCGCGGACCACCTGCACGTAATCGGCCGCGGCGACCGGTTGGTCCTGCCCGGCGCGGTAGCGCACGCCCAGCCCGCCGCCGACGTCGATGCTGGCGACCGGATGCCCGGCCTGCACCAGCTCGCGCCAGAACGCGGCCACGCGATGCAGCGCCAGGCGGAACGGCGTGAGGTCCAGGATCTGCGAGCCGATGTGCACGTGCAGGCCGTCCAGCCGCACGTGCGCCAGTTGCCGACCCTCGGCGAACCAGCGGCGCGCCTCGGCGATGCTGACGCCGAACTTGTTCTCCGCGCGGCCGGTGGAAATCTTGGCGTGGGTCAGTGCATCCACGTCCGGGTTGATGCGCACGGCGGCGTTCGCCACCACGTGCCGCGCCGCGGCGACGCGTTCGATCGCGTGCAGCTCGTCCAGCGATTCGACGTTGAAGCGGGCGATGCCGGCGTCGAGCGCGGCGCCGATTTCCTCGTCGGTCTTGCCGACGCCGGAAAACACGATGCGCGCGGCCGGGATGCCGGCTGCCAGTGCGCGTTGCAGTTCGCCGGCCGAGACGATATCGGCGCCCAGGCCGGCGGCGGCCATCAGTTCGAGGATCGCGCGGTTGCTGTTGGCCTTGACCGCGTAGCAGATGGTGGCATCGAGGCCTTGCAGGGCGGTCTGGAGCTCGCCGATGCGTCGTCGGATCGCATTGGCCGAATAGGCGTGCAGTGGCGTGCCCAGGCGTTCGGCCAGCGCGTGCAGGTCGACGCCATCGAGAAAGGGTTGTGGTTCGGGCACGGAGGAAGTGTCGTCGTGCCGGGAAGAAGCGATCATGGGGATCATCTGGCAAATGGGCCCAAAAAAAGGGCGGCCCGCGATGACCGCGGGCCGCCAGGCGGGGAATGCCTCAGAAGTCCACGCTTACGGTCAACTGGGTGAAGCGCGGCGCCTGGAAGCCGATCGGCAGCCCGAAGGTGGCGTCGGTTTCGTTGGAGATCGCGCTCTGCAGATCCTGATCCACCTGCACCTTGCGCTGCTGGTTGAGCAGGTTGTAGACGGCCAGCTTCACGCGCAGGTTGCCGCCGCCCTCGAACGGCAGGATGTAGCTGAGGCTGGCGTCGAAGGTGTAAGTCCACGGCAGGCGGCCGTAGTCGCCGCGCGAGGAGTGCTGGTACACGCGCTCGGCCGAGTTGTCCGACTCGCAGTTCTCCACGCAGATGTAATAGCTGTGGTAGTTGCTCGCGTCGAACGGGTTGCCCACGCCGAAGCCGGTGATCGGGCCACCCGAATGGATGTCCGCGTTGCCGCCGATCTGCCAGTGCGGGGTGATCGCGTAAGTGCCGCGCAGCTTCAACTGGTGGCGGCGGTCGTTGGGCAGGAAGCCGTTGCCGCCGAAGTTCACCCACGGGTCGTCGTAGTTCTCGGTGCGGCCGGTGTCGTCGAAGTTGGTGTCGGAGTTGACCGGACCCTCGGCGTTGCCGCGGTTCCACGCCATCGTGTAGGAGGCGTTGAACGCCCACTTCTCGTCCCAGGCGCGGTCGAGCTGGAATTCGACGGCGGTGTAGGTGCGCTTGGGTTTCACCCAGCCGCGCTGGCCGATGTAGACCATGTTCGGTTGGGTCTCGCCATCCTCATCGACATAGGTGCCCTCCTGCTGGTACATCGCCCAGCCTTCCTTGGAGGTGTCGACGGTGAGGTAGCCGTCGGACTCGCCGTCGCAGTTGGTGTCGCCCCACACGGTGACCTTCTGGCCCGGGTTGGCCATCACCCAGCCGATGTAGCCGTCCTCCCCGCACTGGGCGGTGGCGCTGATCTCCATGTCGTCGATCGCGTTGTGCAGGCGGCGGTAGGTGCCGCTGACGCCCCACGACCAGCTGTTGTCGATCATCTGCTGGAAGCCGATGATCGCCTCGTCCTGGTAGACCGGATCCATGTCGTGGTCGACCTCGGCGCGCAGGTCGCCGACCGTGCCGTCACCCTGCGACGTATCGGTATGGCTGCCCGGCAACGCGTCGCCGACGATCGGCATGGCGTACTCGAAGCCGTTGATCTCGCGCGTCTCCCAGCCGAGGAAACGATGGGACGAGCGCTCGTCCAGCAGGCCGCCGGCCTGCTTGATGTTGATCACGTTGGCCACCGGCAGGTAGTAGCGGCCAAGGTTGCCGAACAGCTTGGTGGTGCCGTCGCCCTTCATGTCCCAGGAGAAGCCCAGGCGCGGGGCGATCTGGCGGTCGATCTTGATGTAGCTGTTGCCCGCCGAATCCTGGTTGTCGAAGCTGTCGTTGCGCAGGCCGCCGTTGAGCACCAGGTTCGGGGTGACCTGCCAGTTGTCCTCGATGTACCAGGCCGCGTTCTTGGTCTCGAACGTGCCGCCGATCTCGTAGCGGCGCACGCGCACCCAGGCCTCGTCGCCCACCGGGACGCGACCGCCACCGTCGGCGCTGCCGACCTGGCCGCCGGTCGGCGCGGTGTTGACGTTGTAGTAGTAGCCTCCCGGACCCGGGTAGCGGCGGCCGTAGTCGGAGGTGTCGACCTCGTGGTCATAGCCGAAGCGCAGCAGGTGGTCGCCCAAGGTCCAGTTGAAGTCGGCGCGGTACTGCTTGCGGATGTCCTCGCGCGAGGCCACCTGCGAGGAACTGGTGCAGCCCAGCGGCAGATCGCCCGCGGGCAGCGGTACGCCGGCCTCGACCGCCACGCGGTTGCACTCTTCGTCACGCTGCGAGCTGACGTCCGCCTGGCGCTGGTTGCGGCCGTACATCAGCTTCATCGACAGGTCGTTGGTGAGATAGCTGGTCCAGGTCAGCGCCCAGTTCTTGCCGCCGGTGTCGGTGTAGACCTCGTTGGTCTTGTCGCCGCGCGTGTCGGTGTCGTAGTTGTAGCTGTAGACGTCGCCGACGTCCTTGTTCTTGTCCGAGAAGGCCATCAACGACAGCGTGTTGTTGTCGGTGACGTTCCAGTCGATGGTGGCGCCCCAGAAGCCCTCGTTGGCGCTGTGGTCGGTCATCGTGGTGCCGACGTTGTCGGTGTTGTGCGGGCTGGCGCCGCGCGCTTCGTACATGGCGAAGAAGAACAGCTTGTCCTTCACGATCGGACCGGACGCCCAGACGTTGGTCTTGATCAGTGAATCCTGGTCGCGGCTGGAGGTGTAGTAGCGCTCGCCGTCGAAGTAGTAGTCATGGCCGGCGGCGTGCCAGGCGCCCGGCTCCATGGTGATCGTGGCGCCGCCCTGGAACTGGTTGGTGCCCGAGCGCGCCACCGCGTTGACCACGCCGCCGGTGGTGCGGCCGAACTCGACCGAATAGCCGCCGGTCTTGACCTGGAACTGGTCGTAGAAGGCGAACGGCGCTTCGGAGAAGCCGTTGCGGTTGTAGAAGTCAGTGACGTTGAGGCCGTTGACGTAGAACGCGTTCTCGGCGATCGAGGAGCCGCCGAAGGAGATGCCGCCGAAACCGGCGTCGCCCTTGACCACGCCCGGCGCCAGCAGCGCCACCGAGCTGACGTTCTGGTCGACCGGCAAGCGCACCAGGTCGGCGCGCGAGACGATCGTGGCCGATTCGGTGGAGCTGACGTCGATGACCGGCAGCACGGAACTGGTGACGTTGATGGTGGCCAGGCTGGTCGCGTCGACCGCGCCCAGGTCGACCGTGGTGGTGGTGCCCAGCGCGACCGTGACGTTGCGGGTCGGACCGACCTGCTGGCCGCCGCTGCTGGCGCTGATCGTGTACTGGCCCACCGGCAGGAACGGGAAGCGGTAGTTGCCTTCGCCGTCGGCGGTAATGGTGCGGGTGAAGCCGGTGGCCGGGTTGTTCACCGTCACCACGGCGCCGGCCTCGGTATGGCCGGTCACCGAACCGTCGTTGTTGGCGGCGTGCGCCGGTGGCGCGCCGAAAGCGGCAAGCGCGAGCCCGAGCGCCGTACCGAGTACGGTCCTGCGCATGTTCCAAACCTTGCTGGTCATGTCCCCTAACTCCCCTCGACGCCCGGTCGATGTCTGTGAACTGTTGGTTACTTGTCGTTGCGTCCGTGCAGGAATTGCCAGTCGAAGTCGTAGTCCCACTGGTCGAAATACAGATTGCCGCCGCGCCACTCGACCTCGCCGCGCTGCGAGTCCACCGTCTCGGAGCGCGGGTATTGCTTGGCCGGTACGAACGGACGGCTGTAGTCGTCGTTGAAGGCGATGCGGTAGGCGTCCAGGCCGCCCAGGTAGAACCATTGCAGGCGCGGATCGTCGCCGGCCGTAGGTTCGAGCTGGCCGAAGGTGACGTCCACCGGCATCCAGCCGTAGGGCGCCAGGTACAGCTGGCCCCAGTCGTGGATGTTGTTGTACTTGCCCTCGGAGAACATCCAGCCGGATTGCCAGCGGGCCGGGATGCCGTTCAGGCGCAACAAGGTGAGCAGCAGCAGGGTCTGCTCGCCGCAGTCGCCGTGGCCGGCGTGCAGGGTGTAGTCACTGATGTTGCTGATGGTCGAGTATTCGCGCGCGCCGGCCCACGGGATGCGGTCGACGGCGATGAACAGCTTCTGCGCGATGCGGTAGGGATTCTTCTCGTCGCCGACCACCTTGCGCGAGAACGCGCGCAGGTCGTCGGTGAAGACGATGTGCGGTGCGCGCTCGCTCACGAAGGGCGCAAGCTCGGGTGTGATGGTCGCCGGCACTACCTTGTCCGGGTCGACCGGGTGGTACTGCGCGCGCAGGGTCAGTTCATAGGTGAGCTTGAAGACGGTCGGCTGGCCGGCCGTGGCAGGCGCCTCCATATAGGCGGTGCGCTGCAGCGTGTCCGTCGGCGCGACGCGGGCGCCGGCGGGCGTGCTGGCGACCAGGCGGATGTCGTCCTGCTGGCCGGGGATGGCGCGCGGGTAGGGGATCCAGGCCTTGAGGGTTTCGCCGGACGGCACCGCGTCCGGGTTCACTGTCACCGTCTGGGTGACCCGCACGCGCATCGGCAGCACGCCGGTCTGGCCGCTGGCGAGCGCCTCGCGCAGCGCGGCGCGGTGGTGGTCGTTGAGCGTCTCGTTGGGGCCGTCGGTGATCGGCGCCTGCACCGCGCGACGCGCGCGCGCCTCGGCGCTGAGACGATAGAGGTTGGACGGCGCGCGGTTGAAATACAGCGTGCGACCGTCGATCACCATGTGTTCGAGTAGCCCGGCCTGGTCCCAGCGTGCGAATTCGGCGTCGGTGAGGTCGGGGATCTGCTTGCGGATGCGCGCCTTGGCTTCGGTGGCGGTGAGCGTGAAGTCGAGCAGGATGCGATGCATGCGCTCGCGCTGGAACTGCAACGCTTCGCGCGCTTCAGGCGTGAGGCCGGGCTGGGCCAGCGCGTTGGCGATGGCGGCACGGGCGGCGTCGAAATGGCCGTGGTCGATCTGCGCCACGATCGCCGGCGGACCGGGCGGCGGCAGGCTGGCCAGCGCCGGTGTCGCGCAACAGACAAGGGCTGCCAGCATGGCGCCCGCCAGCGCGCGCCGGCGCGCCGGTTCGTGTTTGCGTTGCTTCGCTGGCACCCTCGTCATTGCGCGAACGCCCCCGCCAGTTGGCATCAAGGGCTTGTGTAACACGCTTGCAAAAGGTGGTCAATAATTTATGCTTCGATTCAACGTATGAGGAATGGCATATTCCTGACGCGACGCACGAGGGGTAGCGCGTGATCCACACGGTATGGCCGTATCTGGCCGTGATGTTGCTGGCCGCCGGATTGTTCCCGGCGCTGGAGCGGCGGTTCGGCTGGCGCGTGTTCAACGTGTTGCCGCCGATCGTCTTCACCTACCTGCTGGTGACCGCGCTGGCGGTTTCGGGCCTGTGGCAGGTGAACGAGGAGATCCGCACTGCGCAGTCGGTGCTGGTGTCGCACATGGTGCCGGCGTTGCTGTTCCTGCTGATGATCAATTGCGACCTGCGCGCGATCTTCGCGCTGGGGCCGCGCGTGCTGGGCGTGTTCGCATGCACCTCGGTCAGCCTGTTCATCGCCTTCATCGCCACTTTCCTGATCTATCACCGCTGGCTGCCGGGCGACGATTGGCATCCGCTGGCCGCGCTGTCGGGCAGTTGGGTGGGTGGGACCGCCAACATGATCGCGGTCAAGCAGGCGATCGCCATGTCCGACCAGCACCTGGCGATGAGCCTGCTCACCGACGCCCTTTGCTATTCCATGTGGGTGGCGGTGTTGTTCGCGGTGGCGCGGCTGGCGCCGGCGTTCAACCGCTGGACGCGGGCGAAATCCAGTGGCGATCTGCAGGTGGTCGAACCGCCGAGCGCCGGACCGACGACCACCGACAGCGTGCTGCTGTGGCTGGGCATGGCGCTGGGCGTGGCGGCGATCGCCGCGGTGGTGGCGACCTATTTGCCGACCTCGACGATGATCAGCGCCACCACCTGGACCATCCTGCTCGCCACCGGTGCGGGCCTGGTGGTGGCGCACACGCCGCTGGCGCGCTACCCGGGCGCCGGCACCATTTCCAGCGCGTTGCTGCTGGGCGTAGTGGCGGTGCTTGCTTCGCAGAGCAACTTCCACGGCATCGCCGCCGCGCCGCTCTACCTGCTTTGCGGCGCCACCGTCATCAGCCTGCACGCGGTGCTGCTGGTGGGCTTTGCCAAGCTGTTCCGCTTCGACCTGTTCCTGTGCGGCATTGCCTCGCTGGCGCACATCGGCGGCGTGGCGGCCACGCCGATCCTGGCGGCGAGCTATTCGCGCGCGCTGGTGCCGGTGGGCATCCTGCTCGCGCTGCTGGGTTACATACTGGGCACCGGCTTCGGCCTGCTGGTGGCGTCGATCATGTCGGCGCTGGCCGGGGCATAGCGCCATGAGGACCACGATCATGCGAACTTCCCTCACTTCGATGCTGCTGGCGCTGGCGCTGGCGGCGACGCCCTTGCATGCGCGCGAGCAGGTCTCGACGCTGCCCATTCCGCCCTCGGGTGTATTGGGCGTGGGCGATGCGCAGTTGACGCCGCAGTTCTGGATCGGACTGCAGGCGCAACCGGACAAGGCAATCATGAGCCGCGCGCAGATCGACGCGCAGAACGCGGCGCTGTTCGCCCGCGACAAGTCCATGCACGAGCTGCGCAAGCTGCCGGCCACGCTGAGCGGGAGCCAGGTGCGCGGCTGGATCGGGGATCTGGCCGATCCGCCGACCAGGCCGCTGTACGACGTCGAGGGCAAGCCGGTGCCGGCCGCCACGCTCCAGGGCATCACCCAGGCGCGCGCGCTCGATGCGGTCCCCGCCAGCCAGAAGACCCGCTACGGCATGGTGGTACGCCGCGCCGCGCTGCGCACCTTCCCGACCACGCTGCGCGTCTTCCGCGAGCCGGGCGATACCGACATCGACCGTTTCCAGGAAACCGCCGAGTTCCCCGGCACGCCGGTGGTGATCGCCCACGCCACCCGCGACGGCCGCTGGCTGTTCGTGGTCAGCCCGCGCTATGCCGCCTGGACCGAAGCGAAGAACATCGCCGAGGGCAGCAAGGAGGCGGTGTTCGCCTACGTCGACAAGACGCCGTATCGCATCGTTACGGGCGCGAAGGTCCATACCGTGTTCACCCGCGAGGCGCCGGCGGTCTCGCAGGTCGAGCTGGACATGGGCACGCGGGTACCGGTGCTAACCGACCTGCCGCCGGATCAGCCGGTCAACGGCCAGACCCCCTACGCCACCCACGTGGTCGAGTTGCCGGTGCGCAAGGCCGATGGGTCGCTGGCGTTCAGCCCCGCGCTGATCCAGAAGAACGCCGACACCGCCGGCGACTACCTGCCGCTCACGCCGCGCAACCTGATCACCCAGGCGTTCAAGTTCCTGGGCGAGCGCTACGGCTGGGGCCATGCCTACGACGGCCGCGACTGTTCGGGCTTCGTCTCCGACGTCTACCGTTCGCTGGGCGTGCAGATGCCGCGCAACACCTCCAGCCAGGGCGTGAGCCCGGCGTTCGCCAAGCAGGCCTTCACCAAGGCCAGCTCGCACGAGGAACGCCTGCGCGCGGCGAAGAACCTCAAGCTCGGCGACCTGATCTACATCCCCGGACACGTGATGATGTCGCTGGGGCAGTGGCAGGGGCAGCCGTGGGTGATCCATGACGTCGGCGGCATGCGCTATCGCAAGGCGGATGGTTCGACCGCGCACGTCAAGCTGAACGCTGTTTCGGTGACGCCGCTGCTGCCGATGCTCTACGGCTCCGATTCCACCTTCATCGATCGCATGACCAGCATCGTGCGCATGCGGCCCTGAGCGGTCCGTAGGGTGGGCTTCAGCCCACCAGACGTTCCGGCGAAAGGGCCGGTGGGCTGAAGCCCACCCTACGGACCATAGAAGACCCAAGAAACCATGAAGATCACAGACATCCAGTTCGGCATGTTGCGGGTGCCCTTGAAGACACCCTTCAAGACCGCGTTGCGCACCGTCAACCAGGTCGAGGACATCGTGGTCATGGTGCACACCGACACCGGCCAGGTCGGCTACGGCGAGGCGCCGGCCACCGCGGTGATCACCGGCGACACGCACGGCTCGATCGTCGATGCGATCCGCCACTACATCTCGCCGCGCCTGATCGGGCAGGACGTGGCCAACATCAACCGCATCGCGCATCTGATCCAGGGCTCGATGGAGAAGAACTCCAGCGCCAAGGCCGCGGTGGAGATCGCGATCCATGATCTGTGGGGCCAGCTTTACGGTGCGCCGCTATACAAGTTGCTCGGCGGCGGCGACCCGGTGATCACCACCGACATCACCATCAGCGTGGACTACATCGACAAGATGGTGGCCGACTCGGTGGCCGCGGTGGAACGCGGCTTCGAGTCGCTCAAGATCAAGGTCGGCAAGGACATCGGCGTCGACATCGAGCGGGTCAAGGCGATCTACGCGGCGGTCGAAGGCCGCGCGCTGCTGCGGCTGGACGCCAACCAGGGCTGGACCGCCAAACAGGCGGTGTATGCACTGCAGACGCTGGAGGAGGCCGGCATCAAGCTGGAACTGGTCGAGCAGCCGGTCAAGGCGCGCGACCTGGAGGGCATGCGCTACGTCACCGAGCGCGTGCACACGCCGGTGATGGCCGACGAGAGCGTGTTCGGCCCGATGGAGGTGATCGAGCTGATCCGCATGCGCGCGGCCGACATCATCAACATCAAGCTGATGAAGACCGGCGGCATCTCCAATGCCATCAAGATCGCCGACATCGCCCAGCTGCACGGCATCGACTGCATGATCGGCTGCATGCTGGAAACGTCCATCAGCGTCGCGGCGGCCGTGCACGTGGCGGTGGCGCGCGCCGATGCGATCAGCAAGGTCGACCTGGACGGCCCCTCGCTGGCGCAGTTCAACCCGGTCGACGGTGGGGTAATCTTCAACGAATCGGAAATCTCCGTGACCGACGCCCCGGGCCTCGGCATTCGCGAGATCAGGGGCCTGGAGAGGATCGACGACTGATGTCGCCGCTGGTCAAAATCCGCTCGGAACGCGACCAGATGTCGGCGGTGGAGCGGCGCGTGGCCGACTTCATCCTGGAAAACGCGCACCTGCTGCGCGACTACTCCTCGCAGCAACTGGCCAATGCGCTGGGCATCAGCCAGTCCAGCGTGGTCAAGTTCACCCAGAAGCTGGGCTTCAAGGGCTATCCCGACCTCAAGTACTCGGTCAGCGAGGCGATCGCGCGTGCCGACAACGGCGACGCGCCGGCGCTGACGCGCTCGGGCGAGGGCGAGGAAGAAGGCCCCGGCGCGCTGTGGCGACGCAAGTCCGAGGCGGAGGAGGCGACCCGGCTGATCAACCCGCCGGAAATCATCCACTCGATCGCCGCGGCCATCGAACAGGCCGGGCGCGCCGGCAAGGTGTTCATCATCGGCCTGGGTGAGGACGACATCTACGCGCGCAACTTCGCGCTGCGGTTGTCGCTGCTGGGCATCCTCACCGTGCACAACTTCGACACCGCCCGGATGACCGCCAACGTCTCGGTGGCGGGCGCGGGCGACGTGCTGCTGGTGTTCTCCGAGCACGGCAACCACCCGGCGCTGTGCAAGATCGCGCGCTACTTCCGCGAGCGGCGCGGGCAGGTGATCAGCGTCACCCGGCACACCGCCAATCCGCTGCGCACGCTGGCCGACATCGCGCTGCTGGTCAGCGCCCACGATGAGCGGCCCTATATCCAGCCGCTGCTGTACCAGTCCGCGCTGCAGCACCTGCTCGACTGCGCCTTCGTGCTGTTGTGCGAAAGCCACGACGACCGCCACGCGCAGCTGCTGGCCAACCTGGATCGCATCCAGTTGATGCTGGAGCCGTAATGCGCGGATGGTCCCGTAGGGTGGGCTTCAGCCCATCATGCCCCGCTCGCCAGATCCACCACGGTGGGCCGAAGCCCACTCTACGCATCCGTTCCGCGTGAGGTTTCGATGTCCATTCGCCTGCTCTTGTCGTTGATGCTCGTGTTTGCCGGCGCAGCCGCTGCCCACGCGGATGAAGCCGATGCCTGGTCCGATGCCCGCCAGATGGTCGTGGTTACCACCTCGGGCTGGGACACCAATCACGGCACCCTGCGCACCTACGAGCGCGCCCCCGATGGCTGGAAGGAAATCGGCCAGCCCGCCGCGGTCACCATCGGCAAGGCCGGCGCCGGCTGGGGCCTCGGCCTCAACGCGCCGCGCCACGATGGCCCGGTCAAGCGCGAGGGCGACCTGCGCAGTCCGGCCGGCGTGTTCGATATCGGCGAGGCGTTCGGCTACGCCGCCAAGGCCGACACCGCCATGCCCTACCGCGCGCTGAGCGCCAGCGACTGGTGCGTCGATGTCAGTGGCTCGCCGCAGTACAACCGCATCGTCGATGCGAAGGCCGTTGGCGAGAAGACGGTCGAGGGCGCCACCGAACCGATGCGCCGCGACATCCACGTGCACGGCGACCAGCGCTACCGCCAGGGGTTCGTGATCGAACACAACGTGCAACAGCGCGCGCAGGGCGGCAGCTGCATCTTCGCCCACCTGTGGAAGTCGCCCGCCGATCCCACCACCGGCTGCACCGCGATGGCGCCCCCGCTCATGCATCGCCTGCTCGGCTGGTTGCGGCCGGAGGACGATCCGGTGTTCGTGCTGTTGCCGCAACCGGTCTACGCCACGCTGCAGGCGTCCTGGCACCTGCCCGCGCTGGACGGGACCGCCCGATGAATGCCACCGCTCGCGTGCTTACCGGCCTGGCGGCCGGCGCCGCCATCGGCTTGCTGCTCGCCGCTTGGGATCCGGTCGTGGCCGGGCAGGTGGCCAGCGTGGTGCAGCCGTTCGGCAAGCTGTGGCTGAACGCATTGCAGATGACCGTGGTGCCGCTGGTGCTGGCGCTGGTGGTGGTGGGCGTCAACACGGCGACCGACGCGGCCGCCTCCGGACGCATCGCGCGGCGCGCGATCGTGGTGTTCATCCTGTTGCTGCTGCTCGGCGCGCTGTTCACCGCGCTGGTGGCGCCGCCGCTGTTCGACCTGTTTCCGCACAATCCGGCGCTGCGCGGCGCGCTCGACCATGCCGTGGTCGGCGCGGCCGCGCAGACCAGCCCGGTGGGCTGGACCGACGCGCTGGTGGCGATGGTGCCGAGCAACGCGATCATGGCTGCCGCGCAGAGCGCGATGCTGCCGCTGGTGGTGTTCGCGCTGTTCCTCGGCTTCGCATTGACCCGCATCGCGCCGGCGCGGCGCGCCATGCTGGTGGAGTTCTTCCAGGCGATCGCCGACGCCATGATCGTGATCGTGCGCTGGGTGCTGTGGGTGGCACCGCTGGGCGTGTTCGCACTGATTCTGGGTGTGTGCGCGCGCTCGGGCCTGGGCATGCTGAGCGCGCTGGGCGTGTACGTGCTGGTCGAGATCCTGTTGTACCTGGCCGTCAGCATCATGATGTATGCCGTGGCCGTGACCTGGGGTGGCGAGAAGCTCGCCCGCTTCGTCGCCGCGCTGTTGCCGCCGCAGGCGGTGGCGATCAGCACGCAGTCCTCGCTCGCCTCGCTGCCGGCGATGCTGGAAAGCGCCGAACAGCGGCTGGGCTATCCCAAGCAGGTCAACGCGCTGGTGCTGCCGATGGCGGTCACGCTGTTCCGCCTGACCAGCCCGGTGCAGTACGTGACTTCGGCCGCGTTCATCGCCTGGGCCTACGGCATCGACCTGTCCGCGGGCCAGCTCGTCGCCGGCGCCGTGCTGGCGGTGGTGATCAGCCTGGGATCGGTGGGCCTGCCGGGCGCGGTGACCTTCATCGCCACCAACCTGCCGGTCGCGCAGGCGATGGGCGTGCCGGTGGGGCCGCTGGGGCTGATGCTGGCGGTGGACACGCTGCCCGATGCTTTCGCCACCCTCGGCAACGTCACCGCGGACGTTACCGCGACCAGTGTGGTGGCGCGGCAATCGCGCCGCGACGCCCCATGACCCACAGACGCACGCCACCCCTGTAGGAGCCCACTTGTGGGCGATGCCTTTTCCACCGGTCAGGGCATCAAAGCATCGCCCACGAGGGGGCTCCTGCAAGTGCCGGCACCGACCCAACGACAGAGTTGACGATGAACCTGATCGATACCGATGTGATCGTGATCGGCGCCGGCATGGCCGGTGCCTCGGTCGCGTACTTCCTCGCCCCGCACGCGCGCGTGCTGATGCTCGAGCGCGAAGCCTACGCCGGCATGCATTCCACCGGCCGGTCGGCGGCACTGTTCAGCGAGACCTACGGCTCGCCGCAGGTGCGCGCACTGACCCGCGCGACGCGGCCGTTCCTGGCCAGTCCGCCGGAAGGCTTCGCCAGCGCGGCCATCCTGACGCCGCGCGGGGCCACCGTAATCGGCACGGCCGCCGATGCCGACCGCGTGCGTGCCGAGTACGAGGCGATCGTGCCCTACACGCGTGACCTCGAACTGCACGATGCCGCCCGCCTGCGCGCGAGCGTGCCGGTGCTGCGGCCCGAGGCCGCGCACATCGGCATGCACGAGCCGGGCGCCGCCGACATCGATGTCAACGAGCTGCACCAGGGCTTCCTGCGCGGCCTGCGTGCGCGCGGCGGACAATGGCGCCTTGACGTGGCCATCCGCGCGATCGAGCGCACCGCCGCCGGCTGGGAGGTCGACGCAGGCGAAGCGGTGTACCGCGCGCCGCTGCTGCTCGACGCCGCCGGCGCCTGGGCCGACCAGGTCGCGCGGCTGGCCGGCGTCGCACCGCTGGGCTTGCAGCCCAAGCGCCGCTCGGCGTTCGTGTTCGAGCCGCCGGCCGGCGTGGACGTGCACCGCTGGCCGTTCATCTGCGACATCGCCGAAACCTTCTACTTCAAGCCGGACGCCGGCCTGCTGCTCGGCTCGGCCGCCAACGCCGACCCGGTCGACGCGCATGACGTGCAGCCGGAGGAGTACGACATCGCGCTCGGCATCCACGGCATCGAGCAGGCCACCACGATGGAGATCCGCCGCCCGACCCGCACCTGGGCCGGCCTGCGCTCCTTCGTCGCCGACGGCGACCTGGTCGGCGGCTTCGCCCCGGATGCGCCGGGCTTCTTCTGGGTCGCTGCCCAAGGCGGCTATGGCATCCAGACCAGCGCGGCCATGGGCGAGGCCTGTGCCAACCTGGCGCTGGGCCGGCCGTTACCGAGCCACCTGGCCGACGCTGGCATCACCTCGTCCCTGCTTGATCCGGTACGCCTGCACCGCTGACCGGCGCGCCGCACGGGAGCAGGGTTTGTGGCCTGTGGGGCGATCGGCGCACTTGGCGCCAGCCCTGTCGCCGGCGTCCGTGGCTGATGCGCATCGTCATCGGCGCCATCGCCCCGGAAAAGCTTGTCGGGGCTTCGACGGGTCGTGGTTGCCGCCGGCGCCGCCACCCCTTGGATCGGCAGCGCCGGAGCCTTTCGATCAGTAACCCGCGGCCAGGCCGGCGGGGCGACGCGGATCGTTGGCGCCCTCGAGCACGCCGGTCTCGGGATTGATCAGGATTGCCTCCACGGCGCCGCCGCTGAACCGCTTGAACGTGTAGCCCATCGCTTCGAGTGTCTGCTGCGACTTCGGCGTGAGCAGGCCCTCACCGGCGTAAACCACGTCCGGATACCACTGTTGGTGCAGGCGGGGCGCGTTGACGGCTTGCTGCATGTTCATGCCGAACTCGACCACGTTGAGGAAGCTTTCCAGCGTGGACGAGATGATGGTGGCGCTGCCGGGGCTGCCGGTGAGCATGAACGGCTTGCCCTGGCGCAGCACGATGGTGGGCGTCATCGAGCTCAGGGGACGCTTGCCCGGCTCGACCTGGTTGACCACGCCCTGGACCAGCCCGGCCCCGTTGGCCACCCCCGGCTTGGCGGTAAAGTCGTCCATCTCGTCGTTGAGGAAGAAGCCGGTGTCGCCGGCGATCTGCTTGTTGCCGAACAGGAAGTTGATGGTGTAGGTGACCGCGACAGCATTGCCGTCCTTGTCGACCACCGAGTAGTGCGTGGTGTGGTTGCCTTCGGGTGCGCCGAGGCTGCCCTTGATCTCGGAGGACGGCGTGGCCTTGTCCGGCAGGATGGTGGCGCGCAATTCCGCCGCGTGTTCGTCCGAAAGCAGCCTGTCGATCGGGTTGTGCACGAAGGCCGGATCACCCAGGTAGGTGTTGCGATCGGCGAACGCCCGCCGCTCGGCCTCGACCAGGTAGTGCACGCTGTTGACCGAACCGTAGCCCCATTTGGCCAGCGGATAGGGCTCGATGATTTGCAGAATCAGGCACAGCGTGGTACCGCCGGAGCTCGGCGGTGGCGCCGAGACGACGGTGTAGCCGTGGTACTGGCACTGGATCGGCTTTTCCCACTGCGCTGTGTAGTCGGCGAAATCCTGAAGCGACAGGATGCCGCCGTTGGCGTCGCTGGCCTTGACTACCGTGTGCGCGATCGACCCCTCGTAGAAGGCCTTGGTGCCGCCTTTGGCGATTAGCTCCAGCGTATGCGCCAGATCCTTCTGCACCAGCCGCTCGCCGACCTTGAACGGCTTGCCATGGTTGAGGAAGATCGCCGCCACGTTGGCATGCTCGGCAAAATCGCTGGTGCGCGAATCCAGGCTGTCGACATCGCCCTGCTTAAGTATGTAACCCTCGCGGGCCAGCTTGATCGCCGGGGCGATGACCTCCTGCAGCGACATCGTGCCGTAGGCCTTCAGCGCGGTAGCGAAACCCATCACCGTGCCCGGTACGCCCACGCCCAGATAAGTGTCCGTACTACGTCCGTCGACGACGTTGCCGTCGGCATCCTGGAACATGGTGGGCGTGGCTTTCGCCGGCGCCTTTTCGCGGAAGTTGAGGAACAGGTTGCGGCCATCCTTCAAATGGATGGTCATGAAACCGCCGCCGCCGATATTGCCGCAGCACGGATGCACCACGGCCTCGGCGAAACCCACCGCCACAGCGGCGTCCACGGCGTTGCCGCCGCGCTTGAGGATGTCCACGCCCACCAGGGTGGCCAGGTGTTGTGCGCTGACCACCATGGCGTGTTTGGCCGTCACCGGCTTGGCACGTGCCAGTGCTTCCCGGGTCTGGACGGGCTCATGACCGGTCTCGTCCGGGTTGACCTGCTGGGCCCAGACCAGTGCACAGGGTGTCGCCAGCAGGGCGACCATCGCCACCCCGAGCCATCGAACCCTGTTGCCGCGTGCCGTTGTGCAGTGGGCGGGGTTTGCGTGGGCGTGGGTCGCGTTTGGATCTGACATGAACTCGGACTCCAGATGGGTGGGGGGAGCGTGATCGCTGACTGCTGCCATGCACGAACCCGGCGTGGCATCGGGGCGGGTCATGGGCATGGCCCGCGGTCAGTGGTGGTAGCTTCCTCGGCAGCGGGGGAGCGGGGCAATTCGAACGCGGGTGCCGGGGCATCTGTTCGAAGCAGTCGCTTTGCGTGAATCACCGTTGACGCCGTCGGCCCGGCGGGCGTTGCCGCTGGGTGCGGCATGGTTCGGTTGGACACAGGCTCATCCCACGCGGTCATGCGCTCGAGAATAGTCGCCGCCAGCCGGGCGGCACCAATGAAAAGACCCATGCCTGGCATAACCGGTGGTTGTGGCGGCATCACCCGCGCCATCGAGTGGGGCGCTGCCAGCGCAAAAAGCCCACAACCGTGGGTTATGTCAGGTGCCGGTATTTTCATTGGAGGCCGGCGTTGGCCTGTGACTATGCTCGAGACAAGTGGCAAGGCGCCAACCCGAACGGGACGGTGCCTGTCCGCACAACCATGGTCAATGCGTTGCCGACGCGGGGCGGCAACCACAGCAAATCATCGCCGGCAACGAGCCGGTTGTTGTTGCATCCAAACCTTGGGGGAGCCTTTCATGAACGAGCGTCTCGGTCGCGTCATTCCCAATCTGCTCTCCGCATCGGTGCTGTTGGCGCTGACGGGTACTGCCATGGCGCAGCAGACCCAGCCGGTCCAGGCCGCCGACGCAGCGACATCGAGTGCGCAACAAACAAACGAGGAGCAGCAGAAGCAGAATGCCGCCACCCTGTCCCGGGTAATCGTGACCGGCACGCGTACCAGCGATCGCACGCAGTCCAGTTCGCTGGTACCGGTGGACGTGATTCCGAGCCAGGTCCTCAACGATTCCGGCGCCGTCAGCCTGGGCAACGCGCTGGACCTTGCCGTGCCGTCGCTGAATTTCCCGCTGGCCTCGATGTCCGACACGTTCGCCTTCGTGCGGCCGTTCCAGATGCGCGGCCTCAACAGCGACCAGGTGTTGATCCTGGTGGACGGCAAGCGCTGGCACTCCAGCGCACTGATGCTGACGCTGGGCCAGGTCGGCCAGGGTTCGCAGGGCGTCAACATCAACACGATCCCGATTGGCGCGATCGACCATATCGAGGTGCTGCGCGATGGCGCTTCGGCCCAATACGGTTCGGATGCGCTGGCCGGCGTCATCAACATCATCCTGAAAAAGGGCGCCAGGGGCGGCGAAGTGCAAGCCGATTACGGCAAGTACTCGGCAGGCGACGGCGCCAGTACCCGGCTGCAGAGCAACCTCGGCTTCTCACTGGGCGACAAGGGATGGGTGCGGATTTCCGCGCAGGTCGGCAAACAGGATCCGACCAATCGCGCGGGGCTGGACAACCGGCCCGGGTTTACCGAGCTGGGAAGGAAGTACCACGTAGGCATTGCCAATTCCAACAACTACAACACCTTCCTCAACTGGCAATACGACTTCACGCCCAAGGTGCATTTCTACGGTTACGGGCACTACGGCCGGCTGATGGCCGAGCCGATGGCGTTCTATCGCTACGGCACCAACTCGCCGGAACCGAAAGATCCCCTGATGCAGTACATCTTCCCCAACGGCGACGGTTTCAATCCGGTGGAGCACGGCGTGTCGCGCGACAAGTCCTTCGTGATGGGGGTGCGCGGGGAGACCGAATCCGGTTGGGATTGGGACACCAGTGCCACCTGGGGCGCCAATCGCGTGTCCTATGGCACCTTCGACACGGTCAACTTCGCCTTCTGGAACGACTTCGGCTACAGCCCCACCGACATCCACGACGGCACGCTGACCGCCTCGCAGGCTACCTTCGATTTCTCGATGGGCAAGTCACTGAACGATGACTGGCACTTGAGCTTCGGCGCGCAGTACCTGCACCAGGGATACAAGATCGTGGCCGGTGACCTGGCCTCGTATTACGTGGGCACGTCGGGCGTCACCGGCGGCGCGCAGGGCTTTGCCGGCTGGGGTCCGGAGGACGCCAGCAACAGCACGCGGCACTCGCTGGCCGAGTACGCGCAGCTCGAAGGCAACATCACCGACCGGCTGAGCACCTCCCTCGCGGCGCGCCACGAGGATTACTCGGACTTCGGCACCAACCTCTCCTACGCGCTGTCCGGCCGCTACGACTTCGACCACGGGTTCGCCTTGCGCGGCACCGTCTCCACCGGGTTCCGCGCGCCGGGCCTGGGCCAGCAGCACGCGTCGGTGACCACCTCGGTGTCGTATCCGGAGGGCAACTCGCTGGGCCTGCCCGAGGGCATCTACCTGCGGGGCCTGGTACCGCCGGACAACAGGACCGCCGTGCTGCTGGGCAGCCAGCCGCTGAAGCCGGAGACCACGCGCAGCTATACCGTGGGCGCCGTGTGGGCTCCCACCCGCACGTTCACGACCACGGTGGACCTGTACAACATCCAGCTGAAAAACCGCATCCTGATGTCGAGCTCGATGTCGCTGGTGACCGATTCGGTCAAGGACTACCTGGCGGCCAATGGCATCGTCAACTCCGAATACGTGGCCCTTGCCTATTTCACCAATGCCGCTGAAATGCGCATCAAGGGCATCGGCGTGGTCATGAACTACCTCAAGGAGTTCGACCACGGCGGGTCACTCCAGACCACCGTCAACTGGTCCTACCACAAGAACAAGGTGACCGAGGTCCTGCCCAACCCCGCGGTGCTCGACGCGCTCGGCGATGTCGGCTTCCAGCGCATCACGCGCAGCCAGGAGAAGGGCCTGCTCGCCGACCAGATGCCGCGCTCCAAGTTCATCTGGACCAACACCTACAAGACCGGCCACTGGGGCTTCACCGGCACCGCGGTGCGTTACGGCGGGGTCACCGAGTACGGTTCGACCAGCTACCTCGACGACGACGTCTACCCGGCCAGGTGGATCTTCAACCTGGCCGCGAATTACTTCCACGATCGCTGGACCTTCACCCTGGGCGCCGACAACGTCTTCGACACCTATCCGCAAGAAGCGCCCGAAGGCAGCAATTTCCACGGCATATTCCCCTATCCGAGCAGCTCGCCGTTCGGTGCCCAGGGCGCCTACGTCTACGGCAAAGTCGCCTATCGCTGGTGATGACACCATGGCGACGGCCGGCATGCCGGCCGTCGCCATGGTGTCGCGCTACGGTCAGCGTTGCCTGCGGTCGCGGTTCGCGATGCGGCTGATCACGCCGGTCGCCGCAACGTCCGCCGCGTCGGTGCGGCGGGTAGCGCGCACCCGGCGCGGCATCTGTCGGTAAGGGCGACGGCCGGCATCTTCGATCCTTCCATCGTCGCGATGACGGGTCGGCGAGTGCGCCCGGTGGGTTCGCATGGGCCGGAAGCGATCACTCCAACGTAGCGCCACCGGGCCTTGCCCCTGGGCCGTCGGGCTATCATGGCCGCCTTCTTGGTTCGCTTGCGGAAGCGTTCGCCATGCTTTTGATGATCGACAACTACGACAGCTTCACCTTCAACCTCGTGCAGTACCTGGGCGAGCTGGGGCAGGAGGTGAGGGTGGTGCGCAACGATGCGCTGGACGTGACGGGCATCCGCGCGCTCAAGCCCTCGCACATCATGATTTCGCCCGGCCCGGGCACACCGGACGATGCGGGCGTGTCGCTGGAGGTGCTGCGCGAGCTGTCCGGTGACGTGCCGGTGTTCGGCGTGTGCCTGGGCCACCAGGCGATCGGGCAGGCGTTCGGCGGCAAGGTGGTCCGTGCCAAGCAGATCATGCATGGCAAGACCTCGCCGGTGCGGCACCGCGGGCAGGGCGTGTTCGCCGGCCTGCCCGATCCGTTCGAGGCGACCCGCTACCACTCGCTGGTGGTCGAGCAGGGCTCGCTGCCGGACTGCCTTGAAGTAACCGCATGGACGGAGCATGCGGACGGCTCGCTCGACGAGATCATGGGGCTGCGCCACAAGACCCTGCCGGTCGAGGGCGTGCAGTTCCACCCGGAATCGATCCTGACCCAGCACGGCCACGACATGCTGGCCAATTTCCTCGGCCTGCCGCGGCGGAAACTGGCCGCATGAGCCCGCGCGAGATTGCGATCACGCCGCAGGAAGCACTCCAGCGCACCATCGAGCACCGCGAGATCTTCCACGACGAGATGATCGCGCTGATGCGCCAGATCATGCGCGGCGAGGTGAGCCCGCTGATGACCGCGGCGATCATCACCGGCCTGCGCGTGAAGAAGGAAACCGTCGGCGAGATCACCGGTGCGGCGCGGGTGATGCGCGAGCTGTCGGCCAAGGTCGAGCCGCCGGCGCACCCGCACTTCGTGGACATCGTCGGCACCGGCGGCGACGGCGCCTCCAGCTTCAACATTTCCACCGCCTCGATGTTCGTCGCGGCGGCGGCCGGCGCGCGCGTGGCCAAGCACGGCGGGCGCAGCGTGTCGTCCAAATCCGGTAGCGCCGATGTGCTCGAGGCGCTGGGCGCCGTGATCGACCTGGACGCCGCGCGGGTCGCCCAGTGCATGGAAGAGACCGGCATCGGTTTCATGTTCGCGCCCAACCACCATCCGGCGATGAAGGTGGTCGCGCCGGTGCGCAAGGAAATGGGCGTGCGCACCCTGTTCAACATCCTCGGTCCGCTGACCAACCCGGCGGGTGCGCCGAATATCCTGATGGGCGTATTCCATCCCGACCTGGTCGGCATCCAGGTGCGCGTACTGCAGGCGCTGGGCGCGCGCCACGCCATGGTGGTGTGGGGCAGGGACGGCATGGATGAGATTTCGCTGGGCGCGGCCACGCTGGTCGGCGAGCTGCGCGGCGGCGAGGTGCGCGAGTACGAGATCGAGCCGGAGGATTTCGGCCTGGCGATGGCCTCCAGCCGCAATCTGCGGGTGGAAAGCGTGGACGAGTCGCGCGCCATGCTGCTCGATGCGCTGGGTGCCAGCCACGGCGTGGCCCACGACATCGTCTGCCTCAACGCGGGCGCGGCGCTTTACACCTCGGGCGTGGCGAGCGACATCGACGAAGGCATCGCGCTGGCGCGGCAGACCATCGCCAGTGGCGCCGCCCGTGCGAAAATGACCGAATTCATCGCCGCGACGCGGCGGCTGGCCGACACCATGTAGGACCGACGCACCCGTGCGCGACGGGTACGGCTTTACCGCTCCGTTGGCTTTTCGCGCACAGGTGCGCTCCTACAGTCCCACGCCATGACCGACATCCTGCAACGCATCCTGGCCCGCAAGGCCGAGGAAATCGCCGAGCGCAGCGCCACGCTGCCACTGGCCGACCTCGCCGCCCGCATCGAAGGCCTGCCGCCCACCCGCGGCTTTGCCATCGCGATCGAGGACAAGCTCGCCGCCGGCCTGCCCGCGGTGATCGCCGAGGTGAAGAAGGCCAGTCCCAGCAAAGGCGTGATCCGCGCCGAATTCGATCCCGCCGCCATCGCGCGCAGCTACGAAGCGGGCGGTGCGGCGTGCCTGTCGGTGCTGACCGATCGCGACTTCTTCCAGGGCAACGAGGCGTACCTCATGCAGGCGCGCGCCGCCTGCGGGCTGCCACTGCTGCGCAAGGACTTCATCGTCGATCCTTACCAGGTTTACGAGGCGCGCGCGATCGGCGCCGACTGCGTCCTGCTGATCGTGGCCGCGCTCGGCGACGCGGCGCTGCTGGAGCTGTCGCTGCTGGCCGCCGAGCTCGACCTGGACGTGTTGTGCGAAGTGCATGACGACGATGAACTGGAGCGCGCGTTGGCCTTGCCGGTGCCGCTGATCGGCGTCAACAACCGCAACCTGCGCACGTTCGAGACCACGCTGGATACCTCGCTGGCGCTCAAGGCCCGCATGGCCGACGACGACCGCGTGCTGGTGGCCGAATCCGGCATCCACACGCGCGAGGACGTGGCGCGGCTGCGCGCGGCGGACATCCATGCGTTCCTGGTCGGCGAGGCCTTCATGCGGGCCGAGGATCCGGGCCAGGCGCTCGATCGGCTGTTCGCGGCCTGACGCCATGGACGGGCAGGACACCCAGGCCACCGGCGCGCCGCCGGTCGTACTGTTCGACTTCGACGGCGTGCTGACCCACGCCGATACCTACGCGCTGTTCGTGCGCGAGCGCTATGCCCGCTCCGCCTGGCGCAAACTGCTTGCCCTGCTGGCGCTACCCTGGCTGCTGTTGCTGTGGCCGCTCACCCGGCGGCTGCAGCGCCCGCTGGTACACATCGCGCTGCTGGGGATGGACGAGCGCCGTTATCGCGCCACCGTGGAGGCGTTCGCCGCCGGGCTGGTACGCCGGCCGGGACACTTCTGTCGCGATGGCGTGCGCGCCCTGCGCCGGCACCAGGCGGCGGGCGAGCGTGTGATCGTGGTGACCGGCTGCGAGCACACGGTGGTCGAGAACCTGCTTTCGCAGCTGGGATTGACTGGCCTGGAACTGGTCGCTTCGCGGCTCAGGCCCGGGGCATTCGGGCTGCGCCTGGCGCATCACAACGTCGGCGCCGGCAAGCTCAAGGCGCTCGCCACGCACGGCGTACCGGCCTGGCGGCGCGCCTATGGCGATTCGCTGCACGACCTGCACATGCTCAAGGCGGCGGCCGAACCGGTACTGGTCAACGGCACGCCGAAGCTGTGCAAGCGGATCGAGCGGGCGCTGGGACGGTCGGTCGAGCGGGTGGCCTGGCACTGAGGCTGCGGCCATTGTAGGAGCCCGCTTGCGGGCGATGCTTCCGCGCCAGGGCTGCGAGAGCATCGCCCGCAAGCGGGCTCCTACAGGGTTCGCTGCTAGCGCGTGCCCTTGACCACGATGGTCTTGCCGGACACGTTGATCATGCCCTGTTCCTCGAGCTGCTTGAGCACGCGGCCAACCATCTCGCGCGAACAACCGACGATGCGGCTGACTTCCTGGCGCGAGATGCGGATCTGCGTGCCTTCCGGATGAGTCATGGCGTCCGGCTCCTGGCACAGGTCCAGCAGCGTGCGCGAGATGCGGTTGGTGACGTCCATGAAGGCCATGCGGCTGACCTGGCGCGAGGTGCGCAGCAGGCGGTTGGTCAGCTGCGAGCCGATCGCGAACAGGATCTTCGGGCACTCCTCGCGCAGCGGGCCTTCCATCAGCTGGAACAGGCGCTCGTAGCTGATCTCGGCCATCTCGCACGGCGTGCGGGTGCGCACGATGGACTCGCGCTGCGCCTGCTCGACGAACAGGCCCATCTCACCGATGAACTGGCCGCGGTTCAAGTAGGCCAGGATCAGTTCGCGACCTTGCTCATCCTCGGTACACACTGCCAGCGAGCCGTCGATGATGTAGTAAAGCGTGTTGGCCGGATCGCCCGGACGGATGATCGCGGTCTTGCCGGGATAGCGCCGGCGGTGACACAACGCCAGGAAACGCTCCATCGATGCCGGGTCAGGCGCGAAGCTCGGTGGCGCCTGGGACCGTTCGAAAGCCTGTTGTAATTGGTATTTGAGTTGCGCCACGTTTGGGTATCCGCTGATGAGCCACGGCGCTGCCGCCAGGGCGTTACCATGCATCACGTATCTCGCCTGATCAAGAGATGACTTGCCCGGGCGCCCGTGAGTTCTGTTTTCCGGGGTTTTGCCGCATACTTCGCAGTCTTTCGGCCAAGCTGTCCACCAGGCCGGAACCTCGAGTCGCGCAGGATGAGGGTCCTGGCGCGTCTTTTTCTTTTTCGCGGGGACCCTTGCTGCTAACCCGCCTCATCTGCTGGCCGTGACCGGCCATGGAGAGTCGCCGTGGTGAAACCGCTCCCGCGCCTGCGCCTGCAGGGCTTCAACAACCTGACCAAGGCCCTGAGCTTCAACATCTACGACATCTGCTACGCGGTGTCCGAAGATCAGCGCCAGCGCTACATCGAGTACATCGACGAGCAGTACGACGCCGACCGGCTCACCCAGATCCTCACCGACGTGGCGGAGATCATCGGCGCGAACATCCTCAACATCGCGCGCCAGGACTACGACCCGCAGGGTGCCTCGGTCACCATCCTCATTTCCGAGGAGCCGGTGGTGGAGAAGCTCGGCCGCGACACCATCTCCGGCGCGATGGTGGCGCACATGGACAAGAGCCACATCACCGTCCACACCTATCCGGAAACGCACCCGCACAACGGCATCGCGACCTTCCGCGCAGACATCGACGTGGCCACCTGCGGCGTGATCTCGCCGCTGAAGGCCCTGAACTACCTGATCGACAGCTTCGAGTCGGACATCGTGGTGTGCGACTACCGCGTGCGCGGCTTCACCCGCGACGTGAAGGGCAAGAAGCACTTCATCGACCACAAGATCAACTCGGTGCAGGACTACCTGGCGCGCCACATCCGCCAGAAGTACGAGATGTTCGACGTCAACGTCTATCAGGAAAACATCTTCCACACGAAGATGCACATCAAGGACTTCGACCTGGACACCTACCTGTTCGAGGCGCACGCGGACGACCTGTCGTTCAAGGAGCGCCAGCGGATCGAGTCGCTGCTCAAGCGCGAGATCGAGGAGTTGTTCCACGGGCGCAACCTGATGTGATCGACGACCCCGCCGCGAGGCGGGGTTTTTCGTTGCGGGGACGCAAGCGTGGCTAAGGTGGCCACATGCGCGCCTTCCTGCTGTTCCTGCTGCTGCTCGCCCTGCTGACGCTGGTGTGGTCGCGCGGCTGGCGCCCTCCGGATCGCTACAACCCCTGGGCGCCGCTGGACCTGCGTGAGCCGCCGGATCTTTTCTTTCGTTACAAGCTTGATCGGCTCGCGCGCGAGCCGGCAGCCTGCAGGGCAGCGCTGGCGCGGGCGGGTGCGCGCTTCGAGCCGCTGCGCGACCGCGCCGGTCCCGGGGCGTGCGGCTGGACCCATGCGGTGCGCCTGGAGGGCACCGGCGAGGCGAGGCTGCAGCGGCCGGCCATCGTCACCTGCCCGTTGGCGGCCACGCTGGTGTTGCTCGACCGCCAGGTATTGCAGCCGGCCGCGAGCGTCATCTACCGCAGCCACGTCACGCGGATCGACCACGTCGGCAGCTACGCCTGCCGCAACGTTTACGGTCGCCCCGGCGCCCCGCTCAGCCGCCATGCGCGCGCCGCGGCAATCGACCTGACCGGATTCGCATTGGCCGACGGGCATACCTTGCGCATCGCCGACGACTGGAAGGCACGAGGCAAGGCCAGCGCGTTCCTGCACCGCGTACACAACCGCGCCTGCGAGGTGGCTGGCATGGTGCTGGGGCCGGATTACAACGCCGAGCACCACAGCCATTTCCACATGCAGGCGAGCGGGTGGGGGTATTGCCGGTAAGGCCGAGGTGGCCCTGTAGGAGCCCGCTCGCGGGCGATGCCCTTGCTTTGGTTTGGTGCCGGTGAAAAGAAATCGCCCGCAAGCGGGTTTCCTGCAGTGAGCAGGAGGTCAAATGCGGTAGGCGACGCTCTTCATGATCAGCGAGCTCAGATGCATCAGCCCGGGGATCGGAAAGGGCAGGTCGATGCCGCCACGCGCGCGGGCGTTGTCCGCGTGGCGCACTTCGTCGGCCTGCATCTGCGCCAGCACGGCGCGCGAGCGTTCGTCCTGCGGCGGCAGGCGCTGCAGGTGGTCTTCCAGGTGCGCCTCCACCTGCCGTTCGGTTTCCACCACGAAGCCCAGGCTGACCTTGTCGCCGACCAGGGCGGCGGCGGCGCCTATCGCGTAGCTGCCGGCATACCACACCGGATTGAGCAGGCTCGGGCGGCTGTCCAACTCGCGCAGGCGTTGCGCGCACCAGGCCAGGTGATCGGTTTCCTCGTCCGCCGCGTGCTGCAGGTGCGCGCGCGTGGCTTCGTCGCGCGCGAGCGCCGCCTGGCCGTCGTACAGCGCCTGGGCACACACCTCGCCGGTGTGGTTCACGCGCATCAGGCCGGCGGCGTGGCGGCGCTCCCGTTCGTCCAGCGGCGCATCTTCCAGCGAGGCGGCGGGCGAGGGACGGGCCGCCTCCGGCGCGCCGGCGACGGTTTCCAGGGCGCGCTCGACACCCGCCAGCAGGCGGTCGAGCGGAGAGAGTGTGCGTACGGTCATGACGGCTTCCGAGAGGCGGCGGCGCATCGTCGATGCGGCATCGGCCAGGCGTGGCCGAGCGGGTATTGGACGACAGCGCAGCCGCCGGCGCCAGCGCGGCGGCGTTCCGGCGGCTCGCGTGCGCTGACGGGCTCCACGATATAATGAAGGTGTCGGTCATGGCCGCCGCGTGCGCGCCGGCCGCTGGACGGGTCGACTTTCGGTTCGGCGAGCGCGTCGGCTGACGCTTAGAGGTTCCCGGGCTTGTCCTCGGACATGGCGTGCGTGCTATCATTGTCAGCTCACAGCCGGCCGACCGGCAGGCTTGCGCGATGGATGACGGCTCCGCTATCATCTCGCGCCTTTGTTCCACCGATTCCGCTTACCGCCTTCGTGGCGGCAGACAGGTATTCTTGAGATGAAAACGTTCAGCGCCAAGCCGGAAAGCGTCAAGCGCGACTGGTTCGTGGTCGACGCCACGGGCAAGACGCTCGGCCGTCTTTCCACCGAGATCGCCCGCCGCCTGCGCGGCAAGCACAAGCCGGAGTTCACCCCGCACGTCGACACCGGCGATTACATCGTCGTGGTCAATGCGGAGAAGGTCGCGGTTACCGGCGCCAAGCTGGACGACAAGATGTACCACCGGTTCACCGGTTATGTCGGCAACCTCAAGACCATGAGCCTGAAGGACCTGCTGGCGACGCACCCGGAGCGGGTGATCGAGATCGCCGTCAAGGGCATGCTGCCGAAGAACCCGCTGGGCCGTGCGATGTATCGCAAGCTCAAGGTGTACGGCGGCGCCGAACATCCGCATACCGCCCAGCAGCCGCAGGCGCTGGAGATCTAAGGGAAACTCATGGCAATCCAGCAGAATTACGGCACCGGCCGCCGCAAGACCTCCGCCGCCCGCGTGTTCCTGCGCAAGGGCAGCGGCGCCATCGAAGTCAATGGCAAGTCGCTCGACCAGTTCTTCGGTCGCGAAACCTCGCGCATGATCGTGCGCCAGCCGCTCGAGCTGACCGAGAGTGCCGACAAGTTCGACATCAAGGTCACCGTCGCCGGCGGCGGTATCACCGGCCAGGCCGGTGCGATCCGCCTGGGCATCGCCCGCGCGCTGATCGAGTATGACGAAAGCTTGAAGTCGCCGCTGCGCAAGGCCGGTTTCGTGACCCGCGACGCCCGCGAGGTCGAGCGCAAGAAGGTCGGTCTGCACAAGGCACGTCGCGCGACCCAGTTCTCGAAGCGCTAAACCGCGCTTCATGGGGCGATGCATCCGGTCAGAGCGCATCGTATCCCGGGGTTTTGGGAGATCGTCTAACGGTAGGACAACGGACTCTGACTCCGTTTATCTAGGTTCGAATCCTAGTCTCCCAGCCAATCGAGGGGCCCGCCACTGGCGGGCCTCTTTTTTTTGCATGCCATTCAGTGCGGCCAAAAGCTGCCGATAACCCGCAATGGCCGTACACTCTGAGGGTGGGCCCCGGCAGCCGCGAATCCTGCGACGCACGCCACATCGGCAGGCTCCATCGGCTGCAGCGCCATGCCCGACTTGCGCTACGATGGTCGTGCTGGGAGCGGGGCCGATAGGTTGTTGGTTTCACTCGTTTTTCACGCGATGAATTGTTTGATTGTCGGAATATGATGCGGGCGCGCAAGCGTCGCTGAGTTGGGGCGACTCAGGATGTCCAGCCAAGGGGGTAGGGAGATGCTAGCTAGGATTTCGGCCAATGCATGGCTTCAGCACATTGCTGTTGCCGTCGCGTACGCCCTTGTGTTCGCGCTCTTGCGCGAGGTGTCGTTCTCCCACTGGTTCCTTTTTGCCGGACTTCGTTTCGGCGCGTTGCTGCTCGTGCCGTATCGCTACTGGCCGGCGCTTCTGATCGGAGAGGCTGGGCCTCTGGCCTATACCGCCATCGAGTGTGCGGGCCAATATGGCTGGCTTTGGGGCGCCTTCTTCATGGTGCCGCCGATGCTGTTCGCGATGCCGGTGGCGGCCTGGTGCCGGCGGCGGCACCGCCTGTTCCCCACGAGGGCCTCGACCAACATCAATGTTTTCCTGCTGAGCACCTTGGTCGTTTCAGTGATCTGGACGGCACTGAACATGGCCACCTTGTCGCTGATGCAGTTGCCCCCGGGCGAAGCTCTTCCCTACCAGGGCGAAGTGGCGGGATGGTATTTCGTCGGCTTCTTCCTGGGCATTCTTACGGTAGTTCCATTGGTGCTCCTCGTGCGCGAGGAGCTGCTGACTGCGGGATTGCGGCAGCTCTGGTCGCGGTTCTCGGAAAGCCGCCTGGTCATGGACACGGTATGCCTCCTGTTGCCGTCCCTGGCTTTGCTGGTCTGGCTGGCCTCAAGCGGAGCGGGCGCAGCGAGCCAGGAGGCCAGGGTCGCCATGTTCCTGCCCGTCGTGTTGTTGTCGCTCCGGCACGGTTGGCGGGGGGCCGCGGTCGGTGGAACTGCCGCCAGCATCGCCGTGGTGCTCACCATGCCGAAGTTGTATGACAACAATACGCTGCACGCCCAAGTCTTTATCGCCTTCACCATCACCACCATGATGATGCTGGGGGGACGGATCGCGGTTCTGCATGAGCGGGAGAAGCGCGACAAGGCTGATGCCCAGCTCGCCCTGGCGGTGGCCCAGAGGAATATCTATCTGGGTGAGATGCAGCTGCGACAAACTTCTTTTGCTCTAGAACAAATGAGTGGCGCCATTCAAGCGTCCTATACGCAGCTGCTTGGCCGCCTCCGCTGCCTGATGCCCGGGACCGACGAGCGAAGCTATTACCGTCAGGCAGCCGTGACGCAGCATCAGATGTACCGCTTGGCCGATTCTCTGTACCCGTTGTCCTGGCGAGAGCGCGGGCTGCCGGCCGCGCTGCGGGAGGGTTCCATGCCGCGTGCGCTGGACGAAGCCGGCATTACCTACTGGTGCGATATCCATGACGCGGGTCTGAGCGAACTATCGACCAGCATTCACATGACGCTCTACCGCCTGGCTTGTGAAGCGGTGGCTTTGGCTTGCGCCAAGCGCAACGTCAGCGGTATCCGGATGCGGCTGCGCAGCGGTTCGTTCAAGGGCCGCCGCTGGGCTGTACTCTGCGTGGACAGCCACGTCGACTACGAACGCTTGGCCCGGGTGCGCTGGGATGAGCTGATTCCAGCGCTGGGCGGAAGCGGTCTGGGTGTTGGTGCCCTTAAAGACCGGGCTACCGTATTCAATGGCAAGGTCCGGGTGCGGTCCCTGGCCGATTCGAACCGCATCAGCCTCATACTTTTCGAGCCTGACCTTGTTTGATGCGTTTTCTGCTCATCAAAAAAAACCGCCTTCCGGCGGTTTTTTTTTATTTTTTACCCGGGGTCAGTTGATGTGACCGTTGCACTCGACCGGGTTGTCGCACGGACTAACTGGCGCAGCCAGGGCGCTCGTCGTTGGCGCCGCCTGGAACATGGTCGTGCCATCGCTCATCGGCACCGCTTCGAGCTTGATGCTGCTGTCGCTGTAGACCGTCTCGGTGTACGAGGTCAGCGGCACGACCGTGTCGCTGGTCGACAGCGGCTGCTGCGGGGTGGAAAGGCGCTGCGCATCACGACCCATCGGCAGGACCAGGAACTGGCCATTGGCCGCGCCGAAGGCGGTGCGGATGTTGCCGTTGAGATCGTTGACCTGGACGTAACGGATGCCATTGTTGGCAAACACATAGACGTGCCAGTGCGGATTCGCGCTCACGTCCTGTGCGTTCGGCCAGGCTTGACCCAGCCCCGTGCTCAACGGCTGAGCCGCCAACGCAGAGGCCGAAAAACCGAAGACGACCAGGCCGGCGCAGAGCGCACGGCGCGGCAGGAATTTGATCATAGCCATGTCCCCTTGTTGGACTGCTCACTAATTGAGCAGTTGCACTCTATCAGTATCAAAAGTGATTCTTTTGCGAAGGCGCTCGACGAAACTGAGCGCCACGTTAAGTTTTCCCGGTGTTCTCGATCGGCTTGGGCCGGATCGGCACTGGTAGGTCGACGTGGCCGGGCGCGCCTTCCGGCTCCCGGAATGCATTCTAGGAAATTATGCGAAGCCTGTGTGGATGCGCAGGCAAAGGACTCACGCCAGGTCCAGGACAAAGTGCCGCAGTGCGTGGTGCCGGGCCGCTGAACGGCAAGCGAGGAACCGCGCCGCGGGCGTCCCATGGCCCTGCGCCCTTCGGTTCCTGGGCAAGCAAGCGTAAAATCCCCGTTTTGCGTTCGCGGTAATCCCATGACCTCCCCCTCCGAGAAGCCGGCGCAGCCGCCGGGCGTGCGCCTGGAAGGCAGCACGGATGCCTTGCCCCTGTCTCCCGGTCTGGGAGTCAGCCTGGACGCGACGCGCATGCCGCGCCGCTCCACCCTGGTCGATCGCCGGGTGCTGCGCATCACGGCGGTGGCGCTGGTGCTGGGCGTGGCGGCGGCATTCATCGCGCAGATCCTGACCGCGCTGATCGGGCTGGTCACCAACCTGGCCTTCTATGGCCGCTGGTCGACCGCGTTCTCTTCGCCGGCCGACAACCACCTGGGCGCCTGGGTGATCGTGGTGCCGGTGATCGGCGGCCTGATCGTCGGCGCGATGGCGCGCTGGGGTTCGCGCGCCATCCGTGGCCATGGCATTCCCGAGGCGATGGAACAGGTGCTGCTCAACGAGTCGAAAATCCCGCCGCGGATCACCTTCCTCAAGCCCGTTTCTTCCGCGATCGCGATCGGCACCGGTGGTCCGTTCGGTGCCGAGGGCCCGATCATCGCCACCGGCGGCGCGCTGGGCTCGTTCATCGGCCAGCTGCTGCGGGTGACCGGCGGCGAGCGCAAGGTGCTGCTGGCGGCCGGCGCGGCGGCGGGCATGGCGGCGGTGTTCGCCTCGCCGGTGGCTGCGGTGGTACTCGCGGTCGAGTTGCTGCTGTTCGAGCTGCGTCCGCGATCGCTCATCCCCGTCGCGCTGGCGACGGTGGCCGCCACCGCGGTGCGCTACGCGTTCCAGGGCACCGAGCCGGTATTCGCGATGCCGGACCTGGCCGAACCCGGCGCCGTGGCGCTGGCGTGCTACGTGGGCGTCGGCGCGATATTGGGGCTGATCAGCGTGGGCGTCACGCGCATCGTCTACGGCATCGAGGACGCCTTCGAGCGACTGCCGATCCACTGGATGTGGTGGCCGGCATTGGGCGGCATCGCCGTGGGCGTGGTCGGCTACTTCGCGCCGCTGACCCTGGGCGTGGGCTACACCAACATCGAGGGCATCGTCAGCGGACAGTTCACCCTGCACACGCTGTTCTTCCTGTGCGTCATGAAGTTCCTGTCCTGGTCGATCTCGCTGGGCAGCGGTACCTCGGGCGGTACGCTGGCGCCGTTGTTCACCATCGGCGGCGCGCTCGGCGCGCTGATCGGCATGGGCTTGGCGGCGCTGCTGCCGCGGTTCGGCATCGATCCGCGCATCGCGGCGCTGGTGGGCATGGCGGCGATCTTCGCCGGCGCCTCGCGTGCGTTGCTGACCGCGGTGGTGTTTGCCTTCGAGACCACCGGCCAGCCGGCCGGTCTGCTGCCGCTGCTGGGTGGCTGCACCGCGGCCTACCTGATCTCGGCGCTGACCATGCGCAACACCATCATGACCGAGAAGATCGCCCGCCGCGGCGTGCGGGTGCCCTCGGAATACGCGGCCGATTACCTCGACCAGGTGGCGGTCGGCGACGCCTGCGCCCGCGACGTGGTGACGCTGCGCACCGCCCAGACCCTGGGCGAAGTGCGGCACTGGCTCAACGAAGGCACGCCCGAGGCGCAGCACCAGGGCTATCCGGTGGTCGACGAGAACAACCAGGTGCAAGGCGTACTGACCCGGCGCAGTCTGCTCGATCCGCAGTGGTCCTACTCGCTGCCGGTGGGCGACCTGATCACGCGTCCGCCAATGATGGTCAAAGAAGACCACTCGCTGCGCGAAGCGGCCGATCACATGGTCGCCGAGCAGGTCGGCCGGTTGATCGTGGTCAGCAAGGATTCGCCACACCGCCTGGTGGGCATCATCACCCGCGGCGATCTGTTGAGCGCCCACAAGCGGCGGTTGCAGGAGGCGCGTCAAGCCAAGCGGCACCTGCGCTTCGGCCGGAACGGGATGCACAAGGCCTGAAGCTCTCGTAGGGTGGGCTTCAGCCCACCTTCGCCTCGCCGCATACCGTTGGTGGGCTGAAGCCCACCCTACGGAAACATGCGCGCGATGGTCACATCTCGCGGTCGCCGATCAGCACGATGTCCGCCGGGCGGCGGGCGAACAGGCCGACGGTGACCACGCCGGGGATCTGGCTGAGTTCGGCCTCCAGCGTCACCGGGTCGGTGATCTGCCAGCCGTGCACGTCGATTACCCAGTTGCCGTTGTCGGTCACCACGCCGTCGCGCCAGACCGGCTGGCCGCCGCGCTTGACGATCTCGCGGCCGACCAGGCTGCGTGCCATCGGAATCACTTCGATCGGCAACGGAAAGCGGCCGAGCAGGTCCACGCGCTTGCTGGAATCGATGATGCAGACGAACTGCATGCTGGCCTCGGCGACGATCTTCTCGCGGGTCAGCGCGGCCCCACCGCCCTTGATCAATCGCTTGTGCGGATCGCACTCGTCGGCACCGTCGACGTACAGCGACAGGGGCCCGGTCGCGTTGAGATCGAGCACCGGGATGCCGTGTTGCTCCAGCTGCGCGGTCGACTGCTTCGAACTGGACACGGCGCCATGGATGCGGTGCTTGATGCCGGCCAGCGCCTCGATGAAATACGCCACGGTCGAGCCGGTGCCGACGCCGACGATGGCACCGTCCTCGACATAGCGGATGGCGGCTTCGCCGGCGAGGCGCTTTTCATTGCTGCTCATGGATCGAATTCCTCGAGAGTTTGTGCGCCTCTTCCTGGTGGCCAGGCCGGCCGGGAAAGAGATGAGGGAGGTTCCGGTCGATACTCCGGCAGCAACGGCCGAAGGCGATACCTGCTCCTGGTTCCGCTTCCCGGGCCTGCACTCCGGACCAGGCGGCGTCGAAGGCTACTCCAGCGCCAGGATGAATTCCCAGTCCTGCGCATCCACCGGCATCACCGACAGCCGGTTGCCCTTGCGCACCAACGCCATGCCGGCCAGCGCGGGCTGGCTCTTGAGTTCCTCCAGCGTGATCACGCGCTTGAGCTTGCGCACGAACTTGACGTCCACCAGCATCCAGCGCGGGTTGTCGCGCGAGCTGGCCGGGTCGAAGTACTTGCTCTGGGGGTCGAACTGGCTGGGGTCCGGGTAAGCCTCGCTGGCCACATGGGCGATGCCGGCGATGCCCGGCTCGGCGCAGTTGGAATGGTAGAAGAATACCTTGTCGCCCTTGCGCATCCCGTCGCGCATGAAGTTGCGCGCCTGGTAGTTGCGAACGCCGTCCCATGGCTCGCGCTTGCGCTGCTTGAGGTCGTCGATGGAGAAGGTGTCCGGCTCGGATTTCATCAGCCAGTGTGTGTAGGGCCGTTCGCTCATCGGTGGGCTTCCGGGTGGCAATCGATCAGCTCGCGGTCGGTCGCGATGTAGTCCAGCGGCACGTCCCAGGGCTCGGGTTTGATCGCCGGCAGTTCCTGGAAGTCGTAGGCGATGCCGACCAGCAGCGGTTCGGTGGGACGTGCCTGGTCGTTGAGGAAGGCGAAGCTGCGGTCGTACCAGCCGCCGCCGTAGCCGAGACGGTGGCCATGGCGATCGAAGCCGAGCAGCGGCACCAGCACCAGGTCGAGCTGGAACGGTGCGAACCATTCGCGCGGTTCCACCGGTTCGGGGATGCCGTAACGATTTGGCTGCACGTCCTCGCCGGCGCTCCAGGGGGCGAAGCGGAGCTGGCGGTCCTCGTCCAGTACCGGCAGCAGGAATCGCTGTCCGCGACCGGCCAGCGGCGGAATGACGAGATTGAGCGGCAACTCGCCGTCGCAGGCCCAGTAGCCGGCCACACGCGCGTCGGTGTGGTATTCGGGAAGCTGTTCGAGACTGTGCCGCAGGCCCTGCGCGGCGGTGATGCGCTGGCCCGGGGTCAGTGCGCGCCGCTGGGCGGCCAGGTGTTGGCGCAGTTCGCGGCGTTGGGCGGTGGAATCCACGCGCATCTCCTGGGGACGCCGCGCGGTGGCGGCCGCGCCGCCGGCCGGCGTTGCTGCCAACGTCGATCGGAAGCGGGAATAGGGTGGCGTCAACCGCGATGCCGCTGCCCACCGAACGACCTTGATCCGCTTGGATCAGGTGGGAGGGCTACATGGCCTTACAGGCTTTCCGCTCGCGGCGGACATGCACAACAACCATGTGAAGCCGACCCGGGGCCGTATATAGGAACAAGGCAAATGTAGAGTGTGCTGGCGCACACCGCAGAAAACGCCGGGGTCTATCTTACTTGCCCGTCGAGCGCCGCTTCAAGCTTACGGCGCAGTGTGGCGAGGCCGTCAGTCACGCTGCGATCAGCCCCATCGTGCTGCTTGCGCAGGCCCAGGTATTCATGGGTGATGCTGATGGCCGCCAGTACCGCCAGCCGGTCGAAACCCGGGGTCCTGGCATTGGCGCGCAGCTCGCGCATTTTCTGGTCGAGGAAAGAGGCTGCGGCCAGCAGGCCTTCGCGTTCCTCGGGCGCGCAGGCGATCAGGAATTCGCGGTCGAGCAGGCGCAGCGCGACCGGCTCGGAGGCGGGGGAGGGCGTACTGCTCATCAGCCGTTGTTCTCGAGGGCTTTCAATCGTTGGATCATCGCCTCGACGCGGCTGCGCGCCTGGTCGTTGCGCGCCATCAGGCCCGCCCGTTCGTTGGCCAGTTGTTCCTGGCTGTGCCGCAGGCTGCGGTTTTCCTCCTGCAACCGGCGCACGAGTTCCAGCAGGCGGTCCAGCTGCTGGTTCAGGGTGGCCAATTCCTGCTGGACGGGATCGGGCGTGCTCATGGCGTGAAATATAGCAAGCCTGCCGGCGGAAAAGGGTGCGGCGTTCGGCGACCGGGACGCCACGCACGGGCCTCGCGGATTAGACTTGGTGGCCGATTCTCCCGGAGCCCTCCGATGACCGCCACCGACTTCCTCGGTTACGACGAGCTGGACGCCGCCCTCGTGCGGATGCGCATTGGCACCGACGCCAGCGAACTGCACGGTTCGCTGTGCGGCTACCTGGCCGGCGGCGGCGCGCTGGACAAGCGGCCGCTGCTGGCGGCGCTGGAGTTGGAAGGCGACGAGGCGGTTGTCCCGGCCCCGCAGGACCAGGCGCTGCTGGAGCGCCTGGCCGATCAGTCCCGCGGCGAGCTGGCCGATCCGGAGCTCGGCTTCGAGCCGTTGCTGCCGGCCGACGATCGGCCGCTGGCCGAGCGCACCGAGGCGCTGGTGGAGTGGTGCCGCGGCTTCCTCGGCGGCTTCGGCCTGGCCGGCGCCGGTGCCCACGCGCAGCTGTCGGAGGAGGCGCAGGAAATCCTGCGCGACCTGACCATCATCGCCGGTTCCGCCTTCGACTTCGGCGACGAAGCCGAGGACGAGGACGCGTTGATCGAGGTACATGAATTCGTGCGCATGGGGGCCATGTTGTTGTTCACTGAATGCCAGGCCGCGCAGCGTCCGGCGAACGATACGCTGCATTGAGCATCGCCCCGGCCGAATTCGCGCGGCGCCGGCGCCAGTTGATGCGCATGGCCGGCGACGACGCGGCCCTGCTGGTAGCCGCGGCGCCCGAGCGCATGCGCAATGCCGATGCGGCCTGGCCGTACCGGCAGGACTCGGATTTCCACTACCTTTCCGGCTTCCCCGAGGCCGATGCCGTGCTGGCGCTGTTGCCTGGGCGCGCGCATGGCGAGGCGGTGCTGTTCTGCCGCGAGCGTGACCCGGCCCACGAGCGCTGGCATGGCGAGGTGGCCGGCACCGAGCGCGCGGTCAGCGCGTACGGGATGGACGACGCCTTCCCGATCGAGGACATCGACGACATCCTGCCGGGCATGATCGAGGGCCGGGCGCGGGTGTACTGCCACTTCGGCCGTGAGCCGGATTTCGACGCGCGCCTGCTCGGCTGGATGCGCCGGCTGCGCCAGCTGCGCGGCGGCGGCGTGGTACCCAAGGAGTTCGTGGCGCTGGGCCACCTGCTGCACGACCTGCGGTTGTACAAGTCGCGCGCCGAACTGAAGCTGATGCGCGAAGCGGCGGCGATCGCGGCTGAAGCGCACCTGGCCGCCATGGCGTTCGCGCGGCCGGGCCGCTTCGAGTACGAGGTGGAGGCCGAGCTGCTGCGCGTGATGCGCGGCCGCGGCGCGGTGGCGGCATTTCCGCCGATCGTCGCCGGCGGGGCTAACGCCTGCGTCATGCATTACTTGGCCAACCGCGCACCGCTGAAGGACGGCGACCTCTTGTTGATCGATGCCGGCGCCGAAGTGGACTGCTACGCCTCGGACATCAGCCGCACCTATCCGGTCAACGGCCGCTGGTCGCACGAGCAGCGCGCGCTGTACGAGGTGGTGCTGGCCGCGCAGCAGGCAGCGATCGACGAAGTGCGCCCGGGCCGTCCGTTCGATGCCGCGCACCATGCCGCCGTGCGGGTGATCGCCGAAGGGCTGTGTGCCGTCGGCCTGCTCAAGGGCGGCGCCGACGCGGCGGTCGAGAGCGGCGCCTACAAGGCCTTCTTTCCGTCCAAGACCGGCCATTGGCTCGGCCTGGATGTGCACGACGTGGGCGACTACCGCGTCGACGGGCAGGCGCGCCTGCTCGAGCCGGGCATGGTGGTGACAGTGGAGCCGGGCATCTACGTGCCACCGGATGGGCGGGGCGTGGCCGAACGCTGGCGCGGCATCGGCATCCGCATCGAGGACGACGTGGCGGTGACCGCGGCGGGCAATACGGTACTGACCGCGGCGGTACCCAGGGAACCCGAGGAACTGGCCGCGCTGCTGGCGACGCGCCCGGCGCGAGCCGGTTGAGCCAGCCGGCGATGGCCGGGCCTGGGCGGCCGATCGCCTGATAGACTCGCCGGCCCGGCCGCATCGCGCGGTACGGGGGGGCACAGGGGGAAAATCCGCATGACTGTACTGCTCGAAGCACTGGGAGCTCTGGTGCTGGTCGCGCTGGTGCTCCGTGGCGCCGTGGCTTTCGTTGGCGACCTCAGGCGTCGCCGCAACCAGGAGTGATGGATATGGTGCTGGAAATGGCCCGGTCCGGCGGCAGGCCGCGCAAGGGATGGTTCATGCTGGGCGCGCTGCTGTTGGGTGCGCTGGTGTTGCTGATGGCGTTTTTCGGCAGCTTCTACACGGTCGACCAGGGTACGCGCGGCGTGCAGCTGCGCTACGGCGCGGTGATCGGCGTGGCGCAGCCAGGGCTGCACCTGAAGCTGCCGTTCGTGGACGAGGTGAAGTTCGTCTCGGTGCAGAACCAGACCCAGGTCTACGAGAAGCTGGAGGCCTACAGCCGCGACCAGCAGCCCGCCACCATGCGCGTGTCGGTGAGTTTCCACATCCCCGACGACCAGGTGCAGGCGTTGTACGCGCAGTACGGCGGTATCGAGGCGCTGGTCGAGCGGCTGGTCAGCCGCAAGTTGCCGGACGAGCTCAAGAACGTGTTCGGCGGCTACAACGCGATCTCGGTGATCCAGGATCGCACCCAGTTCGGCATCGACGTCAGCAATGCGGTGAAGAAAGGCACCGTCGGCCCGCTGCGCATCGACGGCGTGCAGGTGGAGGAGATCGAGTTCTCGCAGGCGTACGAGGATTCGATCGAGAAGCGCATGATGGCCGAGGTGGAAATCCAGACCAAGCGGCAGAACCTGGACACCGAAAAGATCAATGCCGAGATCTCCGTGACCAAGGCCAGGGCGCGCGCCGATTCGGCACTGGCCGAGGCGACTGCGCAGGCAGAGGCCACGCGCATCCGCGGCGACGCGGAGGCAGCGGCGATCAAGGCACGCGGCGAGGCACTGCGGCAGAACGCCGGCCTGGTGCAGCTGACCGTGGCCGAGAAGTGGGACGGGCGCCTACCACAGACCATGCTGCCCGGCGGCGGCGTGCCGCTGCTCGACCTGCGCGCGACGCAGGGCAAATAGGCAACAAGGCCGGCGGGGCGACTGCTGAAGGGCGGGCATCGGCTCGCCCTCGCCTGCGTGGTGCGCGCTGTCATGGTGGGCTGAAGCCCACCCTACGCAGATGGAAGGGGCCATGAGCCCCGCTCGGGCTGCCTGACGCGGGCAACCAGGGTACGTGGCGCAATGCCGCGGTACCGACGGCATCACGCGCGCGGGCGTAAGGTACGCACCGTCGTGCGCGTACCGCGAGGTTCCCGATGCTTACGGCCGAATTCCTCTCCCGCTTGCAGTTCGCGTGGGTGATGTCTTTCCACATCCTGTTTCCCGCCTTCACCATCGGCACGGCCGCGTGGCTGGCGTTCATCGAGGGCGTGTGGCTGGTCAAGCGCACGGACCTGTGGCGCGACCTGTATTTCTTCTGGCTGAAGATCTTTGCCGTCGCCTTCGGCATGGGCGTGGTCTCGGGCATCGTGATGAGCTTCCAGTTCGGCACCAACTGGGCCGGCTTCTCGATCGCCGCCGGCAACGTGGTCGGGCCGCTGCTCAACTACGAGGTGCTGACCGCGTTCTTCCTGGAAGCCACGTTCCTGGGCGTGATGCTGTTCGGCTGGAAGAAGGTCAGCGATCGCATGCACTTCTTCGCCACCTGCATGGTCTCGCTGGGCACGTTGCTGTCCTCGTTCTGGATCATGTCGGCCAACAGCTGGATGCAGACGCCGACCGGCTACGCCATCCGCGATGGCGTGTTCTACCCGGTGGACTGGTGGCAGGTGATCTTCAACCCCTCCTTCCTGGTGCGCCTGCCGCACATGGTGATGGCCGCGTTCATCTCCACGGCGATGGTGGTCGGCGGCGTATCGGCGGTCTATCTGCTGAAGGGGCGCTTCGTCGACCGCGCCGGGGTGATGCTGAAGCTGGCGCTGGCGTTCCTGGCGATCGTGATCCCGATCCAGATCGTGATTGGCGACATGGTCGGCCTGAAGGTGCGCGAGTATCAGCCGGCAAAGCTGGCCGCGATCGAGGCACGCTGGACCACCGAGAGCAGTGTGCCGCTGGCATTGTTCGCCTGGCCGGACGAAGAGGCGGAGATGAACCGCTATGCGGTGGAGGTGCCACACCTGGGCAGCCTGGTGCTTACCCATTCGTGGGACGGCGAGGTCAAGGGGCTGAAGGATTTTCCGCGCGACGAGCGCCCGCCGGTGGCGATCCCGTTCTTCTCGTTCCGGATCATGGTCGGACTGGGTCTGCTGATGCTGGCGCTGGCGCTGGTCGGCCTGTGGCGATGGAAGCGCGGCACGCTGTTCTCCGGTCGTGGCTACCTGAGGGCGTGGGTGGTGATGATCCCTTCGGGTTTCGTCGCGTTGTTGACCGGCTGGTGGGTGGCCGAAGTCGGGCGCCAGCCGTGGGTGGTGCAGGGGTTGATGCGCACCTCCGAGGCGGCGACAAAACTGCCGGTGGGCAGCGTGCTGGCCTCGCTGATCACTTTCGTGGTGGTCTACATCGGCATCTTCGGTGCCGGCACCTGGTATCTGTTCAAGCTGTTCCGTGATGGTCCGCTGCCGGCGCCGCAACGCGGGCAACCGGCCACGCCGGTGCACGGTGGTCGCCGCCGCACGCCGGCACGGCCGTTGTCGGCGCCGGACGATCCGATGGGAGACTGACGATGGACTGGGCGACCCTGCTGCCGGTGGTGTGGTTCTTCATCATCGGCTTCGCGGTGATGATGTACGTGTTGCTGGACGGCTTCGTGCTGGGGCTCGGCATCCTGCTGCCGTTCGCCGACGACGAGGGCCAGCGCGACCACATGATGAACACCGCCGCGCCGATCTGGGACGGCAACGAGACCTGGCTGGTACTCGGCGGCGCGGGGCTGATGGCGACCTTTCCCAAGGCCTATGCCGTGGTGCTTTCGGCCCTCTACCTGCCGATCCTGCTGATGCTGATCGCGCTGATCTTCCGCGGCGTGGCGTTCGAGTTCCGCTTCAAGGCGCACAGCTCGCGCTGGCTGTGGGGCGTGGCCTTCAGCGTGGGCTCTGTGCTCACCGCGCTGGCACAGGGGTTGATCCTGGGCGCGCTGGTGGAGGGCATGCCCCTGACCGGCGGCAAGTACGTGCAGGGCGCGTTCGGCTGGTTCAGTCCGTTCGCGGTGATGACCGCGGTGGCGGTGGTGTTCGGCTATGCGTTGCTTGGGGCGACCTGGCTGGTGCTGAAGACCGATGGGCGGCTGCAGCGGATCGCGTTCGACCTCACCCGCCCGCTGATGCTGGCGGTGATCGGCTTCATGCTGATGGTCAGCGCATGGCTGCCGTTCCTCGATTCGCAGTTGATGGAGCGCTGGTTCACCGGCGCGCACATGTTGTGGCTGTCGCCGGTGCCGATCCTCACCGCAGTCAACGCCGTGCTGCTGTGGCGGGCGGTGCTGAAGAACCGCGAGGTGCAGCCGTTCGTGCTGGCGCTGTGCTTCTTCGCGCTCGGCTTCATCGGGCTGGTGGTGGGCATGTGGCCGAATATCGTGCCGCCGAGCATGAGCATCTGGGATGCCGCCTCGCCGCCGTCCTCGCAGGGTTTCGTGCTGGTGGGGGCCGCGTTCCTGATTCCGGCGGTGCTGGCCTATACGGTGTATTCGTACCGGGTGTTCCGCGGCAAGGTGCTGGCGGGCGAGGGCTATCACTAGCGCGTCGCCCTTGTAGATACTCTGTTACCGGTCAACCCCTAGCGAGGTGGCAGGCGCTGAACAACTTGGTGGGATCGAAGGTCTCGCCGCGTTGCATGCAGGCCCACAGACCGGTGAGGTACTTGCGCATGACTGCGG
>NZ_JAPMIU010000003.1 GCF_026410505.1 Frateuria hangzhouensis
GCAGTGGACCAAAGAGGTCAACTGCGGAGCGAATAAGGCGGCATTCCGCCGTCAAAATGAGCGTTTTTCGCTTTGACGGGACCAATGTCACGCGTGAGTGGTTGCGCGGCGATTGATCAGACCATCCCTAACAGGAGGACTTATGGATACAATTCATTGTTTTAACGCAGTAATCTTTGCTTCAACCAAGTCAATCATATTAACAGCTTCATCAGTAATGGCAGCCTTGGCAGCGAACGGTCTAACTCCTCATCTACACTAAAGCGCTCTTCGGGGGCGCTTTTTTTATGATTGCATAATGCGGCCTAATAGCTCGTTCAAGCGATCAGCTTTCGCCTCTTATCTCAGCGTTAGCTTCAATGGAGTTGCATGGGAATTTTCAAAGCACTTATTGCCGACTTTACCGCTTCAAAGAGCAAGAAGGTTTCTATACACATGGATGAGCTTGTGGGGGAGACTGTTACAGCTATTCAAGATGTTGAGGCACAATTTCTCTCCGAGGCCGCGAAGATCGCAATCGCGTGCCGTGAGCTTGTTGTAGCCCTACCTCGCGGGCAGGAAGGTTACGACAGGGCTTACAAAATCTACTGCGATCTCAAAGAAGAGCGATCTTCGCTACATGCATCAGCTTGGCTTGCTTCTAGATTGATCCTTGCTGACCACGTCGTAGCACGGGCCGGCGCTGACGGACTTCCCTCCATGCCGGGCGTCGCGCTCATCCAGGGCTACATTGAGGGTTTTTTCCGGCGTCATGGCGTACCCGTGTGGAAAGCCCAATACTACGAGTTAAGGTTCTTCGAGGAACATCATGATGAACGGTCCGCAGTTGAAGGCTAACAGTTCGTTCATTGCGGACGGCGTCGTCGCCGCTTGGCTCAACCGTTCGATGTCCGTTTCTGGCCGCGAGCAGACGGGGGCGCGTTGCTAGCCGAACTCCATATCTTCCGATGAAAGTCCTGGTAGAGAAACCGTGCCTTACAATCGGCGGTTATGTCCCACTGAAACGGGCGTAAGGGAAGTGGATGAAGATCTTTTTGAACCACGCAGTAGAGGACAAGTCTCTCGTCATGCCGTACTACGAGAAACTCCAGGCCCTTGGCTATGAACCTTGGATCGACCTACGAGCATAAAAAAACCCCGCAGGAGCCTGCGGGGTCTTATGGCGACGTCGCTCGCGCTACTTCTTCGCTGGCTTCTTGGCGGGGCCCTTCTTGGTGGCCTTCGGAGCAACCTTCTTGGCGGGCGCGGGCTTCGTCGCAGCACTGCCGATGAGCATGCTGTCTGCTGTTACTCCTTTCTTCTTAAGAGCCTCCGAGAACCAAAGTGGGCGCTTGCCGCGCCCCGACCACGTTTGGGCAGGGTTCTCGGGGTTGCGGTACTTCGGTGCAACAGCAGCCTTCGGACCTTTGCTGCCTTGCCCACCGCGGCGGGGGTAAACCTCGTCGATGGTCAGGCCTGCGCTCTTAAGGAGCCCCTCAATCTTGGTCCGGACCTCTTGGATGTGGTTCTTGCGGGCAGCTTGCATCTGCGCCTCGGCGCTCTTGATGAGAGCCTGAAGTTCGGCTGGGGAAAGTGAATCGAGATTGATGGCCATAGTCGTCCTAGGGAGTTGGATCGCCGCCCATTAGACAACGAAACCTTATGGAGGGTGTCAACGGAAGCTTCTGATCTGTCAATCGGTTCGCTCGCGAGCCAAGAGGAAGCATCTGGACATTGGTTGGTATCGGTCATGCCTCTGTCTGCTCGGCCAGTTCAAGCGCGTCATCCACCTCAATCCCCAAATACCTGACGGTGCGCTGTGAGGGCCGTACATAGTGGGTCAACCGTGCTCCACCCCGGGTGCCAGGTCAGCGACACGGTACGACCGACAAGCTTTTTGCCTCAGCTTGCAAACGTCAATATCGTCTTGCCAGCATCCAATGAGAGGAGCGCCACGGTGTTCGAACCGACAAATGAAGGCCTGACGCGCTATCCCGAGACGGCGGGATATAACGTGGATCACGCAAGTCCGATACCCTGCGTTTGCACCCGCACCTGCGCGGTCCCCTGCGCAGGCGAGTGCGGCTGCGAAGCCTGCTCGGTCCAGTTCGTGACGCTTTGCGAAGCTACTGGCCGGCTAAGCGCGCTGGTGCCAACCTCGAAGGCGGAAGAAGAAGCGCTTGATGCGTACGGGCGTGTAGAGCGCACCCAGCTGTCAGCGCTCATTCGGCGTGGCAGATTTGATGGACGATGAAGGCAAGGCGGGCGCGGTAGCGATACTGGTACCTGCGCGGCCTCTCGCTGGGAGTACCTAGAGCTGCTATCGACCCAAAGCGGACCAATACCGACGCTGTGGTCGCCTTATGTTGAGTGCTCGGCGTCTGCTCCGTCCTGCATGCGCCTTGCCGGCGCCAGAACGATCAATGGCCGACGCACCCAAGTCCAAGTATCGTGGCCGAACTGCCAGCTGGGTATGGAGAGGGCGATGGGATTCTCTACGCAGAACTTTGAGACGTTCTTAGAAGACCTAAAGCGTGTGCTCGCAGCAGTTGCGGAGATTACTGGTGATGCAGAGGCGGCCAAACAATACGTAGTTAGCCATCCCTTACCACCGTTCCAAGGCAAAACAGCAGTTGCTCTTGTAGCGGAAGGAAGGGTTGATGACGTCATGAGATTTTTCGTCTCACTAGAGTCTGGTTTCGTGGGCTGATCGGATTAAGCACGGGGTGTGCGTCTGGTCTACCAGATTCCATGCGGAAGGTCCGCTTCTGGCCGGAAGCAGACATGATGTAGAGCGCGACCTATTCCGCGGCTGGCGGACGTGCGCCGAGCCGCGAAACGCGCAGGAGCACGCCCGCCAAGCTGCGAAGGTCCTGCACATTATGGTGAGCCACGCGACGCAGGTTGGTGGCCGGTCCGCCTCGCAGGAATGTCAGCCATGCCGCTGGCGCTTCCGATCCTGGTAGGTCGTCGTCGCGTACCACGCCGAGGAGCTGCCGTTCGGCAGTTGCGAGGCGACAATTCTCCCATACACCCTTCCAGTGCCGACGGACGGGGTGGAGCAGATCAAGGTGACGAAGGCCGGTGAGCGGGTTGGGCAACCGGGCCAAACGGTAGCGGGTGGCAAGCAGGGGCGCGTCGTAGCTCTTGCCGTTGTAGCTCACAAGTATGGTGTCGTCGTGCAGCCATCCGGCGAAGGTCTGAAGCATCGCGGTTTCGGCGGCCATAGTGGTGATCGTTAGCTGGCGAATGCGGAATCGGCCGTTCTGTTCCCAATGGGCCGCGCCCATCATGAACGCCCGTGTGCCGGTGCCGCCGGCGAGCCCGGTGGTTTCCGTATCGAAATGAAGCAGCCTGGCAGTGCCAACTGCCTCGTCCCAGCGCGCAAAGGTCGTGTCGATCAAGGGTGGCGGAGATAGCCAGTCCACCACCGCCTCGGTGAGGAACAGTCCGCTTGCGATCTCTTCGCCGGGCACGAAGCGATCCGTCGACGATGCACGTGGTTCCGCACGCTGCAGCCGCGAGCGACCTTGGATCAGCCTTAGTACGTCAGCCGATAGGGTCTGTTTCGGCGCCGGCGTCGGGGCCGCGGGAACCGACAGCCCTGATTGCGTGCGCAGTTGGCGCAGCCGGTCGGCCAGCGCGCTCACAGGGCCACCAGCAGGCCCAGAACCCGCAAGGCCAGGGCCTTGGGCGTGTCCGCGGCTGCTTCGTCCGCGGCCAGGATCGGTCCGGCGCAGGCCGGGCAACCGGCCATGCAGTCGCAGCGATCGACCAGCGTCATGGCCATGCGGACCAGATCCTCGCGCCGCTCGAACAACGGCGCGCTTAGGCCCACGCCGCCGGGAAAGGCGTCATAGAGATAAACCGTCGGGGTGAAGGGCGCATCGGGCGCCAGCGCCGCTGGCTGCCCATCCATCCCGCGCAGCTGGCCGCGGCCTGCGATGTCCGAGGCGACGAACCACGCCCCGTCGGAGCTTCCCACCGACTTCTGCAGGTCGCGCGACTCAGCCATCACCGCCACGGTGGCGACGATGTGCAAGGCATAGGCGGCCCCGAGGAAACCGTCCAGCGCCTGCTGCCGGCCATCAAAGGCTTGTTCGAGCTCGCGCTGGGCAAGCTGCCACCAGACCGCGGTGGTGTGCAGCTCCTGGTCGGGCAGGTTGACAGGGCCGTAGCCGATGTTTTCGTGGGTGTAGTAGCGGATCTTCTTGTAGCCGGCCACGCGCCGGACCACGTGCACCTCGCCGTGGTGGGCCTCGCCGCGCCCCGCGCTGGAGCTGCCGAAACAGTCGAGCACCTTGAGCTTGGTGTAGTCGATGGCGTCGGTGTAGTAGTCCACGTGGGTACGCGTCACGAACGCCTTGCGGCCATCCCAGTCGAGCCGTTCCACCTGGTAGGGCACCGACTGGATCATGTGGATCGCGCCTTCGTAGAGCGTCACCGGCACGGCGGTGAAGTCGACTTCGGCGATGATGGTCTGCTTGCCTCCGGTGCGATCGACCACCACGAAGTTGCCGTCGGCCACGCTGCGCAGTGAGACGGCATTGGCCGGATAGCTGTCGGCGATCCATTCCCAGCGGTTGCCCTCGCGGTGCAGCACGCCTTCCTCGCCGAGCACCTCGAGCCAGGGCGTGGCTGCGCCCGGTCCGAATACCTCGTCGCCCACGAACGGCAGTTCGAAGGCGGCACAGCGGATATGGTCGAGCAGGATCAATGGCTGGTCGGCGGCGATGCGCGCGTGCTCGGGCGGGGCACCCTCGAAGAATTCCGGATGGCGCACCAGGTACTGGTCCAATGGATCACTACTGGCCACCAGCACGCCGAGCGCCGGCTGCTGGCGGCGGCCCGCCCGACCGAAGCGCTGCCAGGTCGCCGCCATGGAGCCAGGATAGCCATTGAGTACCACGACATCCAGGCTGCCGATGTCCACGCCCAGCTCGAGCGCAGAGGTACTCACGATGCCGTCGATGCTGCCGGCGCGCATCTCACGCTCGGCGGCCCGACGCTCGGTCGGCAGGTAGCCGCCTCGATAGGCACGGATTCGTGGAGGCTTGCGTGGATCGTGATCGAAGACGTCTTTCAGGTACTTGGTCAGCACCTCGACCATGGTGCGGCTCTGCGCGAACACCAGGGTCTTCATGCCCGCCTTGATCGCCAGCCGGGCGATCCGGTTTGTCTGCGAGCGCGCCGACGCGCGAAGGCCAAGGTCGGGGTTGACCACGGGCGGGTTCCACAGCAGCACGTGCTTGTCGCCCGAGGGCGCGCCGCTTTGCGTGAAGGCGGTGACCGGGTGTTCGATCAGCGCCTCAGCGTGCTCCTTTGGGTTGCCAATCGTTGCCGAGCACAGGATGAACTGAGGAGTCACCCCATAGAACGCACATACGCGCTTGAGTCGCCGGATCACGTTGGCCACATGCGATCCGAACACGCCGCGGTAGGTGTGGACCTCGTCGATCACCACGTAGCGCAGGTTCTCGAAGAACTGTGCCCACTTGGTGTGATGCGGCAGGATCGCCTGGTGCAGCATGTCAGGGTTGCTCACCACGATGTCGCCGTGGAGGCGAATCGCCTGGCGTGCGTCGCCCGGCGTGTCGCCATCGAACGTGAAGGCCTTGACCCCCAGCTCACCGGCCTTGTTGAGCTCCAGCAGGTCGGCGACCTGGTCCTGGGCCAATGCCTTGGTCGGAAACAGGTACAGCGCCTTGGCTCCCTGCTTCATCGCAGCACTGAGTACGGGCAGGGTGTAGCAGAGGGATTTGCCGGATGCTGTCGGCGTCACGATCGCTACCTGCTCACCGCGTTGTGTCGCGACCCAGGCCTCGGCCTGGTGGCTGTAGAGCGCATCAATGCCGCGCGATCGCAGGGCGTGGGCTAGTGCCGGCGGTAGGTCCGCGGGCAAGGGCGCGAAGGATCCCTCGCGACCCGGCACCACGAAGGAGCCGGTGATGCGTTCGGCGTAGCGCTTGGATAGCCGTTGGGCTAGCGCGCGCCCATCGCTCGGGCCGCGCAGGACGAGATCGTCCGCGGCCTGGTAACGATCAGGGAGAGCGTTCAATGGGGGCCACCTTTGATTCTTGGTGGCAGTAGATCGAGGGCGCGTCTCGCCCGATGAGACTGGTCAGGAAAGCTTGTTGGTTGATGACCGACCAGGTGCCCGCCTCCGCGCCCCTTCGACGCCCCGGTCGGTATGCTGGTCACTCCCTACGCCGGAGCGCCCGCCATGTGCTACTCCGCCCAAATCAAGGCCGACTACGTCCGCTACGTGCGCCACTTTGGCGCGACGATCAGCCTTCAGCGCTTCACCGAGCTGTTCTGGGAACGCCGCCGGGACGGCACGTGGTCGAAGATCCCCAAGGCCCTGCGCGAAAGCTTTCGGCACCCGGACAGCGAGGCGGGCTTTGAGCTTGCCAAGCTGGTGGCCGAGGGGGATCGCGAGCTAGAGCACCGCTACCGGGAGGATCTGGCGGCACAGCGGGAGCGTCTGACCAAGGCGGAGGCGGTACTGGCGGGCCCCAAGCCCACCAAGAAGGCGGCCGAGGACAAGCGCATCGCGACCAACAAGATCGCGGCGACAGAAGCCAACCTGGCGGCACTCCAGCGACGCGACTTGGTCGATGACGATGCTCGAATCTTCCCGGGTTCGTATGCGCCTGTGCTGATCGAGCGCGATGGCCAGCGGTTTGTGGTGCCCATGCGCTACCAGTGCCGCATGCCAGGCTGGAACGCGGCCGTGGAGCGCAAGTATCCCGGCACCTACAACGCCCGGCGGGACAAGCTCGAGGAATCCTGGAGCCAACTCTTTGGCTACCGCCACGGCATTCTGGTGGTCACACGCTTTTACGAGAATGTGGCGCGCCACCGGCTCGAGGGAAGAGCGCTGGCAGAGGGCGAAAAGGAGGAGAACGTGGTGCTCGCCTTCGACCCTCAGCCGCCTCAGGACATGCTGGTGGCCTGCCTGTGGAACGTGTCCAAGGGCGCGGACAACGGCTCCGACCTTTTCACCTTCGCGGCCATCACGGACGAGCCACCCCCAGAAGTTGCGGCCGCAGGCCACGACCGCTGCATCGTCCCGATCAAGCCCGAGCACGTCGATGCCTGGCTGAATCCAGCCGTGGCGCCACGCGAGGCCCTGTACGCCATCCTGGATGACCGGGCGCGGCCGTACTACCAACACAGGCTCGCCGCGTGATCGGACGGCGTCGAGACGACCGCGTAAAATCGAGCCATGACTGAGCCCACACCCGAAGGCCGCCGCCGCTACCCGCATACGCAGGGCTATTTCCCGGACCCGGCGCAGATCGAAGCTGCCCCGGACCGCGAGCTGCCATGCACCTGTGTCAACCGGTGCCCGAGCCGCTGCGCCGGAGAATGTGGCTGCAAGGCGTGTGAGCAGGCCTTTGCCGAGTTCTGCGATGTAGCGGGGTTTTACGGCCCGGGTGAGTTCGACGAGGCCGCGGCGCTCGCGGCTTACCGCGAAGTGCATGCGCATGGCGGCGTTCCTGGCCGTACTGACGCCTGAGGCCGACCCGGTTATCGGGCGCTTGCGAGAGCGCTGGGACCCCTCAGTGCGGCGCGGGCTGGGCGCGCACATCACCCTCCGTTACCCGTTCCTCCCGCTCAGGGCGCTTAGCCCACGCGACCAGGCGATGCTCGCGGACGCGGTCGCCTCTGTGCCGAGCTTCCACTACACCCTTGCGCGCGTTTCCCGCTTCCCGACGACAGTGTTCCTCGACCCCGAACCGGTGGCGCCGTTCGTCGCCCTACGCGCGGCTGTAGAGAAGATCTTCGAACGGCGCTTGCCTGAGGATCCATTCCCGCGATACGCACCGCACCTATCGGTCGCGCGCCATGTACGCGATGCACGCGAAGAAGTGATGGCGGCGCTCAACGCAGTATTGCCGGGCAGTGGCGAGGGGATTCGTGCAGCGTGTACAGCGGTCGTGCTGCTCGAACGGACCGGTGGCGGCCCATGGCATGTGCAACTGCAGCTGCCGCTCGGTAAGTCTCACCCCATCTGAGGGGAATCGAAGCCGGGTCGACATCGAGCACCAACAATGCGAGGTCGTCACTCTGCGACAGTGGACGCCGCCATGCCTTGGCAGCGCACCCAGGCAGCTGTCGGCATTGCCTTACAGATGGGGTCGTGGGCGCCTGATGGGCAAGCACGTTGGCGCCGAACAAGCTATGGCTGCCCCGCGAGTCAGGACCAAGGCGACAGGGAGTCAGGCGCGAGCCGACCATGGGTGTCCAGGCGCGGACCGATGACCGGGGCCCTTCCTTTACCTGGGCGTGTGTCTTATGCGGTCTGTCTTTTGTGTCGAAGAAGGCGTCGTTGGCTGGCGTGTGCGTCAAGGTGCGACCGGCCTGGCTGAAGCACTTACGCTAGCCAGCGCCATCAAACATGCGCGCAAGCTCGGTCGCGACTACCACGAGCGCACGGGGTCTGAAGTGACGGTGGAGCTGGTGATTCCCGAGAAATCGTTGCTGCTGGAGCAACATCCGCCGCGAACATTGGAAGCCACGGCCGCCGCGTAGAATTTGGATGACGCTTCGCAATGCAGCGGCAGGGGATGGCGGCTGCGTCTGTCGTTAGCCCAGCAACCGGTTGAGCACTGCGGCCAGTCGCAATCCTGCCTGTTCCAAGCGCTGCTCGACCACGGGACGCCATGCCCGAACGTATTCCGTACTGATCTTGCGGGGTGGGTAGAAGCCCGGCGAGCTGACCAGCGCGCCGCTCTCGTGGACCCAATCCTGTACATCTCCACCGATCGCCACATGGGGCAGGTCGCGCTCGATACGCTGAGCCAGTTCGGTAGGCGCTTGCCCGAACGTTTCGATCAGCCCCGTGTCCCAAACGTGGTGCAGATTCGATCCGCGACCCTGCCAGCGCACCTGGTACGTATTTCCCCCCTTGTCGTCACCGTAGCCGGCATGCAGAGGTTGGTGGGCATCACCCACCAGGTGAACCACGTAGCGCAGCGCTTTCGCCTGGTCCTCGTCCGAGGCATGGCGATTACCCAGCATCAGCTCCTGGCGTTGGAGCGCAGCAACCAGGCATTGATCGCCGCCTGGACACAGATCTGGTGAGTAATGGAGGTCCGAGCCGCGCGGGAAATTGACGTAGTGCCACTTGCTGGTGGCGGGGTTGCGGTGCTCGTCGGCCCACGAGGCGATGGATTCCAGCGTGGCCCCCGGTTCCAGGGCGAGCAGCCGCTGGACTTCGGCACGGGCGGCGGGTGTCAGGTGATCGTCGGCAATTTGGGCAACGACGGTATGGCCGTCGCGGCCCCATGCGTGAAGATGGCTGGCCGGCAGGAGGAGGACGAGAGCAAGCAGGAGGCGTGTGTGCATCACGCCATGATACCGGGTGGCTTGGCAGAGCCATGGGCTCCAGCCGGCGCGAGGTCCGCAGACCCGTGCTATCGCGTACGCGCCGCGATGAGCTGTTGCAGGTAGGCGATCCCTTCCTCTTCCGGAAAGAAGGTCACGACGTCCGCGACTGTCAGGCCGTAGCGCTTCCTGAGCGCGAGAAACTCTTCTTTTGCCAGTTCCATGGGCGACTTGGAAGGGCGGCTCTTGGTATCGAGGGCCGCCAGTTCGGCCTGAAAACGGCGGAAGGCGTCGGTGGGTATGGTCATGGGCGCATTCTCCCATGCGGCTGGAAGGGCGATCACTTGATCGATGACGCGGGTGGGAGGCCCATCGGCCTCGAGCACGTCAAGACCCGAGACCCAAGGTACGGCGCGGGCTGTGTAGCCAATCTCGTGTTGTGAGCCAGACTGCGTGGTAGCTTTGATTTCTGTCCCAGAAATCAAACAAGCATGAGCACGTCCAGCAACAACCGCGGGGGCACGCGCCCCGGCGCCGGCCGGCCCGGCGCCCCTTCCCAGCGTATCCGCGTCCCTGAGCCCCACGTGCCCGTGGTGCTCAGCTTGATGGAACGTCTGCGCAGGGAAGATGCCGAGGGCATCGAGCACCTCGGCACCGTCGCCGAGGCCAGCCCCTGGCTGCTCCGACACTTCACTGAAGTGCCGTGCGGTTTTGCCTCCCCAGCGGAAGATTACGAAGAGAGCCCGATCGACCTCAACACAGTGGTGATGGATCCGCGTCACCGGGAGGCGACCTACCTGGTCCGCGCCAAGGGCCACTCGATGACCGGCGCGGGCATCAACGATGGCGATGAGCTTGTGGTCGATCGCGCACTCGAGCCGCGGAATGGCTCCATCGTCATCGCCGTCTACCAGGGCAAGGCCACCTGCAAACGCTTGCGCTACATGGCGAACGGGCGCCCCTACCTGAAAGCTGAGAATCCTCACTACGAGGACCGCGTCATCGCCGAAGGCGACGAGTTCGAGATCTGGGGCGTGGTTCGGTACGCCTTGCACAAGCTCATCTGATGGCCCCCCGCTTCGCGCTCGTGGACGTCAACAACTTCTACGTCTCCTGCGAGCGCTTGTATGACCCCACGCTTCTTGGTGTGCCAACCGTCGTGCTATCCAACGGCGACGGGTGTGTCGTCGCGCGCTCGGCCGAGGTAAAGGCGCTGGGGGTCCGCATGGGCACCCCTTGGCACCAGATGCAAGACTTGGTGCGACAGCATGGCATCCAGTACCGGTCCTCGAACTATGCCCTCTATGGGGACATGAGCCGCCGTACGATGAACGTAATCGGCCAGTTCGTGGCGCGCGACGACCAGGAGGTCTACAGCATCGACGAATCGTTTCTGGATCTCCGTCGCTACCCGCACGCAGACGGTGCTGCGCTCGGCAGCCAGATCCGACACCGCGTCGCCCAGTGGTGCGGGCTGCCGGTATGCGTCGGCGTGGGTGCTACGCGCACGCTCGCCAAACTGGCGAACCACCTCGCAAAAAAGCGGCCAGGATTTGGTGGTGTCTGCGACCTCACGGCCATGGCTGCTCGGGATTTCCTCGACGTGGCCGCAACGGTCGCCGTCGGCGACGTCTGGGGCATCGGCGGCAAGCTCTCGGCCCACTTGAACAGCTTGGGCATCCATACGGTGGCGCAGCTCACGGGCACTGACCCCAAACGCTTGCGGGAACGCCTGGGCGTGGTGGTCGAGCGCACGGTACGTGAGCTGCAGGGGATCGCCTGCCAAGGGCTGGACGTCGTCGAACCTCGCCAGCAAATCATTGCCTCACGGTCCTTCGGCGAACCGGTTTTTTCGCACGAGGATCTGAAGGCCGCTGTGCAGACTTACGTGGGCCGCGCGGCCTACAAGTTGCGGGGGCAGGGGAGTCGGGCGGGCACCGTGAAGGTCTGGCTGGAAACCAATCGCTTCCGACCGCAGGATCCGCAATACCACCCGTGTGCCGGGGTGCACCTGCCAAACCCAAGCGACGATCTGGCCGAGCTGACGCGCGCCGCCGGTGTCGTGCTTGCCCGGATCTACAAAGACGGCTACCGCTACACCAAGGCTGGCGTCTTGCTCGAAGAGCTGGCCGACCAAACGCACGTGCAAGGTGGTTTGTTTGATGCGGCGGAAGCAAGCCCGAGACGCCAGGCCTTGATGGCCACGCTCGATCGCATCCACGCCCGTTTCGGGCGCACGGAAGTTGGCATGGGGCACGCCGGGGTCAAGGAAACCAAGGGCTGGACGATGCGGCGAGGGCGGCTTTCACCGGCGTACACCACCGACTGGGCCCAGCTCCTGGTTGTCGAGGCATAGCGCCGTGGCGGGGTGCTGCCGATTCGCGATTAGGAAGCCTTATCAGGTGTAGGGGGCACGTCCGCTCTCGACCCGAAGCGGACATGCAGCGATACGTGCCTAGTGGCTCCTCAACCTAGTGCTTATGGCGATGGTGTAGATCTGGGTAGTGTGGATGGCTGTGGAATAGCGGCTCGTGCTCATGCGGATGGCTGTGTGGTTCTTCGCCGTCCCAAGGAAAGTCATGATCGTGCTGATGATGAATGTCATGCCTATGACGATGGTCGTGGTGGATAGCCTCGTGCACATGCTCGTGCTCGTGCCGCTCGCTGAGGTGCAGCCACACTCCAAGTGCCATTAGAAGCCCGGCGATCCAGAAGCGAATACCTGGTAGCTCAGGAAACATCACTAAGGCGAGGGCCGCCCCAACGAACGGCGCGGTCGAAAAGTAGGCGCCAGTCCGGGCGGTGCCAAGGTGTCGTAACGCCAGCACGAAGAGCACCAGGCTGAGGCCGTAGCCAACGAAACCGACGGCGCCTGTTGCGAGCAACGGAAACCAATGGGGGAAGCGGTAGCCGGCGAGCACGGCAAGCCCAATGTTGATTGCTCCCGCCACGCCCCCCTTAATAGCGGCAATCTGCACCGGATCCCCGCCAGCGACCGGTCGCGTCAGGTTGTTGTCGATCGCCCAACAGAGGCAGGCGCCTGCGACCGCCAGCGCGCCCCACGGCAGGCCGCCAGGACCGTCCGAATGCCAGGAAAGCAACCCGCTTCCGACGACGATAGCCAACATGCCGAGCCCGACCCGCCGATCGACGTTTTCGCGGAAAACCACCCACGCCAGAACGGCGGTCAGGACGCTCTCGAGGTTGAGCAGCAGCGAGGCAGCTGAAGCTGGGGTGTGCGCCAACCCCAGCATCAGCAGTGCCGGTCCCAGCACGCCACCGAACAGCACCGCGCCGGCCAGCCACGGAACATCGGGGCGAGCCAGCGACGCTTCGCCGGTAGTTCTCCCAATCAGGCGGCGTATCAACAGCCAGGCACCCAAGCCGAGACCGGACCCTGCGTAGAGCAGCCCGGCTAGCAGCAGCGGTGGCACGGTGCCGAGCAAAGCTTTGGCCAGCGGTGTGCTGGCGCCAAACAGGGCTGCAGCCGCGAGGCCTTGGACGACGCCAGGCAGTGAACGAAAAGCCGCCAAGGTCATGCTCCACCGATGCTGAGGAACCATGACGATAAATCTGGCTTTGTCGCCCCGTTGTCGAACACGACAGAGCGACGAGATGGCCGCTCTAGATGGGGAGGAGGCCTACGCCGGGCCCGGACCTCGGTTCGAACGCCAAACAATCCTCGAATTCCGGCATGTAGAGATGTTGTTGTTCTAGCGTGATTGACGAGCTCTAACCTGTCTTGCCGCAAGCCGGGCCTGCCGGCGCGGCCGATCAGCGACGATCTCGTGACGCTTGTGGTCGGTCATCTTTCGCCACAGCCGTATCTCATCCTGGGTGCGGAAGCAACCGACACAGAGGTCGGCCTTGCGGTCGAACCGGCAAATGTCGGCGCAAGGGGATTTGGCAGCCACATCGAACAGCCTAGCGTAGATGCGTGCGCATCAGAGCCAAGACCTCGCTTAGCGCCTTCTCGCGGGCCTGCATGCTTTTTTCCTCAGCCACATGCGACGACAGGTGTTCTCCGAGCACTTCCATCATGAGTCCGTGCACCGCGCCTCGAATGGCGGCGATCTGCACAAGCACATCCGTGCACTCGCCCCCTCCCTCTAGGGCGTTCTCGAGCGCTTCTACCTGACCCCGGATTCGACGTACCCGGGTCCTCAGGGCCTTGGATGGTGAAGAGAGATGCGACATGATGACCCCGATCATATACCCTAGGGGGGTATGAATCACATCCTAGACCAAGCGGCTTCCGGCCGCCGCCACGCCCATCGGTTCGATGAGGGCAACCCATTGGCCGAGCGCAACACGCGCCGCGCCATGGTCCTGACAGCCGTCATGATGGTCGTCGAGATCGCGGGCGGCTGGTGGTTCAACTCCATGGCCGTGCTCGCCGACGGCTGGCATATGAGCTCCCATGCGTTGGCGTTGGGGCTGTCCGTATTCGCATACGCATTTGCGCGGCGCCATGCGCATAACGAGCGATTCGCGTTCGGCACGTGGAAAGTGGAGATCCTCGGCGGTTACACAAGCGCCATCCTGCTGTTGGGCGTAGCGGCGCTCATGGCCTTCCAGTCCGCCGAGCGCCTGATGGTGCCGCAGCAGATCCACTATGACCAGGCGATCGCCATCGCGATCGTCGGCCTCGCAGTCAACCTCGTATGCGCCTGGTTACTTCGCGATCATCACGATCACGCTGGCCATGGGCACGACCACCACCACGCGGAAGTCCATGCTCAGGCGCATGACCTGAACCTGCGCTCGGCGTACATCCACGTGATTGCCGACGCAGCGACATCGGTACTGGCCATCGTTGCCCTTTTCGGCGGCAAGCTGTGGGGTGCCACGTGGCTTGATCCAATCATGGGGCTCGTTGGAGCCGTGTTGGTGACGGTCTGGGCATGGGGATTGCTCCGCCGTTCTGGCGCGGTCCTGCTTGACGCGGAGATGGACCAGCCCGTCGTAGGGGAGGTGCGTGAGGTGATTGAAGAGGGCGGCGTTCCTGCGCGGATTACGGACTTGCACGTCTGGCGGGTCGGACGAGGCCAATATGCGGTAGCGGTGGATATCGTTACCTTGAGCGAGGCCGACGCCAACCACTTCCGCCAAGCCCTGTCGATCCACGAAGAACTCGTGCATCTCACGATCGAGGTCACGCGCGTGGGTGCGGATCAGGTGCGCGAAACGCGTCCTTTGGCTTCATCGGGCGCCGGCCGAGAGTGATTCCCCACGCATGAGTTGGATTTCGGTCCTCTTGCTCGGTCTAGCGATGTCGACCGATGCCTTTGCTGCCGCCCTCGCCAAGGGTGCCGGCCTGCGAAAGCCTAAGCTGACCGACGCCATGCGCATCGGTTTGGTCTTCGGCGTGGTGGAGGCCGCGACGCCGGTCATCGGCTGGCTGATCGGTACGGCAGCGTCGCGCTACGTCGAAGCTTGGGATCACTGGATCGCCTTCATCCTCCTCGGCGGGTTGGGCCTCCACATGCTCTGGAGGGCGTGGACGGGCGACGGCGACGAGGAACCGGGTGTCCCTGCCCGATCAGGCATTGTCGGGTTGGCGCTCACTGGACTGGCGACGAGCATCGATGCCATGGCGGTGGGTGTCGGCCTTGCCTTCGTGAATACGCCGATCTGGATCATCGCAATGGTCATTGGCGCGTGTACGTTCACGATGGTCAGCATCGGGATCATGCTTGGCCACTTGGTTGGCCGCCTGGTTGGCAAATGGGCGGAGGCTTTGGGTGGACTGATCCTGATCGCCGTGGGAGCCGCTGTTCTTTACGAGCACCTGTCCGCAGCTTGATACGCATGAGGATGTCCGCTTCTGGCCGGAAGCGGACGTCAATGAATGAAGGCGGCGTCCGGTCCCTGTGGGAGGAGGTACAAGCTAGGCTTGGTGACATTCCCACTAACACGCGGTCACAAAAAGACCCCACAGAAGCCTGCGGGGTTTGTTTGTTACGGAGCACCCTTGGCTTATCGCCGGGGACGATCTTGCCGGCGTGGTTTGGCCAATTTGACTTTCTTTTCGTCGCCAGATTGGCATTCGGAAGGAACAGGCCAGAGATTTGGACTCTTTCTTTCGATATATGCGGCACGCGGTCGACGATCACTCGTGGCCCCGGGACCGAGTTTCTTGGACTTTATTTTAGGTCGGACCACTACATGGGCCCGTGCTCGACCTGCCGTTCGCGTTGCATCAGGGTCCATTCCGCGTGTTCGGTCAGCGCGGCATGACCGAGCGCGCGCAGGATGAAGCGCTGCTCGGCCGGGTCGTCGGTCTGGTCCAGCGCGGTGCGCGCGGCACCCAGGATGCGCTCCATGAAACGGTACTGCTTGAGCAGCACCTTGTCGGCCTTGCGGTAGGCGTACGCCTGGCGCACGGCGGCGATGATCGAGAGGATGCCCATCACCGCGACCAGGCCGGCCTTCGTGCCTTCCTCCAGGCGCAACGCGAACAGCGCCAGCAACACGCTGATCGATACGCCGCCCCAAAGGCTCAACGCGCCGAGCGCCTCGGTGACGCGATGCAGCCCGGCACATTCGATGCTCTTGCGTTCGTAGTAATGCAGCTGGCCCGAGCGGCCTGGCTCGCCCACCCATTCGGCGATCACGCCGGCCAGTTCCGCCGCGTTTGCCGGCGGTGCGTGGCTGGGCGGCAGGCCGGAGGCGCGCATCACGTTGCGGATCCAGCCCAGTTCGACGTTCTGCCGCTGCAGGAAGTCGTCGTGCGCGAAGGCGTGGTCGCGGGTCAGCGAGATACCGGCACGGCGCCAGTACGACTGGATGCGCAGCCCTTCGGCCAGCGCCCGGTAGTCGAGGTACTTGCGATGCCAGCCGCGGTGCTTGGCGATCGCGGTCATGGTGGTGCCGAGCGCGAACAGCAGCAGGAACAGGTAGATCAGGTAGTTCTGCGCGGCGAAGTGGGCGTAGCAGGTGAAGGCGATGCCCATCAGCGCGGCCAGCGTGTAGATGGTGCGCATGGCCAGCAGCACACGGTGCTGGAAGTGCATGGCCAGCCAGTCCGCTTCGCGGAAGGTGCGCTCGATGCCCATCCGGGCCGTGGCCGGTGCGGCGGGATCGGCGTCTACGCCGGGTCGTGCCGATGCATCGATCGCGTCGGCGTAAGCGGTGCATTCGTCGTTGAACTCGGCCATCCGATCGAACATCAGCCGGAACGGCGCCGGCAGGTGGTCCTCCGGCGTCGCCGCCAGGGCATGCCGCCACGTCACCCTGACCGCCGGGCGTGCATCATCGGCCGGGCCCGCCCGGCCGCAAAGCACGTGGTAGAGCAGCCGCTCGTCACCCGCGGCCAGGATGTGGTGCGGGTCGCGGTCCTCGCTGGGCGGGCCGGGCAGGGTGCCGCGCAGGTGGTAACGCACGATCTGCGCAGTGCCGCCCAGGCGGTCGGAGGGCTGGCCGTCCCAGATCGCCAGCAGGATGTGGCAGTGGCTGGCGATGTAGACGCCCGCCTGCGCGTATTGCTGGTCGCGCGCGGTGCCGGGGTTGCCCACTTCGCGGTGGGAGCGGCCCTTGCGCACCGGCAATGTCATCACCTCGGCTTGCCGGCACAGCGCCTCGAAGCGGGTGCGTGCCGTGGAGTCGGTGAAGTCCTTCACGTAGAGCTCGAGCGGCAGCGGCAGCGGGGCGATCAGCCGCGCGCCCTGCGCCAGCGCCTCTGCGGCTACCAGCTGGTCGCCGCCCTCGGCCAGCGCCGAGAGCACCACCAGCGGCAGCGAAGGCCACGATTCGCGCAGCGTCCCGAACAGTTGCCGCACGGCCGCGCGGACGGCCACGACGTCGGCCGGCGGCAGGTCGCGATGGCTGGTCACGCCGATCACCAGGGGCGTCATGGGTGCTCCAGGGCTTGCGGCCGGGGGAAGGCCGCGGCGGCCGCAAGCCGGCGCGCCGTTGCTTGCGCAACCGCCGTTCGGCTGCGCGGCGAGTGCGCTAGCGGGTGCGATTGATGATCGTCGGATCCCGCGTGGCGTTGGCCGCGGCCAGCGCGTCCTGCGGAACCTCGCGTTCCTTCGGCGGGTTCTCGGGGGGCTTGCGCTCGACAGTCGACCTGGGTTCGTCCGGGTTGCCCTGGATGGTGCGTGGCTTGGTCATGGTCAGCCTCCGATGGGCCTGGCGGCGGCCGGCTTGGCCGCCGAGTGGCGTGTACGTCTTGCGCCGTTATGCGCCGGTGATGCCCGTGCGACGGGATCAGTGGTTCTTGATCGACGGGTTGGTGGTGGTGCCGGTGGGTAGGGTTGTTCGCGTGGAATATTGCTGGCCATCCAGCGTCAGGCTCAGCATGTAGATCCAGGTGCCGGTGGAATCCTGACCCTTGTTGAGGTCGGTCATGGTCATGCGCTGGCCGTTGGCGGTTACCTCGGGCGGACCGAAGATGCCCTCGCGGGGTGTTTCGACCCATTGCAGCGGCAGCAGCTCGCCGCTGGCGGCGTTGCCGGTCAGCTGCCAGACCAGGGTCTGCCGCTGCGGGTTGCGACCGACCTGGTTGGCGTTGCCATGCTGGTCGATGTCGACCGACCAGGGCGTGGCGGACTTGTCCAGAGTGACGCTCAGCACGTGATCCATGGTGTTCTTCGATCGTTGGGGTGGCGGTCGGTCAGCGCGCCAATGCCAGTGCGCGCCGGTCGAGGACATCCTGCAGGCGTTGTTCGAAGACGGGGTTGGGTTCGAACCCGATGCCTGCCCGTGCCAACCGCCGCATCAGTGCCGGTTCGCGGTAGCCCGAAGACCACAGCCGCCGGACCAGCGGCCGTGCTTCGTCGGTGCGGCCCAGCGCCAGCAGGGCGTCGACCTGGGTGGCGAGCAGGCGCACGTCGCCGGCGCCGCTGTCGACCCCGCGCAAGCCGCGGAGGGCGGCCAGCCGCAGCCCCTCGGCGTCCTTGCCGGCCTGCAGGTAGGCCAGTTGGAGGCGGGCGTTGGCGGTGGACAGCAGCAGCGTGCGTTCGTCCGGCTGGTCGGCCAGCAGAGGCGTGAGCGCCGCCAGCGCGGCCTGCGCGTCGGCACGCGCCTGGTCAAGACGCCCGGTGGCCTGCAGCCATGCCGCGCGTTCGATGCGGGCCTCAGCCAGGTCCTGCTGCCAGCCGGTGTTGCTCGGATCGTGCCGTGCAAGGTCCTCGAGCGTGTGCATGGCGCGCGCCAGCAGGGCACGGGGCGAGCGGGTGTCGCCCTGCGTGCGCTGCAGGCGGGCAAGCTGGGTCGAGTACAGCCCGAGGCTTTCCCTGGCATCGGTCAGGCTGGGATCGAAGCGGTGGATGTCCTCGATCACCGCCAGCGCTTGCCTGGTATCGCGGTCCGCCTGTTCGCCATGCCCGGCCAGGGCCAGCGTGCGGGCCAGGATGGCGCGCACGCGCGCCATGTTCTGGCGCTGGCCGTTGTCCTGCGGATGGGCCTGGCTCAGCCGGCTTTCGATGGCGTCGTCGGCCGAGTACTCGGCGATGGCCGTCAGCAGATCGCCGCGCATCAGGGCCAGCTTGCCGAGGTTGTTGTGCGCCTCGCCCAGGTGCTCGAGCCATTCGCTGCGCGGCGAGGCGTGGGCGGCCAGCGCTCGGCAGCGCTCGAGCATGCGCTGGTAGTGCACGGCGGCTTCGTCCAGGCGGCCATCGGCTTCCAGGACGTGGCCGATGTCGTTGTCCAGCGTGCTCAGTTCGAACAACACGCGCGGATCGGTGCGCGCCGGCGCGCCCAGCCGTTCGAGCGTGGCCTGCGCCGCGGCGAAGTAGCGTCCGGCCACCTCGAGGTCGCCCTGGTACCAGTCGCTCACGCCGAGGAAGGCCTGCACCCGCGCGTAGGCGATCTGCCGTTCACGGTCGGCCGGTGCCGCCCGGGCGAGCGCTCGTGCCAGCGGTTCGGCCGCCCGGTACGCGCGCGTGGCAGCGGCCAGGCGGCCCTGGTCCAGCCGCACGCTGCCGATCTTCTCCAGCGCCTTGGCGCGCTGTTCGAGCACGTCGTCAGTCACGTCGGTGGCGGGCAGCGACTGGAAGTAGGCCATCGCCTTGTCGTCGACCGCTTCCAGGATGTCCAGCCGCTGCACCTGCGCCAGCTTGTCGTTGAGGTCGCCGAGCATGAAGCCGATCAACGCCTCGGCCTGCTTCTGCCGGCGCTCGGCGGTGCGGCGGGCGATCATCGCGTCGATCGCCAGCAGGGTGGTCACCAGCATGACCAGCATGGACAACGCCGTGACCGCCGCCAGCCGCCGGTTGCGCCGCTGCAGTTCGCGCCGGCGCAGCTGGTCCAGTTCCAACCCGAGCAGGCCGGCCACGAGTTTGAGCTTGGCCGCCTGCTTGCCGTCCTTGCCGGGGCGTACGTCGGCGGCGATCGGCTCGTCCCCGGCCGCATCGGTCTGGCCGTCCAGGGGGCCGCACAACGCCGGCGACAGGCATTCCTCGGCCGACTGCCCGGCCGAGGCGTTGGGTTCGCCGGCGACGATGAGGCAGAAAATGCGATCGTTGCGGCCCAGCCGCCGGAACGCGCATATCTCGGCGCCCACCCAGCGCGAGGCGGCCGCCGCCGGCGAGCACACGACGATCAGATTGGCCGATTGCGCCAGCGCCAGGTCCACCTTGTGGCCCAGGTCGTGGGAACTGGCCAGTTCGTCGCGGTCACGGAAGACGGGGACCAGCCGTCGCGGCACGATGCCCGCGTCCGTGGCCTGGCCGACCAGGCGCGAGGGCACGCGGTAGGTTTCCAAGGCACGATGCAGCCACTCCGCCCAGCGCCGGTCGCGATGGCTGTAGCTGATGAATGCGCGGTAGCGGAATTCGCCTTCGGCGGAAACCTGGTTCATGGCGCACGACCCTTTGGCGAGTCGCACAGTCCCCTGGCGCTGGCGGCGGCCGGAACCTAGCACCCTTCGCGTGATGCCGGCCTCACGATGGACGTGGCAGCGTGCTGCCGGTCAGGCGACCCGGTCGGCCAGCCGGTCCATCACCTCGTGCAGGCCTTCTTGCCAGTCGGGCAACGGACTTCCGAGCAGCCGGCCCAGGCCGGTGTTGTCCAGCACGGACCAGGCCGGCCGGCGGGCCAGGGTGGGGTAGTCGGTCGTGGCAATCGGGAGTACGCGGGGCTTGCGGGCGAGCAGGCCGCGGGCGTGGGCTTCATCGAAGATTGCGCTGGCGAAGCCGTGCCAACTGGTGTGGCCGCTGGCGACCACGTGGTGCGTGCCGCGCAACGGGTCGCGCGCGCCGGGCTCGGCGAACCAGCGCTCGAGCAGGGCCACGCTGGCGCGCACGATCAACGCGGTGGAGGTGGGCGCGCCGTACTGGTCGGCGACTACGCGCAGCTCGTCGCGCTCGGCGCCCAGGCGCAGCATGGTGCGCAGGAAGTTGTGGCCATGCGGGGCATACACCCACGCGGTGCGCAGGATCAGGTGGTCGGCGCCGCTGGTGCGCAGCGCTTCCTCGCCGGCGAGCTTGCTGCGGCCGTAGGCGCCGAGCGGGCCGGTGGGCGCATCGACCGGGTACGGCGTGGTCGCGTCGCCACCGAACACGTAGTCGGTCGAGTAGTGCAGCACCAGCGCGCCATGCGCAGCGGCCCACGCGGCCAACACGCCGACGGCGTCGCCGTTGACCCGGGTGGCCAGCGCTTCATCCTGTTCGGCGCGGTCGACCGCGGTGTAGGCGGCGGCGTTGACGATCACGTCCGGGTGAATGCGCTCGAGCAGCCGCTCCAGGTCCGGCCCGGCCAGGTCGGCCACTTCGCCGCGTTCGTCATTCCACAGCGTGCCGTCGCGCGTGGCCGGGACCAGCGTGCCGTGCGCGGCCAGGCCGCCGTCCTCCATGAAAGCACGGCCAAGCTGGCCGTTGGCGCCCAGCAGCAGGATCTTCATGGCGTGTAGAGCGGCAGCCGCTCGGCCGGGACGTCCTTCAGGAACGGCGCGCGGGTGTCCTTGTCGGAAAGCAACGGAGCGCTGACAGGCCAGTCGACGCCGATGTCCGCGTCGTTCCAGCGGATGCCGGCGTCGCCCTCGCGGTCATACAGCGCGGTGCACTGATAGCTGAAGGTGGCGAACTCCGACAACACGCAGAAGCCGTGCGCGAAGCCCTCCGGGACCCAGAAATGGCGATGGTTTTCGGCCGTGAGCATGACGCCGGCCCAGCGTCCGAAGCTGGGCGAGCCGCGGCGGATGTCGACCGCCACGTCATACACCTCGCCTTCCAGCACGCTGACCAGCTTGCCCTGCGGGTTGGGCCACTGATAGTGCAGGCCGCGCAGCACGCCGCGTGCCGAACGCGAGACATTGGACTGCACGAAGCGGCGGTCGATGCCGGCCTCGCGGTACTTCGCCTCGTTGTAGCTCTCGTAGAAAAAGCCGCGCGCGTCGCCGAACACCTGCGGTTCGAGCACCACGGCACCGGGCAGGGTCGTCTGGATGATCTTCATCGCGCCAGGCCCTGGCTGAGCAGGTTCTGCAGGTATTGGCCGTAGCCGGTCTTGGCCAGCGGTTCGGCCAGGCGCAGCAGTTGCTCCGCGTCGATCCAGCCCTTGAGGTAGGCGATCTCCTCCGGACAGCACACCTTCAAGCCCTGCCGGTGCTCGATGGTCTGGATGAAGTTGCCCGCTTCCATCAGCGACTCGTGCGTGCCGGTGTCCAGCCAGGCGTAGCCGCGGCCCAGCTGTTCCAGGTGCAGGTTGCCCTCGTCCAGATAACAACGATTGAGGTCGGTGATTTCCAGTTCGCCGCGCGGCGAGGGGGCGAGCGAGGCGGCATAGTCGCTGGCTCGCTCGTCATAGAAATACAGGCCGGTGACGGCATAGCTGGACTTGGGACTGGCGGGCTTTTCCTCCAGCCCCACCACGCGGCCGTCGGCATCGAACTCGGCCACGCCGTAACGCTGCGGATCGCGCACCCAGTAGCCGAACACGGTAGCGCCGTGCTCGCGCTCCGCCGCGCGCTGCAAGCGCTCGGTCAGGCCCACGCCATAGAAGATGTTGTCGCCCAGCACCAGGCAGCTGGATGCGCCGGCGAGGAACTCCCGGCCAATCAGGAACGCCTGCGCCAGGCCGTCGGGCGAGGGCTGCACGGCGTACTGGATGTCCATGCCCCACTGCGAGCCGTCGCCCAGCAGCCGCTGGAAAAGTGCCTGCTCATGCGGGGTGTTGATCACCAGCACTTCGCGGATGCCGGCGAGCATCAGCATCGCCAGCGGGTAGTAGATCATCGGCTTGTCGTACACCGGCAGCAGCTGCTTGCTGATGCCTTGGGTGATCGGATACAGCCGCGTGCCGGAACCGCCGGCCAGGATGATGCCCTTGCGTGCGCTCATGCGTGGCTCCTCACGATCCCAGCCGTTCCATGCGGTAGCTGCCGTCCAGCACCCGCTGCACCCACGGCTGGTGGGCGAGATACCAGTCGACGGTGTGCGCCATGCCGCTTTCGAACGTGTGCGTCGGCGACCAGCCAAGCTCGCGCTGCAGCTTGCCCGAATCGATCGCGTAGCGGCGGTCGTGGCCGGGGCGGTCCTTGACGAAGGTGATCAGCGACTCGCGCGGGCGCCCGTCGGCCAGCGGCCGGCGCGCGTCGAGCAGCGCGCAGATGGTCTTGACCACCGTCAGGTTCTCGCGCTCGGCGTTGCCGCCCACGTTATAGGTCTCGCCCACGCGGCCGGCCTCGAGCACGCGGCGGATCGCGCTGCAATGGTCGCCCACGTAGAGCCAGTCGCGGATGTTCAGGCCGTCGCCGTAGACCGGCAGCGGCTCGCCGGCCAACGCCTTCTGGATCACCAGCGGGATCAGCTTCTCGGGGAACTGGTAGGGCCCGTAGTTGTTCGAGCAGTTGGTGGTGAGCGTGGGCAGCCCGTAGGTGTGGTGGAACGCGCGCACCAGGTGGTCGGAGGCGGCCTTGGAGGCCGAGTAGGGCGAGTTGGGCGCGTACGGTGTGGTCTCGGTGAACTTGCCTTCGGCGCCCAGCGAGCCATACACCTCGTCGGTGGACACGTGCAGGAAGCGGAAACCCTCGCGTGCGGCCGCTTCCAGGCCGCGCCAGTAATCGCGCGCGCACTCGAGCAGGCCCAGCGTGCCGACCACGTTGGTATCGACGAAGGTCGCCGGGCCGTCGATGGAGCGGTCCACGTGCGATTCGGCGGCGAAATTGATGATCGCCCGTGGCCGGTACTCGGCCAGCAGTTGCGCCACCAGCGCGCGGTCGCCGATGTCGCCCTGCACGAACAGGTGGCGGTCATTACCCTCCAGCGAGGCCAGGGTGTCCAGGTTGCCGGCGTAGGTCAGCTTGTCCAGGTTGACCACGCGCAGGCCGTCGGCGACTGCCTGCAGCACGAAATTCGCGCCGATGAAGCCGGCGCCGCCGGTGACGAGCAAGGTTTCCATGTTGCGGTCCGCGTCTTCCAAACTCCGTATTGTGCCATCGACGGCCTGTTTGCGGGCCGCGGGAGACGGCGGAAGTGACGGCGGATTAAGGCAAAAGCAGGCTTCGCGGTTAAGATGGCAGCCTCCTTATTGCAGGTTCCCGCGATCCATGAGCAAGAAAAACGCCGCTTCCCTCGGGCTAGGAACCCGCGCCATCCACGCCGGCCAGCATCCCGACCCGAGTACCGGCGCGATCATGACGCCGATCTACGCCACGTCCACCTACGTGCAGGAAAGCCCCGGCAAGCACAAGGGCTTCGAATATTCGCGCACGCAGAACCCGACCCGGATGGCCTACGAGCGTTGCGTGGCCGACCTGGAAGGCGGCGTGGCCGGCTTCGCCTTCGCCTCCGGGCTGGCCGCGGCGGCCACGGTGCTGGATCTGCTCGACTCGGGCAGCCACGTCATCGCCATGGATGATCTGTACGGCGGCAGCTACCGATTGTTCGAGCGGGTGCGCCGGCGTTCGGCGGGGCTGGATTTCGAGTTCATTGATCTGAACGATGCCAAGGCGCTGAAGGCCGCGCTCAAGCCCAACACCCGCATGATCTGGGCCGAGACGCCGACCAACCCGATGCTTAAACTGGTCGACCTGGCCAAGATCGCCGCCTTCGCCAGGAAGCACGGGCTGATCCTGGTGGTGGACAACACCTTCTGCTCGCCGATGGTGCAGCGGCCGCTCGAGTTCGGCGCCGACCTGGTGCTGCATTCAGCCACCAAGTACCTCAACGGCCATTCGGACATGGTCGGCGGCATCGTGGTCGCCGGCAACGAGGAACTGGCCGAGAAGATGGGCTTCCTGCAGAACTCCGTGGGTGCCATCGCCGGCCCGTTCGATGCCTTCCTGGCCATGCGTGGCCTGAAGACCCTGCACCTGCGCATGCAGGCGCACTGCCGCAGCGCGATGGAGCTGGCGCAATGGCTGGAAAAGCATCCCGCGGTCGAACGGGTGATCTACCCGGGCCTCAAGAGCCATCCGCAGCACGCGTTGGCGCGCCGCCAGATGCACGGCTTCGGCGGCATCGTGACGATCGAGGTCAAGGGCGGCCTGCGCAAGGCGCGTCGCATGCTCGAGCGTTGCAAGCTGTTCGCCCTGGCCGAATCCCTCGGCGGCGTCGAAAGCCTGATCGAACATCCGGCGATCATGACCCACGCCTCGGTGCCGGCGGTGAACCGCAAACGGCTCGGGATCAGCGACGGTCTGGTGCGGTTGTCGGTCGGCGTCGAAGACGTCGCGGACCTGAAGGCGGAGTTGGAGTGGGCGTTGTCATGAGTCTGATCGCGCCGCGTGATGGCAGCGGTGTGCCCGTAGAGCAGAAGCAACGCCGCTGGGAAGGACCTTTCGCTGCTCTGGTCCGACATCGGTCGCTGACCTGGGAACTGAGCAAGCGCGAAGTTCTCGGGCGTTATCGCGGAGCAAGCTTCGGCTTGGCTTGGTCGGTGATCAGCCCCTTCATGATGTTGGGCGTGTATGCGTTTGCCTTTGGCGCAGTACTCAAGAGCCGCTGGCCACACGAAGCCGGTGGAGATCATCCCTACGCGGTGATCCTGTTCGTGGGTCTGATCCTGCACGGATTCTTCGCGGAGTGCCTGACACGTGCGCCCACCCTCGTTGTGGCCAATCCGAATTTCGTCAAGCGTGTGGTCTTTCCTTTGGACGTGCTGCCTTGGCCGATGGTGTTTTCCGCGCTTTTCCACGCCTTGACGAATTTCATCGTGCTTATCCTGTTGATGGTGGCGCTGGAGCGCCGCCTGCCCGCCACCATCGTGCTGTTGCCGGTGATCATGGCGCCTTTTGCGCTACTGACGTTGGGATTGTCATGGCTTCTCGCCTCGTTGGGCGTGTACTTCCGCGACATCTCGCAGATCATGCCGGTTCTGGCCTCGGCCCTGCTGTTTCTTTCGTCCGCGATCATTCCGGTGAGCATCCTTACTCCGGGGCTGCAGACTCTGTTCCACCTCAATCCGTTGACCTTCTTCATTGATCAGGCTCGAATGGTGGCACTCGCCGGTACGGCGCCCGATTGGGATGGCCTGGCGCTGGCGACGTTGGTCGGAGCGGTTATGGCGTGGTTGGGCCATGCCTGGTTCATGGCGACGAGGCGGGGGTTCGCCGATGTCCTCTGAAGTCGTCGTTGAGGTCAGCGGGTTACGCAAGACCTTTCCGATCTACGACAAGCCGCACCATCGCCTCTTCCAGATGTTCAGTCGCGCGCGCCGTTGGCATCGCGAATTCGAGGCGTTGCGCGATATCGATTTCAGCATAAGGCGTGGCGAAACCGTCGGCATCGTGGGCCGCAACGGTTCGGGCAAGTCCACGCTGCTGCAGCTGATCTGCGGCACCCTGACCCCCTCATGCGGAAAGGTAAGCGTCACGGGGCGGGTTGCCGCCCTGCTTGAACTGGGCGCTGGTTTCAATATGGAGTTCACTGGCCGCGAGAACGTCCTTTTGAACGGCACTGTCTTGGGCCTGGAGCGGCGCGAGATCGAAAGGAAGATGCCAGAGATACTCGCCTTCGCGGGAATCGGCGATTTCATCGATCGTCCGGTCAAAACCTATTCCAGCGGCATGTATGTGCGGCTTGCGTTCGCGGTCGCCATTCATGTCGAGCCCGATCTGCTGATCGTGGATGAAGCGTTGTCAGTGGGCGATGAGGCCTTCCAGCGAAAATGCTTTGCTCGGATCGAGGCGCTGCGCCAACGGGGATGCACGATCCTGTTCGTATCCCATGCCGCGGCGACCGTGATCGAATTATGTGATCGCGCGATCCTGCTGGACGCAGGCGACATGCTGGCGGACGGGGCGCCCAAGGCGGTAGTTTCGTCCTATCAACGTCTTCTGTATGCAAGCGAAGAGCGTGCAGGGCCGCTGCGGGAACAATTGCTGCGGGACCGCCTGCATAGCAGGGACGAAGGTAGGCTTGCAGAGTCGCGCTTGCCCGGCGAAGAGTCGCGCAAGCTGGCGCCGCCGCCCGATTCGTCGACCGATTCGGTCGAGCGGCCATATTTCGATGAGGGTCTCTGCTCGCAAAGCGAGGTGGCTTACCTCAGCCAAGGCGCGACGATCGAAGATCCGCGCATCGAGACGATGCGGGGTGCGCAGGTCAATGTGATCAATGCCGGCGAACGTTATGTCTATCGCTATCGCGTCCGGTTCGATCGGGGCGCGAGCGGCGTGCGCTTCGGTATGTTGATTAAGTCGCTGACAGGCGTCGAGCTTGCCGGCGGGGTGACCGCTCGAACCGAAGAAGCGCTCGAATGGGTGGGCCCTGGGGCCGGATTCGACCTACGGTTCGAATTTACCTGCCGTTTGTCGCCCGGCGTCTATTTCATGAATGCAGGTGTCCAGGGTCGCTTGGGCGAAGAAGAAACTTACCTCGACCGTCGGATCGACGTGGTGATGTTCCGGGTAATGGCCCGCCGGGACCGAAAGACGACCGGGTTCGTAGACCTGGTCGAAACCATGGAAGCGAGTCCTCTCGAGGGGAACACGGAAACAGCATGATTCAGGTTGAAAACACGCAGGCTCCCTGTCGATGCCTTCTCATCATGGGCATGCATCGGAGTGGGACCTCCGCGGCGACTCGCTGCATGAACCTACTGGGCATGGACGTCGGCTCCCACTTGCTCGACCCGGACAGCGTCAACGCCAAGGGGTACTGGGAACACGCCGAAGCGGTGCATATCAACGACCGTCTCCTGGGGGCCTTCGACATGGTCTGGTGGAGTCTCGAGCCGCTGCCTGACGGCTGGCTGGGCAGCGCTGCCGCATCGCGCGCGCGTGAGGAAATAAAGGCGCTCGTACATCGCGATTTTCTCAAGGTCCCACTCTGGGGGATCAAGGATCCGCGCATGTGCCGCGTGGCGCCGCTCTGGATCGAATGCCTGCAGACGATGGGGATCTCCGTTTCCGCCGTATTCACCGCGCGCGCGGCGATCGAGGTCGCCAAGTCGTTGAAGCGTGCCCAAGGCCTCAGAGAACAAGCGGGTGTGCTGTCCTGGATCCTGCATTTGGCGGACTCGGAACGAGCAACCCGCGAACTGCCGCGATCGCTGATCGAGTACGACCAGTTGCTTTCCGATCCCGTTGGCACCCTGGAACGGATCGGGCGGGATTTGCAGGTAACGTGGCCGATCCCGCCAAGCCAGCGCGAATCGGCACTTGGGGCCTTCCTTGACTCGGCCATGCGCAATCATCGCGGTGCGGAGCCGAACGGTTGGACCCCTCCTATCGTTGCCCGCATGGAAACGGAAACCCGGCGGATCGCTTCGGGACGAGCGGACAGCGACTGGAAGGCGTTGGGCGCTCTTTCGGACGAAGCGATCGAGCTTTTCCGCCTACTTGATTATCGCGAGGAAGCACCGTTGCCGAACGAGGTGGTCCGTTCGGCCCGTACGAGCGACGACAGAAGCGTTCAAGCCTCTCTTTATCACGCCGCCGAGGGTGAGCATTTCTCGGAGGACCGGGTGGAACATCGGGCGGTTCCTCCGGGGCGCTCGCTGGTGGAATTGCCGGTGGTGGCTGGCGCAGATTTGCGGTATCGGTTGGATCCGGCAAGCCGCGGTGGCTACTACGTTTTCCACGCGGTATTCCTGCGAGATGCAGAGCGTAGGATGCTGTGGAACTGGGAAGATTCTCCGGGGGAAGTCAGCCTGTCGGGCATCTATTCGTTGGAAAGCCCAAGCCATCCTGGGTCCGTCGTGCACCGCGTGGACGGGGATCCGCAGATGATTTTCGCGTGGCCGGATGGGGTGGTGCGGCCAGGCACGACGCTTGTACTCGATGTCGAGCGCTTCAATGCGCAGCGCATCGCGGTTGAGTTCGACGCACTCGAGTCCCAGTTCGGCAACCTGGTGCGACAACTGGATGCAGCGCGAACAACGGCGGGCGAGCGGGAGCGACGTCTCAAGGAAAAGTTGCGGCTGCTGCGTGCCGAACGTGACGCTCGCGAGACCGCCTTCCTCACCATCGAGCGGCAAGTGTCCGAGATTGCGACGTCCATGGAGCCCTTGCAGCTGGCCTTGGCTCGCCAGGAAGTGGCGATCCGGACGCTCACGCATAGCGATTTGCTATCGCGGCTGCGGCGCCGGTTTTCGCGCGTTCGCGCCAAACTGCAACCACTTCAGCAACTGGAATTGGTGAACGCCGGCGACAGTCGTTACAAGGTGACGGGGGATGATCCGATCTTTGCATGCGCCTATGGCGGATATCCGCTCGCGCCGGGCTGGTATATGGTCGATCTGGAGATGGTCCAGCACCAAGGGCCGCCAGCGCAGGCGATGCTCTACCCGAACTACGGGCCGGGAGTGCCTGCCGACCAAGGGATAAGGCTCTCGTTCTTCGACCCTCAACGCCACCGGCATGTCGGATTGATTCGGTTCCCCCATACCGTGTTCGACCTGAGGTTCGACCCGGCCATGGCGCCCTGCGAGTTGTCCGTGCGTAAGCTGGTGTTGCGGCGCGTGGGCAAGTTGCGTGCCGCGCTCACGCTGTTCCGTTCGATCGGCAAAGCAGGCCGCGGTGGGATTCGGCTCAACGCCCGCCGCGGAGGGTTCATCAAGAGGCTGCGCGCCTCCGGTCTATCCGCGATGACCGATCGCGTGTATCGCAATTACACGGATATGAACGAGTCGTTCGACACGTACGACGCGTGGATTGCCCAATATGACCGCGTCTCCGGGAAGGACCTGCAGGATGCTCGCACGACTTCCGGATCCTGGGGCTATCAACCACTGATTTCGGTCCTGTTGCCGACCTACAATACGGAAGAGGTTTGGCTGCGGCGCTGCATCGACAGCGTGCTGGCGCAGAGCTACCCCAACTGGGAGCTGTGCATTGCCGACGACGCATCGCCCTTGCCACATGTGAGGCGCGTACTCGAGGAGTACAAGCAAAAGGACGAACGCATCCGGATCGTGCTGCGCGCGGACAACGGACATATCTCCGCGAGCACGAACAGCGCGCTGGCGCTGGCCACCGGCGAGTACGTGGCCTTGCTTGATCATGACGACGAGCTACACCCGTTGGCGCTGCACGAAGTGGTCGCCGCGTTGCAGACGCATCGCAATTGGAAACTCATCTACACCGATGAGGACAAGATCGATCCGAAGGGGCGGCGTTACGACCCCTATATGAAGCCAGACTGGAACTACGATCTCCTGCTGGGACACAACTGCGTGAGCCACCTTGGCATCTACCAGCGAGAGTTGATGTTGCAGATCGGCGGTTTCCGGAAAGGGTACGAAGGAAGCCAGGACTGGGATCTTGCGTTGCGCTTCTGCGAGCGGCTTTCGCCGGATGAAATCGGACACGTATCGCGCGTCCTTTATCACTGGCGAGCGATTCCAGGCTCCACTTCGGTAGGCGTGGGCGAGAAGAACTATGCGCGGGATGCGGGATTGAAAGCTATCGAAAACCATTTGGCTCGCATTGGCACCCGCGCGAGCGTGCAGGAGGTCGGCGGGCAACCTGGCCACTTCCGGATCCACTATCAGCTCGACGATCAACCCAAGGTATCGATCATCATCCCCACGCGCGACGGACTGTCGCTGTTGCGTCGCTGCGTCGACTCCATTCTCGAAAAGACGACGTACCCCAATTACGAGATCGTCATCGTCGACAACCAATCCACGGACCCGGCAACGCTGGAATACTTCATCTCGGTGGTGCAGGACAGTCGCGTGCGGGTACTCGAATACGACCACCCATTCAATTACTCGGCGGTCAACAATTTTGCCGTGTCGAACACGGGCGGGGAATTGATCGCCCTCGTCAACAACGACATCGAAGTCATCACGCCTGGCTGGCTGGAGGAGTTGGCCGGCCATGCCATACGGTCGGACATCGGGTGCGTAGGCGCCATGTTGTATTACCCGAACGACACGATCCAACACGCGGGCGTGGTGCTCGGCGTACACGGTGTGGCAGCGCACATCTATTGCGGCAAGCCGAAGGGATGGCCAGGGCAGATGGGCCGGGCCGGTTTGACCCAGTCACTTAGCGCGGTGACTGCCGCCTGCCTGATGGTTCGGCGAGAAGTTTACGAACAAGTCGGCGGACTGGATGAAAAACTGCGGGTGGCATTCAACGACGTCGACTTCTGCTTGCGGGTACGGGAGGCAGGGTATCGAAATGTATGGTCGCCTTTCGCCGAGCTCTACCACCACGAGTCTGCCAGTCGCGGCCAGGAAGACTCACCCGAGAAGAAAGCCAGATTTGCGGGCGAGGTGGAATTCATGCAGGAACGATGGGGCCAGCAACTGATGAACGACCCCGCGTACAACCCGAACCTGTCGATCAGCGACACGCCTTTCAAGCTGGCGTTCCCTCCGCGACGAGTGGGGTGAGCCACCCGCCCCGTCGGGACACGCCTCGCCTAAGGCAATCAGGCGGACTCGGCTGCGTGCTGTTTCATGGACAGCAACGCAACGAGTCCGATGATGACCGATAGCAGCAGTCCAAGTGCAAACGCGCCATGATTCGTCCGCAGTATCCGGGCTGCTGTCACGTGTTTGCGGGCCGCAAAGGACAAAACAAGAGATTTGCCCCGTGGTTGCCCATTCACACGTACCGTGCCCAGGCTGGTGTCTGCGGTAAGCCAAGCCGTGGGCGAATGACCGGATTTGCCATCGATTCCGATGACTGCGATCTCGAAACCAGAGTCGAGTTCAATACCGTCCTGCGGACAAAAATATTTGAACTGATTGTCTTCGAGTTCCGAGGATTCCACGCGCCAACGGTTTGTTCGCCCGGGCTGGCTCCAGTGAACCCCCAGTTGCCCCGAATTGCGCCGTGCATACGTGGCGAACTGTATGCCTACGCATAGATTGCCCTGCCCGGCGGTAGAGGTTGTACCGCGAGGCAGATATCCGGACTGCACCAATCTTGCCCCAGCATTGAATTCCCCCGCCGGGGTATTTGCTCGGGCCCGGTTTCTCAAAAACTCCTGATTGGTGCTGAAAGGTAAGAAGATCAACAGCGCGGCGACTAGAAATACGGGTATGAACAAGCGCATAAAAATCCTCAAAGCTGGCCGTATAGCCTCAGAGCTTGATGCAGAAAGAAGCGATCGGAAAAAAGCATAGCCAGAAGCGAGGCGAACAAGGCCACTCTGGTCAGCCTAATTCCGCGCAACGGCCAAGCCAGGATCACGATGAGGAAGGGGAGCACGGGATAAAAGTAGCGGCCGTGCGTGGCGCGCACGACGCCGTTGTATTCCGCCCACAGATGTTCGTAAAACACGAACGAGAAAAACAGCGCACAGACGCTTCCGGTAACGAACAACCACGGCTTGCGCTCCCCGCGGAGCGCCGCCGGAAGGTGCGTCGCCAAGGTCGCAAGCAAGGCGAGTGCCAGGACAATACAGGTCAGGCCGGAAAGCTTGTTGGGTTGCAGCATGCCTGCGGCGCAAGCCGTAACAACGGCCGACAGCAATGCAATATTGCGATTGGCCAATCGGACTCGCCAATGATTGCAGGCCTGAGCCAAGGTGAAGGTCGCACAGAAGAAAATGGCCGCCAGAAAATAGCGCAGTACCGGTCCATTTGCTTGGACCCAGTCAAGCACGCCGCTGCCTCGGCCATTCCAGCCAATGAGCCCCACATAGTTGGTCAGGGTGGCAGGCCAGAATGGCGTGGTCAAAGCGTATTCCAGAAATCCTATCGATACCTTGGGATGCTCTTTGGTGATGATGGACGTGAACGGAAGCAACTGATGCATCAGTACGAAGTTGCGTAGCATCCAGAGACAGATTGGCAGGAACATGACCAGCCACAGAACGGTGCAGCGCCGCAGCGCGGTCATTTGCCTCTCAAGCGCGCTTGCGGTCCATAGGCGATAGGCCATGGCAAAGAACAACGGTATGGCCATACCAAGGCCTGTGAACTTGGTGACCAAGCCTAGCGCGACGAACAGAGCGCACCACAAGGCATAAACGAAGTTATCGGTATCAAGCCAGCGGATACACCAGAAGGCCGCCCACGCCGCCATGCAGGCGACAAGCGTGTCGTGGGAAACACCCGTGCCTAGTTGAAGAAACATGGGCGTGCAACCGACAAAGATTCCTCCAGCCAGTGCGAGCATGCCGTTACGGGTGACTTCCCAGATGACCAGCATGATGCCAAGCAGCGCCAGTGCACCGAACAGCGCACTGACGAGACGCACGCTCCGCACTTGTCCATCGAAGGAAAGGCTGGCAGCCCGCGCCGTCATCAGTACCGGTGCCGCGACCACGTAGTAAAGCGGAGGATGCTGTGCTATCCAGTTCAAGCCCGGTTTGGCAGAAGGGGCGATCCACGAATGGGTGACATCGATGCCCATTTTTGATGTGCCGAGCATCGGGATTTTCCCGTCAACGATGTCTTCGACATAGGAAAAATGGCCGGATTCGTCGGGAATGTCCCATAGCGGCGTAATAAATATGCCGTAGATCGCGAACTTGAGAAAAAAGCATACGCAAACGATCGCCCACGTCATGGTTGGACGCTTCCTCGGGGCGATAGCCTCAATGTTTTCGTCGCCGACCGAGAGGTCCGTGAATGTCCGCGGCATTGCTTCAATCCTTACCTTGGCGGAAATGCGTCAAAGACGCACGGGCTAGGTTGTCCGTCTTGAGCTGAAGATGGACCCGCTCCAACAGCTTGCGATTCGTCGCAATGAGGTCGGCCACTAGACCCATCATGTAGAGGAGCATGCCTAGCGTTATACACAGCGAGGTCAGTATGACGGACTGGACGTGCCCTTCGCCGCCGTCGGCCATGTAGTAATAAAGAAAGCGCAGGCCGCCGATGGCGCCGGCCAACATGAATAGCGAACCTACCCACAGGAACAGGGTCATTGGTCGATAGATGACGAAAACCCGGAAGATGGTTAGTAGCGAGCGCTTGACATAGCTCGAAATGCTCTTGACGAGCCGCGACGGGCGCAGATCGGCGTTCGTCCGTACCGGAACAGAAGCAATTCGAAGATTGCTCTGGCCGGCCTGGATGATGGTTTCAAGGGTGTACGTATAGGCGCTGAAGACGTTGAGTCGCAATGCGGCATCGCGCGACATTGCACGAAAGCCACTGGGAGCATCCGCCACGTCCGTCTTGCTGGCGACCCTGACCGCCCAGCTCCCCAAGCGCTGGAGCTTTTTCTTGATCCAGGAAAAGTGCTCGGTCTGTTCGATCGGCCGCGCGCCGATCACGATGTCGGCCTCCTGCGCCAGAATCGGGGAAGTCAGTCTTGGGATATCAGCGGCGCAGTACTGATTGTCGGCGTCGGTGTTCACGATGACATCGGCGCCCAAACGCAGGCCCGCATCGAGTCCCGACATGAAGCCAACAGCCAAACCACGATTGACAGGATGTCGAATGACGTGGTCGACGCCGTGCTGGCGAGCGACATCGGCGGTGCCGTCGCTGGAACCATCGTCGATGATCAACCATTCGACCGTGTCGAATCCTTCGACTTCGCGGGGTAGGTCCGCCAGTGCGACGGCCAAGGTTTCCGCCTCGTTGAGGCAGGGGATTTGGATGATCAGCTTCATTGGATTCCCTTATCGCAGCTCGACCTTTGCGGCCGATCGCGCTTGTTGGCGAAGCCACGTCGGTGTGGCGCTCCCTTGATGATACCGGAGACCTTGGGCCGTGCGGCCTGCGCGTTACTAACGAACGATGCACCCTTCGCGTGACCCGGCTTCGAAGATAGAATCGGTTGGTGGGAGAGCGGCACGTCGAGTCCGAACCTACGCACGCGGATTCGCCGAAGCGGTGGATCGCGCAATATTCCGGCGCTGATTGCGCTTGACCATACGGACTCTAGCGAGGTGATGATGAGCGGCAATGTTGTACAGCCGGCCGGCAATTATTACGACAAGTACAACACGCGCAACCCGGTCGCGCGTGCCCTCATGCAGGGGTTTCTACGCTCGTTCATGGAGCTTGCCGCGTTGGCGAAACCGGTAGGTTCCGCTCTCGAGGTGGGATGCGGCGAAGGCGAGTTGTCGATGCGGCTGGCGCGAACGGGGTGGGATGTCCAGGGATGTGATATCGCCGAGGAAGCAGTGATCGAAGCCCAGCGACGATCCGCCGCAGCGGGTCTGCCGATACCCTTTCGCGCGCTCGACGTTTTCAACGCACGGGGAATTTACGAACCCAGCGATCTCGTAGTTTGTTGCGAGGTGATGGAACACCTGGAGGACCCGGAGGCGGCGCTGGAAATCCTCAAGAGCCTGAGTCGCAGGCATCTGCTGTTGAGCGTTCCGCGCGAACCGGTATGGCGCGCGCTCAATCTGGCTCGGGGGCGCTATTGGAAAGATCTCGGCAACACGCCAGGTCACATCCAGCATTGGTCGCGAGGCGCATTCCTGGCACTCATCGAGCGTCACCTAGAAGTCGTTGCGGTGCGGTCACCGCTTCCCTGGACACTTGTACTTGGCCGTGTCAAAGGTTGCTAAGGCCGCCATTCGGGTTGTTGGCGGTCTTTTTGCGCTGGCATGCATCGGATGGATCGTCGCCAGGTTTGTGCGCGCTGGTGTCCTGACGCATCTTTTACAGTCGCCACATTTCGAATTGTTGGCTGGCTTCGTGGCCGCCGCCATACCAATCTATGCGCTTGGATTGTGTTGCGCCGGACTAGCCTGGTGGTGTTTGCAGACGGCCTTCGTGCCTAGGACGCCCCCTTTGCGCCTGATGTTTGCTACGTATGCAACAACACAGTTTGCAAAATATCTGCCGGGCAATTTCGGACACTACCTGGGGAGGCACGTGTTGCTTCGCCGCCTAGGCATGAGCCATCGGGCGCTTTTTCTCGGTACCGTAGGGGAAGCTGGCTTTCTCGTACTGGCGTCGCTGGTTTGGGCCGCGAGCGCGACAAAGGCGCTGGTGCCATGGTTGCCAGTCACGCCGACAACGTGGCAGATGATTTTAGGCGAGGCCTTGTGCCTGGGACTGGGCTTTGCCTGCCTGCAGGCATGGCGCAAGCGTAGTCCGCGAGCCAGCGCCTGGGTGCCCCTGCACGCGCCACGCTGGTTGCTGCCCGTACTCCCTCTGCAACTACTCCTGTTCGCCGCGATGGCGCTGGCGTTGATGGCGCCTGCCCACGTGCTCATGAAGGAGGGCAACATCTCCCTGTTGCCGGCGGCTGCCGCGGCGAGTTGGGTGGCCGGGTTCTTGGTCGTGGGAGCTCCAGCGGGAGTAGGCGTGAGAGAAATGGTATTTCTCACACTACTGCGTGGTCATATGGCGGAACCGGATATCTTGCTGCTTGCAGTAGCTTTTCGGGTCATTACCTTCGGCGGCGACGTCCTCTTTCTGGTCCTGGGGCTGATGCTGGGCGGGACTGCTATAGCGGCGCCTGGCAAGGAATCATCGAACCCGGCGCCCCCGCACCCCTGATCAAGCCAGCGCCGCTTCCAGCTCCGGGATGATCTTGAACAGATCGCCGACCAGACCGATGTCGGCCACTTCGAAGATGGGCGCCTCGGCGTCCTTGTTGATCGCCACGATGGTGCCGGCGTCCTTGATGCCGGTCAGGTGCTGGATGGCGCCGGAGATGCCGATGGCCATGTACAGCTCGGGAGCGATGATCTTGCCGGTCTGGCCAACCTGCATCTCGTTGGGCACGTAGCCCGCATCCACCGCGGCGCGCGAGGCGCCCACCGCTGCGCCGATCTTGTCGGCGAACTTGTAGACGATCTCGAAGTTCTCCTTCGAGCCGACTCCACGGCCGCCGGAGACGACCTTGCTGGCGCTCTGCAGATCCGGGCGGTCGCTCTTGCCCTGCTTGAGCTCGACGAAGCGGGTGTGCGAGGGAAGGGCGACGTCGATGTTCGACGCTTCGATGGGGGCGCTGTTCGCACCGTTGGACGCGGCCGACCAGGACGCGGTGCGAATGGTCGCTACCACGGTCTGCGCCGGGTCGGCCTCGACCGTGACGATGGCATTGCCGGCGTAGATCGGGCGCTTGAAGGTGTGGCTGCCCTCGACCGCCATCACGTCGCTGACCTGCGCCACGCCGAGCAGGGCGGCGACGCGCGGCGCCAGGTCCTTGCCAAAGGTGGTGGAGGGGACGAACACGTGGCTGTAGCCGGCGGCGGCCTTGGCCACCTGCGGCGCCATCACGGCGGCCAGCGCATGCGCGTTCTCGGCGCGGGTGGCGGTGAGCACGCGGCTCACGCCTTCGATCTTCGCGGCCTCGGCGGCGAGGGTGTCGGCGCTGTCGGCCAGCACCAGCACGTCGATGGCCTCGGGCTTGACCGCAGCGGCGGCGCTGACGGCGCGCGCGGTCGAAGGGTTGAGCTTGCCGTCCAGGTGTTCGGCGATGACGAGGATCTTGCTCATGTCTTCTCTCCTGTTCCCGGCGGCTGCTTAGAGCAGGCCCTTCTGCTTGAGCGTGGCGACCAGCTCGGCCGCGTCCTTGACCATCACGCCACGGCTTCGCTTGGGCGGCGCGGCGTAATGGGTGGTCTTGAGATGGTCGCCCGCCTCGACGCCCAGCGAGCCGAATTCGATGGTGTCGATCGGCTTGGACTTGGCCTTCATGATGTCCGGCAGCTTGATGAAGCGCGGCTCGTTCAGGCGCAGGTCGGTGGTGATCACCGCGGGCAGGTCCGCCTCGATGGTTTCCAGGCCGGCGTCGATCTCGCGGGTCACGGTGACCTTGCCATCGGCAATCTCGACCTTGCTGGCGAAGGTGGCCTGCGGTCGATCCCACAGCGCGGCCAGCATCTGGCCGGTCTGGTTGGCGTCGTCGTCGATCGCCTGCTTGCCCAGGATCACCAGGCCCGGCTGCTCCTTCTCGACCAGCTTGAGGAACACGCGCGCGGCGGTGAGCGGCTGCACGGCCTCGGCGGTGGTGACGTGGATGGCGCGGTTGGCGCCCATTGCCAGGCCGTTGCGCAGGTGCGCGGTGAGGTCGGCCGGGCCGATGCCCACGATCACCACTTCCTCGGCCACGCCTTTCTCGCGCAGGCGCAGGGCTTCTTCCAGCGCGATGTCGTCAAAGGGGTTGGCCGAGAGCTTGACGCCCTCGGTCACCACGCCGGAGCCGTCGGGCTTGACCTGGATGCGGACGTTGTAGTCCACGACGCGCTTGTAGCCGACCAGAATCTTCATCGCGTTTCCTCTGTTGCTGCCTTGCAGGGTGCGAAAAACTGACATTGTACCCGTATCGTCATTGTGCAAAGGCCGGTGCCGTGGCGATCAATGACTGCGCCGCGCGTACGGATACGGTGTCGCGGGAGGCTCCTCCATGCCGCAGATGGTGGCGGCGCTGGCGCTCGTGAAACCGGCGGATTCGGCCACCCGCACGAACAGTCGTTCGATGGCGTGGGCCAGGGTGCCATCGACCTGGCCTGCCTCGGCGTCGAACGCATCGATGGTGAGATGGGCATCCAGCAGGGGACGCAGGGCTTCGGCGCGGATCCAGAACATCGTCCCCGCGACGAAGGTTCCCGGCTTGTCAGCGTCAAGGCCGATGCCGATGCGGGTAGCCAGCGAGATCACGTTGGCCTGGTTGGCGCCCCAGAAACCGGCGACTTCCTGGCGATGGCCCTCCGGATAGACGATGCCCATCGTCGGTTGGCTGCGGTAAGCCTCCAGGATGCACGCCGTACGCGACGGCGCCAACAGGCGGTCCAGCAGCTCATGCCGCCATTGCTCGCCATCCGGGCGATGCGTGGAGCGCTTGGTGTGCAGCTTCAGGATCACGTCGGTGCCTTCGTCGAGCAGGCGGTTGGCGACGTGCAGGAACGGCAGGATGTCGCGACCGCGGTTCTCGAACACCTCGAGCTCGGCCTCGAGGCCCAGCGTTGCCAGGCGCTCGCGCACGGCGTCGGCGCGCTCGTGCGAAGTGGTCACCACGAGGCGCCAGTCGATCCTGCTGCTGCGCAGTGCTGCGGCCAGGTCGTCCAGTACCTCGACGTACCAGGCGTGGATGACCGCGCAGGGGCGGGTGGCCGGCGCCGGTGCCGCGGGCTTGTGCAAGGCGTCGCGGGTGGCCTGCAGCCAGGCGTGGCCCAGGCGGGCGTCCGGTTCGAGCACGGCCCCCTCGGCCCATTCGTTCCAGGCGTTGATGAACACCAGCGGCTGTTGCGGCTGGCGGCGCCGGGCGGTGGCGATCGCGTGGCGCAGCCAGTCGCGGTAGCCGCGGGGCGAGGCATGTGCGAACACCCGGCCCCGGCCGCTGCGCCGCGGTTCGTTGTCCCAGGCGGGATTGACGCCGGGGTAGCGCGGATAAGGCGGATCCGGTTGCGCCATCGCCTTGCGTGCCAGGTCGCGCCAGTCGAAGACCTCGCCTTCGAACGCCGGATTGAGCAGGTGCTGGCGCGCGGTGATCGGTTCGGGCGCGGTGTTGTTGGGAGGAAATCCGACGGCGGCGTCGAAGCCGATCTCGCGTGGATCGACCCGGTCGAAGCTCTGCACGTAAGCCAGTTGGATCTCGCCGATGCCGTTGTCGTGGCACCAGCGGCGCCAGCGCGCCGCGGTGGCCTTCGGGTCGGGCAGCAGGCCGGGGCGATAGACGAGCAGCAATGGCTTGCCCTCCACGCGCAGATAGCGTGGATCGCGCAGGTAGCGTGCGACGTAGGCGATGAAGGCGAGATCGTCCTCGGGGCTGTGTCGCTGTCCGATGAGCAGGTCCTCGGCGCGCCCGTCCCAGCGCCGTGACCAATTCTCATTGGCCCAGCACAGGCATAGGGGCAGGTCCAGCGAAGGGTTCTCCAGCCACTGTTGCAGCGGACGTTCGAGCAGGCGCTCGCCGCCGAACCAGTAGAAATAGCTGCAGAAGGCACCGATGCCGTACTCGCGAGCCAATTGCATCTGGCGCCGCATCACTTCCGGCAGACGCAGATCGTAGAAACCCAGCGCGCCCGGAAGACGCGGTTGTGCATGGCCTTCGAACTGCGGCAAGGCGCGCGTCACGTTGGTCCATTCGGTGAAACCCTCGCCCCACCACGCGTCGTTCTGCGCAATGGGGTGGAACTGCGGCAGATAGAAGGCAACCAGGGTTGCCGGCAGGGGTGCCGGCAAGGGCCCGACACGTCGATCGACGAAACCGATGGCGCGCCCGGCGGCATGCCGGCGAGCCCGGCGTTCGGCCTGCCCGGGCTCGGGCGTCTGCCCCCGCGGCCCGGCCGGCAACAGTTGCGCGTAACGGTCCAGGAAACGTTGGCGCAACCGGTCGCGCGTGAGCGCGGGCAGCGGCAGTACGCGGAAGCCGGTGCGCAAGAGCCGGAACAGGCAACGTCTGGCGAAGGAGGAGGAGGGCATCAGCGTCAACCCAGAATGCGCTCGAGCGTGGCGGCGGCGGCGTCGGCGGAGAAGTGCCTTCTTACGTTTTCCAGGCCATGCCCGGACAGGCGCTGCCAAAGCGGCGCGTCCCTTGCCAGGCGCAGCACCGCATCGGCATACGCGTCCGCGTCGTTCGCCACCAGCACGTCGACATCGTCGGTCAGCTGCATGCCCTCCACCGCGATGGTTGTGGCGACCACGGGCAGGCCATGGCTCATCGCCATGTTGATCTTGCCTTTGACTCCGGCACCGAAACGCAAGGGAGCGAGCGAGGCCAGGCAACCATCCAGCCATGGTTCCAACTGCGGGACGCGGCCATGGATCTCCAGGCCGGGCCGGGCCAGCTCCGTCCGGGTGTTTTCGGGCACGTCGCCCAGCACGTGCACGCGGATGCCCGGCAAGGCCTCGCGCAGCCGCGGGAGGATCGCGCCGGCGATCCAGCGGATCGCGTCGGCGTTCGGCGGATGCTGCCAACCGCCAATGAACACCAGGTCCCTGCGCTCGTCGTGCGGCGGGACGCTGGCGTGTAACTCATGGATATTGGAAAGCAGTTCCACGCGCGCGCTCGGCACCATCCCGGCCAGCAAGGCCTGTTCGTGAGCGCTGACCACCAGGGTCACGTCGCTCTGCTCGATAAGCGCAAGCTCGCTGCGCCGCGAGGCCTCGGCCTGCCGGGAAAGCGCGGGATTGCCCGCCAGCTCTGCCGCCCGTCGTTCCCGCAGGAAGTGCAAGTCCACTGTATCGAACACCAGCCGCGCCTGGGGTGCGTGCAGGCGGACCAGGCGAGCGTACTGGCCGGCGACCGTGTGGCGGCAGAGCACGACCGCGTGCAACTGCCGGCCATGCCGGGCGAGCCACTGCGGAAGCTCATCGGCCTGCGGGCCGGCCAGCACTTCACAGCCGAGCCCGCCGAGCGTGATCGCCTCCGCGCTGCCCGCGCGGCGGTCGTCCGGGAAGAAGCACGTGCTCCAACCATGGGCATCCAGCAGGCGAAGGATGCCGCAGAGCCGAAGCGAGCCGGAATCCCGCGCCGGATCGGGCATCGTGGCGTCCACCACCAGCACGCGGCCACGCGCATGCCAGCGGATGGCGCGTTCCAGCGGCGTGCCCGGCGGCGGCTGGGCGGCCAGTTGCGACGCCCACTTGTCGGCAAACTTCGCCTGGTTGGTCGCCTGGTGTCGCTTGGCCCCGCTGCGGGGATCCGTGCCGGAAGTGATGCCCTCGCAGTGGATGACGGTGCTGGAGGGCTCGTAGTAGACGCTCAGGCCGAGCTGGCGGACCGCGAAAGCGAGGTCGGTGTCCTCGTAGTAGGCCGGCCGATAGCGGATGTCGAAGCCGCCGACGCGATGGAACACCTCACGACGCAGCAGCATCGCCGCGCCGGTGACGTAGTCGGTGCGGCGGCGATACTGGTAGGCGAATGCGTTGCGCGCTTCGAAGCGGCCGGTATTCCAGCAACTGCCGTCGGCAAAGACCAGTCCACCGGCCTCCTGCAGGCGCCCGTCAGGATAGACCAGCCGCGGTCCCGCGATGCCGCAGTCGGGCCGCTCGGCGAAACAGGCCAGCAGCGCGTCGAGCCAACCCTGGGTCACCTGTGTGTCGTTGTTGAGGAACAAGAGGAACTCGCCGGTCGCTACCGCGGCACCGGCGTTGCAGCTGTCGACGAAGCCGAGGTTGCGTTCATTGCAAAGCAGGCGCAGACCGCCGACCTGCGCCAGCACCGTGGCGGTGTCGTCCGGCGAGGCGTCGTCGACGACGATGACCTCGAAGTCGGCACGTGCGCCGTGCCGTGCCAGCGAGCGCAGGCAGGCGAGGGTATGGGCGAGCTTGCCGTGCACCGGGATCACGATGGACACGCACGGGGCATCCGCGCGCGGCAGGGTGAATGGAGCGAAGGGCAGGTCCAGCGGCAACAGGTCGAGTTCGTCCGCGAACTCCGGCAGCGCGGTGAACTCCTGGCGGACGCGCGCCATCGTGCCGCGCCAGCCGCGCAGCGCGATGCTGGCGCGGATGCGCTGCAGTTGATAGGTGAGGCGCTTGACGCGCCATGACAGGTTGCCGATCAGAAAGCTTGCCTTCGCGACTTACAGGTTCTGGTAATTCGGACCCGACCCACCCTCGGGCGTGACCCACGTGATGATCTCGTACGGGTCCTTGATGTCGCAGGTCTTGCAGTGCACGCAGTTGGCGGCGTTGATCTGCAGGCGCTTGCCGCGGCTTCCGTCGGGCATGGCATCCTCCACGATCTCGTAGACGCTGGCGGGGCAGAAGCGGGTGCAGGGGTTGTCGTATTCGATGCTGCAGCGCTCGATGCAGATGTTGGTGTCGGCCACGTGCAGGTGGACCGGCTGGTCTTCGTCGTGCTCGGTGGCGGCGAAGTAGACGCCGGCCAGGCGGTCGCGCGGCGGCAATTCGCGCGTGACGTAATCGCGCTTGGGGGCCTCGTATTCGCCGATCTTTTCCAGCGAGCACCAGTCGGGCTTGTTCTTCAGCGTCCACGGCGATGCGCCGCGGGTGAGGGTTTCCCAGGCGGCATTGGCCATGCCGACCCACAGGCCCTTCTTGAAACCGGGCTTGATGTTGCGCACCTGCTTCAACTCGGCCATGGCCGGCGAGGCGCGCAGGGCGGCATCGAAGCCGGCCGCCTGCAGGCCGTTGGCGGCCAGGTGCTCGGCGGCGAGCATGCCGCTGCGGATCGCCTGGTGGGTGCCCTTGATCTTGGGCACGTTGAGCAGGCCGGCGGTGTCGCCGATCAGGATCGCGCCGGGCATCTCGACCTTCGGCAGCGACTGGTAGCCGCCGGTGACGATGGCCCGCGCGCCGGCCGAAAGAATGTTGCCGCCCTCGAGCAGGGGTTTGACGTGCGGATGGTTCTTCCACTGCTGGAAGGCCTCCCACGGCTTGTATTGCGGGTCGCGGTAGTCCAGGCCGCTGACGTAGCCCAGCGCGATGCGATCGCCATCCAGGTGATAGAGGAAACTGCCGCCGTAGGTGCTGGTGTCGGCCGGCCAGCCGAAGCTGTGCACGATCTTGCCGGGGGTGACGCGACCGGCGGGCACCTGCCACAGCTCCTTGATGCCGATCGAATAGCCCTGCGGATCGGCGTCCCTGTCCAGGCCGAAGCGCTTGATCAGCTGCTTGGTCAGGCTGCCGCGCGCACCCTCGGCCAGCACAGTGACCTTCGCCTTGATGTCGATGCCCTGGGTGTAGCCGCTCTTGTGCGTGCCGTCCCTGGCTACGCCCATGTCGCCGATGCGCACGCCGGCGACCGAGCCGTCCTCGTTATAGATGTTGTCCGCGGCGGCGAAGCCGGGAAACACATCCACGCCCAGCGCTTCGGCCTGCGGCGCCAGCCACGCGCACATGGCGCCCAGAGAGACGATGAAATTGCCGTGGTTGTTCATCCCCGGCGGTACCGGCAGCTTGCGCCCGCCGGTCTTGCTCAGCAGCCAGAACTCGTCCTCGCCGGCCGGCACGCAGATCGGTGGCGGGTTGTCGCGCCAGCCGGGTAGCAGGGCGTCCAGCGGGGCTGGCTCGATCACCGCGCCGGAGAGGATCTGTGCGCCAACGGTGGAAGCCTTCTCGATCACGCAGACGGTGGTTTCCGGCTGCAACTGTTTCAGGCGGATCGCGAACGACAGCCCGGCCGGGCCGGCACCAACCACGACCACGTCGTATTCCATCGTTTCGCGTTCGGTCATGGTGGGCTCCAGCAGGGTCGTAGATTGGACGTAGACGGACATTGTCCGGCTTCAGGTGGCCCGCGGCAAACCGGGCTCTTCACTAACGACTGCTTGCAATCCCTTCGCCGGCCGTGGCGATAATCGGGGATCGAACGCAAAGGATGAGGCATGAATTCACCCGCTCCGATCGCCGACATCGACCTGCGCCGCGCCAGCGTGTGCCAGCTGCTGCACTGGCTGGCGGTGGGCCGCGTGCAACCGCAGGCGTTGGCCGACGCCTACCAGGGGGCGATCGAGCGGATCAACCCGGAACTCAATGCCTACGTCGACCTGCGCCCGGGGTTGTTGCAGGAGCAGGCACGCACTGCCACCCATCGCCGCCGCGACGGTGTGCTCGGACGGCTCGATGGCATTCCGATCGCACTGAAGGACAACTTCGACATGGCCGGCTGGCCCACCCGCGCCGGTCTGCCCGGGCGCGACCAGCCGGTGCAGGAGGACTCCCATGTGGTCGCGCGCCTGCGCGCCTCGGGAGCGATGCTGGTGGGCAAGACCAACATGGATGAGGCGGCGCTGGGCGCGGCCACCGACAACCCGCACAGCGGTCCCACGCACAACCCATACCGGCATGGTTGCAGCGCGGGCGGGTCCTCCGGCGGCGCGGCCGCAGCGGTGGCGGCGGGGCTCGCGGCGGCGGCGGTGGGCTCGGACAGCCTCGGTTCCATCCGCATTCCGGCGAGCTATTGCGGCCTCTACGCGCTCAAGCCGACGCACGGCGAAATTTCCACCCGCGGCATGTTGCCGGCTGCGCGTCGCCTCGACGCCGTGGGCCTGCTGGCGCGCAGCGCCAACGACCTGACCGTGCTGCTGCAGGTGCTGGCCGGCTACGACGCCGACGACGCGCGCTCGCGCCGCCGTCGCGTGGCCTTCTCGCCGCCCGACTGGGAGCCGGGCAATCTGCGCGCAGGCCTGCTGCCGGATCTGGCGGCGGTGGGCGTGGAGCCGGAAGTGATCGAGGTGTTCGACGCGGCGCTGGCGCGGCTGCCGCGCGAGCTGGGCGAGCGGCGCACGGTGGATTTCTCCGACTGGAACTTCGCACGCACGCGTCGCGCGGGACTCCTTCTCATGGAGGCCGAAATGCTCGGCACCTTCGCGGCCGACCTGGCCGACGCCGCGCGACCGGTGTCGCCGCGCCTGCGCGGGATGCTCGACTACGCCGCGCACAAAAGCGCGGCCGACTACGCCATCGCCGACCGCGTGCTGGATGCGGCTACGTTGAAAATGCGTCGCCTGTTCGCGCAGATCGACGTGCTGGTGCTGCCGACCACGCCGCAGGGAGCGTTCCCGCTGGACGGCCCGGCGCCGGACTCGGCCGCCGACCTGACCAGTTTCGCCAGCCTGGCCGGTTGTCCGGCGGTGAGCATTCCCATGGGCGCGTTGTCCGATGGCCGGCCGATCGGCCTGCAGTTTGTCGGTGCACGCGGCTCGGACCTTCGCCTGCTCGAACTGGCGGCGGTCTGCGCCTCGTCGCTGGATACGGAACCGACCTATCCGTCGATTGCCTGATCCGGTGGGCTGGCAGCCGCTCGACCTGCCCGGAGCGGACGCCGCGATCTGGCCGACCTGGCTGCCGACCGACGAGGCGGACGCGCTGCTCGCGCATTTGCTCGAGGCGGTGCGCTGGGAAACCCACGTCATCCGCCTGTTCGGCCGTGAGGTTGCTTCGCCGCGGCTCAGTTGCTGGATCGGCGACTCGGGCGCCAGCTACGTCTACTCGCGCACGCGCTTCGAACCGCATCCCTGGCCCTCTGCGCTGACCGCGCTGCGCCCGCGCCTGGAACAGGCTTGCGGCAGCACGTTCAACAGCGTGCTGGCGAATCTTTATCGTGACGGAAGCGATGCCATGGGCTGGCACAGCGACGACGAACCGGAGCTCGGGCCGGCGCCGGTGATCGCTTCGCTCAGCCTCGGCGCACCGCGTCGCTTCGTATTCCGGTCGAAGGCGGCGCGTGGACCGGCCACGCTGGAGCTGGAGCTGTCGCACGGCAGCCTGCTGCGCATGGCCAACGCAACCCAGCGCCTCTACCAGCACGCCCTGCCGCGCGCGCGGCAGCTACGGCTGCCGCGGATCAACCTTACCTTCCGTCGGATCCTGCACGAGCGCGCCGGTGCTCAACCTTGAGACCTGGCGGTCGCGCACAATTGCACTCCTGCGGAGGGTTGCATGCAGCTTGGCTTGCATCCGGGCGCCAGCGATAATCGTGGCTTTCCCCAAGGTGCCCGTGCGATGACCGAGAAGACCGTACTCAACGATACCCATCGCGCGTCGGGCGCCCGCATGGTCGACTTCGGCGGCTGGGACATGCCGATCAACTACGGCTCGCAGATCGAGGAGCATCACGCGGTGCGCCGCGACGCCGGCATGTTCGACGTCTCGCACATGACCGTCGTGGACCTGCACGGCGAGCGCACGCGCGAGTTCCTGCGCCACCTGCTGGCCAACAACGTCGACAAGCTCAAGATGCAGGGCAAGGCGCTGTACTCGTGCATGTTGAACGAGCAGGGCGGAGTGATCGACGACCTGATCGTGTACTTCTTCGACGAGGCGCACTTCCGCCTGGTGGTCAATGCCGCCACGCGTGCCAAGGACCTCGCCTGGATCGAACAGCAGGCCGGCTCCTTCGGCGTGGAAGTGAAGGAGCGTCCCGACTTCGCGATGATCGCCGTGCAGGGCCCGAACGCCCGCGCGAAGGTGGTCGGCCTGCTGCATGAGGTCGATCGCGCGCGTATCGAGAAGCTTGGCCGCTTCGCCGCCGCCGCCGCGCAAGGCCCGCACGGCATGCCGCTGTTCATTGCACGCACCGGCTACACCGGCGAGGACGGCTTCGAGATCATCGTGCCGACCGAACACGCCGTCGCGCTGTGGCAGGCACTGGCCGGTGCGGGCGTCAAGCCGGCCGGCCTGGGTGCGCGCGACACGCTGCGGTTGGAAGCGGGCATGAACCTGTACGGCCAGGATATGGACGAAGGCGTCTCGCCGTGGGAGGCCAATCTGGCCTGGACCATCGCGCTGGACGAGGGCCGGGACTTCATCGGCCGCAAGGCGCTGGAGACGCAGAAGGCCACCGGCGTGCCGCGCCTGATGGTCGGCCTGGTGCTGGACGAGAAGGGTGTGCTGCGCCACGGCCAGAAGGTGCTTACCGCCAACGGCGAGGGCGAGATCCTGTCGGGCAGCTTTGCCCCCACGCTGGACAAGGCGGTGGCGTTCGCGCGCATCCCGGCCGGCGAGCCGGGCGACGTGCGGGTGGACATCCGTGGCCGCGAAGTGCCGGTCCGCGTGGTCAAGTATCCGTTCGTGCGCGACGGCAAACCACGCGAAGGCATCTGATTCACGCCATCCATCCCGTAGACTTTCCCCCGAGCGGCTAGAATCGCCGCTTCATTCCACGAACGACGACTGGACCCGACCATGAGCGAGATTCCCGGCGATCTGAAGTTCCTCAAATCCCACGAGTGGGCCCGTGTCGAAGACAACGGCCTGGTGCGCGTGGGCATTTCCGACCACGCGCAGGGCCAGCTCGGTGACCTGGTCTACGTGGAGCTGCCGGAGATCGGCGCCAGCGTGCAGGCCGGTACCGGCACAGCGGTGGTCGAATCGGTGAAGGCCGCCTCGGACATCTATTCGCCGGTCTCCGGCGAGATCGTCGAGGTCAACGAGGTGCTCAACGACAAGCCCGAGACGATCAACGAGGATGCCTTCGGCGACGGTTGGATCTTCGCCGTGCGCATCTCCGATCGTGGCGAGCTCGATGAGCTGCTCGACGCCGACGCCTACGCCGAACAGATCGAGAACGAGGACCACTGACGGTTGCTTTGTCGTGTGCCGCCGCGGTGGCACACGACGTTTTCGCACATCCTCGCGGCGACCCTGACAGACCATTGCGGGGTGCCGGCGACGGCGGGCGCGGACGGTCGGCGGCCCCGCTGGTCGACTCCCGTTCATTCGAATACGGGCCATTTCCATCTCTCCTGAAGTGATGCGCGCGCCAACCGGTTGCGTGCGGAACGCGCGCGCGATGGAGGTGGTGGATATGCCGCAAAGCGTTGCGTGGCAACGTTTTGCGGGGCGGTGGCGATTATCAGTGCATCTTCCGATTAGACGTTTATATGTCTATTTGAAAATGCGCCGGTTGGTCCGCGAAGCCTTGCCGTGCGGCGCTTTACGGGGCGCCGGAGGGGTCTTCGACCGGTTGAATTTTCTGGTCGAAATCAATTGACAGTTGAAATCTTCAGGAATAGCTTTCGCTTCAGATCGAGGGGAACAGGTACACATGGCGGCATCGAAATACATCACGCCTTATGTCGGTCACGGCGAGAAGGCCGGCGCGGTGCGCAAGATCACCGTGTCGATTCCGTTGCATGTCCTTCGTCTGCTTTCCGACGAGCGCACTCGCCGTCAGGTAAACAATCTTCGGCACGCCACCAACAGCGATCTGCTGGTGGAGGCGTTCCTGCACGCTTTTACTGGGCAACCACTGCCAACTGATGAGGAGCTGAGACGAACTATGGCCACTGCCAAGAAAACCGCTGCAAAGAAACCGGCCGCCAAGAAGGCGCCCGCCAAGAAAACTGCTGTGAAGAAGGCCACCGCGAAGAAGCCGGTTGCCAAGAAGCCGGTTGCCAAGAAGGCCGCCGTCAAAAAGCCGGCCGCCAGGAAGGCTGCTGCCAAGAAGGTTGCCGCCAAGAAGCCGGCCGCCGCCAAGAAGGCTGCCGTGAAGAAGGTCGCCGTCGCCAAGAAGGCGGCTCCGAAGAAGGCTGCTGCAAAGAAGGCCGCGCCGGCCAAGGTGGTCAAGGCCACCAAGACCGCCAAGGCTGCCAAGCCCGCCAAGGCTGCCAAGCCGGCCAAGGCCAAGAAGTAAGTTCGACAAGACCAACAAGCCGTATCGACTTTCTCTCCCTGCGGTGCCCAGCGCAGGGAGGGTACTTCGAAGAGCGATTCGTCCCGGCCTCGGCCGGGACGCTTCGTTTCAGGCCTCGCAAAAGGCGGCCCGCCGTAGCGCGTTCGCCTGATTTGCCGCAACGGCACAATGCGGGTAACTTGTGCCTACTCGCGCCGCGCACGTCCAGGGGGACGGCCGCTCCTACAGGGGGAAAAAGCGCGGGTATCTCATGTCAATCGGTGAACGTCCATGGATACCCGTTCCAGTTCTATGCGTGCGCACGCGCGCGGGGCCATCCGGCCCACTCTGCTCGCCGTTATCGCCATCTTCGTCCTGCTTGCTGCCGCCAGTTGGTTCCTGATCCTGCAGCCGCATCAGGAACTGGTCATGCAGGACGCGGGTGGGCACCCGTCCACACCGGTGTCGACCAGCAAGATCGCCGTGGCGCCGCCGGCGAACGTGGAGGCGATGGACTTGACCCAGTTGCTGGCCGAAGCCCGCAAGGCGATGAACGACCATCGCGTGCTGGCCCCGGCCGGCAACAATGCCTTCGAGTTCTACCTCAAGGCACTGGAGAAGCAACCCGGCAATACGGTGGCCACCGACGCGTTGCGCGAAACATTCCCGTTCGCCGCCAGCGGCGCCGAGCAGGCGATCAACGCCCGCGACTTCAGCGAGGCGCAGCGCGAGATCGACCTGCTGGCGAAGGCCGACCCGGCCAACTATACGCTGACCATTCTGCGTTCCAAGCTCGACGCGCAGCGCAAGCTGCTGGACAAGGAACAGCAGCTTGCGCTCGAACAGCAGCGCCAGCAGCAGCTGGCCGCGGAGAAGGCGGCGGCCGACAAGGCCGCGGCCGAGAAACTCGCGGCTGCGCAGAAGACGCAGCAGGCGAATCAGGAACCGCCGGCGCAGGTTGCCGCGACCGATACGCCGGCCAGCACCGAGCCGGCCAAGCCGGTCGTGCGGCAAGTGGTGAGCACCGATCCGGTCATGACCAAGTACGTGCAGCCGCGCTTCCCCACCAAGGCGCGGCGGACGCGCACGCAGGGCTGGGTGGTGGTCGGTTATACGGTGGACGTCGAGGGTAACGTGACGGGCGCCCAGGTGGTCGATGCGCAGCCGCGCCACGTGTTCGACCGTGAGGCGATCGATGCGGTGGAACGCTGGAAGTACAAGCCGGCCACGCGCAACGGTCGCGCTGTGGAAGCGAATCTGCAGAAGAAGATCGAGTTCCGGCTGTAGGGCCGGATTCTCGAGGAAAAAAGCGGCGCCCCTGGCGCCGCTTTTTTTTGCCGCTTCGTGAGCTGGCGGAAATGGCGCCGTGACGACCGATCCCGCTCCGGCGCGGGGGGCCATCCAATGCCTCGGGCCACGACGTTACGCAGACCTCGGCGCAACCGCGACACCTCGGCAGGCCGATCGCCTCAGTGGCGGTGGCGACGCGGGCGCGCCTTCTTGCGCGGGTGGTCGGGGACGTTTTTCTCCAGCCCCGCCCAATCGACATGCGGCAAGCCCAACAGGCCGTCGAACACCATCGGCATCAGGCCCGATGGCGTGGGCACGCCGGCATTCCACATGGTCACCACGCCGGTGTGGTACTTGGGGAAGAAGCCGATCATCGTGCGGTAACCCTCCACCGCGCCGGCGTGATAGATCAGCGTCTCGCCGCCGTAGGTGTACACGCGCCAGCCCAGCGCATAGTGCGCCGCGGTCAGGCGCCCCCTGCGCCAAGGCGAGGAGTGCAGCTCCCCCGAGGTGCGTACGCCGGGCGTGTGCAGGACATCCAGCGTCGAGGAAGCGAGCACGTCGGGCCGACCTCCCATCTGGGCGATCAGCCATTTTTCCATGTCGCGCAGGCTGGCGTTGACCCCGGCAGCCGGCGCCACGCGGTAGTAGTTGACCTTCGGCTCGAACGCCACCCAGCCGCGCCGCGTGCGGCGGTGCGGGCGCGCCCAGCTCTCGCTCGACTCGAGCCCGGCGCGGCCGTAGCTGGCGGTGGTCATGCCCAGCGGCAGGAAGATGCGGCGGTCGACCAGCTTGTAAAAGAAATTGCCGGTCATCGCGTAGACCACGTCGCCGATCAGGCTGAAGGCCACGTTCTGGTAGCCGTAGCACTCGCCCACGCCGCAGGTCATGTCGACCTCGTCGAGCTTGCGCACCAGCTCTTCGTAGGGCACATCGTCCTCGAGCATATTGTCGAAGGTGTTGCGCGGCAGGCCCAGACGCTGGCCGAGGATGTCGGCGACGGTGGCGCGCTGCGTGTCGGGCACGTTCTTGAGCTTGAAGAAAGGCAGCACGTTGACCAGCCGCGTATCCCAGGCGAACTTGCCATCCTGCACCAGCAGTGCGGTGATCGCGGTGGCGAACGCCTTGGACAGCGAGGCCAGCCGGAACACGGTGGTCGGCTTGACTGGCTCCTTGTCGGACGCATTGGCGTAGCCGATGGTGCCTTCGAACACCACCTTGTCGCCGACCACGACCGCTGTGGCCAGCCCGGCGACCGAATTGCGCTGCTCGAGCTTTTTCAGCCACTGCTTGTACGCCTCCAGGGTCGCCTTGACCCGTTCGGGCGGCAACTGTGCGGCGGTGGCGGTGGCGGTGGATGGGGCCGGCGTGGGAGTGCGGGCCAGGAGCGGGGTGGTCGCTGCGCCGAGCAGGCCGGCGATCAGCAAGGGAAGCGTACGAAGCTGCATGCCTGGAAGAGTCCGGCGCAATGCCGTGGAAGTGGAGGAAAAACCCGCCGGGGAAGGCGCGATGCCCCGATTGTGGGGCAGTTGGGCCGGGTCCACAACGTAAGCAGGCAGGCGCCAGGCTGCCCTCGTTCAGCGGGCCGAGGTGTCGGCGCCGGCGCCCAGACCGCGCGCGGCCGCAGCGGCGGGTCGCCATGCTAGGCTTTGCCGCCCCACACGAGGCTGGACTCCGCGTGAGCCTGCGCCACAACGCCCGCGCCGACGAGCGCACCGGGCTGACCTTGTCCACGCTGGCCTTTTTTTTCGTGATGGCCGGCTATTACATGATCCGCCCGGTGCGCGACCAGCTCGGCGGCGCGGTCGGCTCGCAGTCGCTGCCGTTGTTCTATGCGGTGGTGTTCGGCGTGATGTTGCTGCTCACGCCGCTGTTTGGCTGGCTGGTGGCACACGTGTCGCGGCGGCGGCTGCTGGCCTGGAGCTACAGCTTCTTCATCGTGTGCCTGGTCGCCTTCGTGCCCGCATTTCTGGCGCAGGAACGGATCGGCGCACGCCTGCTGGGCGTGGTCTTCTACGTCTGGGTCAGCGTGTTCAACCTGTTCGTGGTGTCGCTGTTCTGGAGCTTCATGGCCGACATCTTCGTCAGCCAGCAGGCGCGCCGTGTGTTCCCGCTGATCGCGCTGGGCGGCATGGCCGGGGCGATCGCGGGCCCGTTGCTGACGCGGCTGCTGGTGCACGTGCTGGGCGTGGCCCCGCTGCTGGCGGTATCGGCCGCGACGCTGGCACTTGCGCTGGCGCTGTTGCTGCGGCTGTCCGCGCGCGACGAGCAGGCGGGCAACGGCGGCGCCGCGCAGGGCACCGGTGGCTCGCTCTGGGCCGGCCTGCGCGAACTGTGGTCGCGGCCATTCCTTCGCTACATGGCCATCCTGATGCTGCTGGGCGACGGTATCGGTACGCTGGCTTATGCGCTGATGGCGGACTACGCCAAGGCGCATTTCGTCGATCGGGTGGCGCGCACCGCGTTCTACAACGACCTGGACCTGGCGACCAACGCGCTCGGCGCGCTGCTGCAGCTGACCCTGACGCGCTGGCTGCTGGTGCGTTTCGGTGCTGGTTGGGGCCTGGTGCTGCCGGCGCTGGTGAACATCGCGCTGCTGCTGATGGTGGCCATCTTCGGCACCGGCGACCTGCGTCTGCTGGGCATGGCCGTGCCGCTGCTGGCCGTGATGCTGGTGATCACGCGCGGGTTCGCCTATGGCATGACCAAGCCGGCGGTCGACGCGCTGTACACCCGCGTGCCGCGCGAGACCCGCTACAAGGGCAAGAACTTCGTCGAAACCGCGGTTTGGCGTTTCGGCGACGTGCTGGTGACCAGCGGCGTGAGCGTGCTGGCTTGGCTGGGCGTGGGCGTGGGCGGCATGGGCTTCATCGGCGCCGGCGTCGCCACCGTGTCGGCATGGGTGGCGCGCCGCGCCGGGCGGTCGCCGGATCTGGCCAGGGACTGACCGCGTTTCAGGTTAGTAGGGTGGCAGCCCACCGGTCGCGTGAGGTGGATGGCGGTGGGCTGAAGCCCACCCTACGGAGCGATTCAGCTGGTGATGTAGCGCTGCAGCTGTTCGATCTGCTCGGCCTGCGCGTCGATCACTGCCTTGACCAGGTCGCCGATCGAGATCACGCCGACCACGCGGTCGCCTTCGACCACCGGCAGGTGGCGCACACGGCGTTCGGTGCACAGGCGCATGCAGTCGAACACGTCGGTTTCCGGCGAGATGGTGAGCGGATCGCCGCTCATGATGTCGGCCACGGCCGTCTGTGCGGACGAGCGGCCCTGCAGGATCACCTTGCGTGCGTAGTCGCGCTCGGAAACGATCCCGGCCAGCGCGTCGCCGTTCATTACCACCAGTGCGCCGACACGGCGTTCGGCCATGCTCCGGATCGCCTCCAGCACGGGCGCCCCGGGCGCGATGGCGTACACGGCGTTGCCCTTGTTTTCCAGCAGATGCCTGACCTGATGCATGCCTTGGCTCCTGAGCCGGCCGCGGCGGCCGGGTACCCGCGAGTCTAGCCCGGGCCCGTCGGTTCCACGTCAAGGACGGCGCTTTCGCGCGCGCCCAGCCGTTCCTCTTCGATGAAGTACAGCGGCCGCCGTTTGCTTTCGGCGTAGTTGCGGCCCAGGTACTCGCCGATCACGCCCAGTGCCAGCAACTGCACGCCGCCGAGAAACAGGATCACCAGCATCAGGGTTGGATAGCCGCGCACCGGATCGCCCCAGATGAGCGCCTTGGTGAGCACCCATAATCCGTAGACGAAGGCCAGCAGCGAAGAGCCCAGGCCGACCCAGGTGGCCAGCCTCAGCGGTGCGGTGGAGAACGAGGTGAGGCCTTCGATGGCCAGTTGGGTCAAGCGCCAGTAGTTCCACTTGCTGCGGCCGCCGGCGCGTGGCTGGCGCTGGTAATGCACGGCGGTCTGGCGATAGCCGATCCAGGCGAACAGGCCTTTCATGAAGCGTTGGCGCTCGCGCAACCGCGAGAGCGCGTCCAGCGCCCGGCGCGAGAGCAGACGGAAGTCCCCGGTATCTCGCGGCAGCGGCGTCTCGGAGAGGCGCTCCATGGCGCGGTAGAAGCCGGCAGCGCTGAGGCGCTTGAGCCGCGTCTCGCCGGCGCGCGCGCTGCGCGTGGCGTAGACCACGTCGTGACCGGCGCGCCACTGCGCGACGAGCTCGGGGATCAGCTCGGGCGGATCCTGCAGATCGGCGTCGATCACCACGGCCGCGCCCTCGGCGACATGGTCGAGCCCCGCAGTGAGCGCCGCCTCCTTGCCGAAGTTGCGCGACAGCTTCAGCGCCCGCACGCGCGGATCGCGCGCCAGCAGCGCTTCGATCGCCAGCCAGGTGCCGTCGGTGCTGCCGTCGTCGACGTAGAGCACGGCGCAGTCCAGCGCCAGCGTGTCGAGCACGTCGCCCAGGCGCAGGTGGAAGGCATCGATCACGGCCGCCTCGTTGTAGGCGGGAACGACGACGGTCAGTTCGGGCATGGGTCAGTGTCCTCGCCGCGTGCGCGCCGGATGGGTGCCGTCCAGGTAGTCGGGGCCGCCGAGCTGCCGCATCTGCCGCACGATCCACTGCGTGCGGCGCTGCACATAGGCGCTCGGGCGATCGGCATGTAGGCGGCGTGGGCTGGGCAGCACCGCCGCCAGCCGCGCCGCCTGAGCCGGGCCGAGCCGGCTCGGCGGCACGTGGAAGTAGGCTTCGCTGGCCGCGCCCACGCCGTAGATGCCGTTCCCCAGCTCGGCGATGTTCATGTAGACCGCCAGGATGCGCCGTTTGGGCCAGGTCAGTTCGATCAACATGGTGAAGTAGGCCTCCAGCCCCTTGCGCACGAAGCTGCGGCCGTTCCACAGGAACAGGTTCTTCGCGGTCTGCTGGCTGATCGTGCTGGCGCCGCGCAGGCGCTTGCCATCGTCGGCGTCTTCCAGCGCGTCCTGGATGGAGTCGAGGTCGAAACCGTGGTGGAAGGGGAATTTCTGGTCCTCGCCGGCCACCATCGCCAGTGGCACGTAGGGCGATACCTGCGTCCACGGCACCCAGTGCTGGCGCAGCCGGAAATCGTGCTCGCCGTGCAGCCAGGCGCCCACGCGGCGCTCCATCATGACCGCCGACGTCCATGGCGGCACGAAGCGCAGGACCAGCACCACCAGCCAGGACAGCGCCAGCCACGACACCAGCACGATGGCGAGCAGCCGTAGCAGACGTCGGAAGGCGTTGCGCAGCAATGGCATCGTCGGGCGTCGACCTCGGCTTGGGCTCCCGGGAGTATAAGCGGGCCATTGTCGCGCGCCGGCCCCGACCCCATCTGGTTCGGTTCCCCGCAAAGTTAAGGTGACGTCGTGGAAAACGTGCTTGTCGAGGATGTGCTGCATCGCTTCGTGCTGGAGCGCGCCGGCGTGCGCGGCGTGCTGGTGCGGCTGGGCGCGGCCTGGCGGGAGGTGGCCGAGCGCTCGGAGTACCCGGCGCCGTTGCGCGAGCTGCTTGGACAGAGCCTGGCGGCCAGCGCGCTGCTGACCGGCAACATCAAGCTTGAAGGCGCGTTGTCGATCGAGCTCAAGAGCAGCGGCGCATTGCGCCTGCTGTTCACCGAATGCACCGACCAGGGCCGTCTGCGCGGCCTGGCGCGCTGGAGCGATCCGCTGCCCGAACCGCTGGACCTGTCCACGCTGCCTGGGGCGGTCATGGCGATCACCATCGGCCATGCCGAGCGCGGCCAGCGCTATCAGGGGTTGGTCGAACTCGGCCAGCCGGACCTGGCTGGTTCGCTGGAAAACTATTTCCGCCTGTCCGAACAGCTGCCTGCGCGCCTGCTGCTGGCAGCCGACGGCGAGCATGCGGTCGGGCTGATGTTGCAGAAGCTGCCTGGCGAGGGCGGCCACAGCGCGGTGGATGACGAGGACGCCTGGAATCGCGTGCTGCACCTGACCGCCACGCTGGGCCGAGAGGAGATGCTTGCCGCTACGCCGGAGGAGTTGCTGTACCGGCTCTACCACGATGAGACCGTGCGCCTGTTCGAGCCGCGGCCGCTGGCGTTCGGCTGCAGTTGTTCGCGCGAGCGGGTGGAGTCGATGCTGCGGTCCCTGGGGCGGGACGAGGTCGAGGCGGCGCTGGCCGCGCGCGATGGCGAGATCGAGGTGATCTGCGAGTTCTGCGCGCAGCGCTATACCTTCGACCGCATCGATGCCGAGCATGTGCTGAGCGGCGGCGTGAGCGCCGATACGCCGACCACCGAGCAGTGAATTGGTAGGGTGGGCTGAAGCCCACCCTACGTGCGCTCAGGACGTGCGCATCAGGCGACGGCGGGCGTGGGGTCCGCCGGCAGCCACACGTTGATCGGCTGCGGGCGGGCGAACAGGAAGCCCTGGCCGTAACGGCAGCCGACCCGCATCAGCGCCTGCCGCTGGTATTCCTCCTCGATGCCCTCGGCGATCACCAGCATGTGCAGCGAGTCGGCCAGTACCTGGATTGCGCGCACCACCGCCACGCCCTGGCTTTCGCCTTCGCGTGGCAATTCGGTGATGAACGAGCGGTCGATCTTGAGCGTTTCGAACGGATACTGGTGCAGGTAGCTCAGCGACGAGTAGCCGGTGCCGAAATCATCCAGCGCCACCCGCACGCCGCGGCTGCGCATGTTCTCGAGCATGCGCTTGACCTGCGCCGGGTTGTCCAGCAGCGCGCGCTCGGTCACCTCGACGCGTACCTGCCGCGGTGGCAGGCCGTGTTCGGCCAGCAGCGCCAGCAGGCGCGCGTCCAGGTCGGGCAGGCGGAAGTGGCGACCGGACACGTTGATGCTGACGAAGCCGTCCTTGCCCAGCAACGCCGGCGCCTGCGCGCAGACCTGCTCGAAGATCTGCCAGTCGATGCTCTCGGCGCAGCCGGCTTCCTCGGCGATGATCAGGAACTCGCCCGGGGCGAGCAACCCGCGGTCGGGATGGTGCCAGCGCAGCAGCGCCTCGTAGCCCACCACCTGGCCATCCTCCAGCGCCACGATGGGCTGGTAGAACGGCACGAATTCGTTGCGCGCCAGGCCGCGGCGCAGGTCGCTTTCCAGCTCCAGCAGCGACAGCGCCTCGCGGCGCAGGCGGTCGTCGAACACCGCGGCGCGATGGCGGCCTTCGTCCTTGGCGCGGTACATCGCCGCGTCGGCGTCGCGCAGCAGTTCTTCCGGCTTCTGGTAGTGTGGGCCGGGCAGGGCCACGCCGATCGAGGCGGAGGTGAAGATCTCCTTGGCGCCCAACCGGAAAGGCACCTGCAGTTCACTGATCACCCGTTCGGCGACCGCCACCGCGGTGGTCGGATCGGCGATGCCCTCGAGCAGCACGGCGAACTCGTCACCGCCCAGCCGCGCGACCACGTCGCGGGTCTTCAGGCAGGCGCGGATGCGCCCGCCGACCTGGAACAGCAGGTCGTCGCCCACCAGGTGGCCGACCGAATCGTTGATCACCTTGAAGCGGTCCAGGTCGATGAACAACACCGCGAAGCCGCCTTCGTCCGCGTCGGCGCGGTAACGCTCCAGCGCCTGTTCCATGCGTTGCAGCAGCAGGGTGCGGTTGGGCAGGCCGGTGAGCGAGTCGTGCAGGGTCTCGTACTTGAGCCGGCGCTCGACGCGCTCGCGCTCGGCGATCTGTTCGCGCAAATCGCGGTTGGCCAGCGCCAGCGCGCGGGTGCGCTCGGTGACGCGGCGCTCCAGGCCGGCGTAGGCCTGCTTGAGTGACTCGGTGGTGTGCTTGCGTTGCAGCGCGTTGGCGATGTGGTAGCTGACGAAGGTGAGCAGTTCCTGGTCGCGCTCGTTGTAGGTGTGTTCGGGGGTGTAGCTCTGCACCGCGAGCACGCCCATCACCTTTTCGCCCCAGACCAGCGGCACGCCCAGCCAGCACAGCGAATGCGCGCCCTGGCGCTCGATCTCGCCCAGGGTGGCCAACCGTTCCAGCTCGCCCGGATCGGCCAGCAGCGGCTTGCCGTGGCGCAGCACGTACTCGGTCGCACCGCGGCCATGCAAGCGGGGCGCGCGGATGTTGTCGACCTCGTCCACCGAGTAGGGAAAGGTCAGCTGGCCGTTTTCCTCGTCGACCAGCGCGATGTAGAAGTTGCGCGCGTACAGCAGGCCGCCGATGACGCGATGCACGGCCGCATAGAAGGTATCCAGGCCTTCGGACGTGCTGGCCAGCTCAGCGATGCGGAACAACGCCGCCTGCAGCCGTTCGCCGCGTTGACGCTGCAGCACTTGCTGGCGCAGCACGCGGTTGGCTTCGCGCAGGGCGGCGGTGCGGTCGGCCACGCGGCGTTCCAATTCGGCCTGCGCCTGGCGCTTTTCCAGCGCCGCCTGCACGTGCTGGGCCACGTAGCAGAGCAACTCGCGATCCTGCGTGGTGTACTGGGTATCGGCGCGGTAGCTCTGGATCACGATGCCGCCGACCACCTTGCCCTCGCGCAGCAACGGCACGCCAAGCCAGTGCTCGCAATCGGGGCCGATCAGCACCAGCCGGTCTGGCACGGTGCGGTTGAGCTCTTCCATCGAGCCCATCATGGCGCGTCCGCTCTTGAGCAGGTTCCAGGTAAGGCTGTGCTCCAGGTCGGCCAGCGGCACGCTGCGTTCGGGCGAAGGCGGATCGCGGTCGGCCGCATCGGCGTAGTACGGAAAGCGCACGCTGTCGGTGGCCTCGTCGTACAGCACGATATAGAAATTCTCGGCGTACATGAGACTGCCGACGATGGCATGCAGCGAGCGCATCATTTCGGCCATGTTGCGTTCGGTGCCGGCCTGCTCGGCGATCGCGAACAGCGCCCGCTGCAGGCGCTCGGCCAACGCCAGGCGTGAAATGGCTTCGTACAGGCGCGCCGTTTCGGCCTGCTGGCGCAGGCGGGTGGCGGCCAGGCGGCCGAACCAGGCCAGCCGCTCGCGCAGCGGGTCGGATAGCGGCGCCTCCGGTTCCAGCACCAGCACGCGCAGGCCCTGCGGGTCCTCGGCCAGCTCCAGCCGGCCGGCCGACGCGGGAGCCTCGTCCGCGCCCAGCAGGCGCCAGCCCAGGCGGGCGCGCACGTGCCAGTCCGAGAGCAGGGTTTCGCAGACCGCCGCCACGCTGGCCGCGTCCGGCGCCCCGAACAGCCGCTCGACCGCCCGATGCAACACTTCCCGGTCAGCCGGGAAGGTCGAGGGCTCGCGAGTGGGAGGAGCCGGGTTCATCGAAAGATCTCAGATTCCGTGGCGGGGCCGTGGTGTGGACTATATCGTGCCCCGGGGGCTTTGTCGGAGTCGGTTTAGCCTGAATTTCATTGCCGGGGAACCCCGTCTTCACATGGCGGTCGATGGAGACGGGATATGTGCCTGGGTTCACCGTTTGCGGGCCCGACCTCCGACATGGGGTGTTAGGTAAACGTAAAGGCGCTATACTTCGTCCCAACCTTTGGCATACGTCTGCCTGCCACCTTTTACAGCGATCAACGACCCATGCGACGCCTGTTGCCCCTGCTGACTCTGCTGATGCCGCTCGCCGCGGCAGGGCAGTCGCTGGATGGCGATACGCACGCCCTGGCGCAGCGATTGCTGCATCAGACGCCCGATCACGTGGCCGACCTCGGCTACGGGGTGGGGGTGCCGCTGTGGCGCGGCAACGATGGCCACATGCTCATGCTCAAGGCCGACGCGCAGTCGTCCACCGCGAGCCAGCGCGTGGATGCGCCGCTGTCGTTCCACGTGGTCGATGCCGGCACCGTGGTATCGACCGACCTGCAATACGGGCTGGACCCGCACCTGCAGATCCACGCCGGCGTGAGCGAGCACAACTGGATTTCCCGCGGCCCGCGGGTGGTCGGCAGCGAAATCGGCGCCACTTACAATCTGGGTCGCTACAGCGTGGGCCTGAGCGTGGGGACGGACAGCACGCCCGACCAGCGCCTTCCGCGCGTCCTGCCGGGCGCCACGCCGGGCGTCAACGGCTTGCCGGACTTCGACAGCAGCGCCCAGTTGAGTGCGCGTGGCCGCGTTGCGGTCGGGGGGCAGAGCGGCATCGACCTGGGCGCCAGCGTCGGCCGTATCCGCCTGCTGCCGGGCAACGTGCTGGGCATCAATACGCTGGATCAGAAGGCGCTGAGTTTCGGCGTGGACCATGGCCCGCTGAGCGGCACGCTGGTCGGCCGCACCATGCAGCCGGCACTGCCGGGCGGCTACTACGGCGACAAGCGCTGGAGCAGCATCGACCTGGGCGTCACCCTGCATTTGCCCTGGCAGGGCGAGCTGAGCATCGGTGCGCAGAACCTGTGGTCGTCCGGCGCTTCGGTGCCGACGCCGGCCGGTCCCGAACCGGACCAGTCGCGCACGCCGTACGTGCAGTATCACCAGGATCTGTAAGGCTTCCGCTTTCGCAACACCAACAAAAAGGCCGTCGCATGCGACGGCCTTTTTTTGTTGGTTCTTCGCGGGTTGGCGAAAAAGTCCCTTGCCGCCAGGACGTGTCCGGCCAGGTGTGTAGGAGCCCACTTGTGGGCGATGCCCTTGGCCGCCATCAGAGCAAGGGCATCGCCCACAAGTAGGCTCCTACAAAGGGCCTTGCGTTGGATTTCGGGCGCGCGGGGTCGGGACTGCTCCAATCCCGCCACCTCAATCCTGCTTGCGGATACGCAGGTCGCCGCTGAAGGTTTCCACGTGGATGCGCCCGCTGCTGCCACCGACCTCGGCGCTGAGTTCGCTGCCGGGGCCGTGCTCGTGCTCGCTGGCCTTGCCAAAGTCGCTGCGCAGGTCGCCGCTGAAGCTGCTGGCATGGATCGCGGCGGAAAGGTTCGCCGGCACCTGGATCTGCACGTCGCCGCTCATGCTGTCGATGTCGATGCTGCCGTGGTCGGCTACGCCACCGCCCAGCTGCACGTCGCCGGATACCGTGCTCAGATTGAACTTCTGCCACGGCCCGCCTCTGGCCTGGATGCGGCCGGAGACGGTCTGCAGGTCGGCCTTGGCACCCAGCGCCGGCGCGAGGATGTCGCCGCTGACGGTCTGCAGGTCGGCGCGCTCGGCGTGGCCGGACTGCTGCACCGTGCCGCTGACGCTTTCGACCGAGAGATCCGGCGTGCGGGCGTCGATGCGCACGCGGCCGCTGACCGAGTTGACCGAGATGTCACCGCCGTCCATGCCGTCGATGGCCAGCGGTGCGCTGACCACCTCCACCTCCAGCGAGGCGCCCTTGGGCACGTGCAGGTCGAGAGTGGTCGCGCCCATCGAGTTGTCGCCGTTCCAGTCGAACCAGCCGCCGGAGTCGTTGCCCTTGGGCTTGACCCTGATCTCCAGGTCGCCGTTGTCGCCTTCGATGGCCAACGGCGCCGCGCCCTGGCCGAGGGTGCCGGTGACCTGCACCTCGTTGCGGTCCCACGCGGTGATGGTGACCTGGCCCTTGACGTTGCTGACGCTGATGCGTGCATCGGCGGTGGCCGGATGGCGCAGGTTGATCGGCGTATCGGCCAGCGCGGGGCCGATGCACAAAATGAGCAACAGGGGAAGGTAGCGTACGGTCTTCATGGGTGACTCCTGGAGGTTCTCAGCCGGCCTGCTGGTCGAGCTGGCGCAGCCGTGATTGCTGTTGGCGGGTGCGCGAGAGCAGTCGCTGCAACGCCGGCGAATGGGGGGCCTGTTCCAGCGCCTGTTTCAGTTCCAGATGGGCCGCATCCAGTTCGATGGCCGCACCAGCCAAGCGCGGATCGTCCGGCTTCCATGGCGTGTACGTGGCGGCCGTGGCAGTGGTTTGCCGATGCTCCAGCAGTTGACCCTGGCGCAGGCTCAGCGATACCGCGAGCAGGCTCAGTCCGGCGAAGCTGGCAGCCAGCAGCCAGCCCGGGCGTGAACTGCCGCGTGCGGTCGGCGCCGCTTCCATCGCAGCGTCGATGCGCGCCCACAGGTCGCGGGGCGGCGAAACCGGCGCGTGCAGTTCGCGCAGCTGGCGGCGCCATTCGAATTCGTTCATGACGGTTCTCCGGGTTCGAGCTTCCGGCGGAGCAGCGCGCGGGCACGGTGCAGTTGCGCCTTGGAGGTGCCGACAGCCATGTCCAGCTCGCCGGCGATCTCTTCGTGGCGCCAGCCTTCCACGTCGTGCAGTACCAGCACCGCGCGTGCGCGGGGCGGCAGTTTGGCGATGGCGCGTTCCAGTTCCTCGCGCTCGGCCGCGCAGAACGGCACTTCGCCGGGGTCGGGCAACCGGTCGTCCTCGACGAAGCCGACCGGCTGCGCGCTGCGCGAGCGGATGTCCATCAGCGCCACGTTGACAGCCAGCCGGTACAGCCAGGTGCCGAAGGCGCTCTCGTGGCGGAAGTCGGCCAACTTCTGCCAGGCGCGCACGAAGGCGTCCTGGGTCAGATCCTCGGCGCGCGCGTGGTCGTAGCCGGCCAGCCGGTATACCGCGCCATAGATGCGGTCGACGTGCTGCCGATACAGCCGCTGGAACGCCTGGCGGTCACCCCTGGCGGCGGCGCGCGCATCATCGGCGTCGGACCACGCTACGGGCGGGGCGGGCATCGGGCTTCCGGTGGCGAGGCAGGCGGCATCCATCTTGCCAGCTTGGATGCGCGAAGTTGCCGGAGCGTTTAAGCGGCTTCGGTGAGCTGCGTGTCCGGTGGGTGCTTCGTCGGCACGGGATATCCGGCGCAGGACCCTTCGACTTCGGCGCCGAGCGCCCACGCTCAGGGCGAGCGTGGCCTTTTTTTTGGAGCCTCTCCCGTCCCTCCGGATAGGGCGCCGACAGACGGGTAAAGGTTCGTACGCAGCCGATGTGCAGGTCGCCCGACCCTCCCCCAAACGGAGGAGGGGCTGAGTGCGCTCAGGCCGTGGCAGCGCGGGGTGCGGTATCGGCGGACAGGCCGCTGGCTACGCGCTGCTGCTCCTGACGCAAGCGCTCGGGCAGGCGCGGGGTGAAGCTCTCCAGGTATTCGCCGATGGCGTCCAGCTCGGCTTGCCAGCCGGCGGTGTCGATGTCGAGCAGCTCGCTGGCGGCTTCGCGCGGCAGGTCCAGGCCGTCGAGCTTGAGCTCGCCTTCGGCCGGCACGATGCCCACCGGCGTTTCCACGCCACGGGCCTTGCCCTCGACGCGGTTGATCATCCACTCCAGCACGCGCAGGTTTTCGCCGAAGCCGGGCCACAGGAACTTGCCGTCCTTGCCCTTGCGGAACCAGTTGACGTGGAAGATCTTCGGCAGCTTGGCGCCGGGCTGGTCGAACGACAGCCAGTGCTTGAAGTAGTCGCCGTAGTGGTAACCGGCGAACGGCTTCATCGCCATCGAGTCGCGGCGCAACACGCCGACCGCGCCGGTGGCGGCGGCGGTGGTTTCCGAGCCCATCGCGGCGCCCATCAGCACGCCGTGCGCCCAGTCGCGCGCCTCCATCACCAGCGGCAGCAGCGAAGGCCGGCGGCCGCCGAAGACGATCGCGCTGATCGGCACGCCCTGGGCGTCCTCGGCTTTCTCCGACCAGGTCGGACACTGCCTCGCACTGACCGTGAAGCGCGAGTTCGGGTGCGCGGCCGGGCCATTGGCGGCGTCATACGGACGGCCTTGCCAGTCGGTGACCGGCGTGCCGGGCAGGCCTTCCCACCAGGGCTGGTTGTCCGCGGTGACCGCCACATTGGTGAAGATGGTGTCGTGCGAGATGCTCTTGAGCGCGTTCGGATTGGTGGCGTTGCTGGTGCCCGGCGCCACACCGAAGAAGCCCGCTTCCGGGTTGATCGCGTACAGGCGGCCATCCGCGCCCGGGCGCATCCAGCAGATGTCGTCGCCCACCGTCCACACCTTCCAGCCGTCCTTGCGGTAGCCCTCCGGCGGAATCAGCATGGCCAGGTTGGTCTTGCCGCAGGCGGAGGGGAAGGCGGCGGCGATGTAGTGCGTTTCGCCCTTGGGATTTTCGAGGCCGACGATCAGCATGTGCTCGGCCAGCCAGCCTTCGTCGCGCGCCTGGTTGCAGGCGATCCGCAGCGCGTGGCACTTCTTGCCCAGCAGCGCATTGCCGCCGTAGCCGGAGCCGTAGGACTTGATCGTGCGCTCTTCGGGGAAATGCATGATGAAGCGGCGCTCGGGATCGAGCTCGCCGGTCGAATGCAGGCCCTTGACGAACGTGCCTTCGCGCTCGATGCGCTCCTGCGCCGGCTTGCCCATGCGCGTCATGATGCGCATGTTGGCGACCACGTAGGGGCTGTCGGTGATCTCCACACCGCAGCGCGACAGCGGCGAGTCGATCGGGCCCATGCAGTACGGGATCACGTACATGGTGCGGCCTTCCATGCAGCCGTCGAACAGCGCATCGATCTTGGCGTGCGCTTCGGCCGGATCCATCCAGTGGTTGTTCGGGCCGGCGTCTTGCTCGCTCTTGTGACACACGAACGTCAGGTGCTCCACGCGCGCCACGTCGGACGGGTTGGAGCGGTGCAGGTAGCAGCCCGGATGGGTTTCCTGGTTGAGCTCGATCAGAGTGCCGTCGGCGAGCATCTCCTTGACCAGTTGCTCGTACTCGGCCTGGGAACCGTCGCACCAGTGGATCTTCGCCGGCCGCGTGCGCGCCGCCACCTCGTTCACCCAGCGCTCGAGCGCTTCCAGCTTGCTGGCCATGATGTTCCTCTTCAAGGTCTTAGGAAAAAAGGGTTCCGGAACGCTAGTTTGCGTGCACTGGTATTGCAAGGTTGAGTGCAGCAAGAAAGGCACGCGCAGGCGTGCGCGACCGCGCCCCCGAGGGGCCTATCAAGCCGGAATCAATGTCGCGATCATGTGTTCCACGTAAGCGTCGAAATCTTCGTGGCTGATGCGCGGCAGGCCGAGGGTGAAGTTCAGCTGCAGGAAACCGACGTAGGCGGCGTAGGTCAGGCGGGCACGATTGAGCGCTTCGGGAGGCGGCAGGCCGGCCTCGCGGAAGGCGGTGGCAAGGAACTCGGTGCGCCGTTGCGACACGCGCGCCATCACCGGCACCACCAGCGGGTGGTCCAGTGCTTTCAGCAGCGCTGCGTACACCCGGTGCGGGCGCAACTCGTGGGCGACGCGGCGGAACAGTTCAGGCAGGCGTTCGCGCGGATCGGCAATGGCCTCGATCTGCGCGATCACTTCGCGTTCGCCGTACTGCTCCCAGCGCTCCAGCGCCGCCAGCAACAACGCCTCGCGGGTGCGGAAATGCCAGTAGAAGCTGCCCTTGGTCACGCCCAGCCGACGCGCCAGTGCTTCCACCGCCAGTGCGCCGACGCCCTGCTCGGCGATCAGGTCCAGGGCGGCGTTTTCCCAGTCCTCGGCGGAAAGGCGGGTGCGTTCGGGCTTGCTGCTGGCGTTCATTGATGCATGTTAGCGCTTGTGGACCGGGTGGCGACAGGCGGGCGCGGCAGGCGCCCGGCGGTGGCAGTTGACCGCGCGTGCCGGGCAAACCATACTCGTGCGTATGGTATCGGTCGACCACTTCCACACCGGCGACGGCTTGCGCCTGTCGGTTGAAATACGCAACGCCCGGGGCGCGCCGACGCTGCTGTTCGCGCACGGCTTCGGCCAGACCCGCGGCGCCTGGAACGGCACGGCGCGCACCCTGGCGGCCAGCGGCTGCCGCTGCGTGAGCTTCGACAGCCGCGGGCACGGCGAGAGCGGCCGCATGGTCGACGGTGACTACCACATGGATCAGTTTGCCGGCGACCTGCACGCGTTGGCGTTGGCGCAGCCGGACACGCCGATGCTCGTCGGCGCCTCGATGGGCGGCCTGCTGGGGCTGGTGCTGGCGGGCGAGGTGCGGCCCACGCCGTTCCGCGCGCTGGTGCTGGTCGACATCACGCCGCGCTGGGAAACGGCCGGCGTGGAACGCATCCTGGCCTTCATGCAGGCACATCCCGACGGGTTCGCCGACTATGCCGAGGCGGCCGAACGGATTGCCGCGTATCTGCCGCAGCGGCGCGAGCGCAAGCGTGAAGACCAGCTCAAGCCGCTGCTGCGCGAGGGCGCCGACGGGCGCCTGCGCTGGCATTGGGATCCGGCCCTGCTCGAAGGCGTGGTACGCGAGAGCGAGCGCTACCAGCCGCGCCTGCTGGCGGCGGCCGCGCGCGTGGAGGTGCCGGTGCTGTTGCTGTCGGGCGAGCGCAGCGACGTGGTGTCGCGCGAGACGGTGGCCGAGTTCATGAACCTGGTGCCGCACGCACGGCACGTGCAAGTGCCCGGCGCCACGCACATGCTGGCCGGCGACGCGAACGACGCTTTTACGCGCCAGATCGCCGCCTTCATCCAAGATGTCATCCCGGGCGGCGCCACGCGCCGCCCGGCCATTCCGCAAGAGGTGCCTTGAAATGTCCGTGTTCCTGACCCTGCTGGCGGCGCTCGTCGCGTCCGGTGCCTGCGCCTACCACCGCACCAGCCTGCGCACCTGGGCGATCGCCACGGTGGCTACTACGCTGGTGGTTGGCGTGGTGACGGGTGCCTGGATAACGATGATCGTGCTGCTGGTCATCGAACTGGCGGTCGCCGTGCCGCTGCTGATGCCGGCGTTCCGCCGGCGCCAGATCAGCGCGCCGCTGCTGAAGATGTTCGCCCGCGCCACGCCCGCGCTTTCGGCCACCGAGCAGACCGCGCTGGAAGCCGGCACGGTCGGCTTCGAGGGCGAACTGTTCTCGGGTATGCCGGACTGGCGCGTGCTGCTCAAGCAGCCCAGGCCCGAGCTGAGCACCGAGGAGCAGGCCTTCCTCGATGGCCCCGTCGAAGCGCTGTGCGCGATGATCGACGACTGGCAGATCACCCACGAGCTGGCCGACCTGCCGCCGGAAGTCTGGGACTTCATCAAGAAGAGCAAGTTCTTCGGCATGATCATCCCCAAGCAGTACGGCGGCCTGCAGTTTTCCGCGCTGGCCCATTCGGCCGTGCTGCAGAAGCTGTCGACGGCGTCGGCGACGGTCTCTTCCACCGTTGCGGTGCCCAACTCGCTGGGCCCGGCCGAACTGCTGCTGCACTACGGCAGCGAGGAGCAGAAGAACCATTACCTGCCGCGCCTGGCGGTGGGCGAGGAGATTCCCTGTTTCGCGCTGACCGGCCCCTACGCGGGCTCGGACGCCACTTCGATCCCGGATTTCGGCATCGTCTGCAAGCAGATGGTCGACGGCGTCGAAACGCTTGGCGTAAAGCTCACCTTCGACAAGCGCTACATCACCTTGGCGCCGATCGCCACGGTCATCGGACTGGCCTTCCGGCTTTATGACCCCGAGCACCTGCTGGGCGACACCGAGGACCTGGGCATCACGCTGGCGCTGCTGCCGCGCGCGACGCCGGGTCTGGAAATCGGCCGCCGCCATTTCCCGCTCAACATCCCGTTCCAGAACGGTCCGATCAGCGGCAAGGACGTGTTCGCGCCGATGTCCACGCTGATCGGCGGCCCGAAAATGGCCGGCCACGGCTGGCGCATGCTGGTCGAGGTGCTGTCGGTGGGCCGCGCGATCTCGCTGCCGTCCAACGCGACCGGCGCGATGCGCGCCTCGGCCGCGGCCACCGGCGCCTACGCGCGCATGCGCAAGCAGTTCGGCCTGGCGATCGCGCGCTTCGAAGGCGTCGAAGAGGCGCTGGCGCGCATCGGCGGCCTGACTTATGCGACCACGGCGCTCTCGCGCGCCACCGCGGCGGCGGTCGACCGCGGCGAGAAGCCGGCGGTGACCTCGGCGATCGCCAAATACCACGCCACCGAATGGGCGCGCCAGGTCGCCGGTGACACCATGGACGTGCACGGCGGCAAGGCGGTGCAGCTCGGCCCGAAGAACTACGCCGCACGCGGCTGGGAGAGCGTGCCCATCGCGATCACCGTGGAAGGCGCGAACATCATGACGCGCAGCCTGATGATCTTCGGCCAGGGCGCGATCCGCTGCCATCCATACGTGCTCAAGGAAATGCAGGCGCTTTCCATTGCCGACTACGGCGAAAAGCTGCGCACCTTCGACCGGTTGCTGTTCAGCCACATCGGCTTCGGCATTTCCAACGCCGTGCGCAGCTTCGTGCTGGGAGTGACCGGCGCGTCCATCGGCCAGAGCGCGGGCGATGCCTATACCCGCCGCTACTACCGCAAGCTGGACCGCTACTCGGCGGCGCTGGCGCTGTGCGCCGACGTGTTCATGGGTGTGCTGGGCGGCAAGCTGAAGTTCAAGGAAAAGCTGTCGGCGCGGCTGGGCGACGTGCTGTCGTACCTGTACATCGCCAGCGCCATGCTCAAGCGCTACGAGGACAGCGGCCGTCCGGAAGCCGACCGTCCGCTGCTGGCCTGGGCCTTCCATGAGTGCATGTGGCGCACGCAGGCGGCGCTGGACGGCGCGATCCGCAACTTCCCGCTCAAGCCGGTCGGTTTCCTGCTGCGCCTGCTGGTGTTCCCGCTGGGTCGTCGCGAGGTGCCGCCTTCGGACCGCCTGGGGCGGCGCGTGGCCGCCATCCTCACCGCCCCGGGCGAAGCGCGTGACCGTCTGGTCGAGTGGGTCTACCTGACGCCCACGCCGAACAACACCATCGGCCGCATGAACGCGCTGCTGCCCGACGTGATCGCCGCCGAGCCGGTCGAGCGCAAGTTCGGCAAGGCACTCAAGGCTGGCCAGTTGCAGGCGCACGACTACGAGGGCCAATTGGCCGAGGCGGTGCGCGAAGGCGTGCTCACCGAGGCAGAGGCGGCGCTGCTCAAGCGTGTGCGCGACGGCGTGTTCGAGTTCATTTCGGTGGACGATTTCGATCCGGCCGAACTGGGTGCCAAGGTGACTCGCGCCGACCGCGGTCACGAGACCGAACCGCAGCAGCGGATCGCCTGAGCGAAAGCCGGATGTCGAGCCCTCTCCCCTCCATGAGGGGAGCAGGGCTTTCGCCTGAGAGGGGCTGGGTGAGGGGCCGGGGCTCGCGACAATGCGGGTGTTTTGCGGGCGCACTCATCAGAAGCCCTGCTGGCGTAGCCATTTTCCTGCAAGAGCGACCCCTCACCCCAACCTCTCCCCGGAGGAAAGAGGGCGCAGGGCTTCGCGGGATTTGGGAAGGGCCGGAAGGAGAGGGTGGCAAGTCGGGCTGGCGTTACGACGCCAGCACGCAGCGGTTCTTGCCGCTTTCCTTGGCCTGATACAGCGCGCGATCCGCCGCCTGGATCAACGCCTCGTCTGCGCCGGTATCGGCCGACCACAGCGCAATGCCGACGCTGGCGCTGACGTTCACCACGAAGCTCCCCTGCGCCGACACCAGCGGATAAGGCTCGGCCAGGCGTGTGCAGAGTTCGCGGCAACGCTTCATCAACACCGGCAGGTCGTCCAGCTCGCCCACGATGAGCGCGAACTCGTCGCCACCCAGCCGCGCCACCGTGTCGCGCGCGCGCGAGTTGAGCTTCAGCCGCGCCGCGATCGCCTGCAGCAGCGTATCGCCGGCCGGATGGCCATGGCGGTCGTTGACGCCCTTGAAGCCGTCGATGTCCAGCAGCGCCAGGGCAAAGCCCGGTCCACCCTCCGCGGCGTACCGCATCGCGGCCTGCAGCCGGTCGTGGAACAGCGTGCGGTTGGGCAGGCCGGTGAGCATGTCGTGGGTGGCCTGGTGGCGCATTTTCGCTTCCACGCGTTCGCGTTCGGCGATCTCCAGCTGCAACTGGTCGTTGCGCTCGGACAGTTCCTCCAGCGTCTGTTCCAGTGCCACGCGGGCGGCGTAAAGCTCCAGGAACACGCGCACCTTCGATTGCAGGATCAGGTCGTTGACCGGCTTGGCGATGTAGTCGACCGCGCCGTGGCGATAGCCCTTCAGGCGGTTGACGTCATCGACGTAGGCCGCGGTGACGAAAATGATCGGCGTGTCCTTGAGCTGGTCGGCATCGCTGAGCAGCGCGGCTACCTCGAAACCGTCCATGCCGGGCATGTTGACGTCGAGCAGGATCAGCGCGAACTCGTGTTCCAGGCACAGGGCCAGCGCTTCGTTGCCGCTGGCCGCCTCGTGCAGTTCCGCGCCGCTGCGCGCGAGCAGGCGGCGCATGGCCACCCGGTTGGCGAGGGTATCGTCGACCACCAGGATCTTCGGCTTGCTCGTGCTCATCGTCGATTGCGGCGTCGCCTCCGGCTTGGCCTTCGATGATAGCCATGGGCATCGGCATTGCGCTGAACGGCTTCGCGCTTTGCGGGGCCGGCGGCGTGCCGCCGGAAGCCCGAAGGAAGCCGCGGGGTCCGGCAGAGTCAGGCTCGCAGCCAACTGCGCATCAGCGCGGCCAACTTGTCGGTGTCGATCGGCTTGGACAGGTAATCACTGGCGCCGGCTTCGAGGCACTTCTCGCGGTCGCCGGGCATCGCCCGTGCGGTGAGCGCGATGATCGGCAGTTGCGCGCGCGCTTCCTGGCTGCGGATGGCACGGATGGTCTCGTTGCCGTCCATGCCGGGCATCATGATGTCCATCAGCACCAGCGCAACGTCGTCGCGCTCGTCCAGCACCCGCAGCGCCCTGGGGCCATCGGCGGCCATGCCCACCTCCAGGCCCCAGCCGCGCAGGATCTTGGACAGGGCGAACAGGTTGCGCATGTCGTCGTCCACCAGCAGCACGTGGCGGCCCTTCATCGACGGGCGCAGGGCGGCGGTGGCCGGCACCGCGGCCGAAGCAGCGCGCGCCGAAGGGTCGATCGCGCGCAGGAACTGGCCGACTTCCTCGCGCAGCCGCTCCGGCGAGCGTCCGCCCTTGACCACGATGGCGTGGGTGTATTGCTGCAACTGCCGGGTGTCCTCGGCGCTCAGTTCGCGGCCGGTATAGACCACCACCGGCAGCGGGCCGTCGGTACCGTCGGCCAGCCGGTCCAGCAACTGCATGCCGGACATGCCCGGCAAACCGAGATCGAGCACGACGCAGTCGTAGCGCTGGTGTGCGGTGTGCTCGAGCGCCTCCTCGGCAGAGCCGGCCTCGTCGATGGCAACCTGGTAGCCGCCAAGCAGGTGGCGCACGGCGCGGCGGGCGTCGTCGTCGTCGTCGACCACCAGCAGCCGGCCGTGGCGCCCGCCCAGCAGGCGCTCGAATGCGTTGGTGATCGCCTCGCGGGTGACCGGCTTGGTGAGAAAGCCGACCGCGCCCAGCTCGCGTGCGCGGCCGGCGCCCTCGGCCGAAGAGATGAAATGCACAGGAATCGCCCGCGTGGTCGGATCGGCGCGCAAGCGTTCGAACACGGCCCAACCGTCCATGCCGGGCAGCGCGACGTCCAGCAGCACGCCGCCGGGCCGGTGGTCGCGAGCCAGCGCCAGACCGCTCTCGCCGTCGGTCGCCAGCAGCACGCGGCAGCCCTTGCGGTGGAGCATGTCGGCAAGGATGCGCGCGAACGCCGGGTCGTCCTCGATCACCAGCACGCTGGCGTCGCCCGGATGCAGGTCGGCGCGATCGTCGTCGACCAGGCCGGGGGAGGCGACGGCGCGCGCCGGGACCGGCTCGGCCGTCGCCGGCGCCGCGGCAGGTGGCTGTTCGGGCAGCAGCACGGTGAAGGTGCTGCCCTGGCCCGGTTCGCTTGCCAGGACGATGGCGCCGCCCAGCAGTTCGCAGGTGCGCCGGCAGATTGCCAGGCCCAGGCCGGTGCCGCCATACTGGCGGCTGGTGCTGGCGTCGACCTGCTCGAACGCGTTGAACACGCGTTGGTGTTTTTCCGGCGCGATGCCGATGCCGGTATCGCGCACGCTGAGCGCCACCAGCGGCTGACCGGCCAATTCGACGGGTACGGGCACGTCCGCGTGCGGCCGGCCGATGCACAGGTGCACGCCGCCGCTGGCGGTGAACTTGAAGGCGTTGCCCAGGAGGTTGTTGGCCACCTGTTCGAGCCGTGCGCCGTCGGTATCCAGCCGGTCGGGCGCGTCCGGCTCGATGGCGAGGGTGAACTCCAGCCCCTTCTCCTGCGCCACGTGGCTGAAGGTGCGCCGCAGCGAGCGGACCAGGTCGGCCAGGCGCAGCGGCTCGATGAGCAGGTCCATCTTGCCTGCCTCGATCTTGGACAGGTCCAGGATGTCGTTGATCAGTCGAAGCAGGTGGCTGCCGGCATCGTGGATGATCCGCGCCGATTCGACCTGCTCGTGGTCGAGATTGCCGTCCTCGTTGTCGGCCAGGCTGCGCGAGAGGATCAGCAAGCTGTTCAGCGGCGTGCGCAGCTCGTGCGACATGTTGGCCAGGAAGTCGGATTTGTACTTGCTGGCGCGGGCCAGCTCGCCGGCCTTCAGTTCGGTATCGCGCTGCAGTTCCTCCAGCACGTGGCGTTGCAGGTCGAGGCTGGCGGTCTTGTCGCGCAGTTCCTCGTTGGACGCCTCCAGTTCCTTCGCCTGCCGGCGCAGCTCGTCCTTGGAGGAGATCAGCCGGCGGGACTGTTGTTCGAGTTCCAGCGTCTTGGCATGCAGCGCATCGTTGCTCTGGCGCAGCACGTCCTTCTGCTGGCGCATCAGCAATTCGGAGGTGCGCAGCTCGTCGGCCTGCTCGCGCGTGCGCTCCAGCAGCTGCCGCGTGCTGACCGCGCGGGAAAGGTTTTCCTGGGTCAGGGCGACCTGCGGCAGCAACTGGTCGAACAGCTCGCACTGGCGCCCGGCCGCGGGCGAGAAACCAGCCAGTTCCAGCACGCCGGTGACCGTGCCCAGGTAGACCACCGGCCAGACCGCGACGGTGGTGGGCATGGCCTCACCGCTGCCGGAGCGGATGCGCGGGTAGTCCGCGGGCACGCCGAGTTCGATCGGCTTGCCCTCGAGCAGGCACTGGCCGACCAGGCCCTCGCCGGGCAACTGGCGGTCCGGCGCCTGGGTCGATGGCGAAAGCCCGTAGCTGCCGATCAGCTCCAGTTGTCCGGACGCGTCGTCGAGGCGGTAGTACAGCGCGATGCCGGCCTCCATCAACGGCGCCAGTTCACTGGTGAGTCGGTGGCCGAACACCTGGAAGGTGTCGGCCTCCTGCAGGTGGCGCGCGATGCGCGAGGAATGGGACTTGACCCAATCCTGCCGATCCAGGTCGAGCATCACCTGCTTGAACACTTCCAGCGCGCGAGCGATCTGCCCGATTTCGTCGCGCCGCCCCAGCCGGGTGATCACCACGTCCGGGTCGCGCCGCGCAAGCCGCGTCATGATGTCGGTGCTCTGGCGCAGCGGCCGGATCACGATCAGGAACGTCAGCCGCAGCACGTACAGGCCGAACAACAGGCCAGCGGCGATGGCCAGCAGGTTGATCAGCCGCAAGGTGCGCAGGGTGCGGTTGAGCGCCGTGTTGCGCGCGGCGAGCTGGGCGCGCTCGGTGTCGGCCATCTGCGCCAACGCCGCCGCGATGTCGGGAGCGCCCACCCGGCGCCGGGCAAGGTAGGCGTTGCGGATGGCCAGGCGCTGGGCCAGCATGGCCTCGGGATCGCCCTTGGGCAGTGCGGCCAGCGGCTGGATGATCAGGCGGTCGGCTTCTTCGGCCCACTGCGCGACGCGGTTCTGCAGTTGTTCCAGGCGGCCCAGTTGCATGGGGTTGTCGGCCATGAGGCTGCGCAGCCGGGCGATGTTGACCTCCAGTCGCGGGCGTGCCTGTTTCCAGCTGGCCAGCTCGCCCGGGTCGGATGACAGGATATAGCCGCGTGCGGCGATCAGGCCCTGCTGGGTGGTCTGCTGCGCCTGGTCCAGCGCCAGCAGCACCTCGTAGGTGTGTTGCGCCCAGTGGCGGGCATCCTCCTGCTTGCGCAACGTGGCCAGCGTGGCCAGGCTGGTCAGCAGGAACAGGCCCAGCAGCGGGCAGATCGCCAGCAGGATCTTGTACTGGCCGGGCAGGTTGGCCAGCCACGAATGCCGATGAGTCGCCTGCGTTGCCGCCATGCCGGATACCGAAGGGAAAGGGCCGCCCATCGCACGATGGACCGGCCCAGCTTAGCGCCGGGTTGGCGGCGCGTACGTCAACGACGCCAGTACGGCGGCACGATCAGCCCGCGGCGCAGCGCCACGCTCAACAAGGCTGCCGATACCAGCAGGGACAACGTCAAAGCGACCACCGACGCTTCCGCGCCGAACACGCCGCCGCTCAGCCAGTCCGGGCCGCTGGGGGTGGATACCAGCCAGCCATCCGCCTTGGTGCCCGACACCGGGATGCCGTAGACCGTGCCCTGCACGAAGTTCCACGCGGCATGCAGGCCCATGCAGATCCACAGCGAGCGGGTCACCAGATAGACCAGCCCGAACAGGATGCCGGCCTCGATGGCGATCGCCGTGCCCGCCCACAATGTCGCACCCGGGTTGTTCAGGTGCACCGCGCCGAAGAACAGGGCCGACACCAGCAGCGCGATCCAGCTGCCCAGCCCTTCCTCGACCAGCCGGTAGAGCACGCCCCGGAACATGATTTCCTCGCCGATGCCGGCGCCCAGTCCGACCGTCAGCGCCGCGACGAACCAGTGCGCGCCGGGGTTGGAGCCGATGACGTGGTAACTGCCAAGCAGCCACAGGATCCCCACGACGGCACTGAACAACAGCGCGCCGGCGGCCAGGCCGAGCGCGCCATCGGGCGCCAGGCGGCGCAGGCTCAACTCGCGCACCGGGCGGCGCTCGATCAGCTTGACCAGCACCAGGTAGGCAAGCAGTGGCGCCACGGCACGAAAGCCCAGTCCCCGCAGGGCCTTGCCGATCGGACTTTCGTCCGGTCCATGGGGGATGAGCGTCAACGCCGCGCTGAAGACGATCAGCAACAGCACGAAGAACACCAGCCGGGCCAGCGGCGAGAACACCAGCCAGCGCTTCCAGCGCGGGGCCTGGACAGGCGTGGTGAAGGCGAGTTGGTTGCCGTGCATGCGATTCCCCCTGGTTGATGGGGACACGCTAGCAGCACACCGGGTGCAGGGCCCAGTGGACGAGGTCACCACCCACCATCAAACCTGTAGGAGCCCGCTTGCGGGCGATGCTCTCGGTCATGGATCAGAAGGCATCGCCCGCGAGCGGGCTTTTACGAAGGGCCGGACAGCTACACCGCGACCGAGGCGGCGTGCTCGCGCGTGGCCGAGAAGCGCACCTGCGGCCAGCGCTCCTGCGCCAGTTGCAGGTTGACCCGCGAGGGCGCCAGGTAGACCAGCTCGCCGGCCCCATCGATGCCCAGGTTCATCGCGTTCTTCTCGCGGAACTCCTCGAGCTTCTTCGCGTCGTCGCAGTGCACCCAGCGTGCCGTGACCACGCCGACCGGATCGAACGACGCTTCCACGCCGTATTCGTCCTTCAGCCGGTAGGCCACCACGTCGAACTGCAGCACGCCGACCGCACCCAGCACCAGGTCGTTGCTCATCAGCGGGCGGAAGAACTGCGTGGCGCCTTCCTCGGACAGCTGCGCCAGGCCCTTCTGCAAGGCTTTCATCTTCAGCGGGTCGCGCAGGCGCGCGCGGCGGAACAGCTCCGGCGCGAAGTTGGGGATGCCGGTGAAGCTGACCGGCTCGCCCTCGCTGAAGGTGTCGCCGATCGAGATGGTGCCGTGGTTGTGCAGGCCGATCACGTCGCCCGGGTAGGCGCTCTCGACGATCTCGCGGTCGCTCGCCATGAAGGTCAGCGCGTTGGCGATGCGGACCTCCTTGCCGGTGCGCGTCTGGATCATTTTCATGCCGGCGCTGTAGGTGCCCGAGCACACGCGCATGAAGGCCACGCGGTCGCGGTGCGCCGGGTCCATGTTGGCCTGGATCTTGAACACGAAGCCGGTGAGCTTTTCCTCCTCCGGCTGCACCTCCCGACCCAGCGTGCCGCGTGGGCGCGGGCCGGGCGCGTGCTCGACGAAGAAGTCCAGCAGCAACTGCACGCCGAAGTTGTTCACCGCCGAGCCGAAGAACACCGGGGTCAGCTTGCCCGCCTGGTATTGCTCCAGGTCGAACGGGTTGGAGGCGCCCTGCACCAGCTCCAGCTCGTCGCGCAGCTCGGCCAGGGCGTCGGCACCGATCGCCGCCTCCAGGCCGGGCGCATCCAGGGCCTTGAAGATGGTCGAGTCCTGTCGCGTGAAGTTCTTGCCCGGCTCGAAGATATGCACCTCGTCCAGCGCCAGGTGGTAGACGCCCTTCAGGCGCTTGCCCATGCCGATCGGCCAGGTCACCGGGGTGCAGGCGATGCCCAGCACCGATTCGACCTCGTCGAGCAGTTCGATCGGCGAGCGGCCCTCGCGGTCGAGCTTGTTGATGAAGGTCATGATCGGCGTGTCGCGCAGGCGGCAGACCTCCATCAGCTTGATCGTGCGCTCCTCCACGCCCTTGGCGCAGTCGATCACCATCAGCGCCGAGTCGACCGCGGTGAGCACGCGGTAGGTATCTTCGGAGAAGTCCGCGTGGCCCGGCGTATCGAGCAGGTTGACGATCTTGCCCTCGTAGGGGAACTGCATCACCGAGGAGGTCACCGAGATGCCGCGCTCCTTTTCCAGCGCCATCCAGTCGGAGGTCGCGTGGCGCGCCGCCTTGCGGCCCTTGACCGAACCGGCCATCTGGATCGCGCCGCCGAACAGCAGCAGCTTTTCGGTCAGCGTGGTCTTGCCCGCGTCGGGATGGCTGACGATGGCGAAGGTGCGGCGGCGGCGGGTTTCGGACAGGTGCGTGGACATGTGGCGGGGCGGCTTGGAATTGCGAACCGCCAATGATACCGCGCCTTTGGCCATCCCTCGCCGGCGGCGGGAAGGCTCAAGCGCAGAGCAGATCCTCGTAGAACGCGCCGAACGGCTCGGTAGGGTGGGCGATCTGGATTTCCAGCACCCACAGGCCGGGCGAGGGCGCATCCGCCAGCGTGCCCAGGTCGCCGCCCTTGTGCATGGAGTGCGGATAGTCGCTCAACCGGTGGCCCTTGATCGCATGGTTGAAGCGCCAGCCCATCGCCTGCGCCCGTCCGGCGGCGAAATCGTATAGCGCCCGGCCGCTCAGGCCCTCGTGGCGCCAGGCTTGCGCCACCTCGTCGAACAACTGGCGCGCCGCCTCGGCGCAGGCCTGCAGCTGCGGCGCGTCGCCGGTGGCGAACGTGTCGCCCACGTCGCCCTCGTGCCCGTCGAACACCAGGCCCAGGTCGATGAAGCAGATGTCGTGCTGGCCCAGCCGCACGCCGGGGATGGAGCGCTGGCGGTAGGTCCTGGTGGTGTTGGCGCCGATGCGGATGATCGGCGGGTGCCACAGCCGTTCCACGCCGTGGCGCTTGAACGTTTCGGTGGCGATGACCCGGGCATCGTCCTCGCCGATGCCCGGCTGCATCTGGCCGCGGATGTCCTGCAGCACTGCCCAACAGCGCTCGCGGGCGCGCTGCATCAACGCCGCATCGAAGCGGTGGCCGACCGCTTCCCGATTCATGCCGGCGCCCGCGCACGCGCGGCATCGCGGAAGGTCACCACCAGCACGTCGCGGTGGGCGGGCTGCGCGGGGTCGAACGGTGTGACCGCGGTGACGCCATGGAATACCCGCGCATCGTCCACCAGCGCGGCGTCGAACGGTCGGGTGAGGGTGAATTCGCCGAGCAAGCGACCGTCGGCCGCGTGGATGGTGGTGGTGCCGCTTTCGATGTTGGTGCGGTCGACCAGCAGCACCAGCACGAAGTCCACGCCGTCGCGGTGAACACCCTCGGGCGTGGGTTCGCCGGCCTCGTCGGCGCGCGCCTCGATGCGGAACTGGTGCACTTCCACGTGCCAGCAGGCCACCGCCGGCGCGAGCGCGCCGAAGAAGCCGTGGCAGAAGTGCAGGACGCGGCGCAGGCTCGGTCCGTCGGCCGCCAAGGGCTCGAACCAGCGCTCGATGTCGCCCTGCAGGTTGTTGTAGGTCTTGCTCTGGTAGTGCGGCTGGTGCGGTTCGCGCTCGATACCCTGCGGTCCGGCCGAGAACACCGCGTGGCGCCGCCGCCGGTGGCGACCGATCGAGGCGAGATGGGCATCCGGGGCCAGTTCGTTCCAGCTGGCGGTGAAGCCCTGCCAATCGGGCAGGGAGGACGCATCGAGCAGCGCGAGCATGGTGTCCGCGGCGGCAAACGCGAAACCGTCCTGGCGAAGCTGGTCGTGCAGCGCGGGAAGTGCGGCAGTCATGGAAAGGCTGGGTGGACAGGGGATATCAGCATACGCCGCGGCCCGCCACTTGAGCCCTCTCCCCTCCGGAGAGGGTTGGGTGAGGTGGCAAGGCTTGCGGGTAGCCCCATTCGTGCGGCGTGCGTCCGCTCGGGTTCTTTGCCCGATGGCAACGGCCACGCAAAAGCGGCCCTCACCCCAGCCCTCTCCCCGCAGGGAGAGGGGGCAGGTCGCGCCATAGCTAAGAGTGAAGAAAGACATCCAGACGTCTATACGTCTATTGACACGGAGGCTGCAGGCAACCAGAATCCACGCCACTCATCGAGACCGGCGGAGGGATAGGCCCTTTGATGCCGGGGCAACCTGCGGGAAGCGTTCCCGCGACGGTGCCAATTCCTGCGGGGCGCGCCTGTCGCCACCGAGAGATGGGCGTGATTCGTCGCCGACGGCACCGTCGGCGAGGGGTGGCGACCTTTCCGGTTCCCGCGGGCGATGCCACGGAGAACCACATGACCGCCCAGCTGCTGCCCCTGCCTGCCCCGTCCTTCGGACCGCCGCCCCCGGTGGATGCGCGCATGGGCGGCCTCACCGCGCAGCGCAGCACGCGGCGTCTGACGCTTTCGCCCAAGTACGGACAGGGCGTCCGCACGGTGGATGTGCGTTATCTCTGGTGCGGGGCCGCCGAGGCGCCCACGGTGATCGTGCAGGGCGGCATTTCCGCCGGCCGCGACGTGACCGCGTCCGGCGCCGGTGCCGGCTGGTGGCAGGCACTGGTCGACGCCGGCGCGGCGATCGACCTGGACCGCTGCCGCGTGCTCTCGATCGACTGGCTGGGCCCGGACGAGCTGGGCGTGCAGGCGATCTCCAGCGAGGACCAGGCCGACGCTTTGGCGGCGCTGCTCGACGCACTGGGCATCCGCCACGCGCACGCTTTCGTCGGCGCCTCGTACGGTGCGATGGTCGCGCTGGCTTTTGCCGCGCGGCATCCGCGCTCGCTGGGCCGCCTGGTATTGCTCGCCGGCGCGCATCGCCCGCATCCGCTGGCTTCGGCCCAGCGCAGCGTGCAGCGCGGCATCGTGCGGCTGGGTCTTGCCCAGGGAACGGGCGGCGAGGCGCTGGGCCTGGCGCGCCAGCTCGCCGTGACCACCTATCGCGGTCGCGAGGAATTCGCCCGCCGGTTCGCCGGGGCGCCGGAGTTCCGTGATGGGCGTTTCCGCCTGCCGGTGGAGGACTACCTGGAGCACCAGGGACGGCGCTTCGTCGAACGCTTCGATCCCGAGCGGTTCCTGGCCCTGTCCGAATCGATCGACCTGCACGACGTTCGCCCCGAATCCATTCCCACCCCGGCCACGCTGATCGGCTTCGCCTCCGACCTGCTGGTGCCGCTGGCGGACCTGTGCGAGCTGCAGCGGCGCCTGCATGGTCCCACCACCCTGGAAGTCCTCGAGTCGCCTTACGGCCACGACGGCTTTCTCAAGGAAACCCACCAGCTCGCGCCGCTGCTGCGCGCCGCGCTGGCCTGAACCCACGGAGCAACGCCCATGAGCGAATCGGCCCCCTGTACCCGCGCCGTGCGCGCCGGCATCGAATCGGACAGCCAGCATGGCGCCGTGGTGCCGCCGCTGCACCTGTCCACCAACTACAGCTTCGAGGGTCTCGGCGGCAAGCGGCCGTACGACTACTCGCGCAGCGGCAATCCGACCCGCGACCTGCTCGGCAACGCGCTGGCCGAACTGGAACGGGGCGCTGGCGCCGTAGTGACCTCCAGCGGCATGGCGGCGGTGGCGGTGGCGCTGGAGCTGGTGCCTGCCGGCGGCCTGGTGCTGGCCGCGCACGATTGCTACGGCGGCACGTGGCGATTGCTCGACGCCTGGGCCAGGAAGGGCCGCTTCGAGGTGGCCTTCATCGACCTCACCGACCCCGCGGCGGTGGCCGCCGGCCTGGCCCGCAAGCCGGCGCTGGTGTGGGTGGAAACCCCCTCCAACCCGCTGCTGCGGATCACCGACATCCGCCACGTGGCGCAGGCCGCGCACGCGGCCGGCGCATTGCTGGCGGTGGACAACACGTTCCTCTCGCCGGCGCTGCAACAGCCGCTGGCGCTGGGCGCCGACGTGGTCGTGCACTCGACCACCAAGTACATCAACGGTCACAGCGACGTGGTCGGCGGCGCCGTGGTGGCGCGCGATGCAGCCGTGGCCGAGCAGCTGAAATGGTGGGGCAACTGCTTGGGCCTGACCGGCGCGCCGTTCGACAGCTTCCTGACCCTGCGCGGCCTGCGCACGCTCTCGGTGCGCCTGCGCCAGCATCAGGAAAACGCCCTGCGCCTGGCCGAGCGCCTGGCGCTGCACGCGGCCGTGCGGCAGGTCTACTACCCGGGCCTGCCGGGCCACGCCGGCCATGCGCTGGCGGCACGCCAGCAACAGGGCTTCGGCGCCATGCTGAGTTTCGAACTGGACGGAGGCCAGGCCAACGTGGCCGCCTTCGTCGACGGACTCAGCTACTTCTCGCTGGCCGAATCACTGGGCGGAGTGGAAAGCCTGATCGCCCATCCGGCCTCGATGACGCATGCCGCGATGGCGCCGGAGGCGCGCCGTACCGCCGGCATCGCCGACACGCTGCTGCGCGTTTCGGTGGGCATCGAGGATGGCGACGACCTGTTGCTCGACCTGTCGCGGGCGCTCGACCGCGCGGCGGCCGTCCCGCCGTCCAGACGCCGGGTGAGCGCATGAGTGCGGTGTTGGCCGATGGCTGCCCGCATCCGGCACCCCGCGTCGCCATGGTGCTGCTGGGCACCGGCGTGGTCGGCGGCGCGCTGCTCAAGCTGCTCGACACGCCCGCCGCCGCGCCGATCAGGCTGGTCGGCGCGGCCAACTCGCGCCGCCAGCAGACCGACCCGGCCCGCCTGGCCCGGCGCAACCTGCGCGAGCAGTTGCGCAGCGGGGGCGAGCAACGCGATGACACGGCGCTGTTCGCCACGCTGGACGCCAGCGGCGCGCCGTGCAGGGTCATCATCGATGCCACGGCCAGCAACGCATTGGCCGCGCGCCATGCCGACTGGCTGGCGCAGGGGCATCACGTGGTCACCGCCAACAAGGCGCTGGCTGGCGGCGCGCTGGCCGGCTGGCGCTCGTTGCAGGCGGCGCTGGCCAGCGGCGGGCGCTATGGCGACGCGGCCACCGTCGGCGCCGGCCTGCCGGTGCTGTCGACCCTGCGCCGCCTGCGCGGCGCAGGCGACCGTCTGCTCACGCTCGAGGGCGTGTTCTCCGGCTCGCTGTCCTATCTGTTCAACCACTACGACGGCAGCCGTCCGTTCTCCGCGCTGCTCGCCGAGGCGCGCGCGCTGGGCTACACCGAACCCGATCCGCGCTCGGACCTGTCCGGCGAGGATGTCGCACGCAAACTGCTGATCCTCGCCCGCCATGCCGGCTTCGCGCTGGGCAGCGACGAGGTGGAAGTGGAAAGCCTGGTGCCGCCCGCGCTACAGGACGTGGATGCCGCCAGCTTCCTCGGCCGGCTGCAGGAGCTGGACGCCCCGCTCGCCGAACGCCATGCGCGGGCGCGTGCGTGCGGCAACGTATTGCGCTTCCTCGCCCGCCTCGACCAGCGCGGCCGCGCCCGCGTCGGGCTGGTCGAAGTGTCGCCCACGCACCCGGCCGCGCGCCTGTACGGCACCGACAACCAGTTCGCCCTCACCACCACCCGCTACAACACCCAGCCGCTGGTAATCCAGGGGCCGGGGGCGGGGCCGGAAGTGACCGCGCAGGCATTGTTGGGGGATGTGCTGGAGCTGGTGTGAAGTGGCAGCAGCCGTTGCGTCCAAGAGCGACCTCTTGGGGCGAATCCGTCAACAAGCCACGCGTTTGTGAGTTCCTACAGGGTCGTGGCTCGTTTCCCGATAAGGCGTAATGAACCAAAAAAAGCGCGGCCCGAGGGCCGCGCTCTTTCATCCGGCCTGTCCGGGTCAGTGCCCGGTCACGCGCTCCGCGGTCTCCTCGTCCGGCGGCACCAGCGGCTCGCACGGTTCGGCGCGCGCCTCCAGTTCGGCCGCCTCGATCGACGGCGTGCGCCAGCCGCACTTCAGGCCCCAGCCGTAGAAGAACAGGCCGGCTACCGCGACCACGGCCAGGTCCCAGCCGTAGGGCAGGTAGCCCTTGCCGCCGAAGGTGGTGCTGCCGCCCCAGGAGATCAGTGCGATCGTGGGCAGGTAGAACACCAGCCACCAGGCACCGCTCATCTGGCGTCCGAAGTCGTGCCAGCCGTTCTTGGCCTGGTAGTACAGGTACACCGGCAGGGCCACCACCATCAGCAGGATGATCTCGCCGGTCAGCGGCCACTTGGCCCAGTACAGCAGCTCCGTGGCCATGACGAAGGCCACGCCCGCGAGCACCGGCAGGCCGGCCAGGCGCAGCGGGCGGTGCAGGCCCGGCGCGGTGCGGCGCAGAGTCATCACGCTGACCGGGCCAGTCAGGTAGGAGATGATCGTGGCCACCGAGATCACCGCCGCCAGCGTGCCCCAGCCGCGGAAGAAGAACAGGAACAGGAACGACACCACCAGGTTCACCCACATCGCCGGCCGCGGCACGCCGTACTTGGGATGCACCGTGCCGAGGATGCGCGGCAGCGTGCCGTTGCGCTCCATGCCGTAGAGCATGCGCGCGGTGGTGGCGGTGTAGGTCATGCCGGTGCCGCTGGGACTGATCACCGCGTCGACGAACAGCAGCGTCGCCAGCCCGTGCAGGCCCAGGATGATGGCCAGGTCGGCGAACGGCGAGCTGAAGTTGATCCCGTGCCAGCCGATGTTGGCCAGCATCTCGCGCGGCACCGCGCCGATGAAGGCGACCTGCAGCAACACGTAGATGACGGTTGCCAGCAGGATCGAGCAGACGATGGCGAAGGGGATGCTGCGCCCCGGGTTGCGCGCTTCGCCGGCCAGGTTCACCGGGCTCTGGAAGCCGTTGAAGCTGAACACGATGCCGGCGATGGCCACCGAGGTGAGCACTGCCGCAAAATCGGTGGAGTGCGCGTCGCCATGGATGCCGACGCTGAAGTTTTCGGGGTGGAAACCGCTGGCGATCAGCAGAATGCCGGTGGCCGCCGGGATCACCAATTTGAACAAGGTGATGGCCGTATTGGAGCGCGCGAAAAGCTTGACGCTCCAGAAGTTGACCAGGAAGTAGGCCACCACCAGCACCGCGGCGATCAGCAGGCCGGCGGTACTCAGCTCGCCGTGGCCGCCGGGCATCTGGTGGTACAGGTCTTTGGCCCAGTCCCACTTCCAGGACGACATGTACTGCGCCGACGCTTCGGCCTCGACCGAGATCACCGAGACGATCGCGATCCAGTTGGCCCAGGCGGCAATGAAACCAACCAGAGATCCGTGCGAATAGTGTCCATAGCGCACCATGCCGCCGGATTCGGGAAACATCGCCCCCAGCTCGGCGTAGGTCAGCGCGATGGTCATGATGATCGCCGCGCCGATCACCCAGGCCCAGATCGCGCCGGGCCCGGCCAGCTGCGCCGCGCGCCACGCGCCGAACAGCCAGCCCGAACCGATGATCGAGCCGAGGCCGGTGAACATGAGCGCTAATGGACCGACGTCACGCCGGATGGAAGTCTGGTTCGCCATCGAGGCCCCCTGTGTGCCAGGCGCTCAGCGCCAAAGGAGCGATGGTCGCAAAGTGCGCAGGCGATTGTCACCTGTGCCGGTCGCCCCGGGCAGATCGAATCCGCGCGAGGCCTTGGGAAGCCACTCCCCTCGGGGCCGCTTGGAAAAGCCGGCCGCCCTTGTGCAGGGCCGCCGTGGGCGCCGGATCGCTCCTCCGCGCAAATACCGGTGCATAGACCGCCTGGGGATGGTGCGCTGGCGCTACATCCGCGCATCCTGCCCGCAAGGGATCGGCATTCATGCAGGCCGGCCAAACGATGGCGGACGGTCCGTCGGCGCCTTGCCGAATGCTTTGTTCGGCAAAGCCCCCATCTCGAACTCCAGCGTGCCACCGGCGGCCAGTTCCGCGTGGCTGATCCAGCTCTTCGTCCAGGGCTGCCCGTTCCAGCGCACCGACTGGATGTAGGGCCTGTCCGCGCCGTTGCCGGTCGTGCGCACCACCAGCCGCCTGTCGCCCGCCAGCATGACCTCCGCGCGGTCGAGCAGTGGACTGCCGAACACGTAGTTGGTGCTGACCGGATCGACCGCATAGAGCCCCAGTGCGCCCAGCACATACCACGCGCTGGTCTGGCCGCAATCCTCGTTGCCGGCCAGTCCATCGGGTTCGGGCCGGTACATCTTCTCCAGCAGCATGCGCACGCGCGCCTGGGTCTTGTGGTGCGCGCCGGTGTAGGCATACAGGTAGGCCACGTGGTGGCTGGGCTCGTTACCGTGCGCGTACTGGCCGACCATGCCGGCGATGTCCGGCGGCGCGTCGCCCGGCAGCGTCGAGCTGGTCTCGAACAGCTCGTCCAGCTTGCGCTCGAACGCCTGCTCGCCGCCGAACAGCGGCATGTAGCCGTACAGGTCGTGCTGGTTGAGGAAGGTCGCCTCCCAGGCATTGGACTCGGTGAAGTCGCGCCACTTGTCGCCATGACCCATCGCGCGCGGATCGAACGGTTCCAGCCACTTTCCGTCGCTGCCGCGCGGACGCACGAAACCGAGCTTGCGGTCGAACAGGTTGCGATAGTTGCGCGAGCGTTCGCGCAGGTGCGTTGCGTCCTCGCGCGCGCCGGCCGCTTCGGCCAGGCTCGCCATCGCCCAGTCGTCATAGGCGTACTCGAGCGTCTTGCTGGCGCCTTCCCATTCCTTGTCGCTGGGGATGAAGCCAAGCTTTCGGTAGTAGGTCAGGCCGCGGTAGTCGTCGTCCATCGCCCGCTTGCGATAGAGCGGCCAGGCCTTGGCGTAGTCGATGCCGGTGAAGCCCTTGGCCTGCGCCTCGGCGATTACCACGGCCGAGTGGTAGCCGATCATGCAGCCGGTCTCCACGCCCTGCAGCGGCCACACCGGCGGGCCGTCCGGGCTCTCCGCCGCCATCCGCACCAGGCCGTCGACCAGGTCGGGCACGCGTTCGGGCTGGAACAGCGTGAGCAGCGGGTGCAGTGCGCGGTAGGTGTCCCACAGCGAGTAGGTGCTGTAGTTGTGCCGGCCCTGCGGCAGCTCGTGAACCTTCAGATCCATGCCGCGATAGCGGCCGTCGACGTCGCTGAACAGCGTGGGCGCGAGCATGGTGTGATAGAGCGCGCTGTAAAAGGTGCGCTTGACCGGCTCGGACGGGCTGTCGATGCGGATGCGCGAAAGCTCGCGCTCCCAGGTGTCGGCCGCCTGCTGCCGAACGCCCTCGAAGTCCCAGGCGGGCACTTCCGACTCCAGGTTGCGCCGCGCACCGTCGATGTCGACGGCCGAGATGCCGACCTTCACCAGCAACGGCTCGCGCGCGACGTCGCTGAAATGCAGCGCCGCCTTCAGGTGCTTGCCATGCGCCTTGCGCGAGCCGGTCGGCAGCGCCGTGTCCTCGGCGTACAGCGTGGTGCGCGCGACCGGGCGGGAGAGCTTCATGGCGAAATACACGTGGCGCCCGTTGGCCCACTGGTGCACGCGCCGGCTGCCGACCAGCAGGTCGTCGCCGATCAGCTCGAGCGTGGCATCGCTGACCTTGGCCGGCACCTTGGCATCGTCATGGAAGCCGTGCGCCAGGTCGACCAGCAGGTGGCCCTCGCCCTCGCCATGGAACGTGTAGCGGTGCAGGCCGGCGCGCAGCGTCGCGGTCAGCTCGGCGAGGATGTCGTGGTCGGTCAGGTGCACGCGGTAGTAGCCGGGCTGAGCCTGCTCGCCGTCGTAGCGCGAGCGGTAGCCGTGGCCGGGCGTACCGACTGCGTCGGACGGCAGCCGCGTGCTCGCGAACGCCGCTTCGTCGAAGTGCGACTGGTAGTTCCTGTCCGGCAGCCCGCGCTCGCCCGGCTTGAGCAGCACCGGCCCCTGGGCCGGCATCACCAGCACGTCCAGCATGTCGCTGGCGCCGGTGCCGGAGAGGTGCGTGTGCGAGAAGCCCATGATCGACCCGTCGCGCTGGTGGTAGCCCGAACAGGCGTCCCAGCCGGCGTCGTTGGTGTCGGGGCTCAACTGCACCATGCCGTAGGGAAGGGCGGCGCCGGGGAAGGTGTGGCCGTGCCCGCCGGTGCCGACGAACACGTCGACGAACCGGGAGACGCCCCCGGCGGCGCCCATCGATGCGTCAGCGGCACCCGACCGGCTCATCGCGAAGCCCGGCAGCGTGCCGGCGCCGCCCAGTGCGGCCAGGGCGCCCATGCCTTGCAGGAAGCGTCTGCGGGTCACCATGTCGAGTTCTCCTGTGGGTGGTGGGCGGCAACACGGATGCCGGCCCTGGGGTGGAAATCGGACTTACGGATGGCGCAGCAGCGCGGGCTGCGTATCGGCGAGCTTGACGATGAGCTCGCCGAACAGGCTGTTGGCCCAGGCGAACCAATCGCGCGTGAAGTGCGCCGGATCGTCCTGGTCGAACGCCTCGTGCATGAAGCCGGTGCCGGCGTCGGTGTCGCGCAACCAGCGCAGGCACTGGCGGATCTCGGCCGGGTCACTGCTGGTCAGCGCGCGCATGGTGATCGCCATCGGCCAGATCATGCGCAGGCCCTCGTGCGGGCCGCCGATGCCCTCGGCCGCGGTGCCGCGGAAGAAATACGGGTTCCGTTCGCTCCAGGCGCGCGCGCGGGTGCGCCGGTAGAGCGGATCGTCCGCCGCGCAGCAACCCAGGTAGGGCAGGCTGAGCAGGCCCGGCGCATTGGCGTCGTCCATGAACAATCGGTTGCCGTAGCCATCGATCTCGTAGGTCCAATAATCGCCGTCGGTGTCCGGCTCGCGGCCGTCGCGGTGGGTCGCCTGTGCCACTTCGTCGGCCAGCGCCGTGCAGTCGTCGGCGAAGGCGGTGTCGTGATGGATCGCGCGGGCCATCGCCGCCAGCTGGCGCAGCGACACCACGGCGAACAGGTTCGCCGGCACGAACAGCGGATACACGCACGCATCGTCCGAGGGCCGGAAGGCCGAATGGATCATGCCGTTGGGCCGCGTGGGGTTGCCGTAGCCCTCCAGCGCCAGCGTTTCGGTGGGCCGGTCGGTGGTGCGCTGGAAGTGGTACGGGCCGCGGCCGTGTTTGCGTTGCTGTTCGCGGAACGTTTGCAGGACAAGGTGCATGGCCGCGCGCCAGTCGTCGTCGAACGAGGCCGTGTCGCCGGTCGCCCGCCAGTAGCCGTGCGCCAGGCGGATCGGCCAGCACAGCGAATCGATCTCCCATTTGCGCTCGCCCACGCCGGGCTTCATGTCGGTCTGGTCCTGTCGCGCCCACGACAGCGGCTGCGCGTGCGGATCGGGCAGGAAGGCATTGGCGTAGGGATCGAGCCGGATGCAGCGCGCCTGTCGGCGGATCAGGCCATGGAACAGCCGCTGCAGCGCGCGGTCCTGTTTCGCCAGCGGAAGGTAGGGCGCGACCTGCGCGGAGGAATCGCGCAGCCACATCGCCTCGATGTCGCCGGTGATCACGAAGGTGTCCGGCTTGCCTTCCAGCGTGCCCAGCTCGACCGTGGTGTCGAGCGTGTTCGGATAGCAATTGCCGAACATCCAGGCGAGCTTGGGATCGCCGATGAGGGCCTGCACGCGCGCCAGCTCGCGTTCCACCGCGGCGCTGGCGAAGCGGCGCTTGCCCGGCGGCGGGCGCTTGCTGGCGTAGCGGGCCGGCGTGCGGGCGATGGCGACGTTGCCGAAAGCGCCGGCGGCCGCGGTGGTGCCGACCAGTTTGAGGAAGTCGCGGCGGGTGGTCATGGCGGGGTTCCCGTGGCATGCGCAAGATCCTGCACCTGCAGCGCCTTTCGCAGCGCTTCGGCCGAGGCCTTGCTGTCGACGTCCAGCGTGACCGGCTCGCCCTGCAGCAAGTCGAAAGCGTTGTCCGACAGACCGGCATCGAGATCGCCGAAAGACACCCATACGTCGCGCGCCAGCGTGTCAGTGGCGAGCGTCAGGGTGTAGCCCTTCGCCGCAGGAGCGAGTTGCGCGTGGACACGCGGCTGCGGGAGGCGCAGATCCTTCGGCAGGGCGAAGAACACCAGGTTCCGCGAGACCGGCTTGCCGCTCTCGATGAGTTCAAAGACCGCGAACGTGGCGCGTGGGTCGGCGCCAGCGAGCAGTTGCGCATCGGTGTAATGGGCGACCTGCGTGCTCGCCAGCGGCGCCAGCGTCACGTCGTGGGCGTCCTCGCGCAACACCTTGCCGGCGAAGTCCATCAGCCGCAGCCGCCAGCGCGCGGCGAGCGGAGTGGTGCGGTCGGACACCAGCGAAACCGTGGTCGTCCCTTGATGCCGCAACGCCGCCACCAGCAACGGCGCGTAGAAGCGCCGGGCGCGGAACTGCAACGCCTTCCATCGCCCGTAGGAATCAATGCTCGACCAGGTCGCGCCCGGCCACAGGTCGTTGAGCTGCCAGTACAGCGAGCCCATCGACCGCGGCCGCGAGGCGCGCAGGTGTTCGGCCGCCAGCGCGATGCCGTCGGCCTGCATGACCTGGCTCAGGTACACCAGCGCGGGGAAATCCTTCGGCTCGCCGTACTCGCGGCGCACGTAGTCGAGCAGGCGCCGGTTGCCGTTGCCGCCGTCGAACTTCTGGTGCGCGCGCAGCACCGGCGAGTCCGCCTGCAACGGTTCCGTGCCGGCGAAGGCGCGGATGGTGCGCAGGTCCGGGAACGACTGCAGGCCGTACTCGGACTGGAAGCGTGACGTCACGTCCAGGTAGGCGGTCGCCGGTTTCGCTTCGCCAGACCACACGTCCCAGTAGTGGTAGTCGCCATCGTCCAGGCCGTTGGCGAATCCGTCGCCGCCCTGGCTGGGCGAGCTCGGCCAGTACGGCACGTCCGGATCGTGTTGCGTGACCACCTCGCGCAGCACGTCGCCGAAGAGTTCGCGCATGCCCTGCTCGATGCGTTCGTTTTCCGCCGGGGCGAGCGAGGCCTGCAGGGCCTTGCGGTCGCCCCAGGAGAGCCAGCTGCTCTGCACCTCGTTATTGCCGCACCAGAGCACGATCGAGGCATGGCCGGACAGGCGCTCGACCTGCTCGACCGCCTCCTGCCGCACGTTCGCCACGAACGCCGCGTCGCGCGGCGGGATCGCGCCGCCGAACATGAAGTCCTGCCAGATCATCAGGCCCATGCGATCGGCCATCGCGTAGAAGGCGTCGGGCAGGTAATAGCCGCCGCCCCACACCCGCAGCATGTTCATGTTGGCCGCGCGCGCGGACTCGAGCGTCCGGCGCATCCGCGCCTCGTCCACGCGGGCGGGGAAGCTGTCGAACGGGATCAGGTTGGCGCCCTTGGCGAAGATCGGGATGCCGTTGACGACGAACGCGAAACGGCGGCCCCAGCGGTCCCTGTCCCGACGAAGCTCGATCGTGCGCAGGCCGATCTGGCGCGAGCCTTCGTAAAGCGGCTTGCTGCCGTCGCCCAGGCGCACGCGCACCGTGTACATGTCCTGCGCGCCGTAACCGGCCGGGTACCACCGTTTCGGGTGCGCGATCCTCACCGGCACGCCGAGGCGATGGTGGCCCGCGACCACGTGGACCTCCGCGACCTGCTGCGCGATCGGCTGGCCGTCTGGCCCGAACACGCTGATCTGCGCGGGGAGCGAGGCATCGCCGTCCGCGTCGACGTCCAGTTGCACGTCCAATTGTGCGGCCCGCGCATCGAGACCCTTCTGCGCGACGTGGAAGCCGGCCACGCGCAGCCCATCCCAACTCTCCAGATGCACGGGCTGCCAGATGCCCTCGGTGACGATGCGCGGACCCCAGTCCCAGCCGTACTGGTAGGCGGCCTTGCGCACGTAGTTGGCCGTCTGCAGGCCCTTGGGCTCGTCGCCGAAGGCCGAGTCGAACTCGCCCGGCAACGCGTACGGCTGCCGTTTGAGCCACGGCTGCAGGCGCTTGATCGGCGAGTACAAGCGGACTTCGAGCGTGTTGGCGCCGGCGTGCAGCCAGGGTTTCGCGGACGCTGACCAGCGCCGGAACATGTTGTCCGCGTCGAGCAGCTTGTGCCCGTTGAGGTAGACCTCCGCAAAGGTATCCAGCCCGTCGAACACCAGCTCGGCATGCCGGCGCCCGAGCGTGGCCTGGTCGACGTCGAAGCGGGTGCGATAGACCCAGTCCGACAGGCCCACCCACTGGATCGCCGCCTCGTTGCGCCCCACGAAAGGATCGGCGACCAGGCCGGCCGCCATCAGGTCGGTCTGCACCGCGCCCGGCACCGTGGCGGGCATCCAGCGGGCCGCCTCCGGATGCGCCGACGCCTGGGCGTCGCCCGTCGCAAGGCGGACCTGCCATCCCTGGTCGAGGGTGCGCGTAGTCAGCGCCGCCGCCCCGGCGGTGGCTGGCAGCAGCACCAGCAGGGTGGCCGCGAAACCGGCGAGGCGTGGATTCAAACGCGTTCCCGTGGGCAGGGCCGGTGCGGTCATGGCGATCCCGCTACGGCGACGCCGTGGGCGCGGCAAGGTTCTGCAGCGCCGAAACCAGGGCGCGTACCTCCGCCGCGTCGCTGCGCCACTCGCCGCCTGCCATGTCGTCCAGCCCGGCGTGGCGATGGTTCATGCCCGAGGGCAGTGCACGCCTGGCCGAGGCATGGAACTCGCGCGCCCCGGTCGCCCGGGCGAGCGCCGCGATGTTTCCGGCGCTCACGCCGGCACCGGGCATCACCACCAGGCGGCCGGCCGCCTGCTCGACCCGTGCCCGCACCGCCGCCGCGCCTTCGATCGCACTGGCCCGCGCCCCGGAAGTGAGCACGCGCTCGCAACCCAGTCCGATCACGGCCTCCAGCGCCTGCGCCGGATCGGCGACCATGTCGAACGCGCGATGGAAGGTGACGCCCAACGGCCCGGCGGCACCGACCAGCGGCCGGCACCGCGCCTGGTCGACCCGCCCGTCCGGATCCAGCACCCCGAGCACCACGCCGTCGCAACCCAGCGCCACGCAGGCCTCGATGTCGCGCAGCATCACCTCGCACTCGAAATCGTTGTAGAGGAAGTCGCCCGCGCGCGGGCGGATCAGCACGTACAGCGGGATCGCCAACCGATCACGCGCGGTGGCGATCTCGGCGTAGGAGGGTGTCACACCGCCCAGTTCCAGTGCCGCGCACAACTCGATCCGCCCGGCGCCGCCTTCCTGCGCGGCCAGCGCGGAGGCGACCGAGTTGGCGGCGACTTCGAGCAGGGCGGCGGGTGCAGACATCAGGGCACCGGACCGCGAGCGGCGACGGTCGCAACGCGCGTGGTGCAAGCGGATGCGCTTGGGGACGGGTGCGGATGGCCCACGATGGTCTGCCGTTTAGATCGATCTATATGGCAAGGTAGCATCGCCCGCCAAGGCGTGCATGCCGCATTGCAGTAATCCGTCGGCGGCTGGCCGAGTGACCCGCCGCCTGTCGCCGGGTTGGCCGCGCCGGGCATGTCCGCGGCTGGGACGCCGGCCGTGCATGACGGCTCAAGTGCGAGGAAAAACTCGAGAACCCGGGTGCTGCGGGAGGAAGTCACGGGGAGGGGAGGTGGTTCGACCTCGCTACTCCCTGTTGCCTGGGCGTCGCAACGCACCGCTTAAATGGTTCTGCTTCCGACCCATAGCGGACATCCGCTGATCACCCACCACGAATCAGCTGACCTTGATGGAGCTATCCCATCGAACGGATTTCGCCGAAGGCAGGGAGCGCCTTCCTTTCGATGGGCCGGAAAAACGCAAGTTTTTGCGCCCTAGGGCAGAATTCGTGAAGAAAGTGTGATCTGATACGCACTTTACGCACGCCCGTCGAACTTTCGATCGAGGGTGTCGCGGGTACTTCAGGGGACAACACATGTGGCAGCAGAGCGCAGACCCGCGCCGGTTCGGCGTGGGCGGTAGCTTGTTGGGTTCGTTTTCGAAGGCCGGCCGCGGCCGGGTGCGCGGGTTTGCCTGCGCTGCGCTTCTGCTGCTCTCCGGTCTGTCGGCAACCCCCGCGGCTGCGCAGAGCGCCACCACGGTGACGATCACCGGCGCCCGACAGCCCACCTTTGCGCGGGTGGACCAAGTGATCACGTTCAACGTGAAGCTGTACACCGGCAACACCGCGATCGATTCGCTGACCTTCACCAGCGGTAGTCCCGCCGGCATGTCCGGACTGAGCTGTCCCGGCCTGCCCGCCGATCTGATGACGACCACGAACTGCACGTTTACCTACACCGTGCAGCCGATGGACATGGCGATGGGGACCATCACGGCCCTTGGGCGTTGGCGTGCAACGCGACCGACCGGCGCGGCCCGAAGCGGCAGCACCAACACGCTGGTCCTGACGTACGCGCCGCCCCGCGAACCCGACGCGCCGGTGATCGGAACGGCCACGGCGGGTAACACCCAGGCCACGGTGGCGTTCACTGAAGCCGATTTCGACGGCGGCTGGCCGGTCGACGGTTATACCGTGACCTCGAGCCCGGGTGGCGTCACCGCCAACGGCACCGCCAGCCCGATCACGGTATCGGGCCTGACCAACGGCGTGGCCTACCGCTTCACCGTCAGCGCGGCCAACGTGATCGGGACGAGCACCTTGTCCGGGCAATCCAATGCCGTCACGCCCAAGGCGCCGCAGACGATCACCTTCACCAACCCCGGTGCGCAGGACTTCGGCACTGCGCCGACGTTGACCGCGACCGCGTCGTCCGGGTTGCCGGTGAGCTTCTCGTCCGCCTCGACGACTGTGTGCACCGCAACGAGCGGTGGCGCGGTGACGTTCATCGCCGCGGGCACCTGCACGATCGACGCCCACCAGGCGGGCAGCGCGGCGTTCAATGCGGCTCCGCAGGTGACGCAATCCTTCACGGTGAATGCCGTCGCACCGGGCGCTCCCGTCATCGGGGCCGCGACCGCCGGTGACGCGCAAGCCGCCGTGACCTTCACCCCTCCCGCCTCGACCGGCGGCACCGCGCTCACCGGCTACACGGTGACCTCGAGTCCGGGCGGCCTGAGCGCCACCGGCAGCGCCAGCCCCATCACGCTCGCCGGCCTGAGCAACGGCACGGCGTACACCTTTACCGTCACCGCCACCAACTCCGCGGGCACGGGTGCCGCCTCGGCCGCGTCGAACGCAGTCACGCCGAAGGCGAGCCAGACGCTGACGTTTGCCAATCCCGGCGCGCAGAACTTCGGCACCTCGCCCACGCTGACGGCAACCTCCAGCACCGGGCTGACCGTCACCTTCAGCTCGTCGACCACGGGCGTATGCACGATCACCGCCGGCGGCGCGCTGACCTTCGTGTCGGGCGGCACCTGTACGATCGATGCGGACCAGCCGGGTGACGCGGCCACCCAGGCCGCCGCCACCGTCACCCAGTCGTTCGCCGTCAATGCCGTCGCGCCCGGCGCGCCGGTCATCGGCTCGGCGACCGGGGGCGATGGCTCGGCCACGATCACGTTCTCCGCGCCGGCGTCCAACGGCGGCGCCGCGATCACCGGCTACACGGTGACGTCCCAGCCCGGCGGCCTCACCGCCACGGGCGCGGGCTCGCCGATCACCCTGAGCGGCCTGACCAACGGTGTTGCGTACGCCTTCACCGTCACCGCCACGACTTCCGCGGGCACCGGCGCGGCATCGGCTGCGTCGAACGCGGTCACGCCGAAGGCGAACCAGACGATCACCTTCGCCAACCCCGGCGCCCAGATGTTCGGCACCTCGCCGACGCTGACGGCGACCTCGACATCCGGCCTTACGGTGTCGTTTTCCTCCTCGACTCCCGGCGTGTGCTCCATCACGTCCGGCGGCGCGCTGACCTTCGGTGCTGCGGGTACCTGCACGATCGATGCGGACCAGGCAGGCACCCCGGCCTATCTGCCGGCAACGCGGGTGAGCCGCAGCTTCACGGTCGATGCGGTCGTTCCGACCGCGCCGACGTCGGTCACCGCCATCGGCGGTAATGCGCAGGCGGCCGTCTCCTTCGTCCCGCCCGCCAGCGACGGCGGAGCGGCGATCACCGGCTACACGGTCACCTCGAGCCCGGGCAACGTGCAGGCCACCGGCACCGCTTCGCCGATCCAGGTGAGCGGGCTCAGCAACGGCACGACCTACACCTTTACCGTCACGGCCGGCAACTCGGCGGGCAACAGTGTCGCGTCGACCGCGTCGAACGCCGTCACGCCGATAGCGAGCCAGACAATCACCTTTGCCAATCCCGGCACGCAGTCGTTCGGCACCTCGCCGACGTTGACGGCCACCTCCAGCGCCGGGCTGCCGGTCAGCTTTGGTTCCTCGACCACGGGCGTTTGCACGATCACCGCCGGTGGCGTGCTGACGTTCGTGTCCGCCGGCACCTGCACGATCGATGCGGACCAGCCGGGCGACGCCGTAACCGCTGCCGCTGCCACGGTCACGCAGTCGTTCGCGGTGAATGCCGTCGCGGCCGCGGCGCCGGTCATCGGCACCGCGACCGCCGGCGACGGTTCGGCCACGATCACGTTCATCGCGCCGGCGTCCAACGGTGGCGCCGTGATCACCGGCTACACGGTGACCTCGCTGCCCGGCGGCCTGACGGCCACGGGGGTGGGATCGCCGATCACCATCACCGGCCTGACCAATGGCGTCGCGTACAGCTTCACCGTCACCGCAACGACCTCCGCGGGCAGCGGTGCGACGTCGGCCGCGTCGAACGCGGTCACGCCGGCAGCGAACCAGACAATAACCTTCGCCAACCCCGGTGCGCAGGATTTCGGCACGTCGCCGACGCTGGCGGCCACCAGCGATTCGGGCCTGCCGGTAACGCTGACGTCGGCCACCCCCGGCGTGTGTGCCGTGTCGTCGAGCGGCGTGCTCACGTTCGTTGCCGTTGGCACGTGCACCATCGATGCCGACCAGTCCGGCAGTGCGGCCGTCCTGCCTGCGGCGCGGGTGAGCCGCAGTTTCACGGTCAATGCCGTCGTCCCGCGCGCGCCGACCTCTGTCACCGCCGTCGGCGCCGACGCGCAGGCGACGGTGACGTTCGCCGCACCGGCGAGTGACGGTGGCGCGGCCATCACTGGCTATACCGTGACGTCCATCCCAGGCGGCATCACCGCGTCGGGCGCGGCCAGCCCGATCCTCGTGAGCGGGCTCACCAATGGCACGTCGTATGCCTTCACCGTCGCGGCGACCAACAGCGCCGGCACCGGCAACGCGTCGGTGGCGTCGAACGTGGTGATGCCGGCACCGCCGCTCGCGGTGGCAGCGGTCAATGCGACGGTGCCCTATGCAGCCGCCGCGACGCCGGTCACGCTCGCCATCACCGGCACGGCCACGTCGGTGGCGATCGGCACGCCGCCGTCGCACGGCACGGCCGTTGCCAGCGGCACCACCATCAGCTACCAGCCGGCCGCCGGCTATGCCGGCGCGGACAGCTTCACCTACACCGCGAGCGACGGCATCACGACGACCTCCGCCGCGACCGTGAGCATCACCGTGTCGAACGCGTCCGTGTCGCTCGACGCCGCGACGCTGGCCAACGGAACCGGTGGAACGGCGTACAGCCACGCATTGACCGCCACCGGAGGCGCCGCCCCGTACACGTTCGCGCTGGCCGGCGGAACGTTGCCGGACGGCATTACCCTGTCGCCCTCGGGCGTGCTTTCGGGTACCCCGACCGAGGCCGGCACCTTCAACTTCACCGTGCAGGCGACCGACAGCAGTACGGGCACCGGCCCGTTCGTCAGCCAGCACGCCTATACGCTGGTGGTCGACGTACCGCAGATCGCGTTGACGGCCGACACCTGGCCCCCGGCCACCTTCGGCGTGGCGCTGACGCAAACGCTGCAGTCCACCGGCGGCACGGCGCCGTACAAGTACACGATCACCGCCGGCGCGCTGCCGCAGGGTGTGGCGCTCTCGAACGAGGGTGTGCTCTCGGGTACGCCAGGCGCAACCGGCACCTTCTCCGCCACCGTCGAGGTCCGCGACGCCAACGGCTTCACCGCTACGAACGTTTTCGAGCTGGTCGTCGCCCAGGCCGCCCAGGCCATCACCGCGTTCGCATCGAACCCGGTCGCGCCGGTATTCGTACGCAACGGCACGTTCGAGGTGAGCGCGCAGGGCGGGGCATCCGGCAATCCGGTGGTGTTCGCCAGCACCGCGTCGACGGTCTGCACCGTCACAGGCGCCACGGTCACCATGCATGCGGCGGGGCGTTGCAGCCTCACCGCCGACCAGGCCGGGGACACCCGCTTCGGCGCTGCTGCGCAGGTGCGCTTGGACGTCGACATCGCCGCGGCGGTGCCGGTGCTCACGTGGCCGGCACAGTTGTCGAAGGTGCTGGGCGAGCCGGCATTCGAGCTGACCAATCCACGCAGCCCCAGCGCGGGCGGATTCACCTTCACCAGCAGCCAGCCGGATGTCGCCACGGTCAGCGGCCGCACGGTGACGCTGCATGGCGGCGGTACCACCGTCATCACCGCGACGCAGGCCGCCAGCGGCAACTACGCTGCCGCCAGCATCCAGATGCAACTGGAGGTGACCGCGCGACCGGATCCGACGCGCGACCCGAGCGTGACCGGCCTGCTGCAGGCGCAGGTGGATGCGAGCGTACGCTTCGCCAGGGCGCAGCAGTCCAATATCCGTGATCGCCTGCGCCAGGTACGAAGCGGCGATAACGCCTCCTCGACCCATCTGACGCTGGCCAATGAAGGCGGCCCCTACTCGCAGGGCAGCTCGATCCCGCTGGGCTCGGATGCTGCGGCGCCGGCGATGCCGAAGGGATGGGGCCTCTGGTCGTCGGGCACCGCCACCTTCGGCAGCACGGGACAGGCCAGTGGCTTCGACTTCCGCACCGACGGCATCACGGTGGGCGTGGACCGCGCGATCGGCGGCGACCTGCTCGTCGGCGTGGCCGGCAGCATGGCGCGCAACGACAGTGACCTCGACGACGACGCGTCCCATCTGGACGCATCGCAGCGCTCGCTCGCGCTGTACGGCCTCTGGCGCGCGGGGGATCACGTGTTCCTCGATGGCGTGCTCGGCGCAGGCAGGCTGAACTTCGACATGCGGCGCTGGAGCGACGACGCTGGCGCGGTCGGCATGGCAACGCGCGACGGTGACCAGTGGTTTGGCTCGCTGTCGTTGGGTTACGAGCACCGCGGTCCTGCGCTGACGTTGACCGGCTACGCCCGGGCGGATGCCAGTCGCTCGTCCCTCGACGGCTACCGCGAAACCGGCCTGGGCATCTACGACCTGGCCTATCGCCGCCAGGCCGTCGACAACCGGACCGTGGCCTTGGGCCTCGAAGGCTCGTGGCTCGTGGGTGGCGCGGACGGGCGACTGCGACCGTTCTGGACCGTGGAATACCGCGAAGCCGTCGGCAACCGCGGCGAGGCTCGGATGAACTACGTCCTCTGGCCCAACGCCACCGACTACCGCCTGCGCATGTCGAGCTACAACGACAACGCCCTGTCGTTGAGTGCGGGTTTCGACCTGGGCCTGAGCCGCGGGTGGCTGATGTCGCTGCTGCTCGGATACGAGCAGGCCAGCGGCGCGACGAGCGACACCAGCATCGGCCTGAGAATCACCTACGGCTCGCCCGCCCCGGCCGCAGCTACTGCCGTCCAGATGCAACCTGGTGCGGCGCCAGCAGGGGCGGTCTGCAACGGTCCGCGCTGCGGAAAGAACGCAGTGCATTGATCGGCGGCGCAGGCGCGATGCCCGGGGATTGCCGGGCGTCTTGCGCCAGCGAAGGGTACTTGGCGCGAAGGCGGTGATCCGCCTCGCGCCGAACCAGGGGCCCCGGGTTCAGGAGAAAGATCGACTGCGCTGCTCGAGAGAGAGCAGGACAGCTTCAGATTCGCCCCGGAAAGCAGCGCCATCTCGCCTTCGCGATGTGCTGCCAAAGCGGCCGGTGGCACCGCTACATCGAGCCTCAGGACGCTAGCGAAGACGCCAGAGATGGGTCATCGGCGGCCGAAGTTTTCGCGAGAAGGCCGATGGCGGCAGCTCCCTTTGAGCACCAGTGGAGTGCCACCCGAGCCCAGCTGCGCATCCCTTTCGCCGCCCTGGCGACGGAAAGGGCGCAGTCACGGTCTTCCGTCACAGGTGCTGAATGCGAGGCGTGTGAACGCCAGACCCCGCGCCGCCGGCGAGGCCTGGCCCGCGCGGAGAGAGGAGTTGAAGCTCAGCACTCGATGACGTTCACCGCGAGCCCGCCGCGGCTGGTCTCTTTGTACTTGTCCTTCATGTCGCGGCCGGTGTCGCGCATGGTCTTGATCACCTTGTCCAGGCTGACGCGGTGCTTGCCATCGCTCTTGAGCGCCATGCGGCTGGCGTTGATGGCCTTGACCGAGCCCATCGCGTTGCGCTCGATGCACGGGATCTGCACCAGGCCGCCGATCGGGTCGCAGGTGAGGCCCAGGTTGTGCTCCATGCCGATTTCGGCGGCGTTCTCGACCTGCCAGATGCTGCCGCCCAGCGCGGCGGTGAGGCCGCCGGCGGCCATCGAGCAAGCCACGCCCACTTCGCCCTGGCAGCCGACTTCGGCGCCGGAGATCGAGGCGTTTTCCTTGTAGAGGATGCCGATGGCGGCGGCAGTCAGCAGGTAGTCGACGATGCCGTTCTGGTCCGCCTTGGGGCAGAAGTGCAGATAGTAGTGGCCGACCGCGGGGATGATGCCGGCGGCGCCGTTGGTGGGCGCCGTCACCACGCGGCCACCGGCGGCGTTTTCCTCGTTGACCGCGAGCGCGTAGAGGTTGACCCAGTCCAGGATGGTGAGCGGATCCTTCAGCGACGCCTCGGGCTGGCCGCGCAGTTCCGCGGCCATGGCGGGGGCGCGGCGCGTCACGTGCAGGCCCCCGGGCAGCGTGCCGGGGGAGCGCAGGCCGCGGGCGACGCAGTCCTGCATGGCCTTCCAGATGACCAGCAGGCCCGCGCGGGTTTCCGCCTCGGGGCGCCACACGGCCTCGTTGGCCATCATCAGTTGGGCGACGGACATGCCGTGCTGCTCGCACAGCGCCAGCAACTGGTCGCCGGAGGAGAACGGATAGGGCTGTTCGGTGGTGTCGGCGACGATGCGGTCTTCGGCCGCCTCGTCGTGGTTCACCACGAAGCCGCCGCCGACCGAGTAGTAGTCACGCGTGGCCAACTGGTTGCCGTCGGCGTCGTAGGCGGAAAAACGCATGCCGTTGGTGTGCAGCGGCAGCTTCTGGCGCTTGTTGAAGACCAGGTCGGCCTTCTCGTCGAAGGCGATCTCGTGCTTGCCCAGCAGGCGCAGCCGGCTGCTGGCGCGGATGCGGGCGAGGACGTCGGGGATGGCGTCCGGGTCGATGGCGTCCGGATGGTGGCCCTCGAAGCCCAGCAGCACCGCTTTGTCGGTGCCGTGGCCACGTCCGGTCATCGCCAGCGAGCCATAAAGCTCGGCGCGAACGCGGACCACGCGGTCGAGCACGCCCTTGTCCTCCAGCCAGCTCTCGCCGAAGCGGGCGGCCGCGCGCATCGGCCCGACCGTGTGCGAGGACGACGGTCCGATGCCGATCTTGAAAATATCGAAGACGCTGACGGCCATGGATGCGCTACGGGGAAAGGGGTGAACCCGTTATTCTACCCGCCCGCCCCACGTTTGGCAGTCCATTCGACCTCGCATGGCCGATCTTGTCCTCTACCAGCGCGATTACTGCCATCTGTGCGACCAGGCGCTCGCGGTGCTTGCCGAGGCGCGTGCGCCGGAGTTCGACAGCGTGTGGGTGGATGACGATGTGGCGCTGGAGTCGCGCTACGGCACGCGGGTGCCGGTGCTGCGCGATGCACGGGACGGGCGGGAGCTGGACTGGCCGTTCGACGCGGCGGCGGTCCGGCGGTTTGCGAACGGTTGAGCGCGCTATTTCGGCGCCAGCACCAGGTGCGCGTTGACGACCACCTCGTTGCCGATGACCGAGGTATCGGCGTACTCGCCGCCGCCCACGCCGTAGTCCAGCCGCTTGAGGGTGCCGGTCACGTCCAGCGCCGCGGTGCCGTTGTCCTGTGGCGTGAAGGTCACCGTGAGGTCGAGCGGATGGGTTTCGCCGCGCAAAGTCAGGTTGCCGTGGGCGATCACGTGGCCGCCGGCCTGGACGAAGCCCGTGGTGATGTAGTGCGCCTGCGGGTATTTGGTCGCGTTGAAGAAGTCCGCGCCGGGCAGCGCGCCGTCGCGGTCCGGATCGCCGGTGCCGGCGCTGGTGGTGTCCACCGAGACGTCGAAGCGGGCGTCGGCCAGATGCGCCGGGTCGTAGCGGATGGCGGCGTGCCATTGGGAAAAGGTGCCCTCGAACGGCGCGCCCTGGAAGGTCGCGGTGAAGGCCAGCGTGCTCTGGTCCTGCAGCACGCGGTAATCGGTCGCCTGGGCGGCCGCCGGCAGGGCCAGGCATAGCAGCAGCGGGGCCAGACGCCGCAGGGTCGGTCGGGTCATCGGTTGTCTCCTTTGGATCCCGCCTTGAGGCGGGCGAACGGCCACATGCGGCGCAACACGTCGTCATTGTCGAACACGTGGTGTTTCAGTGCCGCGCCCACGTGGGCGAGCAACACCAGCAGCAGGATCCAGAACAGGTATTCGTGCACCTCGTGCGCGAGCCGTCGCAGTTCGGTGTCCTTGGCGGCAATCGCCGGCAGGTTGAACAGCTTGAAGTACTGCAGCGGGTAGCCGCGCACGGAATTGAACCACCAGCCCGACAGCGGCAGCGCCGCCACCAGCAGGTACAGCATGCCGTGCACGAGGCGCGCGGCCCACAACTGCCAGCGCGGCGCGGGCAATTCGCGCGGCGGGCGGTTGAATCCGCGCCACAGCACGCGCAGCAGGAACAGCGCCAGTACGGTCAGGCCGATCGACTTGTGCAGGGCCATCCAGCCGACCTTCTGCATGGGCGAGCCGGCCAGGTCCATCAGCAGGCCGAACACGCCGTTGCCCAGGATCAGCAGGGCGATCGTCCAGTGGAAGAACTTGGCGACGGCGCCCCAGCGCCACTCGTCATTGCGCAGCATCGGCGCTCTCCCGGGCATCGGTGCGCTCTTCGCGGATGGCTTCGAGCTCCAGCCACACGGACACGTGTCGCCCGATCGAGCCGGAGTTGGCGGTCATGCCGAAATCGGTGCGGTCGAGCATGGCGGTGGCGGAAAACCCGGCAATGGTATGCAGGCCGAAGATGGTGCGCGCCTGGCGGTTGAAGGTAAACGGGATGTCGACCTCGCGGGTGACGCCGCGCAGGGTGAGCTTGCCGTGCAGGATGCCGTTTTTGTCGGCCGTGCGCTCCACCGAGGTGCTGGCGAAGTGGGCGTAGCGGGTCCTGGTGGCATCGAGGAAGGCCGGCTTGAGCACGGCGGCGTTCCAGTCGGCGTCGCCCATGTCCAGGCTGGCCAGGTCGATGTCCAGCTCGGTGGCGGCGTGGCTCCAGTCGTCCGGGTCGAAGCGCAGCCAGCCGCGGGCGATATGCAGCCGGCCGAACGGGCGCGAGTAGCCGTCGTGGCTCACGCTGAAAACGATCTGGCTGTGCACGGTGTCGTAGCGATAGCGGTGCGCGGCCGCATGGCCGGCCAGCGGCCACAGCAGGGCGGCACAGGCAAGCAGGCGGGCGGCGGCGGGCATGGCGCTCATCGGGCAAGTCTGGACGATCCCTTGCACACGCGCCAGCGCGGTGCTTTGGCATTCCGTGCACGGGCGCCGTGGCTACCATCGAAACCCGCCGTCGTGGAGGTAAGCCATGGCACGCCCCATCTGGACCGGCACGCTGTCGTTCGGGTTGCTCAACGTCCCGATCCGCCTGATGACCGCCGAGCGCAAGGTCGACCTGCATTTCCGCATGCTCGACCAGCGCAACAACCAACCCGTGCGTTACGAGCGCGTCAACGCCGAATCGGGCGAGGAAGTGCCCTGGAAGGACATCGTCAAGGCGTACGAGTATTCCAAGGGCAATTACGTGGTGCTGGAGGAGTCGGACATCCGCAGCGCCGCGGCCGAGGCGCACGAGACGGTGGAAATCGACACTTTCATCGATGCCGGCCAGCTCACCCCCGCGTACTTCGAGAAGCCCTATTTCCTGGTCCCCGGGAAAAAGGCCGAGAAGGGCTACGTGCTGTTGCGCGAGACGCTCAAGCGTACGAAGAAGATCGGCATTGCACGGGTGGTCATCCGCACGCGCGAATACCTGTGCGCGGTGATGCCCCAGGACGAGGCGCTGATGCTGGTGCTGCTGCGCTTCCCGCAGGAGCTGGTCGACGCCGAAGAGTACGCCCTGCCGGACAAGCCGGTGGCCGACTACCGCATCAGCGACCGCGAGCTGGACATGGCCGGCGAGCTGATCGAGTCGATGGCCGGCAAGTTCGAGCCGGAAAGCTACCGCGACGAGTTCCGCGAACGGCTCACCGCGGTGATCGAGCAGCGCCTCAAGAGCAAGGGCGTCACCACCACGCTGGAGGAAGAGGAGCCGGCACACGCCAACGCCACCACCAACGTGGTCGATTTCATGGCGTTGCTGAAGAAGAGCATCGAGGGCAAGGAACGCACGCCAGCCAAGGGCAAGGACGAGGAGAAGTCCGAAAAGAAATCCGAAAAGAAGCCCGCGACGAAGAAGGCCGCCAAGAAGGCCGAGCCTGCACCCAAGAAATCCGCGCGCAAGAGCCCGGCGAAGAAGGTCACGGCCACCCGCAAGGGGCGCAAGGCCGGATGAAGCCGATCGAGCAGGCAGACACCGCTTCGGCGCCTCGCCCTGCGTGCCGGCGGAGCTTGGGCGGGGGAAGCCCGGTCGAAGCGGAAGAGCACCCCTCCCCAACCCTCCCCTGCAAGCAGGGGAGGGAGCCAACCGGGTCCTGGTCGTGAATTCGCGTGCACACGTCCCGGTGGCATCCACCTCGGCCGCCCATGGGCATCGATCGCACGCAGACAAGCCTGTCGAGATTGCCGGCGTCCGGATCACTCACCCCTCGCGCGTGGTCTATCCGGATGACGGCATCACCAAGGGCGAGGTCGCCACCTATTACGCCGCCGTGGCCGACTGGATCCTGCCCGAACTGGTGAACCGCCCGCTGTCGATGGTGCGCTGCCCCGGCGGTACGGACAGCGCCTGCTTCTTCCAGAAACACCATGCGGCCAAGCTCGGCTCCAGCGTGCGCCCGATCCCGCTGGAGGAAAAAGGGGGTGGCGAAGACGACTACGTCTACATCCGCGACCGCAAGGGGCTGCTGCAACTGGTGCAGATGAACACGATCGAGTTGCACCCGTGGGGTTCGCGGGTGGACAAGCCCGACTCGCCCGACCGCATCGTGCTGGATCTCGATCCCGCACCCGGCGTCGCCTGGGCGGCCGTGGTGGAGTGCGCGCGCGGGATCCGCACGCTGCTGCAGGGCATGGAACTGGCCAGCTTCGTGCGCACCAGCGGCGGCAAGGGGTTGCATGTGGTGGTGCCGTTCCGTCGCGGACCCAGCTGGCAGGCGATGAAGGATTTTTGCGAGTGGGTGGCCGATGCGATGGTCGAGCAAGCGCCGGAGCGTTACATCGCCACGGCGAGCAAGGCGCAGCGCGAGGGCAAGATCTTCATCGACTGGTTGCGCAATGCCCGTGGCGCGACCAGCGTGTGCAACTGGTCGCTGCGGGCACGCGACGGCGCGCCGGTGGCGATGCCGCTGCGGTGGGAAGAGTTGGGGAAGGTCGAGGGCGGCGCCGCCTTTGGCCTTCAGGCGGCGCTGGCGCGGGCGAAGAGCTTGAAGGCCGACCCTTGGGAAGGCATGGCCAAACTGCAACAGCGCCTGCCGAAAAGGTAGGAGCCCACTTGTGGGCGATGCTCTCAAGGGGCTGACCTCGCCACCAAAGACATCGCCCACAAGGGGTTATTTCAGCTTGACGGTGTCGTTGGAGCGGTTGGCCTCCGGCAGGCCGTGCTCGGGGTCCAGCATCGCCGACACCACCTTGCGCGGCCCGGCCACCCGCACCACGTACTCGCGATGCTGCTGCCATGTCTCCACCGGCACGCGCACGTCCTTCGTGCTGCCGTCATCGTAGGTCAGCCGCAGGGTATTGGGCAGCACCAGTTGGTCCAGGTTGGCCACCGTTACCGCCGCGCCGTGCGACCAGTCGCCGTCGATCGGCGCGACCTTGCGCACGGTCATGTCGAACTGCCAGTTGTGCTGGTACCAGCCACGCCAGAACCAGCCCAGGTCCTCGCCCGATTCGCTCTCCATGAAACGGAAGAAATCCGACGGCGAGGGATGGTGGAAGGCCCAGGTGGCGATGTACTTGCGGAACGCGTCATCGAAGCGCTCCGGGCCGAGGATCTGCTCGCGCAGCAGTACCAGGCCGAAGGCGCCCTTGAAGTAGCTGATCGGATGGCGGTACTTCTCCGGCGTCATGTCGGCGCCGTTGAGCGGCGCGGGCGCGTCCGGGTCGGCCAGCACCTTGGCGATCTCGTCGGCCGGGTTGCCGCCGCCGGGGGCGTACTCGCTATCGCGCTTGGGCGCGAACTCGCCGTGGTTGAAGGCCTCATCCTCGCCGATGTCGATGAAGGTGTTGAAACCCTCGTCCATCCACGCGTCGCGGCGCTCGTTGGAGCCGACGATCATCGGGAACCAGGTGTGGCCGATCTCGTGCGCGATCAGCATGTGCAGCGATTTGCCGGTGGCCCGCTTGTGGTCGAAGGTGATGCCCGGGTATTCCATGCCGCCCGCGGTGCCGGCCTCGTTGATCGCCACCGGCCAGGGGTAGGCGAACCACTTGCTGGAGAAATGCTCGACCGAGGCCTTCAGGAACTCGGTGGCGCGGCGCCATTCACTTTCGACCGGATAGACCGACATCGCCAGCGCGGTCTTGCCCTGCGGCAGGTTGATCCGCGCCGCGTCCCACACGAACGCCCTGGAGGCGCCGAAGGCCACGTCGCGGCTGTTGTGCATGCGGAAATGCCAGGTCAGCGTGCCGCCCTGCTTGGGACGGCTGGCCGGGTCGGTGACCTCGGCCGGGGTGCGGATCATCACCGTCGTGTCGCTGTGGCGGGCCTGGTCCAGCCGCTTGACCTGGGTCGCGGTGAGTACCTGCTGTGGGTTCACCAGCTCGCCGGAACCGGCCACGATCATGTCCGACGGCACGGTGATCTTGTAGTCGAAATCGCCGTATTCCAGGTAGAACTCGCTATTCAAGTAGGGCGCCGTGTCCCAGCCGCGCAGGTCGTCGTAGACGCACAGGCGCGGGTACCACTGGGCGATCTCGAAGATGTCGCCGTTCTTGCTCGGGTTGACGTCGGTGCGACCGCCGAACTCGCCGGGCACCGTGTAGTTCCAGGCGATGTGCACGCGCACGCTGCCACCATGGGCCTTGACTGCGGCGGGCAGGCGCAGCTGCATGCGGGTGTCGGAGACGATCCATTTCACCGCTTGGCGCTGGCCGCGGGCGTCCTCCACTTCCACCGAGGCGATGTGGTAGCCGCTGGTGAATTCGGTGGGGAACTTGCTGGTGAAGGCGCCGCGCGCGTCGGTCTTGTAGCGGTTCTGGTCCAGTTGCAGCCACAGCACGTCCAGCGCGTTGGGGCTGTGGTTGGTGTAGGTGATGGTTTCGCGGCCGCTGAGCAGGCGGCTGGCCGGTTCGAGGGTGGCCTCGATCGCGTAGTCGGCGCGGTTCTGCCAGAACAGCGGGCCCGGCTTGCCGTCGCCGGAACGGTAGGCATTGACCGGGTCGGGATAGCTGAACGGGGCGAACGTCTGCAGCGGGTCGTAACGCGGTGCGTCGGCCGCCGCGGCGACGGTGGTGACCAGCGCCAGCGCGCTGGCGAGGGAGAGGGAGAGGGCGAGAGCTTTCATGGGGATCCCCTGTTTACGGTTGGCCGCCGGCGCGGATCAGCGCGAGCACTTCGTGGCAGGCGCCCATGGTGTGGTAATCGACCTTGCCGGCGGGACTCTTCTCGTCGTCGTACTTGCGGTTGTCGCGGGTGAGGATGCGGTACCACCCGCCGTGTTCGTGATCGACGAAATGCTGCCACGCATACGTCCACAGCTTCGCGTACCAGTCGTCATACACGGCCTCGCCGGTACGCGCGTGCAGCAGCGCAGCGGCGGCCAGCGATTCGGCCTGCACCCAGAAATACTTGTCGGCGTCGCAGATGCTGCCGTCGGGCGCGAAGCCGTAGTGGATGCCGCCGTTCCCGGCGTCCCAGGCGCGCATCAGCGCGGTGTCGAACAAATGGCGCGCGGTCGGCAGCAGCCAGCGCTCCTCGCGGCCGCGCCCGGCCAGGTGGGATTCGAGGATCACCAGCAGTTTGGCCCACTCGGTCTGGTGGCCGGGCTGGAAGCCCCACGGGCGGAACAGGTGCCGCGGGTTGTCGCGGTTGTAGTCCCAGTCGACGTTCCAGTGCGCGTCGTAGTGCTCCCACACCAGGCCGCCGGCCTTGGCTGCCTGGCGGCGGGTCATGTGTTCGGCCAGCAGCAGCGCGCGATCCAGGTAGCGCGGGTCGTCGCTGGCCTGGTAGGCGGCCAGCATCGCTTCGCACATGTGCATGTTGGCGTTCTGGCCGCGATAGGGCGAGAAATCCCAGTCGGCATCGGCCTCGTCGCGATAGAGGCCGGCATCGGCATCCCAGTAGCGCTTTTCCAGCAGCGCCCAGGTCTCGTCCATCCACGGCACGGCCTCGACGATGCCGGCGCGGCGTGCGCTGGCGCAGGCCAGCAGCACGAAAGCGACGCCGTAGGCGTGGTTGGTGCGGTCCTCCGGCTGGCCGTCGCGGATCGTCCAGGCGTAGCCGCCGGTGGCCGGATCGCGGTGAACCTCGTGCACGTAGTGCAGGCCGTGGCGCGCGGCCTCCAGGTAATCGGGATCCTCGAACTCGATCGCCGCCAGCGCGTAGTTGAAGACGAAGCGCGTGCTGCTGACCAGGTGGCGATGGCTGCGGTCGTAGATCGTGCCGTCGTCCTTGAAATACTGGAAGAAGCCGCCGGCCGGGTCGATGGCGCGCGGGTGGTAGAACGCCATGGTCCGGGCGATATGGTCGCGCAGGAAGTGTTCGCTGCGGAAGTCGGGCAGGGTGGTCATCGGAATGTCCAGGGTAGGGTCGCGCAGTGCCGAAGGCGCGCGTCGAACCTGCATGAGCCCGCTCGCGGGCGATGCTCTTGCTCCGGTGCCTGAAAGAGCATCGCCCGCGAGCGGGCTCCCACAGGGCCATTGAGCACGAAGGGAGTCATTCGAGGCTCCCTTGTGGGTTCGATGCCAGGAAGGTGTCCACTTCCGTCGCGCTCGGCATCGCGGCGAACGAGCCCTGGCGGGTGACGGTGAGCGCGCCGCAGGCGGCGGCGAAGGCAAGCATCTCGTGCAGGCCCGCCTCGTCGTGCAGCAAGGTGTCGAAGGCGCCCGGCTCGAGTGCCGCCAGCCGGCACAGCAGGCCGCCGACGAAGGCATCGCCCGCGGCGGTGGTGTCGACCGCCTCGACCTGCGGGCAGGGCAACTCGCCGCTGGCGTCGCGACGGAACCAGCGCAACGGCCGCGGGCCGTCGGTGACCACCAGCAGCCGCGTGCGGCCGCGCCACAGGCGGTTGAGCAGGGCACCGTCCTCGGCCAGCCAGGCGAATTCCTCGGCGCACAGCTTGACCACGTCGGCCAGCTGCAGCGCCGGCCACACCGACGGGCGCGGGTTGGAGTCCCGCGGCCACAACGCCGGACGCAGGTTGAGGTCGAAGCTCACCAGCGCCCCGGCCGCCTGTGCGCGGCGCATGCCCTCGCGGGTGGTTTCGGCCAGTTCCGCATCGGTCATGCTGTTGGAGCAGACGTGGAACACCGCGACATCGTCGAACGCGCCGGCGCGGAAATGTCCGGGCCGGAACAGCAGGTCGGCCGAGGGCGGCCGGTAGAAATTGAAGCTGCGCTCGCCGCGCGCGTCGAGGCTGACGAAGGCCAGCGCGGTATTCGCCTCGCCGGTGCGCGCCACGTCGGCCACGCCCACGCCGGCGCGCTCGAGGCTGTCGAGCAGGAAGTCGCCGAACGGGTCGCGCGAGAGCATGCCGGCGAAGCGCGCGGCGCCGCCCAAGCGTGCCGCCGCCACCGCCACGTTGGCCGGCGCGCCGCCGGCAAAGGGCACGAACGCGCGCGGGAAGCCGGCGTCGCCGGTGCCCTCGGCATGGAAATCGATCAGCGCCTCGCCGAAGCAGAGGATCGGACGGCTCATCGTGCCTCCAGCGAGGCATCCACGATGCGCGAACCGCGCAGGCCGTAGAACACGATGTAGACGTAGCACAACGCCGGCAGCACGAAGGCCAGTTGCACGCCGATGTGGTCGGCCAGCGCGCCCTGCGCGACCGGCACCACCGCGCCGCCGACGATGGCCATGATCAGCAGGCTGGACGCCTTTTCGGTCAGCGGGCCGAGCCGTTCGATGCCCAGCGTGAAGATGGTCGGGAACATGATCGAGTTGAACAGCCCGATCGCCACCACGCTCCAGGTGGCGAGCATGCCGCCGGTGCTCATGGTCACGGCCAGCAACGCGATGTTGACGGCGGCGAACAGCGCCAGCAGCGCGCGCGGCGAATGGCGCGTCATCAGCCACGAGCCGGCGAAGCGCCCGATCATCGCGCCCAGCCAGTAGTACGAGACGTACGTCGCCGCATCCACCTCCCGCATGCCGCCGATGTCCGGCATCGACAGGTAGCTGACCATGAAGCTGCCGATCGAGACCTCCGCGCCGACGTAGCAGAAGATCGCGATCACGCCGAACATCACGTGCGGGATGCGCAGCGCGTCGAGCAGCGTGTGATGGCTGCGGTCGGCCTGTTCGGTGGCCTCCTCCAGCGCGGGCAGGCGGAACAGGTACACCAGCACCGCCAGCGCGAACAGCGCGATGGCCAGGCCCAGGTACGGTCCCTGCACTGCCTGCGCTTCCTGCGTGCGGTAGGCCAGTTGTTCGGCCGGCGACAACCGGGTGACCTCCAGTGAGCTTTTCACCGCCACCGACAGGATCAGCAGCCCGCCGAAGTGCGGCGCCAGGTAGGTGCCGAAGGAATTGAGCGCCTGCGCCAGGGTGAGCCGGCTGGAGCTGGTGCGCGCCGGCCCCAGCAGCGCCACGTACGGATTGGCCGCCACCTGCAGCACGGTGATGCCGGTGGCCAGCACGAACAGTGCGCCAAGGAAGGCCGGGTAGGAATGCAGTCCGGCCGCGGGCCAGAAGCCCATCGCGCCGATGCCGGCAATCGCCAGCCCGGCGACGATGCCGAGCTTGTAGCCCAGATGCGCCACCAGCCGCCCCGCCGGCAGCGAGGTCAGGAAGTACGCACCGAAAAAGGTGAACTGCACCAGCATCGCCTGGGCATAGTTCAGTTCGAACAGCGCCTTCAGGTGTGGAATCAGGATGTCGTTGAGGCAGGTCAGGAAGCCCCACATGAAGAAGATCGTGGTGACCACCGCCAGCGCCGCCGGATAAGTGGTGTAGGGCTCGCGCGGCCCGTTCGGAGCCAGGGGCGACGGGTGGGGGGCTTGCATGATGGCCATAGGTGTCACTCGGGTCCGGATCAGGCGGTGGGCGGACAACTGCTGGCGCGGATCACCAGCTGCACGGGGGCGACGATGCGTCGGGTTTCGGCATCCGGCTCGCGCAGCCGCTGCAGCAACATCTGCGCTGCCTGGCGGCCGCGGGCGCGCGGCGCGGCCGCCAGCGTGGTCAGTGATGGCGTGGCGAGCGCGGCCTCGGCGATGTCGTCAAAGCCGGTGAGGGCGAAGTCGCGGCCGGGTGCCAGGCCCCGTTCGAGCAGCCCGTGCATCAGGCCCAGCGCCACGGCGTCGTTGTAGCAGACCGCTGCCGTAGGCGCCGGTTCGACATCGAACAGCGCCTGCGCGCAGTGCGCCGCTTCGAGCCGGGTGGGCAGGCACTCGACCTCCCAGTGCGCCGCCACCGGCAAGTCGGCGGCCTGCATCGCTTCCCGGTAGCCGGCGCGGCGCTGGCGGCAGGAGCTGGAATCGCGATGGCCGCCGAAAAAGGCGACGCGCCGGTGGCCCTGCGCGATCAGGTGCGCGGTCGCTTCGCGCGCGCCCTGCTGGTTGTCCATTGCCAGCGTGTCCCAGTGGGCGTACTCGGGCTGCTCGCCGGTCAGCTCCCGGTTGAACAGCAGCAGCGGCGTGCGTGCGCCGACTGCCGCCAGCACCTGGCTGGCGTCGCTGCCCTCGGCGGGCGAAAGGATGATGCCGCCGGGCCCGTGCTCGATCAGCGAGCCGAGCACGGCCTGTTCGCGCTTGGGCGATTCGCTGGATGAGCCGAGCAGCGTCACCATGCCGGCCTCGCCGATGACGTCGTCCACGCCCGCCGCGAATTCGGCGAAGAACGGATTGGCCAGTTCGTTGATCACCAGCGCGATCGACGAGGAGGTGCGCCGGCGCAGGTTGGCCGCGGCGCGGTTGTAGACGTAGCCTTGCTTGCGCAGCTCTTCCTCGACGCGGGCACGGGTGTCCTTGTTGACCAGCGGGCTGCCGCGCAGCACCAGCGATACGGTGGCGCGCGAGACGCCACAGCCCGCGGCGATGTCGCGCACGGTGACCTTGCGGCCGAGCGGAGGGTTGCTATCCATGGGGCACCCGTGGGAGGAACTTGCTTTGGAACGATCCAAATCTAGCGGATCGGTGGGGTTACTGGAACCGGTTCCTGTGGATCGGAGCAAGGGCCTCCCCCTCTCCCCAGCCCTTCCCCCGGCGGTGCCGGGGGAGAGGGAGCACATCGCGGCACGCCATTGCTCCTGGGCCAGGCCGGTCGAGTTCGAGCGCATGGCGGTCGACCGCTTGCTGCTCGGCGGCTCGCTCGTGTTGGGGCGCACATTGCGGTACGCCCACCGGCTCCCTCTCCCCCGAGCTTGCTCGGAGAGGGTTGGGGAGAGGGGGAGGCCTTTCGCCCACTTCGCGCAATGCAGCGTGCAAGCGGCGATGAGCGCTGCTAGCTTGGCTATTTGGAACGATCCAAATTCGGAGAGCACCGATGCGCTTGCGCCTGTCCCGCCTGGCCTTTGCCCTGATTTTACTGCCCGGATTCGCCCTCGCTGCCACCGGCCATGCCGACCGCGTCGACCCGCGCATCGGCACCGGCGGTGACGGTCATACCTTCCCGGGTGCCACGGTGCCTTTCGGCATGATCCAGCTCTCGCCCGACACCGCGATGCCGGACTTCAAGCACGCCTACAAGTGGGCCGCCGGCTACCAGTACGGCGATGACAGCATCATGGGCTTCTCGCACACGCACTTTTCCGGCTCCGGCCATTCGGACTTGGGCGATGTGCTGGTGATGCCGGTCGCCGGCGAGGTGAAGCTGGAGCCCGGTGACCCGGCCAGGCCGGGCAGCGGCTACCGGTCGCGCTTCGACCACGCAACCGAGGTCGAACAGGCCGGCTACTACGCGGTGACGCTGGCCGATTACGGCATCCGCGCCGAACTCACCGCCGGGCGCCGCGTAGGCTGGCATCGCTACACCTTCCCGAAAGGCAAGAGCGCCCACCTGCTGCTGGACCTGCGTCCGAGCATCTACGACTACCCCGGCAAGGTGCTGTGGTCGCAACTGCAGGTGGCCGACGACGGCACCGTCAGCGGTTGCCGCACCACCCGCGGCTGGGCGCCGGGGCGCGAACTGTGCTTCGCCATGCGCTTCAGCCAGCCAATGACCTCGCGAACCCTGTACGACCGCGAGAGCGACGTCCTCTACAAGGGCTTCAAGGGACCCGGCAACCAGCCGGTCGACTACGATGCACAGAACGGTCGCGCGCTGGTTGGCGTGTTCGACTTCGGCACGCTGGAACAGCCGCTTGAAGTGAAGGTGGCGATCTCGTCGGTGAGCGCCGCCAACGCGGTCGCCAACCTCGACGCCGACGGCAAGCATTGGGATTTCGACGCCCGCCGCGCGCAGGCGAAGGCCGCGTGGGACAAGGCGCTGGCCGTGGTCGACATCGACGCGCCCGCCACCGTGCGTACCCAGTTCTACACGGCGCTCTACCACGCCATGCTCTCGCCCACGCTGAGCATGGACGTCAACGGCCAGTACCGCGGCCCCGACCACGCCGTGCACCAGGCGGACGGCTACGAGTTCTATTCGACCTGGTCGCTGTGGGACGTCTACCGCGCGCAACAGCCGCTGATGGTGCTGCTCGATCCCGCACGCAGCTCCGACTTCATCCGCTCGCTGATCGCCGCACGCGAATCCAGCCCATTCGGCATCCTGCCGGTGTGGGCGTACCAGGGTCTGGAGACCTGGTGCATGATCGGCTACCACGCGGTGCCGGTGATCGCCGACGCCTGGATCAAGGGCATACGTGGCTTCGACGCGGACAAGGCGCTCGACGCCATGGTCGCCAGCGCCACCTATGCGCCCTACGGCGACCTGGCCGATTACATGAAGCTCGGCTACGTGCCTATCGACCGGGAGCCCGAAGGTGCTTCCAAGACGCTCGAATACGCCTACGACGACTGGGCGCTGGCGCAGATGGCCAGAGCGATGGGGCGCAAGGATGTCGCCACCACGTTCGGCAAACGCGCCGGCAACTGGAAGAACGCGTGGGATTCCGAGACCGGCTTCATGCGCGCGCGGCTTTCCACGGGCGCGTTCCGCACGCCGTTCGATCCTGCCGCCGCCGGCTACGGCACCGATTACACCGAAGGCAACGCCTACCAGTACTCGTGGTACGTGCCGCAGGACGTGCCGGGCCTGATCCAGGCGATGGGCGGCAAGGCGAAGTTCATCCAGCGGCTGGACGAGGTCTTCGACGCAAAGATCGATCCGGCGCATTTCAAGCACGTGGAGGACATCACCGGCCTGATCGGCTGGTACGCCCACGGCAACGAGCCCAGCCACCACATCGCCTACCTGTACGACTACGCCGGCGCGCCGTGGAAGACGCAACAGCGGCTCACGCAGATCATGGACAGCCAGTACGCCGCGCGTCCGGACGGCCTCTCGGGCAACGACGACCTGGGCCAGATGTCGGCCTGGTACGTGTTCACGGCGCTCGGCTTCTATCCGGTGACGCCCGCCAGCGATGTCTACGCGATCGGCCGACCGTTCGTCGAACGGGCCACGCTGCACCTGGCCAACGGCAAGGACTTCACCGTCAGCGCCGCGCCGCTGGACGACGCGCATCCCTATGTGGGCGAGGTCACCTTGAACGGCCAGCCGCTGGCCGGGCCGTTCCTGCGGCACGGCCAGATCCTCGCGGGTGGCGAACTGCACTTCCGCATGCAGGCCGAGCCGGCGCGGTAACGCTCGAACGCGGCACATGCCCCTCGAGCCACGGCGGCCTGGCCGTACTCCTGTAGGAGTCCACAAGTGGGCTCCTACCAACACGTGGCCTGATCTGACGGAGCGGGATCGTGGCGGTCAAGGCCCCCGTTCCCTGACCCGCGAAGAACCTTGTTATCAGATGCCTCCGACGGATAGGCCGAAGCCAGTGCGATGCTTCACCCCAGACCCTCCCGCGGGGGAGGGGGGCGATCGCACGCCCGCTATCACCTCACGCTAACGTGGCGTACGCTTTCATTGCACGTTTACCGGCCGGTGTAGACACGCCGTAAGCTCCGCCTGGCCGCCGAGCCGGTGAGGAACCTTCTGCGCATGCCCAGCCGCCATCGCGACCTGCTGCCCGAGCTCCGCCGCGGCCTGCACCGCTGGCGCGTGCCGCGCTGGCGCATGGCCGGGTTGCTGTGCGCGGTGCTGGTGATCGTGCTGCTGCCCTACCTGGCCACGCGCACCAGCCACGACGACGCCATGAAAGCGGGCCAACTGGTCACGCATTCCTCCGAGGTCAAGTCGCTCACCTACCGCATCGCCTACGTCACCCGCAGCAGCGAGGCGGCGATCTTCCGCCTGCTCGAAGGCGGCAAGGAGCCCAAACTGGTCGACAAGGCGCGCCAGGCTGGCAACGACGTCCCCGCGCTGCTCGGCCAGCTCAGCGACATGACCCGCGACAACCCCACCCAGCAGGCCGCCATCGGCGCCCTGGGCAACGTGGTCAACGGCCGGTTGGCGCTGCTGGAGCAGGCGCTCGCGCGGATCCAGCACGGCGACCGCAAGGGCGCGATCGCCGCCTTGCACGATGCCGGCACGTTGTTCCCCATGGACCAGCAGATCGAAACCGTGGTGCGCAACGAGGGCACCGTGCTGATGGAGCGCCGCGCCCATGCTCGCCGCAGTGCCTTCGAAAGCGCACTGGTGCTGGCGATCACCTCGATCGCGCAGATCGTGCTGCTGTCGGTGATCGTGGTGGTCTCCGAGCGCCAGATCGCCCGCCGCATGCGCGCCGAGACGCGCGAGAGCCAGGCGGTGCGCCGCTCGCAGATGATCGTGCAGGCCGTGCGCGAGCCGATCGCGCTGCTCAACGCACAGTTGTGCACGTTACTGGTCAATACCGCCTTCAGCGAGCTGTACGGCCTGCCGCAGGAGGACCAGCGCGAATTGCGCGCGCTGCAGGACGTGGGCGAGGGCGCCTGGACCGACGGCGCGCTGCTGCAGCGCCTGCGCGACGTGCTGCTGCACGATCGCGAGCTGTGGGATTACGAGCTGGTGCAGCGCACGGTCGGCGGCATCGATCGCCATGTGATGGTCAACGCCCGCCGCCTGCAACTGCACGAGGGCGACGAGCCGGTGCTGCTGCTCACCGTCAGCGACGTCACCGCGCGCGCGCTGGTCGAACAGCAGGTCAAGGAGCTCAACCGCCAGCTGGAAGGCAAGGTGGCGCAGATCTCCGACGTCAACCGCGAGCTGGAAGCCTTCAGCTATTCGGTGTCGCACGACCTGCGCGCGCCGCTGCGCCATATCGCCGGCTTCACCGGCAAGCTGCGCCGCCACCTGGAGCAGCACCTGGACGAGACCGCCGCGCATTACCTGGAGGTCATCGGCACCTCGGCCACGCGCATGGCCCAGTTGATCGACGACCTGCTGGTGTTCTCGCGGCTGGGCCGCGGCGCGCTCAGGCTGCAGGCGGTGGACATGCAGTCGCTGGTGGACGAGGCGCGCGCCCTGGCCGAATCGGACGCCGGCGACCGGCGTATCGAGTGGACCATCACCCCGCTGCCGATCGTGATCGGCGACGAGAACATGCTGCGCACGGTCTGGCAGAACCTGATCGGCAACGCGGTCAAATACACCGGGCGGCGCGAGGTGGCGAAGATCGCGATCGACGTGAAACGTGATCGCGATGGTGAATATGTCTTCACGGTGGCCGACAATGGCGCGGGTTTCAATATGGAATACGCCGGCAAGCTGTTCGGCGTGTTCCAGCGTTTGCATCGTGCGTCCGAATTCCCGGGCAACGGCATCGGCCTGGCCAATGTGCGCCGCATCGTCGCGCGGCACGGCGGCCGGGCCTGGGCCGAGGCCGAGCAGGATCGCGGCGCGAGCTTCCACTTTTCGCTGCCGGCCACCGAACTGGCCGAGGCGCGCACCGCGAGCCGTCCGTCATGAACAACCGACACCTGGGCCCCGTACTGCTGGTCGAAGACAGCCTCGCCGACGCCGAGATGGCGATGGACGCGCTGCGCGAGGCCAACCTGGCCAATCCGGTGGTGCACGTGGAAGACGGCGTGGATTGCCTGGACTATCTGTATTGCCGCGGTCCGTGGCAGGGACGCGAGGACGTCGATCCGTCGGTGATCCTGCTGGACATCAAGATGCCGCGCATGAACGGCCTGGAAGTGCTCACCCGCATGCGCGAGGACGAGCGCATGCGGACGGTCCCGGTGGTGATCCTGTCCTCCTCGCGCGAGGAGAGCGACCTGGCGCGCAGCTGGGATTTGGGTGTGAACGCCTACGTGATCAAGCCGGTGGACGTGGACCAGTTCTTCGAGGCGGTGCGTACGCTGGGCCGCTTCTGGGCGGTACTCAACCAGCTGCCCGAACACGAGTAATCCACGAGCGCTGGACGACGGAACGAAACAGGAGCGCAATAGACTGCATGCCGAACTCGAATACGCGCGTGTTGCCCACCATCCGCATCCTGCAGGTCGAGGACGACCCGCTCGATGCCGAATTGATCCAGGCCGAGCTGGACGCCGACGGCATCGCATACGACGTGCGTCTGGTCGACGACGAAGCCAGCTACACCGCCTGCCTGCAGGAGTTCGCGCCGGACATCGTGCTGTCGGACCTGAGCCTTCCCGGCTTCTCCGGCCAGCGCGCGCTGGAGCTGTTGCGCCAGCACGACGAGGACCTTCCTTTCATCTACGTGTCGGCCACGCTGGGCGAAGAGGCCGCGGTGGAGGCGCTGCGCAACGGCGCCACCGACTACATCCTCAAGCAGAATCCCACCCGGCTGGCCAGCGCCGTGCGCCGTGCACTGGCCGAGGCCGAGTCGGTGCGCGCCAAGCGCCGCGCCGAGGCCGAGCTGATCCGCGCCCAGCGCTTCGAGAGCCTGGCGATGCTTGCCGGCGGCCTCAGTCACGACCTGCGTAACCTGCTGCAACCTTTGCTCCTGGCCGGTGACAGCCTGCAGGACTACCAGGACGACCCGCGCCTGGCGCGGCTGGGCGCGCTGGTGCGCGATTGCGGCCGGCGCGGCCTGCAGATGGTGCAGTCGATGCTCTCCTTCGCCCGCGGCGCGAGGCGCGCCGAGCAGGTGCGGGTGGGCGCGCTGCTGGACGCGCTCGGCCTGCTGCTGCGCGGCAGCGTGCCGCGCGCGGTGACGATGGACGTGGAAGTCGGCGACCGCGAGCTCACCTTCGAAGGCAACCACACCGAGCTGCAGCAGGCCCTGCTCAACCTCAGCCTCAACGCCATCCAGGCCATGCCCGAGGGGGGCGAATTGCGCATCGCCGCGGTCGAGCACGAACTGGCGGAGGATTTCTTCCAGCCCGGCGAACAGCCCCATCCGGGGCGCTACCTGTGCCTGACCGTCGCCGATACCGGCGAGGGCATGCCGCCGCACGTGCGCGAGCACCTGTTCGAGCCGTTCTTCACCACCAAGGAGGGCGGCACCGGGCTGGGCCTGCTGTCCTGCAAGCGCATCGTCGCCAGCCATGGCGGCGTGATGCGGCTGGATAGCGAGCCGGGCCAGGGCACCGCGTTCCATCTTTACATCCCGCTGGACGAGCCGCCGGCCGAAGCGGTCGCGCCGGAAGAAGAAGAGAAAGAAAGTTTGCTCGGCGAAGCCGAGCGCGTGCTGGTGGTGGTGGAGGAGGCCGGCCCGCTGTCCCTGCTGGTCGACATCCTGGACGGCTACGGCTACCAGCCGCACGCCAGCCAGAGCGGCACCGCGGCGCTGCAGTGGATCGAGGCGCACGGCGTGCCGGACCTGGTGGTGATGGATGCGGACATGAACCTGTTCACCGGCGTGCGCACGCTGGCCGCGTTGATCGAGCACGGCTATCGGCGGGCGGTGTTGCTGCTGGCCCGGCCCGAGGCGCCACCGGATCTGGAGGAGTTGCCGGCACTGGAGCAGCTTTACCTGGTGGACAAGCCGATCAATACGCAACAGCTGCTGCGCACGATGCGGCAGGCGTTGGGTGGGCAGGAAGCGGGGGCGGGCGAATAACTTCAGCTCCCTCTCCCCGGCGCAGCCGGGGGAGAGGGTTGGGGAGGGAGAGGGGGAGGCTGTTGCGTCAAAAAGTGCAGAGAGGGTTCCCCGCAAGCCCGGCCCCTCACCCCAGCCCTCTCCCCGAAGGGGAGAGGGAGCAAAGGCGCGCGAGGCGGGATCTTTAGTCGATCCCGAGCTTCTTCAGCTTGTACCGCAGCGCCCGGAAGGTGATCCCCAGCTTCTTCGCCGCCGCGGTCTTGTTGTAGCGCGACTCCTCCAGCGCCTTGATGATCGCCGTGCGCTCGAGGTTGCTGATGTAATCGTCCAGCGGCACGCCGCTGCCGGGGCCGACGTGCGCCGCCGGCGGTTGCGCGGCGGCCGGGCTGCCGGTCTGGGGCGCATGCATGCCACCGTGCGCGGGATCGAGCGGCTCCTGCTGGCGCAGCGGGCGTTGCGGCAGCATCAGGTCGACGGCGTCGATGGTGTCGCCCTCGCACATCGCCATGGCGCGCTCGAGGATGTTCTCCAGCTCGCGCACGTTGCCGGGAAAGTCGTAATCCTCCAGCGCCTGTTGCGCGTCCGGCCGCAACCGGCCGGGCGCGCCGCCGCTCTTGGCGGCCAGCGAGCGCAGGATGAAGGCGGCCAGTTGCGGCACGTCGCCGCGACGCTCGCGCAGCGGCGGCACGCGCAGCTCGATCACGTTGATGCGGTAGAACAGATCCTGACGGAACTGGCCCTGCTCGACCAGCCGTGCCAGGTCCTTGTGCGTGGCCGAGAGGATGCGTACGTCCACCGGCACCTCCTCGCGCGCGCCGATCGGGCGCACCGCTTTTTCCTGGATCGCGCGCAGCAGTTTCACCTGCATGTGCAGCGGCAACTCGGCGACCTCGTCGAGGAACAGCGTGCCGCCATGCGCGGCCTGGAACAGGCCCTCCTTGTCGGAGCTGGCGCCGGTGAAGCTACCTTTTTTGTGGCCGAAGAACTCGCTCTCCATCAGTTCGGACGGGATCGCGCCGCAATTGACCGGCACGAACGGCCCGCTGGCGCGCGGGCCCTGTTCGTGGATCAGCCGCGCCACCAGCTCCTTGCCCACGCCTGACTCGCCGGCGATGTACACCGGCGCCTGGTTGCGCGCGAGCTTGGTGATGGTGGCGCGGACCTGCTGCATCGCCTGCGAATCGCCCACCAGCCGGCCGGCCGCGCCGGTCGCCGCCGCGGCACCGCTCTTGCGCTCCTCGGCCAGCTGCAGCGCGGTGCGCACCAGCCGCCGCAGCATCTGGATGTCCACTGGCTTGGAGACGAAATCGAAGGCGCCCGCCTTGAGCGCGTTCACCGCCGCGTCGACGTTGCCGTAGGCGGTGATCATCGCCACCGGCATGTCCGGATGGGTCGCGGCGATCAGCTCGATCACCTCGTGGCCGGTGCCGTCGGGCAGGCGCATGTCGGTGAAGCACAGGTCGTAGCTGCGTTCGCCCAGCGCCCGCCGGGCCTCGGTCACGGTGCCTACCGCCTCCACCTGCAGGTCCATGCGACCCAGCGTGATAGTGAGCAGCTCGCGGATGTCGCGTTCGTCGTCGATGACCAGGACGGTCTGTGCGGACATGGTTCTCTTCGTCAGCGGTTAACGTTCGAAGGGTATAGCAGTTTGGCCGTCCTGTGCTCTGATCCTGGGCAGGAAATGGCGTGAGCGCGGCCTTCACGCGCTGCTTCCTCTCCCCCGGGCGAGCGGCGGGTGACAGGCCGGATTCGCGTTTAGCCATGTCCGCTGATCCGCACAAGCCCTCTGTAGGAGCCCACTTGTGGGCGATGCCGTTTCTGGCGCCCAGGCCTTGGCGCATCGCCCACAAGTGGGCTCCGGCGAAAGGCGCGGACCGTTGCAGGCGTCCTGCAGCCACGTGCATTGCGCTGCGGAGATCCCCCCGGGAGGGAGCAAGACGGCTTCAGTTCGCGTCGCCGCCCTCGGCCGGATGCCGCGCCGGCGGCGTGAGGGTCAGCCGGAAGCAACTGCCGCCGCCGGCCACCCGCACGTACTCCAGCGAGGCCTGGTTGGCTTCGCTCATCTGCCGCGCCAGGTACAGGCCCAGGCCGGTGCCGTATTCGTGCGTGGTGTAGAACGGCTCGAAGATCTGCGCCGCGACCTTGGGCGCGATGCCCGGGCCACGGTCGATCACCTCCATGATCGGCACGCCATGTTCGCCCTGGCGCACCACCACCATCACCCGCGCCGGCTCGCCGGGCATGCGGCCGTAGCGCAGTGCGTTCTGTACCAGGTTCCACACCACCTGCTGCAACTGCTGCGGATCGGCCACTGCCGCCACGGCCGCGTTGCCGGTGATGACCCTGAGCGAATCCTCACCGATGTCGTTGCCCTGCTTGTACTCGTCGACGAAGCCGTTGCACCAGCGGCCCAGGTCCAGCGTCTCCGGGCGCGAGCGCTCGCGCCGCGAGAGCTGCAGGATGTTTTCGATGATCTCGTTCAGGCGTACGCAATGGTTGTTGATGATCTCGACCATGCGCGCATCACCGCTGTTGAGTTCCTTCGACTCGGCCAGCAACTGGGCGGAATAGCGGATCGCCGCCAGCGGGTTGCGGATCTCGTGCGCGATCGAGGCGGACAGGCGGCCCAGCGAGCTGAGGGTGAGCTCCTCGGCACGGCGCGAGAGCAGCGAGGTGTCGTCCAGGAAGATCAGCACATGCGAGTCGTCGTTGGGCGCCAGGCGGGTGAAGCGGGGCACCACCTCCGGGACGCCATCGGCGAGCTGGGTGGCCGTTTCGTCCAGCTTGCCGGAGGTCATCCAGTGGTACAGCCGGCGCGACAGCTCCGGCGCCAGCTTGCCCAGGTCGCGCTGGTCGGCGGGCGGGTTGCCCAACAGCATCCAGGCCGATTCGTTCAACTGGTGGATGCGGTTGGCGTCGTCCACCAGCAGCACGCCGGTCTTCATGCGCCGGATGATCAGCTCATTGACCTGGGAAAGGTTGGCCAGGTCGAGGCTGCGCTGTTCGGCCAGCGCCTCGGTGGCGCGAAGCTGCCGGCCCAGCACGTGGCACAGCGTGGTGCTGGCGAAGTAGGCCAGGCCGAGCAGGCCCGACTCGAGCAGGTCGCCGTCGCCGTGTGCCTCGACGATCAGCGTGTGGCCGAGCATGCCCAGCGTGGCCAGCGCGGCGAAGAAGCTCGATAGCCGCAGCGGCAACACCAGCGCGCCGGTACACAGGTTGACCGCCAGCATCATGGCGATGCCGATGCGCGCCTCGTGGATCAGCCAGGCAGCCAGCACCGCCACCATGATGTCCACCACCAGCGCGCCGGACACCACCACCCGTGCGTTCGCCATCGCGTGGCGCGTCTGCGCCAGCATGCCCACGGCGAACAGCAGGTAGACCCCGATCACCACGTAGGCCAGCACCGGCTGGTCGACCGTCGGCCAGGTCAGCCGCGGCGAGCTCAGTGCCAGGCCCGCGTAAACCAGTGCCTGCGCCAGCCGGAAGTAGTTCAGGAAGAACAGTTCGTGGCGGATCGCCTGGCCGGCGGGACGGGCGGCCTGGAACACGGGCGGTTCGGCGGTGGGTATCGTGGGGGTCACGTTGACGGCTTCCGCGCGGCGTTCGTCCGAGTATAGACAGGCCGGCGCGCATCGCCAGCGCTGGCGCCGCGGACGGGCCGCCGGGGGCGGCACTTTCCATAACGACCGGCTTTGCGCGAAAATGCGCGGCCGTATTGCGTGATTCCTGCCCGGTGACCCCGGCAGCGCGCGCACTGCACGCCGGCAGCGCGTCGTGAACCCGCCGTCCGACCTCTCCCGCGCCCACGCGCCCCAAGCGCGCGTGCGGCCGATACGTTTCCCCGTTCGCTCGAGGTATAGGAATGAATTTCCACGAGTACCAGGCCAAAGAGCTGTTCGCGCAGTACGGCATCGCCGTCCCGCCGGGCAAAGTTGCCAACTCCCCCGATGCCGCCGTCGACGCCGCCAAGGCGCTGGGCGGCTCGCAGTGGATGGTCAAGGCGCAGATCCACGCAGGCGGCCGCGGCAAGGCCGGCGGCGTCAAGTTCTGCAAGAGCCTCGACGACGTGCGCGATGCCGCCAAGGGCATGCTGGGCACCAACATGGCGACCTACCAGTCCGCCGGCCGCGCGCTGCCGGTCAACCTGGTGCTGGTGACCGACGCCACGAATATCGCGAAAGAGCTTTACCTGTCCGTGCTCGTGGACCGCGACTCCAAGGCGGTTTCCTTCATCGCCTCCAAGCACGGCGGCGTCGACATCGAGCAGGTCGCCAAGGACACGCCCGAAGACATCCACACCATCGTGGTCGACTTCGTCGAAGGCCTGCAGCCCTACCAGTGCCGCAACCTCGGCTTCGCGATGGACCTCAACGCCAAGCAGGCCAACCAGCTGACCAAAATCATGCTGGGCCTGTACAAGCTGTTCAACGAGAAGGACCTGTCGCTGGTGGAGTTGAACCCGCTGGCGATCCTCGAGGACGGCAACCTGGCCGCGCTCGACGGCAAGGTCAATTCCGACGACAACGCCGACTTCCGCCATCCCGAGCTGGTCGCCATGCGCGACCTGAGCCAGGAAGACGCGGCCGAAGCGGCCGCCGTGCAGCACAACCTCAACTACGTGACCATGGACGGCACCATCGGCTGCATGGTCAACGGCGCGGGCCTGGCCATGGCCACCATGGACGTGATCAAGCTGGCGGGCGGCGAGCCGGCCAACTTCCTCGACGTCGGCGGCGGCGCCACCAAGGAGCGCGTGACCGAGGCGTTCAAGCTGATCCTGTCCTCGGACAAGGTGCGCTGCATCCTCGTCAACATCTTCGGCGGCATCGTGCGCTGCGACCTCATCGCCGAGGGCATCATCGCCGCGGTCAAGGAAGTGGGCCTGAAGATCCCGGTGGTGGTGCGCCTGCAGGGCACCAACGTGGAGAAGGGCCGCGAACTGCTGGCCAACTCCGGCCTGGCGATCACGCCGGCCGACGATCTCAACGACGCGGCCCAGAAAGCCGTCGCCGCCGCCAAATGATTCTCTTGTAGGAGCGCCCTTGGGCGCGACCGGATGGCGGTCGCGCCCAAGGGCGCTCCTACAGGGACATGAACACAGGACATTCCCATGAGCGTTCTCGTCAACAAGAACACCAAGGTGCTGGTGCAGGGCTTTACCGGCCAGCAGGGCACCTTCCACGCCGAGCAGGCGATCGATTACGGCACCAAGATCGTCGGCGGCGTGACCCCGGGCAAGGGCGGCAGCCAGCACATCGGCCTGCCGGTCTTCAATTCGATGGACGAAGCCGTCGCCGAGACCGGCGCCGACGCCTCGGTCATCTTCGTGCCGCCGCCGTTCGCGGCCGACTCGATCCTCGAGGCGATCGACGCGGGCATCCGCGTGATCGTGGCGATCACCGAAGGCATCCCGGTGCTGGACATGCTGCGTGTGAAGAACGTGCTGGCGCAGCATCCGGAAACCGTGCTGATCGGGCCGAACTGCCCCGGCGTCATCACCCCGGGCGAGTGCAAGATCGGCATCATGCCCGGCCACATCCACCAGCCGGGCAAGGTCGGCATCGTGTCGCGCTCCGGCACGCTGACCTATGAGGCCGTGTTCCAGACCACCAACGAGGGCCTGGGCCAGTCCACCTGCATCGGCATCGGCGGCGACCCGATCAACGGCCTGAACTTCATCGACTGCCTGAAGCTGTTCCAGGACGATCCGGGCACCGAAGGCATCATCATGGTCGGCGAGATCGGCGGCAGCGCCGAGGAAGACGCGGCCGAGTTCATCGGCGAGTACGTGACCAAGCCGGTGGTGTCCTTCATCGCCGGTGCGTCGGCCCCTCCGGGCAAGCGCATGGGCCATGCCGGCGCGATCATCTCCGGCGGCAAGGGCACCGCGGCGGCCAAGTTCGCGGCGCTGGAGAAGGCGGGCGTGACCACGGTCAAGTCGCCGGCCGACCTTGGCAAGACGCTGGCGAAGCTGATGAAGTAAGCGCGCGAGTCCTGCGCACGGCAAAAGGCCACGCATCCGCGTGGCCTTTTGCTTTGGGGCGGGTCCGTTCCCGGCGCGCCTACCAGCTGTAGCGCACCTTCCCGTACACGTATGCGCCGTTGAATCCGAACGGCGAGAACACGCTGTAGGGCATCGCGCCATTGTTGTCGCTGGCCTCGATCACGCGGTCCGGGTAGCTGTCGAAGACGTTGTCCGCGCCCACCGTGAACATCCACTTGTCCAGCGAGTAGTTGAGCGCCAGGTCGAACAGCCACTTCGAGTCGAACACCTGGTCGAGCGTCGGATCGGTCGAGTTGTACGAGGTGAAGCTGCCATAGCGGGTCAACGTGCTGTCCAGGCTCCAGCGCCCGTTGGTGTAGAGCCAGTTGAAGATCAGCTTGCTGCGCGGCGTGGTGTCGGCCAGCAGGCCGTACTGGTCGCGCCGGTCGATGCGCCGGAAGCTCACGCCGAGGGCGTCGAGTACTGCCGGGTTGGGGCGCACGTCGGTGACTTCGTTCTTGTTGTAGTTGTAGCTGATGGTGGTGTGCAGCGAGGCGCCGTCGCCCACGTCGAACAGGTAACTGGCCACCAGGTCGATGCCGCGCGTGCGCGTGTCCACCGCGTTGGTGAAGTAGGAGATGCCACTGAAATTGGTGTCGGCGATGCCGTTGGCGGCCAGGTAGTCGCGCACCGCCGGCGAGGTGGTCGAGATCGTGCTGGACAGCGTGACGCGGTCGCGGATCTTGATCTGGTAGAGGTCCGCGCTCAGATCCAGCCCGTCGACCGGACTCCATACCGCGCCGAAGGTGAAGTTGCGCGACTTCTCCGGCTTCAGGGGTTCACCGCCGAGCAGGGTGGCGATGCCGCTGGTCGAAGACACCAGGCCGGTGCTGTAGATGCCCGCGGGCAGCCCCAGCGAATTGCCCGCGCCGAAGTACAGCGAGGACGTGTACGAATAGAACTGTTGTGCCAGCGACGGCGCGCGGAAACCGGTCGAGGCGCTGCCGCGCAAGGCAAAGCGGTTGGTGAAGTCAAACCGCGCGGCCAGCGCGCCGGAGGTGGTGGTGCCGAAGTCCGAGTAGTCCTCGTGACGCACCGCCAGCGACGTGCCCAGGCGGTCGGTGAGATTGGTCTCCAGGCTCAGGTACTCGGCCACGTCGTGGCGACTGTGAGAACCGGCGTTGGCCGGCTGGTAACCGCCGAAGCCCTGCGCGCCGCCGGAGAAGCCCGAGGTGCCGGTGTAGTACGAGGGCAGGTCGCCGGCCTGGATGCCATAGCTCTGGCGCAGGTATTCGGCGCCGAAGGCCAGGGTCACCGCGTTGGGCAGCCAGCCAACCGACAGCTCCCTGGCGATGTCCACGTCGAACGACTGCTGCGCGGCATCCAGGATGCCGTCGTGGAAGCGCGTGGGTGTGCTGCCGAAGTCCTCCAGGTAGGCGCGGTTGAGCGTGTTGAAGGTGGCGTAGGAGACCCGGTTGCCGCCGTAGTTGCCGCTGACGTCCCAGCGCCAGCCGCCGGCAGTCCTGCCGCGGATGCCGACCACCAGCGAGCGATCGGTCGAGTTGGCGTTCTCCAGCGGCAGGAACCCGTTGGGGTAGATCGACGGTACCGCGTTGGCGTTCTCCAGGTTGCGGAAGAACGCCGGCGAGACCGAGTCGCGCTTGCCGTAGTGGCCGAACGCGTAGAGCTGAGCGCCGCCGAAGTCATACTGCGCGTTGATCATCAGGTTGCGGTCGGTGACCTCCGGATCGCCGTAGCGCTGCGTGACGCCCTCCTGCGGGCGCGTGCGGTTGGGACCGGCGCGGTTGGTGTAGTCCTGGTGGCCGGCCTGCGCGGTGAAGCGGATCCAGCCGGCATCGGACAGCGGGATGCCCGCGTTGGCCGAGCCCTCCCACTTGCGCCCGTCGCCAGCGGCGTACTGGCCGCCACTCAGGCTCACGTCGCCGCCTGCGGCGCCCTTCTTCAACACGATGTTGATGACGCCGGCGATGGCGTCGGAACCGTACTGCGCCGACGCACCGTCGCGCAGCACTTCGATATGGTCGATCGCACCGATCGGGATGGTGTTGAGATCCACCGCCTGCGAGCCGCGGCCGAGCACGCCATTGGTCAGGATGATCGCGCCCGGGTGCCAGCGCTTGCCGTCGACCAGCACCAGCACCTGGTCGGGCGAGAGGCCGCGCAACTGCGCGGGACGCTGCGAATCGGCGGTGTCCGCGGCGGAGGGCCGCGGGAACGTGAGCGAGGGAATCACCCGCGCCAGCGCGGTGGCCAGTTCGGTGGTGCCGGTCTGCTTGAGCAGATCGGCCGAAACCACGTCCACCGGGGTGAGCGAGCTGCTCTCGGTACGGTTGTCGGCGCGGGTGCCCGTGACGATCACAGTGCCGAGGTTCTTCGCCTTCTGCGCGGCGGGCGTGGTGTCCTGGGCCTGGGCGGCTGGGGCGCAGGCGAGCAGCACCGCCGCGGGAATCAGGGCGAGGCGGGGAAGGGGGCGGGAATGGATCACGGGAACTCCTGTAACGATGCGGGCGATGCGGGGTTGGCATCGGGGCGAAGGGACGTATCGACGTCCAGGGCGCGCGCACAGGCGTGGGTGTCGCGTGGGGTCCATGCGCGCCTCCGGCGCAGGCTACTCCCGGCGATCGGGCGCTGCCAAGGCGCGCGCCATTGAAATCGGGACGGCTGACTCGATAATGCGCACCAGTGGATTACAGGGCTTCGCGCCCGGAGTTTTCGCCCATGCCCATCTATGAATTCGAATGTGCCCAGTGCGGGCACCGTTTCGACCGCCTGCAGAAGCTGTCCGACCCGGACCCGGCCGCCTGCCCGTCCTGTGATGCGCCACGGGTGCAGCGCAAGTTGAGCGCGCCCTCGTTCCGCCTGGCCGGTAGTGGCTGGTACGAGACCGACTTCAAGAAGGACGGGGACAAGAAGCGCAACCTGGCTGGCGACGGCGAGGCCAAGGCCGCCGCGCCGGCGCCCGCGGCCGCCCCGGCGCCGGCCAGCGAGAGCAAGCCCGCGGCAAGTAGTGACTGATCGCGCAGCGCTTCCACTTCGCATGCTTGCGCAAGCTACGCTCAGCGCGAACCGATCTTTCTGAAACCCGTTGAAACCGTGAGCCCTGAGCGCAGGCCGCCGGCCGGAGTCGAAGGATCCGGCCGGCACCGGCCGGCGCGAGCCATCTGCGGCGAGCGCGGATGCTAAAATCGCCCGTTCGCACGCCTCAATCGGCACCATCCCCCGGAGTTTCGCTTCCTATGCGCACGCACTACTGCGGCCTCATCGACGAGTCGCTGGTCGGCCAGACCGTCACCCTGTGCGGCTGGCTCAACACGATCCGCCTGCAGAGCCACGTCGCCTTCATCGACCTGCGCGACCACGAAGGCCTCGCCCAGGTAGTCGTCGAGCGCGAGAACGCGGACGCCTTCGCGGTGGCGGGCGAGGTCGGCAACGAGTATTGCCTGAAGGTCACCGGCACCATCCGCAAGCGCCTTTCGGTCAACGACAAGCTCAAGACCGGCACGGTGGAGCTCGTGGCCGACAGCGTCGAGGTGCTCAACGCGGCGAAGGACCTGCCTTTCGCCATGCACGAGAACCCCAACGAAGACCTGCGGATGACCTACCGCTACCTCGACCTGCGCCGCCCGGAAATGCAGGCGATGATGCGTCGGCGCATCGCGCTGGTGCAGGCGCTGCGCCGCTACCTGGATACGCGTGGCTTCCAGGACATCGAGACGCCGATCCTGACCAAGGCCACGCCCGAGGGCGCGCGCGACTACCTGGTGCCCAGCCGCGTGCATCCGGGCCAGTTCTACGCGTTGCCGCAGTCGCCGCAGCTGTTCAAGCAGATCCTGATGATGGCCGGCTTCGACCGCTACTACCAGATCGCCCGCTGCTTCCGCGACGAGGACCTGCGCGCCGACCGCCAGCCGGAATTCACCCAGCTCGACATCGAGTTCGCCTTCGTCGAAGAGCAGGACGTGCAGGACTTCGTCGAGGGGTTGATCCGCCACGTGTTCAAGGAAGTGGTGGATGTGGAGCTTGATGCCAGCTTCCCGCGCATGACCTACGCCGAGGCGATGCGCCGCTTCGGCTCCGACAAGCCGGACCTGCGCATCGCGCTGGAACTGGCCGACGTGGCCGACGCGCTCAAGGGCGTCGAGTTCAAGGTGTTCGCCGAACCGGCCAACGATCCGGCCGGCCGCGTGGCCGCGCTGCGCGTGCCCGGCGGTGCGGCGCTCTCGCGCAAGGACATCGACGGGCTGACCGAGTACGTCGGCCGATATGGCGCGAAGGGACTGGCCTGGATCAAGGTCGAGGATCGTGCCAAAGGCCGCGAGGGCATCAGCTCGCCGGTCGCCAAGTTCCTCGACGATGCGGCGCTGGAAGCGGTGCTGTCCGCCACCGGCGCGCAGACCGGCGACATCGTGTTCGTCGGCGCCGGCAAATGGAAGACCGTCACCGACTTCATGGGTGCGCTGCGCCTGAAGGTCGGCAAGGATCGCGGCCTGGTCGAAGCCGGCTGGAAGCCGCTGTGGGTCACCGACTTCCCGATGTTCGAGTACGACGACGAGGAACAGCGCTACGTCGCCCTGCATCATCCGTTCACCGCGCCCAAGGTCGACGACATCGCCGACCTCAAAGCCAACGTCGCCACGGCGGTCAGCCGCGGCTACGACATGGTCATGAACGGCAACGAGATCGGCGGCGGTTCGATCCGTATCCATCGGCCGGAAATGCAGAGCGCGGTGTTCGAACTGCTCGGCATCGGAGCGGACGAAGCCGAGGCCAAGTTCGGCTTCCTGCTCAAGGCGCTCAAGTTCGGCGCGCCGCCGCATGGCGGGCTGGCCTTCGGCATCGACCGCATCGCCGCTCTTATGGCGGGCACCGAGTCGATCCGCGACGTGATCGCCTTCCCCAAGACCACCAGCGCGCAGGATCTGATGACCGACGCGCCCTCGCCGGTAGCCGAGGCGCAGCTGAAGGAGCTGCACGTCAAGGTGGCCGGCTGACCGGAATCCGTAAGGTGGGCTTCAGCCCACCTTGCGCCCCCGCCGCACACCCCAAGGTGGGCTGAAGTCCACCCTACGACAGGCAGCGCCATGCCCGACCAGATCATCCTGCTGCACGGCCTGTGGATGCGCGGCTTCGCGCTGGGCCTGCTGCACAAGCGGATGGCCGAGGCGGGCTTCGCGGTCGACCGCTTCGACTACATGAGCGTGGTGTCCTCGCAGGAGCGCATCGTCGAACGCCTGCATTCGCGCATGCAGCGCCATGCGCCCGGTCCCGTGCACCTGGTCGGCCACAGCCTCGGCGGCCTGCTGGCGTTGCAGGCCTGCCGCGAGGCGGCCGACCTGCCGCCGGGGCGGATCGTCTGCCTCGGCTCGCCGGTCAAGGGCAGCGCCGCGGCGCGCGGCTTCGCCGGTTTCGGCCAGGGTGGCGAGGCCCTGCTGGGACACAACCGCGCGCTGCTCGAACACGGCATGGAGTGTTGGGAGGGTGCACGCGAGGTGGGCATGATCGCCGGCCGCGTGCCGATCGGCCTGGGCGCCATGCTGGCGCACATGGAAGGAGAACACGATGGCACCGTGGCGGTTGCCGAGACGCAACTGCCCGGCCTTGCTGACCATTGCGTGGTGGAAACCAGCCATACCGGGCTGGTGCTATCGGCCGACGTGGCCCGCCAGACGGTGCATTTCCTCCAGCACGGCCATTTCGCCCCGGCCTTGTAGGAGCCCACTTGTGGGCGATGCTTTTCCTGCGGCACCAGAGCAAGAGCATCGCCCACAAGTGGGCTCCCACAAGGACTCGGTCGTGCGTTGTGGGCGGACTGCCCGGTTGGAGTAAAATCGCCCGCTTGTCCATTGTTCAGGTTTTCCCCCATGGGTAGAGGCCCGTCCATCGAAGGTCGCAAGAATGCCGAAGACGCCAAGCGCGCCAAGGTGTTCACCAAGCTGATCCGCGAAATCACCGTCGCCACCCGCGCCGGCGTTGCCGACCCGGCCGCCAACCCGCGCTTGCGCGCGGCGGTGGACAAGGCGCTGTCGGCCAACATGACCAAGGACACCATCGAGCGCGCGATCAAGCGCGGCTCGGGCGCCGAAGGTAGTGGCGAGGAGCTGCGCTACGAGGGCTACGGCCCGGGCGGCGTGGCGATGATCATCGAGTGCTTCACCGACAACCCGACCCGCACCGTGGCCGACGTGCGCCACGCGCTGACCCGGCACGGCGGCAACCTGGGCACCTCCGGCTCGGTGGCGTTCCAGTTCAATCGTTGCGGCGAGCTCACCTTCGCAACCGGAGGCGACGAGGCGGCCGAGGAAAAGGTGCTGGAAGCGGCACTGGAAGCCGGTGCCGACGACGTCGTCAACGAGCACGGCGAAAGCACGGTGATCTGCGCGCCGGAAAACTTCGAAGCGGTGCAGCAGGCATTGGCCGACGCCGGTCTGGAATCGCTGCACGCCGGTGTCGGCATGCGCGCGAACAATCGCGTGGCGGTGCCCGACGACGTGCTGGAGCCGCTCAATGACCTGCTCGATCGCCTCGATGCGCTGGACGACGTGAGCGAGGTCTATCACAACGCCCTGCTGCCGGCTGATGGGTAGCAGGGGCGCCGGGGACCAGGGAACGGGGGACGGGGAACGGCAGGATCGCGCGCCGCTTCCCGTTCCCCGTCCCGCATCCACGCGCATCCTTGGCATCGACCCGGGCAGCCAGCGCACCGGCGTGGGCATCATCGACGTGGACGCGGCGGGCAAGCTCACGCACGTGTTCCACGGTGCGTTGGCGGTGGCCGGCGAAGCGACGTTCCCGTTGCGCCTGAAACGCATCTTTGACGGGCTGGTGGCCATCATCAGCGAACATCAGCCGGCCGAGTGCGGCATCGAGCGGGTGTTCATGGCGCGCAATCCGGATTCGGCGCTGAAGCTCGGCCAGGCGCGCGGCGCGGCGATCTGCGCGGCGGCGGCCCGGGGCCTGGCGGTGCATGAGTACGCGCCCACCGAAATCAAGCAGGCGGTGGTCGGCAGCGGCCGCGGCGACAAGACGCAGGTGCAGCACATGGTGGGCGTGCTGCTGGGCCTCAAGGGACCGTTGCAGCCGGACGCAGCCGATGCGCTGGCGATCGCGGTCACCCATGCGCACACGCGTGCCAGCCTGGCGCGCGTGGGCATTCCCCGTACGGCCTGGAGACGGCGATGATCGGACGACTGCGCGGCATTCTGGTTTCCAAGCAGCCGCCCTGGCTGCTGGTCGACGTCGGTGGCGTCGGCTACGAGCTGGAGGCGCCGATGTCGACCATCTACGACCTGCCGCAGACGGGCAAGGAAGTGACCCTGCTCACCCACTACGCGGTCAAGGAGGACAGCGTCGCGCTGTACGGCTTCGGGCGCGAGGACGAGCGCGCGCTGTTCCGCAACCTGCAGAAGGTTTCCGGTATCGGCGCCAAGATCGCGCTGGCGGTGCTCTCGGGTGTCTCCACCGCCGATTTCGCGCGGCTGGTGCAGGCCGGCGACGTGGTCGCGCTGACCAAGATCCCCGGCATCGGCAAGAAGACCGCCGAGCGTATCGTCGTCGAATTGCGTGACCGCGTCGAAGGTCTGGGTGTGCGCCTGCCGGGCGCTTCCGGTGCGGCCGCCGGCGCGCCGCTCGATCCGGCGGGCGAGGCCACCGTTGCCCTGCAGCAATTGGGCTACAAGCCCGCCGAAGTCACCCGGCTGGTGCAGAAGGTCGCCGCCGAGGGCGATGACGCCGAAAGCATCATCCGCAAGGCGCTGCGCGCCGCGCTGGGTGCGTGAGCCGGATGCAGGAACGAGTGGACATGAACGACACCAACCGCGACGCGCCGCCGCCCGCCGACAGCGGCGAGCAGCTGCACGGCGCCAAGGGCGCGCTGATCCTGGGCGCCATCGGCGTGGTGTTCGGCGACATCGGCACCAGCCCGCTGTACACGCTGGCCGAAGTGTTCCGCCCCGAGTACGGGCTGCATCCGTCCGAAAGCACCGTGCTGGGCGTGCTCTCGCTGGTCACCTGGTCGCTGATCTCGGTGGTGGCGATCAAGTACGTCACGCTGGTGATGCGCGCGGACAACCGTGGCGAGGGCGGCATCATGGCGCTGATGACCCTGGCCCAGCGCGCGGTCGGCGGCTCGCCGGCGGCTCGGCGCGTGGTGATGCTGATGGCGCTGCTGGGCGCGGCGCTGTTCTTCGGCGATGGCGTGATCACGCCGTCGATCTCGGTGCTCTCGGCGGTGGAGGGCCTGGAAGTGATGGCCCCATCGCTGGAGCACTGGGTGGTGCCGCTGGCGGTGGTCGTACTGCTGTTCCTGTTCTGGCTGCAGCGGCACGGCACGGCCAAGGTCGGCGCGCTGTTCGGGCCGGTGATGGCGATCTGGTTCCTTACTCTGGCGGTGATCGGCGTGTGGAACATCATCCAGGCGCCGGAGGTGCTCAAGGCGCTGTCGCCCTGGTACGCGGTGCGCTTCTTCGCCTCGCACGGGTCGATCTCGTTCGTGGCGCTGGGCGCGGTGGTGCTGTGCGTGACCGGCGCCGAGGCGCTGTACACCGACATGGGCCACTTCGGTCGCTTCCCGATCCGCGCGGCCTGGTTCTTCTTCGTGCTGCCCTCGCTGTTGCTCAATTACTACGGCCAGGGCGGGCTGCTGCTGCACGAGCCGGAAGCGGCGGAAAACCCGTTCTTCCACGCGGTACCCGAGTGGGCCGGCTACCCGATGATCGTGTTGGCCACGGCGGCCGCGGTGATCGCTTCGCAGGCGGTGATTTCCGGTGCGTTCTCGGTCACCCGCCAGGCAATCCAGCTGGGCTTCGTGCCGCGCATGCAGGTGGTGCATACCTCGCGCGAGGCGATCGGCCACATCTTCCTGCCGTGGGTGAACCGCGCGCTGATGGTGATGGTGATCCTGACCGTGGTCGGCTTCGGTTCGTCCAAGGCGCTCGGTGGCGCCTACGGCATCGCGGTGACCGGCACCATGGCCATCGATACGCTGCTGGTGATGCTGGTGGCCTGGCGCATGTGGAAGTGGAGCCTGGCGGCGGTGATCCCGCTTACGCTGGCGCTGCTGTGCGTGGACCTGGCCTTCTTCGGCGCCAACACGCTGAAGATCCCCGACGGCGGCTGGTTCCCGCTGGTACTGGGCCTGTTCCTGTTCGCCACCATGACCACCTGGCGCCGCGGCCGCGAGCTGGTGGTGCGCGAGATCAAGCAGGGCGGGCTGGCGCTGGCGCCGTTCATCGAGAACATGGCCGAGCACCCGCCGCTGCGCGTGCCCGGCACGGCGGTGTTCCTGGCCGGCAACCAGTCCGCGGTGCCGCACGCGCTGTTGCACAACCTCAAGCACAACAAGGTGTTGCACGAGCGCAACGTGATGCTGACCGTGCAGGTGCTGGAAACGCCGGTGGCCGAGGCCGAGGAGCGCATCGAGATCACGCCGATGGACGGGGGCTTCTACGGGCTGGAGCTGCGCTTCGGCTTCGCCGAGGACCCCAACATCCCGCAGGCGCTGTCGCTGTGCGGCCGCGAGGGGCTGGCGTTCGACCTGATGGACACCACCTTCTTCCTGTCGCGCGAAACCATCGTCGCCGACGTGCGCCGCCCCGGCATGGCGCTGTGGCGCGACAAGCTGTTCGTTTTCCTGTCGCGCAACGCGTTGCCGGCCACGGCGTTCTTCCAGATCCCCGGCAACCGGTTGATCGAGCTGGGCGCGCAGGTGGAGATCTAGGCCCTTGGCGCCGCCACCCCGGCGCAGCCGGGGGAGAGGGTTGGGGAGAGCGGGAGGCCTTTGCTCTGGTTTCCAGGCTTGTTTCTCCCGCGCTGGCATGGCGTCGTAGGGTGGGCTTGGGCCCACCGTCGTTCTCGCGAGGAGGTCCGGTGGGCTGAAGCCCACCCTACGGGTCTTTTGCCGGCCTGCCATAATGGCCGCATGACCGAAGCGCGCATCATCACCCCCGCCGCCCAACTCGACGACGAGGCGCTGGAGGCCTCGATCCGGCCGCAGCGCCTGGCCGAGTACCTGGGCCAGCAGGCGGTGCGCGAGCAGCTGTCGATCTACATCGAAGCGGCCCGCAGGCGCGGCGGTGCACTGGACCATGTGCTGATCTTCGGCCCGCCGGGCCTGGGCAAGACCACGCTCAGCCACGTCATTGCCAACGAACTGGGCGTCAATATCCGATCGACCTCCGGTCCGGTGCTGGAGCGCGCCGGCGACCTGGCCGCGCTGCTGACCAATCTCGAGAAGAACGACGTGCTGTTCGTCGACGAGATCCACCGACTCTCGCCGGTGGTGGAAGAGGTGCTCTATCCGGCGATGGAGGACTTCCAGATCGACATCATGATCGGCGAAGGCCCTGCCGCGCGCTCGATCAAGCTGGACCTGCCGCCGTTCACGCTGATCGGCGCGACCACGCGTGCGGGTTTGCTTACCGCTCCGCTGCGCGACCGCTTCGGCATCGTGCAGCGGCTGGAGTTCTATTCGGCCCAGGAGCTGACCTCGATCGTGCGGCGCTCGGCGCGGATCATGGCGATCGACTGCGAAGTCGAGGGTGCGGCCGAGATCGCGCGCCGCTCGCGCGGCACTCCGCGCATCGCCAACCGCCTGTTGCGGCGCGTGCGCGACTACGCCGAGGTGCGCGCCGGCGGCCGGATCACGCTGGAAGCGGCGCAGGCGGCGATGACCATGCTGAAGGTCGATGCCGAAGGCTTCGACGAACTGGACCGGCGCATGCTCGCCACCATCATCGAGAGTTTCGACGGCGGTCCGGTTGGCGTCGAGTCGCTGGCCGCGGCGTTGTCCGAGGACCGCGGCACGCTGGAGGACGTGGTCGAGCCCTACCTGATCCAGCAGGGATTTCTGATCCGCACCGCGCGCGGGCGCATGGCCAGCGCCAAGGCCTGGCGGCACCTGGGCCGCAATCCGCCGCCGCGGCAGGCGATGGTGGGGGACATGTTCGAAGGCGGCGAAGGCTGATCGGCGCTCCCTTGCAGGGGCCCGCCTGCGGGCGATGCTTTTGCGATCGATCGACGAAGAGCATCGTCCGCAAGCGGGCTCCTACAAGAGCCGCGACGATTTGAACCTGGGGCCGCCAACCAGCATGCTCTCCCGGTTCACCGCCAAACCGCGAGCCTCCATGTCCCCGACCGCCCCCTTCGCCTGGCCCGTCCGCGTTTACTGGGAAGACACCGATGCCGGCGGCGTGGTCTACCACGCCAGCTACCTGCGCTTCCTGGAGCGCGCCCGTACCGAATGGCTGCGTGCGCAGGGCGTGGACCAGTCGGCCTTCCGCGAGGCCACCGGGCTGGCCTTCATGGTCCGCGCGATGGAGCTGGACTTCCTGCGGCCGGCCCTGCTGGATGATGAATTGTCGGTGACGGTCGCCGTCAAAGCATGGCGTTCAGCCAGTATCCTGTTCGATCAAGCGATCGGCCGGGCGGACGGCACGGAGCTGGTCCGCGCCCAGGTGCGGGTCGCCTGCGTGGATCTGAACCGCATGCGCCCGGCGCCGATCCCGGCCGATCTCACTCCCGGCCTCGCCCCCAAGACCTGAGCTTTCTGGAGAGCCCCAAGCCATGAACGGTGGATTGAACATTTTCAAGCTGGTGGCCGAGGCCAGCCTGCCCGTACAACTGGTGATGCTGCTGCTGCTGGTGTTCTCCTTCCTGTCGTGGGTCATCATCCTTCGCAAGTACACGCAGATGAAGGCGGCGATGGAGAACGCCGAGGCGTTCGAGGAGCGGTTCTGGTCCGGCGGCGACCTGGCCGGCCTGTTCCGTGAGGTCAGCGGCCGCGGCGCCGACAACGGCGGCATGGAAACCATCTTCGAATCGGGCTTCCGCGAGTTCGCCCGCCAGCGCCAGCGCAAGACGCACGACATGCGCGTGGTGATGGAAGGCACCGAGCGCGCGATGCGCGTGGCAGGAACCCGCGAGATCGGCGGGCTCGAACGCAACCTGGAATTCCTCGCCAACGTCGGTTCGATCAGCCCGTACATCGGCCTGTTCGGCACCGTGTGGGGCATCATGGGTGCCTTCCAGGGCCTGGGCGAGGTCAAGGACGTCACCATTGCCGTGGTCGCCCCGCACATCTCCGAGGCGCTGATCGCCACCGCCATGGGCCTGTTCGCCGCGATCCCGGCGGTGTGGGCCTACAACCGCTACGCCAACAAGGTCGAGCGCGTGGCTTCGCGCTACGAGGTCTTCCAGGAGGAGTTCTCCTCCGTGCTGCAGCGGCAGATCCAGACCGACGAAGCGATCTGACGAGGGCAAGCCCATGGCCATGCGAAACGCCGCGCGCCACAAGCGCATGAAGCTCAAGTCCGAGATCAACGTCGTGCCCTACATCGACGTGATGCTGGTGCTGCTGATCATCTTCATGGTCACCGCGCCGATGATGAACGCCAACGTCGACGTCAATCTGCCGCAAGCCAACGCCCGGTCGATGGCCGACAAGAAAAATCCGGTGATCGTCTCGGTCGACGCCGACGGCAGCCTGTACCTGACCCTGGAAGGGGCCAAGAAGGAGCCCGTCGACGTCGCCACCCTGCAGGCCAAGGTCGGCGCATTCGTCAAGGCCAACCCGGAGGTCAGCGTGCTGGTGGCCGGGGATCGCGACGGCAAGTATGAGGGCGTCTACCAGGTACTGGCCGACCTGCAGCAGGCCGGCGTCAGCAAGGTCGGCCTGATGAGCCAGCCGCAGGGCGCGGGCGCGGGCAATGCAGGAAAATAAGGGCACCTCCACGGCGGTCCTGCTCTCCGCCGTATTGCACCTTGGCATCGTCGGCTTCCTCGCGCTGGCGATCGTGCCGTGCTCGTTCTACGAGAGCATGTTCAGCGCGCTGCACCTGCCGGCGAGCTGGAACCCGATCACCTGTTCCAAGCCGTTGCAGCTGCAAGGCCCGGTGATCGAGGCCACGTTGATTGGCGCCACCGGCACGCCGCCGCCGAAGGCGATCAAGAAAGCCAAGCCGGTGCCGACCATCCCGCCGCCGCCGACCGTTACGCCGCCGGACATCAAGACGCCCCCGCCGGAGATCAAGACCCTGCCGCCGCCGCCGGAGCATCCGGACGTCGTCGATCAGGAGAAGATCGTGGCCGAGGCGCTGGAAAAGGCCGAGCAGGCCAAGAAGGAGCAGGAAGAGAAGCAGCGCCAGCGCCAGGCCGAACTGGATGCCCAGGCAGCCAGGAAGAAGGAAGAGCAGAAAAAGCAGCTCGACGCCCTGTTCGCCAAGATGGATGCGGCCGCCGCCGCGCGCCAGAAAGCGGAAAACCGCGCCAAACAGGCCAGGCAGCAGTTGGAGGACCTGAAGGACGCCAAGGACGAGGGTGAGGCGGACCTGCCGCGCGCCGCGCAACGCCAGACCGGCAACAACGCCCAGAACAGCTCGCTCACGGACCAGTATCAAGCGGCCATTCAGAATGCGGTCACGCCCAATTGGTTACGTCCGGATAACATGCCGGATGTTCCATGCACGGTGCATATCGTCCAGATCATCGGGGGCGATGTGATGAGTGCGAAGGTCGATCCCAGCTGTCCGTACGACGAGGCCGGCAGGCGCTCGATCGAAAATGCCGTGCTCAGAACCAAGACTTTGCCGTACAAGGGGTTCGAGAGCGTATTCAGTCGCGAACTGACCCTTACCTTCAGGCCGCAGTGAGACCTTCATGCCCAGATTGAAATCGCTCTTCGCCCTTGCCGTGCTGTGCCTGGCCGCGCTGGTGGCTGGCCCCGCGGGTGCGCAGGCGCTCAACGTGGACATCGTCGGTGGCGTCAAGACGGCCACGCCGATCGTGGTGGTGCCGTTCGCCCAGCAGGGTGGCGCGCCTCTGCCCACCGACGTGGCTGACGTCATCCGCAACGACTTCAACCGCTCGGGGAAGTTCCGCGCGCTGGCCAGGAGCGAGATCGTCGAGTCGCCCTCGCGCGGGGCCGACATCAAGTTCGCCACCTGGCGGTTGCTCAAGCAGGACTACATCACCGTCGGCCGCATCAGCGACGCCGGTGGCGGGCTGCTGCGGATCGAATACGAGCTGTGGGACGTCAACAAGCAGCAAAGCCTGCTCTCGCAGGCGTTTACCGCGCCAGCCGGCGACCTGCGCGGCGTGGCCCACCAGATCGCCGATCAGATCTACGAGAAGATCACCGGCGTGCGCGGCGCCTTCTGGACCCGCATCGCGTACATCACCGCCGTGGGCCTGGGCAACAACACCACCTATTCGCTGATCGTGGCCGATTCGGACGGCTACAACCCGCAGGTCGTGGCCCGCTCGCGCGAGTCCCTGCTGTCGCCGTCCTGGTCGCCGGACGGTACCAAGATCGCCTATGTCTCCTTCGAGAGCGGCAATTCGCAGGTCTACGTGCAGGACATCACCACCGGCTCGCGCCAGCTGGTCGCCGCGCACAAGAAGGGCATCAACGGCGCGCCGGCCTGGTCGCCGGACGGCAGCAAGCTGGCCGTGTCGCTGTCCTACGTGGGCAACCCGGAGCTGTTCGTGATCGACATGGCCACGCGCAAGGAAACGCGCATGACCAACAGCCTGTCGATCGACACCGAGCCGACGTGGGCGGCCGATGGCCAGACCATCTACTTCACGTCCGACCGTTCCGGCCGGCCGCAGGTCTACCAGATGCCTGCCGGCGGCGGCTCGCCTACCCGCATCAGCTTCGACGGCCAGAACAACGCCAATGCCGACATCAGCTACGACGGCAAGCTGATCGCGATGGTGCAGGGCAATGGGAACGTGTATCGTATTGCCATTATGGATCGCAGTCTGGGTGGGCAGGTGCGCTTCATCTCGCCCGGTCCGATTGACGACTCCCCGAGCTTCGCACCGAACGCCAGCATGTTGTTGTACGCGGCTACCGAAGGGCGCCGTGGCGTGCTGTATGCCGTTTCGGCCGATGGCCAGGTCCGCCAGCGCCTCGTGCTGTCCGACGGGGATGTACGCGAACCGGCCTGGGGGCCGTACCGGCAGCGTTGAGTTTTTTAATTCCGTTGGGCGCGAAAGCGTTCCGGCGGAATGCCCATGGAGCGGGCCGAAACGGCGCTTCGGCGTCATTTCGCTTCTGGTGGGCGCCGCCAAGGCGTCCAGCCAATCGGTTGCCAGGCGCGATGAGCATCTGGCCCGGGTTACACCAAGCGTCATACAACAAGCCGGCCCACCGGCGAACACCGTCCCGTAACCGCAATCGTTATTGACTGTCGGAACTCAAACCCCGTTTTGAAGGAACGTCACCCATGAATAAGACCGCACGCGTCGCCCTGGTCGCCCTGCTCTGCATCGGCGCAGCCGCTTGCTCCAAGAAGCAGGAAGTCAAGCCGCAGCCGCCCCAGCCGGAGCCGCAGCCGCAGACCCAGCCGGTGCAGGAAAGCAACAAGTACACCCCGGCCGATCTCGACACCGACGCCTGCCTGCGCCAGCGCGTCGTGTACTTCGATTTCGACAAGACCGAGATCAAGCCCGAGTTCCAGGAAATCATGGCTTGCCACGCCAAGTACCTGCAGGACCGCCCGGAAGCCCACCTGCGCCTGGAAGGCAACACCGACGAGCGTGGCACCCGCGAGTACAACCTGGGCCTCGGCGAGCGCCGCGGCAACGCCGTCTCCGACGCGCTGCAGGCCAACGGCGGCTCGGCCAGCCAGCTCGAAGTGATCTCCTACGGCAAGGAAAAGCCGGTGTGCCGTGAGCACAACGAGGACTGCTGGAGCAAGAACCGCCGCGTCGAGATCGTTTACACGGCGAAGTGATGAAGACCGCACTGGCTAAGCGTTTCACGGCCAGGCTCGGCATGGCGGGCGCGATTGCGTCCGCCATGCTCGTTGCCGTTCCGGCTTTGGCACAGAACTCCCGCCTGAGCCTCGCCGATCGCGTGGCACGACTGGAGCAGCAGGCGCAGGCGCAGGCGCAGAACCAGGGCGGCGTCGGCATGGTCAACCAGGTGCAGCAACTGCAAGCGCAGGTGCAGCAACTGCAGGGCCAGGTCGAAGAGTTGCGCCACGAGCTGCAGCAGTTGCAGGATAAGGGCAAGGCGCAGTACATCGACCTCGATTCGCGGCTGGGCCGCCTCGAGGGCAACGGCGCCGGCATGAATACCCCGGCCGCGGGTGGCAGCACCCCGGCTTCTTCGGCTTCGGCCGCGAGTGCGCCGACACCGGCCAGCGCGGGCACCGCCGCCGCTCCGGCCAGCGCCGCCAGCGCGCCCGCCGCGGCCCCCGATGCGAACGCCCAGGCGGCCTACGACTCGGCCTTTCAGGCGTTGCGCGGTGGCGATTATGCGCAGGCCTCGCGTGGCTTCCGCAGCTTCATCCAGCAGCACCCGGACAACACGCTCACACCCAACGCCTGGTACTGGTTGGGCGAGTCCTATTACGTGACGATGAACTACCCGGTGGCGCTGGAAGCCTTCCAGCGGTTGCTGGCGCAGTTCCCGCAGAGCGAGAAGGCGCCCGACGCGCTGCTCAAGGTCGGCTACAGCCAGCTCGAGCTCAAGCAGACCGATGCCGGCAAGGCCACGCTGCAACAGGTCGCCAGCAAGTATCCCGATTCCCGCGCCGCCAGCCTGGCGCAGGAACGCCTGCGCCGACTGCAGCTGCAATCGGCGATTCGCTGAAGTTCGTGGTGATGAGTAGTGACGCGGGCGCGACGCCCGCCGTGACGGTGCCGGCCGAGCGCCTGCGCATCACCGAGATCTTCCACTCGATCCAGGGCGAGGCCGACGCGATCGGCTGGCGCACCGTGTTCGTGCGCCTGACCGGCTGTCCACTGCGCTGTACCTGGTGCGATACCGAATATTCGTTCTACGGCGGCGGCTGGCGCGCGATCGAGGAGATCGTGGCCGAGGTGGCTTCCCATGGCGCGCACCACGTCTGCGTCACCGGCGGCGAACCGTTGGCGCAGAAGCGCTGCCCGATCCTGCTGCGCAAGCTGTGCGACGCCGGCTACGAGGTGTCGCTGGAAACCTCCGGCGCGCTGGACGTTTCGGTCGTCGATCCGCGCGTGCGCAAGGTGATGGACTTGAAAGCGCCCGACTCCGGCGAGAGCGCGCGCAACCTGTGGAGCAACCTCGAGCACCTGTTGCCGCACGACCAGATCAAGATCGTCATCGCCAGCCGCGCCGACTACGAATGGGCGCGCGGCGTGGTCGCCGAGCACGGGCTGGATCGCCGCTGCATGGTGCTGTTCTCGCCCGTGCACGGCGCGGTGCAGCCGCGCGAGCTGGCCGAATGGATCATCGAAGACCGCCTTCCGGTGCGTTTCCAGATGCAGTTGCACAAGCTGCTGTGGAACGACGCGCCGGGGCATTGAAGCTCTTCGCCACCCTGCTTGCAGGCGGTCGGGACGCGGGTGACGCCTTTCGTGACGATTACCGGCACTCACGGTGGGCGAGCGCGCCAGAAGCATCGCCCACAAGTGGGCTCTCAAGGGAGGGCGGGCCGCCGCCGGTTGACGAGGCAGCCCTCCCCATCCTCCCTGCAAGCAGGGGAGGGTGCTCATGCACCGTGGCCTGTGACGCCGCGTGTGCTTTCCGGCCGGTGACCGGCCGTACCAAGGAAACCCTCCCATGTCCCAACCCATCTCCCGCAAGGCCGTCGTGCTCGTCTCCGGCGGCATGGACTCGGCCGTCGTCCTCGCCATCGCCCGCGAACAGGGCTTCGGGGTGCACGCGCTGAGCGTTGCCTATGGCCAGCGCCACAGCTCGGAGCTGGAGGCCGCCAAACGCGTCGCCGATAAGCAAGGCGCGATCGAACACAAGACCGTGCAGGTCGACCTGCGCAGCATCGGCGGCTCCGCGCTCACCGCCGACATCGAGGTGCCGGAGCAGGGCGGCGACGGCATCCCCGTCACCTACGTGCCGGCGCGCAACACCATCATGCTGTCGATTGCGCTGGGCTGGGCCGAGGTGCTGGGCGCGAACGACATCTTCTGCGGCGTCAACGCGGTGGATTATTCGGGCTATCCCGATTGCCGCCCGGCCTTCATCGACGCCTTCGAACAACTGGCCAACGTGGCCACCAAGGCCGGCGTGGAGGGCGCCGGCCTGCGCATCCATGCGCCGCTGATGCGCATGAGCAAGGCCGACATCGCCCGCGAAGGCCAGCGGCTGGAAGTGGATTTCGGGCAGACGGTGAGCTGTTACCAGGCCGACGCCCAGGGCAGCGCCTGCGGCCACTGCGACGCCTGCCACCTGCGCGCCGAAGGCTTCCGCGCCGCAGGGATTGCCGATCCCACCCACTACGTCTGACGCCGGAGCGCCTGTAGGAGCCTACTTGTGAGCGATGCTCTTGTCGCGCCTGGAAAAAGCATCGCCCACAAGCGGGCTCCTACAAAAGCGCGGGATTGTGCGGCCCGCAGGCAAACACTAAAATCGTCCGTTCGCTTGATGGGTCGTTAGCTCAGTTGGTAGAGCAGTAGACTTTTAATCTATTGGTCCCGGGTTCGAGTCCCGGACGACCCACCAGTGACATCAAGGGCTTGCAGCGATGCAGGCCCTTTTCGTTGCATGGCGTCGGCAAGGCTCCTGTCTGGAAGCTCCGCCGGCCGGGGGAGGCCACGCGAAGGCTTCGCGTGGCCCGGTTTCTTCAGCGAGCCATTCCCGCAACTTTGTCCTCCGTTTCGATCGCCCCTTCGTGGGGCGAATACTGCTTGATCGGCTTGTCCGGTGCCGATACCGATGCCAACGGGCAGAACCGCAGACACACCCGATACCTGGTGTCGCAGTCGGTGGCACCCGAAGCCACACAACCTTCGTAGGCCGGAACACAGCTACTGCAGTTGGGCTGAGCCACGGCGGGCGAGGCCGAGAAGAAGGAACCGGCAACGGCCAACGCGATGGCCGAACAGGTAAGTCGCAGATTCATGGTACGTCTCCCTGATGCTCCTCAATTGGAGCGGCTCCATGTTCCGCTTGCGCACGCCCTTTCCAATGTGTTCCAAGGCTCCAAATGCCTGTAGGGCAACCCTGAAACTACGTGAAGCAACCGTGAAAGACGGCTTGCCCGGCCCCCGCATGGCGAAATACCGCATGTGCATTGGAGGCGAGCGGCTTGCCGACAGCGCGGTCGGGCGCCAAGCTGCGATTTTGAGCTCTCGAGGTGAAATGTGGACTGGGTGGACCTGCGCAGCGATACCGTGACCCGGCCCACGCCCGCCATGCGCGCCGCGATGCTGGACGCGCCCGTGGGCGACGACGTCTACGGCGAGGACCCGACCGTCAACGCGCTTCAGCAGCGGCTGGCCGACGAGCTGGGTTTCGAGGCCGGGCTGTTCGTGCCCAGCGGCACGCAATCCAACCTGCTGGCGCTGATGTCGCACTGCGAGCGCGGCGACGAGTACATCGTCGGCATGGATGCGCACACCTACAAGTTCGAGGGCGGCGGGGCGGCGGTGCTCGGTTCGATCCAGCCGCAGCCGATCGTGCAGGACGCCGACGGCTCGCTGCCGCTGGAGCGCGTGGCTGCGGCGATCAAGCCAGTCGACCCGCACTTCGCGCGCACGCGCCTGCTGGCGCTGGAAAACACCTGGCACGGCCGCGTGCTGCCCACCGGCTACCTGCGCGAGGCGAGCGACTTCGCGCGAAAGCATGGCCTGGCGCTGCATCTGGACGGTGCCCGCCTGTACAACGCGGCGGTGGCCTCCGGCATGCCCGCGCGCGAGATCGCGCGGCGGTTCGACAGCGTCTCGGTATGCCTGTCCAAGGGGCTGGGCGCGCCGGTTGGTTCGGTGCTGGTCGGCTCAGAGGCGTTGGTCGACAAGGCACGGCGCTGGCGCAAGGTCACCGGCGGCGGCTGGCGCCAGGCCGGCCTGCTGGCGGCGGCGGGCCTGCATGCGCTGGACCATCACGTCGCGCGGCTGGCCGACGACCACGCCCGCGCCGCCACGCTGGCCGGGCAACTCGAAGCCATGCCGGGCCTGCGCCTGCTCGGCCAGCACACCAACATGGTCTTCGTCGAAGTGCCGGCCGAACGCCTGCGCGAGCTGGACGCGCACCTGCGCGAAGCCCGCATCCGCATCAGCATCGGCTACCTGCCCACGCTGCGGCTGGTCACGCATCTGGACGTGGACGATGCCGGCATCGAGCGCACCGTGCAGGCATTCGCCGCCTTCTTCCACGCGCAACGCTAGACTTCGCTTACCCGAAGGAAAAGGACGTTCCTGATGAAACCGACCTGCATGCTGGCCCTCATCCTCACGCTCGGATTCGGGCCACTGCCCGCCGCCATGGCGCAGACACCGCCGGCCGACACCAAACCGTTCGCCTTCGATCGATCCGCCGCGCAGGACTCCACGCCGGCGGTCTGCGCCTTTCCCGGACTCACGCTGCCGGCCCAGGCGAAGGTCTTCGCCGCGGGCGCGTACGGCGGCAGCCGGCAGGCGTGGCAGATCGACGACAGCGGCCACGAAGCCACGCGGATGGATGTGGTCGCCAACCAGCCGCAGGCGCCGGTGGTGCTGATGCTGGGCAGTTACGAGCCGACCGTCTGGAATGTCGGCTGGACGCCGGGGACGCGCATCCTGGCGGTGCTGCTCAGTGGCTACCACCGCCAGGTGATCACCGGCCTGCCGGCCAGCGTGCCGGTGCTCGTCAGCAGCTACGACAACAAGGGGCCGTGCGGCTACTTCTACGTCTCGGGCGAACGGGCCAAGCGGCTCAACCCCATCGCGCGCCAGGTGTTCGGGCAGGCGGTGGACATGCTCTACCTGGCACACGAGGGCAGGGTGGTGATCGGCGATCCGCTGCCCCCGGGCGTGGCGCTGGTGACGGACCGCAAGGCCCGCGCGCCCGAATCGTTCCGCCGGCCGGACTCGCAACTGGCCGGTCCGGCGGGCCTGGAGCAGGCGGTGCGCGACGGTTACCTGCGTCCGGCCACCCGGGCCGACGTCGACGCCTGGTTCGTCGCGTTGCAGGCGAGCCCGCGGCACGACGACGTGCCGCCGATCGCCGGTGGCGCGCCGCGGCGGCATATCAGCATGATCCGCGGCTACGTGGTGCTGAAGGATTACACGCTGCCGCCGGGCCTGTACGGGGCGAATTCGGCGACCTTCTTCGTGCCCAGGGGCGTGCCGCGGCCGCGGGGCGTGCTCGGCCACTCGACGCTGTACGACTTCAACACGCTTGCCTGCAGCGGCGTGGCCTGCAAGCTCTGAGGATCATCCCGGACCTGCACGGCCGACAAACGGCGCCTTTTCCGCGTAGGGTGGGCTTCAGCCCACCATGCCAGTTGCGACGAGGCCCAAGGTGGGCTGAAGCCCAACCCGACGTGACTACGTCACGCGGCCGCGCGGATGAAGTCGCGCACCTGCGGATAGACCGTCTCGCGCCAGCGCCGGCCGCTGAAAATGCCGTAATGCCCAGCGCCCTCGATCATCTTGTGCGCGCGTCGCTTCACCGGGATGCCGCTGCACAGCGCGTGCGCCGCCTCGGTCTGGCCCAGGCCGGAGATGTCGTCCAGCTCGCCCTCGATGGTCAGCAGCGCGCTGCGCGAGATGGCGCCGGGATCGACCCGTTCGCCCGCCACGTCCCACAGCCCGCGCGGCAGCAGGCATTGCTGGAAGACGGTGCTGATCGTGTCCAGGTAATAACCCGCCGGCATGTCCAGCACGGCGTTGTATTCGTCATAGAAGCGGCGATGTGCGTCGGCGTCGTCCAGGTCGCCGCGCAGCAGGTCCAGGTAGAAATCCCAGTGCGAGGACAGGTGCCGGCCGGGGTTCATCGCGACGAAGCCCGCGTGCTGCAGAAAGCCCGGATAGACCTTTCGGCCGCGGCCCGGATAGTTGGCCGGCACCGTGTGGATCAGGTTGGCCTCGAACCAGGACAACGGCTGGGTGGTCGCCAGGTCGTTGACGCTGGTGGGGCTGCGGCGCGGGTCGATCGGCCCGCCCATCATCACCAGGCTGCGCGGCGTTTCCTCGCCGCGCGCGGCCATCAGCGACACCGCCGCCAGCACCGGCACGGTCGGCTGGCACACCGACACCACATGCAGATCGCGCGCACCGAGGTGGCGGATGAACCGCTCGATGTAGCCGACGTAGTCGTCCAGCCCGAACATGCCCGCTTCGGCCGGCACCATGCGCGCGTCGACCCAGTCGGTGACGTAGACCTCGTGGTCGCGCAGCAATGTGCGCACGGTATCGCGCAGCAGCGTGGCGTGGTGTCCCGAAAGCGGCGCCACCAGCAGCACCGCCGGCTGGCGCTGCATCGCCTCGATCGCCGCCGGGTCGTCGCTGTAGCGCTTGAAGCGCCGCAGCTGGCAGAACGGCAGTTCGAGCGCGACCTGTTCCACCACCGCCACCGAGCGCCCGCCGGCCTGGATCTCGTGGATGCCGAAGGCGGGCTTCTCGTAGTCCTTGCCGAGCCGGTACATCAACTCGCAGCCGGCCGCCCAGCGTGCCGCGCCGGGCCATTGCGCCAACGCGCTTCCCGGCTCGCTGAACATCTTCGCGCTGGCTTGCGCGAAGTAGCTCATCGGGCCCAGGAAGGCGCGTTGCCACTCGTGGAGTTGATAGAGCATGGCGGGAGGATGCGTGGGCAAAGCGCCATTCTAGTGGCTTTGTGCCGCAAATGTTGCGGTGCGGCAAGGCGGCCCATCGACTTCGCCGCTGCGTGCCTACGCTCGGGATGAACGGTGAAAGGAAGCCGCTCGCGTGTGAGGGAAAACCGTTCGCGTTGAGCGTAGCCCGAAGGGCGAAGTCGAAACGCCGGCCTCAGGCGCCAGGGGAGCTCGCGCCGGCCATGCGCCGGCAGACCAGCAACACCTCGTCCACTCCTTCCACCTCCGGCAGACCCTCGCGCCACTGCAGCGGCTTCTGGAACCTGAGCCCCAGCGGCATGAAGACCCGGTTGTACCACCACATCGCGCGCTCGCGTCGATGGGTGAGGAACCATTGCCCCAAATCCAGCAGGCGCGAGGATTTCGGCTGCATGCCATAGACCGCGCTGCGCTCCAGCGCGAATCCGTGCGCGGCGAGCCTGGCCTCGATCGCGTCCGGCTCGTAGCGGCGGCAATGGCCGACGAACTCGTCGAAGGCGGTCCACGCGTGCGCGTGCAACGGCACTGACAGCAACAGCGTCGCGCCTGGCGCGGCGACCCGTGCCAGCTCCCTCAGCGCACCGTCGTCATCGGCCACGTGTTCGAGGATGTCGAACGCGCAGACCAGGTCGAACTGCGCATCGGCGCAGGGCAGGGCGCCGATCATGCCGTGCGTGGCATTGGCCCCTCTGGCGCGCAGCTTGGACAGCGCGGCATGGCTCAGATCGACGAAGCAGGTGCCCTCCAGCGGCAGGCGCGGGCGCAGGCCGGGCGCCACCTCGAGCCGGCGCGGGGCGGCGGCGGCCAGTTCACGCAGCAGGGGCCAGGTGTTGAAGCGCTCCGGATCGACCAGCCGCGCTTGCGCCCACAGCGCCTCGTAGAACCCGCGGTTGACGCGGAGCAGTTCGGCATCGCTGCGGGTGGGTGCGGAGGTGGCCATGCACACCTTTTACAGCAAGCGCGGCCGCCCCGGGTGTGAACCCGCCGCCCTTCGCAGGAGCCCACTTGTGGGCGATGCTCTTCGGGCAGCTGGCGAGGAAAGGCATCGCTCACAAGTGGGCTCCTACAAGGGCCGGTCAGATCCGGCGCACCTCGGTGCCTGCGAGCAGGTCATGCACCGCCCGCCGCCGACGATCGAACAGCGCCGGCGCGAACCACAGCGCCCAGCCGACCAGCACTGCCCAGATCGCGCCACGCAATCCCAGCCACGGCGCCAGTCCGAGCAGCAGTAGCGGCAACGCCGCGGCGATCACCCGCCGCAACGCCTGGCCGAACACCAACATGCCACCGTCGCCAGCAACCACGCGGATGCGCCACGGCCGCATGCCCAGCGTCTGCCCGCCACGCATCCACGAGGCGACGAAGTAAGCGGCCACCACCAGACCCTGCAGCGGCTGGTACCACCATGCGATCGCCGTGTGCGCGCCGGTGGCGATCAGCCGGCCGCCGGTGGCCAGCTGGCACAGCAGCCCCACCACCATCACGATCGCCACCACCGCGAGCAGGTCGTAGACCAGTGCGGTGAGGCGTCGCCATAGCGGGCAGGGCAGGGAAGCGGCGTGGGCTGGTGGGGTCATCGGCGTTTCGCTTGCGCCCGCCGGCAACCGCGGCGAGCATCTGTACATGCAGGAAAAGAGCGCAAGTATCGCCGAAGCCGACCAGCGCAGCATCGCGGCCTTCCTCGAGCGGGTCTGGTCGGAGGACGGATTGGCCGACCGCACCCTGGAAGCGTATCGGCAGGACCTGGAAGGACTGGCGCGCTGGCTCGCCACGCGCGGACGCAGCCTGTCCACGGCGCGGCGCGAGGATCTGTCGGCCTTCCACGGCAGCCAGCCGGCCGCGGTGCGCTCGATGGCCCGGCGCCAGTCGACCTTCCGCCGCTATTACGGCCACCTGGCCCGCGACACCCCCGGGTTCGAAGATCCGACCCTGCTGATCGAGCGCCCGCGGATGCCGCGCAGCCTGCCCAAGGCGCTGGCCGAGCGCGAGATCGAGGCGCTGCTGGCCGCGCCCGATCTCACCTCCACCCTGGGCCTGCGCGACCGCGCCATGCTGGAGCTGATGTACGCCTCGGGCCTGCGCGTCTCCGAGCTGGTCGACTTGCCGCTGGCCGCGCTCAACACCCGCCAGGGCGTGCTGCGGATCACCGGCAAGGGCGGCAAGGACCGGCTGGTGCCGGTGGGCGAGGTGGCGCTGGAGCGCATCGAGGCCTACCTCGCCGACGCGCGGCCGCGACTGGCCAAGGGCCGCCAGCCGGTAGCGTTGTTCCTCAGCCAGCGCGGCGAAGGGATGACCCGCCAGATGTTCTGGACCCTGGTCAAGCGCCACGCGCTGGCGGTCGGCATCGAGGGCAAGCGCATCTCCCCGCACGTGTTGCGCCATTCCTTCGCCACCCACTTGCTCAACCACGGTGCCGACCTGCGCGTACTGCAACTGCTGCTGGGCCACGCCTCGCTCAGCACTACGCAGATCTACACGCTGGTGGCGAAGGACGGCCTGAAGCGCCTGCACGCCAAGCATCATCCCCGCGGCTGATGAGCATCGGCGTAGGGTGGGCTTCAGCCCACCGCGGCGGGCTGCTGGGCTGAAGGCCACCCTACGGGGTGTGCGGAAGTGACAACCGCGCCAGCCCCGCTGTGCCAGAATCGGCCTGATCGCCGCTTTCCCCCACGCGGCCACGAGGTTTCCCGATGTTCAAGAAGCTTTCCGCCGCGCTGCTCGCCAGCGCCTTCGCGCTCGCCGCCTGCGCCGCCGATCGCCAGGACGCCGTTGCCGCCGCTGGCGCGGCCGACCCGGCCGCCGAACAGGTCGTGCGCAGCGCACTGCAGAAGCTCGCCCCCGGCGTGCAACTGGACGAAATCTCGCCCGCGCCGCTGCCGGGCTTCTATCAGGTGATCGCCTCGGGCCAGCTCGTCTACGTCAGCACCGACGGCAAGTACATGCTCAATGGCGACCTGGTCGACCTGGGCGTGAAAGAGAACCTCAGCGAGCGCGCCTGGGCCGCGTTCCGCAAGAACCAGCTGGCCAAGGTGCCAGCATCCCAGCGCATCGTGTTCGCGCCGCCGAACCCCAGGTACACCGTCACCGTGTTCTCCGACGTCAACTGCGGTTACTGCCGCATGTTTCATTCGCACATCGACCAGCTGAACGCCGAAGGCATCGCCGTGGAGTACCTGGCCTGGCCGCGCGAGGGCCTGGCCACCACCGCTGGCGACCCCACCGAGACCTACAAGGAAATGGTTTCGGTCTGGTGCGCGCCCGACCGCAAGGCCGCCTTCACGGCCGCCAAGCAGGGCAAGGCCCCCGAGCCGGCCACCTGCCCGAACCCGGTCAAGGACGAATTCGACCTGGGCGTGAAGCTGGGCGTCACCGGCACGCCGATGATCGTCGGCCCCAACGGCATGGTGCTGGGCGGCTACGTGCCGCCGGACAAGCTGCTGAAAATGCTCCAAAAGGGCGGCTGATCCGCTTTTTGCAGGGGCCCGCTTGCGGGCATGCTCTTCCGCATCCGTCCAGAAGGGCATCGCCCGCAAGCGGACTCCTACAGGGTCCGGAAGGGTGAGGGCGGCGTGGATGGGCCGCCTGGCGGCATCGGGTAGAATGGGCGTTTCCCGCTTCGCGCCGAATCCCCCCGCATGATCGCTTTCGACGGGCAGAGCGCCCTTTCGCCGTTTCGCCTGGATCGCCTGAACGCCCGTCTCGACGCGGTATACCGCGGTGCGCGGGTACAGGCTTCCTGGTTCGTCTACGTGCTGGATGCCGACCACACCCCGGAAGGCGCCGAGCGCAAGCGCCTGCTCGAGGTGCTGGAGGCCAGGGATGCCGCGCCCGAACCCGCCACGCTGTGGACGGTGCCGCGGCTGGGCACGATCTCGCCGTGGTCGAGCAAGGCCACCGACATCCTGCATGGCGCCGGCTTCGACGCGCGCCGCGTCGAGCGCGGCGTCGCCTGGCAGGTGGCCGGCCTGCCGGATGCCGGTACGCCCGGGTACGCCGCGGTGACGGCGGTCCTGCACGATCCGATGACCGAATCGGTGCTGGCCGACCTGGCCCAGGCGCAGGGGCTGTTCCTGGCCGGCTCGCCGGGTGAGCTCGTGCACATCGAACTGGGCGGCGATCCGCGCGCCGCGCTCGCCGCCGCCAACGCCCGCCTGGGCCTGGCGCTGGCCGAGGACGAGATCGACTACCTCGCCGAGTGCTACGCCGAACTCGGCCGCGACCCGAGCGACGCCGAGCTGTTCATGTTTGCGCAGGCCAACTCCGAGCATTGCCGCCACAAGGTGTTCAACGCCAGCTGGACAATCGACGGCGAGGCACAGGACAAGAGCCTGTTCGCCATGATCAAGCACACCCACCAGTGCTCGCCGGCGCACACGCTGTCGGCCTACAAGGACAACGCGGCGGTGATCGAGGGCCACCCTGGCCAGCGCTTCTTCACCGACGGCCAGGGCATCTGGCGCCAGCACGACGAGCAGGTCGATTACGCGATCAAGGTCGAGACGCACAACCACCCGACCGCCATCGCACCCTGGCCGGGCGCGGCCACCGGCGCCGGCGGCGAGATCCGCGACGAGGGCGCCACCGGCCGCGGCGCGCGGCCCAAGGCCGGCCTGAGCGGGTTCTCGGTGTCCGACCTGCGCATCCCCGGCGCGGCCGAGCCGTGGGAAGTGGACCGTCCGCTGCCGCCGCGCATGGCCAGCGCCTTCGAGATCATGCGCGACGGCCCGCTCGGCGCGGCCGCGTTCAATAACGAGTTCGGCCGCCCCTGCCTGGGCGGCTATTTCCGTACCTACGAACATGAAACCGGCGAAGCGGGCGTGCGCCGCGGCTACGACAAGCCGATCATGATCGCCGGCGGCCTGGCCAATATCCGCCGGGACCATGTCCAGAAGCGCGAGCTGGAGGCCGGCCACGCGGTGATCGTGCTGGGCGGCCCGGCGATGCTGATCGGCCTGGGCGGCGGCGCGGCCTCCTCGGTGGCCTCCGGTGCGTCCAGCGCGGAACTCGACTTCGCCTCGGTGCAGCGCGACAACGCCGAGATGGAGCGGCGCTGCCAGCAGGTGATCGACAGTTGCTGGATGCGCGGCGAGCACAATCCGATCGTCAGCATCCACGACGTCGGCGCCGGCGGCCTGTCCAACGCGATTCCGGAGATCCTCAACGACGCCGGCGTCGGCGGCGAGATCGACCTCTCCAAGATCCCCTGCGACGATCCCTCGCTCTCGCCGATGCAGGTGTGGAGCAACGAATCGCAGGAGCGCTACGTGCTCGGCATCGCGCAGGAAGACCTCGCCGAATTCGAGGCCTACTGCCAGCGCGAGCGCTGCCCCTACGCCGTCGTCGGCACCGCGACCGCCGAGCGCATATTGCGCGTGCGCGATCCACGCCGCGACCTGACCGTCATCGACCTGCCGATGGACGTGCTGTTCGGCAAGCCGCCGCGCATGCACCGCGACGCGCAGCGCATCAAGCCGCGCGTGGACCTGCTGCCGGACCTCTCCGGCATCGGCATGGACGAGGCGGTGCAGCGCGTGCTGCGCCTGCCCACGGTGGGCAGCAAGAGCTTCCTGATCACTATCGGCGACCGCACTGTCGGCGGCCTGAACCATCGCGACCCGATGGTCGGCCCGTGGCAGGTGCCGGTGGCCGACTGCGCCGTGACGCTGACCGACTTCGACGGCTACCAGGGCGAGGCGATGGCGATGGCCGAGCGCGCGCCGGTGGCGCTGCTCTCCAGCGCCGATGCCGCGCGCCTGGCGGTGGGCGAGGCGATCACCAACCTGGCCGCCGCGCCGATCGAAAACCTGGGCGAGATCCGCCTGTCGGCCAACTGGATGGCCGCGGTCAACCATCCGGGCGAGGACGCCGCCCTGTTCGACGCGGTCAAGGCCGTTGGCATGGAGCTGTGCCCCGCGCTGGACATCGCCATCCCGGTCGGCAAGGACTCGCTCTCGATGCAGACCGTGTGGCAGGACGGTGAGCAGCCGCAGCGCACGGTGGCGCCGGTATCGCTGGTCATCACCGGTTTCGTCCGCGTCGATGACGTGCGCCGCACGCTCACGCCGCAGCTCAAGCTCGACCGGGGTGATTCGGACCTGTGGCTGCTCGACCTGGGCGCCGGCCGCGACCGCCTGGGCGGCTCCGCGCTGACTCAGGTGTTCAACCGCTCCGGTGGCGTGCCGCCGGACCTGGACGATCCCAGGCGCCTGCGCGCGCTGTTCGAACTGGTGCAGGAAGCCAACCGCGCCGGACTGGTGCTGGCCTACCACGACCGCTCCGACGGCGGCGTGCTGGTGACCCTGCTGGAGATGGCGTTCGCCGGCCACTGTGGCCTGGAGCTCCATCTCGATGGCTGGGCGGACGCGACCCTGCGCGCGCTCTTCAACGAGGAGCTCGGCGCCGTGCTGCAGGTGGCCAGCGCCAACCGCGAGGCGTTCGAGGCGCTGCTGGTCAAGCACAGCCTGGCCGGCATGAGCCACCGCATCGGTCGGCCCAGGGAAAAGCTCGGCATCAAGCTCTACCTGGGCAACGAAAGCGTGTTCAAGTGGAACTGGACGCAGTTGTTCGGCGCCTGGAACCACGCCAGCCACGCCATGCAGCGCCTGCGCGACAACCCCGCCAGCGCCGATGCCGAGCAGGAGTGGCGCCTGGACGACGCCGATCCGGGCGTCAGCCCCAAGCTGTGCTTCGATCCGGCCGAGGACATCGCCGCACCGTACATCGCCAAGGGAGCGCGCCCGCGCGTGGCGATCCTGCGCGAGCAGGGCGTCAACGGCCAGGTCGAGATGGCCGCGGCGTTCACCCGCGCCGGCTTCGAGGCGGTCGACGTGCACATGTCCGACCTCGCTGCCGGTCGCCACAAGCTGGCCGACTTCCGCGGTTTCGCCGCCTGCGGCGGTTTCTCCTACGGCGACGTGCTCGGCGCCGGCCGCGGCTGGGCCACCTCGATCCTCTACAACGAGGCGATGCGTGAGCAATTCGAGGCGTTCTTCAACGACCCGTCGAAGTTCGCCCTGGGTGCCTGCAACGGTTGCCAGATGCTCTCGCAGCTCAAGGACATCATCCCCGGTGCCAGGCACTGGCCGAAGTTCGTGCGCAACGCCTCCGAACAGTACGAGGCGCGCCTTGCCACGCTCGAGGTGCTCGACTCGCCCAGCCTGTTCTTCAAGGGCATGAACGGCTCGCGCATCCCGGTGGCGGTGGCGCACGGCGAAGGCCGGGTCAGCTTCCCCTACGCGTGCAGCCCGTCCAAGGCGCAGGCGGCGGTGCGTTTCGTCGACAACCGCGGCAAGCCCACCGAGAACTACCCGCTCAACCCGAACGGCTCGCCCGGCGGCCTGGCCGGCTTCACAGCCGCCGACGGCCGCGTGACCATCCTGATGCCGCATCCAGAGCGCGTGTTTCGCAGCGTGCAGCTGAGCTGGCACCCGGATACCTGGGGCGAGGATTCGCCGTGGATGCGCATGTTCCGCAACGCGCGGGCGTGGTGCGGCTGAGGGCTTGACCTGGCACACGGTGACGCAACCGGTTGCTGACATCCCGCACCGGCGCACGCGGTAAGGTCGGCGCATGTCGCGTGCCAAGAGCCTCTGCCTGCCACCAGTCCCCGTCGACGCGCTGCGGACGGGTCGCTTTCCCGACGCGGCCGGGAGAGCGGGAACAGGCGTGCCATGACGCTGTCGCGCAGGCGTTGGTTCTACGCGCTGGCCTGGCTGCTGGCGCTGGTCGTGCTGCCGTGGTGGCTCGGCCTGCCGCTGTTGCTGGCGATCGCGGCGGCGCTGCTGTTCGCCGCCGAGCGGCTGGAACGCCATGCGCCCGTGTTGCGGCTGGCCCTGCGCTGGGGGTTGCCGGGCGTGCTGCTCGCGCTGCAGCGGGGGCTGGGCGGCGATGCCTTCGCCTGGGCGATGGCCCTGTTGGGAGCCCTGGCCGGCTTTACCCTGCTGGCCGGACTGGAGGCCTGGCTCGATCGCGGGCGGCGCGAGAAGGTGGCCCAGCCGGAACTGCGTGACTGGCCCAGCCTGGCATTGGCCCCGATCGGCCCAGCGGTGGCGGTGGTCGAACTGCGACCCCCCGAGTGGTCGGAGGGCGTGTGCCCGGATCCGCTTGGCGGCGAAGCGCACTGGCAGGCCGGCTGTTTCGTGCTGCCCGACGGCGCCACGGTCGAGCGCGTGCAGCCGCGCGCGGCGTTCAGTCCCGACGGCCGCTGGTTCGTCGCGCGTACCTCGCGCGGCGTCGTGCTGGTCGACCGCGATCACCGTCGCAGCCATCGCCTGCGCGGCTGGGAACTGTGCGGTTGGCACGAGGGGCCCTGGTTCGTCAGCGGGTCTGGACCGGCGATGGCCTGGCGTGAAGTCCTCGGTCAACACTGACCGGCGGCGCAGGATCCCGTCCGAACGTGGGTGACAGGCACTGGCAAGCCCTGCCGGTTCTCCCAACCTCGCCCCTCCCGCATACTTGTCAGGTGTCCACTCCCATCCCCCTCGCAAACCACCTGCCCGTCAGCGTGATCGTGGTCTGTGCCGACAGCGGGCCTTCCCTGCGCGACTGTGTGCAGCGGGTGCTCGACAGCACGGTGCCGCTGGAGCTGATCCTGATCGACAACGGCTCGACCGACGCGGTGCCGTCGTCGATCGAGCAGGCGCACGCGCACGATCCGCGGCTGAAGGTGATCTACAATCACGCCAACCTCGGCTTCGGTCCGGCGGTGAACCGTGCCGCCGCCGTGGCGACCGGCGAACACCTGCTGGTGCTCAATCCCGATTGCCTGCTCGAGCCGGACACGCTGACCCGCATGCTGGACACGCTCGACGAACACCCCGAGGCGGGCATCGTCGGCGCCGTGGTCTGCGCTGCCGACGGCACGCCGGACCCTGCCTCCTACCGGCGCGACCCGCTGCTGCGCCACGCGCTGGCGACACTGCTGGGCGCGCGCGGAGGCATGAACATCGACGGCGCGATCCCGGCGCAGGTGGTGGATGCCGAGGCGGTGTCCGGTGCGCTGATGCTGCTGCCGCGCAAGGTGTTCGAACGCCTCGGCGGCTTCGACGAAGCCTACTTCCTGCATTGCGAGGACCTGGACCTGTGTCGCCGCGCGCGCGATGCCGGCCATGCGGTGCTGCTCGCCGGCGACGTGCGCGTGCTGCACGGCAAGGGCGGATCGAGCCGGCACCGGCCGGTGTTTGTCAGCCGCCACAAGCACCGCGGCATGTGGCGCTGGTTCCGCAAGTTCGACCCGGCCGCGCGCAACCCGCTGGTCGCCGGCGCCGTGTGGGTGGGCATCTGGGCGCATTTCGTGATGCAGGTGCCCGGCCAGTGGTGGCGCCTGGCCCGGGCGTTGCGCCGCGCCGCGTAACGCGTCCTTCGCCCATGATCGACGCGCATCGCCCACGCACGCTTGCCGCCACCGCTGGCCTGGTCCTGCTCACCGCGGTGTGGGGCTCGACATTCGTGCTGATCAAGGACGTGGTCGAACGCATGCGCGTGGTCGACTTCCTCGCCGTGCGATTCAGCGTCGCGGCCGTGGTGATGCTGGTGTTCCTGGCACGCCCGGTGTGGCGGCTGGAGCGCCGGCAACTGCGGCGCGCGCTCTTGCTGGGCGTGGTCTATGGCGCCGGCCAACTGCTGCAGACCTGGGGCCTGAAGCTGATTTCGCCGAGCGTCAGCGGCTTCGCCACCGGCATGTATGTGGTATTCACGCCGATCCTCGCCTGGTTGCTGCTGCGCGAACGGATCGCCGGCGTGGTCTGGCTGGCGGTGGCGCTGGCCACCGGCGGGCTCGCGCTGCTGTCGTTGCGTGGCGTGTCGGTCGATGCGGGCGTGTGGCTGACGCTGGCCTCCGCCGCGATGTACGCGCTGCACATCGTGGGCCTCGGGCGCTGGTCGCGCGAGGCGGACGCCCTCGGCATGTCGGTGGTGCAGGTGGTGGCGATCGCGGTGGTCTGCCTGCTGGCCACTGTGCCGCGGGGGCCGTCGCTGCCGCCGGACGGTGCGGCCTGGCTGGCGGTGCTCTACATGGCGCTGGTCGCCGGCGCCGGCGCCATGCTGATGCAGACCTGGGCCCAGGCGCACCTGCCGCCCGCGCGCGCGGCGATCGTGATGACCACCGAGCCGGTGTTCGCCGCCGGCTTCGCCGTCGCGCTGGGCGTGGATGCCTTGAACTGGCGCATGCTGGCCGGCGGTGCGCTGGTGCTGGGGGCGATGTATCTGGTGGAGCTGGCGCCCAAGCGCGCCGTGGCGTTACCGGCCGAAGGGCTGCATCACGAAGTCTAGCGGCCCCTCGCAGGAGCGCCTCTGTGCGCGACCGTCAACCATCCGGCCACGCCCGGGCGCGGGTCGCCAGTGGGAACGTAGGGTGGGCTTCAGCCCACCATCCCGGCGGCGTGCGGTGGGCTGAAAGCCGACCTACGAAGGATCTTGCAGAACGCACCCTGTGCATGACCGCACGGGCGGCCATGCGGCCCGTGGTCGCGCACAGGGCGCTCCTACACAAAGCCCCGCGCGTCAGCAGCAACGCCCGCCGGTGCCCTTGTAGCGCGCTTCCTGCCGCTCGCGGAAGAACGCCGCGTAGCTCGGCACCGGCCGCTCCGGATGATGCTCGTGCAGGTGCCGGACGTAGGTGTCGTAGTCGGGCACGCCGCAGCACAGCCGCGCCGTCTGCACGGCGCGCGCCCAGGCAGCCCGCAGCCAGCGCTTCATGGCGCACTCCCGCTGACCGCATCCAGCGGCACGTACGGCTCCTCGTGCGCGGTGGGATGGTTGATGCGCCAGGCGCGCACGATCGTGCGCAGGCCGAACGCCACCATGGTCAGCACCAGCAGCATGAACAGCGCGGTGAGTCCCGCGTCCACGTAGTTGTTGGTGACGATGCGCTGCATCTCGGCCACGTCCTTCGCCGGCGCCAGCAGCTTGCCCTCGGCAGCCGCGGCAGCGTACTTCTGCGCGGCGGCGGTAAAGCTGATCGGCCCGACCAGCTTGTCGTACCCGGCCGCCAGCGTGCACACGATCAGCCAGATCGCCGGCACGCCCGGCACCCACACGTACCGCTCGCGCTTGAGCTTCACCACCACCACGGTCGCCAGCATCAATGCGATCGCCGCCAGCATCTGGTTGGCGATGCCGAACAGCGGCCACAACGTGTTGATGCCGCCCAGCGGATCGACCGCGCCCTGGTAGAGGAAATAGCCCCACAGCCCGACGCAGATCGCCGTGGCCAGCAGGTTGCCCGTCCACGACTCGGTCTGCTGCAGCGGCTTGTGGATGAGCCCCGCGATCTCCTGGATCATGAACCGCCCCACGCGCGTGCCGGCGTCCACCGTGGTGAGGATGAACAGCGCCTCGAACAGGATCGCGTAGTGGTACCAGAACGCCATCATGCCGCCGCCGGGAATGATCTCGTGCAGCAGCCGCGCCATGCCCACCGCCAGCGTCGGCGCACCGCCGGCGCGCGAGAGCACGCTGGCCTCGCCGATGTCTTTCGCCGTTTGCGTGAGCTGGTCCGGCGTGACCACGAAGCCCCACTGGCTGATCGTCTGCGCCGCCTGTTCGGCAGTGGTGCCGATCAGCGCCGCCGGCGAGTTCATCGCGAAGTACACGCCCGGATGCAGCGAGGCGGCCGCAACGAGCGCCATGATGGCTACGAAGGCCTCCATCAGCATGCCGCCGTAGCCGATCATGCGCGCCTCGCCCTCGCTGGCGAGCAGCTTCGGGGTGGTGCCCGAGGCGATGATCGAATGCCATCCCGACACCGCGCCGCAGGCGATGGTGATGAACAGGAAGGGGAACAGGTTGCCGGCGAACACCGGTCCGGTGCCGTCGATGAAGCGCGTCACCGCGGCCATCTGCAGCATCGGCGCGGCTAGAAAGATCGCCAGCGCCAGCAGCCCGATCGTGCCGATCTTGAGGAAGGTCGACAGGTAATCGCGCGGCGCCAGCAGCAGCCACACCGGCAGCACCGAGGCGCAGAAGCCGTAGGCGATCAGCAGCCATGCCAACGCCTTGGCGTCGAAGTCGAACAGCGGCGCCAGCGTGGCCGACTCGGCCACGTGACGGCCGAACCAGATCGACGCCAGCAACAGCACCAGCCCGATGATCGACACCTCCAGAATCCGTCCCGGCCGCAGCCAGCGCAGGTAGACGCCCATCAGCAGCGCGATCGGGATCGTGGCGGCCACGGTGAAGGTGCCCCACGGGCTGTGCGTGAGCGCCTTGACCACCACCAGCGCGAGCACCGCCAGCACGATCATCATCAGCACCAGCACGCCCAGCATGGCGATGATGCCGGGCACGTGGCCCAGTTCCTCGCGCAGCATGTGCCCCAGCGAGCGCCCGTCGCGGCGCAGCGACAGCGCCAGGATCATGAAATCCTGCACCGCCCCGGCGAACACCACGCCGAACAGGATCCACAGCGTGCCCGGCAGATAGCCCATCTGCGCCGCCAGCACCGGCCCCACCAGCGGCCCGGCGCCGGCGATGGCAGCGAAATGGTGGCCGAACACCACCCACTTGTCGGTCGGCACGTAGTCCAGCCCGTCCGGGTGGCGCATCGCCGGCGTGGCGCGCGTGGGATCGAGTTCGAGCACGCGGTGCTCGATGAATTTGCCGTAGAAGCGGTAACCGATCACGAACACGGCAATTGCCGCGGCAACCAGCCAGATCGCGTTGATCGGCTCGCCTCGTCGCAATGCCACCACGCCCAGGCACCAGGCGCCGACGACGGCGATGGCAATCCACAGCAGCTTGCCCGCGGGACTGGGCGGAACGGCGGCGCTACGCATAGGCGTCTCCTGGCGGATGGCGCAAGAGTCGCCCCGGCCGCCGCGGGGGTCAATGCGCAAGGAGTGAATCCGCCGCATGCCGCCCGCGGCAAGGCCACGTACACTGCCGGCACCACTTCCGCGGAGACCGATCATGCCCCTGCGTTTTCGCCACGGCCTGTGCGCCCTGGCGCTGGCCGCCGCCGTGGCTCCGGTCGGCGCCGCCAGCGGCCAGTTCGAGGATCTGCTCAAGCAGCTCAAGCAGGGCCGCCATGCCCAGGATGCGGACCGCGCTGCCAACCTGCCCAGCAGCGACATCGCCGCCGGCCTGAAAGAGGCGCTCGCCAAGGGCACCACGCATGCGATCAATGCGCTGGGCCGCAAGGACGGTTTCTGGAGCAACGCCAAGGTGCGTATTCCGTTGCCCGGCAAGCTGCAGCAGCTGGGCGACCTGGCGCGCCAATTCGGCCAGGGCGCCAGGGTCGATGCCTTCGAGCTCAGCATGAACCGCGCCGCGGAGAAGGCCGTGCCGCAGGTGGCCGACATCTTCGTTGACGCCATCCGCAAGATGACGCTGCAGGATGCCCGCGGCATCCTCACCGGCGGCGACCACGCGGCGACCGACTTCTTTCGCCGCGTCGCCGGCGACACGCTGGCCGCGCGCATCCATCCGATCGTTGCCCAGGCGACGCAAAACGTCGGCGTCACGCGCAAGTACAAGGCGCTCACCGCGGCTGAAGGCAACGGGCTGGGCGGCGTGCTCGGCGCGCTCGGCGGCAGCGAGGACAAGCACAACCCGCTGGACCTGGACGACTACGTCACCGCGCAGACGCTCGATGGGTTGTTCACCATGATCGGCGAACAGGAGCAGGCCATCCGCAAGAACCCCGCCGCCCGCACCACCGAACTGCTGAAGAAGGTTTTCGGTAGCCGCTAGGGTTTCGTGGCGGCGGTCCGGTGGCGGGCTGAAGCCCACCCTGCTTGCAATTGGCTGTCCCGCCCGCAGTCCTGATACGAGCCACCAAACCGCGAGGCCCCGATGATCCGCGACATCCTCAAGATGGGCGACCCACGCCTGCTCCGCATCGCCCCCGCCGTGCCCGCCGGGATGATCGGCAGCGCCGAGTTGCACGAACTGATCCAGGACATGTTCGACACCATGGAAGCCGCCGGCGGCGTCGGCCTGGCCGCGCCGCAGATCGGCGTGGACCTGCAACTGGTGATCTTCGGCTTCGATCGGTCTGACCGCTATCCGGACGCCCCGGCGGTGCCGCGCACGATCCTGCTCAACCCGCTCGTGACGCCGGCGTCGCAGGACATGGAAGAAGGCTGGGAAGGCTGCCTCTCCGTGCCCGGCCTGCGCGGAGTGGTGAGCCGTTTCACCCTGATCCGCTACCAGGGCATCGATCCGAAGGGCGAGCCGATCGACCGCACCGCCGAAGGCTTCCATGCGCGCGTGGTGCAGCACGAATGCGACCACCTGATCGGGCGCCTGTACCCCTCGCGCATCACCGATTTCTCCAGGTTCGGCTTTACCGACGTGCTGTTTCCGGACATGGATCCCGCCGGCGACTAACCGCGACGCCTTGTTCCCGCTCCCCTCCGGTGAGAGGGCCGGGTGAGGGGGCGGGGCTCGCGAAGATGCCCCTCGTGCGAAAAGCCAAAGGCGTGATCTTCCCGCTGGCGACTGACCCCGCGCTTTGCGCCCTCTCCCCGCCGGGGAGAGGGCCGGGGTGAGGGGCCGGGGCTCGCGAAGATGCCCCTAGTGCGAAAAGCCAAAGCGCCATTCCCGCCAGCGCATTCCCTCTCCCCAATTTTCTCCCCGAAGGAAGAGGGAGCCAAAGGCTTGCCTCTTCCCGCTCCGGTTATCCTCTGTCTCCACGCCAAGGGGGCCCCATGCAACCATCCGCACCCGCCGCGCCAATGCGCGGCTTCCGCTATTACGACCTGCTGGTCGGCGGCATGGTCGCCGTGCTGCTGTGTTCCAACCTGATCGGCCCGGCCAAGGTCTGCACCATTACGCTGCCGGTGCTGGGCGCGCTGTCCTTCGGCGCCGGCAACCTGTTCTTTCCCGCCAGCTACATCTTCGGCGACGTGCTCACCGAGGTGTACGGCTACGCCCGCGCGCGGCGCGCGATCTGGGCCGGTTTCGGCGCCATGGTCTTCGCCACCGCCATGTCGCAGGCGATCATCCACATGCCGCCAAGCCCGACCGAGCCGTTCAACGCGCAACTGCAGCCGGCGCTGGAGGTCGTCTTCGGAGGCACCTGGCGCATCGCGCTGGCCTCGATCGTCGCCTACTGGCTGGGCGACTTCACCAACTCCTTCGTACTGGCACGCATGAAGGTATGGACGCGCGGGCGCCTGCTGTGGACACGCACCATCGGTTCGACCCTGGTGGGGCAGGGCGTGGACAGTCTGACCTTCTACCCGATCGCCTTCACCGGCATCTGGGAGGGCCAGACCATCCTCAAGGTGATCGCCTTCAACTGGGCGATGAAGGTGGCGGTGGAGGTGGTGTTCACGCCACTGACCTACGCGGTGGTGAATTTCCTGAAATCCCGCGAAGGCGTGGACACCTACGACGAGCACACCCACTTCACTCCTTTCAGCCTGAAGGACGAAGGCGTGCTGCGCGCGCCTGGGCACTGACCACACGAACCAGGGGGAATGACATGGTGGACGAACAGGCGCTGCAACAGGCGCGGGCCGCCCTGGCGGGCGCGCGGGAAAAGCTCGACAAGTTGCGCAACATCGATCCGTACTTCATCGATCTGTCCCTGCGCGAGAACCCGGTCGGTTCCTGCCTCGGGCAGACGCTGGAGCAGAAGCTGCGCATTCTGCCGCTGCTGCGCGAGTTCGGGTTCCAGCGCATCCAGCTCGGCACGCTCGACTACGCCCTGCCGGACGAGCCGGAGGTCGACGACGACCTGATGGCCTACCTGCGCGACCACGGCATCGACATGACCGGCTGCTCGGCGTTCACCGCGATCGGCCTGGCTGGCGAGGACGGCAGCTTCACCCCGGATCCCTCGCAGCTGAAACTGCGCAACTACGGTGTACCCAACACGCTGCACGAGATCTACCTAAGCCCGCTCGGCATGCAGGGCAACTACGACCTGCCGACCCTGCGCCGCAGCCTGCCGGCCAGCATCCGCTGGTTGCACGAGCACGTCCGCGGCGACCACGGCGGCGCGCCGGACATCTACATCAATATCGTCGACGGCTGCGACGCCCTGATGGAATCGCCCGAGGTGGTCGCCGAGATCCTCACGCTGCTTGCCGATCAGCCGATCACCGGCGTTTCCATCGAGGACGACCGCGGCACCTACCTGCCGTTCCAGGTCGGCGCCGTGGTCGCCGCGGCGCGCGCCTTCCTGCCGCCGCCGCTGAAGCTGCTGGTGCACGTGCACGCGGGCGGCGGTTTCGAGAACGCGTCGGTGATCGAGGCGCTGCTCAACGGCGCCGACGGCGTGTGGGGCGGATTGCCCAAGCGCGCGGCGATCATCGGCCACGCCTCGCTCGGCGAGCTGATCGCCAACCTGGTGCGCATTGGCAATCCGCACATGAACGCCTACCGGCTCGATCGCCTGCTGCCGCTGGCCACCGATCTGCAGCAGATGGATGAGGGCGGTCCGGTGCCCGAGGACCTGCCGATCCTGGGCAGCAACGCCTACCGCCTGACGCTGAGCTTCTTCCGCCAGCGCGCCGACCGCTTCATGGACCTGCCCCCGGAAGCGATCGGCGGGCACTATGGCTACCGCATCTGCCCGCTGGTCAGCGACGGTCCGGTCATCGCCGGGCGCCTGGCCGAAGTCACCGGTGAGCCGGCCGAACGCTTCGAACCTGACCTGACCGAACGCATGATCCGGCTGATGCGCCGGGATCTGCGCGCCGGACACCGCACCGACTACGACCGCCCCGATGAACTCCTGGCACTTATGGCGCGGGCGAAGCAGGTCTAGAATCCCGATTCAATGCGTGAAGGCCAGCCGGGCCGTCGCGCGCCATCCGGAGGGGGCCGGATCATGAACACCACTGAAGACCAGGTCGAGCTGGACAGCGCCGTCTACAAGACGCTGCTCGAATCGACGCGCGCCATTCCCTGGAAGATCGACTGGGCGAGCACGCGCTTCGCCTACATCGGACCGCAGATCGAGGGCCTGCTGGGCTGGTCGCAGGACAGCTGGGCCACCGTGCAGGACTGGGCCGAGCGCATCCACCCGGACGACCGCGACCGCGTGGTGCAGTTCTGCATCGCCCAATCGCAGGCCGGCGTGGACCACGAGGCGGACTACCGCGCGCTGACCTGCGAGGGCGACTACGTGTGGATCCGCGACGTCGTGCACGTGGTGCGCAAGGACGACGGCACGGTCGATGCGCTGGTCGGTTTCATGTTCGACATCAGCGAGCGCAAGCGCGCCGAGGAACAACTGCTCAAGCTGCAGCGCGAGCTGACCGAGCTGTCCTTTCGCGACGGCCTGACCGGCGTGGCCAATCGCCGCCGCCTGGACGCCTTCCTCGATGCCGAGTGGACCACCGCCTGCCGCGAGCGCAAGCCGCTGTCGCTGGTGCTGGCCGACATCGACTGCTTCAAGGAATACAACGACTGCTACGGGCATCTGGCCGGCGACGCCTGTCTCAAGCGCGTGGCCGGGCTGATGGACGCCACGGCGGTACGCGGGCGCGGCCTGCTGGGCCGCTTCGGCGGCGAGGAGTTCCTGCTGGTGCTGCCCGATACCGATGCGGCGGCCGCGCGCGAACGCGCCGAACGCTGCCTGGCCAGGCTGGCCGAGGCACGGATTCCCCACGAGCGCTCGAGTGCCGGCGCGGTACTGACGGTCAGCCTCGGCGTCGCCACGCTGGTGCCCGAACCCGGCGACGACCTGGTGGCTTTCCTCGAAGCGGTCGACCGTTGTCTGTACCAGGCCAAGGCTGATGGCCGCAATCGCGTGGTCGCCCTGGAGGATGCGTCGGCTTCCCATGCCTGAGCCGGCGGCCGAGCAGGTGCCCGCGACGGGGCCAATCGCATCCGGCGTTCACCGCAACGCCGGCATCGACCTGCTGCGCGGGCTGGCGATCGTGTTCGTGCTGCTCAACCATCTCGGCCTGCCGATGCGGATCCCGCTCAAGGCTTCCGCGCTGGCCGACATGCTGCCGGTGCGTCTGCTGCAGGCGCTCAACTACAACGGCTACGAAGCGGTGTTCGTGTTCTTCGTGATCTCCGGCTTCCTGATTGCCGGCAACGCGCTGCAGCGCTGGGGCAGCCTGGCGCGCATCGAGTTGAAGGCGTTCTACGCGCGCCGCTTCGCCCGCATCGTGCCGTGCCTGCTCGCGCTGCTGGCGGTGCTCGCCGTGCTGCATGGCCTGGGCACGCAGGACTACGCCATCCATCGATCCGGCCAGTCGCTGGGCGGCGCCGTGCTGGCCGCGCTGGGCCTGCACCTGAACTGGTACGAAGGCCGCACCGGCTACCTGCCGGGCAGTTGGGACGTGCTGTGGTCGCTGTCGATCGAGGAGGTGTTCTACCTGGGCTTTCCGCTGGCGTGCCTGCTGGTGCGGCGCACCCGGGTGCTGGTGCCGCTGTTGCTCGCGCTCGCGTTGTCGCTGCCGTGGACGCGCGCGGCGCTGGAGGGCAACGGGATCTGGCAGGAGAAGGCCTACCTTCCCGGCATGGCCGCGATCGCCACCGGCGTGCTGGGCGCGCTGTGGCTGGCCGGCAGCCGGCTGTCGCCGCGCAGCTGCCGCGTCCTGCGCTGGGCCGGCGCGCTGGGCCTGGCCGGCGCCACGCTGGGCGGCCACTGGCTATGGCCACTGCTGCACGAGGGCGTGATGCTGTTGCTCACCGGCTCGACGCTGGCCCTGCTGGCCGCCTTCCGCATCGAGCCGCCACGGGTGCCGGCCCCGCTGCGCTGGTTGTGCAGCTGGGGCCGGCTCAGCTACGAGATCTACCTCAGCCACATGTTCGTGGTGTTCGCCATCACGCGGATGTATCGCTGGAGCGGCGCCGATGCGCGCACGGGTTTCCTCTGGTACCTGCCCGCATTCGTGCTGTGCTGGGCGCTGGGCGCACTGGTCATGCGCTGCTGGTCGATGCCGTGCGAGCGCTGGCTGCGCGACCGCTGGCTGCGGCCCGCGACGATCCCGGTCGACGTGGCGTACCCGGCGCGCTGACCGGCCGCAGGCCGGAGCGGTTGCCCAACGCGGCCGTTGTAGGAGCCCACTGGTGGGCGATGCTCTTGTTCCGATGCCGGCCGAAAAGCATCGCCCACCAGTGGGCTCCTACAAGGGTTCGAGGGCATTCGGGCTTGCCTGCAAGGCACCCCGCCGTGGCCGCCATGGCTTATCGCGATGAGCCGGCCTTCAGCCTGCCGTGAAGGGCTGCGCCCGCCCCGCAGACCACTTCTCGACGGCCCGGGGCGCAGGCTTGGAAATCCGTCCGGCCTCTGGAGCCATCATGCTTTCCGCCTTCGGCCTCAACTGCACGCTCAAGCGCGGCGACCAGCCGTCCTCGACACAGAAGCTGCTCGACCAGGTGCTGCGCGCGCTCGACAGTTACGGCGTCGGCACCGCCTACGAGCGCGCGGTCGACCACGACATCAAGCCCGGGGTGTCGACCGACGAAGGTCCGGGCGATGCCTGGCCGGCGATCCGCAAGCGCATCGACCAAGCCAATATCTTCGTACTGGCCACGCCGATCTGGATGGGGCAGCCCTGCAGCGTCGCCAAGCGCGTACTCGAACGGCTGGACGCCGTGTTCGGCGAGATCGACGAACACGGCATCTACCCGACCTTCGGCAAGGTCGCCATCGTCAACGTGGTCGGCAACGAGGACGGCGCCCATCACGTCACCGCCGAGCTCTACCAGGCGCTGGCCGACGTGGGCTTCACCATCCCCGGCGGCAGCTCCAGCTACTGGGTGGGCGAGGCCATGCACAAGAAGAACTACATCGACCTGGAGCAGACGCCCAAGGCATTGGCCGGCGCGATCCAGACGCAGGCCTGCAACGCCGCGCACCTGGCGAAACTGCTGCAGGAAAGCCCCTATCCGCCGACCCGCTAGCCTTTAAACAGCCAGCCTGGACGACCAAGCCGGCCGATCCCTTGCGCGGGAGCGGCAGCGTCATGGCCGGTGGTCGCACGCGCGGAGCGTCAATCCCCATCGAACGACAGCTCGAACGACGTGTAGAAGGGCGTCGGCCAATGGCCCGCCAGTCCGGTGTCGGCCAGCCGCTCGCGCACGCATTTGGCGAACGTCGTCTGGCCCTTCAGCCAGCTGCCTGCCGTCGAGCCATCGGGATTGAGCGACAGCACCACCGTGAAGCGGGACAGTTCGGCGGAGGGGTTGGCGCAGGCCTTGACCGCCTCGTCCAGTGCGTGGCGCTGCGCATCCAGAAGCTGCGACAGCTCGAGGCGGCCCAGGTTGGCCTCGTTGCGGTCCGCCAGCGCCTTGGCCTGGGCAAAATCCAGCTGCGGCGCCGCCAGCAATGCTGCAAAAACAAATCCGGCAAGCATCCTCGTCCTCCTGATTCAGTAGCGTGTGGATGTCCGGCATCACACCACAGCTGGCCCGCGTCGTGGGGCAGGGCCGGTTCCGCCGGCGGATCGAGCGCGCTGCCTCAGTACGGGTACGGCAGCGTGACCAGGCGGCGGGTGTCGCGGTAGGCCCTGGTCAACAGACGCCGGTCCGCGGCATCGCCCAGGCTGAACTCGCGCAGCGCGCGCCCGTCGTCGTGCCGCAGGTCGCGTGGAATGCCGAGGTCGACGATCCGAGCATGGCCATCGACGAAGGTCAGCACTTCGGCCCGCGCTTCGTCACTGTTGACGTCGACCGCGATCACGCGGCCGCCATGCAGGCGCCGGATCTTTTCGACCAGGGTATGCGCAACCACGATCGTGCCGGCCTGGAAATGCCGCAGCACCCGCGCCACTTCCGCATCGGTGGCCTGCGGATACCGGCCCTCCATCGCGCGGAAGTAGCCGCGGTACTGGGTAACCCCGGTCGGCGCGAGCACCGCGTCCAGCGGCGCCGAGCGCGCCCGGGTGCCGACCGGTCGCGTCCAGTAGCCGCGCATCGCTGCATTGAGCTGTTCGATCGACAGGCCGGTGCCGGCCACCTGCGGGCCGATGCCGCCGTGCACGAACAGCACCGGCCCGAGCTTCAACGCCACCGGCTGCTGGCGCAGCCAGTGGCCGATCACGGTGTCCTGCGCGAACGCCCGTGCATAGCCGCCCATGCGGTTGAGCGCGTAGATGTGTTCGGCGTGCGCGCGTGACGGATTGGTGCGCAGCATGTACTGCTCGTGATTGCCCAGCACCACGTGCACCGCGCCGCCGGCCCGCTGCGCTTGCGCCGCGAGATCATGCAGGCGCCAGAGCACGCCGAACACGTTGCGGCCGCGATCGACCGAATCGCCCAGCACTACCAGCTGCCCGGCGCCATAAACCCAGTCGCCGGCCGCACCGACCACGCCGAGCCGCACCAGCGCCCGCTCGAGGAACGCCAGGTTGCCCTCCAGGTCACTCAGCACCACCAGCCGTGCGGGCATCGGGCCGATCGCCGCGGGCACCGCCGGGTCCGCCAGCTCGAAGTCGTGGCGGCGGCCGGCACACTCGATCCGCAATACCGGCGCCGTACCGCGGGCGCGGTGGACGCGGTCCTCGCAGAACCACGTGGCCGACCACGCGCCATCGCCATCCCGGCGCACGATTGGCCCATCGAGAAAGCCGGGTAGCACCACCCCGTCGCGATCGCCCACGAACACGGGGAACGCCGCATCGCCCACCAGCAACGGCACGCGCAGGCGGGTCGGCGCGCCGCGCGCGGTGGTTTCCACCGTGGCGCACGACACCAGCGCCAGCGCGGCCAGGCCCACGACGAGCGCCAACGCGGCGAGAACGAACAGCGATCGTTTGACAATCCTTGCCATGGGAAACGCTCCTTGCTGACCACCGGCGTGGTCCCCGCGCCTGAGGCTACTGCCTCAGCAAGCCCGGAAGCAGTGCCAGTGGTCGTGGGGTCGGCCACCGGTACCTCCCGGTGGCCGATCGGGCTACTTCGACAGTTCGGCCCACGCGCGCCCGTCGGCAAGGTCGATCGTCAGGACGAGCTTGCGTATCGTGCCGATGCCCAGTTGGCCGTCGTAGATCATCGGCCGCAGCTGGACGCTGGCCGCGACCTTGCCGAGCCCGATCAGATCGATATCCAGCGACTCCTGCTTGTCTTTCGGCAGCTTGATGCCGAGCTGGCCGGCCGCGTGCGGCGAAAGGAACGTCGGCCCGTTGTTGCCCGAGTCGACCTGCAGCCACAACGTGCCGGTCTGCGCGCGCGCCTGCAACAGCACATTCATGCTGCCGCTCGCCTCGGTCACGACCCGGGCCGTGACAGGCTGCATCGAGCGCGTGCGGGCACGCGCACTCGCGGGTGTCTCCACGACGATGCGGTCGTGCGCGTAATCGAGCGTGACGATCCGCCCCTTGAACGACGACAGCCCGACCAGGCCGCCGATCGTCGGCGGCATGGGCACGTCACGCCCGGCCTTGCGCGCGTGTTCCACCTGCTTCCTGATCAGGCCCATCAGATCGAACACGCCGACCTCGTCGGTCGTCTCGTAGGCGCCGATCCGCAGCGCCACCGGGCCGCAGCGCTTCTCGGTGATCTTCTCGCCATCCGCACGAAAGCCGGTCACCTGGCCGAACGGCGTGCACCCCAGCGTATCGGCCGCCTCGGGAGTCACCACGGTGAGGCCGCCGCCGGTATCGAACAGGAACGGAACCGTCTTTCCGCCCATCGTCACGGCCACCGTTTTCAGCGGCGTATCCGCGTAGGGTTCCAGCGGCAGCACGATGGACTGGGACGAGCCGGTAGCGCCGGGGGCAGCTTGCGCGTGGGTCTGCGGCGCCAAGCCGAGCGCGGCGGCCGAGAAGAACAGAACAATGGCCCGGTAGGCCGTATCACGCTTGGTCATTCGCTTTCCTGGTTCCTCAGTGGAACGCGGAATGTTATCGCGATAACGCATTCGTCCCGGCGCGGGGTCGAGGCGGGGAAAGCGCACTCGACCTGCGGGCGCTGCCGCACCTGCAGTTGGTCAGCGCGTGCGCCGATCGCTTTCCTCGCCACCAGGGCCATATGCGGATGGCCAGACGATGGCCTGCGCAACGATAACCTGCTCGCCGTCGAAGGTTGCCGCGGGCGAGCCATGAAGCCGGTAACCCAGCGCCAACGCTTCGCTCACCCTGTGACAGAACCGCGCGTCATCCGGACCGGTGAGGATGCGATAAACCGGCAGCCCTTCCGGCGGATGTGCCGGGATTTCTCGTGACGGCATGACGTTGACCTTGGCAGCGTGCAGTGGATTTTCGGGCAATCGACGCATGAATCAGGCCGATCCGTTCGCGGTGGGCGGTGGAACGTCCGGCCGGATCACCGCTCAGACATTGGCCGAGGCCATATCGGTGCGCCCGGGCTCCACCGGCCGCGGCGCACCGATGCCCTTGATGAGCAGCCACAGGCCGAGCGCGATTTCAAACGCGAGCATCGGCAGCCACATAAGCGATGCGAACCGGGCAGAAACGAGGCCCGCAAGCTGCGCCGGGAGGCCAGCGACGAGAAGGACGGAGGCAACCACCCCCAGCCAGGCGAGCACGGCTGGAATCATGCGCCCGCGTAGGAAGAGATAGGCAAAGAGCGCGCTGCCTACCGCGAAGAACAGCGCGGGTATGGCGCTGTCATCCCGAAGCAGATACCCGGCCAACGCTTGCGCGGCGCCTGCTGCCGGCCGCTCGGGGCCGCTGGCGGTCGCGACCCACAGAAGAGCCAGGTTCGCTGACACGGAAACGCCACACAACGCGCCTTCGGTCAGGCGACAGGCCATGGCGAGCATCGCCACATCAGGATCCTGCTCGCGCGTGATGGCATGGAGCGTTACCGCCAGTATCAACGCCGCGAAGGCTTGAACAAGCGCAAGCAGGATCACCAGGTGCATGCCGCCGGCATGCGCCGAGATCGCCGCCAGCCTCATCGCCGTGCTCCCGGTGCCGGCAACGCGTTCAAAGATGACCATGCTGGCCATCGTCGCCGCGATGTAGGCCAGAAAGGTAAAGCCGGCGATTCTCGCAGTCGTTGCTCGGGTCATTCCGGACTCCCTTCCAGTTGGGTCAAACGTTGCGGCCAGGCGGCAGCGACACCGTCCGCCTTGACCTTGGTGTCAGGCAGCATACCTCCAGCTGCTTGGGTTCAGCCGAAGGTAGCCGCGCAGGAGGATGGACGGTCGGCCGCCTTGGCTTGTCGGGCTGATCTACCCCACAAAGTGATCATCCGCGTGACGATCACGCTCATATCGTCGTTCGAGCGGAAACGGCGGCAACCAGGCTTCGCGACGAATGGTCCAGCTTTCGTAGGTGGGTATCAGTTGGTTCGGGGCATCCAGCGATCCCAGATGCACCTCGATCTCGTCTGCGCTACGCGCAAAAACGGAGGAGCCGCAGCGGGGACAGAAGAACCGACCGGCGTAATCGCGCGTCTCCCCTTCGATCGTTACCGCGTCCTGGTGGAACACTGCCGCGGCGTAAAAGAGCGCGCCGTGGTGCTTGCGGCAATCCAGGCAATGGCAGAGACCGACCCGGAAAGGTGGCCCCGAAGCCACGATCCGCACCTCACCGCACATGCAGCCGCCGGTCAATTGATCCATGCGAGGTCCTCTCAGGCAGAAGGGTCCGGGTCTGGCGCAGTCTCCTGCACGGCGCCGGCGTGGCCGTGCTGCGAAGCCGCGGGACCCGGGCGAGGCGTTGGCGACACCTTCGTCGTACTGCAATGGACGCCGGAAAAGCCGATGCCCCAGGCCCAGTTCGCCGCGGTGCATCGGATCAGTGATGGCCCGGAGCCGGAAACCGCGACCTCCAGCCGGATGAGGATCTCTTCATCGCGGCATTGCCAATTGAATGCAGTGGGGGTCGTGATCAACCTGCGGCCGCCAACCTCGAGGCTGTCAATGGACACGTAACCCGAGCCCATGCATGCGCCTGCATCCGACGGATAGACCCTGAGTTTCGCAACTACGGTAGTCGATTCGAGCGGGCAGGTCAGCTCGTGGGTACCGTGGGGTACCTTGGAAAACCCATCCTCGCGCGGTACGGCCCCCTTGTCTTCGGAGCTCAGCTCAACCACAGGGGCTATGACAAAGGTGCCCCGAGTTCCGTCACACCGGGTCGCGGCTCCCACGATGCCCCAGTCCGCGCGTGCGCAGAACGACAGCAGTAAAAAAGCGATGCCGCTCAGGATGCGTGGAAATGGCATGAGACGTGGGACGTGCTTGCTCATGCGGCCCGGCAGCCAGACGCTGCGCTCAAGATGCGGCAAGCCCGACCGCCTGGGAGGGCCCCGTCAGTCACTTGTAGTCATTGACGAGGGCTCCGTCAGAGGAGGCCTGGTACTGCGGGAGGCTGTCCGTGATCTCGTAGAAGTCGCATTTCTCGCCTACGAAGATGTGCCCGATGGTGCGGAGTCCTGTTGGTCCATCCAGCGATCCCGCAATGATCCCCGTGGCATCCAGATCAAAAGGCTCCCAGAACAGACTGGATCCACACACGCGGCAGAAGCCGCGCTGGGCGATCTCCGACGTTTTGTACCAGGCCAGGCCACTGTCGCAAGTGATTGTGATGTTGACCTTTCGCGCCTTGGAGTGGGGGCCAAAGTTGCCGTGCAGGCGCTGACACATGCTGCAGTGACAGTTGACCACGTCACGCAAAGGACCTTTGACCTCATAGCGAACTGCCCCGCAAAGGCAACCTCCCGTCGTGATGCTTTGATCTTCAGTCATCTCGGAACCTTCCATCACCTAGCACCTGGGGTAAACCGCGCCGCGAAGCGGCGTCACCTTGGACGAACTGTTGGGCGCCGCAGGTCGACGAACCAGGTGCAACACCCGTGGCGCCCGAAAGAGAAGGGGTGAGCTGGCAGACTGGAGGGGATCACTCCGGCAAGAGACGATCCCTCATGTGCCACCAGCTCACCGAGCAGGAACGATACACGCGTGGGCGTTCTACGACGACAAGGCTCGTCGCTGCGCATCATTGCCAGATCCTGGAGAGGCATTCGAGCACGATCAGCCGTGGGATGCACCGCAACGCCTGCCACGCCAACGATGATGCATATCGGCCAAGCAAGGCGCAGGAAGGGACCGGCGGCAGGCGACAGGCGCTCACGCAGCGTGCGCCAACACGACCAGGCCATCTACGAAGCGATCGAAGGCTTGCTGCAGGACAAACAGTGCAGCCCCGAACGGATCGCCAACTGGTTGAGGTTCACCGGTGCGGCCCGGATCAGCTACATGTGCGCGAGGATGCCAGGTACGGCGGTGTGCTCTGGCTCTCACTGCCGCAAGGAGGCAAACGTCGGAGCAAACGTACCTTCGGGCCGGAAAAGCGTGGGCGCCTGCAAGGCAACCGATGATCGACACCCGGCCGGACGCGCGCCTACCGCACCGGTCCTGGCAGCACGGGAGCAACGAAAACTTTAACGGTCGCCTGCGCCAATACGTACCCAAGCGCCGCAGCTTGGCCCATCTACAGGAATCACTCGGGGGCGTTGCACCTTGAGTGTTAATTCACCCCCCAAATCGGGGCATATGCACCCGATGGTTGGCTGCGGCTGACCCGAGGTCAAGCCGCCGAATTTCCTTATGAGTCCAAGGTTGCGGCGCTGGTCGGTAGGTCCTCGGCTCATCCGCGGGTCCGGTGCATATTGCGCAAAACGAGGCGCTAAGTTTTATGCGCCTGTAAGTGCAGGAATAAACCGTATGGTGGGCGGAAGCGGTTTCTTGCCGCCGCCGGGGCTGGCTCAGAGCAGGCGCAGCAGCTCCTTCATCAGCGGCAGCCGCCGCACGCGGACGGCGCTGGCGCGGAAGACGGCGTTGGCCAGGGCGGGGGCGGCGGTGGGCATGGCCAGGAAGCTGGCGCCGGTGGGGGCGCGGTCGTTGGGAACGGTGATGACTTCGACGTCGTTGGGGAGCTGGGCCATGCTGGCCAAGGGGTAGTCCTGGAGGCTCTGTTGCCGGACTTGGCCGTTCTTGTAGGTAATCGCCGGATTCAACGCATTGGAGAGGGCGTCGAGGGTAGCGCCGGCGACCTGGCCCTGCAGGCCCAGTGGGTTGATCACGCGGCCGACGTCGACGGCGCAGACCACGCGCACGATCTCCAGCTTTTCGCCGTGCACGGCCGCCTCGATGGCGTGGGCGACGTAGGCGCCGTCGATGTGCCAGCAGGCCACGCCCATGCCGTTGACGTTGTGCAGCCAGTTTTTCCACTCGACGCGGTCGGTGACCAGCTTGAGCACGTTGAGCAGCCGGCCGACGTCGAGCATGCGGCGGCCGCCGAGCGGAATCTGCCGTGCTTCGCCGAGCAACCGCAGCCGCGTGACCAGTGGGTCTTCGCGCAGGGTGTGGGCGATCTCGTCGATGAAGCTTTCCACCGCGAACGCATTGGTAACGTGCGGCTCGCCGCGGAAGGGCCCGCGTGGCATCGCCGAGGCCAGGCTGTACCAGTCGCTGCGATAGTTGGGGACGAGCCCGGCGGGAAGCTGCTCGGCGCTGATCTCGGACGTCCACAGGCGGTCGGCGGCGGTGCCGCGGCCGCTGAGCGCCGAGGCGCTGGCCAGGCGCTGGTCCCACGCGATGACCTGGCGCTTGCGCCCGATGATCGCCTTGATCTTGTGCACCGTGCCGGAGCGGTAGTAGTCGTGGGCAAGGCCCTGCTCGCGCGTCCACATCAGGCGCACGGGCTTGTCGACGGCCTTGGCCAGCATCACCGCCTCGGCGACGTAGTCGTGGTCCAGCCGGCGACCGTAGCCGCCGCCCACCCGCGGCACTTCGATGGCGATCCGGTCGGCGGCCAGGCCGGTCAGGCGCTGCACCACCGCCCAGGCCTGCTGCGGCGCTTGGGTCGGCACCACCAGGCTGGCCTGGTCCTTGTCCAGGCGCACCAGGCAATTCATCGGCTCGGGCGTGGCATGGGCCAGCCAGGGCTGCACGTAGGTGGCTTCCACGCGGCGCGCAGCCTTGCGGCCGGCGGCGGCGAGGTCGCCTTCGTCGCGCACGCGCGTGGTCGGCGCGCTGTCGGTGTCGAGCAGGGCGATCGCCCTGGCTTCGAGCTTGGCGCTGTCCTCGTCGGCGCTGTGCGCGCCCGGCTTCCATTCGAGCTTGAGTTCGGCAAGGCCGCGCAGCGCCGCCCAGGTGTTCTCCGCGAGCACGGCCACGGCCGGTGCAATCGCGGTCTGGCCGGGCGGCACGTCGGCCTCGGGGTTGATCGGCATCACCTTGACCACGCCCTTGATGGCCAGCGCGGGCGCGGTCTCGATGCTGGCCAGGCTGCCATCCGGCCAGGGGCACTGCGCCAGCACGGCGACCAGCGCATCCGCGTAATGGGTGTCGATGGCATAGCGGGTGCGGCCGGTGACGATGTGGCGTGCATCGACATCGCCGGCGGGATGGCCGATCAGCGTGTAGCGTTGCGGCGGCTTCAGCGGCAGCGGCGCGGCGGGCGGGTCGATCTTGCTGGCCGCCTCGACCAGGCTGCCATACGGAAAGCGGCGGCCGTCGGGCGTCACCACCACGCCGGACTCGCAGCGCAGCCGGTCGGCGGCAAAACCCAGGCGCCGCGCGGCGGCCTGGGTGATCAGCCAGCGCGCCAGCGCGCCGGCCTGGCGCAGGTCGGCCCACGCGGCGGGAATCGAATCGCCGGTGCCGCTGCGCTGGTGGCCGTAGATCCACACCGGCTTGCCGTCTTTGGCTTCCACGCCCAGGCCCAGCGGCATCACGGTGACACGGGTCCAGTCGGCGTCCAGCTCTTCGGCGATGATGCGGGGCAGCGAGGTGGCGGTGCCGGTGCCGGTATCCGGGTCGCGCGCGCCGATCAGCACGTTGCCCTCGCGGTCGATGCGCACGTAGGCGCCGAGCTGGCCGAAATCATCGCCGAGCATGGCCGGCGGAATCGGCACCTCGGCATCGGCATGGCCGATACCCACCACCAGCGCACCGGCGGTGCCGGCCAGCACCTGCAGGAAGCGCCGGCGCGACAGCTGCACGCGCCCGCTCATGCCTGCGCTCCGGCGGCCCGCTTGATGGCGCGGCGCACGCGCGTCTGGCAGCCGCAGCGGCAGCGGTTGGGCAGCTTGTCGATGTCCTCGTCGGAGGCCTTGGGCTTGCGCGTGAGCAGGTCGATGCCGGCGATCAGCCAGCCGGCGGTGCAGTAGCCGCAGCCGATCGCGTCCTCGTCGATAAAGGCCTGCTGCAGCGGGTGCAGGCCGCCGTCGGCGCGGGCCAGGCCTTCGACCGTGGTGACGCGCGCATCGACCAGCTTGGCCATCGGCCATGTGATGGCCGGCACGGCCTTGCCGTTCACCAGCACCAGATCGTAGCCGTCCTTGCCCTGGGCGTCGCCGACCTTGGTGCCGGTCAGCCGCAGCACGTCGCGCAGGTACCACAGCAGCGGCATCAGGGGATCGCCGGTGTGCTTGAAACGCTCGCCGTTGACGATCAGGTCGATGCCCTCGCGCACCGGTTCCGGCGTGATGTCGCCGGTGGTGGCGGCGGGCAGGCCCTGGGCTTGCGCTTGCGGCATCGGGGCGTCTCCATGCGTGGGACGCCTATTGTGGCATCGCCCAGGTGATGAGGCAGCCGTCGGCAGGCGCGGTATTCAGCCGAGGGCAGCGGTGCGGCGTGCACCTGCAGGAGTCCCGTTGTGGGCGATGCTTTTTGCGGTGCCATCAGGCGCAAGGGCATCGCCCACAAGCGGGCTCCTGCAAAAAACGTCGCACGAAGGGAGTTATTCGAGGTTCCCTACAGGGGATTTCGAACCGACAGCCGCCGCCAGGCGTAATAGACCGGCACGCCGGCCAGCATGATCAGCACGCCGATGCCGGCGTTGCGCGGGTTGTCGCGCATGGTAGCCACCACCACCGCGGCGGTGGCGGCGACGAACAGCAGCGGCAGCAGCGGGTAGCCGGGTACGCGGAAGACCACCGTGCCGGCATCGTGGCGGCGATACCAGAACAGCGTCGCCACGCCCACCGCGCAGGCCAGCCAGTCGCCGAAGGTGGCGTAGTCCAGCAGCGCGCCGTAGCTGCCCGACAGCGCCAGCACGATCGCCCAGCCGGCCAATGCGGCCAGCGCCACGTTGGGCGTGCGGTAGCGCGGGTGCAGGTGCGCCACGGCGCGGAAGAACAGGCCATCGGCGCCCATCACCTGCAGCACGCGCGCGCCGGCCACCAGCGTGATGTTGCAGAAGCCCAGCGTGGAAATGGCAATGCCCAGTGCCATCAGCCGCGCACCCACCGGGCCGAACATGCGGTCCATCACCTCGGCCGCCGGCGCCGTGCTGGCGGCCAGCCCGTCGTGGCCGAGCACGGCCAGGTAGGCCAGGTTCACCAGCGCGTAGGCACCGATCACCAGCAGCATGCCGATCACCAGCGCGCGCGGCAGGTTGCGTTGCGGCGCATCGACTTCGCCGGCCAGGTTGTTGAGGTAGGTAAAGCCCGAATAGGCGAACAGCACCGGCAGCGCCGCGCCCATGAAGCCCACGCCGGCGCGCGCCGGATCGGCCGCCAGCGCCGCCGGCGCATGCGCCCCGGCCAGGTACAGCCCGCACGCCACCAGCACCGACACGGCCAGCAGCTTGAGCAGCGCGAACAGGTTCTGCACCTGCGCGCCGAGCCTGAGCCCGAACAGATTGATCAGCGCCACGAACACCAGCGCGCCGACGGTCAGCGGCAGCGCCGCGGTCGCGGGCAGCGCGAAGGCCGCCACCGTATAGCTGGCGAAGATCGTGGCCACCGCCGCGGTCGAGCCGGAGTAGATCACCAGCAGCATGGTCCAGCCGAACAGGAAGCCGGCCAGCGGCCCGAACGCTTCGCGCAGGTAGACGTAGATGCCGCCGGCTTGCGGCCGTCGCGCGCCGAGTTCGGCGTAGCACAGCGCGCCGATGAGCGTGAGCAGGCCCGCGCCGATCCACACCAGCAGCAGCGCCAGGCCCGACCCGGTGCGCTGCGCGGCGATGCCGGGGTTGAGGAAAATGCCGCCGCCGATGACGCCGCCGACCACGATCAGCGCGGCGTCCCAAGGGCCCAGGCTGCGCCGGTAGCCGTCTGTCTGGTTGCTCATGCGTTGCCGGTCCCCTGGAAGAGGGCGGGAGCATCCCTGTTGCGCGCGGGTTGGGCAAGCGCCGCCGGCATCACCGTAGGTTATCTCGAAGAGCTCCCTCATCGTGCGACGCTTTTGTAGGAGCCCACTCCTGCAGTGGGTTCCCCGTAGGGTGGGCTTCAGCCCACCATGGCGGAACCGCTGCGCCAGAGCGGTGGGCTGAAGCCCACCCTACGCGCCGGCGATATCGTCGAGCCTGAGTGTGCCGCGCACGCCGATGGCGCAGTGGCCGCCGATGGTGACCGTGCCGGAGCCCTGGTCCACGTTGACCTCCACGCGACCGTCCCGGCCCACTTCGCGGCCCTGGTTGGCGATATAGCGGCTGCCGTAATGCGCCAGGTTGCCGGTGTGGCGCAGCAGCGCGCCGATCGCCGCGTTGGCGCTGCCGGTGACCGGGTCTTCCGGGATGCCGTCGGCCGGGCAGAAGGCGCGCACCGCCATCGCCGCGTCACCGCCGGCTTCGGTGCCGAACACGCTCACGCCGACCGCGGCGTGCGCCTCACACAGCGCGGCGATGGCGGAAAGATCGGGCGCCAGCGTGCGCACCGCGGGCGCGGCGGCGAGGTCGCAGACGATCCACCGCGGTCCGTTGTCGATGGCGTGCACGGCGCCGGGGCGCAGGTCGAGCTTCAGCGCGCGGCCCAGCGCGGCGGCCAGCGCCTCGTCCACGGTTTCGATGCGCGCGGGCGGTGCCTGGACGTGGATGGCGCGCGTGGCCCCTTCGCCCTGCACGGTCACCGGCAGCAGCCCGGCGGCGCACTCCTGCACCAGTTCGCCTTTGAGCGGCACGCGGCCGGCCTCGATCGCCGCATAGGCGCTGCCGACGCTGGGATGCCCGGCAAACGGCAATTCCTGGCGTGGGGTGAAGATGCGCACGCGGTAGTCGGCATCCGGGCGCGTGGGGCGCAGCAGAAAGGTGGTTTCGGAGAGGTTGGTCCAGCGCGCGATGCGCTGCATCGCCGGCCCGTCCAGCGCGTCGGCGCCGATCACCACGGCCAGCGGGTTGCCCTCGAGCAGGCGCGCGGCGAATACGTCCAGTTGCAGGAAGTCGAAGGTAGGCATCGGTCGCAGGCTCGTGGAGGGCAGTGCGTGAGTGTAGGTGATCCCCTACAGCACGAACCCGTCCCGCAGCTTTAGAATGCGCGCCGCCCGGCACGCCCCGCCGGGTTCACACACAAGACAAAAAACAGGGATTCATCGCATGAACAAGATTCTGACCGTCGCCCTCGGCGCGGCGTTGGCCGCTGCCTCCGCTTCGGCTGCCGCCGCCGGTTCCAACGGCGCGTTCTTCGTCAACGCCGGCGTGGGCCAGTCGCAGTACCACGTCGGCCACACCGACGGCCTGGGCTACAAGCTCGAAGACAAGGACACCGCCGTGGCGGCGCGCTTCGGCTACGCCTGGAAGCTCGGCAACGGCTTCGACCTGGGTGTCGAGGGCGGCTACGCCGACCTGGGCAAGCTGGTGGCCAAGGCCAACGACGGCGTCACGTTCGCCAAGTCCGACCTGAGCACCAAGGGCTGGCTGCTGGGCGGCAACGGCAAGTATCACTTCGAGAAGAACTGGTATCTGTCCGCGCGCGCCGGCTGGTACCACGCCGAGCAGAAGGCCCGGGCGTTCGTCGTCGACGTCGAAAGCGGCGAAACGCTGGGCTACGGCAGCGCCGACGCCGATGGCGACGGCTGGTACGGCGGCGTGGGCGTGGGCTACGACTTCGCGCCGAACTTCAGCATGGGCCTGAACTACGACAACTACCACGCCAAGGCCGAGACCGACGGCGTGACCGACGAAGGTAGTGTGGGCGTGTTCTCGCTCAGCGCGGAATTCCGCTTCTGATCGACCGGGGCGACGGCCGGCCCGTCGCCCCACCCACGTCGACACCTGGATGCTCAGCGCCTCATGCTTTTTCAGGACAGGCGCATCCGGGTTTCCCTGCAACGGCCGCCCAGCGCGGCCGTTGCTTTTTGTCCGGTCCGGTCGGCTGCGGCACAATAGCCGGCTTGTGTGCCGCGCAAGGCGGCGCTTTCGAAGCCAGACAAGCCGCCCATGACCACCATCAAGCAAGACGACCTGATCCAGTCCGTTGCCGACGCGCTGCAGTACATCAGCTACTACCATCCGGTCGACTACATCCAGAGCCTCGCCGCCGCGTATGAGCGCGAGGAGTCGCCCGCCGCGCGCGATGCGATGGCGCAGATCCTGATCAATTCCCGCATGGCCGCCGAGGGCCATCGCCCGCTGTGCCAGGACACCGGCATCGTCACCGTGTTCCTGAAGGTGGGCATGAACGTGCGCTGGGACGCGACCCTGAGCCTGGAAGACATGGTCAACGAGGGCGTGCGCCGCGCCTACCTGCATCCGGACAACAAGCTGCGTGCCAGCGTGCTGGCCGACCCGGCCGGCAAGCGCAGCAACACCCGCGACAACACCCCGGCGGTGATCAACATGTCGATCGTGCCCGGTGACACGGTGGACGTGATCGTGGCGGCCAAGGGCGGCGGCTCGGAAGCCAAGAGCAAGTTCGTCATGCTCAACCCGTCCGACTCGATCGTCGACTGGGTGCTCAAGACCGTGCCGACCATGGGCGCCGGCTGGTGTCCGCCAGGCATGCTCGGCATCGGCATCGGCGGCACCGCCGAGAAGGCGATGCTGCTGGCGAAGGAATCGCTGATGGAGCACATCGACATCCAGGAGCTGATCGCGCGCGGGCCGTCCAGCCGTGTCGAGGAGCTGCGCATCGAGCTGTACGAAAGGGTCAATGCATTAGGGATAGGCGCGCAGGGCCTGGGCGGCCTGACCACCGTGCTGGACGTCAAGATCAAGGACTACCCGACCCATGCGGCCAACCTGCCGGTGGCGATGATCCCCAACTGCGCCGCCACCCGCCACGCGCACTTCGTGCTCGACGGCTCCGGCCCGGTGATGCTCGATCCGCCGTCGCTGGAACACTGGCCCAAGCTCACCTACGACGCCTCCAAGGGCCGGCGGGTGAACCTGGACGCCATCACCCGTGAGGAGGTGGCGAGCTGGAAGCCTGGCGAGGTGCTGCTGCTCAACGGCAAGCTGCTGACCGGTCGCGACGCCGCGCACAAACGCATCGTGGACATGTTGAACAAGGGCGAGCCGCTGCCGGTCGACTTCAAGGGGCGCTTCATCTACTACGTCGGCCCGGTCGATCCGGTGCGCGACGAAGTGGTTGGCCCGGCTGGCCCCACCACCGCCACGCGCATGGACAAGTTCACCGACCAGGTGCTCGAACAGACCGGCCTGCTGGGCATGGTCGGCAAGGCCGAGCGCGGTCCGGCGGCGATCGAGGCCATCAAGAAGCACCGTTCGGTCTACCTGATGGCCGTGGGCGGTGCCGCTTATCTCGTGTCCAAGGCGATCAGGGCTTCGCGCGTGGTCGGCTTTGCCGATCTCGGGATGGAGGCGATCTACGAGTTCGAGGTCAAGGACATGCCGGTGACGGTGGCGGTCGATTCCTCGGGCAGCTCGGTGCACCAGACCGGGCCGAAGGAATGGCAGGCGCGGATCGGCAAGATCCCCGTCCTTATCGAATAAAGCCGTGCGCGAAGCGCACCCCATCGCCTCCTCTCCCCTCCGGGGAGAGGATTGAGGTGAGGGGGACAAGGCTTGCCATAAACCGCTTTGCTTCCTCTCTCCTCCGGGGAGACCCGAGGTGAAGAGCCAAGACTCGCGAGAAGCCGCTCTGCTTCCTCTCCCCTCCGGGGAGAGGACCGAGGTGAGGGGCCAAGGCTTGCGGGGAGCCAGATCGGAGCGACGCCTGTAGCAAGGCCGAGGCAAGAGCGCCCCCACACCCCAACCCTCTCCCCGGGGGGAGAGGGGGCTGATCCGGTGCGCTTGTGGCAATTGGATGTCTAAACGTCCATATATTGCCCTCAAAAAGCCATTGCATTCGCCGTACCGCAGCGCAACACTGGCGCGATCGCCTTTCTCGCCACCCCTGCAATGGAGCCCCCGTGACCCCGCAAAACCCCGCGCCGCCGCCGGCGGACGCGCCCGTTCCAGACAAGCCCTGGATCGTGATGAAGTTCGGCGGCACGTCCGTCGCGACGCTGCCGCGCTGGCAGAACATCCGTGAGCTGATCGCCGCCCGCCGCGCCGAGGGCGCCCGCGTGCTGGTGGTGGTGTCCGCGCTCACCGGCATCACCGACGCGCTCAAACAGCTTTGCGTCGAGGGCAACGGGGACAAACGCGGGGCGGCGGCCGGCGCCATCGCGCAACGCCACCACGACCTGCTCGGCCACATGCAGCTGCCGCTGCCGGACGCGCTCGCCGCGCATCTGGATGAGCTGGCGCGGCTCGCCGTCGCCGGTCCGGCGACGGCGGGCGAGCTGGCCTGGGCCGCGCAGGTGCAGTGCCATGGCGAGCTGATGTCCAGCACGCTGGGCGCGGCTTACCTAACCGCCAGCGGCCTGCCCACGCAATGGCTGGATGCGCGCCAATGCCTCTCCGCCGTCGCGCTGCCGAACCAGAACGAGCGCACGCGGGTGCTGTCGGCCACGGTCGAGGCGCGGCCCGATGCCGCGTTCGCGGCCCGGTTGGCCGCACTGGGCGAGGTGTTCATTACCCAGGGTTTCATCGCGCGGGACGAACAGAGCCGCACGGTGCTGCTCGGCCGCGGCGGCTCGGACACCTCCGCGGCGTATTTCGGTGCGCTGCTCAAGGCCCGGCGCGTCGAAATCTGGACCGATGTCGCCGGCATGTTCACCGCCAACCCGCGCCAGGTGCCTGGCGCGCGGCTGCTGTCGCGGCTCGATTACGAGGAAGCCCAGGAGATCGCCACCACCGGCGCCAAGGTGCTGCATCCGCGCTGCCTGTCGCCGCTGCGCGAGCCGCGCGTGCCGCTGCTGATCAAGGACACCAATCGGCCCGAGCTCGACGGCACGGTGATCGGCCCGGAGGTGCGCGAGCACGCGCCCAGCGTCAAGGCGATCAGCGCGCGCAAGGGGCTGACGCTGGTCTCGATGGAGTCGGTCGGCATGTGGCAGCAGGTCGGCTTCCTCGCCGACGTGTTCGCGCAGTTCAAGAAGCACGGCCTGTCGGTCGACCTGATCGGCTCGGCCGAGACCAACGTGACCGTGTCGCTGGATCCGACCGAGAACCTGCTCGATTCGGATGCGGTGGCGGCGCTGGCCACCGACCTGGCCAAGGTCTGCCGGGTCAAGGTGATCGCGCCCTGCGCGGCGATCACCCTGGTCGGCCGTGGCATGCGCTCGATGCTGCACACGCTGTCCAATGTCCTGGCGGAGTTCGGGCAATTGCGCGTGCACCTGATCTCGCAGTCGTCGAACAATTTGAACCTCACCTTCGTGGTCGACGAGACGGTGGTGGACGAGCTGCTGCCGCACCTGCACGACCTGCTGATTGCCGCCGGCGCCTTGCGCACCGACGACAGCGCGTTGTTCGGACCGAGCTGGCAGGCGCTGTACGGCAGTGGCGAGGCGGCGACGGCGCCTGCCGCCTGGTGGCGCGGCCCGGCCGAACGCGAACAGCTGCTGGCGCTGGCGCAGGAAGCCACCCCGCGCTACGTCTACCACCTGCCCACGGTGCGCGCGCAGGCGCAGGCGATGCGCTCGCTGGGCGCGGTCGACCGCCTGCATTACGCGGTGAAGGCCAACACCCATCCGGCGATCCTGCGCGTACTGGCCGCCGAAGGCTTCGCCTTCGAATGCGTCTCGCCGGGCGAGCTGGAAACGGTGGCCGGCATCGTTCCGGCCGCCGCGCCGTTGCTGTTCACGCCCAACTTCGCGCGCCGCGGCGATTACGCGAGAGCGCTGGCGACCCGCGCGACCATCACCCTGGATGCGCTGTTTCCGCTGGAGCATTGGGGCGAGCTGTTCCGCGGCCGCGAGATCGTGCTGCGGGTGGACCTGGGCCGTGGGCTGGGCCATCACGAGAAGGTGCGCACCGGCGGCAACGGCAGCAAGTTCGGCCTGCCGGTGGAACAACTGGACGCCTTCTTGCGCCTGGCCGACGCGCACCAGGCGACCGTGCGCGGCCTGCACGCGCACCTGGGCTCGGGCGTACTCGATCCGAAGCACTGGGGCGAGGTCCATGCGCAACTGGCGAGCCTGGCCGAGCGGATCGGCAGCGTGGCCTACCTCAACATCGGCGGCGGCCTGGGCGTGCCCTCGCATCCCGGCGAGGCGCCGCTGGACATGGCGGAACTCGACCGCCTGCTGCGCGAGGTCAAGGCGGCGTACCCGCATTACCAGCTCTGGATGGAGCCGGGCCGCTACCTGGTGGCCGATGCCGGCGTGCTGCTGGCGCGGGTGACGCAGACCAAGGGCAAGGGCAACTTGCGCTACCTGGGCGTGGATGCGGGCATGGACAGCCTGATCCGTCCCGCCCTGTACGACGCCTGGCACGAGATCGTGAACCTCTCGCAACTGGAGGCGCCGGCGGAGGCGCTGTACCAGGTGGTCGGGCCGATCTGCGAGTCGGGCGACGTGCTGGGCACGGACCGCCGCCTGCCCGAAGCGCAGGAGGGTGACGTGATGCTGATCGCGCAGGCCGGGGCGTACGGCAAGGTGATGGCGTCGCGCTACAACCTGCGCGAAGAGGCGGACGAGGTGATTCTGGTGGACTGAGGCAAGAGCGGCCCCTCACCCCAGCCCCCTCCCCGGAGGGGAGAGGGAGCCGCTCTCGCGAGGTAGAGACGTTCGGCCGAGGCTCCGTTTTTAGCGCCCTCTCCCCCGGGGAGAGGACCCACATCAAGCGACACCGCACCTGCTCCCTCTCCCCTGCGGGGAGAGGGCTGGGTTGAGGGGCCGCTCTAGTGAAGGACCCACATCAAGCGACACCGCAGCTGCTCCCTCTCCCCGACGGGGAGAGGGCTGGGGTGAGGGGCCGCCCTAGCGAAAGACTCACATCAAGCGACACCGCTCCTGCTCCCTCTCCCTGCGGGGAGAGGGTTGGGGTGAGGGGTCGCTTTAGCGAAAGACTTACCCAAAGCTGAGTTTCAAGGATGAAACGCATGAACGTGGACCGGGCGCGCGGACTGCGCCTTGGTATGACCGATGCGGAGCAGGCGCTCTGGTACCGCCTGCGCAACCGCCAACTGGATGGCTGCAAATTCCGCCGACAGCACGAGATCGACCGCTATGTCGTGGACTTCGCCTGCACCGAGCGGATGCTGGTGGTGGAACTCGACGGCGGCCAGCACCAGGAACAACAGGACTACGACAATGCACGCACGCGCTACCTCCAGGCCAAGGGCTACCGCGTGCTGCGTTTCTGGAACAATGACGTATTGACGAACATCGAGAGCGTGCTTGAGGTGATGATGGAGGTTCTGGCGAGCCCCGGCCCCTCACCCCAGCCCTTTCCCCGGAGGGGAGAGGGAGCACGGCTTGCCGGAGAGATTGACGAATGACCACCATTCAGCCCCGCCTTACCCAGGTCTTCCGTTTCGTTCGCTGCAACTACGCCGACGGAATGGCCGAACTGGCCTACGCCTTCGACCAGGGCGAGGAAATGGTCGAGCGCATCCGCTTCCCGGACGCGCCCCCGCTGCCGGCCGAACGCCGGCAGGCCTTCGATGCGGCGCTCAAGCTGCTGCACCTGGTCGCCGGCGTGAGCTACTACAAGGCCGGCGTGCCGCCGCGGATCGAGGTCGAGCCGCTGGACGGGCAGACCGCCGACCTGTGCGAAGCGCTGTACCTGCACGGCCTGGCCGAGTTCGCCTACCGCAACGGCCTGGACCTGCGCGGCCGCATCGCCTTCCCGCGATCTGCTCCCCTCCGGAGTGAGGCGCCGCTCGTGCGGAAGGCTCCCGTGCTGGATCTCCCCGAACGCACCCTCATCCCCATTGGCGGCGGCAAGGATTCGCTGGTCGCCGTCGAGGCGATCAAGGCCATCGGCGGCGAGGCGACCGCGGTGTGGATCGGCAACTCGCCGCTGATCGCCGCCTGTGCCGAGCGCACCGGATTGCCCACGCTCAACATCCAGCGCGAACTCTCGCCCGTGCTGTTCGAGCTCAACCGCCTGGGCGCGTGGAACGGCCACATCCCGGTGACCGCGGTGAACTCGGCCATCCTGGCCGTGGCCGCGATCCTCTACGGCTACGACTCGATCGCGTTCGCCAACGAGCGCTCGGCCTCGGCCGCCACGCTGGAATACGAAGGCCAGCAGGTGAACCACCAGTGGAGCAAGGGCTTCGCCTTCGAGGCGATGCTGTCGGAATGGCTCCATTCGCACGTGGCCGCGGATCTGGACTACTGCTCGCTGCTGCGGCCGTATTCGGAGCTGGCGATCACCCGCGCGTTCGCCCGGCTCACCCCGTACTTCGATGCGTTTTCCAGCTGCAACCGCAACTTCCGCATTCTCGGCCCCCGGCCGGTCGACCGCTGGTGCGGGCAATGCCCGAAGTGCCATTTCGTGTTCCTGGCGCTGGCGCCGTTCCTGCCCAAGCCGCGGCTGCTGTCCATCTTCGGCCGCAACCTGCTGGACGACGAAAGCCAGGCGGCGGGTTTCGACGCGCTGCTGGAATACCAGGATCACAAGCCGTTCGAGTGCGTGGGCGAGGGGGCCGAGGCGCGTGCGGCGATGCATGCACTGAGCCAGCGGCCGGAATGGCAGGAGGACGCGCTGGTCGCGCGCTTCATCCGCGAGATCCTGCCGCAGCTCGATCCGGCGCAACTGGCGCTGGAACCGTGGCTGGAGCCGTCCGCCGAACATCGCGTGCCCGCCCGGTTGCGATCCGCGCTGGAGGCGCTCGGCTGATGCGCATCGCCGAGCTGGCCGGCCAACGCGTGGCCATCTGGGGCTTCGGGCGCGAGGGCAGGGCGGCGATCGCCGCCCTGCGCGGGCGGCTGCCGCAGTTGCCGCTCACCTTGTTCTGCGGCAGTGCCGAAGTCGCCGCCGCGCAGGCGTTCGATCCCGCGCTGCAGGTGCGTGGCGAGGAGCCCGATGCCGCCGCGCTGGGCCACTTCGACGTCGTGGTGAAGTCGCCCGGCATCTCGGCCTACAAGCCGGCGCTGCTGGCGGCGCAATCGGGTGGCACGCATTTCACCTCCGGCACCGCGTTGTGGTTCGCCGAGCGCCCGCAGGCGCCGGTGGTCGCGGTCACCGGTACCAAGGGCAAGAGCACTACCACGGCTTTGATCGCCCACCTGGCGCGTTCCCTGGACGTGCGCACGGCGCTGGCCGGCAACATCGGGCTGCCGCTGCTGGAACTGCTCGATGCGCAGGCCGGGCTGTGGGCGGTGGAACTGTCCAGCTTCCAGACCGGCGAGGCCGGGCCGGTGCCGCTGGGCGTGTTCACCAGCCTGTACGAGGAACACCTGGACTGGCACGGCTCGCGCGAGCGCTACCTGGCCGACAAGCTCAAGCTGGCCGGCGTCGCGCGCACGTTGCTGGTCAACGGCACGCAAGAGGCCCTGCTCGAGCGCACGGCCGCGCATCCCGATCGCGTGCTGTTCGGCGTACCGCAAGGCTGGCACGTGCACGAGGGTTTCATCTGCCGGTCGGCCGAGCGCCTGTTTGCCGTGGACCAGTTGCCGGTGCCGGGCGATCACAACGCGCTCAACGCGTGCGCCGCACTTGCCGCGCTGGAGGCGATGGGCCACGACGCGCGGACTGCCGCGCCGGCGCTGGCGCATTTCCACGCACTGCCGCACCGGCTGCAACCCCTGGGCGAACGCGACGGCCGGCAGTGGATCAACGACTCCATCAGCACCACGCCGCAGGCCACGCTGGCGGCGCTGGCGAGCCTGGCCGGGCGTGCGGTGACGGTGATCGTCGGCGGCCACGACCGCGGCCTGGACTGGACGGATTTCGTCGATGCGGTGAGCGATCAGCCCAGCCTGGCGATCGTGGCGCAGGGTGCCAGTGGACCACGTATCGCCGCGGCGCTGGGCGAGGCGCAGGCGATCGGCGAGCTCGCACTGGTCGCCACGCTGGCCGACGCGGTCGAGCGGGCACGCGCACTGACACCGACCGGCGGCGTGGTGCTGCTGTCGCCCGGCGCGCCCAGCTTCGACCAGTTCCGCGACTACGCCGAGCGCGGCCGCCGCTTTGCCGAACTGGCCGGCTTCGACGGGCAGGCGATCAGCGGGATCGAAGGCCTGGGCGTGAGCTAGCCAGGTTCGTTGCCTGGCTCTTCGCGGGTCAGCCCGAGAACGGCGCTCCGTCCGCCAACGCATCGGGCCATGTATGCATGTAGGAGCCCACTTGTGGGCGATGCCTTTTGGCCGGCATCCGAGCTGAGAGCATCGCCCACAAGTGGGCTCCTACAAGGTTCGATTCAGCGGGTCTACTCGAGGTCACCTGCAAGGGCATCGACCAGCCCCGGCGGCCACCCGCAGTCGCGACGAGGCTACCCTTCCGACTCACGCCCCTTGTTCACCAGATCGCGCACGCGATGGCCACCCTTGGTGCCCAGTTCCGAGTAGCCCTGAGGCCCCAGTTCCTCCTTGCGCGCTTCGCCGCCCTTCTTGCCGAGCGCCGAATAGCCCTCCGGTCCGAGCTGTTCCTTGCGGGCCTCGCCGCCCTTCTTGCCCATCGCCGAGTAGCCCTCGGGACCGAGCTGGCTCTTGCGGACCTCGCCGCCGCGCTGGCCGGCTTCGCGAACGCTCATGTCGCCGGAGTTCTTGTTGCTTGCCATGGTGGTACCTCGTCATCAGCAATGGTGTGGAAGGGCGCTGCTTTTCTTGGTGGTCGCGGGGGCTATCGCTCGTTGCCGTAGCCCTTCATCACTTCCTGCGGACCGCCGTACTTCTCGTCGGGCAAGTTGCGGATCTCCTGCATCACCTCGTCCGGCGCGCTGTTGCGGCGGGCGCACTCGATCAGGTCCTGTTTGTCGGCCGGGTAGTCGACGCCGCTCAGGTATTGCTGCACGTTGGCCGGCGAATGGCCTCCTACGCCTCGTGTCATGGTGTTCTCTCCGCGGTGGTTATTCGTTGCCTTCGGATTCCTTGCCCTTGTTGATCAGGTCGCGCACGCGGTGCCCGCCCTTGGTGCCCAGCTCGGAATAGCCTTCCGAACCGAGCTGTTCCCTGCGGGTCTCGCCGCCTTCGCGGCCGATGTCGCTCATCGCGTTGGGGCCGCGCTGCTCGCGCAGCGCTTCGACGCCCTGGTGCCCGAGATGCGAATAGCCTTCGGGACCGAGCTGTTCCTTGCGTGCCTCGCCACCCCGTTGACCGGCTTCGCGCACGCTCATGTCGCCCCTGCCTCGGGCGTGGCTGGACGGTGTCCGGTTGTTGTGCTCGTTGTGTGCCATGCGATTCTCCGGGGTGTGCGGGGACGGTGTTCAAGGGACGCCCGCCTGGCGGGCAAGGTTCGGGTTGCAACCGGTGTGCCAGTGGCGAGCGCGCCACGCCGGGCCATTTCAGGGCGGGATACCGGTAGCCGCCTGTAATTTGCGCCGATCCGTGGAAAGAACTGCCACCCTCGCCTGCGTGCGTGGGTCGCCTGGCTGGCTGTCAGTCGCCTTCGCTCTGCCTGCCCTTGGCGATCAGGTCGCGCACGCGCTGGCCGCCCTTGGTGCCCAGCGCGGAATAGCCTTCGGAGCCGAGCTCCTCCCGGCGGGCCTGCCCGCCCTTGCGCCCGATCGCCGAGTACCCTTCGGGACCGAGCTGTTGCTTGCGGATCTGGCCGCCCTTGCGACCGGCCTCGCGGACGCTCATGCCGCCCTTGTCGCTGTCCTGGTTCTTCATGGGGATCTCTCCTCACTTCCGGGGGGAAGAAAGTCGTTGCGGTGGGGTTGCGCGTACGGATCAGTGACGGCGCTCGCCACGTTCGGCCTCACGACCTTTCTGGACCAGCTCGCGCACGCGCTGCCCACCCTTGCGGCCGGCCTCGCGCACGGTGGTGCCGCCACCGTCGTTCGTGCGCGGGGCGGCGTCGCCGGCGTGCTTGCGGGTGTCCTGGTCAGGAGAGGAGAACGGTTGCCTGGTCATGGTCATCTCCGTGGTTGGATACCCGGTCCTGGCTGCCGGGCAGCCAAGGGCCTGCATCAGGGGTGCCAGAGAAGGCACCGCGCGCCCGCGCGGTTCGCCACGCAGCGTGCGCAGAAAATTTGCGAGTGCCGGGAAAGAACTACACGCCCATCCAGGCGGGTGGCTGTGTGCCCGGCGGGGAGGCTGTCCCGTTCCTTCCGGGCGGGCCCGTCAAGGGCGGACGCGCGTCAGCGTTCCAGCCGGTAATTGATGCTCGCGCGGCTGAAATCGGTGGCGTTCTGCATCTCGAGGTTCCAGCGGTGGCTGAGGCGGTAGCGCAGGGTGATCACCTGGCCGGGTTCGAACAGGCCCACGCCGTAGCTCAGGTACAGCCGTGGCGAGAGGTATTTGCCCACGGTGAAGGCCGATTCCCCGCCCAGCGCCTCGTTGCTGGACACGCCGATCTCGTCGATGCCCAGCCGACTGCCGATGCTCTTGGCGAGCAGGTCGCCCGCGGCTGAGCCCAGCGCCTGGGCGGCGGCGCCGACCATGTCGCCTTCGCCGCCGTTGACCTGCGACAGCGGCTTGCCGGTGATCAGGTAGGACAGTGCGTCGGACTGTTCCATCGGCGGGTTGGAGAACACCGTAAGGATCGGCCGCTGCGCGGTGCCGGTGATCAGCAGGCCGACCTCCTGGCCTTCGTCGATGGTGGCGTTGGGATTGAGCTTGCGCACCGCGCGCAGGTCCAGGCCGGGGTTGTCGACCGGCGTGCCGGCGAACAGCAGCTTGCCCTTTTCGATGTGCAGATCCTGGCCGTAGGCCTGGTAGGTGCCGGACACACCGATCTGGCCCTGGCCGCGGGTGGCGCGGCCCGGTTGCTCGATCACCGTCAGCGAGCCGGTGAGGCGGCCGTCCAGGCCCTTGCCGGTCAGATGCGTGCGGCGGCCGAGGTCGACTTTGACTTGCGCGTAGATCGGCAGTTGCGCGGCGGCCTGTTCCTGCTCGCGTTCGTCGACCACCACCACGTCCGGCGAGGCCTTGGTGGCGCCGCCGCCAGGCAGCCGGTCGAGATCGACGTCGGCGCTGTCCAGCGCGACCGCGCCGGTGATGCGCACGCCCTGGGCGTCACGCTCCACGCGCAGGTCCGGCGTGAGCACCACGCGGGCGGCGGGGATGTCCGCCGCGGTGACGTCCTGCCCGCTAAGGGTGATCGCCGTGGGTGCCTGTGCGGTGAGGCCGTAGGCGCCGCCGATCGCCAGCGTGCCCTTACCCGAGCGCACGTGGCCGTCCAGCTCCAGGTGTTGCGCATCGGGGGCGCGCAACACCAGCACGCCATCGGCGAGCTTGAGGCCCAATGCGGGGACTTCGGCGGCGAAGCCGTCCAGGTTCGCCTGGCCGGTCACCGCCGGCTGCGCCAGCGTGCCGGCGAAGCCGAAGCGGCCGTCGAGCCGCCCGTGCACGTTGGCCACTTCGGCCGTGAGCAACTCGATCGGGGCGAGGTCGTCCAGCCGCAGGGTGAGTTCGCCGCCGAGCGCCTGCGCGTCGCCGTCGATGGTCACGCGGCCGTCCAGCCGGCCGTTGCCGTTGAGTGCGGCATGCGCTTCGATCTGTTGGTGGCCGGGCGCCAGGTCGGCGTCGAGGGTGAAATCCCGCCAGGCCAGCAGCGGCCGCTGCGCCTGCTCGGTGTAGGTGATCGATCCCTGGTCGGAGGCCAGCGTGGCCTTGCCGCTCAGCGCACCGCGCGCGCTGCGCTTGAGCGTGCCCTGGCCATGCAGCGTGCCGTCGGCGCGCATGGGCAGGTCGGCGTAGCCGGCGGCGTTGAGCAGCAGCGCCAGCGGCAGCGCGCGCAGGCGGTAGCTGGCATCGAGATTGCCGCCCTTGTCCTGGCGGCCCTCGACGCACAGCAGCGGATCGCCGGCGGTGAGGCAAAGCTGTGACAGCGCCAGCGCGCCGCCGTTGTAGTCCAGCGTCGCCGGCTCCTGCAGCCGCCAGCGCGGCAGGCCCTGCGGCTCCAGATCGAGCGTGCCGAGGATGCCCTTCCAGTGGCCGTTCTTGAGGCTGCCATGCAACGCCAGGTTGGCGGAGAGCTGGCGGCCGTCGGCATCCAGCGTGAGCCGGTGCGCCGCTTCGGTGCCCTCGGCATGTAGCGCGAGCGTGTCGAAGGCCAGGCCACCGAGCCAGGCGTCGCGCGCATCGACATCGACGTTGCCGCTGGGCCGGCTGATGTCCGGCAGGCGGGCCTTCAGGTCGAGCCGGCCGATGCGCTGGGTGCCGTAGGCGAGCGTGCTGCCGTGTGCTTGCCCCTCGACGCCCAGCGCCGGCGGCAGGCCGGTGACGTGGGCGTTCGCTTCGAGCTGGCCGCCGGCATCGGGCAGCCAGTCGGCCAGGCTGGCGATGGTCAGCTGCACCTGCACGTCGTTGCGCGCGCCCGGCTTGCCGTCGATGGCGACCGTGCTGTTGCCGGAGGCAAGCGACAACGTGCCGTCGACCACCTGGTTCGGCGCCAGGTGCAGCTTGCCGTGGCCGCGCACCGGCCGACCGCGCAGGCGGCCCTCGAGGCGGGCCAGGTCGAGGGTGGCGTCGGGCTGGCCGGCGGGCAGGGTGCCGGCCGTGTGCAGTTGCGCATCCAGGGCGCCATTCCAGCCGGCGAACAGCTGGCCCGGGTCGAAATCCTCCGCTTCGGCCGCCAGCTCCCAGCCGAACACCGGTTGCAGGGTGAGCGTGCCCTGCGCATGCAGGTGGCCCTGCGGCTGCCTGATGTCGAACGTACGCAGCGCCAGCTGCTGCGGCGTGCCGTCCAGGTTCACCGCCAGTTGCGCGAGTTTGCCCGGCGGGCCGATGGCGACGCTGCCTTCGGCGTGGAACTGCGCGGTGCTGCCGCGCACATCCAGCTGGCCGTGGCTGGCAAGTGGCTGGCCGGCCAGTTCCGCAGGCAGTTCGAGATCCCGCCAGGCCAGTTGCAGCGTGCCGGAGGTCGGTTCGGCATCGAGCCGGACCTGTCCGTGCGCTTCGAGCCGGCCCTCGATCTGCGGCGAGGTGAGGGCGAGCGTTTCCAGCGTGAGCAGGGAACGGTCGTCGTTGAGCTGCGCGCGCAGCGGCGCCAGTTGAAGCCGCCATTCATTGAGGTCGACGTGGCCGGTCAGCGTGCCGCCGTGGCGGTCGCCCTTGCCGTCGAGGTCCAGCGCCAGGCTTTGCAGCGAGCCTTCGCCGAGCAGCGGTGCAGGATCGAAGCGCGGCGCGTCGAGCGAGGCCGTCCACGGCCAGGCGCCGCCCTGTTGCAGGGTGGCGTGCAGGTGCGCGGCCATCGGTTGGGCGAGCGCCACGTCGACCCGCGCGTTGGCGCCATCGCTGTGCGCCTGGAGCTGGCCGGCGTAGGTGGTGTCGCCCAGCGTCCATGCGACGCTGGCCTGGCCCTCGCCCTGCCAGGTCTCATCCAGGGCCAGGGTGCCGTGCAGGTCGGCGCGCCCCTGCGGCGAGCGCAGGCGCAGGGTGCGGATGGCGATGCCCTGTGCGTTCCACTGCCCGGCGAGGTCCAGGCTGTCGGCGGTGAATACGGGTTGCTTGCCCTGGTGGATCGCCACGTCGGTCACGTGCGCCTGGTCGAGCTGGATCGCCAGCGGCGGATGGAGCGACGGCGGGCCGCTGTCCGGTTCGCCCGGTGTGGGCGGCGGCAGCGCGACGTCGACGCCACGCACGTCGAGCATGTCGACGTGCAGTTGCTTGCCCAGCAGCGGCCACAGACGCAGGTCCAGCTTCGCGCTGGCGATGCGCACCTCCAGGCCCTTGCCGTCGGCGTAGCGCAGATCCCGGAGCTGCAGCGGGCCGGCGAGAGTGCCGCTGGACTGCCGCACGCTGAGCGCGCCGTCGGTGAAGCCGCTGGCGCGGGCCAGGGCGAAATGCAGGCCGGCGTTGGTGCCGAGCAGCCACCACAGGACCAGCGCCAGTAGCAGGAGCAGGGCGAGCAGGGAGAGGCCGAGGCGCTTGAGCCACTTCATGGGTGAGCTCCTGGCGAGGCCAAAGGCCTCCCCCTCTCCCCAACCCTCTCCCCCGACTGCGCCGGGTGAGAGGGGGCATGTAACTCCCGGCTCGCCGCAACCGCTCCCTCTGCCCCGGCCACGCCGGGGGAGAGGGTCGGGAAGAGGGGAAGGCTCTTCGACATCACAGATCCGGCCCGATCACCACGTGCAACTGGATCCCATGCGCGCGGTCGTTGCGGATCGGCGTGCCCACGTCCACGCGGATCATTCCCACCGGCGAGAGCCAGCGCAGGCCCAGGCCGGCGCCCACCTGCGGCCGGTAGTCGGTGCCGTTGAAGGCGTTGCCGGCATCGACGAAGGCGGCCATGCCCCAGTGGCGGTTGAAGTAGTGCTCCACCTCGGTGCTGGCCACCAGCAGGTTGCGGCCGCCGATCACGCGGTCGAAGCTGTTGCGCGGGCCGATCGCCTGGTAGTCGTAGCCACGCACCGAGCGGGCGCCACCGGCGAAGAAGCGTAGTTGCGGTGGCAGCGCGCTGAAGTCGCCGGTGGAGGTGATGCCGGCGCTGGCGCGCAGGATCAGCCGGTCGCGCCGGGTGAAGGCGTTGATCCACTTGGCATCGGCGGCCAGCTGGCTGAAGCGGGTGTCCGACAGCAGCGAGCCGGCGGTGCTGCGCGCGTACACGCTGAGCGACCAGCCATGCCGCACGAAGGTCGGGTTGTCGCCGTGCTTCCTGGACAGCGAGGCCTCGCCGAACACCAGCTTGCTGCGGCCGTGTTCGATGCCGGGCGCGTTGTCCGGCTCGCTGCCGCGCTTGCCGACGGTGAAGGTGCCGATCAGCGCGTGTGCGCCCACGGTGCGCGTCCAGCCGTGCCACAGGTCGGTATGGTTGCCGACCAGTTCCAGCGTGCGCGACTGCGACGTGGCCGTATCGGCATCGCGGAAGTTGACGCCGAAGTTGAGGCTGCGCTGGTCGCCACCGGGCAGCGGGATCGTGTACAGCGAGGACAGCGTCTTCAGCCGCTGCGCCAGGACCAGCTCGTTTTTCCACTTGTGGCCGCGGCTGTTGACCCAGCGCCGCTCCAGGCCCAGGCGCACGCCCAGGCCGGTGTCGGTGCCGAAGAACGGTCCGCCGGTGTAGACGCTGCGCTTGGCCGGCTGCAGTTGCACCTGCACGTCCACGGTGCGGGTGGCGTCGTCCACGTCCGGCAGCACGTTGACCACCGAGAAGTAGTCTGCGCCGTTGAGCGCCTGCTGCAGGCGCAGCAGGTCGGCCTGGTCGAAGTACTCGCCGCGGTCGAACGGCAGGTAGCGGTCGAGAAAACCGGGTTCGAACTGCGAGCCTTCGAACGCGACCTTGCCGAAGCGGTAGCGCGGGCCGGCCTGCCAGGCCAGCTCCACCACGGCACTGCGATCGGCGCGGGTCACCCGCACCTTGTGCGTGACCAGGCGGGCGCCGAGGAAACCGTTGGCGGTCAGTGCACCGCTGAGGTCGTCGCGGGCCTTCTCGTAGGCGCCGTGGTCCAGCACGTCGCCCTTGAGCCGCTCGATCGCGCGCTCGGCACGGCGGATCGGCGCGATCTTCAGCGCCGCCTCGTCCAGCGTCACGTGGACGGCGGTGATGCGCACCGGCTCGCCCCGCTTGACCGTCAACGTGACCTGCCAGTCGCTGGCTCCCGTGCGCTTGAGCGCTCCCTGCACGCTGGCCTCGTAATAACCGTAGGGCTCCAGCGCCGCGCGCACCTCGTCCGGCGCGTCCTCGTACAGGCGGCGAATCTGCGCCTCGCTGACCGCCCGGTTGGTGTACTGCGACAGTTCCACGCCGTTGCGCACGGCGGCCTTCAACGGGTCGTCCACGCCCTTGACCTCCAGTCGCACACCCGCCTGCGCCGCCAGCGGCAGCAGCAGGAAGAGTGCGATCAGGCATCGAAGGCGGCGCATGCGGTGGGGACGTCCCTGTGCGGGTGCGTGCGGGGCACCTGAGCTTAGCGACGTGGATGTTGCCGCCGCATAAACGGCGCGACCCGGCGGGCGCCGGTCAGCCCGCCTTGTCACCGGCCTTGTGCGCGATCCAGGCGCCGGCCACGGCGGAGAAGTACGGAATCGATTGCGCCGCCAGGATGAACATCCACAACGTGCCTTCGATGTAGCGCGTGCCGAACGAAACGGCCATGCCCACGATGCACATCACCAGCGCGCAGGCCATCAGCAGCTCCTCGCGCACCGGCGCAAAGGCGGCGAAGCCCGATTCGCCCAGTCGGCGGCTCTTGGCGGTGACCACGAAAGCGGTCTTCTCGCGCGTCAGGCCGTGCAGGATGCCGCGGGCGATCGCATGGGAAAGGCCCATGCTGGCCACCGAAGCCATCAGCGTGTCGTACCAGCCGCAGGGCACGCGCGCGCGGTAGAGCACGATGCCGAAGATCGCCTTGGCGAAGAAGAAGCCGATCACCGGGATCAGGAACAACTGCATCGGCAGGGCGAAGTACTGCGGGTAGGCCACCATGCCGGCGGTCCAGTAGATCGCCATCAGGGTAAAGACCAGATGCAGCGCATCGGCGAACCAGCTGAACCAGCCGGTGAGGAAATGGAAGCGCTGACCCAGCGACAGCGGCCCCTTGCTGGTCATCCACTCCCAGCGGCCCTTGAGGATCTGCATGGCGCCGAACGCCCAGCGGTAGCGCTGGCTCTTGTAGGCCTTGAAGTCGGCGGGGGTCAGGCCCTTGCCCATCAGCTCGTCGACGTAGACCAGCTCGTAGCCGGCGTGCATCAGGCGCAGGCCGAGTTCGGCGTCCTCGCAAATGGTCCATTCCGACCAGCCGCCGGTGCCTTCCAGCGCACTGCGGCGAACCATGGTCATGGTGCCGTGCTGGATGATCGCGTTGCGCTCGTTCCTGTGGTGCATGCCGATGCGGAAGAAACCGTCGTACTCCCACGCGGTCATGCGGCGGAAGCGGTTGTGCTCGAACTCGCGGTGCGCCTGCGGGCACTGCACCACGGCCACCTTCGGGTCGTGGAAGTAGCCGGTGAGGGTGGACAGCCAGTCCTGGCGCACTTCGTAGTCGGCGTCGATCACCGCCACCACCTCGGCGCGCGGGTCGGTTTCCTTCAGGCCGAAGTTGAGCGCGCCGGCCTTGAAGCCGGGCCACGGCTCGAGGTGGAAGAAGCGGAAGCGCTTGCCCAGTCGCTCGCAGTACGCCTGCACCGGCTTCCACACGTCCGGGTTTTTGGTGTTGTTGTCGATCACCAGCACTTCGAAGTTGTCGTAGTCGAGTGCGGCGAGCGAGTCGAGCGTGACGATGACCATCTCCGGCGGCTCGTTGTAGCAGGCCAGGTGGATGGAGACGAACGGCTGCTTTTCGGGCCGGTCCGGCTTCAACATGCCGGCATGGCGCTGCCAGCGCCGTCGCCACAGCACTTCGGTGAACTCGAAACCGTTGATCAGCAGGATCGCCAGGATCGCGATCTGCGCCGGGAACAACAGCACCAGCATGGTCCAGTCGATCCAGCTCAGGTAGAAATTGAAGGGCAGGGTGGCCGACCACACGATCAGCCCGCAGGCCAGCTGGATCAGCAGGCAGAAGAACAGCTTGCCGGTCAGCTTGAAGCGCCTGAACTTGCGCGCGAACCAGATCATCGGGATCAGCGCCAGCAGGCTTGCCGCCAGCGCCTTCCACGGCCAGGCGGTGTCCTCGGTGACCGGGCCGGTGAACGGGAACTTCAGCTGCCGGTTGGCGTTGAAGGTGCCCCAGTAGGCACCGGTGCGGCCTTCACCCAGGTTCTCCTTCCACGGCTGGTCGAAGGCTTCCAGCAGGAAGTAGTCGATGTTCCTGGCCTTCGCCCGCAGCAGCCACTCGCGGATGAAGATGGCCTCGTTGGAGACCGACGGGTCTGCCCTTTCGTGGCGGTCGCCGTTGGACGGCCAGCCGATCTCGCCCACCACCACCGGCTTGTCCGGGTACATCCGGCGGATGTTGTCGTAGGCGCCCGCCGCGGCATCCACCGCGTCCTTGCGCGCGATGCCGTTCCAGAACGGGAACAGGTGGATGGTGATGAAGTCGACGTGCTGGACCAGTTCCGGGTACTTGATCCAGATGTAGTCCGGTTCGGCGATCGATACCGGCTGGCGGATCGCGGCGCGGGCGCGGTCCAGGTATTGGATCATCTGTCCCACGGTCAGGTCGCCGCGGAACAGCACTTCGTTGCCCACGATCACCCGCTGGATGGTTTCCGGATAGCGTCGAGCCAGCGCGATCAGCGCCTCGAGCTCCTTCTCGTTGTTGATCAGGCGCGTGTCGATGTTGGCGCCGGCCATCACTTTCAGGCCTTCTTTCTCGGCCAGGCGGTAGACCTGCGGGTTTTCCAGCGTGGAATAGGTGCGGATGCGCGGGGTGTAGCGACGCAGGAGTTTCAGGTCCGCGTCGATTTCCTCGTCGGACGGGAAATCCTGCTTGAGCGGGTTCTGGTAGCGCTGGAACACCGATACCGAATAGCCGCTGATCGGCCCGTGGAAATCGTCCGGACCGTGCGGGCGGTTACCCACCCACCACAGCCCGATGTTCAGGGCCGCCACGAGCAACGCGAGCAGGATGGCCGCAAGCCACGGATACCGGCTGTCCTGTCTGGCTTCTGTGGCGCTCAAACACCTTCCCCGTCGGACGCCTCCATGTGAGGCCAATCAAGCCCGCGGAGCTTAACGAGGCGAATGAGATGGCTCAATAAAGACGTTGCGGGGTGGTCAGCGCGAGGTCAGCCGGCAAGGTCGGCAAAAGATGCCAGGCTTCATCCTGGCAGGATCCTGCAGAAAGGAATTGCACCGCAGGATCGGTTTCAGCCCACCAGCCCGTCTGCCGAAGAGCCGATGGGCCGAGACCCACGCGTCGCGCCGCGCGGACTACTTCAGCAGCGAGCGCAACATCCAGGCGGTCTTCTCGTGCTCCTTCAGCCGGCCGGTCAACATGTCGGCGGTGCCTTCGTCGCCGCCGTCCTGGGCCACCTTGATCGCGCCGCGGGCGGTGTGGGCAGCGATTTCGTGACCCTCGACCAGTTGGCCGACCATGTCCTTCCACTCCGGTACGCCCGGCTCTTCCTTGATCGAGGTGAGCTTGGCGAACTGGCTGTAGGAGCCGGGGGCGGGCACGTCCAGCGTCCGGATGCGTTCGGCGATCTCGTCGGCGGCCAGCCACAGCTCGTTGTACTGGGTCTCGAACATGGCATGCAGGCTGTTGAACTGGGGCCCGGTGACGTTCCAGTGGAAGCTGTGCGTCTTCAAGTAAAGCGAGTAGGTATCGGCGAGCAGCTTGGAGAGCTGGTCGGCAATGGTCTGGCGGTCCTTGGGCGCGATGCCGATGTTCAGGGCCATGGTTTGACTCCTTGCGATGGGTCCAGCGGTTACCGTAGCCCGCGCGCGCCCGGTAGTGAAATGAAATCTTCCGATGATGGCCATAGCTCGGGGCTATCGGATGAACGAAGTGCGGTGCCGTGTCCGGCAAGAATCTTCCCGCGGCGGTTAGACTTGGATGTACGCCGCGGCATCCGCGCGGCCCGCGGGGGAATGCATGCGACGTCTGTCCTGGCGCTTTTTTGCCGCCACGTTGGTCTTTTTGACGCTCAGCCGGCTTGGCCTGGCTCTGTGGCTGTGGGCGCGCGTGCAGCCGGCCGGCGGGCTCTGGCCGGTGCTGTTGGGCGGCTGGCGGATCGACCTGAGCCTGCTCGCGATGGTGGTCGCGTTGCCGGCGCTGCTGTCCCCCTGGCTCGGCCACCTGGCCTGGCCCACCCGCATCACCGCCTGGTGGTACCGGATCTGGTGGCTGGCGTTCGTGTTGCTGGAGGTGTCCACTCCGCAGTTCATCCGCGAGTACGACACCCGCCCCAACCGACTCTATGTCGAATACCTGGACAGCCCGCGCGAGGTCTCGGCCATGCTCTGGCATGGCTACAAGGGCGTGCTGCTGGCGGCACTGGTGGGGCTGGTGCTGCTGGGCTGGGCCGGTTTCCGCTGGCTGCGCACCGACCGGCCCGACCCGCGCATGCGCATGTGGCTGCGGCCGCTGGCTACGGCGGCGGCCTTCGTCGTGTTGTTCCTGGCCGCGCGCGGCACGCTGGAACATCGCCCGCTGAACGCCTCGATGGTGGCCTTCAGCAACGACAGCATGGTCAACGCCCTGCCGCTGAACTCGCTCTACAGCGTGATCAATGCCATCCGCGGCATGCAGGACGAGCGTTCGGCCGCCGCGGTGTACGGCGCGATGCCGGAGGCGCGGATGCAGCACATCGTCCGCGAGACCGCCGGCTTCGACGGCCCGATGCTCGATCCGGCCCATCCGAGCCTGCATCGCCAGTACGCCACCCGGGCATCGGCGCGGCCGCTGAACCTGGTGATCATCGTGGAGGAAAGCCTGGGCGCGCAGTTCATCGGCACGCTGGGCGGGCAGAAGCTCTCGCCGCAGTTCGATGCGCTGGCGCAGCAGGGCTGGCTGCTGGCGCGCACCTACGCCACCGGCACGCGCTCGGTGCGCGGGCTGGAGGCGATCACCACCGGTTTCCTGCCGACCCCGGCCGAGGCGGTGCTGAAACTGCCGCGCAGCCAGCATGGCTTTTTCACGCTGGCGGGGCTGCTGGGCCAGTTCGGCTATCACTCGCGCTTCATCTATGGCGGCGAGGCGCACTTCGACAACATGAAGTCGTTTTTCCTCGGCAACGGCTTCGACGAGGTGATCGACCAGCCGAAGTTCGCCACGAAGCCCGGCTTCGTCGGCTCCTGGGGCGCGTCCGACGAGGACATGTTCAACGAGCTGCACCACCGGCTGATGCAGGACGACGGCACGCCCGATTTCACGCTGGCCTTCAGCGTCTCCAACCACACGCCGTGGGAGTATCCGGCCGGGCGCATCCAGGCCAGCGCGCCGGCCGCCAGCGTGCAGAACACCGTGCGCTACGCGGACTGGTCGCTGGGCCGGTTCTTCGAGCGCGCGCGGCAATCGCCGTACTGGGACCACACCGTGTTCCTGGTGGTGGCCGACCACGACGCGCGCGTGTTCGGCGCCAGCCTGGTGCCGGTGAACCATTTCCATATACCGGCGCTGATCCTGGGCGCCGGCGTGCCGGTGCAGCGCGATGAACACATCGTCAGCCAGATCGACCTGGCACCGACGCTGTTGTCGCTGATCGGCATCAGCAGCGCGCAGCCGATGCTGGGTGCCGATTTGACCGTGCGCTATCCGGGCCGGGCGATCATGCAATACGGCGACCATTTCGGTTATTTGCAGCACGACCAGTTGCTGGTGCTGTTGCCACACCAGCCGCCCCGGCAGTTCCACTACCAGGTCGAGACCCGCACGCTGACCCCGGCGGCGGTCGACCCGGCGCTGGCGGAAAAGGCCCTGGCGCACGCGCTGTGGCCGAGCTGGGCGTATTTCCACCAGCGCTACACATTGCCGCCGGCGGAGCTGCAGCACGCAGCCTCGCAAACCCTCGCGACCGAGCCGCCTGCCGGTGCGGCGGCTTTGGCCGGGCACTAGAAGCCGCCCGGGGCGCTGCTTCCACGCTTCCCTGTAGGAGCCCACTCGCGGGCGATGCCCTTGCTCTGATGTCGGCCAAAAGAGCATCGCCCACAAGTGGGCTTCGTACGGGGCTGGGCGTAGCCGCCATCAGGTGGCCTTGCCGTGTGGCTGGCTCGGCCAGCACACGGGCCTACAGCTATCATGTGCCGTTCCATGAGTACCCCGCCGACCCCACCCGCAAGCGCATCCGCCGATAGTCGCCTGCCCGCGCTGCGCCGCGCGCTCGACGCCGTTTCCAGCCGCGACTTTGGCCGCCTGCTGGGACGGTGGCGCGGACTGTCGCGCCAGCCGGACGCGCGCAAGCTCGATGCGCTGGCCGCGGACATCGCCACCTCGACGGCCCGGCGCCAGGCGCGCGTGGCGGCCAAGCCGGCGATCCGGCTGGACGAATCGCTGCCGATCACCGCCCGCGCCGACGAGATCGTCGAGCTGATCCGCAAGCATCAGGTGGTGGTGATCGCCGGCGAAACCGGTTCGGGCAAGACCACCCAGCTGCCCAAGCTGTGCCTGGCGGCCGGCCGCGGCGAAGCCGGCATGATCGGCTGCACCCAGCCGCGCCGGCTGGCCGCGCGCTCGGTCGCGCGCCGCGTGGCCGAAGAACTGGCCACGCCGCTGGGCGAGCAGGTCGGCTTCCAGGTGCGCTTCAACGACCAGGTCTCCGAGCGCACGCTGGTCAAGTTCATGACCGACGGCATCCTGCTGGCCGAGACTCAGGGCGATCCGTGGCTGTCGTCCTATGACACGCTGATCATCGACGAGGCGCACGAGCGCAGCCTCAACATCGACTTCCTGCTCGGCTACCTCAAGCGCCTGGCGGCGAAGCGGCCGGAACTGAAGATCATCGTCACCTCGGCGACGATCGATACGGCCCGCTTTGCCGAACACTTCGGCGACGCGCCGGTGGTGTCGGTGGAAGGTCGCGCCTATCCGGTCGAGGTGCGCTGGCGCCCCGCGGAGTCTGTAGGAGCGCACCCTGTACGCGACCGTGGACCACAAGTCCGCGGCGACCGCCTGCAGCAGGGCAGTGCCGAACACCTCGCCCTGGCCATCGACGAGATCATGACTGACCGCAGCCTCGGCGGTGGCCCCGCCGACGTGCTGGTGTTCCTTCCCGGCGAGCGCGAGATCCGCGACGCGCACCTGCTGCTCTCGCGCCGTCAGTACCGCGAAACCGAGGTGCTGCCGCTGTACGCGCGCCTGTCGGCCGCCGACCAGGACCGCGTGTTCAAGCCCGGCCCGAAGCGCCGCATCGTACTGGCCACCAACGTGGCCGAAACCTCGCTCACCGTGCCGCGCATCCGCTACGTGGTCGACACCGGCAGCGCGCGGATGATGCGCTACAGTCAGCGCAGCCAGCTCGAGCGCCTGCACGTGGAACCGATCTCGCAGGCCGCCGCCGATCAGCGCAAGGGACGTTGCGGCCGCATCGGCCCGGGCATCTGCTACCGGCTCTACGACGAGGCGGATTTCGAGGCCCGCGCGCGCTACACCGATCCGGAGCTGCTGCGCTCGTCGCTGGCCAACGTGATCCTGCGCATGTTGTCGCTGAAGCTCGGCGAGGTGGAGGATTTTCCGTTCCTCGAAGCCCCCGATCCCCGCATCGTGGCCGACGGCTACCGGCGCCTTGCTGAAATCTCCGCCATCGACGAGCGCCGCCACCTGACCGCCATCGGCCGCCAGCTCGCGCGGCTGCCGATCGACGTGCAACTGGCGCGCATGCTGGTGGAGGCGCATGAGCACCATGCCTTGCGCGAGCTGCTGGTGATCGTGGCCTTCCTGTCCATCCAGGACCCGCGCGAGCGGCCGGCCGACGCGCGGCAACAGGCGGATACGGCGCATGCGGTGTTCGTCGATCCCAGGTCCGATTTCGTTAGCGTGCTCAATCTGTGGCGTGAGTACACGAAGGCGCACGAGGAGCTGACGCAGTCGAAGCTGCGCGACTGGTGCGGTCGGCATTTCCTGTCGTTCCTGCGCATGCGCGAGTGGCGCGAGCTGCACCGTCAGTTGCTGCTGGTGGTGGGGCAATTGGGGTGGAAGTTGGATCCGGCTTCTCCCGCCCCCCCTGCTGCCAGCAAGGAGGGGGGAGAAAGCCGGGGCGAGGGCGCACGCTCGCGGAAGACTCCGGTCGGAGCGGGTAAAGCTCCCTCTCCCCCGGCCCCACCGGGGGAGAGGGTTGGGGAGAGAGGGCGCGCTTCACGCAGTGAAGCGCCAATGCCTCGCCGCTCCAGGAAGGTTTCCGGCGAGGCCCGGCCCCACACCCCAGCCCACACCCCCGGGGGTAGAGGGAGCGAGGTCGCGGCAAGCCCCGAACAGTACGAAGCGATTCACCGCTCGCTCCTCGCCGGCCTGCCCACCCAGGTCGGCCACAAGGACGAGAAGGGCATCTACCGCTCCACCCGCGAGCGCAAGTTCCAGGTTTTCCCCGGTTCGGCACTGGCCAAGACCCCGCCGGCGTGGCTCTTCGCCGCGCAGATCCTCGACGTCGGTGGCCGGGTATGGGGCATGGCCTGCGCGCGCGTCGAACCGCTCTGGATCGAGCAGCAGGCCGGCCACCTGGTGAAGGCGAGCTGTCGCGATGCGCACTGGTCGCGCAAGCGCGGCACCGTGGTCGCCTACGAACAGGTCAGCCTGTTCGGCCTCACCTTGGTCGAGCGCCGCGCAGTCACCTTCCAGAAGCAGGACCCGGCGCTCGCCCACGCGATCTTCCTGCGCGAGGCGCTGGCGCGTGGCGACCTGGACGCGCGGGCCGACTTCGTGCGCGCCAACCAGCGGGTGCTGGCGCAGGCGCACGAGATCGAGGCCAAGCAGCGCCGCGAGGGCCTGCTGCGCAGCGAGGACGAACTGGCCGCGTTCTTCGAGGGCAAGCTGCCTGCAGATATCGCCGGCACGCGCGCGCTCGACGCCTGGTACAGCCGCGCGCGTCCCAACGAGCAGGCCGCTTTGCGCTGGTCGCTCGATGACGTGATGGCCGGCGGGGCCGGGCTGGACCCGAAGGCCTTTCCCGCCACGCTGGACCTTCCGCAGCAGCGTTACAGACTCGAATACCGCTTCGTCCCCGGCGACGAGGCCGACGGCGTCACCCTGCAGTTGCCGCTGGCGATGCTCAACGCGCTGCCGGCGGCGCGGTGCGAATGGCTGGTGCCGGGGCTGCTTGCCGACAAGGTGGCCGAGCTGATCCGTGGCCTGCCCAAGGCGCTTCGGCGCAACTTCGTGCCCGCGCCCGATTTTGCCCGCGCCTTCGTCGAGGCCGAAGTCCCGCGCGACCAGCCGCTGGTCGAATCGCTGGCCGCCTTCCTCAAGCGCACGACCGGCGTCGACGCTCCGCCGGCCGAATTCGCCGCGGCCGACCTGCCGCCCCATCTGAAGATGCGCTTCCGCCTGCACGACGAGCGCGGCAAGACCTTGGGAACCGGCCGCGACCTGGCCGCGCTGCGCGCGCAGTGGGAAGACCAGGCGCGCGAGGCGTTTTCGCGCAAGACCGACGTGGAGCTGACCCGCGAAGACGTCACCCGCTGGGATTTCGAGGAGATCCCCGCGCAGGTGCGTTCGGAGGGCGGCCTCACCGCCTTCCCGGCGCTGGTCGACCTCGGCGAGGCGGTGGCGTTGCGTGTGTTCGAGCGCCGCGACGAAGCGCGCGATGCGCACCTGCAGGGCGTGGAGCGGTTGCTGCGCAACGCGGTGGCGAGCGACATGAAGCAGGCCCGCCGGCGCCTGCCGATCGCCAATCCGCTGTCGCTCAAGTACGCGCCGCTGGGCAGCGTCGACTCGCTGCGCGAGGACCTGGTCGAGGGCGGCTTTGCCGACCTGCTGGCGGCCCACGACCTCGACGCACGCACGGCCGGCGACTTCGAGGCGCTGCGCACCGCGCTCGCGCGCGAGCTGTTTGCCGCGGCGGTCGGGCGGCTGAAGCTGGTCGAGCCGATCATCGAAGCGCAGGCCGATCTCAAGCCGTGGCTGGAGCCGCCGCTGATCGGATTCGCCCGCGCCAGCTACGACGACCTGCGTGAACAGCTCGACGCCTTGCTCGCCCCCGGCTTCGCGCGCGAGCTGCCCACCGCGCGCCTGGCGCACTACCCGCGCTACCTCAAGGCCATGCGCCTGCGCGCCGAACGCCTGCGCCAGGACCCGGCCAGGGACCAGCAGCGCATGCTGCAGGTGATGCCCTACTGGCGCGAGTACCTCAAACACCAGGCCGCCGGCAGCGGGAACCTCGACGAACTGCGCTGGCTGGTCGAGGAATGGCGCGTCTCGCTGTTCGCGCAGGAACTGAAAACCGCCGAACCGGTCTCCGCCAAACGCCTGGCACGCGCGCTCGAAACCCTGCCGTGACCCGTAGGGTGGGCTTCAGCCCACCATCCGCCGCATCCAGAAGTTGGTCTGTGGCCTGAAACCCGCCCCACGGTTGCCGGAACCCATTTGTCCTAGCATGTTGTCCCCCATGTCCGAGCCCGCCCACCCCGCATCGACCCGCCTCGCCGCCTGGCAGGCGCGTGCGACTGCCTCGCCGTTGCTGGCGGACGCGCTCGTGGCCAGCACGCCGGCGAACGAAGCCGAGTGCGCCGACGTGCTGGACCTGCTCGCCATGCTCGGCTGCGACGTGCAGACCCAGGCCGCGGCCGTGTGGTTCGAAGTGGCCGACCGCCACCCGGACGCGTGGCAGGCGCGCGCGCCATCGCTGCCGCTGGAGCTGCAACGGCTGGTCGAAGGCCAGCTCGCCGCGCAGAAGGTCTGGGCCTTGCACGCCCAGCGCGAAACCGGCACCTCCGAAGGCCTGCGTCGGCTGTTGCTGGCGATCATCCGCGACCTGCGCGTGGTGTTCGTCCTGCTGGCGCGCCAGCTCGCGAAGATGCGCGGCGCAGCAGTGTTGCCCGAGGCCGAACGCGTGGCGCTGGCCCGGCTCACCCGCGACATCCACGCGCCGCTGGCCAACCGGCTGGGCATCTGGCAGTTGAAGTGGGAGCTGGAAGACCTGGCCTTCCGCCATCTGCAGCCGGATACCTACAAACGCATCGCGCGCCTGCTGGACGAGCGCCGCGCGGACCGCGAAACCTTCATCGCCCAGGTGCTGGCCGAACTCGGCACCGCACTCGAGGCGGCCGGCATCCGGGCCGACCTGGCCGGTCGCCCCAAGCACATCTATTCCATCTGGAAAAAGATGCAGCGCAAGGGGCTGGCCTTCGACGATCTCCACGACATCCGCGCCGTGCGCATCCTGGTCGACAGCGTCGCCGACTGCTACGCCGCGCTTGGGGTAGTGCATGCCCAGTGGCAGCACCTGCCGCGCGAGTTCGACGATTACCTGGCGCGGCCCAAGGGCAACGGCTACCGCTCGCTGCACACCGCGGTGATCGGTCCGGCCGGCCGGACGCTGGAGGTGCAGATCCGCACCCACGCCATGCACCGCGACAACGAACTCGGCGTGGCCGCGCACTGGCGCTACAAGGAAGGAGGCGGCGCCGATGCCGAGTTCGAGGCCAAGATCGCCTGGATGCGCAAGCTGCTTGAACCGCGCGCCGAAGAGGAGTTGGCCGCAGGGCTGCGCACCGAACTGCTGGAAGACCGCGTCTACCTGCTCACGCCCAAGGGCGAGGTGTTCGACCTGCCGCGCGGCGCCACCGTGCTGGATTTCGCCTACCACGTGCATACCGAGGTCGGTCACCGCTGCCGCGGCGCCAAGGTCAACGGCCGCATCGTGCCGCTCACCCACCAGCCCCGCAGCGGCGATCGCGTGGAAATCGTCACCGCCAAGAATGCCGAACCCAGTCGCGACTGGCTTTCGCCGCACCATGGTTATCTCAACACCAGCCGCGCGCGGGAGAAGGCGCGCAGCTGGTTCCGCCGCATCGCCTTCGACGCCAACCTCGCCGCTGGCCGCACGTTGCTCGAACGCGAGCTCAAGCGGCTGGCCCTGCCCGGGGTGGACCTGTCGAAGCTGCCGGCGCACTTCCACCTGAAGACCCACGACGAGATGCTGGTGGCGCTGGCGCTGGGCGAGGTCAGCGGCGGCCAGATCGCCCGGGTGCTGCAGGAGGCGGCGCAGCCGGTCGAGCCCACGCCGGCACCGGCGCCGCCGGTGCGCCACGTCGCGCCCGACCACGCCGCGTTGCGCATCGAGGGCGTCGGCAACCTGCTTTCGGTGCTGGCGCGCTGCTGCCAGCCGCTGCCGGGCGACCCGGTACGCGGCTTCATCACCAAGGGGCGCGGCGTCTCCGTGCACCGCGCCGACTGCGCCAGCCTGGCGCGGCTGGCACGGCGCGATCCGGATCGCGTGATCGAGGTCGAATGGGGCCGCGCTGCCACGCAGTCCTACCAGGTCGACATCGAACTGCGCGGGTTCGACCGCAAGGGCCTGCAGAAGGACGTCACCAACCTGATCAGCAACATGGGAACGCCCATCGTGGCGTCCTCGAGCCGGCTGGAGGTGAGCACCGGCGAGGTCGAGATGCGCTTCACCCTGCGCGTGCGCGACTTCGAGCAGCTGTCCGCGCTGCTCGGCAAGCTGGTCGCGCTGCCCAACGTGGTGGAGGCGCGGCGCGTCAGCGCAAGCTGAATACACAAGCATCACCGGGCCGGCGTGCAGAGTACGCGATGCTAAGCTCCAATGCGTTGCCAGGACAGCCTTGACCCATGAGCGGACGCAAAGACCACCACGACCGGCGCAACGGCCGCGCCGAACCCACGCTGGGCGATCTGGGCGGGCTGGACACGCCGCATACCCACGTGCACGATCCGGACGACCGCCTGCCGCCGATCTCGTTCGAAACGCCGCAGCGCCCGCCGCCGGCGCGCCATCGGCGCGTGCGCGTGCGCAGCTGGCATGTGGTGCTGCTGGTGGTCGTGCTGGTCGTCGGCGGCGGCGTATGGGCGCTGCGCGAGTACCAGAACAGCCTGCGCGACATGGTCCCGCGCACCGAGCTCAATGACGTGCTGAGCCGCGCCGACGCCGCCCTGCGTGATGGCCACCTGGACGGTACCGACGGCAGCAGCGCGCGCGAGCTGTATCAGTCCGCGCGCGGACTGGAGCCGGACAACGACCGCGCCCGCGACGGCCTGCACCAGGTCGGCATGGCCGAGCTCTCGCGCGCCGATACCGCCTATCGCGCCGGCCGGCTGGACGAGGCACGGCGGGAACTGACCGTCGCCCGCGAACTGCTCGGCGGCGGCAACGACGTCGACCGCCTGGACAGCAAGATCAAGCAGGCCCGTGGCGCCGCCGAACCGGCCGACGGCCTGGTGGAACGGGCGCAGCAGGCGCTCGCCGCCGGCAAGTTGACCGGCGACGACGGTGCCGGCGCGCTGTACCAGCACGTGTTGGCCGGCGATCCGGACAATGCCGTGGCCAGGCACGGCCTGGACCAGGTCGGCGCCGGCCTGGCCAACCAGGCACGCGCCGCGCTCGCCCACGACGACCCGAACACCGCCTCGGCGCGCATCGACCAGCTCGCCGCGATGTTGCCCAGCTATGGCGAACTGCCCTCGCTGCGCGCCGCGCTCGCGCAGGCGCAGCAACAGGACCAGGGGGCGCTGCTGGAGGCCATCTCGCAGGGCCAGCAGGCGCTGCGCGACGGCCGCATCAGCGGTGCCGGCAACAACACGGCGCTGGCCCATTTCCAGCACGCGCTGGAACTGGACCCGACCGATCCGCAGGCGCGCGCGGGCCTGGGCCAGGTCGCCCGGGCGCTGGTGGTGCAGGCCAATGCGGCGCTCGATGCCGACGACACGGCGCAGGCCTCCAACCTGCTGGACCAGGCCGCGGCATTGGCGCCCAAGTCGGCCGATCTCGCCGCCACACGCGCACGGTTGGCCAGCGCCATCGCCAAGGCGGCCCCGCAGACCCCTGCGCAGCCCGCACCAACCCCGGCCCAGCCCGCGCAAGAAGTCGAACCGCCGCCGCCCCCACCGCCGGCGCTTACCGTTGACCAGATCGAGCAGGTCGCCGAACTGGTACGCCGCGCCCGCACGGCCGCCTCGCAGGGGCAGATCATGCTGCCGCCGGGCGATAGCGCCTACGACCTGTACCGCAACGCACTGGCCATCGACGGCAACAACCGGGCCGCGCTGCAGGGCCTGGAAGACCTGCCCAACCTGGTGGTGCAACTGTTCAACCAGGCGCTGTCCGGCGGCAACCTGGGCAAGGCCGGTGAGCTGCTCGGTGCACTGGGCGATCTCTCGCCCGGCGATGCGAACGCCAGCGTGCTGCGTGGACGGTTGGTCGATGCCTGGCTCGACCTGGCCGAACAGCAGCTCGACCGCGGCGATCGCGCCAACGCGGCGCAATCGATCGAGCAGGCGCGCAAGCTTGCGCCGTACCAGTCGCGCGTGACCGAGCTTTCGCTGCGCCTGCAGTCCGGTCGCTGAGTCGATCCGCATGACTGTCGTGGTGTTCGGGGCCAGCGGCCAGATCGGCCATTTCCTGCTGCCGCGCCTGCGCGCGCGCGGCGTGCCGGTGCTCGGCGTCAGCCGCGATCCTCCGGCCGGCGAACCGGGTGTGCAATGGATGCGCGGCGGCTTGCCCGACGCGGTGCCCGCGCTGCCGCCGGCGTCGGCCATCGTCAGCTTCGGCCCGCTGCTGCCGTTCGCGCGCTGGCTGGCGGCGACCGCACCGGCCAACGCACCGCGCATCGTGGCGACCAGCTCGATGAGCGCGCAGAGCAAGGCTGCTTCGCGGGTGCCCGCCGAGCGCGAGATCGCGCGCCTGCTGCTGCAGGGGGAAGACGAACTGGCCGCCACCTGCGCGGCGCTGGGCTGTGGCTGGACGGTGCTGCGCCCGACCCTGATCTACGGCGCTGGCCGGGACAAGAGCCTCACGCCGCTGGCGCAGCGCGCGATGCGTACGCGGGTCTTCTTCCGTCCCGCCGGTCGCGGCCTGCGCCAGCCGGTGCACGCCGACGACATCGCCCTGGCCGCGCTGGCCGCGATCGATCGCCCGGCCAACCGCGTGCTGATGCTCGGCGGCGGCGAACGGCTGCCTGCCGGCGAAATGTTCGCCCGCGTCCAGCGCAGCCTGCCGGTCGCCACGCTGGCGCTGCCGATCCCGGCCTGGCTGCTGCGCCTGGGTCGCCACGCGCTGCCGCGGCTGCGCGGGCCGTTGACACGGCTGGAGTCGGATCTGATCGCCGACAACAGCGAACTGCAGCAACTGCTGGACGTACACCCACGCGTCTTCCAGCCCGACGCCTCGTGCTGGCCGTCCGTTGGCGGGAGCCCGCGTTAGCGAAGAGCATCGCCCACAAGTGGGCTCTTACAGGGTATCGGCGCTCTTGTAGGAGCCCACTTGTGGGCGATGCTCTTCAACGGCCAGAAGAATGAAGAACGGCCGCCATTGCCGACCTTCTATAGGGCCCACCCGCGGAAAGCCCCATCGCCCACCTGCGCGCGTCCGCAAAGGACCGGTTGCCCGGGGAATGCCACGAAGCTGCCCGGCCGGCGCCATTTCGCGCCGCCCGCGTTCAGATGCGCGCGGGGTCACACGCCCTATCATCGGGCCTACTTTGGATCCGGGTCTCCCACTTTGGCATTGATCTCTCGCATCGGCGCGTTCGCGCGTCGCAGCTGGCGTTGGCTGCGCATCCCGTTCTGGGTCGCGCTGGGCCTGGGGCTGGGCTTTCTGCTGCCGTACACGCTGATCCTCAACAAGCGCGTGCAGGACCGCTTCAACGACCTGGTGTTCGCCGTGCCCACGCGCATCTACGCGCGACCGCTGGAACTGGCGCAGGGCGTGCCGATGTCGCCCTCGGCACTGGAGCTGGAGCTGACCTTCTCCGGCTACACCCACGATGCCAGCGGCAAGGTGCCGGGTACCTGGACGCGCAACGGCAGCCGCTACGTGATCTCCTCGCGCGGCTATGCCGGCCCGGACGGCGGCGAGCTGCCCAAGCGCATCCGGGTCACGCTGGGCCATGGCCAGGTCGAGGCGCTGAGCGACGCCGGCGACGGCACCCGGCTCAAGCTCGCCCATCTCGATCCCGCACGCATCGCCACCGTCTACGGCGCGCAGCAGGAAGAGCGTCGCATCGTGCGCCTGGCCGACGTGCCGCCGTTGCTGGTCACCGGGCTGCAGGCGGTCGAGGACCGCGACTTCAAGCACCACATCGGACTGGATTTCTCCGCCATTGCGCGCGCCGCCTTCGCCAACCTGCGCGCCGGGCACACCGTGCAGGGCGGCTCCACGCTTACCCAGCAGCTGGTGCGGAACCTGTTCCTGGACCGCAGCCAGAATCTGGTGCGCAAGTTCAACGAGGCACTGCTGTCGCTGCTGATCGAGGCGCATTACTCGAAGGACCGCATCCTGGAGGCCTACATCAACGAGGTCTTCCTCGGCCAGAAAGGCAACCAGGCGGTGCACGGCTTCGCCGCGGGCGCGGAGTTCTACTTCGGCCGCCGGCTGGAGGACCTGCGGCCGCAGGAGATCGCGCTGCTGGTCGGCATGGTCAAAGGCCCCAGCTACTACGACCCGCGCCGCTACCCCAAGCGCGCGCTGGAACGGCGCAACCTGGTACTGAAAGAGTTCTACGACACCGGTCTGCTCGACGCCGGCCAGGCCAATGCGGCGCAGGCGGCGACGCTGGACATCGCGCGCAGCGCGCAGTTGCCGCACAACCGCTTCCCGGCCTTCATGGACCTGGTGCGCGCGCAGATCACCAACGACTTCGACGACGAGACGCTGCGCTCGGGCAAGCTGTCGATCTTCACCACGCTCGATCCCGCCGCGCAGCTCTACGCCGAGCAGGCGGTCACCGCCGCGATCAAGGGCATGGGCAAGCGCGGTGCGAAAGTGCAGGCGGCAGGCGTGGTTACCGACGCCGATACCGGCAGCGTGCTGGCCGTGGTCGGCAGCAAGGTCCCCGGCGACACCGGCTTCAACCGCGCGCTGGATGCGCGCCGGTCGATCGGCTCGCTGGTCAAGCCGTTCGTCTACCTGGTGGCATTGACCGATCCGGCGCGCTGGAACCTGGGTTCGCCGCTGGACGACTCGCCGATCATGCTGCGCCAGCCCAACGGCAAGACCTGGATGCCGCAGAACGACGACAACCAGTCGCACGGCGTCGTGCCGATGGTCGACGCGCTGGCGCATTCGTGGAACCTGGCCACCATTCACCTGGGCCTCGCCGTGGGCGTGGATCGCGTCAAGGCGTTCCTGCAGTCGTTCGGCTTCAGCGACATCAACGCCAACCCCTCGATGCTGATCGGCGCCGTGGACCTGTCGCCATTCCAGGTCGCCCAGCTCTACCAGTACCTGGCCGCCGACGGCCATGCGTTGCCGCTGCTGGCGGTGCGCGGGGTGGTCGACGGCAGCGGCCACACGGTCAAGCGCTACGAAGTCGAGGCCGGCAAGGGCGAATACCAGCAGGCCGTGCGGCTGATCACCTGGGCCATGCAGCAGGTGGCCGACTACGGCACCGCGCACAGCCTGGGCGATTCCTCGCTGGCCTGGCTCAACGCCGCCGGCAAGACCGGCACCAGCAACGACCTGCGCGACAGCTGGTTCGCCGGCTTCACCGCCGACCGCCTGGCGGTGTTCTGGATGGGCCGCGACGACAACAAGCCGGCCGGCCTGTTCGGCGCCACCGGCGGCCTGCGCGCCTGGCAGGACCTGTTCCGCCACTTGCCCACGCGCCCGCTCTCGCCGCAGCCCGGCGAAGGCCTGGAAATGGCCTGGATCAACCCGGTCGACGGCAAGCCCACGCAGCCCGAATGCGAGGGGGCGCGGCAGTTCCCGGTGGTCGCCGGTTCGCTCCCTCCCGACACCGAAGGCTGCTTCTGGCAGCACATCGGTGACATGTTCGGCAATGGCGGTGATGCGCCCGCCCCAGCCACTTCCACGTTCCCCTGAGACCTGATGATGTCCGTCGCCGTACGCGTTCGCCTCGCCACTCCCGCACTCGCCGCGCTGCTGCTTGCCGGCTGCTTCAGCGTGCCGCCACAGGAGCAGCGTCTGCCGGCGCCCGACCACGACATGGTCGCGGCCATCCGCGCCGCCGGCGCGCGCGAGCAATCGGTGATCGACGTGGCACCGCTGCAGGATCCCAGCGTCGCCGCGTTGCGCGAGGCCGCCCAGGCCGACGAACGCGCCGGCCGCTATGCCGACGCCGCCGCCAGGCTCGACCAGGCGCTCAAGCTCAGCGCCGGCTCGCCCGACCTGCTGCAGGAGCGCGCCGAAGTCGCCGTGCGCCTGCACGACTACGCCACCGCCGAACGCCTCGCGCGCCAGTCCTGGTCACTCGGCCCGCAACTGGGCCCGTTGTGCGCCCGCAACTGGCAGACCATCGTCGAAATGCGCCTGCTGGCCGGCGACCAGCCCGGCGCCGCCACCGCCCGCAAGGGCGTGCAGGATTGCCACAAGCCAGGCGTACCGCGCTACTGAGTAGCGTCATGGCGTCGCCTTCCGTAGGGTGGGCTTCAGCCCACCATCGCCGGCACCGCGGATGGAAGCGGTGGGCTGAAGCCCACCCTGCGAAATGGCGATCGGCCGATCGGGTTCAGAGCGCCGCCACCAGCAGCAACACGAGTCCCGTGATGCTCACTGCCCACACCAGCGTGCGCAGGTACGGGACGCCCGCCGCATACACCGGCACGTAGACCAGCCGCCCCCAGAAATACAGCTGCGCACCCAACGCGCTCGTCGCGTCCTGTCGCCCCAGCGCCACCACCGTGAGCACCAGCGCCGCGAAGAACGCGAACGTTTCCAGAAAATTGGCGCGCGCCCGATCCAGTCGTCCGGCGACCCCGATCAACGGAGCGGCTGGTTCATCGCGGGAACTGGCGGCCCAGGCCGAGCCGCGCTGACCCATGCCGGCCACGGCGGCGGCAAGAATCTGCGCCAGGCCCAGGATCACGCTCCACACCAGCATCTGCAGTTCGGTTCCCATCGGCGGCTCCCGGGTTGAGGTGCGGCCATCGTGCGCCGGCATCGTGGCGCTCGCCAGTGCGCCCGCGCGGCGGCTCGGCGATACTTGGTGGATGACCGATCCCGACGACATCGGCGCGCTGCTCGGCGCCGACGGCCCGTTCGCCCGCGAGCTGCCCAACTTCGCCCCACGCCTGGCCCAGCAGGCGATGGCCCGCTCGGTCGCGGACGCCATCGCCAACCGCGACACGCTGGTCGCCGAGGCCGGCACCGGCACCGGCAAGACCTACGCCTACCTGGTGCCGGCGCTGCTCTCCGGCGAGCGGGTGATCGTCTCCACCGGCACCAAGGCGCTGCAGGACCAGCTCTACTTCCGCGACCTGCCAAAGGTGCGCGCGGTGCTGGGCACGCGCGGCAAGACCGCGCTGCTCAAGGGCCGCGCCAACTATCTATGTCTCTATCGACTGGACCAGACCGTGCGCGATGGCGGCAGCTTCGAACGCGCCGAGGCCTCGCAACTGGCCGCGATCCGCGCCTGGTCGGCGCGCACCCGCGCCGGCGACCGCATGGAACTGGCCGAGGTGCCGGAGGAGTCGCCGCTGTGGCCGCGCGTCACGTCGACACCGGAAAACTGCCTGGGTGTCGAGTGCCCGTTCTTCGACGACTGCCACGTGGTCAAGGCCCGCCGCGACGCGCTGGAGGCCGACCTGGTGGTGGTCAACCACCATCTGCTGTTCGCCGACCTCGCGCTCAAGCAGGAGGGCTTCGGCGAGATCCTGCCCGGCGCCGGCGCCTTCATCCTGGACGAGGCGCACCAGGTGCCGGAGCTGGCCGGCCAATTCTTCTCGCAGAGCGTCAGCGCGCGCCAGCTCGCCGATCTCGCCGCCGATGCGCTGCGCGAATGCAACGGCGTCACCGGCGCCATCGGCCTGCTGCTGGAGCCGGCCGAAGCATTGCAGGGCGCGCTGCGGCGGCTGCGCCTGGGCATGGACGCGTTGCCCACGCGCGGGGCGTTCCAGCAACTGGACAGCCTCGCCACCGTGCACGAGGGCCTGCGCGACCTCGGCGAACTGCTCGGCGACTTTACCGACCTGCTGGCCTCGCAGGCCGAGCGCTCGCGTGGCCTGGCCAACCTGCACGAGCGAGCCGCCGCCATGACCGAGCGGCTGGACCGCATCGTCGACGGCGGTGGCGAACAGGACGTGCGCTGGTACGAATTGTTCCCGCGCGGCTTTTCCCTGCATGCCACGCCGCTGGACCTCGCCGCGCCGCTGCGCGCCATGCGCGAGCGCACCGGCGCGGCATGGATCCATACCTCCGCCACGCTCTCGGTCGCCGGCAGCTTCGATCACTTCGCCCGCCAGCTTGGCCTGGACGACCCGCAGACCCTGCACCTGGACAGTCCGTTCGACTACGCCAGCCAGGCGCTGTGCTACCTCCCCGCCGGCCTGCCCGATCCCAACGCGCGCGACCACACCGAACGCGTGATCGACGCGGCGCTGCCCGTGCTCGAAGCCTCCCACGGCCGCGCGTTCCTGCTGTTCACCTCGCACCGCGCACTGCGCCGTGCCGCCGAGCTGCTCGCCGACCGCGTGCCCTGGCCACTGTTCGTGCAGGGCAGCGCCCCGCGCCACCAGTTGCTGGAGGATTTCCGCGCCAGCGGCCACGGCGTGTTGCTCGGCGCCGCCAGTTTCTGGGAAGGCGTCGACGTGGCCGGCGAAGCGCTCAGCGTCGTGGTGATCGACAAGCTCCCCTTCGCCGCGCCCGACGACCCGGTGCTGCAGGCGCGCCTGGACGCGCTCGAACACGCCGGCATCAATCCTTTCATGGGCTGGCAGGTCCCCGCCGCCGCCATCGCATTGAAACAGGGCGCCGGCCGCCTGATTCGCGACGTCCATGACCGCGGCGTGCTGATGCTGTGCGACCCGCGGCTGACCACCAAAGGCTACGGCCGCCTGTTCCTCGCCAGCCTGCCGCCGATGCCGCGCACGCGCGAGCTGGCGGACGTGAATGCCTTTTTCAACGCTGCTGCGATGTCCGCGACCGGCTGAGCCGTCGCCGGCAGGCGCACGCCCTAGACGAAGGCGCTGAAGCCGGTAATCGACCGGCCAACGATCAGCGCGTTCATCTCGCGGGTTCCTTCGTAGGAATAGAGCGCTTCGGCGTCCGCGAAGAAGCGGCCCACATGCTGGTCGAGCAGGATGCCGTTGGCGCCCAGCAGCTCCCTGGCCCAGCCTACCGTTTCGCGCATCCGGACCGTGCACACCCCCTTGGCCAGGGAAGCGTGCTCGTCGCGCATCAGGCCCTGATCCTGCAACTGGGAAAGGCGCAGGCAGAGTGACTGGGACGAGGTGATGTTGCAGAGCATGCGGAAGAGCAGGTCCTGCACCAGCTGGAAACTGGCGATGGGCCGGCCGAACTGCATTCGCGTCTGCGCGTATCTCAGGGCATGTTCGTAGGCTCCCCTGGCGCAGCCCACCGACTCCCACGCCACGCCGCCGCGGCTCATGACCAGCACGCGTGCGGTGTCCTTGAAGGAGTGGGCGCCCTGGAGGCGGTCGGCTTCGTCGACGCGGCAGTCGGTGAGCGTGATCAGGCCGTTCTGGACCACCCGCAGCGCCATCTTGTGGCGAATCTTTTCCACATGGAAGCCGGAGGTGTTGTTCTCGACGATGAAACCCTTGACCTGGCCGTCGTCGACATCACGGGCCCAGACGATGGTCAGGTCGCCCCACGTGGCGTTGCCGATCCACTTCTTCTGGCCATTGAGGACCCAGGTGTTGCCTTCGCGCTTTGCCGTGGTGGTCAGTCCGCCCGCGACACCGGATCCGACGTCGGGCTCGGTCAGGGCGAACGAGCCGATCTTCTCCATCGCGGCCATCCGGGGAAGCCACTTCTGCTTCTGCTCCTCGGAGCCGCACAGATAGATCGAGCCCATCGCCAGCCCCGTGTGGACACCGAAAAAAGTCGAGATCGACGCGTCCACACGCGCCATTTCCAGGGTGACGAATCCGAGCAGGGCGGCGCTTCCTCCCGGGCAGCCGTATCCGTGGAAAAGCAGCCCCGCGATGTTCAGTGCTTTCAGCTTGGGCAACAGCTGGAAAGGAAACTCGTCCCGTTCCCAGTACGCATCGATGATCGGTTGCACCTCCTGTTCCATGAATGCCCGCACTTTCAGGCGGATCCGGTTCTCCTCTTCGGACAGCACCCGGGAAAAAAGGTAGAAGTCGCCGTCGGCTTCCGGCAACCGGGCGGAGGGTTTTCTCGCGAAGGTATCGGCAGGAGTCATGGTGGCGCCTCGAGTTCTCGGATGAGTGCATGTCCTGCATGGATGGGTCGGGTTCGTGCAGGGCCCGCGGATCGCATGGAACCGCAGCCTCGATGCTGGAACCGCGCGATCGCCGGCAGTAGCCATCGGCCTGTAAACAACGCGTTTCCCGGGGCGCACGCGCCAGGCGTCGCGCGCGAGGGTGCGCTTCCCTCAACAGCGTGTTGCCGTCGGAGGATCTACTCCCGCGCGGCTTCCTTGTTTAGAACCTGCCCACGCCAAAGGTGGCGCGCGGCAGGAGAAGGCACATGGGGATCGACAAAGATGCAAAGGGCATGGGCATGCCCTGGGAAGAAGCGTATGGCTACGCCCAGGCGGTGAGGGTGGGCGACACGATCTACGTCTCGGGGCAGCTCAGCCACGACGCCGACGGCAACATCGTCGGGGCGCCACCGCTGGATGCCCAGGGCCGCATCCTGGATCACTCGAACATGGAGATCCAGATGAGGCAGACCTACGAGAACGCCAGCAAACTGCTCGCCCGCTTCGGCGCCTCCCTCGACAACGTCGTCGAGGAAGTCCTGTACGTGACCGATATGGACGCGGCGTTCGCCGTGGCTGGGACGGTGAGAAAGCAGGCGTACGGCTCGGGCCGTCCGGAGGTCGCAAGCACGGTCCTGGTGACGCCGCGACTGGCGCTTGCCGCGCAGCTCATCGAGATCAAGTTCATCGCCAGGGTCTAGGTCTTGCAGAGCCTGGCGTTGTCAGTAGGGCGGGCGATGGTGGTAGCGGCGCAACTGAACGGAGGCATCCTTCGGATCATGCCGAGGGCGCCGGCAACAACGCGCAGTGCCTCATTTGCTCGCGGGAGAATCATCCTCATCGTGCGCAAGCCACAGCGTTGCCGCCAACACGCAGGCTACGGCCAGCAGCAGCGGCGGCACCAGCCCCCACGTCATCAGCAAGATCGCCCCAGCATTGCGCCCAGAAGGATCGCCACGACAGCGCCGAGGCGGCGCGCGATGTTCGGATTGGCACCTCCGCCCAGGGCGGAATCGGAGGCCAGGCCGGTGATGGTCAGGGTCAGCACCGTCGTGGTGAGGTCGGGCATCTTGAGCTGGCGCGCGGTGGCATTGCGCGATCCCATGGCCGCCGCCGACAGCGCGATCACGAGGTAGCCGGCGGACGACACCGCCTCCGCGCCCAGCGGCACCGGCGCCATGCCGACGGCAAAGCCGGCCGACAGCCGTGGGAATAGCTTTGGTCATCGAACGTCACCAGAGAGGCACCAGCGAAGGTGCGAGGCCGGGAAAATTAGAACCTCGGTCGGACGGCATCTAGAACGCGAACGGGCAATTCACTGTTTCCGAATCGGGAACGGCGACAGCGCGGACGTGCGCGCATTTATTCAGGCGACCAGCCAGGGTGGCCGACGTGCCGCTGGCGGCGCATTATTCCCCGGGGGTTTGATCATCGAAGGCCGCGTATGCGGTCATGGCGGACAGGAGAGCGGGCATGGCCAAGGTCATCGGGGTGGGCGGCATCTTCTTCAGGTCGCCGGATCCGGGCGCGCTGGCGGCCTGGTACGCGCGACACCTTGGGCTGGAGCCGGAAGAGTGGGGCGGGGTGCGCTTCCAGGAGGACGCCGCGCGCCCTGGCTACACCCTGTGGACGCCTTTTCCCGGCGACACGACGTATTTCGGCGCGGGCCAGCAGTCCTACATGATCAACTTCCGCGTCGACGACCTCGCCGGCCTGCTGGACCGCCTGCGCGCCGAAGGCGTGGCGGTCGACGAGCGCACGGAACAGAGCGAGTACGGTGCGTTCGGCTGGATCACCGATCCCGACGGCAACCGCGTCGAACTCTGGCAGCCGCCGGCCTAGGAGGCGGCTGCCGCCGCGCCGGCGTGCGGGTCGCGCGCCGCCATGGCGGTTGCCGGCGCGACCGTCTTGTCCTCCGGCACCAGCATGGTCGGCGCGATGCCGAACATGCGCCGGCAGGTCCGGCTCAGGTGCGCCGAATCGGCGAAGCCGGCCTGCTGGGCCGCATCGGTCCAGGAGCCGCCGGCCATGCCGCGGACCACCGCGTAGCCCACGCGCGCCCACAGCAAGTAAGCGCGGAAGGAAATGCCGGTCTGCGCGACGAACAGGTGCCGGAAACGGCTCGGCGACAGGTGCGCGAGGGCGGCCGCCTGGGCCAGGGTCAGCGTCGCATCGGGACGCACGCGGATGCGTTCCAGCACGGCCGTGATGCGCGGGTCGACCACGTCGTGGTCGATGGAGGTCGCGGCCATGTGCCCGACCACGCGTTGGGCAGCCTCGACCAGCGCGGCATCCGTGCCGCGGGCGTCGAACACGGCGTGCAGCGCGGCGGCGAGCGGCGCCACGGTGCCATCGTCCAGCACGCTCACGTCGGCCTGGCCGTGGCGCGCCAGCAGGGCGCGGCCGGCCGTCGTCTCGGGCTCGACGAACACCATCGCCACCGCGTGGCCGCAGCCGTCGAACATGTGCGGCCGATCCGGCATGACGATGGCCGCCGAGGTTTCGCGCCAGGCGTCTTCCGCGGCGCCGCGAATGCGGATCCGCCGCGCCGGGGCGAGGGTGATCTGGATGGCGTGATGGCTGTGCGGCTGCGCGGGGCCGGCGTCGCGCCCGATCCAGACGCTGCCGCCTTTCCACATCGCCACCCGGCCGACGCCGATAACGCCGCGGCGCGGTTCGTTGCCGGTGGCGGGCGTGGCTGGGGACATGTCGGGTCTCCGCGGCGGGCAGGGCATGCGAAGGTTAGCCGTTTGGTTCAAGCGCGTGCCAGGGGTGGTCCGGACAATGGCTCCACGGATCGAGGTCCGTATCCCTATCCATCGAGGAAAAATCCCGTGAACAACTCCGACAACACCTTCGCTTGCCAGTGCCCCGACTGCGTGGGCGCCATCTGCACCTGTGGTTGCCAGGGCGCGCGCGCCGACCAGCCGGGCTGCGGTTGCGGTTGCAGCGCCATGCTGCCGTGCCGCTGCGGCGACGCCGCCTGAACCCTCCTGCGGCGGCGTGCGCCACGCACGCCGCCGATAAGGCGCATCCCATGGCTTACGAGCTGATCATTTTCGATCTGGACGGCACGCTGGCCGATTCGTTCGGCTTCTTCGTGAGCGTCCACAACCGGCTGGCCGACCGCCACCGCTTCCGGCGCATCGAAAGCGGCGAGATCGAGGATCTGCGCGGACGCTCGGCGCGCGAGGTGATGCGCCACGTCGGGCTGCCGCGATGGAAACTTCCCTTGGTCGCGCGCAGCTTCGTGCGGCTCATGCGCGAGGCGGACGTGCGCCTGTTCGAAGGCGTCGACGACGCGCTGGTGCAGTTGCATGGGAGCGGTACGACGCTCGCGCTGGTTTCCTCCAATGCCGCCGGCAACTGCCGCCGCATCCTCGGCGACGCCCATTGGCAGCGCTTGGCCCATGCCGAATGCGGCGCGTCGATCTTCGGCAAGCAACGGCGCATCGCCCGCGTGCTGAACGCCACCGGCACGCCGCCACGGCGGGCGCTCTACGTGGGCGACCAGCCCACCGACGCCGAGGCGGCCCGCGCCGCGGGCGTGGCCTTCGGCGCCGTAGCCTGGGGTTATGCCACGCCGCAGTCGCTGCAGGACCTGCAACCGGACCACCTGTTCCGCCACGTCGCCGAACTGGTCACTCTGTCCCGCACCGCGGACACCTTGTAGGAGCCCACTTGTGGGCGATGCTCGTGCTCTGGTCGACCATCCAGAGCCCGAGAGCATCGCCCACAAGCGCGGGCTCCTGCAAAGGCGGGACGCGCGTGCCTTCGATGCCGGCGTCAGCCCACACACACGGTGCGATTCCGCAGGCGACACCAGATACCTGAAGCCAGCTGGCCCCAAGCCGTGCATGCCGTCTTCACGCCGCAGGGTCTATTGCCCTCGGCGGGTGCAGGCGGGCGCGTCGACCGCCGGCCTGGGGGCAGGGGTCCCACGTTGCAGGTTCACGCTAGCCATCGGGGATGTCAGCCATGCGTGCCATACCGCTTTCGTTCGCGGCCGTGCTGTCCGTCGCAGTGGGGCTTGGCGGTGTGCTGTGGTCCGCGGCGCGCGCGCAGTCCACGCAGGGTGACACGCCGGCGCCGGCGACGAGCCAGTCGTCGGGCCGGCTGAGCCAGTCCGACATCGCGCGCATGCTCCCGGCCACCGACATGGGGGCGGGCGATTTTCGCAAGGACAACCCGCACCTGCACCAGGCCGACGAAGGCCCCGCTACCCCGTTCGATGCCGCGCCGATCCCGCACAACCCGTTGGCGCCACAGGCCGATCCGGTGGGCGCGAGAACCTGCATCGCCTGCCATTCGCTGGAGAACGTGCGCGCCTCGCACTCGCTGCACGTACAGTCGTTCCGGGCCGGCGCTGCCAACAGCGGTCCGCAGGCGGCCTGCGAAAGCTGCCACGGGCCGGGCTCGGAACATGCGAAAAACCCGGCCCTGGCCGGCTCGATCATCGCCTTCACCCACGGCGCCGCGGCCGACGTGCACACCCAGACCGCGGTGTGCCTGGGCTGCCATGCCGGCGGCGCGCGCCAGCACTGGCTCGGCTCGGTGCACGAGGCACGCGGGCTGTCGTGCAGCGACTGCCACAACCCGATGGCGCGGTTGTCGCCCGAGGGCGTGCTGGCCAAACCCTCGATCAACGAGGTCTGCGCCACCTGCCACAAGGACATCATGGTCAAGTTCCACCGGCGCTCGCACATGCCGCTGCCGGAAGGGCAGATGGCCTGCACCGACTGCCACAACCCGCACGGCACGCTCACCCGCCCGCTGCTGAAAACCGACACGGTCAACGAGACCTGCTACACCTGCCACGCCGAGAAGCGCGGGCCATTCCTGTTCGAGCACGCGCCCGTGCGCGAGAGCTGCCTCAACTGCCACGACCCGCACGGCTCCAACCAGCAGACCCTGCTGGTGGCACCGCTGCCGATGCTCTGCCAGCAGTGCCACACCATGACCCGCCACCCGAACGACCTGCAGGTGCCGACCAACCTCGGCCGCGGGCCGAACCCGGACGAGCGCCTGATGGGCCGCGCCTGCCTGACCTGCCACACCAACATCCACGGCTCGAACAACCCATCGGGCTCGCGCTTCCACAAATAGAACCAACCGGGGGGAGGAGCCAACCATGCGCACCATCCGACCCATGTCCTGCGCCATCGTGCTGGCCTTGCTGGCCGGAGCCCCGCTGGCGCACGCCAGCGACGGCAGCGACACCATGCGCGTGGGCGACATGCAGTACGGCAACGGGCTGGATCCGCGCGGCTGGTCGCCGTTGATGACGCCCGATGCCGACGGCATGTCGTGGCTGCATCCGGGCATGTTGCGCACGCCCAGCGGCGCGCTCTACCCCTACCCGTACACGCTCGCCGGCAAGCCGTTGGGGCAGGGCGGCGACTGGACCTACTGGGGCCTGCTGCAACTGGGCTACATCCACCTGGGTGGCGACAGCGACGCGGAATTCTTCCGCCAATACACCGACTGGAAGAACGGCGCGGTGCTGGGCCTGTGGGCGATGGGCTTCGACAACCGAGCGACCGGCGGCTACGTGGAGTTCCGCGGCAGCCGCATCAGCGGCGACGACCAGTACTACCGCGTGCGCGCCGGCCGTTACGGGCACTACAAGTTCCAAGCCTTCTACCGCGACATTCCGCACACGGTGTCCACCAACGCGTTCCCGATCTGGCAGGGCATCGGCGGCGGCGACCTCACCCTGCCGGCCGGGCTCACCCCGGGCGGCAGCACGATCGCGGCCGTGCAGCAGGCCTCCGACGCCGCGCCCCGGCGCACCATCGCCCTGACCCGCACGCGTAGCGGCCTGAGCCTGGAAGGCCAGCTCTACCGCGACTGGATCGGCTTCGCTTCGATCACCAACGAGGAGCGCGACGGCACCCGCCTGTGGGGTGGGCCGATGTTCTTCAATTTCGCCTTTCCCGGCACCGGCTCGCCGTTCGGCGGCAACGGCGGCGTGCTGGAGACGGTGCGCCCGATCGACTTCACCACCACCGACGTCAACCTGGGGCTGCGGCGGGTCGGCAAGGTCTGGCATTTCAACGCGCTCTACAACGGCTCGTTCTTCCGCGACCACAAGAGCACGCTGGACTACCAGAACCCGTTCCTGATCACCAACGTGATCGGCGTGCCCAACGCCGGTCCGGTAGTTGACGGCGAATACTCGCTGGAGCCGGACAACGACTATCACAACCTGCGCCTGGAACTGTCGCGCCAGCTCAAGTGGCGCGGCGAGCTCTCGCTGGCGGCGGCCTACGGCACCATGCGCCAGGACGACGCCCTGCTGCCGCCGGTCAACTGCACCGGCACGCTCGGCTTCGCGGCCGGGCCGTTCCAGCAGCTGATCCCCTGCGAGCTGTGGAACACGCCGGCGGCTCTTTCGCGCACCCATGCCAATGCGCGCATCGACACCCAGTTGTTCGACGCCAAGATCACCTTCCACCCCGGCCGCAACTTCGGCTGGCACGCGGACCTGCGCTACTACAACGAGGACAACAAGACCGATTACCTCGCCTACAACCCGCTCACCGGGCAATACGGCTACATCTCCGAGAACGGCTCGCAGGGCAGCGTGGTGCCGGGCGAGGTGGGCATCTTCGACAACGGCTACTACGCCACCTCCAACGTGCAGGTCGCCAACGTGCCGTTCGGCTACCGCGATACGCTGCTGGAACTGGGCGCGGACTGGAACGTCGGCACGTCCGATGCGCTCAGCCTGGTCTACACCTTCGACCACAACCAGCCGCGCCACCGCGAGCGCACCCGGCTGGACGAGCAGCGCATCAAACTGAGCTGGGTCAGCCGTTCGCTCGGCGATGCCACCGTGCGCGCCAGCTTCGAGTACGGCGACCGCGATGGCGGTGCCTACAACCACGATCCGTACGAGGCCTACTACTCGGCCTCGCTGCCCGGCTACACCCCCGCCGACGGCATCGCGCCGACCGCGTTCACCGTCGATGCCATGCGCAAGTACGACATGAGCGACCGCAAGGAAACCAAGGCGCGCGTGATCCTGATCTACCCGCTGGCCGACAGCAGTACCGTCTCGGCCACCTTCTACGGCAGCCGCGACCGCTACGACGCACGCATCGGCCGCCAGGACACGCGCAGCACCGGCTTCACCGGCGAGTGGGACTGGCAGCCCGCGCCGCACACCAACGCCAGCGTCTACATCGGCGCCGAGACCACCCGGCTCAAGCTGGCCAACGTCGCCGACAACGAAGCCATCGTCGGCGCCCCCGGCAGTGAAGATCCGTCCTTCGGCGGCCCGCTTTACCCGTTCGAAAACTACTGGCACGACCTGGACCGCGAGCGCGACTACAACGCCGGCATCACCTTCGCGCACGACTTCGGGCGGGTGAAGCTGGACCTGGCGTGGAATTACACCCAGTCGCTCTCGCAACTGGACTACGACTATGCCTCGCCCGGCGCACTGACCCATCCGGAAGCGGCGCCGCTACTCGATGGCAGTTTTCCCGACAACCACTACCGCTCGAGCACCTTCGACGCCAGCCTGAGCTTCCCGATCACCGCCAGCGTCGGCGTGCGGCTGTTCGGCCGCTACCAGAGCGGCAGTTTCCTCGACTGGCATTACCTGGGCTTCGACGACACGCTGGTCTACGACCACCGCATCTACACCGACCGCGGCCCGCAGATGCATTACCGCGCCGCGCTGGTCGGCGCCATGCTCAGCATCCGGCTGTGAGAGGTACTGCATGAACCGCCTACTGCTCCCACTGCTGCCCGTGCTGGCCTTCGCCTGGCTGGCGCTCCCGGCGCGTGCCAGGGCACAGGCCGACGCCGTGCCGGTCGATACTCCTCAGGCGGCCTTCCTCGACCTGCGCGCGCAGGCGCCGATCCGTGGCGATGCTGGCGCAGGCGAGGCCAAGGCGACCGTCTGTGCCGCCTGCCATGGCCCGCAAGGCATCGCGATCGCACCGAACTTTCCCAACCTGGCCGGGCAGTCGGCCACCTACCTGTACGTGCAGCTGAAGGCTTATCACCAGGGCCAGCGCAGCGATCCGGTGATGAACGGCCAGGCCGCGCCGCTCAGCGACGCCGACATGCGCGACCTGGCGAGCCACTACGCCGCGCTCGCACCCAAGCCCGCTGGCATCGCCGACGCCGGCTCGCGTGGCGCACAGCTCTACCTGGCCGGCGACCCGGCCCGCGGCATCCCGCCCTGCCAGGGCTGCCACGGCAGCGATGCGCAAGGCCCCCGCGTGCAGCCGGGCAGGGCGGCCCACCCGCCGTGGTCCACCTTTCCGCGCCTGCGAGGGCAATCGGCGATCTACCTCACCAAGCGGCTGACCGACTTCCGCCACGGCATCCGCCCCGGCACCAGCAATACACGGATCATGGAAGGGGTGGCCAGCACGCTGGACGACGCCGACGTGCAGGCCCTTGCCACCTACCTCTCCAGCCTCTGACCCGTAGGATGGGCTTCAGCCCACCGGCTTCTCCGCAAGAACGGCTGGTGGGCTGAAGCCCACCCTACGCTCCTGAGGCACCTTGCCGGGCTCCTACGGGGAGCGGGGCGGCTTGGCTTGGCCATCGCGCCATGGCCGGTGACTCACCCAGCTCGGTTGACGACCAAAAATGGCGCCGGATCAGCGGGCTTCCGAGGTGCTGGCCACCCGCGCAGCGTCGAACGCAAAGATGGATTGCTCGATGACGGCGTCCAGATTGCGCCGGTGCCATTCGCGCTCGAAGGGCGCCGGTTCGACGCCGGGCGCGATGCAGGCCTCGATCGGAATCGCGCCGATGTGCCGATCGACCTCGCGGGCTCGTCCGTTGGCGCGGATATCGACCACGGCTTCCTGCAGCCGATCCAGATAGTGGATCGCGTTGTCCAGGACGGCGACCGGAAATCGGCCCATGTGTCCGCCAATGACCGTGCCCCGGCCCCACTGCCGCATCCGGCCGATCGCGCCGCGGATCGACGCGGGGTCGGCCCTGGACAGGTAGACGGTGTTGCCGACGATGTTGTCGCCCGCGCACACCAGGTCGGCCGCGGGCACGTCCACGCTGAGGTGGTCCATGGTCTTGCCGGGGTTGTGCAGCAGGTGCAGGTCCAGTGATCCCCAGCGGATCGTCATCGCGCTGTCGAACACCACCCGCGGTTCCCGGTAGAGCTCGTCGGCCCGCCGGTTCTGCGAAAGAAAGCTGTGCCGGTGGTGCCGGTGTGCGATCGTCAGCGCGTCGGGAAAGAGCGACATGCCGGCGATGTGGTCACTCATGAAATGCGTTGCCGCGACGATCCGCACCGTCTTGCCCATGTCGTCGCACAGCACGCGGCGCAGCCAGCGCGCATCGTCCAGGCTGCCGAGCGAGTCGACCAGCAGCACGTCGTCGCCGTCCAGGAATGCGGTGGCGACCGACTCATAGTCGTTACCGACGAACATCAGTACGTTGGAACCAAGCTGTTCGAATCTCACGATGATTGCCTTGCGGTTTCGTCCGTCCCAGCGTTGCCACCGGCACGGCACGCGTCAAACGAGATGTTTTCCGGCCCGTGTTAGAAAAACTAACTTGATAGGATGCGACGACGCCCCAGGTTCGACGCCATCGTGAAACCCCGCCCCGCCCCGCCGCTCCGCTCAACGCTCTTCGAGCCTTCGAGGCGGCCGCGCGCTGCCTGAGTTTCCAGGCCGCCGCCGCGCAGTTGCATGTCACCCCGGCGGCTGTCAGCCACCAGGTGAAGCGGCTGGAGGCTTACCTGGAGGTGGAGCTGTTCCAACGTGGCCATCGCTCGGTCGCGCTGACCGCCGAGGGCGAAGCGCTGGCCGCCTCGTTGGGCGAGGTATTCGGGCTGCTCGAGCTGGCGCTGGACCGCGCCACCGCGACGGCGACGGCGCACCTGCGCGTCAGCACCATGGAATCCTTCGCCGCGAAGTGGCTTGCGCCCAGGCTGCATCGATTCCATCGCGACTGTCCCGACCTGAAGCTGCACATCGAGACGGGCGACGAACAGGCCGATGTCGCCCGCAGCGGCATCGACGTCGCCATCCGTTACGGACCCGGCGACTACACCGGCGTCCGCGCCGAGCGGCTCATGGATGCACCCGTGTTTCCGGTCTGCGCGCCGTCGCTGACGGAAGGCGGGCGAGCGCCACTGAGGACGCTCGACGACCTGCGGCACCACACGTTGATCCACGACGAAACCGCCGCCGGCCGCCCCGGCGTCCCTGACTGGTCCGCCTGGCTGGAGGCGGCTGGCGCAAAGCGTGTCGATGCGACGCGCGGTCCGGTTTTCGCGAGCATCTATCTGGCCCAGGAGGCGGCTGTCGCCGGACATGGCGTCGCGCTGGGCGTCGCGCCGCTGGTGGCGGAGGATCTGCACGGCGGGCGACTGGTCAAGCCGTTCGACCGCGCGCTCGATAACGCCTACGCGTTCTGGATCGTCCGCCGGCATGGCGCCGACGACAACCCGGCCATCGGCGCCTTCTGTCGGTGGTTGCGAAAGGAAGCATCCGCGGGGTGATCCTTCTTCACGGACGAGGTCGTGATGTCGGGTTCGGCAAGATCCGATATCTGTGCCGCGACCAAGATTTTTCCGCCTACGACACAGGCCACACCAGCGACCGATGCAGCTGGGCGCCGGCCCATGCGCCGTCGCCCACCGCGAGCGAAACCGAGTGCGGCACCCGGGCGGCATCACCGCAGGCAAACACGCCAGGCACGCTGGTCTCCTTGGTATCGCCGGTTCCGATCTGCAGGCCCATCGGCGTCTCGACGAGTTCGCAGCCCAGCTGCGCTGCGAGCGGTGTTGAAGGCTCGTTCCGCGGCGCGGTGAACAGGCCGGCGAAGCTCATCCGTCTGCCATCGGCGAGCACGATATCGGCGTTTCCGTCGATCCGACCGATGCGGGCCGTCTCGACGGTCACGCCGCGGCGCGCCAGCTCATCCGCGGACGCCTGGTCGAGTTCGAACGTGCCGTTGGGGAAGAACGTGGTCTCTCCCCATTCGGGCAGGAGCTGTGCCTGATGGGTCGACATCGGACCCGTGGCGATGACGCCGATGCGGCCCTGGTCCAGCTCGTAGCCGTGGCAGTACGGGCAATGGAAGATGTTCCTGCCCCAGCGCTCGGACAGGCCCGGAATGTCGGGCAGCCGGTCCAGTACGCCGATCGCCAGCAGCAGGCGCCTGGCCGGGTAGATCGCCTCTCCGCAGGTGATCCGGAAGTCGTCCATCGTGCCCGTTGCCTGATCGGCTTCGCCGTCCAGCCAGGTCAGCGTGGGATACGCGGCCAACTGCGCCCGGGCGACGCGGGCCAGCTCGGCGGGATCCACGCCGTCCTGGCCGAGGAATCCGTGGGAATGGCTGGCGCTGCGGTTGCGCCGCTTGCCGCCGTCGATGATGAGCACGCTGCGGCGGGCCCTGAGCAGTTGCAGGGCCGCGGCCATGCCCGAGTAGCTGCCGCCGACGACGATCACGTCATGCTTCATGGGGATGCTCCGAATGGGGATGTTCCGATCGATGGGCGCCGTGGCGGCGCGCGAAATCCGCGGCGAGCGCCGCCAGGGTGACCGACTCGAACCGCTGCAGCAGCAGCGCTTCGGCATCGGCAAAAGCCGTGTCGAGCGCCGCATTGATCGCCTGCTCGACGAGGCATTCGGGGTGCTCGTTGCGGTTGCCCACGGCGAACAGCGCGGGCTCGCCAAGTGCTTCGTGCAACTGGCGCAACGTGACCTTGGCCAGGTCCGCGGAGATGCGCCAGCCGCCGGCGTGTCCACGGTCCGCCGTAACCAGCCCCGCATCCCGCAGCAGGCCCATGGTGCGCCGGACCACCACCGGGTGCGTGCCCAGGCACTGCGCCAGGGCGTCGGACGTCATCGGGGCGTCGCGCTCGGCCATGTGCAGCAGGGCATGGAGTACGGCGGAAAGCCGGCTGTCTCGTCTCATGTAACAAACGATGTTACGTTAGTGGACCCATGTCAAGCGGCGAGTGCACCCATGTCTTCTTTCAATGATCCACAAGCGGTGGCGCGGTACACGGACGGGCCGTTGCGGCAGGTGCCCGGGCTGCATGCCCTGCACCGGATGGCCGGCCTGCTTCTGCGCGAGCACGTTCCATCCGATGGGCGCGTCCTGGTACTCGGCGCCGGCGGAGGGATGGAACTGAAGGCCTTTGCCGAGGCCTACCCGCAGTGGCGCCTGCTGGGCGTCGACCCTTCGGCGCCGATGCTGGACTTGGCCGCCGACACACTTGGGCCGCTGGCGTCGAGGGTGGAGTTGCTGGAGGGTTACATCGACGCGGCCCCGGCAACCGGGTTCGATGGGGCGGCTTGCCTGCTCACCATGCACTTCCTGTCCATCGAGGAACGCCTGCATACGCTGCGCGAGCTGAGGCGTCGACTCAAGCCCCGCGCCCCGCTCGTGATGGCCCACCACAGCGTGCCCGACGCCCCTGGCGAGAGGATGCGCTGGCTGCAGAGGCACGTGGCCTTCATGGCTTCAAACGGCATGCCGGTGGCCGACGCCGCCAGGTCGATCGAAGCGATGGCCAGTCGCTTGACACTGCTTTCTCCCGAAGCCGAAGCCGGCTTGCTGGAGCAGGCAGGCTTCGACCGACACGACCTGTTCTATGCCGCTTTCACGTTCAAGGGATGGGTGGCGTATGCCGCTCTGCAGCCCTGACGCGCTGCGGTGCTGCGAACGATCCTGTGGAGGGGCCGGCCTGGCGCAGCGCGTCAGATCTGCGCCAGGCCGCCGTCGACGGCGAGCTCGCTGGCGGTCATGAAGCTGCTGTCGGATGAGGCGAGAAAGGCCGCCCCCGCCGCGATCTCCGCCGGTTCGGCCATGCGCTGCAGCGGATTCATCAAGGCGAATACCTTCAGGCCCTCCTCGCCCACCGCGGCCTTCGCCAGTTCGGTCGCCGTCGGCCCGGGCGACAGCACGTTGACCCGGATGCCGGTGCCCTTCAGGTCCTCCGCCCAGCTCCGCGCGAGATTGCGTACCGCTGCCTTGCTCGCGCTGTAGACGCTGAATGCCGGGGCGCCCGTGGTGCCGGCGCTCGATCCGGTCAGGATAATCGAGCCGCCCTGGCCCATCAGCGGCAGTGCCTTCTGGACCGTGAAGATCGTGCCTTTCACATTGGTGTCGAAGGTTTCGTCGATCTGCTCGGCGGTGATCTCGCCCAGCGGAAGCACGCCGCCGGTGCCGGCGTTGGCGAACACGATGTCGAGGGTGCCGCGCTCCGCCTTCACCGCCGCGTAAAGCCGGTCGAGGTCGGCCAGGTCGGAGACCGACCCCTGCACCGAGCGGGCGTTGGGTCCGAGCTCGGCCACGGCGGCGTCGAGCGCTTCCTGCCGGCGGCCGTAGATGAAGACGAAGGCGCCTTCCTCGATGAAGCGCTTCGCCGCCGCGCGGCCGATGCCGGTCGCACCGCCGGTGATCACGGCGGTCTTTCCATTCAACTTGCTCATGTCATGAATCCTGGGGTGGAGGGGTTGTTGTTGCCGAAGCAGTGATGGGGGCGCGAGCCGGTCGCGATCCTGCCGCGATGGCCGTACGCGCTCACGGCTCCTGCTTGAACAGGTCCTGGAAAATCAGCGGGCCCCAGACGCGGCCGCGCGCCTGCACCAACGTGCCACCCTCATCGAATCTGCCGAGGTTGACGGGGGCGAAGCCGAGTCGCTTGGCAAGGTCCGCCACTTCCGCCGTGCCAGCTTCGTCGTCGCTCGACAGGAACACCACGCGGTGGCCGCCCTGGACAATGGGATCGGTGGCCAGGGTGCGCGCCAGCAGGTGATTGAAGCCCTTGACGAAGCTGGCGCCGGGGAACGCCTTGGCGGCGAAGGCCGATGACGGCAGACCGTCGAGAGTTTCGACGGGGTCGTTCGTATTCATCGCGTCGATGATCGTTTTGCCTTGCCAATCCGGAAGAGCCTTGGCGACCTCGCGATGCCCCTCGAACAGCACCGCCAGGATGATCACGTCCGCCTTGACGGCTTCCTGCAGTGTCCTGGGGATGACGGTGGGCCCGATCGCCTGCGCCTGCGGCAACAGTGTTTCGGGCGGCCGCCGACTGGCGACCGTGACTTCGATGTTGTTGCGGGCGAAAGCGCGGGCGAGGGCCTGGCCTATCGCGCCGAAACCGATGATGGCGTAGCTCATGGAGATGGTCCTTTTCAGTGGAGTGATCTGGCCCATGCGGGCCGGTTGCCCAACCAATCTGGGTCGCTTGACGCATCCACACAATTGACGAAACATCGCTTAATACGATCTAGTTTCTGGATAGCCCGTGCTCGACAACGTCACCATCAACCAGCTGCGTGCGTTCGTTGCGGTGTGCGATCAGGGCAGCTTCTCGGGTGCGGCGCGCAAGCTCGCACGGGCGCAGTCGGCCATCAGCCACGCGATCAAGGCACTGGAAAGTGCATTCGATGTCGAGCTGTTCGAGCGCAACACGCGCAAGGCGCAGCTCACCGCGGCAGGGCGCAGCCTTTTGCCCGACGCACGGGCGGTGATATCGCGCACGGAGGAAATGAAGAATCGCGCCGGCGCGATCGCCAGGGCCGGCGTGCCGCAGGTTTCGGTGGCAGTCGATGCCTACTTCCCGCGCACCCACCTGATTGATTGCTTGCGCACGCTGCAGGAAGAATTCCCGACCGCCGCGATCAACCTGCGCATCACCACGATGCAGGGCGGAGAGAACCTGGTGCTCGAAAAAGTTTGCGCCCTGGCCGTCACCATCGAGAACGTGCCGGAGGTGAACCCGCAAGTCATCGAACGCCACTGGCTGTGCGAAGCGGAGATGGTGACGGTATGCGCGCCATCCTATCCGCTCGCTTCGACACCCAACCCCATCCCCGTGGACGAGTTTGGCCGGCACATCCAGATCATCGTCACGGACAACCAGCCCGGCGCCGAAAAGACCCAACAAGGCGTTGCCGGCAAGCGCCAATGGCTGGTCAACGAACTCGGCGCCAAACGCGACCTGCTCAAGGCCGGCCTCGGCTGGGGCCACCTGCCACGCCATCTCGTCGCCGAGGATCTGGCCAGCGGACAGCTCATCGAACTCGAGCGTCGTGCCTGGCACATCCGCTCGCTCACGTTCGTGATCTCACAGCGCCGGGGCCACGAGCTCTCGCCCTGCGAGTCGCGGTTGGTCGAGCTTCTTGGCAACCCCAGCCCGTTACAGGAAGCGCCGGCTGGAGCTCCGTCCGGCAAGGCGTAAAAGCCTGAATCCGCGTGTTGCGGCGAAGGTGGCCGAGGCAATCAAGCCACGAACTGCACCGCTACGCGCACGTCTGTAGTCCCGCTGTCTGGAACGTCCGGCGAGCGCTGCGATGGGGCGGGCTGCGCGTCAATTACGCGGGTCCTCCTGCTATCCATGGAAAGCGCTTTTGATGCCTTGGCCGGCGTCCGCTTCCGGCCAAAAAACAGACATCCTCAGTAACCTCGGCAGCCGCCTACCTCACCTCGACGAAACCATCCGCTTGCGGGAGTGAGTCGCGGAAGCCGCGGTGTCAGCTCGAGTCGTTGACGCACAGGCGCGACCCGTTGCGGCACAACAGTTCTCGGTGAGGAATCCCATCAGCCGGTTCATCGTGTCCATGGAGACTGCGTAGAAGATGAAGCGACCTTCCTGACGGCTGGTGAGCAGACCAGCGTGCACCAGCTCCTTCAGGTGGAAGGACAACGTTGCATTGGCGACCCCGAGCCGCTCCGCGATGGCGCTGGCCGCCAAGCCATCGGGGGCATGCTCAACGAGCAGCCGATAGACGGCCAGGCGCGATTCCTGCGCGAGGGCGGACAGTACCGTGATGGCTTGTTTGGTCTGCATGCGATGCTCGGAACTGCTGGGCTGAGACAGTGTACGGAAACGCCGGATCCTGTATTCGACTGCAAGAGACGCCTGATCCTTGCGTGAAGCGCTGCCGTCAGACCGTTTGGGCTTCGTACCAGCGCTTGCTGGTGCTCACGATCCGAACCACCGAGAGCATCACCGGGACTTCGATCAGCACCCCCACGACGGTCGCCAGCGCGGCGCCCGAGTGCACGCCGAAGAGTCCTACGGCCGTGGCCACGGCCAGTTCGAAGAAGTTGCTCGCACCAATCAGAGCCGAAGGTGCGGCGACGCAGTGCGGCACGCGGAGGGCGCGATTGAGGAGATACGCCAATGCGGAGTTGCCGTAGACCTGGATGAGGATCGGCACCGCCAGCATCGCAATGACCAGCGGCTGGGCGACGATCTGCTGCCCCTGAAAGCCGAACAGCAGCACCAGGGTCAGTAGCAAGGCGCCCAGGGACAGCGGCCCCAGCCGCGCCAACAAGCGCTCCAACGCCTGGGGGCCGCCGCGTGCCAGTACTGCTCGACGCGCCACGGCGCCGAACAAGACTGGCACAAGGATATAGAGCACTACTGACAGGATGAGGGTGTTCCACGGCACGGTGATCGCCGAAATGCCCAGCAGTAGACCCACGATCGGCGCGAAGGCCACCACCATGATCGCGTCGTTCAACGCGACCTGGCTTAGCGTGAAGTTGGGCTCGCCGTTGCACAGGTTGCTCCACACGAACACCATCGCCGTGCACGGCGCTGCCGCCAGCAGGATGAGTCCGGCCACGTACGAATCCAGTTGGTCGGCTGGCAACCAGGCGGCAAAGACGTGGCGGATGAAGATCCAGCCCAGCAACGCCATCGAGAAGGGCTTCACCGCCCAGTTGATGAAGAGCGTGACGCCGATGCCTTTCCATTGCCGGCGCACGCCGCCAAGGGCGCCAAAGTCGATCTTCAGCAGCATGGGGACGATCATCAGCCAGATAAGTACCGCCACCGGCACGTTGACATGCGCCACTTCCATGCCCCCCAGCGCCGCGAAGGTGCCGGGAAGCAGGTGTCCCAGCAGAGTGCCGGCCACGATGCATAGCAACACCCAAGCGGTCAGGTAGCGCTCGAAGGTGCCGATACGGTTGCCGACTGGGGAGCTGGCACAGGCCTCGCCTGCCGGCAGGGACACCTGACTCATGCCTTGTCCTCGTCTTCATCGGTGATCGTGCCGATACGGTCCAGCGCCTGCTTGAGCTCCTCCCGATTTAGGGTTTCCACCGGAAGTTCAATCAACGCCGCCACGCGGTAGAGGATGAGCGTGTGCGCTCGCCGAAACGCTTCCAATGCGGCCCCGCGGGCCGGCGCTGCAGCTGGATCGGGCAAGCCCCAATGGCTTTTGATGAAGTCGCCGAAGAGCACCGGACAGGCCTCGTTGGCCGCGTTGTCGCAGACCGTGATGACGATATCCAGCGGCGGGGCGCCTTCCTCGCTGAAGCGGTCCCACGACTTGCTGAGGAGGCCTTCGGTCGGAATGCCCGCGGACTGAAGCTCCTCCAGCGCATAAGGGTTGACCTGGCCGGCAGGCTGGCTGCCCGCGCTGTAGGCCTCGAAGCGGCTCTTGCCCAGATGGTTGAGTGTGGCTTCGGACAGGATGCTGCGGGCCGAGTTGCCAGTACAGATGAAAAGGACACGGCACGGATTCATGGCGGTTTTCGGTGAGCGGTTGGTGCAGCTGGGAGGGCAACCGGACGTGGGTGGCAGGTCGGCACCCTGCGGTTGCGGTTTTGTTTCTATATTTCTATATTCATCGAATTATATGACCAGTGCAAGGCCAGAATCCGCCATGACAGAAGAGCTGCCGCACATCGATTCCAGGCTGTTGGATACGCCGAGCCTGGCGAAACTGTCCCTTTCGACGGGGGCTGACCATCCCCCGCGCATCTTGATCCTGTACGGCTCGCTGCGACCCCAATCCTTCAGCCGCAAGCTCGCGCTGGAAGCCGAACGCATCCTTCGGCGGTTCGGCGCCGACACCCGGGTGTTTGATCCGCACGACTTGCCGATACTCGATAGCGTGCCGGCGACCCACCCGAAGGTGCAGGAACTGCGGGCACTGTCGCTGTGGTCCGAAGGACAGGTGTGGGTGAGTCCGGAGCGGCACGGCACGATCACCGGAGTATTCAAGAATCAGATCGACTGGTTGCCGCTCGAGGACGGCAGCGTGCGGCCGACCCAGGGGCGCACCCTGGCGGTCATGCAGGTGTGCGGCGGCTCTCAGTCATTCAATGTGGTCAACGCTCTGCGCGTGCTGGGCCGGTGGATGCGCATGGTGACCATCCCGAACCAGTCGTCGGTGGCCAAGGCCTGGCAGGAGTTCGACGAACACGGCCGGATGAAATCCTCAGCGTTCTACGACCGGGTGGTGGACGTGATGGAAGAGCTGTTCAAGTTCACCTTGCTGGTGCGCGACCGCAGCGACTACCTGGTTGACCGCTACAGCGAGCGAAAAGGGGCCGTCCAGGCGCGGGCGGTGTCCGCGGCAGCAGCGGTCACCGAGCCAGCCGCAGTCCACGCCTCGCGTCCCTTGGCCCAACCGGCCAATGACGCCGTTCGACCGCGCAGCCCTTGTTGTGCCAGCGGGAGCTGCTAACGGGCGTTGGACTGAGGCAAGCCACATGCGGGGATGCCGGCCTCAGATGGCCTGGGTTAGTGGTCGAGTCGCACGAACGCGGCATTTAGGACGGTCCGGGCACAGCTCCCATCGCTCTAGCCGACCAGCCCGCCAGTGCGTTCAGGCCAGGCCTCGGTAGAGAAAAGATGAGGCCGGCAGTCCGCTGTCGCTTTCAAGCGAATGCCCCTTCGCCACGGTTGGGGTAGACGAGTGCCGCTACATATTTTTCGAGGTCCGGCACGCGTGTTTGGCGTTACGAAAAGTGGAACGGGGGCGAATCTGCCAGCACGATTTGCACCGTGGTCCGTCCTATTTCAGATCCGCTGAGCGGGATCGCGGCCGAGCCTTCCCCGATCTCGATTCAAAGGCATGCGCCGACGACATCGCTGTCCACGGATTCCACGTCGCAGATGCTCACGTGCGCATTACTGACAGAGCGAGCTGAAGCGGCGAAGTGTGCGCTTGTCAAAGTCCCTTTCGATGGCGCGGTTGATCGCGCGGTCGAACGTCCGCTTCCGGCCAGGAGCCACCATGGGAGCTCTCGACGCCTGAAAAAAGGAGGCGCCTTTCGGGCGCCTCGGGAAACGGTTCAGTGGACCCAGCCGAGGCTGTCAGGGGAACCGTCCGGATGGTCGTGCCAGCGCAGGCGGTTCTGCCCGTCCGTGCATCCGACGCCCTGGGCTTCGGTGGACACCGCGCCGTTGAGTGCGGTCAGCGCGGACTGGTAGCAGCTTCCCTGGCTGTCGCCGAAGCGGTACGCGGCCTGGCTCTTCCAGCTGCGGTCCTGGTTCACCCGAAGGTCGCGCGTGTGGCTGGAGACGAAGTTGTCGCGCACGCGGCTGGTGTAGGTGCCGAAGCCGCCTTTGAGGTACGACGCATCCAGGTTGCGGTGCTGCTCGACGCTGATGCTTCCCTTCGAAGGCACCGCTTCGGGCTCGTCGGAAACGAAGACGTACCCGTCCATGTCGTAGAACCATTGCAGCGGGTAGGAAGCGGTGACTACGTCATCCTGCAGTACGACGCCCGCGCGGGTGCGGCGGCTGTGCTGCTGCGTCTGGCTGGCCAGCCACAAGTGCTCCTGGTAGTGCCGGTACTCGGGAAACTGCAGGCCGTCGAAATAGAACACCTGCGTGTTGAGGAAATGGCTGATCTGGTGGACGCTGGTATCGACCCGGCCGCGGGAAGTCATCATGTAGCCCTCGATGTCGAAATCGTGATCGAGGCGTGTCGATGCGCGTACCGTGCCCGAGTCGCCATTCTTCCGGACGGTGTCGTTGATGAGCGGGAGCGTCCTCTCTCCATTCAACGTATTGACCGTCACGAAGCCGTTGACCATCGTTGATCCCTTGTCGAGGTAGACCAGCAGATAGGCGTTCGCGGGCAGGCTGAGTTCAATCCGGTGCTTGCCTGTCCGGTTGAGATACGGGGCGAACGGGGTCAGGTCCACGCGATAGGGAACGTGGTTGAGCATCTGGGGCGGCTGCACCGGGGCGTTGAGCGTCCTCGGGAAATAATTGTTGAGGTCGGCGGACAGGGCCGGAAAGACCGGGGCGATGCCGGCGGCCACGCCATCGACGCGAACCAGTATTTCCTCGAAGCTGCTGCCGGCGCATCCCTGGCCCGGCGCGAAGATGCCGAGCTGCTGCGCACCGCCCGGCGCCAGCGACGAAAAGAAGGGCAATTCCGAGTTGTAGGCTTCCTGGTCGGAAGCGCAGGTGAACCACCAGGGCCGCGCGTTATAGACGTCCAGATAGGCGCGAACGATGTTGTGTGGAAGCGTGATCAGCGAGTTCCGGGTCACCGGATACACGCTGTCGGGCGTCTTCGACGCGGGCGTGCGGGAAGAGGCCGGATAAAAGAGCAGCCGCGCGCTCAGCGTGGCATCCACACTCATCTCGTTGTACCAATAGGTCTGTTCCGGGACCAGGCCGGCCTGGCCCTTGTGCGCGCGGATCAGGAGCGGGGCGAGATCGGTGACGTCGCGCTCGACCTGCCAGCTTGCCGGCGTGGGCTGCCTGGCCATGGCCAGGCCGCCTTCGAAGAGTGGGATGTTTCCCAGACGGATGTAGGCGTTGGTCGCGTCCTCATATGAGCCGTCCGGCGACTCGGTGACGCCAACCTGCAGGATGACTTTCGACCACGGCCCCAGGCAGCCCGAAGGCGGGGCATAGACATAGCTGGAGGGGCTCATCTCCGCCACGCCCAGGTTCTGGAACAGGTTCACCACGCAGGGCGCGCCTGCCGGAACAGGCAGGCCAGGCGTCACGGTGGCCACGCCCGTTGTGCCAATTTGCAGCGGCTGTGCGGGTGTCCGGCTTCCCTGGGATGCGAACGCGGCAAGGGCGGGGACAAGCAACGACGCGGCGACGATGCGACGCGCGAGCCGCAAGAATTTCATGATGAATTCTCCCTGATCCCCTGCGCGCGGATGCTAGGTCTGCATTTGTCACGGCTCCGCATAACACCGCCCAGCCCGCTCTGCGAAACTTCTTGCGAACCATCAGCAGGCACACCGGCTACGCCGATCCGCTCGCGATGCTCGGGCGAGTGCGTGCAAAGGAGTCCAGCGCAACGACGAAGGAGCGCCGACCGGTGCACACCCGTCTGCGCTGGACCATTGCCGGGCGAGGGTGCCATCGGTGATGTCGGCTACCTCAAGAGGCGGGCGCCAAACTTTTACTGGGACAGGTAGAAGTCCATGGGGATGAGTTCGACGGCCCATCCACCTTCTTCGCCCAGCGTGGCGGCCGGGTGCATGGATGCGATGTGCAGTGCCTCGTCGTGGCTGTCCGCCTCGATGATGAACAGGCCGCCGACCACTTCCTTCGACTCGGTGTAAGGCCCGTCGCTGACATGCGTCTTGCCGTTGCGCGGGCGAAGCGTTTTCCAGCGATCCAGATCGCCAAGCGACGCGGAGACCAGAAGCTTGCCGGTGGCGCGCATCTTCTCGTCCAGCGCCGGGCACTGGCTCACCAATGCCTTGACGTCCTCTGGCGCGATCGCGGCGAACTTTTCAGGGGTGAAGTAGGCAAGGCCGAGGTATTTCACGGAAATCCTTCAGGTGGGGGAATGCACTGACGACGAACTTGAGGGCCGAAAATCGACAACGCCTGGAAGAGTTTGTTGCGAGGCTCGCCCAGGGCTGCCGCTTCGGGTCCGGTAGCGGCCGACGTGCTCTGGTGGCTCTTGCGAGCGCTCGCGGACCCTAACCTACTGCCTTCAACGCGGATACGAGGAAGCGTTCGACGAGTGTGCGTGGCTGAGGCCTGGCGACGTCGGCGCTCCAGTCGAAGGGGCGTTTGGTCAGGTCACCGACCTTGCTGAAGAGGTTGGTCCGATCGACATCGGGATAGGCCTGCCCCAACGGCGATGCCTTGACGCCAGGGCCGAACGTGGCTGCGTTGCCCTCCAACTGCTTGAAGGCCTCTACCCCCTCCGGATAGAACCCGTCCTGCGCCATCGCCGCGGACACGAGCACGAGCCGCCGCGGCGTGGTCACGATCTGTCGGCGAGCAACTCATCCAGCTGCGCGAACTGTTCGGGCAGGGCTTCGGCCGAGCCGGCGAGGGCTTCGTCGAGGGCCGCTTTCGTGGGGTAGAGCTCGTGCAGGGTGACCCGCGTCCTGCCGACATCCTCTTCGAACGTCACCGTGGTCACGGCGCCCTGATCGCTTTCTTCGTTCGTCCACACGATCAGCTTGGGCGGCGTTACTTCCCTGTACGTGCCGAAGAACGCCATCGGTTGATCGGAAATCGGATGGCGGAACACGAGGCGATACGCGCCACCGGTGCGCACATCCATGTCGCACGACAGCAACGACAGGCCAGCCGACTTCGGAACCCACCAGAGCTTGAACAACTCCGGTTTGCTCCACGCCTCGAACACGATGTGCGCCGGGGCATTGAATGTTCGGGTCACGACGAGTTCGCGGTCGGACTTGCGTTCCACGGCCGTGCGGCTCATGGCGGTGGGACTACCGTCTTTTGCGCTGGGCATCTGCCTTCTCCTTGCTTTTCAGGTGTTCGACAAGCTCGTCCAACGCGTCAAAGCGTGCGCTCCAGAGCTGGCGGTGCCGCTCGATCCAGGCGGCCTCTTCTTCCAGCCGGCGCGGTCCGAGCTTGCAGGTCCGTACACGCCCGACCTTCTCCGTGGTCACGAGCCCCGCCTGCTCCAGGACGCTGACGTGCTTCTTCATGCCCGTGAGGGTCATGCGGAATCGTTGGGCGAGGTCGGTGATCGAGGCGTCTGAATCTCCGAGCCGCTCCAGTACGCCGCGGCGGGTGATATCGGAGAGCGCGGCGAACGTTGTGTCCAGGCGGGCTTGATAGTGAACCATATGGTTCACTGTAGGACGCGCACAGGTGAGTTGCAAGAGGGTGACCCCACGGGCACAAATCGCACGTGGGCCCTATGCCGCTGCGAACCGAAACCGCGCATGCCGAACGTGGGAAGAGTTCCTGCCGACGGCTTTGCGGCAGCCGGATCGAGACGCCGGACGACTCCCCAGGGTCGAAAGCAGACGGCGGGGCGAGTGCGACCAACGATGCCCCTGGCCACACTCACCAACCCGGCCGCCTGAATGCCTCGACCAGAAAATCCACCAGCCTGCGCGTCTTCATCGGCAGGTGCTTGCGTGTGGCGTACACCACGTGGATGCCCAGCTCGATCGAGCGGTAGTCCGGCAGCACTTCGACCAGGTTGCCTTGTTCGAGGTCGGGGCCGATCAGGAAATCCGGCTGCAGCACGATGCCCTGGTCCTCCAGCGCCGCGGCGCGGCAGGTGTCGCCGCTGTTGGTGCGGATGCGCGGGTTCACGCGCACGCTGACTTCGCCCTCGGGGCCGTGGAAGCGCCAGTCGTCGCCACCGGTCCAGTAGCTGTAGGCCAGCACCTGGTGGTGGGCCAGTTCGCGCGGGTGGGCCGGGGTGCCGTGGGTGGCGAGGTAGCCGGGCGAAGCGCACAGCACGATGCGGGTGGTGGCCAGGCGGCGGCTGACCAGTTGCGAGTTGGGCAGGTTGGTGATGCGCACGGCCAGGTCGTAGCCCTCTTCGACCAGGTCGACCACGCGGTCGTTGAGCGTGATGTCGAGCGAGACCTTGGGGTGGGCGGCGGTAAAGCGGGGCCACAGCGGCGCCAGGTGCAGGTTGCCGAAGGTCAGCGGGGCGTTGACGCGCAGCAGACCGGTGGCCTCGCCGCCGCGGGAGGCGGTTTCGGTTTCCAGTTCGTCCAGCGCCGCGACCAGTTCGCCGGCGCGGGCGTGGAAGCGCTGGCCATCGTCGGTCAGCGATAGCCTGCGGGTGGTCCGGTGCAGCAGCCGCACGCCCAGGCGTTCCTCCAGCTCGGCCACGTGGCGGGAGACGGCGGCCTTGGACAGGCCGATGGCCTCCGCCGCGCCGACGAAGCTGCCGGCGCGTACCACGGCCAGGAAGCTGTTGAGCTGCTGCAGGTCGAGCATGGATTGTCTCGATTTTGTAGACAGTTAGTCATTCTATGGCGTGTTTATCCGCTCCTGTCGAATTAATAGAGTGTCGGCATGGCGTGGGGCAGGGCGGACAACGATCCGGTCCGGCGCCAGCGCCTCATTCCGACATCCGACAGGAGCTTTCCCATGAACGCACTTCTCCCGCTGCTCGGCCGCCTGGGCCTGGCGTCGATCTTCATTCTTTCCGGCTGGGGCAAGATGGCAGGCTACTCGGCCACGCAGGGTTACATGGAGGCCATGGGCGTGCCCGGGATGCTGCTGCCGCTGGTGATTTTGCTGGAGCTCGGCGGCGGCCTGGCGATCCTGGCTGGCGTGTTCACGCGCTGGGTGGCGTTCGCGCTGGCCGGCTTTTCGATCGTCGCGGCGCTGGTGTTCCACGCCAACCTGGGCGACCAGGTGCAGCAGATCATGTTCCTGAAGAACTTCGCCATCGCCGGCGGCTTCCTGATGCTGGCTGCCCATGGGCCGGGCGCGCTGAGCATCGAAGCTCGCCTGGCCGACCGCCGCCGCACGCCGGCCTATTGATTCCACCTTCGATCTGCCGCGGGCATCGTGCCCGCGGCCTGGAGCTGACATGTCCCGCGCCCCTTCCCTGTTTGTCTCCCATGGTTCGCCGATGTTCGCGCTCGAGCCGGGGCTGCTCGGCCCGAACCTCGCGCAGGTCGGCGCCGCCATGCCGCAGTTGCACGCGATCGTGGTGGTCTCGCCACACTGGCAGACCCGCGGCGTGCGCATCACCGGTGCCGCGATGCTGGAAACCATCCACGATTTCGGGGGTTTCCCCGCGCCGCTGTATGCGTTGCAGTACCCCGCGCAGGGTGCCCCGGAACTGGCCTCTGAAACGCTCGGGCTGCTGCGCCGGGCCGGCTTTGACGCCAGCATCGATCCGGCCCGCGGACTGGACCATGGCGCCTGGGTGCCGCTGCGTTACCTCAAGCCGCACGCCGACGTGCCAGTGCTGCAGGTGTCGTTGCCGCACGGCATCGATGCGGCCGGCGCGTTGCGTCTGGGCCAGACACTGGCTCCGCTGCGCGAGCGCGGCGTGCTGGTGGTCGGCTCGGGCAGCCTGACCCACAACCTTTTCGAATTCCGCCAGCACATCGCCGATCCGGAGTACGCGCAGGCCTTCGCCGATTGGGTCGCGGATGCGATGCAGCGGCGCGACGTCGAGGCGCTGGTCGATTACCGCCGCCGCGCGCCGTTCGCCTCGCGCGCCCATCCCACCGAGGAGCACTACCTGCCGCTGCTGGTGGCGCTGGGCGCCAGCGCGGTTGACGACTCGACGCGGAAGATTGCCGGTGGCATGACCTACGGCGTGCTGTCGATGGATTCGTTCGGCTTCGGACTGCCGCCGGCGCTGGCGCTGGAAGAGGCGGCCTGAACGTCCTGGACATCTCCTTGTAGAAGCCCCCTCGTGGGCGATGCTCCGACATCAACGCAAGCCCCGCCCGGCGGCCATAATGCCGGCATGTCGGCGACCCATCCGGATTTCCAGGTCCATACGCTGCTCACTACGCCACTGGTCGAGCTGCGCGACGTCGTCTGCGCGGGCAGTTGCCGGCACCGGAGCGCGGTCGAGCGCGCCAGCCGCACGCAGCTGGTATTTCCCTACCGCGGCACTTACGTGCGCCACGTCGGCACGGATGACGCGGTGGCCGATGCCAGCCAGGTGCTGTTCTTCAACGCCGGCGAGGATTACCAGATCAGCCATCCGAACCCGGGCGGCGATGCCAGCCTGTCGATGACGATGGACGAGGTCCTGCTGCGCGAGATCGCGCCCGACGCGCTGCTGCGCCCGGGCGAGCCACTGCGCTTCGTGCAGACGCGGCTGCGCATCGATCCGCGCGCGCAGGTGCTGGTCGCGCTGTTGCGCCACTCGTTGCGCGAGGGCGTTGCCGAGCCGCTGGAAGGCGAAAGCCTGGCGCTGACCCTCGCGCACCGCGCGCTGGCGCCGCGCACCACGCATGCGGCCGGCGCCAGCCAGGGCCGCCAGCGACTGGTCGACCGCGCCAAGGTGGTGCTGGCGCGCGACCTGGCGCGTCGCTGGACGCTGGCCGAGGTGGCGGCGGAAGTCGGCGTGTCGGCGGTCTATCTCACCCAGAGCTTCCACCAGGTAGAAGGCGTGCCGCTGTACCGCTACCAGTTGCGGCTGCGGCTGGCGCGCGCGCTGGACCTGTTGCGCGACTACGAGGATCTCGCCGCGCTCGGCGTGGACCTGGGCTTCTCCAGCCACAGCCACTTCACCGCGGCGTTCCAGAAGATGTACGGCCGCACGCCCAGCGAATTCCGGCAGCTCGCACTGCATCGCTGATCGCTAAAGTTTTCGACAGCGGCCGGGCGCCGCTGGCGGTCTACTGTCTCCACCCCGGCCCGGGGTCGACTTGCCTTCGCGCTCGCATCCCGCGAGTGAAGCCCAGGGAGTCGTGGAGGATCGATTTCCCGCTTCCTCGGGAATGAGGTCCGGATGTTTCGAGACTCACCGGAGAACTGACATGAGCAAGCGAACCTGCGCGGCCTGCGACTACGAACTGGACGACAACGCGATCCAGGTGAAGGTTGGCGGGCAGGTGGTCGAGGTGTGCTGCGACGAATGCGCCGTGAAGCTGAAGGAGGCGTATGCCTCCGCGACGGCATCGCAGCAGCGCTGACCAGTCGTGACGGGCGGTCCGGCTGCGGCCGGGCCGCGCGGTCCCAGGCGGCGAATCCCGCCGCACTCCATCGGGTTCGAACATGGCTATTGGATCGCCGTTCTCCGGAACGGCGGTAAAGCAGACGCGTCGCAAAAACAGGGCGGCGCCGGGAGCAGACAACATGATCCAACGCAGGAAAGTCCTCGGAATCGCCATGAGCACGGCCCGGCACGGTGCGCGGGCGGTCACGCACAATTGCGTTCCTGCCAGGGCGCGGTTCGATGAAGTTGGCCGAGGCGTCCATCTGGAACATCGCACTGGCCCTGCGGTGCATCCGCGGAGGGCAGGGGAGGTCCGGTGATGGGCGACAAGCCGGCTGTCGCCGTGTTCGGCGCCTACGGGCACACCGCCCGCTTCGTGGTGGATGAACTGTGCCGGCGCGGCTACCGGCCGATCCTCTGCGGGCGTGACGAAGGCAAGCTGGCGGCGATGGCGCAGGCCTGTTCCTCGTTGCCGCGTCGGCAGGCATCGGTGGGCGACGCGGCGTCGCTGGATCGCGCGCTGTCGGGCGCGGTGGCGGTGATCAACTGCGCCAGCCCGTTCCTCGACACCGGCGCGCCGGTCATCGAGGCGGCCCTGCGCGCGGGCATCCATTATCTGGACCTGACCGCCGAACAACGAGCGGTGCAGGACGTGTTCGAGCGCCACGCGCAGGATGCCGCCCGTGCCGGCGTGGTCGTGCTGCCGGCGATGGCTTTCTACGGCGGCCTGGCCGACCTGCTGGCGACGGCGGCGGCCGGCGACTGGCTCGAGGTGGATGCGATCGAGGTCGCCGTGGCGCTGGACAGCTGGCACCTCACCATGGGCACGCGTTTGACCAGCCAGCGCAACCATTACCCGCGGCTCGTCGTGTCGGAAGGAGAACTCGCGTTGCTGCCCGGTGCGCCGCTGGCCCGCGAGTGGTCGTTCGGGCCACCGTTCGGCGACCAGGCCATGGTGGCCATGACCTTGTCCGAGGTGGTCACCATCGCCCGCCACCTGAAGACGCGAGAGCTGATCTCCTATATCAACCGCGGCTCGCTTGAAGATATCCGCGACCCGACGACGCCGCCTCCGCTGGCGAGCGATGCCTCGGGATGCTCGGCGCAACGCTTCGCGATGGACGTGCGGGTGCGCCGCGGCGGCGAACGGCGCCGCGCGCAAGCCAGCGGCCAGGACATCTACGCGGTCAGTGCACCCTTGGTCGTGGAGGCGCTCGAGCGCATCCTGCAGGGCGCGGTCCGTGGGACGGGCGCGCTTCCCGCCGGCGCGGCATTCGACGCACGCGACTTCCTCACCGCACTGGCCAGCCATCTGGCCGTCCGGATCGATTGATTCCCCACCCACCCCGGAGATTCGAGTGACCACGCAAAACGAGAAAGCACGACAGTTCCATGCCCTGCATGTGCGCGGCCAGCCGCTGGTGCTGTTCAATGCCTGGGACGCCGGCAGCGCGCGCGCCGTCGCCGAAGCCGGTGCCGCGGCGATCGGCACCGGAAGCTGGTCGGTCGCCGGCGCCCAAGGCTTCGCCGACGGCGAGCAGATGCCCTTCGCCCTCGCCCTGGACAACCTGCGACGCCTCGTCGCCGCCGTGCCGCAACCGGTGACCGTGGACCTGGAAAGCGGCTACGGCGATGCACCCGAACAGGTGGCGGCCACCGTCGCCGCCGCGCTGGAAACTGGCGCCGTCGGCTGCAACCTGGAAGACAGTTTCCCCGCCAACGGTCGCCTGCGCGACCCGGCCGGGCAGGCTGGGCGCCTCGCCGCCGCACGCCAGGCGGCGGGCAAGTCCGGCGTGGCGCTGTTCATCAATGCGCGCACCGACGTGTTCTTCCAGAAGCCGGCCGAAGCGCATGACATGGCCATGGTGGACGACGCCCTGCAGCGCGCCCGCGCCTACGCCGATGCCGGCGCGAGCGGCCTGTTTGTGCCGGGCGTGATCGCCGAAGCCCTGATCGCCCGCCTGGCCGAAGCCTCCCCGCTGCCGGTAAACGTCATGGTCATGCCCGGCCTCCCCGGCCGCGCGCGCCTGGCCGAACTGGGCGTCGCCCGCATCAGCCACGGCCCGGGTCCCTGGCGCGGCGCCATGCAGTGGCTGACCGAGGCGGCCCGGGCCGCGATGGCCTGACCGGAGGCGGTGGAGGGCGCCGACCGCCTCCGCCATCCGCGCATGACCGGGTGGACTTCAGTCCAGGCGCCCGTCCGACCGGCGACAACGGGCGCAAGCATGCCTTCTCGATAACTCGTGCAGTGGTATTCATATGGTTATCTGGTCGAGAATGGGCGCCATGGCAACCGGGTTCCGGAAATGAAATGACAACCGCAGCGCAACCGCCGATGCTGCTGGCCGACTCCGTTGGCCTGGACTTCCTGAACTCACTGGCGACACCGGTCGATACGCCGGTGGACTGGCTGGCGGATGGCGAGGGCCTGCTCTCCTGGCTACGGCACGTCGACCTGGTGCCTGCAGACGTCCTGGAAGCGTTCCGCACGAGCGCAGGTCCGGGTGAGCTGGATGCGCTGGCCACCCAGGCCAGGGCTTTGCGCGAATGGTTCCGCGGCTTCGTGCTGAAGCACATGGGGCGCACGCTCACGCAGGCGGCAGTGGCCGAGCTCGCCCCGTTGAACCGGATCCTTGCGCGCGACGAGGGGTTCGGCCAGGTGGTCGTCCGGCGCGATCCCGACTCGGGAAAACCGGTCGCGGGACTGGCGTGGGAACCCGGCCGGCGATGGCGCTCTCCCGACAGCCTTTTGCTACCCATCGCCGAAGCGATCGGCGAATTGGTCACCACTGACGATTTCGCTGACGTGAAGGCTTGCCAGGGCCACAGCTGCACGCTCCTGTTCGTCGACCGGACCCGCAGCCGCGCACGCCGCTGGTGCTCCATGGCGATATGCGGCAACCGTGCCAAACAGGCCGCCCACCGCGAGCGAGCCGGCAAGCGGCCGCGGGCGGGGTAGGGATGGTTCCGCGACGCCGATCGCCGGCGCCGCGAAACCATGCCGCCTCATGCGGCCGTCGGCATCGCGCCCGGCCAATGGGCAGGCTCGGCATTCAAGCCTGCGCGGCCGCGCGCTTGGTCGCCGACGCATGTGCCGGCAGGAAGTTCGCGATGGCCTGCGCGATCTCGGCAGCGTGGGTTTCCAGGGCGAAATGGCCGGTATCCAGGAATTCGACGACCGCGCCCGGCACATCACGCTTGAACGCCTCCGCGCCCGGCGGAAGGAAGAACGGGTCGTTTTTCCCCCAGACAGCAAGAATCGGCGGCTGATGTTCCTTGAAGTAGGCGTGGAACTGCGGATACATCGCCACGTTCGACGCGTAGTCCAGCAGCAGGTCCAACTGGACTTCGTCGGCGCCGGGGCGCGCCAGGTAGAAATTGTCCAGCGAATAGCCGTCCGGGGATACCGCCGACGTGTCGGCAACGCCATGGGTGTATTGCCACTGGGTCGTCCCCGGCTCCAGGAAACTGCGCAACGCCTGGCGGTTGCTGTCGCTCGGATCTTTCCAGTAGGCCTGGATGGGAGCCCAGCCTTCGCTGAGCCCCTCCTCGTAGGCGTTGCCGTTCTGGCTGATGATCGCCGTGATGCGTTCCGGATGCTGGAGGGCAAGGCGGAAGCCGACCGGCGCGCCATAGTCGAACACGTACATCGCGAACTTCTCCAGCCCCAGGACCTCGGTGAACTTGCCGATCACCTCGGCCAGCCGGTCGAAGGTGTACTTGAAGCGGGTGCGGTCGGGCATCGACGACCGCCCGAAACCGGGAAGGTCCGGCGCGACCAGGTGGTATGTGTCGGCCAGCGCCGAAATCAGGTCGCGGAACATATGGCCGGCGCTGGGAAAGCCATGCAGCAACAACAACGTGGGGGCGTTCGCGTTTCCGGCCTCGCGATAGGCGATATCAAGGCCGTCTACTTTGGCGGTGCGATAACGGATGCTCATGGCTGGCGCTCCTCGTGTGATCGATGAATAACCGTTTAAACAAACGTTGAGCGGTTATGCTCTCTGAGAGCCACTGTGTCAAGCGCCACTGTTCGCCAGCTGTGGCTGTTGCCGTGCATCACCCCCGGTGGCGGTTGTTGCGCCCGCGCAAGCAATTCGGCAGCCGTGCGTCCAAGACAGCCGCGCCCGCAATCCGGTGGGAGATGGACGCTCCGCCGAGCGGGTGCGACAAGGGCTGCGCGGCTGCCGCATCCGGCTTCAGCGTCGGCGCATGAGCCACCGATCGAGCGCCCACGGCCCGCTGCCACCCAGCACCAGCGCCGCAAGCCCGGCCAGGTAAAGCAGATCCGTCTCGTACCCGGGCTGGCCGAAATGCGCACCGGCCGCCGTCACCGCCTGCAGCTTGATCGAGCTGAAGCCATAAGGCAGGTGTACCGAGAACATGGCGACCAGCAGCACGATCGCCATCGGGATGCTGACCAGAGGAATGAACGCGCCCACCAGCACAGCCAGTCCCCCGATCAGCTCGATCAGCACCGTCGCCCACGCAAGCAGCGAAGGCGCGGGCATGCCCAGCGCGTGCAGGATGCCGGTGAACGAATCCGGTCCCCGGGCGAGCTTGGCGTAGCCATGCTCCATGAAGCCGAAGCCAACGATCAGGCGCAGGGGAATGGCGTACCAGTGGTAGCGCAGGGCGGGCAGCAGGTGCCGGCAACGGTTGATGAGTGTCTCCATGCGGGACCTTTCGCCGCGCACGCGCGGCCGGTTACATGTGCGCTGGCAGCGGGCCGTGGCTGGCCGGCGACCTGTCAGTGGAACATCGCGTCGAACGAAGAACCGCACTGCGCCGAAGGCTGCTTGCCCTGGCCGGACAGCACGCCCAAGGCATAGACGCACATCGGGTGCCGCAACAGCAGTTCGCTTTCGGTGCCGTGAATCGGTTCGGTCGCCTCGCGGGCGAGGATGCTGACGATGCGATCGGCTGCACGAGCTGATCGGCAAGTTTTCCTGAGGCCTGCGTGCATGCGGAGCGGGGCCGCATCCGGCCCCGCTCCCGTGGGTTACGCCTGGCTCGCGCGCAGCCGCAGCACGTCCTGCCGCAGCAGGTATACCGACACCGCCAGCAGCACCACGTCCTTCATCAGGAACGGCACGTTGCCCACCATCGCCGGGAAGCCGCCCGCCGACTCGGCCCAGCCGCCGGGCATGAACGGAATGATGGTGACCGTCATGACGAAGGTGACCACCGAGCCGGCCGCGCCCAGCACGCCCAGCCGCTTGCTCCAGAAACCGCCCAGCAGCAGCGCGCCAAACAGCCACTCGGCCACGCCCAGGAACCAGCTCGCGCCCCGAATGCCGAAGGCCGGGTACATCCAGGCGATCAGCGGTCCATTGCTGATGAAGGGAATCAGCGTCTGCGCCTCGTAGTCCCACCACTTCTGGTAGCCGAAGAAAAAGAACATCACCACCATCGAGGCGCGGACCACGTGGTAGTCCAGGTCGTTCTTCAGCAGGCCGGTGCGGGCCAGTGCGTTCACCAGTGCGTTCATCGTCGTTTCCTCAAGCGATTGTCGAAAAGGGGAGGGCGCCCGCCGCCGAGGCGGGCGATGGGAGGTCGATCTCGGTGTCGTTGATGCGGTTGAAGGTGTTGGTGAAGGTCGCCACGGCCACCGCCAGGCTGATTTCCACCAGCTGCGCGTCACTGAAGCCGGCGGCGCGGACCGCGGCCACCTCGGCCTCGGCCAGCGTGCCGCGCGAGTGCGCGAGCCGGCGCACGAAACGCACCAGCGCGTCGCGCCGTGCATCGCCGGTGCGCAGGCCGCTGCGGATCCGCCGCAGCGTCGGTGCCTCCAGGCCGGTGAGCGCGCCGAGCAGGCTGTGCGCCGTGATGCAGTAGTCGCAGCCGGCGGCCTCGCTGGCCACCAGCTTCACCGTCTCCTGGTCCTGCCGGCTCAGCGACCCGGCGGCCAGTACGCCGTCGAGCTGCAGCATCGCCTTGAGCGCCGCGGGCCGAAGCTGGCCGATGGCAGCGAAACAGTTGGGCACGCGACCCACGGCCTGCGTGATCCGGGCATACACCGCCGCGGCGGCACCGGCGGCGGATTCGAGCGGGTGGATGGCAATGCGTGACATGGCGGGCTCCTTCGTCGGTTGGACGTGGAGCCACTGTACGGAGCGGATGTGAGCCTGTTAATGTCGCAAGCGCTCGCATTCATGCTCATTCGTCTCCAAGCGGAGCCCGCAACATGTCCCCACCGATGGATTGGCTCAGCCGCCTGCTGGAGATGACGCCGGTGCGCGGCCGGCTCGACCTGCGCTGCTACTACGGCGCACCGTGGCGCATCGACCAGGCGTCGGCCGCGCCCGGCGAGATCCCCTACCACGTCGTACTCGCCGGCTCGGCCGTGCTCGAAGACCCCACCGGCGGCCCGCCGCAACACCTCGCCCCCGGCGACATCCTGCTCATCGCCCAGGGCGGCGCGCACACCCTGCACGACGGCAGCGGCGCCAGGCCGGTGCCCGCGCGTGAGCGCGCCGGCCTCAACCTCACCTTCAGCGAGAACGCCGGCAGCGGCGAACGGCTGGACATGCTGTGCGGCCACTTCGTCCTCGCCGCCCCGCACGAACGCCTGCTGCGCAGCTACCTGCCTTCACGTTTGGTGGCGCGCGCAAGCGCAGGGCAGGGCGCACCCGGCGCCACCGCCGCGCAGGTCGCCAGCCTGGTCACGCTGATGCGCACCGAATCGGCCGCCGAACACCTCGGCGGCCACGCGATGCTCAACGCCCTCTCCACCGCGCTGTTCGCGCTCGCGCTGCGCCTTTCCAGCGAATCGGGCGACGCCCCCGCCGGCCTGCTCGCCCTCGCCGGCAACCCGCGCCTCGCCCCGGCCATCACCGCCATGTTCGAACGCCCCGCCCATCCCTGGACGCTGCCCGCGCTCGCGCGCCTGTGCAACGTCTCACGCGCCACCCTGGTACGCCTGTTCAACGACAGCCTCGGCCGCTCCGCCAGCGAACTGCTCACCGACATCCGCATGACGCTCGCCGCCAGCGAGTTGCGCAAGGCGAACCAGTCCACTGGGGCGGTGGCGGAAGCGGTCGGCTATCAATCGGAGGCGGCGTTCCAGCGGGCGTTCAAGCAGCACATGGGAGTGACGCCGGCGCGGTGGAGAAGGGCGGCGGTGGGCGGAGGTGTTGAAAACTAAGCGTCCGCTTTCGGCCAAGAAGCGGACATCGAGTACAGCGTTAAGCCGCGCCGCGAAGCCGCGTCGGCTTGGAAGAATTGCTGGCCCGCACCGTTGCATGCTTGCTCACCGTAACGAAAGGCTTCGCCGGTAGTCTTCGAACAGCTTGGAGCATGGCATTTCCAGTGCTATGTGCGTGCTGTTGGGATTCAAACCGGCGAGCTGAAACAGCTCTTGCCGAACGACCGCCGCGTCCGCTTCAGAAATGCCGACGCCTGTGGCAAACACTGGACAAACGCGCGTTGGAACACCCATAGCCTGCGGAGGAAACAGAAGTTCCAAGTTGAGGCGATGAAAAGCGAACCCGAGGAAGGCAATCCGCTCGGCACCGTTCAAGACTGCCCTTACTGCGGAGATATCGCTCTCTGCAATATCAGATCCTTCGGTAAAGGTTCGTATCCGCTCCGCTAATTGTACAAGCTGATTCGCGGATGGCTCTACACCAAAGGCAATTTGCTGTTCTCCGCCCATCCACGGCAGGCGGCCGACGGTGCCGTAGGGGTGATGTATCTCGAGGTGCGTGAGCGCCTGAGCTGCGGCTTCGGCCGTTACGCCATAGTAGTTTTGCAGGGCATTGAACAAATAATGCTCAATGCAGCGGTCGTAGTTGAAACAGACAACACCGACGCGAGCAAATCTTTGCGCGAGGCTTTCGAACTGGCAATTCTCCGTTAGTAACTGAAAGAATGAATTGAACCAGGTCGCTTGGAGCACCCCAAAGTTTAGGCGGTTGTAGATATTGCCCGAGTCGATGGTAAGACTGCTTTTTTCCTCCGCTTCGAGAATGCTGCGGACTATGGCCAGCTTTCCTGCTCGCTCTATTAGAGAGTCGCCCCGATGGGCGTCAATGAAGTTATCAATTGAAATTGCTTGCGGCATGGCGTCGCGAATTCGCCATGACGCGTGCAAATATGGATTGATGTCTCCGGCTCGCCCGTCCGACTGTTGAACGAGGTCGCGAAATGCTTGATCAATAAGTGCATCACCACTCTCTCGTTGGAACTTATAGCGGATATCTAGCAGATCGGATATTCGCTTCTTTAGGCCAGAGCCCAATGGAAGCTTTGCCTCGAAACTTGCGCCGGCACCGATCACAAGGACGAGTGACTTCTGCGTGCCCTGGCTTTCGACTTCGAGGCTCATGAGTGTCTCTGTGCGGCCCAACGTTGAGTTAAACGACGGCGAAGCCGCCCGGGTTGAACGAGATGTTAGGCGCCTGCGGGGGCGCCAATTAGAGCCATAGCTGCCAGCGAAATTGTAATCATGCCCGCGGCGCAGCATAGAAAGGCCGAGAGGCCCACGAGCCAGTTGAACACGCGCAGCGGCTTGGGAGCCACTAGAACCTCCGCGCCGGGACGACCTTGCTCAAGCTTGTTCTTGGATTTGAGGCCAACGCTGATCATGGCGAACACATGACCTAGCATGAAGACCAGACAAAGGACGATGCAAGCAGATAGCGAAAGCCAACCGAATCGGAGTAACGCGCTTGCGGGGGCAGGGAACTGAGGTGGCTTGCCGCTGAGAAATGCGCCAATAGTGATGGCTTGAACCCCGCCGCTCAGGAATAGCACCTGTTTTACAAGCCCGTCGATCTTTGACCTTATCTCAACCGAGAGGGTGTTGAACATTCCCAGCGACTCACTGAGCGGCATCTTCTCGTCGATCATGCAGCCATCCTTGTTGAGCCTAACTTGAATGAAAGGAACCGATGGATCCGGTTACAGATGGGCGAACCGACCACGCCAAGGGCGCCGCAACACATGGATATCATAACGATGTGCGGTTGGTGCGTCCGGCCAATCCATGTTGGCAACGCCGGGCTCGTCTAATGAGAGGTCGGTAGCGATGGGGATGTCCGCTTTGGGTCGATAGCGGACGTCTGAAAATTAGGCGGAATCCGACAGCTGCGCCTCGATGAAGCCGGCAAATGCTCTCGCCTTGGCACTGGCCTGCCGTCCCGTTGGAAATACGGCCCATAGGTCGACAGGTGGCAAGTTCCAGTCATCGAGCACAGATTGCACGGCGCCCGACGCAAGCTCTGGTGCAAACATCCACTCCGACGCAACGGCCAGCCCCAACCCGGCGAACACGGCTTCGCGCACGCCCTCGGCAGCGGTGACGCGCACGCGCCCCTGCATCGCGACCGACGCCGTGGTGCCGTCGCGGCGGAACGACCACTCGGTGCCGCCGCCGCGCTGCTCGTAGATCACTGCCTGATGTCCGGCGAGATCGGCGGGCACGTGCGGCACGCCCATGCGTTCGAGGTAGGCGGGGCTGGCGAAGACGCGGCGCGGGCTTTGGCCGATCTTGCGGGCGATCAGGTTGGAGTCGGCGAGTTTGCCCATGCGCAGGGCGATGTCGATGCCTTCCTCGATCAGGTCGATGTTGCGGTCGTCCAGCACGAAGTCGACGTCGAGCTGGGGGTGCTGTTCCAGGAACAGCGGCAGGCGCGGCAGTACGTGCAGGCGCGAGAAGGTGACGGCGGCGCAGATGCGCAGGCGGCCGGTGAGGGTGGCGCCGGCGCCGCGGGCGGCGTGTTCGGCTTCGTCGGCTTCCTCGATGGCACGCCGGGCGCGTTCGTAGAAGCTGCGGCCGGCTTCGGTGGGGGTGAGGCCGTGGGTGGAGCGCAGCAGCAGCCGCACGCCGAGGCGTTCTTCCAGTTGGGCGACGGTCTTGGAGACGGCCGGCTGGCCGACGCGCAGCAGCCGGGCGGCGCCGGAGAAGGAGCCGGCGTCGACGACGCGGACGAAGGCTTCCATCGCGGCCAGGCGGTCCATCGTTATTCCCCCTTGGAATGAAGGCTATGAGCGGGGCAAGGCTACCGCGGATGAGCGGAACGGGCGATACAGGCATGGCCGCTACCAGCGCGCGCGGCCGTGGCGGCGCGGCGAGGTGGCGTTCCCTCCCCATCACGAGACACGACGACATGAAACTGGAAGGCAGCAAGGTGCTGGTCACCGGCGGTTCGAGCGGCATCGGCCTGGCGATCGCGCGGATACTGGCGGCGAAGGGCGCGCACGTGCTGATCAGCGGCCGGCGGCGCGAGGTGGTCGAGACGGCGGCACAGCGGTTGCGCGCGGATGGCGGGCGCGTGGATGCGGTGGCGGCCGACGTCACCACCGCCGACGGGCTGGCCGCCACGATGGCGGCGGTCGAGGGCACGCTTGGCGGCTTGGACGTGCTCGTCAACAATGCCGGCGGCGTGCGCGCCGGCCGGCTGGAGGCGACCAGCGAACGCGAGATCCGCGCGATGATCGAGGTGAACCTGGTCGCGCCGATCCTGCTCACGCGCGCGGCGCTGCCGCTGCTGCGCCGCAGTGGCCACGGCATGGTGGTGGACGTGTCCTCGGCGATCGCCCTGGTCGGCGTGCCGTTCTATGCCACCTACGCGGCGGCGAAGGCCGGCATTGCGCACTTCGGCGAGGCGTTGCGGCGCGAGCTGAAGGGTGAGGGCGTGCACGTGCTGACCGCCTACCCGGGCGCGACCGAGACGCCGTTGATGGCCTCCAGTCGCGCCGGCGCGGAGCAGGGCTTCGGCCGCGAGTCGGCGGCGGATGTGGCGGCCGCGATCGTGCAGGGCATCGAGGACGAGGCGTTCGAGGTGGTGCGCGCCAACGAGAAGCGGCTGCAGATGGTGGCGCTCAATCGCACCGACCCGGCCGCGGTCGATGCGCGGTTTGCCGAGCTGAAGCCGGTGCTGGAGGAGGCCGTGCGGGATCACGCTGCGCTGTGAGTTGTTCGCGTCGCGCACTGCGGTGTGCCAAAGGAAACGCCCGGCTCTCGCCGGGCGTTTTTTTGCTGCGCCAAGGTTCCGCTTTGCCGTTGTAGGAGTCCACTTGTGGGCGATGCGGTTTTGGGCGCGCGTGCGGTGGAGTAAGAGCATCGCCCACAAGTGGGCTCCTACAGGGCGGCGGGGAGGGAAGGGTGGCTCCTTATTAGTCGAGATGGGCGCATTCCCGACCGGAATAGCTCTTAGTCGTCGGTTGCGTCTACTCGGGCCTCGGGTGCGCTCGTAGTTTGTGTGCCACGGGAGTTCGAGGCGGTCGCTTCGCGACTCCTTCGACCACACGACACTCAAGGAGTCCAGCCATGACCACGTTCGCCACTTACGCCCCAGCAAACGCCCCCGCCGCTTCCCAAGCCGGCCTCGAAGGCGCCAAGGCCGCCTTCGGCTTCGTGCCGAACCTGCAGGCGACCATGGCCGAATCGCCGGAGTTGCTGGCCGGCTATTCCACGCTGTGGGACCTGTTCGCCGAGACCTCGCTGACGCCCCATGAGCAACAGGTGGTGTTCCTGACCTCCAGCTTCGAGAACGAGTGCCACTACTGCATGGCCGGCCATACGGTGCTGGCGAAGATGCAGAAGATGGACCCGGCGGTGATCGACGCGCTGCGCAGCGGCACGCCGCTGCCCGATGCGCGGCTGGAAGCGCTGCATCGCTACACCGGGCTGGTGGTGCGCCAGCGTGGCTGGTGTCGGACGCCGACACCGACGCCTTCCTGGCCGCCGGCTTTACCCGCCGCAACGTGTTCGAAGTGATCCTCGGCGTGGCGACCAAGGTGATGAGCAACTACACCAACCACATCGCCCATACCCAGCTCGACGCCTTCATGCACGGCAGCGAGTGGACCAAGCCGGCCGCCGAACAGGCTGCCTGAGCCTTTGCCCGATGCGCTGGCGGCCATGGTGTCGCCGGCGCTAGCCGCGGCCTTCCATTCCTTGTTCTCTCCGAGAGGTTCCCCCATGTCACTGCAAGCCAGGCTCGATGCCTTCAAGGCCGACTTTGAAGCAGGCAAACCACCGTACAGCGTGCCGCATTCGGTCATCGAGGCGATGCACCGCGCCACCGCCGAACTGATCGCCTCCGGCGCCGCCGGGCGCGCACTCAAGGCCGGCGACCGCGCGCCGTCGTTCGCGCTCAAAGACCCCGAGGGCCGACTGGTGCAGTCGGTCGAGTTGCTGCGGCAGGGGCCGTTGATCGTGAGCTTCTACCGCGGCGTGTGGTGCCCGTACTGCAACATGGAGCTGCAGGCGCTCGAGGCGGCCTTGCCGGAGTTCGAGAAGCTCGGTGCGCGGCTGGTCGCGATCTCGCCGCAGGTTCCGGCGAACAGCCGCAAGTCGATGCGCCAGAACCACTTGTCCTTCCCGATCCTGTCCGACACGAAGGGCGAGATCGGCGCGGCCTTCGGCCTGCGCTTCAAACTGCCGGACCACCTGGTCGAGGTCTACAAAGGCCTGAAAAATGATCTGTCCGCGTTCAACGACGACCCCAGCTGGACGCTGCCGATGCCGGGCCGTTTCGTGATCGGGCAGGACGGCACCATCCTCTACGCCGAGGTCAACCCGGACTACACCCGTCGCCCCGAGGCCGGGGACATGCTGCCGGTACTGCGCCAGGCGGCGCAGAGCCGCGCGGCCTGATTCGGGGCACGGGAGCCAGGCATGGTCCGCGCATCCACCGGCGTGCTCACGGCCCTGACGGGCCCGCGGCTGGAGCGTGTGGCATGGTTGTTCCTTGCCGTGGCCGCCCTCGGCGTCTTCTGCGACCACGCGGCGCACCAGACTTGTGCGCCGCCCGCCGGCCTGCGTTACGAGGCCAACCGGGTTCGCCGCGAGACGAAGGGCGAGTTCGAGCTGCCGCGCTCGCGCGCCTGTGCAACGTCTCGCGCGCCACCCTGGTGCGTCTGTTCAACGACAGCCTCGGCCGCTCCGCCAGCGACCTGCTCACCGACATCCGCATGACGCTCGCCGCGAACGAGTTGCGCAAGGCCAACTCTCCGCCGGGACGGTGGCGTCGGTGGGCTATCAATCGGGGGCGGCATTCCAGTCGGCGTTCAAGCAGCACACGAGGGTCGACGCCCGCGCGATGGAGGAGGCGGGCGGCGGGTGGTGCTGGAACCTGGCTTCGTGGGGGGCGGCTTCCCCATCAATAAGGCGGTGCCTTGCGTTGGCGCTGTGCCTTTGCTGCCTCGGTCCACCAGGCAAGGTCGTCGGCGAAGCGGGAGAAGGAACGTTCCAGCGCCCTGCCGGCGTCGCCCACGGGCTCGCCGGCGGCGTCGAGTGCCTGTGCGATCGGGCCGACGGTCACCGTGCTGGAGATGACGACCATGCCCATCTCCGAGAGCGTGTCGTGCCAGTGCAGGTTGGAGCGGGCGCCGCCGATGCGGCCGGCCGAGTAGCTGACGATGCCGGCCGGGCGCCAGAACCATTCTTCCAGGAAGTGATCAGTCAGGTTTTTCAGGCCCGGCTGTACGCCCCAGTTGTATTCGCCGGTGACGAAGACGAAGCCATCCGCCGTGCGGATCTGCCGTGCAAGCGATTCCATGGCCGCAGGCGCCTCGCCCGGCGGGTATTCCTTGTACATCCGGTCCAGCATCGGCAGGCCGATGCGCTTGGCATCGACCAGTTCCGCATCCGCGCCGCGCGCGGCCAGGCTGCGGGTGACGTAATTGGCGAGGCGGACGCCTGCACGGTCCGCACGATAGGAACCATAGAAGACGAGGATGCGATCGGGCATGGCGTATGGCTCCCGGCGCCGGCCCGCCCCCGACAGGGAGGCGGGTTCCCATGACGGGTCCGCCACCTGCACGAAGACGCTCCCGCGAACGATGGGTGATTGGGCGTCAGGCTGCTGATGAAATCTTCAGCAGTCTACGGTGCAAGTTCGATTGTTGGGGCTCGCCGCCCGGGCCATCCAGCCTGCTTCTGGGTCTGGATGCGCTCGGGAACAAGTCGCCCGCACCCTCGGGCGGGCGCTCGAAACGCTCGTTCGCCCTTCAGGGCCCGGCAGGCCGAATGGTGGCTTCCGCCAACACGACGCTGAAGAGTTGCTGCGCGTCGGTCCACTCCGCGATCGGTGTCCAGCCGCCGGCACGCAACAGGACGCGAGCATCGCGCGTGCCGTACTTGATGCTGTTCTCGGTGTGGATCGTTTCTCCCGTACTCATGCGGAACATGCGATCCGCGACCTCGAAGGCCATGTCGCGCGTTGCCAGCAGGTGCATCTCGATGCGCGCTTCGTCGTCATTCCAGATCGCGCGATGGCGAAACGCGCCGACGGGAATCGTTCCACCCAGCTCGCGGTTGATCCGGTCGAGCAGGTTCAGGTTGAACTGCGCGGTCACGCCGGCGGCATCGTCGTAGGCGGGAACGAGGACCTGCGGGTCCTTGATCCGGTCCACGCCGATCAGCAACTGTGCGGCATCTCCAAGCGTCCTGGCCATCGCCCGCAGCAGATCCACCGCCTCGGAAGCCACGAAATTGCCGATCGTCGAGCCGGGAAAGAATCCCAGCCGTGGCGCGCGCCCCAACCGGGGAAGCTGCATCGGCTTGGTGAAGTCGCCGACGACCGGATGCACCGGCAAGGCCGGGAACGCGCGCGAAAGTACCTGCACGGATTCATGCAGAAACTCCCCCGAGACGTCGATGGGTACATAGGCTTGCGGTTCGATGGCCGACAGCAGCAATGGCGTCTTGGTCGAAGAACCCGAACCGAATTCGATCACCACCCGGCCACGGCCCACCCTTTCAGCGATGTCCTTCGCGTGCCGTTCCAGGATGGAACGTTCCGTCCGCGTCGGGTAGTACTCCGGCAACGTCGTGATGGCTTCGAATAGCTCGGAACCGCGATGGTCGTACAACCATCTCGCCGGTACGACCTTCTGTCGGGCGGACAGGCCGGTCAGCACGTCTGCGAGAAAGGCCGGGTCGGCCTTGGCGGCAGTGTTCAATTCCAGGTCGCGTTTGCTGCAAACAAGATTCATGTCGGTCACGAGACCGGCGCTGGTCGACCGCCGGTATTTAGCGATGGAGGCAGATGTCTTACCTGCCCTGGAGGTGGAGCGCAAGCCGATGCGCAACAGCGGGCTGTGGCGATTTCCCTGCCGATCCCCTTTCCGTAACCAAAAGGAAAGGGAATCCTGCAGGGACAGCGATGCCCGATGATCGTATGTAGCTAGACCCCCATGACGGAGAGCAACGCCTCCTTGATCCTGGCGACCGCGTAGTGGTCGATCTGCTCGAAATCCAGGTGGGGCAGATTGGGAATCTCGTCGGCTGCCACGACGGCATCCACGATGACTGGCCCCTCGGTAGCGAACGCCTCGCGCAGCGTCGACTCGAGGCGAGCCGGGTCGCGGACGGTGAAACCGACGCCGCCGCAGGCACGGGCAAGCATGGCGTAGTCGGGATTGGGGTACTCGATGGCCTGGTGGAACGCGGGGATGCCGATGCTTTCGGCCTCGAGGGAAATCAGGCCCAGCGATCCGTTGTTGTATACGACCACCTTGACCGGCAGCCCGTGGTGCACCGCGGTCAGGAACTCGCTCATCAGCATGTTGAAGCCGCCGTCACCGGTCAGCACGATCACCTGCCTGGACCGGTCGAGCACCTGGATGCCGTTGCCCTGGCCCAGCGCGGTTCCGACGGCCGCGTTGTTGAACGAGCCGATGATCCGTTGGCGTCCATGCTGGCGAATCCAGTTGGCCGACCACAACGTATTGAGTCCGGTATCCAGGACGAAGATCGCGTCGTTGTCGGCCAGGTCGCTGGCGAGGCGGGCAACCGCCTGGGGATGGATGCGGTCCTTGCTTCGGGCTACGTCTGCCTGCTTGTCGAGCACTTCGTCCCAGCGCACGCGGCCATGCGCGATGCTGTCGAAGAATTCGGTGTCTTTCTTCTCCGGCACGCGCTCCAGAATCGCCTTCAGGCTCGGCCTGACCGAGCCCAGCAGGCCCAGCGCGGTCGGCGTACGACGGCCGAGTGCCTCGGAACGATGGTCGATCTGGATGACGCTTCCGTGGGCGGGAAGATAGTCGGCGTAGGGGTAGTCGGTACCGACCATGACCAGAAGGTCGCATTGCTGGACGGCGTCGTAGCTGGCTCCGGTCCCGATCATGCCCAGGCCGCCCATCCACCGGTGGTCGTCGAACGGCATGAGCTCCTTGCCGCGCACGGTGTGGATGAGCGGGGCAGCCAGCCGGTCCGACAAGGCCGCCAGCAGATCGCTGCTGTCGCGGCAGCCCGCGCCGCAAAGGAAAACGATTTTCGACGCCGCCGCGATGCGGCGCACCGCCTCTTCGACGTCCCAGTCCTGCGGCGATACCTCGAAGCGGGGCTGCAGCGTCGCCAGGCTTGGCGTCGCGTGGCCGGCGGACTCCGACAGCACGTCCTGCGGCAAGGTCAGGTGGGCGACCCCTGGACCCGCATACGCTGCCGCAATGGCCTGGTGAATGAGCCCCGGCGCCTGCTCGCCAATCGACACGGTCTCGGTATAGAGCGCCACGTCGCGAAAGAGCAAGGCAGGCGTCGTCGACTGGATGTAGTCCATGCCTTTCAACTTCCGTGGCATGTCTCCCGACAGCGCCAGGACGGGGGCGTGGTCGCGAGCCGCCTCGTACAGGCCGGCGACCAGGTGGGTACTGCCCGGGCCGGTGGTACCGCAGCACACGGCCAGCCGGCCGGTCAGCTTGGCCTGCCCGGCGGCGGCCAGCGCAGCGCCCTCTTCGTGGCGCACGCCGACCCATTCGATCGAGCTATGGCGCACCACATCCGCCAGCGGATTGAGGGAATCCCCGATCAACCCGAAGATCTGGCGCACGCCCAACTGCTCCAGTGTTTCAACCAGGACGCCCGCAACGGTCTTTCCCATCGATACGTTCCTCTTCTTGTCTGATAGGCCTGGCAGCCATCCGGAGGCGGTGGATGCGGCCGATGGGCGGTGCGCGCAAGGCGCCGGCGCCGGCCCCGTAACACCGACGCCCCAGGCAAACGTGGAACCGCGCAGGCGATACCGGCATCGCTTCGCGGGCTGCAGCCATTGCGCAACGTCATCCGGCGGATGCCTTCCCTGGCCACTGACCGGACGTGGTATCTCCATCCGGCAGATCGTGATGACCTGCCGGACGGGTCCGAAAGCCCGATCAGGGTGAACGGGAGATACCAGGCCCCGCGACCGAAGCGCCGGCTAGGCCTTCGCCTCGCTACGGCGCGGCAGTACCCAGCCCGGGCGCACGAAATGGCAGGTATAGCCGTGCGGGATCCGTTCGAGGTAGTCCTGGTGCTCGGGTTCGGCTTTCCAGAAATCGCCGGCCGGCGCGACCTCGGTTACCACTTTTCCCGGCCACAGGCCCGAGGCCTCGACGTCGGCGATCGTGTCCAGGGCCGTGGCCCTCTGTTCATCGTTCGTGAAAAAGATGGCCGAACGATAGCTGGCGCCACGGTCGTTTCCCTGGCGGTCGAGCGTGGTCGGGTCGTGGATCTGGAAAAAGAACTCGAGCAGGCGACGGTAGCTGGTCTGGGAAGGATCGAAGTTGATCTCGATGGCCTCCGCGTGGGTGCCGTGATTGCGATAGGTGGCGTGCGGCACGTCGCCGCCGGTGTAGCCGACCCGGGTCGAAACGACCCCGGGCAGCTTGCGGATCAGGTCCTGCATGCCCCAGAAGCAGCCACCTGCGAGAACAGCGCGTTCGGTAGTCACTGGATGTCCTCCACTTGATCGAGATAGGCACCGTAGCCCTGTGCTTCCATTTCGGCGCGGGGCACGAAACGGAGCGAGGCCGAATTGATGCAGTAGCGCAAACCACCCTTGTCCGGCGGACCATCGGGGAACACATGGCCAAGGTGGCTGTCGCCATGCGCCGAGCGCACCTCGGTCCGGATCATGCCGTAGGAGGTATCGCGCAGTTCGCTCACGTGTGCCGGCTCGATCGGCTTGGTGAAGCTCGGCCAGCCGCAGCCGGACTCGAATTTGTCGGACGACGCGAACAACGGTTCACCCGACACGATGTCCACGTAGATGCCCGCTTCCTTGTTGTCGAGGTAAGCGCCGGTCCCCGGACGCTCCGTCGCGCTCTGCTGGGTGACACGGAATTGCTCGGGCGACAGCTTCGCGATCGCCTCGGGGTTCTTGTGATAGTTGGCCATCGGTCCTCCTTCGATCCGGTCAGGATCGTCATCGAGCTCATATGCCGCCGGACGGGCATCCGGCGTCTCCAAGGTAGTTCGCTCCATCATCGGCGTTCGTTACGTCGCGCCAGCCGCCGGTGGCATGCCCATCGCTCGCGTATCAGACCCGTTCGAGCAACGTCACCGTGCCTTGTCCGCCGTCGGCGCAGATGCTGACGATGGCGCGCGAACCCACGGGATGCGACCAAAGCTCCTTCACCGCCTGGCTCAGGTCGCGTGCGCCGGTCGCCGCGAACGGATGACCGATCGCGACCGATCCGCCATGGGGATTGACCCGCTCCCACGGAAACACGCCGAGGTCGGCCTGGACACCGGTCTTGGTTCGCACCCAGTCGGGCCGCTCGATGGCAGCGACATTCGCCAGCACCTGCGCCGCGAATGCCTCATGGATCTCCCACAGGTCGATGTCCGCATAGCCGAGGCCATGGCGCGCAAGCAGCCGCGGGATCGCATAGGAAGGCGCCATGAGCAGGCCTTCCGTATGGTGGTCGACCGCCGCCACCTCGTAGTCGACCAGGCGCAAGTGCGGCGTGCCGCCCGGCAGCCGGGCAAGTCCTGCTTCATTCGCGATCCAGCAGCCAGCGGCCCCGTCGGTGATCGGCGAGGAGTTGCCGGCGGTCAGGCTGCCCTGGCCGCTGGTCCGGTCGAACGCGGGCTTGAGCGCCGCCAGTTTTTCGGACGACGTATCGGCGCGCGGATTGGCGTCGCGCTCGAGCTCGGGGAGCTTGATGATCAGGTCGTCGAAGAAGCCGCTGTTCCAACCCGCCACCGCGCGCTGGTGGCTCTGCAGCGCCCAGTCGTCCTGAGCGCGGCGACTGATGTTCCACGCCTTCGCGGTCTCCTCCATGTGGTCGCCCATGGTGCGTCCGGTAATGCGGTTGGCCCAGCCCTTGGTCGGCAGTACGTAGTCCCGTGGCGTCAGCGCCTGCAGGGCGGCCAGGGCCGCGGAGGGGTCGGCGCCGAACAGGTCGGTCAGCCGCTTCGACGCCTCGGCCGTCAGTGCGATCGGCGGGCGGCTCATGACTTCGCCACCACCGACCATGGCCAGGTCGATGCCGCCACCGAGCATCCCGGCCGCGGCGAACGCGGCGGTCATGCTGGTCGAGCAGGCCAATACGACGGAGAAGGCCGGGACGTTCGGGTTGAGCCCCGCGTCGAGCCAGATTTCCCGCGCGATATTGCTCCAGCCGAGGTTCGGGATCACCGCCCCCCATACCACCAGGTTCGGTTCGGCCCGCGCAGCCATGGCCTTGACGACCGGGACCGAGAGGCTGATGGCGTCATGGTTGGCGAGCGCACCGCCACCACGCCCGAATGGCGTGCGGAGCCCGGCGGCAACGAAAACGGCTTGCGGGAAACGCTGCATTGGGAAACCCCGGTAGTGTGATTGTGTCCGTCCGTTGCATCTCGGGCCGCGCAGTCGAAGCACCCACTCAGACAGCCGTCGCCGGAGCCTCGATCAGGGGAAAATCGACGATGGTTTTGGCTACATTGTTGAGGAAGTTGGTCATCAGGAACTGTACGGTGGATGCAACGATCTCGACGATATTCGCGTCGCTGTAGCCGGCGGCGCGTACGTTGGCAATGTCCTCGTCGGTGACCTGGCCCCGCGTCTCGATCACGCGTTGGGCGAAGGCGGCGGCCGCCGCGCGCCGGGGATCTTCCGAGCGACCGGCGCGGTTGAGCGCGATCTCCGCCGCCGACATCCTGGCGAAGGTGCCCGCGAGGTAAGCGTGCGCAGCAAGGCAGTAATCGCAGCCGTTGGCCTGCGATGTGGCCAGCGCAATGCTATCGCGCGTCTTCACGTCGAGCGTCTTGCCCAGGTTGCTCATCAGCCCGAACCATCCGGCCAGGACATGAGGGCTGACCGACATCAGGCGGTGCAGGTTGGGAACGAAGCCGAGCGTTTTTTGCAGGCCAGCCAGCACGCCCTGGACCGTCGCGGGCGCCTCGTTCGCGGTAGCGGGGAAATCGATGCGGTTCAATACGGTTTTCTCAGTGCCTCGGCTGGCTTGCCATGCGCGAATGCTCTGGCATGGCGGACGCAGAAACGGATCGCAGATAGGCGATGATCAACCGGCGCTTGGTGGGATCGTCCAGTTCGAGATACATCTTGCTGCCGGGCGCCATCTTCTGCGTGCCGCTCAGCCACTGGTCGAGCCTGGCAGGGGTCCAGACACCACCGAGTTTCTTCAGGGCGGACGAGTAGTCGTATCCCGGGATGCTGGCCACCGCCCTGCCGACGACGTTGCGGTGGCGCGGGCCAATGCGGTTCGTATCCACCGAGTGGCAACCGCCACACGTGTTCAGGTACAGCGCCTTTCCCGCGGCAACATCATCGGGCACCGTTCCCGCCCCAGCCGCCGCGGCAAGCAAACCGGCAAACAGCAGGCCGCCCCATCGCATCGAGGTGCGGAAGGGCGACGACCTCACGCCCCGCCTGCTCAGCCGAATACGTAAGCCGCAGTGGGAATGGGCGTGCCTGCTGCATTGTTGAGCGTGGTCCAATGGATGGCCTCGTCGGCTGAAATCGATGCGAACAACTTCGCCAGCCCCGGATCCTTGAGTGCCGTGATCTGGCCGAAGTAGGCACTGGCCGCACCGCGCTCGAGCATGGTTGCCAGCGCAACGACGTCGGCCTCGGACTTGAGGGAGCCAAGCTTGAGCTCGGCGATGTACTGGGAATCCGTCTTGGGCTCGGCGGGCTTGCCACCGGCCGTTGCGACAAGTTTCGCCAACGAATCGCGGTGTGCCTGGTGGTGGCCCATGAAGACGAGCGCAAGCTTGAGCGTCCCGGGCGAAAGCAGTCCGCTCTTGCCCGCGATGCGGTAGGCGGCGATGCCTTCGTGTTCGAGGGCAAGCGCGGTCTGGATAACGCCGACGTCGCTCGGACGAACCGTGGTGGCCGACATCGCTGTGCCGGCGAACAGGCTCGCCGTACCGACACCGAGTGTTGCAATGCCCGCCCTGGCGAGGAACTTCCGCCGATCGCCCTTTGGCTCATTCATGGACGTCTCCTCATGGCGTCTTTGACATTGAACATGCACGCGTGGCGCTCATCGAAGCGCTTGCTTGCTCATGAAGTACATCGACAGTGTGGTCGGCCCGATGGCCGGTTACCAGCGGCATTCGGTGCCGTGCGCGCAATTCTGGACGATGACGCACGGCGACTGGACGAAGCCGCACGCGCATGCGATCAAGTCGGATTGCCTGGCGGCCGGCGCCACGAGAGACTACCCCTGTCGAATAGCTGCGCGGCCTGCTCGATGACTTCAGACGTGCGCCAAACAGGCTGCACTCCGCGTCGAGCGCGTAACCTTCCGTTCGTGCGTCGCGAATACCACGGTTGCCCTTTGATGCTCTTTGCCGAGGGTGGCGGAAGGCAGATCGGCCAGCCTCATGTGTACCGATCTGTTCTGTTTCGACCATCCATCGCGTCAGCCTGTCGAATGGCCTCGACCGGGGTGCGAGCGAGGCTTGGTCACCCTTGTCGCACGGTGCTTTCCCTGCACCGGACGGTTCGGGAAGCGAGGTCGCGTCGACACTGGCGAGCCTTCACTTCCGCAAGCTAACCGTCGGCCCTGGCATTGGATGTTCGAAGGGCTTTTCAGCAACACACACCCAAGAAAGACAGGGTCGAGGAGGCATTCTCATGAAGGCGATCGTGGTGACGGACCCGACGGCGGGAACGGTCGGGATGAAGCTCGCAGAGCGGCCCGAGCCCCAGGCAGCGATAAACGACGTCATCGTCGAGGTTCATGCGTCGGGATTCGTTCCGACCGAGCTGGCGTGGCCCTCGACCTGGACCGATCGCTGCGACCGTGACCGAACACCGTCGATCCCCGGGCACGAGCTGGCCGGTGTGGTCACCGCCCTCGGCTACGGCACGACGGGCCTGTCGGTGGGACAGCGGGTGTTCGGCCTGGCGGACTGGCATCGCGACGGCACCCTGGCGGAGTATGTCGCCATGGAGGCACGCAACCTCGCGCCGCTGCCGGGCGACGTCGACTTCACTGTCGGGGCAAGCCTGCCGATCTCGGGCCTGACGGCCTGGCAGGGCCTGTTCGAGCACGGCCGCCTTCGGCCGGGGCAGAGCGTCATCGCGCACGGCGCGGCCGGTGCAGTCGGATCGATGGTGACGCAGCTCGCACGCGAGGCGGGCGCCTACGTCATCGGCACCGGACGCGCGGCCGACCGTCAGAAGGCGCTCGACTTCGGCGCGCAGGAGTTCGTCGACCTGGAGAACGACGCCCTGGAAGACGTCGGCGGCGTCGATCTGGTGTTCGATCTCATCGGCGGCGACATCGGCAAGCGGTCCGCGCGCCTGGTTCGAGCCGGCGGAACGCTGGTGTCCATCGTCGGGCCGGCCGAGGCGCGCCCCACCGACGGCCTGGCGGTCGACTTCGTCGTCGAGTCCGATCGTGCCCAACTGGGTGAGATCGTCCGGCGGGTGCGGGACGGACGGCTGCGGACGAACATCGGCACCGTCGCCACCCTCGACAACGCCGTCGCCGCCTTCAACGCGACCGAGCGGACCCAGGGGAAGAAGGTCATCCGTGTTCGCGCGTGAGAATCCCGGCGCCATGCCAGGGGAAACGTCCGCGTTGATGTGATTGTTCGCTTGGGAGCATTCTCTTTCCCAGCGGCGTGAGGCTGCCCGGCCAACCTCATGTGTTCCGACTTGTTCGATTTTCAGCCATCAAAGGCGCCAAGCCTGTCAAAACATGGCCTGGACGGCAGTGCGATCCGCGGTCTGGTTCGCCCTTCTCGCGCCATGCCCAGGTTGGCCGCCCCATGAACCTCGATGAATCCCACGGCACGATTGCGCTCTCATGAGAAGCACTGATTTCGACAAATTGTTCAGGCGGAATCCGGCCGCGTCGGCTTCTCCCTACCCGCCCATATCGCTGGCAGAACGGCTCCTCGATTCCATGGATGTCCGTGTCGAGGCCTTCGGAATATGTCGGATCGCCCGGGATGCGGCCCTTGTTGTCCCGTCGATCTCCGACTTGAAGATCATGTATGTGCTCAAGGGCACGTTGCATCTGTGCGTTGACGGCAACGAACCGCTGGTGTCGCCGGCGGGCAGTATCGTCCTGCTACCGAAGAATCTCGCGCGCACGCTGGCGGGCCAGGGACCTGTCAACCGGACGTACACTGCCCAGGACGTCATCCACATGGGGATCCACAACCTCATGTATATCGATGCCTTCACCGGGGACGATTACGAAGTCCGCGTGCTGTGTGGCCGGATCCAGATCGGCTTTGCCAACGATTTCGACGCGTTCGATGGACTGGTCCGCCCCATAAGCGCCAGGCCGGACAACGACCTGTTTGTCCGGAGCGCGTTTGAAACCATGCTCGACGAGAGCAGGTTCCGCACGGCCGGCTCCCAGACCCTGGCAAACACGTTGATGAAGGCGTGTCTGGTCGAATTGCTGCGCGATGATCTCGACCAGTTGCATCAACCAGGCAGTTCGCCGTCGATCCTCCTGAAGCCCGGCGTGGGCCGGTCGGTGATCGCCATCCTTTCGCAGCCGTCGGCCGTGCACACGGTGGCCTCGTTGGCGAGGGCCGCCTGTATGAGCCGTTCCGCTTTCGCGAAGGCATTCGTGGAAACCACCGGCACGACACCGATCGAATTCGTGACACGCGCGCGCCTTGCCAAGGCGCGCGACCTGATTGCGGCGACCGGGCGCTCTATCGCATCGATCGCGATGGCCGTGGGCTTCGCCAGCCGCAGCCATTTCAGTCTGCGGTTCCGCCAGCGCTACGGCGAAGATCCCTCGGCGTATCGCAAGCGAACCCGGCAGGAGGCGGGTCCTGCCTCCTGCGGCGATCCGGCAGCGCTCGCTGTCGACTGTCCATCATGACTCGCCCGGCCGTGTGATCCGGCAAGTCGCGAGGGCTCGGGAGAGCAGGGGCGAAAGCCATGCACAAGGTCTTCGCGGCGCGCAGCAAGCCACCCACGGCCAACTCCGCTCCCGCTGGCTTCAGCGGGTCAATTCTGATCGCACAACGAGGTCGTCCGCATGACTAAACATCCAGTGATCATCGAAGACACGGGGCTCGGGCTGTTCCAGGTGGAAGTGCGTGCGCAGGGTGCGTCGTTTCTTTCCGACGAACCGATCTCTTCGGGCGGTCTGGCCTCCGGTCCGGGGCCATTCGACCTGCTCGGCGCCGCACTCGGCGCATGCACGGTCATGACGGTGAAGCTCTACGCCCAGCGTAAATCGATCGCCGTGTCGCACGTGCAGGTCATGGTCACGCACCAGCGCGATCCCGAATCGCGTCGCGATGTGTTCGAACGATCGATTTTCATCGACGCCACGGTCACCGGGGAGGAAATGAAACTGCTGCTCGCCGCGGCGGATCGCTGTCCGGTGAGCCGGACGTTGAGCGCAGGCTCGGACATCGTGACGACTCGCAGCGAGACTGCGATCGCCACTGCTCGACGCGTCGAGGACAAAACCCACATCCGCGCCATGGATAGGGTCTGCGACGAACTCGCTGACGGCTGACACATGCTCGTTGTCCATCATCTGAGCCATTCACGATCCCAGCGCATCCTCTGGCTGCTGGAAGAACTGGATGTGCCCTACGAGATCAGCTTCTACGAGCGCGAAGCCGGAAGCCATCTGGCGCCGGAGGCACTGAAGTCGGTCCATCCGCTGGGGAAGTCCCCGGTCATCACCGACGACGGCCGCGCCGTGGCCGAATCTGGCGCGATCGTCGATTACATCATTCGTCGCCACGGCGCAGGCCGGCTCGCGCCGCTGCCGGACAGCTGGCTGTATGACCAGTACATGCAGTGGCTCCACTACGCCGAAGGATCGGCAGCACTGCCCTTGATCATGAAGGGGCTGGCCTCGTACCTGGGCGAGGAGTGGCGTCCGCTCAAACAGCGCATCGACATCGAGCTGGACACCCATTTGAGCTACATCGAACGGAGCCTGGGGGAACGCGATTATCTCGTGGGCAACACGTTCTCCGCCGCGGACGTGCAGATGAGCTTCATCGGCGAACTGGCGGCGCTTCGGACCGACAGGAGCCGGTACCCGAACCTCGAAGCATGGGTCGGCCGGTTCCAGTGCCGGCCGGGGTACCAGGCCGCGATCCGGCGAGGAGGTCCCTATGCCCTCGGCGGATGATCGAAAGATCCGGCGCCGCCGTTCCTTCTCTTCTGGACGGCACTTTCATACCCTTGGCCGGCAACCGAGCATGCTGGCCACCCAACCGGGAGCCTTCTGATGCCCGCCCACATGTACGACTACACCGTTCCCGCATTGTTGCGAGGGCTTGGCGTCCTTCAGTCGTATCTGGACAGGATGCAGGCAGCGGTGCACGCCGGCCAATCCACCGGCGCAGAACTGCTTCGGGCACGCCTGGCAGACGATATGTTGCCCCTTGGCCGCCAGTTCCAGATCGCCAGCGACAACGCCAAGAATGGCGTGGCCCGGTTGACTGGCCAGGAAGCGCCGTGGTTCGCCGACGACGAACGGACGATAGGGGACTACCGCGATCGGATCGAGAAGACGAGCGCTTTTTTGCGGACGTTGACGCCCGAGGCGTTCGAAGGCAGCCAGGCGCGGATGATCGATCAATCGTATCGGCGCGTGGGCTCGGCCATGTCCGGGGAAGACTATTTGCGCGCCTTGCTGCTGCCCAACTTCTACTTTCACATTGCGGTCGCACATGCCATCTTGCGCCACAAGGGCATCCGGCTGGGCAAGAGCGACTATCTCGGCACACTGCCCGTGTTGGCGTCCATGGGCATGGGTTCGTCCAGCGATGGTATTCCGGTCCGGTTCCTGACCCAGGCGGAAAGCATCGAATGGCTCGCGGGACGCGGCCTGCAGGAAGTGCCGGCGACCGACGAGCCTGGCAGCAGCCATTTCCAGTTCGATCTGCAGCCGATTCCTGTAAGGCTGTCCGACCTGGTCGGCTCGCTGATGGAGGACCTCGGCGGATTCGAGGGTGGGCTATTGCTGTTGAGCGACTGGATCTGGGACGACGAATACGAGGGTGATCCGACGGCGCCGTATCGCGAGGCGCAGAAGGAAGCCCGCCCACTGAACCAGGCGCCTGGGCTGCTGCTGGAGAAGTCGGCCCGTGACGACGCGGTGGCGCTCCTGACCCTGCTTGTGGAGCGCAAGTGGACGGGGCAATTTTATTTTGCGTCCGGCGCAACGACTCTGCGGATCGTCGAAGGCGACCGCGTACACGTCCACACCGTGAATCCGGAAGCGGAGCGTCTTGTGCGATATCGGCTCGTCGTTTCGGGTAGCGACGTGCTGCCTATCTGAAGGCTTCCTATTTTCTCGCCGCCATCGCCAATCTTGCGAGAAGTTGCGGAACACCCGCCAGCTTGTCCGCCCCACCTGCAACGGAAGAGGCAAGTTGGGGCTCCCACCACCAGACCCATCGGAAGCGACCATGAATCAGCCCAATCACGAAAACCTGGATCAAACCTTCATCGCACGCCAGCGCGAGCGGTTGCTCGAGTTGCGAGCTCAGCTCATTGCCGATGGAGACGCAGCCGGCGCGGACGAAGACACATTGCAGATGGCCGCCGGGGATGAGCCGCGGGATGCTGTCGATGACAGCAATCGCCTCGAGCAGCAGGGCAACGACGAGGCGCGACTGACGCATGACCTGAACCGGATCGCGGCCATCGACCGCGCCCTGGAAAAAATACGGCAGCACACGTACGGCCTGTCCGACGGCAATGGAGAAGCCATCGGTCGTGCGCACCTGGAAGCCGTCCCCGAGGCGATCTTCACCGTGGACGAGCTCAATGCGAAAGCGCGCCAGAGGTGAACAGCCGACATGAACATTCCGGCGTGACCCAGGCTGCCGTTGCCGAGGCGGCAGACACGCTGCTCGTCGCTGGCGAACGCCCGAGCCCCGACCGTGTACGAGCGTTGATCGGCACGGGCTCGCACGAGGTCATCGCCGGATTTCTGGACGTCTGGTGGGAAGGCCTGGGACGACGCATCATCGCGCCGTCGTCCGACCCCTGGACCCCGCCGCCGGAGATCCAGCAGATTGCCGCGGCCCTCTGGATACGGGCCACCGCGCACGCGCGCGCCATGCTGGCCACTTTCCATGAGGAAGAACGCGAACGTCTGCTCGGAGCGATCGCCCGGCTGGAAGCAAGGTTGCGGGATGCGTCTGCCGGCAACTAGCGCCGACATGCGCAGCCAGCGGCAGAGCCACGAGTCCGGCCAACGGCAACAGGTCGGTCTCCGGAGTGCTCGCCAGCCTGGAGAATCCGCCATCAGTCAGGGGGATGGCGGCGATTTCAAGGCGAGCCTTCGGTGGCTTGGCCCTCGACCTGAGAGAGGTTTCGTTCGTGGTTGATTTGGATACGGGGAAGTTGCTGCTTGCGCGGTTCGTCAGCGTGCGTGCGCGAACGGAGCAGCTCGCCGAAGGCCTGTCTGATGCCGATGCCAGCGTACAGGCGATGCCGGACGCCTCGCCAACCAAGTGGCATCTTGCGCATACGACCTGGTTCTTCGAGGCGTTTGTGCTACGCGAGGGCGCGGCCGGGTATGCGCCGTTCGACAGCCGGTATCACTACCTCTTCAACAGCTATTACGAAGCGGAAGGGCCCCGTCTGGCGCGGCACCTGCGCGGGCTGCTGACGCGGCCTTCGCTGGAAAAGGTCATGGAATACCGATCCTGCGTGACCGAGGCGATCAGGACCCACTTCACCGGGTTGCCGTCACATCTGCTCGAGCTGATCGAGCTGGGTTGCCACCACGAGGAGCAGCATCAGGAATTGCTGCAAACGGACATCGTCAACCTTTTTGGCAGCAACCCGCTGCTTCCGGCCTGGCATCCCGAGGAGCCGGGGGCGTCGGTCAGCAGCGAGCCCAGCGAGCTGCGATGGGTAGCCGGGCGATGTGGCGCGGTGGAGATCGGGCATGACGGCGCGGGTTTCGCCTTCGATTGCGAAACCCCCAGGCACACGACCTGGCTGGCGCCGCATGCACTGGCCAGCCGGTTGGTGACCAACGCCGAATGGCGTGCCTTCATCGACGCAGGCGGCTACCAGAATGCGGACCTGTGGTTATCCGATGGCTGGGCGTGGGCGAAGGAGAACCTCATCGAAGCCCCGTTGTATTGGCGACGTGGTGTCGACGGGGACTGGAGCGGGCAGTTCGGGCCGCGGGGCACTTCGGCGCTCGTGGGACACGCGCCTGTACGGCACGTCAGCTATTACGAAGCGGATGCATTTGCGCGCTGGGCCGGAGCACGGTTGCCGACCGAAGCGGAATGGGAGACCGCCGGTTCGCACCTTCATCCGTTGACAGGAGGTTTCCCCGGCCCTTCGGAACCGGGCATCCCGGAAGCCAATGCCCCGTATGCATTCCTTCAACAGATGTATGGCGAGCTGTGGCAGTGGACCGCCTCGGCTTACTTGCCATACCCGGGCTTTCGCCCGGCTGCAGGCGCCGTTGGCGAGTACAACGGCAAGTTCATGTCGGGACAGTTCGTACTTCGTGGTGGAAGTTGCGCTACGCCTCGCGGTCACGTCAGGGCAAGCTACAGGAACTTCTTCTACCCCCATCAACGGTGGCAATTCACGGGGGTCCGCCTCGCCAAGGATCTGTGACTTCGCCTCTTGAAAAGAGCTGTCGGGGCGAACGTGGCCGGTGTCTCCGCTGGCCTGCCAGGGCGGCGCGAGGTCGAGCCTCGGAACATTCCTGGCCGATGCCTCGTTCGCGACATCCCCACGGCACAGGCAGCTACGGCCGGCTTCGGGAGGCGGGGGCGGTGTGAGCGCAGCAGCAGTCGCAACAGGCAGAGGATGGGGTTGATGGGGTCACAGCCGTTCGATTTCGAAGGCCCGCGGGGCTATCGCCTCGCCGGCCGCATGGAACAGCCGGAGGGCCCTGTGCGCGGCTGGGCGATCCTTGCGCACTGCTTCACCTGCGGCAAGGACAACCTCGCCGCCGCGCGCATGGCGCGCACGTTGGGCGTACAGGGCGTCGGCGTGCTGCGATTCGACTTCGCGGGACTGGGCGCCAGCGGCGGAAGCTTCGCCGACGCGACGTTCGCCGCCGATGTGGAGGACCTGGTGGCAGCCGGCCAGGCCATGCAGGCCATCGATAAATCGCCGTCGCTGCTGGTCGGGCACAGCCTGGGCGGCGCCGCGGTACTCGCGGCGGCGGGCGCGATGCCGGACGTTTGCGCGATGGTCACCATCGGTGCGCCCTTCGACGTGGCGCACGTGCTGCGTCAGATCGACCCTGCCGCGCTGGAACGCATCCAGACGCAGGGCGAGGCCGAGGTCATGCTCGCCGGGCGGCCGTTCCGGGTGCGCAGGAGTTTCGTCGACGACCTGGGCCGGCACGACCAGGGCGCATGCATCGCTAGCCTGCACCGCCCGCTGCTGGTGATGCATGCGCCGGGCGACACCACCGTCGGTATCGACAACGCCAACCGCATCTTCATGGCGGCGAAGCACCCGAAAAGCTTCCTCTCGCTGGACGATGCCGATCACCTGCTGACGCGCCGTGCCGATGCCGACTACGCGGCCACCCTGATTTCCGCCTGGGCCAGTCGCTACCTGCCGGAAGCGCCGCTGGCCTGACCTGTCCGGTAGGCTGTGCGCGGGCGCCCGCTTGAGTGCGCCGTGATCGCGACCCTTCGGAAAAAGGGCGAGGCTCGCCAGGCGCGCATGTGCCTGGCGACTCGCCCTTCGTGCTTCACGCCACCGCCGGGAAATCCAGTTCGGTATCGTTGATGCGGTTGAACGTGTTGGTGAAGATGACCAGCGCGATCGCCAGGCTGATGTCCACCAGCTGCGCATCGCTATAGCCGGCGGCCTTGATCGAGGCGAACTCCGATTCGGCGATGGTGCCGCGGGTTTCGACCAGGGTGCGTACGAAGCGGGCAAGCGCGTCGCGCTTGGCATCGCCGGTGGACTGGCCGGTGCGGACCTGCTTCAGCGCTTCGGGCTTCAGGCCGGCCATCTTGCCCAACATGCTGTGTGCGGCCACGCAGTAATCACAACCGGTCACTTCGCTGACGAGCAGTTTGATGGTCTCCTGGTCCTGGCGGGTCAGGCCGCCGGACGCCAGTACGGCTTCGGCCTGCAGCACCGCCTTGAGCGCAGCCGGGCCGTGTGCGCCGATCGCGGCGAAGGTGTTGGGCACGCTGCCGGCGGCCTTGCGGATCTGGGCATAGACCTCGGCGGTGGCACCGGTGGCCGACTGGACGGACGGGGTGGCGATACGTGACATGGCGGACTCCTTGTGGGTGGTTGGAACGTGGGAGTCACTTTAGGCGCGCAGGAAGAGACAGTTAATGCTCAATTTTCTCCAAAACATGCCTGATCGTATCTTTCTATTCGGAGGTGGGCTCGTCACATCCGGCCCGCATGTCCTCCGCAGTTCGGAAGTCGTTGAGGATGAGCCCAATCGAGTCCGAAGCGCGCCAGGTATGTGGAAATCGCTTTCCACTTCGCGATCGCCGCCTGCAGGGAAGAAGCGCTTCCCTTCCAGGGCACGCAGCAGCGTGGTCTGCTCGCCCAGGCCCAGTTCGCCGATCTCGTCGAGGAACAGTAGCCCCTGGTGTGCCGAACGCAGCAATCCCGCGCGGTCGCTGGTTGCGCCGGTGGAGGCACCCTGGACGTGGCTGAAGAGGGTGCTCATCGCGCTGTCCCCGCGCAGCGTCGCACAGCTCACTTCGACAAACCGCCCCGGCAACTGGTGCTTCGGCTTCTTCAATTCGCGAGGCGGGCCACGCCCACGCTCGATCCCGAAAGCGAAAGCGGAGACGACGGCACCTAATGCACCGGCGAGGCTTCCGCTCCGGCCATCGACTGTCGCGGACGCAGCAGCAAGCCACCTAGCAGCGCCGCCACTACCGCGAAACCGGTCCCGGCCAGGAACGCGGCGCGATAGCCCGCGTTGAGCGCGGCCGCCTGCGCGATGCCGGTTTCCAGCGCTGCACCGGTGCGCGCCGCCGCGAGGCTGGCCAGCACCGCAAGGCCGAGCGCGCCGCCCATCATGAAGGCGGTGTTGACGATGCCCGAGGCCAGGCCCGAATCGCGCGGCTCGACATCGTTCATCGCCGCCAGCAACACCGGGTTGAAGGCGATGCCCGCACCCAGGCCGAGCAGCACCATGCCGGGCAGCACGTCGACGAGGAAATGCCCGTCGGCCGGCGCGCGCGCGAACAATGCCAGTCCGATTGCCGCCACCAGCAGGCCGCCCGCCAGCGGCCGGCGGATGCCGAAGCGCATCACGATGCGCGCGGAAAGACCGAGCGAGCAGGCGGCCATCACCAGGTTGCCGGGCAGGAAGGCCAGGCCCACTTCCATCGGCCCGTAGCCCAGCACCAGCTGCAGGTATAGCGCGGACAGGAAGAACCACGCGAACATCGCGCCGGCCCACAGCACCCCGACCACGTTGGCGATCGCCAGGTTGCGCAGGCGGAACAGTTTCAGCGGCACCAGCGGCGCGCGTACACGCGTCTCGATGAAAAGAAACAGCACGAACAGCGCCACCGCCATAGCGAGCATGCCCAGCGTGCGCGCCGACAGCCAGCCGGCCTGGTTGCCGTCGACGATCGCGTAGACCGCCAGGATCAGCGCCGCGGTGACGGCGAGCGCACCACCGACGTCCAGATGGCGCACGTCGCTACTGCCGTGCACCGCCGGCAGCAGCCTGAGCGAAGCGGCGAACACCGCCAGGCCGATGGGCAGGTTGACCAGGAACACCCAGTGCCAGCTCAGCGTGCTCACCAGCAAGCCACCGAGAAGCACGCCCACGCTGCCGCCGCCGGCGCAGACGAAGCCGTACACGCCCATCGCCTTCGCCCGCTCCGCCGGTTCGGTGAACAGGTCCATGATCAGCGACAGCGCCACCGCGGTGACCACCGCGCCGCCCAAGCCCTGGATGCCGCGCGCGATCACCAGCCATTCGCGCGAGCCGGCCATGCCGCAAGCGAGCGAGGCGGCGGTGAACAGCACCAGCCCGAGCAGGAACAACTTGCGGTGCCCGAACAGGTCGCCCAGCCGCCCGCCCAGCAGCAGGAAGCCGCCGTAGGTCAGCACGTAGGCGTTCACCACCCAGGCCAGCGTGGCTTCGGAGAAGCCCAGGTCGGCACGGATCGAGGGCAGCGCCACGTTCACGATGGTGGTGTCCAGCACGATCATCAGCACGCCCAGGCACAGCACGGTGAGGGCGAGCCAGCGGCCGTCGCGGGCAGAGGCGGTCGGGGTCGGCATGTTCAAGCGGGAGCTCCTTGGCGGGCGTGCAGCATGGCAGGGATGCGGAGGATCGATCAGCTGCCATGACGACGATCCGGCCGGACGCGGATCGACATCCCCCGCCGGCGGGGGCGTGCGAGAATTCCCGCATGAACCTGCTCGCCATCGAAACCAGTACCGAAGCCTGCTCCGTCGCCCTGGTGCACGGACAGGAAGTCATCGCCCGCAGCGAACTGGCACCGCGCCGGCACGCCGAGCTGGCGCTGCCGATGGCCGATGCGTTGCTCGCCGAGGCCGGGCTCGGAAGGCACGCGCTGGACGCGATCGCGGTCGGTCGCGGGCCCGGTGCGTTCACCGGTGTGCGGCTGGGTGTGGCGCTCGCTCAGGGCATGGCGCTGGCGCTGGACCGACCGGTGGTGCCGGTGTCCTCGCTGGCCGCGCTGGCGCTGGAGGCGCCCGAAGACGAGGCGGCCATCCTGGCCGTGATCGACGCGCGCATGGGCGAGATCTATGCCGCCTGTTATCGGCGCGATGGCGACGGTGGCCTGGTGGCGCTGGACGAGGAACGCGTCTGCGCACCCGATGCGCTCGTGGTGCCGCAGGCCCAGACATGGAGCGTCGTCGGCAGCGGATGGGCGACCTACTCGGACGTGCTGCGCAGCCATCTGACGGGCGAGCTGCGACAGGCCGAAGGCGATCGTTACCCGCAGGCCCGCCATGTGGCGGAACTCGCCGTGCGCGAATACCAGGCGGGTCGGGCCGTTTCGCCGGAACAGGCCTTGCCGGTGTACCTCAGAGACAAGGTGGCGTTGACGCTGGCGGAGCAGGGGCGCGCCACGCCCTAGCTCCCCGGACTCTTCGACTTCGGTCCCGCGGGCCTACGCTCAGCGCGAACGGTTAGGAGAGGTGCGGGGCTTTCAGTTTTGCCTGCACGCCGCTTTAGGACGAAACGGAATCTTTGACCGTTCGCCCTGAGCGTAGCGCAGCGAAGTCGAAGGGCCGCCATCCCCAAGGGCTGCCTTCAAAGCTGCCCGATCGCCAACTGCACCAACAGGCTGCTCACTGCCACCGCCACCCAAACGCCAAACCCGAGCAGGATCGGCCGCGGACCACTGGAGATCATCCTGCGCAGGTTGGCCGACAGGCCGATTGCGGTCAGCGCCACGATGATCAGGAATTCGGCCGCGCCGTGGATCAGCGGCTGCATTGCGCCGGGTACCAGCCCCGCCGTGCGCACCGCCGAGGCGACCAGGAACCACAGGATGAACCATGGAAAGATGCGCCTGAGGCTGAAATCGGCCGCGCCTTTCTTTTTCTCGCGCATCGCCACCATCACCGCCAGCGTGATGCACACCGGGATGATCAGCGTGGCGCGGGTGAGCTTGACGATGGTGGCGTAATCACCCGCCGCCTGGCTGTAGCTGTACCCGGCGGCGACCACCGAGGAGGTGTCGTTGATCGCGGTGCCTGCCCACAGGCCGAAACCCATGTCCGATAGCTGCATCAGGTGGCCCAGCAGCGGGAACAGCAGCACGGCCACTACGTTGAACAGGAAAATGGTGGAGATCGCGAACGCCGTGTCGTGCTCGTCCGGCTTGATGATCGGCGTCACCGCGGCGATCGCCGAGCCGCCGCAGATCGCCGTGCCCACGCCGATCAGTACCTTCAATTGATCGTGCACGCCCAGTAGCCGTCCCAGTCCCCACGCGGCGATGAATGCCGCGCTCATGGTGATCAGCGTGACCGACAGCGACTCCAGCCCGGTCTTCGCCACCTGGTCGAGGCTGAGCCCGAAACCCAGCGCGATGATCGACCACTGCAGCACCTGCTTGCCGGCGAACTGGATGCCGGGGCTGAAGCGCACGCCCGGCGAGACCGTGTTGCGCACGACGATGCCGAGCACGATGCCGATCACCGGCCCTCCGATCAGCGGTGCCATCCGCCCCAGCCACAGCGCGACCAGCGCGATGCCCAACGCCAGGCCCAGGCCGGGCAAGCGGGTGGACAGGGTGGGCGTGGCGGTGGTGGCAGTCATCGGGAAGCCGGGTGGTGGAGTGCCGCCATTGTGGGCGGGGCCTGTCATCAGCAAAACTTTGCATGTCTGATGGGTGCCATAAGGACAATTGAATGTTGAACATCACGCCCCGCCAACTCGACGTGTTCGTGCAAACCGCGCTGCACGGCAGCCTGCGCGCCGCCGCCGAGCGCGTGCACCTGACCCAGCCGGCCGCCAGCATGGCGTTGGCCGAACTGGAGCGGCAGCTCGGCGCGCCGCTGTTCGACCGCGAACGCGGGCGGCTGCACCTCAACGCGCGCGGGCGCGAGATGCTGCCGCGCGCGCAGGAGCTGCTCGAACGTCACGCCGAACTGGCCCGCTTCGGCCACGGCGACGCGCAGGCGCTGGCGGGCGAGTTGCGGGTCGGCGCCAGCAATACCGTCGGCAACTACCTGGTCGGCGAGCTGCTGGGCGGCTTCGTGCGCGCGCAGCCGCAGGTGGCGATCCGCCTGCGCGTAGCCAATACCGACACCATCGCTTCGCAGTTGCTCGATCACGCGCTGGACGTCGGCTGCGTGGAGGGCCCGGTGGCCCATCCCCAACTGGAGCTCAAGCCCTGGCGCGCGGACCGGTTGCGCGTGTGCGCGGCGCCGGAGCATCCGCTGGCGCGCAAGCGCGCGCTCAAGCCGGCGCACTTCGCCGGCGCCCGCTGGGTGCTGCGCGAACCGGGCTCGGCCACCCGCGCGACCACCGAGCGCGTGCTGGCGCAGTTGCCCCCGGGCGAGACGGTGCTGGAACTGGATCAGATCGAGGCGATCAAACAGGCCGTCGCCGCCGGCCTCGGCATCGCCTGCCTGCCGGAGGTGGCGTTGGTCGACGCGCTGGGGACCGGGCGGCTGGTGGCGCTGAAAACACCGTTCCTGGACCTCAGGCGGATGCTCTCGCTGCTGCTCCATAGACAGAAATATCGGGGCGCGCTGCTGGAGGCCTTCCTGCAAACCGTCACGTAGGGTGGGCTTCAGCCCACCGTGCCTTTTCGCACCAGAGGTGCGGTGGGCTGAAGCCCACCCTACGAACACGCGATGCCTTGGCGGCAGGTTCACCCAGCCGACGCTAGCGTCCGCCGGTCATGCCTCCGCGCCCCGTCAACAACCCTTTCGGCGTCCCGCTGGCCAAGCCGGTCGACGAAGTGCCTGCCGGAGCGCTCGCCACGCTGCGGCGCAAGGCGCGCGACTGCCGGGCCTGCCCGCTGTGGCGTTACGGCACGCAGACGGTGTTCGGGCAAGGGCCGGTCAGCGCGCAGGTGATGCTGATCGGCGAGCAGCCGGGCTTGAACGAGGATCGCGAGGGCGTGCCGTTTGTCGGTCCCGCCGGACAGCTGCTCGACCGCGCGCTGGGGGAGGCGGGGCTGGACCGCTCGACCTTGTACCTGACCAACACCGTCAAGCATTTCAAGTACGAGACGCGCGGCACCGCCAAGTTGCACAAGCGCGCCAACGCGGCCGAACAGGCCGCCTGCCGCATGTGGCTGGCGGCGGAGCTGCTGCGGGTGAAGCCGAAGCTGGTGGTGGGGCTGGGGGCGATGGCGGCGCAGACGATGTTCGGCAACGCCTTTCGCATCACCCGCGAGCGTGGGGTGTGGCGACCGCTCGGCGAGGGCACGCAGGGGCTGGCGACGTGGCATCCGTCGGCGGTGTTGCGCATGCCGGAGGAGGCGCGGCGCCACCAGGCATTCGAGGAACTGGTGGCGGATCTGCGGGCGGTCGTCGGGGCGCTGGAAGGGTAAGGGGAGGCCCTTACTTCGCCCTAGTGAAAATCCCGCGACCGCACATCCAATTCCCCCAGCATCGGCGTCAGATCCTCCAGCGAATGCGCGATCAGATGCTGCACGCCATGCTGGCTTTCCACATGCCCTTCCACCGCCAGCAGCCTTGATGCAAGCAGCACGCGGCGCTGGCGCAGCACCACCCGTCGCCAGATCACCACGTTGGTCAGTCCGTGCTCGTCCTCGATCGTCAGGAACACCACGCCGCTGGAGGTCTGCGGTTGCTGGCGCAGGGTGACGATGCCGGCCACGCGCACGGGGCGGCCGCTGGGCAGGCCAGCCAGTTCGTTGGAGGCGCGGAAGTGCCGGGCGCGCAATCGCGCTCGCAGCATCCGTAGCGGGTGCGGTCCCAGCGTGGTGCCGGTGAGCGCGTAGTCGGCGCACAGGTCCTCGCCGCGAGTGGGCAGGGGCAACGCGATCGTCTCGGTTTCGGGCGTGGAACCGGGGAACAGCGGCAGTTGCGGCTCCACGCCGGCGATCGCCCAGCGCGCACGGTGGCGATGGCCGGCCCGCGCGCGCAGGGCGTTGGCGTCGGCGAGCAAGGCCTGGGCGCGGCGGTCGAGTTGCCCGCGCGCGCAAAGATCGGCCACGTCGACGAACGGGCGCTGTTCGCGGGCGGCCATGATGGTCTTGGCGGCGGCTTCGGAAAACCCGCGGATCAGCCGCAGTCCCATGCGGATCGCCGGCTGCAACCGCGCGTCGCGCTCGGGCTCCAGCGTGCAGTCCCAATCGCTGTGGCGCACGTCGACGGGCAGCGTGCGGATACCGTGGCGGCGCGCATCCTGCAACAACTGGTCGGGCGAATAGAAGCCCATCGGCGCGGAGTTGATCAGCGCGCAGGCGAATGCCGCCGGCTCGTGGCATTTGAGCCAGCTGCTGACGTAGGCGAGCAGGGCGAAGCTGGCCGCGTGCGATTCGGGGAAGCCGTAGCTGCCGAAGCCCTTGATCTGTTCGAACAGGTGTTCGCCAAACTCGCGGGTGTAGCCGTTCTTCAACATGCCGGCGAGCAGTTTCTCGCGGTGTGGTTCCAGGCCGCCGTGGCGCTTCCAGGCCGCCATCGAGCGACGCAACGCATCGGCCTGGCTGCCGTTGAAGTCGGCCGCGACCATGGCGATCTGCATTACCTGCTCCTGGAACAGCGGCACGCCGAGCGTGCGTTTCAAAACGGCTTTCAGTGCTTCGGAGGGATAGTCGACGGGCTCTTCCCCGTTTCGCCGGCGCAGGTAGGGATGCACCATGTCGCCCTGGATCGGGCCGGGACGCACGATCGCCACCTCGATCACCAGGTCGTAGAACTCCCTCGGCTTCAGGCGCGGCAGCATGGCCATCTGCGCGCGCGATTCGATCTGGAACACGCCGATGGTGTCGGCGCGGCTGATCATGTCGTAGGTGGGCTTGTCGTCCTTGTGCTGCTTGTTGATGGCGTCGATGGTGTACTCGCCGCGGTCGTTGTCGCGCAGCAGATCGAAGGTCTTGCGCAGCGCCGTGAGCATGCCCAGCGCCAGGCAGTCGACCTTGAGCATGCCCAGCGTGTCCAGGTCGTCCTTGTTCCACTGGATCACCGTGCGGCCGTCCATGGCGGTGTTCTCCACCGGCACCAGGGTGGAGAGCGGATGTTCGGAAATGACGAAGCCGCCGGGGTGCTGGGAGAGGTGGCGGGGGAAGCCGATCAGCTGCACGGTGAGGGCGAGCACCTGTTGCAGCAGCGGTGTGTCCGGGTCGAAGCCGCGCTCGCGCAGGCGGTCGGACGGTGGCACCTCGCCGCTCCAGCGGTCGAGCGTGGCGGACAGCTCGCTGGCGAGTTCCGGCGACATGCCCAGCGCCCGTGCCACGTCGCGGATCGCACCGCGACCGCGGTATTCGGTCGCCACCGCGGTGAGTGCGGCGCGGTCGCGGCCGTAGCGGTCGAACACATATTGCAGCACTTCTTCGCGGCGCTCGTGTTCGAAGTCGACGTCGATGTCCGGCGGCTCGTCGCGGTCGGCCGAGATGAAGCGTTCGAAGAGCAGGTTGCTCGTTGCAGGATCGGCCTCGGTGATGCCGAGCGCGTAGCAGACCAGCGAGTTGGCCGCCGAGCCGCGGCCCTGGCAGAGGATGCCCTTCGAGCGCGCGAAGCGCACGATGTCGTGCACGGTGAGGAAGTAGGACTCGTAATCCTTGTCCCGGATCAACGCCAGTTCGCCCTCGATCTGCTTGCGCTCCTTCGCTGGTATGCCGTCCGGCCAGCGCCAGAGCACGCCATCCTCGACCAACTGGCGCAGCCAGGTGGCGGGGCTGTGACCTTCCGGCACCAGCTCGTGCGGATAGGTGTAGGCGAGTTCTTCCAGCCTGAAAGTGCAGCGCTGTGCGATGGCCACGCTCTCGGCCAGCAGTTCGGGCGTATATATGGCCGAAAGCGCGCGGCGGGTGCGCAGGTGGCGCTCGCCATTGGGAAACAGCCGATGGCCGGCTTGCGCCACGGTGGTGTGGTGACGGATCGCGCTCATCACGTCCTGCAGCGCACGGCGGGCGCGTACGTGCATGTGCGCATCGCCGGCGGCGACCAGCGGCAGGGCCAGTCGTTCGCCCAGGGTGCGCAGGGCGGCCAGGCGGGCATCGTCGTCGGGACCGCGGTGCAACTCGACCGCGAGCCAGCAGCGCTCGGGGAAGCGCTCTTTCAGCCAGGCGGCTTCGGCCTCGTCGGGTTCCGCGCCGGGCAGCCACAGCGCGAGCAGGCCTTCGGTGTCGCCCAAGTCTCCGCGCCGCGCGTCGTAGCTGCCTTTGGAGGCGCGGCGGCGCGCGGTGGTGATGAGCTGGCACAGGCGTGCGTAGCCCTGGCTGTTCTCCACCAGAAGCACGCATTTGGGGCCATCGGTGAACTGGAACTCGCTGCCCACGATCAGCTTGATGCCGGTTTCGCGCGAAGCTTCCAGCGCGCGCACGATGCCGGCGAGCGTGCACTCGTCGGTGATGGCGAGTGCGCTGTAGCCCTGTTGTTTCGCACGCTCGAACAGCTCGATCGCCAGCGAGGCGCCGCGCTGGAAACTGAAGGCGGAAAGGCAGTGGAGCTCGGCGTAGGGTGGAAGACTCATGCGACGAACCCCTCGCGTAACAGAAGCCCGATCAGCGCGTGCTGCCGCTCCCTTCCCTGCGTGCAGGGGAGGGCCGGGGAGGGGTTCCGCACGCTGCGGCAGGACCGGCCGACCCCCTCCCAGCCTCCCCCTGCAAGCAGGGGGAGGAGCCATCCTGCGGACTCTGCGGCGCGGCTCATGCGAACCACCCATGCAGCATGAAACCACCGCGCTCGCCAGCCGGACAGAACGCCCAGGCGCGCTGGCCGGCGGCGGTTTCGACCACGTAGTAGTCGCGGCGCACGTCGCCGTCCCACCAGCCGCTCTCGATGCGCTCGGGGCCGGCCAGGATGCGCATCTCGCGATCGCGTAGCGGCACCGGTTGGGCCAGCAGCCAGCCGGGACGGGACAGCGGCGGTGCCGCGACGCTGTCGCCGTGGTCGCGCCAGGCGCGCTCGGGACGGTGGTCGGCGTGTACCGCCAGGCCGTGCACGGCGTCGTCGCCCAGCCGCGCGCGCAGGCGTTCGCGCAATTGTTCCCACGGCACGGCCTGTTGCGGTCGCACGTCGAACAGGTCGCGGCCGGCGGGCACGAACGGCGGCAGCTCGCGGGCGATCAGTTGCAGTGCGCGCACCGGGGCGGCCAGCTGCACCAGGTCCAGCCGGCCGCGGGCCAGCTCGAACAGCATGGCCGCATCGCGCTCGGGCGCGAGCAGGCCGATCGGTATGTCGGTGGCGGCGCCGCGGTCGTGTTCGAGCCGGAGCACGAAGCGCTGCACGCCGCCGTCGCGGCCGGCGAGGTACGCGGCCAGGTCGCCGGTCATGCGGCGCAGCGGGAACAGCAGTTGGCCGGTAGCGCCGACCTCGTAGTTGAACTCGATGCGCGATTCGAAGTGGTCCGGCGGCTGGTAGAGCGTGAGCGGCGTGGCCAGCGTGCCGTCGAGGCGGTCGAGCTGGTCGAGGGTGTCGGTGCCCACGCGCCGGCCCAGCGCCGCACGCGGCAGCGCGTAAACCTGCGCGAGCCGGCGCAGGCCCATCCGGCGCAGGCTGCCGGCCGCCTCCGACGGCAGGCCCGCGCGTTCCACTGGCAACTGGCCCAGTGCCTGCTTCAATGGTGCCTCGTGGGTGATCGCCAGACCGTCGTGCACGCCGGCCAGCGCGCGCGCGGCCCACGGGTTGGGCGCCAGCGCGATGCGGTGGCGGAAGCCGAGCGCGGCCAGGTCTTCGCGCAGCATGGCTTCCATGCGCGGCCACGGGCCGAACAGGCGGAAACTCGCCTCCACTTCAATCAACAGCGCTGCAGGCATCTGTCGGCTGACCTGCGCGCCGTAGCGATAGGCCCATGCGGCGAGGAAGTCGTGCCAGCGCGTGGTTTCGGCCGGGTCGTGCTCGACCGCGGCAAAGCGCGCACAGATCGCCTGCGCGGTGGCCAGCGGCATGCCGGCACGCAGGCCGGCCGTTTTTGCCGCAGTGTTGACCGCGCGCAGCACGCGCCGCTGTACCGGCCCGTCGACCAGCACCAATGGCTCGTCCGGCGTGGCATGGCGGCGCAGGACGCCGTCGAGTGCCAATTGCGGCAACAGAATGCAGGCCCACAACATCGGCGTGGACCTCAGGCGCGATCCGGGACAGCTGCGAAGAGACTGCCGGGACTCGATGTGGTGGACATGCCTGCCGGCAGCGGCCAGGGCAACGGCCGCGCCGGGGGATTGCCGCCGCGGCACTTGAGCACGCGCAGGCGCGCGGGGTTCGTTTCCAGTGCCAGCCGCAACGCCGCCGGCGAAGCGTGGGCGGCGGCCGATGCCGGGCGCATCGCCAGTCCCAGACATTGACCGGTTTCCGCCGCCAGCTGCAGCCGGCGCAGCGTGCGGTCGTCGGGCTGCTGCGGCCAGCACAGCACGGCGGCGCAGGCGGCCGAGCGCAGGCATTGCTCGGTGGCCCAGGGCACGTCGCGCGGTTCGGCGCGCACCACCTGCAGGCGGTCCAGTTGCACACCGGCATGGGCCCAGGCGGCGGGAAAGGGCAGGTAGGGCGGGGCGACCAGCGCGACCAGGCCGCCGGCCCGGGTCAGGCGCGCCAGCGTCGGCCACAGCAGGGTCAGTTCGCCGATGCCGTCCAGCGGCAGCAGCACTTCGCTCAGCGCGCCTTCGGGCCAGCCGCCGCCGGGCAGTGCGGCGTCCAGCAGCGCAAAGCCGGTCGGCTGGCGCGAAGGCGCGCGTGCCTGCGGCTGGCCGCGCCAGAGGCGGCGCGCGTCGAACAGATGATCGAGGGCGACCACGTTGCTCATGCGCGCGCGCTCGTGGGGCGGGCTTCAGCCCACCATGGCGGCGCGGGAAGATGGGCCGAAGCCCGCCCTGTGAAACTGTCGATGGCAATGATGGTGTTCATGTGGATTGCGAGTCGCTTCGAGCCGGGCGCGAGGCCAGCCTTGGCCCTTCACCCCAGCCCTCTCCCCGGAGGGGAGAGGGGGCAGATCCGGCCTGCGTGGGCGTTCATCAGCCGGGCCTCACCAGCCCCGCGAACAGGCCTTCGATGGCGAAGTCGGTGGCGCGCGGGTCCACCTCGATCGGTGTGTAGGCCGGGTTGCGTGGCAGCAGGCGGATGTGGCCGTTCTCGCGCTCGAACCGCTTGACGGTGAACTCGCCCTCCAGCCGCGCCACCACGGTCTGGCCGTGGCGCGCCTCGGGCGTGCGGTGCACGCCGATCAGGTCGCCGGGGAGGATGCCGTCCAGCAGCATCGACTCGCCCACCACTTCGAGCAGGTAATCGGGCTTGAGTCGGAACAGCGAAACATCCAGCGCGACCTCGCGGCGTACTTCGGCATCCGACCCGATCGGCCGGCCCGCCGCCACGCGGCCGAGCAACGGCACCTGCAGGGTTCCGGTGGCCGGCGCGACGTCGCGCAGGCGAATGCCGCGCGCCTTGCCGGGCACCAGTTCGATATGGCCTTCACGTGCCAGTACCTCCAGGTGCAGGCGCGCCGAACGGTTCTGTTTCAGCCCCAGCGCGGCGGCGATCTGCAGCTGCGATGGCGGGTAGCCGTGGGCCGCGATGTGCGCTCGCAGGTAGTCGAGCAGTGCCTGGCGGGTGGGGGTAAGGGTCATGGTTACTAATATTAGTACATCGGGAAAGGTCGCGGCAGAGGGAGGCTTTTGGCATCATTTCGTTAAGGGGAATCCGGCGGTTTGCCGAAAGCGTGAAGGCCCAGCGGACTTCGACCTGTCCGCGAAGGGTTTCAGTGCGTGTGGGGGAAAACATGGTGTCCGCTTTGCTGCTGGGCGTTGGCTTGCTGCTGGGTGTGCCCGCGGCAACCGCCGGCGTGCCGGCCTCCGCTCCCGCCGGGGCGGCCTCGAAAGGCGCGTTGCCGACGCCGCAGTTCCGTCGCTACGGCAGCGTCGACGGGTTGCCCAGCAGCCTGGTCTACACCGCCGTGCAGGCGCCGGACGGCACCATGTGGTTCGGCACCAAGAACGGCATCGCCCGCTTCGACGGAGTCGAGTTCCGCAATTACCGCCACCTCTCCGGTGACCCGGGGTCGCTCTACAGCAATGGCATTTCCTCGCTGCTGATCGATCGGCAGGGCCGGCTGTGGGCCGGCGGCCTGGACGCGGGCCTGAACCGCCTGGATGCCGCCAACGGCACGTTCCGGCACTGGGGCCATGACCCGGCCGATGCCGGCAGCCTGGTCAGCGAGAAGGTCTGGGCGCTGGCGCAGGCCGCCGACGGCAGCCTGTGGGTGGGTACCCGCTACGGGCTGGACCGGATGCGCGCGGATGGCCGCTTCGAGCACGTCGTCAACCCGCTCGCCGGGCCGAAACCGGCCGATTTCGGCGAGGTGTCCGCGCTCTACGTCGATTCCCGGCAGCAGTTGTGGACCGGCGGCGCCAACGGCGTGTTCCGGCGCGACACCGATGGCCGCTGGCACCACGTGCTGCCGGCCGAGCCGGACCAGCCGATGGACGCCTGGCGCATCGACGGCAACGGCGATGAAGTGCGCATCGCCACCGCGCGGGGTCTGCTGGTGATCGGCGCCGATGGCCATGCCCACCGCTTCGCCCGCGACCAGTTGCCCGACACCAACGTGATGGTCAGTACCCGCGACCACGCCGGGCGGCTGTGGATCGGCACCCAGCGCGGCCTGTTCCTGCAGGTGCGCGCGGGCGACCCGGTGATCCCGGTGATGGACAAGCCGGTGCTGTACGGCAACCTGCCCGGTACCTGGGTGTGGCAGCTCTACGTCGACCGTGAAGGCGGCCTGTGGGTGACCATGCTCGACGGCGGCGTGGCCTACCTCGCGCCCGGCTGGTACAGCTTCAGCCGCTACACGCACGTCCCCGACGACCCCGCCAGCCTGCGCGATCCGGTGGCCACCACCATGGCGCGCGGGCGCGATCGCCGGCATGTCTGGGTGGGCGAACGCGACGGCCGGGTCGATCGGCTCGACCCCTACACCGGCGTGGTGGAGCACGTGCTGTCGGGTTTGCGCGGCGACGTCGTCGGCATGACCGAGGGCGACGGCGGTCGCCTGTGGGTGGCGGTGCAGGGCGGGCTCTACCGGACGCACGGCGCCCGGGCCGATCGCGTCGATCCGGACGGCGGCATGATCCGGCATCCGCTGGAGGTCGAGCCCGGCCCCGACGATCGCCTGTACGTGCGCACCTTCGGCGAAGGCCTGTTCCGGGTCGACCCGGACACGCTGGAGGTGACGCCGGTGCCGATGCACCACGCCGACGACAAGATGCTGTGGGGCGCGCAGATGACGCTCAACGATCGCGGCACGTTCTACTACGCCAGCGAAGGGGGGCTGATGCAGCTGGACCCCACGCACACCTTCTTCGAACCGGTGCCCGGCGGTCCCACCGGCGCCTCGGTGGAGGCTTTCAGCTTCTCGCCCGACGGCATGTGGCTGGCCACCCCCGACGGGCTCGAGCAGTACCGGTACCACGACGACGGACTGGCGCTGGTGCGCCACGTGGACATGGCGCACGGCTGGCCGTCGGTGGGCGTGGTGGACATGCGCGTGGACGCGCGCGGGCGGGTGTGGATCTTCGGCACCGACGGCCTGTGGCGCTTCGATCCGGATTCGGGCCGCTTCCGCTCGTTCGGCCTGCAGGACGGCCTGAGCAACACCGAATTCTCCCGCGGCTACGCGCTGATGCCCGACGGCAATCTCTACGCGCCGACCCTGGGCGGCGTGGTCGCCTTCAACCCCGACCGCGTCTGCGAGCAGGCCACCGTGCCGCAACTGGCGCTGACCCGCGTGCGCGTGCGCCGCCACGGCCAATTGGTGGATCTGCCGCTGGGCCCGGGCCCGGTCGAGGTGGACTGGCGCGACCGCGAGCTGGGCGTGGAGGCGCGGTTGTTCTCCTACGTCGACCCGGCGGCCAACCGCTACCGTTTCCGGCTTGCCGGCCTGGACAGCACCTGGGTCGACGTCGACAGCCGCGGCGAGCGCGAGTTCGCCGGCCTGGGCGTCGGCGACTACACGCTGAGGGCGATGGGCGTGGGCGCCGGCGGCGCCTGGGCGGAACTGCCCAAGCCGCTGCACATCCACGTCGAGGCGCCGCCGTGGGCGCGCTGGTGGGCCTGGTTGACCTACGCCATCACGCTGGGCCTGAGCGTGTGGCTGGCGCTGTGGGTGTGGCGCCGGCGCATTGCGCAACACCATCGCATCGCGCTGGCCGAACAGCAGCGTTGCCTGGCCGAGGAGGCCAGCGCCGCCAAGACGCAGTTCCTGGCTACCCTGAGCCATGAAATCCGCACGCCGATGACCGGCGTGATGGGCATGGCCGAACTGCTGCTCACCACGACCCTGCGGCCCGAACAGCGCGATTACACGCTGGCCATGCAACGCTCCGGCGGCATGTTGCTCAAGCTGCTCAACGATGCGCTGGACCTGGCCCGCATCGAGGCCGGCCGACTGGAGCTGGAGCTCGCGCCGTTCGACCCGCGCCAACTGGCCAGGGACGTCGCGCAACTGCAGATCGGCCACGCCCAGGCCAAGCGGCTGGGCTTCACGGTGGAACTGGCCGACGACCTGCCGCCCAAGGTCATCGGCGACGCGGTGCGCATCAAGCAGGTGCTGCTCAACCTGACCCACAACGCACTCAAGTTCACCGAGTACGGCAGCGTGAAGCTGCGCGCGGAGTACGGCAGCGAAGGCCTGCTCTTCAGCATCGCCGACACCGGTCCGGGCATTGCCGAAGCCGCGCAGGCGCGGCTGTTCCAGCGCTTCGAGCAGATCGACGGTCCGCAACGGCGCGCCGGCAGCGGCCTGGGGCTGGCGATCTGCCGCGAACTGGTCGGCATGATGGGCGGCAGCATCGAACTGAAGTCGCGACTGGCCCATGGCAGCACCTTCCACGTGCGCCTGCCGTTGCAAGTGGCCGAAGGCGCCGCCGCCGGCGCGATCACGCAGCTGCCCATCGGCCGCATCCTGCACGTGCTGCTGGTGGAGGACGACGCGATCGTCGCCGCCGTGATCCGCGGCCAGCTCGAACGCCAGCGCCACCGCGTCTGCTATGTCGCCAACGGCCTGGGAGCGCTCGCCGAACTGGAGCACTCGTCATTCGACGTCGTGCTGCTGGACCTGGACCTGCCCGGGGTCGACGGCTTCCAGATCGCCCGCCTGATCCGCCAGCGCGAAGAGCCTGGCCATCGCGTGCCAATCATCGCCATCACCGCGCGCGCCGGCGGCGACGAGGAGGCGCGTGCCCACGAAGCCGGCATGGATGCGTTCCTGCGTAAGCCCTTCAGCGGGGAGAACCTGGCGGAGTTGTTCGTGCAACTGGTGCCCGAACCCGAGGCACCCGCCACCGAGGCCGGCGAGCCGGCCTGAGCGGAACCGGTGCCCGTTCTCGCGCCGGCCACACGGAATGCGCGACGCTCGCAGCGTGTAACCGGAGGAGCCATACCCGTGAACAAACACCCGCAAGCAAAGCCCGGCCCGCGCGACGCTACCGGCAGCCAGGGCAGACACGACCGGCTCGATGCCATCGAGCAAGCGGACAACCGCACGGAGCATCTCAACCCCGGCCGCGGCAGCGTGTCGACCGATCCGGTCGAAGACATGCTGGAGGCGGCCGAAAGCAACGCGGACTACAAGGACGAAGCCAACCGCGTGACGCCTGTGCAGGGCCCGCCCGACCAGTCCGGCAACGTCTGAGCCCCAAAGTGAAGAGGCTGGATCGCGGAGGCATCCGGTCGCCGGAGTCGGGGTCGGCGATGCAGGGGACGATGACGGGAAAGCGCGTCAGTCCGCCAGCGTCATGACTGCACCCGGATCTGCAGCGCGAGGCCACCGGGGCATCAATCGTAGTGGAGCGTGCCGCCAAGCTGATGGGCCACGGTGTTGATCACCAGCGTGGTGCCGAACCCGGCGCCCCGGTTCGGCTTCGACCAGCGGGCCGCCACTTTCCGCCCAATGCAAGGCCAGCTCATCGGCTTCCCTGCTTCGCGCAAACAAAAGCCCACCACATGGGTGGGCTTCGTCTGGATGGTGGCCGGGGACGGAATCGAACCGCCGACACGGGGATTTTCAATCCCCTGCTCTACCAACTGAGCTACCCGGCCGGGATCTGGGCAGGACGCGTGGCGCGTGCTGCGGAGCCGCGCATTTAAGCGGATGCGGGCGCGGGCGTCAAGGCTGCTCGGGTGCGACGTAGCCGGCCGGTTGCTCGACGTCGCCGCCGAAGAAGTACTTCTCCATCTGCTCGCCGAGGAACTGCCGGGTCTTCGCTTCCAGCGGGTTCAGTCGGTATTCGTTGATCAGCATGGTCTGGTGGGCGAGCCACTGCTGCCAGGCCTGTTTCGATACGTGTTCGTAGACGCGCTGGCCGAGCGGGCCGGGCCAGGGGGCGAAGTCGAGGCCTTCGGCATCGATGTCGAGTTTGGCGCAGTGGACGGTGCGGGACATGCGGAGATTCCTCGATACCGTTCGCACCGAGCGTAGGCCGCAGGCCGGAGTCGAAGGACCGCGCTGCGGCGGCGCTTCGACTTCGCCCGCTTGTCGCGGGCTACGCTCAGCGCGAACGGCTGGTGTGTGGCGCGAGCGATGGATGCAACGTTTCGAGCAGGGTACGTACCGGGGCGGGCAGGCCGAGGTCCGGCCATTCGTCGCGGGCGTACCAGCGCAGCGCCGCATTATCGGCGATCGCGGGGTGGGCTGTCGCGCCGTCGAACAGCAGCGGTTCGATGTTGAGCCGGTAGTGACTGAAGACGTGGACGAACGGCGTGAGCGCTTGCGCGTCGTCGAGTTGCGCGTGGGTTTGCGCCAGGCGCCAGGCGGCTTCGTGGCCGGGCGCTTCGGGCAGGCTCCACAGGCCGGACCAGACGCCGCTCGGACCGCGCCGCTCAAGCAGCACGCGGCCGTGCGCATCGCGCAGCACCAGCATGGTGGTGGCGCGGGTGGGCACGGTCTTGCCCGGCTTGCGGGTGGGCAGTTGCGCGGTGCGGCCTTCGCGGCGCGCGATGCAGGCGTCGGTGAGCGGGCAGGCCAGGCACAGCGGGCGCGAGCGCACACAGACGGTGGCGCCCAGGTCCATGATCGCCTGGGTGTAGTCGGCCACGCGCTGGTGCGGCGTGTGCGCCTCGGCGTGTTGCCACAGCAGTTTCTCGACGGCGCTTTGGCCGGGATGGCCCTCGATGCCGTGGTAGCGGGTGAGCACGCGCTTGACGTTGCCGTCGAGGATCGGCAAGCGCAGGCCGTGCGCCTGGGCCAGGATCGCGCCGGCGGTCGAGCGGCCGATGCCGGGCAGCGCGGCCAGCGATTCGAAGTCGCGCGGCAGCTCGCCGCCGTGGCGCTCGACGCAGAGCTGCGCCGCGCGGTGCAGGAAGCGCGCGCGGCGGTAGTAGCCCAGCCCGGACCACAGCGCGAGCACGCGGTCTTCCTCCGCCGCGGCGAGCGCGGGCAGGGTGGGCAACGCCTCGGTGAAACGCAGGAAATAGGGAACGACCGTGGCGACCTGCGTCTGTTGCAGCATCACCTCCGACAGCCATACGCGGTAGGCGTCGCGAAGGCCGTCCGGCGCGGCAGCTTGCCAGGGAAGGTCGTGGCGCCCGTGGCGATCGAACCACGGCAGCAGTCGGGTGGCGAGGGTGGAACTCATCGCGCGTCGCTGGTGGCCGGCGTGGCGGGTGCGCTGGTGCTGGCCGCGGGCGCCGGGACGAATTGCAGTTGCAGGCCTTCGACGTGCACGCCGGCCATGTCCAGCGTGGCCGCCTCCACGTGGCCGCTGCCCGGCGGCACGTTCAACTGCGGCCCTTCCTCATTGCCGACGTGCGACCACCAGCGCGCCACGCCCAGCGGCGGCAGGCGCAGGTCGACGTGGTTGCCGGGACCGTCGAGTTTCAGTGCCAGCAGCAGTGGATCGCTCTGGTTGGCGGGGGTCAGGTGCAGGGAAATGTCGTAGCGGCCGGCATCGGCCTGGTCGATGGAGCCGGCCAGCGTGGCCGCGGCGTCGGCGGCACCGTGCCAGTGCGCCTCGCCGGTCAGCCGCATCGAGGTGGAGGCGTCGCGGGTGAAGTTGAGGTCGATGTTGTTCAACTGCAGCGCGTTGCCCTGGATGCGCGGCGTGGCGGTAAGGCTCAGCTGCATCGGCGTGCCACCGGCGTCCTTGGCCGAGATCACTAGCGGGAACGGCTCGCCGGTGAGCAGGCTGCCGGCGTCCAGCGCGAAGTCGCGCAGCAGCAGCTGGTTGCTGCGCACCAGGGTGCCGCGGGCGATGCGCACGCCGGTGTCGATGCGCGGGATGTTCGGCGCCCCGGCGGCGCCCGAAGGCAGCCGGGACAGCCATGCCTGCAGTGCGTCCAGGTCCACCCGCGGCGCATCGATCTCCAGTCGCGAGATCACGGTAGGGCCGCCGAACAACGTGCTCCAGGGCAGTGCCAGCCGGCCATTGGCGGCCAGCAGGATCGGCATGCTGGCGCCCTGCGCGGTCAGCGTCAGCCCCTGCAGCTCGAGCGCCGGACGCGGGAACAGGGTGGGACTGGCCGGGCTGGCCAGGCTGAGCTCCAGTCCGACCTGGCGCGCCTGGTCCTGCAGCATGGCGGTGAAGCGCGCCGGCTGCAGCAGCAGGTAAACGGTCACCAGCAGCGCGATCAGGCCGGCGACCAGGACCCCGGTCAGGCCCAGCAGCGCGATGCGCAGCCGCCGCGTCATCGCAACTCAGCCCCGGGCCAGCGTGGCCGGCAGCAGGCCGTCGACGAACGCGCGCGCGTCGAAGATGCGCAGGTCGGTGGCGCCCTCGCCCAGTCCGACGAAGCGGATCGGCAGGCCGAACTCGCGGGCCAGCGCGAACACGACGCCGCCCTTGGCCGTGCCATCGAGCTTGGTTACCACCAGGCCGGTGACGCCGACGATCTGCTGGAACTGGCGCAGCTGGCTGATCGCGTTCTGGCCGGTGGTGCCGTCGATCACCATCAGCACCTCGTGCGGGGCCGCGGGGTCGAGCTTCTTCATGACGCGGGCGATCTTGGACAGCTCGTCCATCAACCCGCCCTGGGTGTGCAGGCGGCCGGCGGTGTCGGCGACCAGAATTTCGGCGCCGCGGGAACGGGCCGCCTGCAGCGCGTCGAAGATGACGCTGGCCGAGTCGGCGTCCTGCCCCTGCGCGATGACCGGCACGTCGTTGCGCTCACCCCAGGTCTTCAGCTGCGCCACCGCGGCGGCGCGGAAGGTGTCGCCGGCGGCCAGAATCACCTGGCGGCCTTCGTCGCGCCACCGGCGGGCGAGTTTTCCAATGGTGGTGGTCTTGCCGACGCCGTTGATGCCCACGGTGAGCACGACGAAAGGCATATGGCCGCCGATTTCCAGCGGTTGCTGCACCGGCAGCAGCATCGCCACCAGCGACTCGCGCAACGCCGCCAGCAGCGCATCGGCATCGGTGAATTCACGCTTGTGCATGCGCTTGCGCAGGCCTTCGACCAGCGTGGTGCTGGCTTCGACGCCCACGTCGGCGGTGATCAGCAGGGTTTCGAGTTCGTCGAGCAGGTCGTCGTCGAGCCTGGGATGGCGTACGAACAGCGAGTTGAGGCTTTTGGCGAAACCGCTGCCGGACAAGCGCTCGCGCCAGCTGCGCCTGGCCGGCGCCGGTTCGGGTGCAGCGGCGGGCGGCGGCGGCTCGTCGACCACGGCCGGCTCGGCGGGCGCCAGCTCGGCGCGGGCCTCGTCCAGCACCGGGCTGGCGGTGTCGAGCGCGGCGGCGTCGGCGGCAAGGCCGTCGGCGGGCGGCGTCTGGCCTTGCTCGGCCGGCTGCTCCGAAGTCGTTTCGGCGGGCTTTTTCTTCCAGAACTTGAGCATTGCGGCAGCGTTTCCAAGACAATGCGCGGATGCTATCACCCGCTACCAGACTGGCCGCTGAGGGGCGCTTGCGCCTGCGATCTCCCTGCATGGGCTGCCTGCGATGAATGGGCGCATCCGCATCATTGGCGGAAGCCTGCGCAATTCGCGGTTGGAGGTCCCCGATCTGCCCGGATTGCGGCCGACGCCGGAACGGGTGCGCGAGACGCTGTTCAACTGGCTGGCGCCGATGCTGGCCGGCGTGCGGGCGCTGGATCTTTGTGCCGGCACCGGGGCGCTGGGCATCGAGGCGATCTCGCGCGGGGCCGGGACGGTACGTTTCGTCGAGCGCGACGCGCGTGCGGCGCAGGCGTTGCGCGCGAATCTGGCGCGGCTGAAAACCGGCGACGGCGCGGTGACGGTCGCCGACGCCGCGGCCTTTCTCGATGGCACGCCCACGCCCTTCGGGCTGGTGTTCCTGGACCCGCCTTTCGCCGACGACCTGTGGCCCGCGCTGGCGCGCAAACTGGAGGCCCATGGCTGGCTCGCCGAGCAGGCATGGATCTACGTCGAGTCGCCACGCGACCATGCGCCGGCGTTGCCGTCCAACTGGACCCTGCACCGCGAAGGCCGCGCGGGCGAGGTGCGCCACGCGCTCTATCGCCGCTGCCCGGAGCTTCCGTTAAGCTAACCGCCACTTCGCGCTGCAGCCCCGACACGTGAACAAAGCTCCGGTCAACAAGCGCCTGGCCGTCTATCCAGGCACCTTCGACCCGATCACCAACGGCCACGCCGACCTGGTGTCGCGCGCCGCGCCGCTGTTCGAACGGGTGGTGGTGGCGGTGGCCGAAAGCTCCGGCAAGGGTCCTGGCTTCAGCCTGGACGAGCGGATCACGCTGGCGCGGCTGGCGCTGGCGGACCTGCCCAACGTCGAGGTGCGCGGCTTCAATACGCTGCTGGCGAACTTCGTCACCGAGGTGGGCGCGGGGGTGATCATCCGCGGCCTGCGCGCGGTGTCCGATTTCGAGTACGAGTTCCAGCTGGCGAGCATGAACCGCCACCTGATCCCGCAGGCCGAAACGCTGTTCCTGACTCCGGCTGAGCAGTACAGCTTCATTTCTTCGTCGCTGGTGCGCGAGATCGGCCGGCTCGGTGGCGACATCTCCGGCTTCGTGCACCCGGCAGTACAACAGGCCATGCGGCAGCGCTGGCGTTCCACCATATCCAAATCAGAGGGAGACACCCATGCGTAAGTTCCTGATCGCCGCGACCTTCGCCCTGGCCGGCACCCTGGCGCTGTCCGCCTGCAACAAGCAGGACGACAGCCAGCAGACCACCCAGCAGGCGGCCGCCACCAAGCCGACCGACCCGAACGATGCCCAGGCTTGGAACGCCTACCTCGGGCAGATCGTGCAGAACAACATGCAGGGCATGACCGCCGAGCGCCCGTACGCCTACCTGGTGCCGGCCGGCACGGATCCCGATGCGCAGGCCAAGTACGACCGCCAGCTGCAGAACGTGCAGGACACCGTCGCCCGCGGCGTGCTGCCGGGCAACCTGCTGGCGTTCGCCGGGCCGAACTCGGCCCGCACCGCCGACTTCGTCACCGCCGCCTTCGCCGGCGCCAAGCCCGGTTCGTTCAAGGACGTGATCGTGCTCTACATCGGCGACGAGGCCGACAAGGACCGTGTGATGGCCGCGCTGCAGCCGACCGGTGCGACGGTGCGCTTCGTCGCGATGTAAGCCTCGCGCGATCGCGCTGATGGCGCCCGCGATGCCCCACGGCATTGCGGGCGTTTTCGTCTGGCCGGGTGAAAACAAACGAGCGCGCGCTATGTAGAAGCCCACTCGTGGGCGATGCTCCTGGCACCCGAACACCGATCGCCCACAAGTGCGCTCGTGAAGGTTCTTCGCAGGCGCCTGCTGCTCCGCGGTACCATTGAGGCCATGTCCCTGAAGATCCTCGATACCTGCGTCAACTGCGACGTCTGCGAGCCCGCGTGCCCGAACAAGGCCATTTCGATGGGCGAGGACTACTACGTCATCGACCCGGCCCTGTGCACCGAGTGCGTGGGCCATCACGACGAGCCGCAATGCATGGTGGTGTGCCCGGTCGAGTGCATCCTCGTCGACGACACGCTGGCCGAGGGCCGCGAGCAGCTCGAACTCAAATACCGCCAGTTGATGGCGAAGGAAACCACGGCATGAGTCTGTCCCCGCGTTGGCGCGTTGTCCTGCTGAGCCTGTTGCTGACCGCGGGTCCGGCCTTCGCCGCCGACCGGCCCGCACAGGCCCCCGCCGTCGCCTCGAAGGTACAGAAGCCCGGCCACGCGGCCATCGCCAGCGCCAATTTCCTGGCGACCAACGCAGGACTGGAAGTGCTGGCCAAGGGCGGCAACGCGTTCGACGCGGCGGTCGCGGTGGCCTCCACGCTTTCGGTGGTCGAGCCGGAGAGCTCGGGCCTCGGCGGTGGCTTCATGGCGGTGCTGCGGCGCGCCTCGGACGGGCGCGAGGTGTTCATCGACGCGCGCGAGGTGGCTCCGGCCGCGGTGGACCCGAAGGATTACCTCAACCCCGACGGTTCGCCCAACCGCGACGCCGCGCTGGTGGGCCCGCTCTCGGCCGGCATTCCCGGCGAGCCGGCGGGGCTGGCGTGGCTGTCGGAGCACTACGGCAAGCTGCCGCTGGCGACCTCGCTGGCGCCGGCGATCCGCACCGCGCGCGACGGCTTCGAGCCGGACAGCCGCCTGCGCCATGCCATCGCCGAGCGCGCCGACGATCTCAGGCGCTGGCCCGCCTCGGCGGCCAAATACCTGGTCGGCGGCAAGGCGCCGGCGGAGGGCACGCTGTGGCGCGATCCGGACCAGGCGCGCACGCTCCAGATCCTGGCGCGGCAGGGCCACGAGGGTTTCTACCAGGGCGAGGTGGCGAAGAAGCTGGTGTCCGCCGTGCGCGCGGCCGGCGGCAACTGGACCGAAGCCGACCTGGCCGGCTACCGGGTCAAGGAACGCGCGCCGATCAGCATCGACTACCGTGGCTACCGCGTCGTCACCGCGCCGCCGCCGTCCTCCGGCGGCGTGGCGATCGCCGAGATCCTCAACATCCTGCGCGGCGTGGAGATGGACAAGCTCGACCACGCCCAACGCGTGCATTACGTCATCGAGGCGATGCGGCGCGCCTTCCGCGACCACAACGATTACCTCGGCGACCCGGACTTCGTGAAGATGCCGCTGGACATGCTGCTGTCGCCGTTCTACGCCGACGGCCTGCGACAGAGCATCCTGCCGGACCAGGCCACGCCGTCCTCGATGCTGCCCACCAGCGGTGCGCACGACCCGGGCCCGCATACCACGCATTTTTCGATCATCGACAAGGACGGCAACATGATCGCCGTCACCTCGACGGTGAACTACACGCTCGGTTCCACTTTCGTCGCGGCTGGCACCGGCGTGCTGCTCAACGACGAGATGGACGACTTCGCACTGGTGCCGGGCAAGCCCAACGTGTACGGCCTGCTCGGCAGCAAGGCCAATGCGCCGGTGGGCGGCAAGCGCATGCTTTCCTCGATGTCGCCCAGCCTGGTACTGGGCCGGGACCGCACCGCGGTGATCGGCTCGCCGGGCGGCTCGACCATCATCACCCAGGTGCTCGAAGGCATCCTCGCCTTCATCGACGGCAAGGACGCCAGCGCCATCGTGGCGCAGAAGCGTTTCCATCATCAGTTCCTGCCCGACCGCGTGGACGTGGAAGAGGGCGTGTTCGATGCTGCCACCACGCGCGAGCTCGAGCGCATGGGCTATTCGCTGCACCCGCGCTCGCCGTGGGGGTTCATGAACGTGGTCACCTGGGACCACCGCAGCAACGCGCTGGATGCGGCCAGCGACCCGCGCCGGCCGTCGGGACTGGGCAAAGTGCAATAGGCGAGCCTTCAGCGCAACTGACCCTGCGTCTCAAAAGGGCGACGCGGGGCCGGCAGACAGGGGCGGCCCCGCTGCGTAGAATCTGCCAAGGTTCCTTGGACAGGGGCGACATGTCATGCAGCTGTGGTCCCTTGAGGGCAACACCCAGAAACTCGACGGTGGCGCGATGTTCGGCAACGCGCCGCGCGCCATGTGGTCCCGCTGGATCGAGCCGGACGCGCAGAACCGCATCCCGCTGGCCTGCCGCTGCCTGCTGGTGAAGGACCTGGACGGCCGCAACGTGCTGTTCGAAACCGGCATCGGCGCCTTCTTCGAACCCAAGCTGCGCGAACGCTACGGCGTGGTGGAGGACCGCCACGTGCTGCTGGAATCGCTGGCCGAGGCCGGCCTCTCGCACGAGGACGTCGATGTGGTGGTGCTCTCGCACCTGCACTTCGACCACGCCGGCGGCCTGCTGGCGTCGTGGGCCGAAGGCGAGCCGCCACGGCTGCTGTTTCCCAACGCCACCTTCCTGGTCGGCGCCGAGCACTGGCACCGCGCACAGTCGCCGCATCAGCGCGACCGCGCCTCGTTCATTCCGGAACTGGCCGGGCTGCTGGAGGCCAGCGGCCGGCTGGAGCTGGTCGAGGGGCCGTATTCGAAAACGCTGGGCCAGTCGGTGCGCTTCCATTTCTCCAGCGGCCATACGCCCGGCCTGATGCTGGCCGAGGTGGGCGGGGTGGTGTTCTGCGCCGACCTGATCCCCGGCCGCTCATGGGTGCACCTGCCGATCACGATGGGCTACGACCGCGCGCCGGAGACGCTGATCGACGAGAAGCGCGAATTCCTCGAGGACAAGCTCGCCCGCGACGTGCGGCTGTTTTTCACCCACGATCACGCCTGCGCGCTGGCCCGGGTGACGCGCGACGAGCGTGGCCGCTTCGGCACCAGCGCCGAACAGGCCGGCCTGCGCGGCGAGACGGTCCAGGCCGGGGCGGCTGGGTGACGCGGCGCTGGCGGACTGGCACGCGGGCCCTGCTGCTGCGCGGCGGCGGCGCGGTGCTGCTGCTCGCCGGACTCGGCCTGTCGGCGATCACCGAGCGCGGCCTGCTGTTGCATCACCTGGCCGCCGTGCGCCATGGCGGCGACGTGGTCCAGGCAGGGTCGCGCGGGCCGCAGCCGGGCCAGCACGGAAGCATGGTGCTGGTGTCGGGCACGCCCGAGGTGATCCAGGCACCGCGCGACGGCGATTTCAACCTGAGCGTCGACACGCCGGTGCTGGATCGCCGCGTGGAGATGTTCCAGTGGCGCGAGGTGCATGTCGGCAACGACGTGCACTACGAGCTGGACTGGGTGGACGGGCTGCAGGACAGTACCCGCTTCGAGCAGCCGCGCGGCCATGCCAACCCGAAGGCGTTTCCGCTGCACAGCGAGCGCTTCGTCGCGGGCAGCGTTCGGGTGGGCGGTTTCTCGCTGGGGCCGGTGCTGATCCACGCGCTGCCCGGCGCCGAGCCGGTGGCGCCCGATCCGTCGCGCTTGCCGGCCAACCTGGCGGCCAGCTTCAGCCTGTATCACGACTACCTGACCACCAGCGTCGATCCGGGCTCGCCGCGGCTGGGCGACGTGCGGGTGAGCTGGCAGGCGGTGACGCTGCAACCGGTGACGATCTTCGCCCGGCTCGATGGTGATCGCCTGGTGCGGGCCAGCAAGGTCGACGGCCAGGGCTACCAGGTGCAGGTGGGCGAGCGCTCGCTCAGCGACGTACTGCCGGACGTGCCGGAGCCGCCGGAATCGACCACGGTCCGGCGCGCGGGGGCGATCCTGCTGTCGGCCCTGGGCGCCTTCCTGCTGTTGTGGGAGCGTCGGCGCCGCGTGGGCGATGTGGCGTTGGCGCTGGCGGTGGGCGTCACCGCGATCGGCGCGGTGTCGTGCGCCTCGTGGCTGGGCGGCGAATGGGCGCCGGCGCGCAACTGGATGGCGGTAACCGCCGTGGGCGTGCTGGCCGTGGCGGTGCTGCACCGGCGGATGGCGCGGGCCTGATCGGGCCTTTGCGTTGTTGATGGCGAGAGCTTGAGGCATCTCCGCCGGGAGAGGGCGTCGGTGACGCCGATGCGCTGCGCTCCGCCCGAACCCTCACCCGCCTGTCGGCACCCTCTCCCGGAGGGAGAGGGCTCGGTTGGATGGTTCGAGGCGGGCGCTTCGACTTCGGCGCGATGCGCCTAGGCTCAGCGCGAACGGTTCCGGGTACCGCGGCCTGAAGCCTCTCTCCCCCGGGAGAGGAATACGGTTTCCGGGGCAGCGGGAGAGGGTTCGGTCGGGTGGTTCGGGGCGGGCGCTTCGGCTTTGGCGCGATGTGCCCGCCACGAGCACGCGTGAGCGGCGCGCTCGCGGGCTTCCCCCCGCAAGCAGGGGAGGCACAGATCGCTCAGCGCGAGCGGCTCGGAGATGGCGAGAGCTTGCGCCGGCTCCGAGGACGCCTCAGCCCTTTCCCTGGTGTTACGCCGCGACCGCGGGCGCCTTGTGGTCGGCGAAGGCGTACACCTGGTCGGCCCACTGGGTGGCTTCCAGATAGATGCCGGCCATGCGCTGGATGTGTTGCGGCTGGGCCTGGCCACTCAGCTGGCCGGCTTCCCACGCGTGGATCTGTTCCAGCAGAGGGCCGAACGGGCCGCGGTTGCCGACCAGCGCCTCGCGGATCTCGGGCACCAGCGGCAGTTGCGCCAGCACGAACTCCATCGGCGCGCTCATCAGCGTGTCCAGCAGCGAGAACAGGCCGACGGTGAAGGCCATTTCCTTCTGCGCGCGTGCCATGTTGCCGGCCAGCTGCTCGCACATGTGCGCGCGGATCAACGCGGTGCGCAGCAGCTCCGGCGGGCGGTCGTCCATGCCGCCCAGCGACATGGTGAAGATCCAGTTGCGCATGCGGGTGACGCCGAAGAAGATCGCCGCCTGCTGCACCGACTTGAGCTGCTTGGGCAGGCCGAAGTAGGCCGAGTTCACGCAGCTCAACAGCTTGTACGAAAGGATCGCGTCGTTGCGGATGATGTCGCCCAGCTCGACGGGACCCGGGCTGTTTTCCTGCAGTTCGCGCATCAGGCGCAGGATCGACAGGCGGTTGGCCGAGAGCACCGGCACGTCCACCTGGTCGGGAATCAGCAGGTAGCGGCCCTGGATCGCCTGCAGCGGCAGCTCCAGGCAGCGCTGGTAGGTGCTGTGGTCGTCGACGTGGCCGGCCACGACCCAGATGCCGCGCTCATGCAGTTGTCCGGCACGCTCGCGCAGTTGTTCGGGACTCAGCGCGCTGGCGTCCAGCCGCACGAACTGCACGATCTGGAGCAGTGCCTCGACCGCCGCCGAACCGGCGAGGTCCGCCGCGCCGGCGTCGAGCATCAGCAGGCAGCCGCGCTGGGCCATCGTCTGCAGGCGCGCCATCAGCTCAGCGTCCCCGGCCATCTCCGGCTGCAGCAGCAGGCCGAAGCGCGGCTGGTGCTGCAGCACGTCGGTCGGCTGCAGAAGCAGTTCGCGCGGAAGGGTGAGGAAGGTGCGGTTGCCGCGCACCAGGCGGGTCAGCGCGCCGTCGGCCAGGGTCGAGAGCACGCGCTGCATCAGCGTCTGCTCGTCGCCGGCGTGGCGGTGGAAGATGACCTCGTAGGCGAACAGCTCGCGCTTCTGGTCCAGCATCGGTATCCGCACCACCGGCAGCGGGGTATCGCGGTTGCCGGCGAGGCGGGACTGGGTCGAAACGGCGGTATCGCTCATGGTCTTGATCTACTCGCGGTCTGTCGCGCTGGGGATGGATCGCCACCGGCCTTGCAGCACGGCGTCCGTAAGGTTCCGGGCGCCGCTCAAGCGGACGCCAGGTGGTGCGAGCGCAGCGCGGTGCGCACTTCGCCGCCCGGTCCGTAGACGCCGCGGGCGTCGCCGCCCTGGCCGGTCAGCACGGCCAGCGCCTCGCGCACCTGGGTCAACCGCTGGCCGACCAGGTGGCCGTTGCGCTGGTTCATTTCATGGCAGCCACGGAGCAGCTCGAGTACTTCGCGCCAGCGCGGTTCGACCTGCGCGGCGGCGGCCGGCTCGAGCTTGAGCATCTGCACGCGTTCGGCGTCCAGTTGTTCCATCTGCTGCATCAGCGCCTGCTTGCGCGCGCCTTCGCGATCCAGCGCGACGGCGTCGGCGCCGACCAGCGCTTCGCGTTCGGCGGCCAGGGTCGCGGCAAGCTCGGTAACGGACCGGTGCAGGTCCTCCACCACCGCGGCCAGCGCGGTTTCGAGCTCGTGATGCAGCAGCTTGCTCATGGCTGGGCCGTTACGGCTTGGAGGTGCCGGCGATCTGCGCGTCGAGCGCGATCATCTTGTCGGCGATGGCGGCCGGGTTGACCTGATAGCTGCCATCGGCGATCGCCTGGCGGATCTTTTCCACCCGCTTGGCGTCGATCGCGCTCTGGCCGTCGACCTTGGCCGCATCCTGCAGCGCGCGGGCCGAATCGGTCAGGCGGACGCTGTCGTCCTTGCCGGTCACGCTGGCGGGGGCATCGCTGGCGGCGTTGCCGGTGCCGGCGGCGTGGCCGTTGGCCTGGTTGCCGGGAGCCTGGGGCAGAAGCGGCATGCCGTTGTTGGAAATGGTCGTATTCATCGGTCCTTCTCGAGTCGGTTGGGCCCTGTCCCTTGGGGAATCGGCCCGGTCGGAGAAAACTTTAATCGGTCGTGGGGGTTCGTTTTTGCCGTTCGTTCAGGGAAGCGCCACCACCACGCCAGGGGCGCGCACGATGGCGTCCACCACGCGGCCGGAGCTGCCGTTGCGCACGCGCAGGCGGGAACCCGCGTCGCCGCTGCCCAGGGCGACGCCGTCGGCGCGCACGGCGATGCCGCCCAGTTCGGCCAGCAGTTGCACGTGGTCGCCGGCGCGGATCATCTGCCGCCCGCCCAGCGCGCCAGGCGTGAGCACGCTGCCGGTGGCGACCGGGCGTGCCAGGCTGCGCTCGGCGACCTGGTCCATGCGGCCGATGTAGCCGTAGGGCAGGTGGGTGACGTCGCGTTCTTCGGCGTGCACGTCGGCCGCCACGATGCCGTCGCCGCGGATCAGCGGCCGGCTGGCCACCAGCACCTGGCGCCAGACGTGCAGCGTGACCGGCACGCGCAGCGTCCAGCCGTCGGCGGCGGGGCAGCGCACCAGCACGCTCAGCCGCGGCGTCATGCGCAGGCGGCCGGGCAGGCTGGCGCTCAGCGGCACCGGGCAGTCAGCGATGCGCAGGCGCGGATCGAGCGGTTCGGACTTCACCTCGACGCGGCTGCCCGGCGCGGCATATTGCTGTTGCACGTAGCGTTCGGCCTGGGCGCGCAGGTCCGCCTCCGACAGCGGCGCGGCCAGGGTCGGCAGGGCCGTCCCCAGCAGCGCCAGCAGCAGGCAGCGGCGCACCCAACCCATCAGGCGTCCGCCAGCAACGCGGCGAGCTGGGTGACCAGCGCTTCGCGCTCCGATTCCAGTTGCTGGCTGAGCTGCCTGGCCTGTTCGAGCTGGCCGTCGCAGAGCAGGCCGACGAAAGCGTTGCCATGTTCGGACAAGCGCGCGCCGGCCTGGCTGAGCGCGCCGGTGGCCGGGTGATCGGGATGTTGCGCGGCCAGCCGGCGCACGGTGCGGTCCAGCGCGTCGGTGTCGAACCAGCGCCGGTCCAGCGCGCTGGGCTCGAGCAGTGCCAGTTCGGTCGCCTGGCGGATGCCCTGGGCCGCTTCGCGCACGGTCAGGCTGAGGCTGGCAGGGTCGTTGCCGGCCTCGTGTTCCAGCCAGCCCAGCGCCAGCCGGTGCGCCAGCAACGCGGCGCGGCTGAGCGCCTCGCTCTGCCGGCGCGCCTCGGTGCCGCGGCGCTGCAGGGCGCCGAGCGCAGCCTGCGCCGCGGCGGCGCGCGCCTGCTGCACGTCCTGACCCTGCCGCAACTGGGCGATCTTTGCGCTGGCATCGGCCAGCACTTCGCCGCTGCGGGCCAGGGCGTCGTTGGTCTGGCTGACGCCGGACTGGGCCTGTTCCAGCCGCTGCATGCCCTGCTGCACGTCGCCGTCCAGCTGTTGCGAAAACTCGCCGATGGAGCCGGTCACCGTTTCGATCTCGGTGGTGGCCTGGGTGGTCTTCTCGGCCAGTTGCTTGACCTCGTCGGCGACTACGGCGAAACCACGCCCGGCCTCGCCCGCGCGCGCCGCCTCGATCGCTGCGTTCAATGCGACCAGGTTGGTCTGGTGGGCGATCTCCTGCACCACGCCGGTAAGCTTGCGGATCTGTCCGACCTGTTCGGCCAGCCGCGACTGGTTGCGGTTCATCGCCGACAGCGCACTGCGCAACAGGCGCAACTGCCCGTCCAGCTCGCTCGCGCCGGCGCCGCCGGTCTGGCGGGCCTGTTCGGCCTGCGTCAAGGCAGTGGCGACCTGTTGCAGCGCCGTCGAGATTCCGGCGCTGGCGTCCGTCAAGCGGCCGACGCCGTCGCGGCTCTCCTCGGTGGCCTTGTCCAGCGCGGACTGCTCCCGCCCCAGCATCTGCGCGGCCGAGAGCACCAGCCCCTGTTGCTCCAGGGTCTGCAGGGCCAGCGCCGAGGGCTGGCCGCCGTCGAGGCGCGCCAGCAAAGGCGCCAGTGCGCGGGCGGCCGCGGGATGCTGGCGCGACAGCTGTTCGAGGCGGGCCTCGTCGCCAGCGGCGGCCGCTTGGACCAGCGCGGCCAGGGACTGGCTACGGATCAGGCTCATGAAAGTGCGGTTCCTGCGGATGGAATGTTCAGGACATCGTCTGGATGCGTCGAAACTTGAACAAGCAATGCATGTGCCAGCCACGCGCGATCCTGTATGAGCCCACTTGTGGGCGATGCTTTCGGCTTCGATGCACTTAGAGCAGGAGCATCGCCCACAAGTGGGCTCCTACAAGGGCGTCGGGCGCTCAAGTGGTGCTGCGGGCGGCCGATAGAACCGGACGCTCTTTCTGCTGGAGACCCGCATGGCCGGCGCGCTGCTGGAAAACGTCGAACGCCAGACCCGCCTTGCCGGGCACAACCGCGTGGCGATGCTGTTGTTCCGTCTGGGCGACGCGCAGTTGTTCGGCATCAACGTATTCAAGGTGCGCGAGGTGCTGCGCCGGCCGCCGCTGGAGCGCATGCCCGGCGCGCACGCGCTGATCGCCGGCAGCTGCGATTACCGCGGGCAGACCATCCCGGTGATCGACCTGGCCGCGGCGCTGGGCTATCCGCCGTTGATCGACGAGCCCTTGGCACACCTGATGGTCACCGAGTTCAGCCGCTCGGTGCAGGGCTTCCTGGTGTCGGATCTTTCGCACATGGTGCATTGCGAGGGCGAATCGATGGTGGCGCCCAGCGCAGCGCTGGGTTTCGGCTCGTGGATCAACGCGGTGACGCGCATCAATGGCGCACTGGTGGCGGTGGTCGACGTGGAGCAGGTGCTGGCCAGCATCGATGTCGCGCCGGGCGAGCTTTCCGTCCAGATGCAGCGCGCCGCCGGGGCTCATCCCATGCGCCCGCGCCGCGTGCTGGTGGCGGACGACTCGGTGGTCGCACGGCGCCGGCTGGTCAACCTGTTCCAGCAGATGAACATCGAGTGCGTAGTGGCGCAGGATGGCCGCGAAGCGCTCGATCGCCTGCACGAGCTGGCCGCACTGCCGCCGGAGGAGCGCATCAACCTGGTGGTGTCCGACATCGAGATGCCGCAACTGGACGGCTACGCGCTCACCCGCGCGATCCGCGAGACGCCGTCGCTGCGGCGGCTCAAGGTGGTGCTGCACAGTTCGCTGTCCGGACTGTTCAACGAGGCGATGGTGCGCGAGGTCAACGCCGACCGTTTCATCGCCAAGTTCCAGCCGGACCTGCTGGCACAGGCCGTGATCGAGCTGCTGCCGGACGAAGAGCCGGGCACGCCGTAACCGCTCCTCCCCCTGCGTGCAGGGGGAGGCTGGGAGGGGGTAGCCCGCCCGGAGCGGAAGAGCACCCCACCCCAACCCACCCCAGCAAGCAGGGGAGGGGGCTGGAACGCGCCGTCAGAAAACCGACTCCGCGGCCGGAGGGAAATCCTGCTTCCCGCGCAAAGCCAGCTACAGCAAGGCTTCGCGTCCCCGTGGCACACAACTTGCCTCAAGCCCCGTGCGGATACATCGACCCGCGCGGAGGCAAGCGATGAACCAACCCATCGACAACCTGTTCGGCATGCACACCGGCGCCATGGCGCTGTGGCAGCGCCGTACCGAAGTGCTGGCCAGCAACCTGGCCAACGCCGATACGCCCGGCTACCTCGCCCGCGACGTCGACTTCCGCAAGGCACTGGCCGCCGCCGGCGGCAGCGGCGACGGTCACCTGTCGCTGGCCGCGCCCACGCCCGGCCAGATCGACCCGGTCGCGCAGGCGCGCGACACGCTGGCCTACCGCGTGCCGACCCAGCCGAGCATGGACGGCAATACCGTCGACGCCCAGCAGGAGCAGGCCGCCTTTGCCGCCAACGGCGTGCATTACCAGGCGAGCCTGGCCTTCATCACCGCGCAGATCCGCATGCTGCGCACGGCCATCACCGGAGGCCAGGGCTGATGTCGCTGTTCAACATCTTCAACGTCGCCGGCTCCGGCATGGCGGCGCAGTCCACCCGGCTCAACACCGTGGCCAGCAACCTGGCCAACGCCGACAGCGTGGCGAGCACGCCCGAGGCCGCCTATCGCGCCAAGGAGCCGCTGTTCGCCGCGATCCGGGCCGGTATCGACGGCAAGCCGGCGGCCGCCGGCAGCGAGGGCGTCAAGGTACTCGGCGTCACCGAAAGCCAGGCCGCGGTCACCAGCCGCTACGAGCCGGGCAACCCGCTAGCCGACGCCGAGGGCTACGTCTACCAGAGCAACGTCAACCCGGTGGACGAGCTGGTCAACATGATCTCCGCCTCGCGCTCCTACCAGAACAACGTCGAAGTGATGAACACCGCGCGCCAGCTGATGCAGAAGACGCTGGACCTGGGCAAGTAAAGGACGGCCATGAGCGATATCGCAGTCAACTCGAACACCGCCGCCAGCGGCGCCGCCAGCGCGCTGGGGCAGACCAAGACGCTGAGCCAGGCCGATTTCCTGAGCCTGCTGATCCAGCAGATGCGCAACCAGGACCCGACCCAGCCGATGGATTCGTCGCAGATGGTCAGCCAGTTGGCGCAGATCAACCAGGTCTCGGCCACGCAGGAGCTGCAGTCATCTTTCGATGCGCTGGCCCAGTCGATGCAGGGCAACCAGTTGCTGCAGGCCTCCAGCATGGTCGGCCGCGACGTGACGGTGCCATCAGCGGTCGGCAAGTTGCAGGGGGGCGCGCTCGATGGCGCGGTCAACGTGCCCGACGGCGGCGGTCGCACTTTCGTGCAGATCGCCGATACCGCCGGCAATGTGGTGCGCACGATCGACCTGGGCACGCAGGTCGCCGGCCTGGCCGACTTCCACTGGGACGGCATGGGCGACAACGGCGAGCCGCTGCCGCCGGGTAGCTACGGCCTGGCCGCCCAGGTGGGTACCACCGCGGTGGCCACCTATGTCACCGGCAAGGTCGCCGGCGTGGGCATGACCGGCGCCGACGGCGCCTATCTCGACGTGGACGGTTTCGGCGGCGTGCTGCTGAGCCAGGTCGCGCGCGTCAACTAATTCATCAGGGGAAACACCGATGGCTTTCAATATCGCGCTGAGCGGCCTGAACGCGGCGTCCAAGGACCTCGAAGTCACCGCCAACAACATCGCCAACACCGGTACCACCGGCTTCAAGGGCTCGCGCACCGAGTTCGCCGAGCTGTTCAGCTCCGTCGGAGGCAACCTCGCGGCGAACGCCATCGGCTCCGGTGTCAGGCTGGCCGACGTGTCGCAGCAGTTCGGTGCCGGTAACCCGGAGACCACCGGCAACAGCTTCGACTTCGCGATCAACGGCACCGGCTTTTTCACCATGCGCGACGGCAAGGGCTACTCCTACACCCGCGCCGGCGCCTTCCATCCGGACTCCGACGGTTACGTGACCAACTCCAGCGGCCAACATCTGCAGGTATTCGCACCGGCGGGCAATGGCTTCGATACCAGCAAGCTGAGCGACCTGCGGGTAACCGACGCGCAGAGTGCCGCCAAGGCCACCACGAACGTGGCACTGACGATGAACCTGGCGTCGGATGCGACACCCCCGACCACGACGCCGTTCGATCCCACCGATCCGCTCAGCTACAACCAGGTCGCGCCGTTCACCGCCTACGACTCGCTCGGCGCCACCCACAACGGCACCGTCTACTTCGTCAAGGACGCGGCCGCCAATACCTGGAACGCGCACCTGTATGTCGACGGCGTGTCGGCGGGCGCGCCACAGGCAGTCACCTTCACCAGCAGCGGTGCGCTGGCGACGCCGGCGGGCGGCAAGCTGAATTTCGGCGCGCTCTCGGTGAACCCGGGCGCCGACCCGATGGCGTTGTCGATCGACCTGGCCAAATCCACCCAGTTCGGCAACAGCTACAGCCTCAACGCGGTCTATCCCGACGGCTATCCCAGCGGCACGCTGTCGAGTATCGACGTATCCGACGAGGGCGTCGTACAGGCCAAGTACTCCAACGGCGAGGCGGTGTCGCTTGGCCAGATCGCGCTGGCCGATTTCAGCAACCTGCAGGGCCTGCGGCAGTTGGACAACACCAGTTGGGCGTCCTCGTTCGACTCGGGCGCCGCGATCATGGGCGGGGCCGGGCAGGGCACCTTCGGTTCGGTTCAGTCCGGGGCGCTGGAGTCCTCCAACACCGCCGACCTCACCGCGCAGCTGGTGAACATGATCAAGGCGCAGCGCAACTACCAGGCGAACGCGCAGGTGATCTCCACCGACGACAAGCTGACCCAGACCATCATCAACATCCGCAACTGACGCTGACGCCCGGGGCATCGCATGGATCGTTCGCTTTACGTCGCCATGACCGGCGCCACGCAGATGATGCGGGCGCAGACGGAAGTGGCGCACAACCTGGCCAACGCCGACACGGTCGGCTTCAAGGCGCAGATGTCCGCGTTCCAGGCGCTGCCGGTGCAGGGCCCTGGCCTGCCCACGCGGATCAACGGCGTGGCGCAGGGGCAGGGCGTGGATCTGAGCGCCGGCGCCGAGATCCAGACCGGCCGCGAGCTGGACGTCGCGGTGCAGGGCGACGGCTGGATCGCGGTGCAGGCGGCCGACGGCAGCGAGGCTTATACCCGCGCCGGCAATCTGCAACTGACCGCCGATGGCCTGCTCACCGACGCGCGCGGCAACCTGGTGCTGGGCGACGGTGGCCCGATCAGCCTGCCGCCCGCCTCCCAGGTCGCGATCGGCAACGACGGCACCATTTCGGTGGTACCCACCGGCCAGGGGCCGCAGACCATCGCCACGGTCGGGCGCATCAAGCTGGTCAACCCGCCCGCCAATGACCTGGCGCTGGGCAGCGACGGCCTGATGCACCTGGCCGGCGGCGGCGTGGCGCAGGGCGATCCGGCGGTGGGCCTCAAATCCGGCGTGCTGGAGTCCAGCAACGTCAACCCGTCGCAGACGCTGGTGCAGATGATCGAGCTGTCGCGCCAGTACGAACTCCAGGTCAAGGCGATCAAGAACGCCGACGACAACGCGCAGTCGGCGACCCGCCTGCTGTCACTCACTTAAGCATTCCAAGGAGACATCCATGTTCTCTTCCCTGTGGGTCGCCAAGACCGGCCTCGATGCGCAGCAGACGCGCATGGACGTGGTCTCGCACAACCTGGCCAACGCCAACACCACCGGCTTCAAGACCTCGCGCGCCTCGTTCCAGGACCTGATCTACCAGAACCTGCGCCAGCCGGGCGGGCAGACCACCGAGCAGACCATCGCCCCGTCCGGCCTGATGCTGGGCACCGGCGTGCGCGTGGTCGGCAACGAGAAGCTGTTCACGCAGGGCAACATCGAGCAGACCGGCAATTCGCTGGACGTGGCCATCCAGGGCCGCGGCTTCCTGCAGGTGACCCAGCCGGACGGCACCATCGCCTATACACGCGACGGCTCGCTGCACATGGACCAGAACGGCCAGGTGGTCACCGCCAACGGTTATGCAGTTGACCCGGCGATCACCATCCCGGCCAACGCGCAGTCGATCACGATCGGCAGCGACGGCACCGTCAGCATCACGCTGCCCGGCCAGGCCGCGCCGCAGCAGATCGGCACCGTGCAGTTGGCCGACTTCATCAACCCGGCCGGCCTGCAGCCCAACGGCGACAACCTGTACCTGGAAACCGCTTCCTCCGGCACGCCGCAGATCGGCCAGCCAGGCCTGAACGGCCTGGGCACGCTGGCGCAGGGCGCGCTGGAGAGCTCCAACGTCAACGTGGTCGAGCAGATGGTCAACATGATCGAGACCCAGCGCACCTACGAGATGAACTCCAAGGCCATCTCCGCGGCCGACCAGATGCTGCAGTTCCTCACCAACAAGACCTGAGCGCCTTCAAGATGTCCCTGTTCCGCCTTTCCACCGCCGCGCTGGCACTGGCGCTGCTCGCCGGCTGCATGGCCATGCCGGCGCGCGACGACGCCGAGTGGGCGCCTACGCCGCCGATGCAGCCGGCCATCGCCGCCGCGCCCGCCGATGGCTCGATCTACCACGACAACCAGAACATGGAGCTGTTCGTCGATGCGCGTGCGCACCGCGTGGGCGACATCCTCACCGTGCTGCTGGTGGAGAGCACCCAGGCGAGCAAGAAGGCCAGCACCAGCACCAGCAAGAAAGACAACGCCGACATCGGCGCGCCGACCGTCATGGGCCACGGCCTGTCGGTCAACGGCAACCCGCTCAGCGTCGGCATAAACAGCGAGCGCAGCTTCGACGGCAATGGCGCGTCCAGCCAGTCCAACCAGCTCACCGGCCAGATCACCGTCACCGTTGCCCAGCGCCTGTCCAACGGCAACCTGATCGTGCGTGGCGAAAAGTGGCTGACCATCAACCAGGGCCAGGAACTGGTGCGCATCGCCGGCATCGTGCGTCCGCAGGACATCAGCCCCGACAACACCGTGCCGTCGACCCGCGTGGCCGACGCGCGCATCAGCTACACCGGCCGCGGCACGCTGGCCGATGCGAACACGCGCGGGTGGTTGTCGCGGTTCTTCAATTCCAAGTGGATGCCGTTCTGATGAACGCGAATCACAACCTCGCGCGATCCGCTCCCTCTCCCCCTTTCCCGATCAAGGATGGGGGAGAGGGTTGGGGTGAGGGGTCGATTGTCGCGAGCGGCGCCCGTCTGGCGCGCTCTGCTTTTGGCTCTTTCACGCACCGCCTGTCCAACCTTTTCCACAAGAGTGGCCCCTCACCCCAGCCCTCGCCCCGGAGGGGAGAGGGAGCTGTGCCGAGGCTTGTTCTGGGGCTCATGCTCTGCCTGTTCATCGATCCGGTGCACGCCGACAAGATTCGCGACCTCGCCTCCGTCGGCGGCGTGCGCTCCAATCAGCTGATCGGCTACGGCCTGGTGGTCGGCCTCGACGGCTCCGGCGACCAGACCACCCAGGCCCCGTTCACCACCCAGAGCCTGGAGAACATGCTCCAGCAGTTCGGCATCACCGTGCCGCCGAACGCGCGCCCGCAGCTGAAGAACGCCGCGGCGGTGACCATCACCGCCGACTTGCCGCCGTTCGCCAAGCCCGGGCAGACCATCGACGTCACCGTCGCCTCGATCGGCAACGCCAAGAGCCTGCGCGGCGGCCAGCTGCTGATGTCGCCGTTGCGCGGCGCCGACGGCAACGTCTATGCGATCGCCCAGGGCAGCGTGGTGGTCGGCGGCGTCAGCGCCCAAGGCAAGAGCGGCTCCAGCGTGCAGGTCAACATCTCCGCCAGCGGACGCATCCCCAACGGCGCCTCGGTCGAACGCAGCGTGCCGTCTTCGTTCGGCAGCAGCGGCGAGCTGATGCTCAACCTCAACACCCCCGACTTCACCACCGCCGCGCGCATCGCGCAGGCCATCAACGCCGCCTACGGCCAGGGCACAGCGCAGCCGGTCGACGGTGGCACGGTGTCCGTGCGCGGCCCGCAGGACCCGGGCCAGAAGGTCGCCTGGCTGGGCATGATCCAGAACCTGGACGTGACCCCGGGCGAGGCGCCGGCCCGCGTGGTGATCAACTCGCGCACCGGCACCGTGGTGATCGGTTCGGACGTGCGCGTGACCGCCGCCGCCGTGGCGCACGGCGCCATCCAGGTGACCATCAGCGAACAGCCGCAGGTCAGCCAGCCGGCGCCGTTCTCGCGCGGGCAGACCGCGGTGGTGCCCAGCTCCGACGTGCAGGTCAGCGAGGAGGGCGCGCACATGTTCAAGTTCGGCCCCGGCGTGAGCCTGGACACCATCGTGCGCGCGGTGAACCAGGTCGGCGCCGCGCCGAGCGACTTGATCTCGATCCTGCAGGCGCTCAAGCAGGCTGGCGCGCTTCATGCAGAGCTCGTCGTGATCTGAGTACCGCGACGGAAACATGACGCCTGCCAACGCTTCCCTGCCTGCGCTCGACACCTGGACCGACCTGTCCGGGTTCGCCCAGTTGCGCGCGCAGGCCAAGGACAACGGCAAGGCCGCGCTGCCAAAGGTCGCCAAACAGTTCGAGGCGATCTTCACCCAGATGATGCTCAAGTCCATGCGCGACGCGAACGCCAGCTTCGGCGACAACGCGATGGGCGACAGCCAGCAGGGCAAGGCCTACCGCGACCTGTTCGACCAGCAGCTGTCGCTGTCGCTCTCGCAGGGCAACAACGGCCTGGGGATCGCCCGCCTGCTGGTACGCCAGCTCGGCGGCAAGGACGCCGAACCCAAGCCTGCGCCGGTGACCGACAACAAGGCCTTGCTGGCGAGCGTCGCCGCCGGCGCGTTGCCGGCCGGCGCGGCCGCCAGCCTGTTCGGACCGCTCGCGGCCGGCGCCCAAGCCGGCACCCGCGCCCTGCTGCACCTGGGCGAGCCCGCGGACGGGCAGGGCGGCGGCCTGCTTCCGCTCACCGCCGACGCCCATCCGGCACAGGGCTGGCGCGCCACGCTGGGCGAACTGGCACATACCGCCGCGGACGTGGTCAGCAAGTTCGTCCCGGGCGATCCGGCCGGCTTCGTGCGCGCCATGGCGCCGCATGCGCAGGCCGCCGCCGACAAGCTGGGCGTCTCGGTACGCGCGCTGCTGGCACAGGCGGCGCTGGAAACCGGCTGGGGCAAGCACCTGCCACATCGGCATGACGGGTCCAGCAGCTTCAACCTGTTCGGCATCAAGGCCGGCAGCCGCTGGGACGGCGACAAGGTCAGCGTGCCCACGCTGGAATACGAAGGTGGCGTGGCGGTGCGCAAGCGCGACAACTTCCGCGCCTACGACAGTCCCACCGACGCCTTTTCCGACTACGCGCGCCTGCTCGCCGACAACCCCCGTTACGCCCGCGCGCTGGGTCAGGGCGAGAACATCGCCGGCTTCGCGCATGCGCTGAGCCGCGGCGGTTACGCCACCGACCCGGCCTATGCGGCCAAGCTCACCTCGATCGCCAACAGTCCGCAGATGCGCGAGGCGCTGGCGGCGCTGGACGAGGGGACGTTCAAGTGACGCGTCAACCGGCCGTCACAGCAGGCATGACGCACGCCTCCGCCAACTCCCGCTCCCTCTCCCTCGGCGATGCCGGGGAGAGGGAACAGAAGAGCTGCATCTCTCCAAGGAATCTCCATGGCTGACCTGCTTTCCACCGGCGTCTCCGGCCTGCTCGCCGCGCAGGTGGGCTTGAGCACCACGGGCCACAACGTCTCCAACGTCAACACCGATGGCTACAGCCGGCAGCAGGTGAGCTTCGGCGCGCGCGCGCCGCAGGCCGAGGGCCGCTACTACGTGGGCACCGGCGTGGATACGGTGGCCGTGCAGCGCGCCTACAGCCAGCACCTCAATGCGGCGCTGTGGTCGGCGGCGTCCTCCAAGGGCCGCGCCGATGCCTTCCAGGGCCTGACCGACCAGCTCAACAACCAGCTCTCCGGCAGCAGCAATCTGCAAAGCTCGCTGGACACGTTCTTCGGCGCCGTGCAGGACATGGCCAACGCGCCGGCGGATGCCTCCGCGCGCGGCGTGCTGCTGGCCCGCGCCGGCGCGCTGGCGAGCACCTTCCGCGCGTTGTCCGGCCAGTTCGGCAGCCTCGACGGCCAGGTGCAGCGCCAGCTCACCGACACGGTCGCCTCGATCAACAGCGACAGCGCCGCCATCGCCAAGCTCAACGAGCGCATCCGCGCCTCCACCGGCGAGCAACCGGCAGACCTGCTGGACCAGCGCGACGCCCTGATCAAGAAGCTTTCCGGCGAAGTCGGCATCAGCGTGGCGTCGCAGAGCGATGGCACGCTCAGCGTGTTCGTCGGCAACGGCCAGGCGCTGGTCAGCGGCACCCAGTCCTACGAGCTGGGCACTGCGCAGAACAGCTACGATGCCACCCGGCTGGAAGTGGTCGACAAGGGCACCGGCGCGGTGCTGAGCGGCCGCATCGGCGGCGGCACGCTGGGCGCGCTGCTGGATTTCCGCAGCAACGTGCTCGACCCGGCGCAGAACCAGCTCGGCCGCGCCGCGCTGGCGATGGCCGATGCGATGAACGCCCAGCATGCGCAGGGCGTGGATCTGAACGGCCAGCTCGGCGGCGATCTCTTCACCGTCGCCGGCCCGGCCGTGCAGGCGGCCAGTAGCAATGCCGGCAGCGCCACGCTCGCGGCGGATATCGATGACATCGGTGCACTGGGCAACCAGGACTACGTGCTTTCCTACGACGGCAGCGCCTGGGGCCTGCGCGACGGCAGCGGCGCGACGGTGGCGATGAGCGGCAGCGGTACCGCCGCCGATCCGTTCAAGGCCGGCGGCCTGAGTTTCGTGGTCGGCGGTGGCGCGGCCAGCGCGGGCGACAGCTTCCGCATCCAGCCGACCCGCAACGCCGCCGGCAGCATGGCGGTGGCGATCACCGATCCGAACCAGCTCGCCGCCGCCGCACCGCTGGTTGGCAGCGCGGCCAGCGCCAATACCGGCAGCGCCGGCGTGGGCGCGCTCACGGTCGCCGACGGCAGCGATCCGAACTTGTTCGCCGGCTCCAGCATCGTGTTCGCCTCGCCGACCAGCTACAGCATCGACGGCGGTCCGGCACAAACCTTCACCCCGGGCACGCCGATCGAGCACAACGGCTGGAGCCTCACGCTCGACGGCGATCCTGCGGCCGGCGACAGTTTCGGCGTGCAGGCCAACGCCAACGCGCGCGGCGACAACGCCAACGCGCTCAAGCTCGGTGCGGTGGCCAACCTGGGCGTGCTCGACGGCGGCGCCACCAGCGTCGGCCGCGCCTACGGCCAGCTGGTCGGCCAGGTCGGCAGCGCCGGCGCGCTGGCCGACGAGGCGGCCAAGACCCAGAACGCCGTGTTCAACCAGGCCATGGCCGCGCAGCAGAGCGTCAGCGGCGTGAACATCGACGAGGAGGCGGCCAACCTGGTGCGCTTCCAGCAGGCCTACCAGGCCTCGGCGCAGATCATCACCGCCGCCAACACCGTCTTCAACGCGCTGCTTGGCGCGTTCAGGGGCTGAGGAAGCAACGATGCGAGTCTCCACCAACTGGATGCAGCAGCAGTCGGTCAACACCATGATGGAGCGGCAGTCGGACCTGTCCGGCATCCAGACCCAGATGGGCACCGGCAAGCGCATCAACCAGCCCTCCGACGATCCGGTCGGCGCCGCGCGCGCCGTGGAGCTGACCCACCTGGGCGCCGACACTGCGCAGTACCAGCGCAACATCACTTCGGCCAATGCGCGGCTGGGGCTGGAGGACCAGACCCTGTCCTCGGTCAACGACGTGCTCGGTCGCGTGCGCACGCTGCTGCTGCAAAGCATGAACGCCACTCAGACCGATGAATCGCGCAGCGACATCGCCGCCGAGATGGTGCAGTTGCGCGGGCAGTTGCTGGGCATGGCCAACAACAAGGATTCGCAGGGCGATTACATTTTCGCCGGCAACCGCACCGGCACCGCGCCGTTCCTGTCGCAAGGCGGCGTGAACTACGTAGGCGATGCCGGCCAGCGCATGGTCGCTGCCGGTCCGGGTCTGCAGGTGGCCACCGGCGACCCGGGCAGCGCCATCTTCATGGACATTCCCGACGGCAACGGCAGTTTCAGCCTCGCCGCCGGCGGCGCCAACACCGGCACCGCGGTGGCCGGCGCCAACAGCGTCACCGACGCCGGCGCCTGGGATGGCGGCAATTACCAGATCACCTTCACCGCCGCCGATGCCTACGAGATCCGCGACGGCGGCGGCGCGCTGGTGGACAGCGGCAGCTACGATCCGCAGAAGGGCGGCGCGATCGCCTTCAAGGGCGTGCAGGTGGCCTTCAGCGGCACGCCCGCGGCAGGCGACAGCTTTGCCGTGGCGCCCTCGTCCAGCCAGGACATGTTCGCCACGCTCGACAGCATCATCGCCACGCTGCAGATGCCCAACGGCGGCGGCGCCGCCATGCAGAACACGCTCAACGGCGAGCTGGCCAATATCGACCAGTCGGTCGGCTCGGTGATCCAGGCGCGCGCGGCGGTCGGCGCGCGCATGAATGCGCTCGACCAGCAGGCCTCGCTCAACGACGACCTGGCCCTGCAGCACAAGACCGCGCTGTCGGACGTGCAGGACCTGGATTACTACGACGCGGTCAGCCGCCTGAGCCTGCAGAGCTCCGCCCTGCAGGCCGCGCAGATGACCTTCAGCAAGCTGCAGAACATGTCGCTGTTCGATTACCTGCGCTGATCCGCCGGTCCGGTCAGCGCAAGCGAAAACAAATGTCAACACGTGCTCAAGTTTCCATGGAAGGGGTCGAAAAAGTGCCTGAGGCGGCGGTGTTCCCAACGGAATCCCCGCTGGCTACCACCGCCGGCCACCGGCACTGAAGACCCTATCCGGAGATAAATCCCATGGTCATGAGCGTCAACACCAACATCAGCTCGCTGAACGCCCAGAAGAACCTGGCTGCCACGCAGAGCAAGCTCGCCACCGCGATCGAGCGCCTGTCCTCGGGCATGCGCATCAACAGCGCCAAGGACGATGCCGCTGGCCTCGCCATCTCGACCCGCTTCACCACGCAGATCAACGGCCTGAACCAGGCCGTCAGCAATGCCAACGACGGCATCTCGCTGGCGCAGACCACCGAGTCGGCGCTGAACGAGGTGACCAACAACATGCAGCGTATCCGTACGCTGGCCGTGCAGTCCGCCAACGCCACCAACTCCGACTCCGACCGCGCCGCGCTCGATGCCGAAGTGCAGCAGCGCCTGGCCGAGATCACCCGCATCGCCACGCAGACCACGTTCAACGGTCGCCACGTACTGGACGGCAGCTTCGGCAGCGCCGCATTCCAGATCGGCGCCAACGTCGGCGAGACCATCTCGGTGGACCTGGGCCAGGGCGTCAAGACCAGCCAGATCGGCCAGATCGCCACGGCCAGCAGCAGCGCGGCGTTCTCCACCGGCGTGAAGATCGACGGCGACCTCACCATCAACCTGGCCGATGGCGGCGGCGCCGGTGTGGCCACCACGGCCACCGTGGCCAAGGGCACCTACACCTCGGTGGAGTCCCTGGCCGACGCGATCAACGAAGCTGCCGTGAAGGCGGGCGGTTCCGGTGACGTGGCGAGCGTCGATGCCGCCACCGGCAACCTGGTTCTCGCCACCGCCACCACCGGCGGCGCCACGACCTTCACCGGCGCACAGGCCGCTGCCGGCAAGATCGGCACCGCTGCCCTGGCGGTCGGCACCGTGGCCGGCTCGGCCGACGCGGTGGGCGACATCGTGCTGGATGACGGCGACCTCTCGCTGCAGGTGGGCGACGGCTCGGCCGTGGAGATCGACGCGGGCACCTACCATGGCGTGCAGGAGCTGGCCGACGCGATCAACTCCAAGGGCATCAGCGGCCTGCACGCGTCCGTGGATGGGGACAACAAGCTGCAGATCTCCTCGCAGGAGACCCTGACCATCGGCGGCACCGCCGCAGGTGAGACGGCGACCAAGCTCACGGCGGGCACGATCGCGGTGTCCGGTTCGCTCAGCACGGTCAACATCAAGGACGTCGCCGGCGCGAACGACACCATCAGCCGCATCGACGCCGCGCTGTCCTCGGTCAGCGCCATGCGCAGCGACCTGGGTGCGGTGCAGAACCGCTTCAGCTCCACCATCGCCAACCTGCAGACCATCTCGCAGAATCTGTCTGCCTCGCGCAGCCAGATCCAGGATGCGGACTTCGCGGCCGAGACGGCCAACATGTCCAGCGCGAACATCCTGCAGCAGGCCGGTGTCTCGGTGCTGGCGCAGGCCAACTCCACCACGCAGAGCGTGCTCAAGCTCCTGCAGTAACAGTTGAAACCCGGAGCGGCCGCGGCAACGCGGCCGCTCCCCCTATTCAAGGAAACCAAGGCTCATGGCACTCACCGTAGGTTCCACCGCACCGACGACGGGCTTGCTGACTTCCATGGGCGTGGGTTCCGGCATCGACGTCGACAAGCTGGTCACCACGCTGGTCGAGGCCAAGAAGAAACCCCAGCAAGACCAGATCACCAATCTGGCAACCGCGACCAATACCGAACTGTCCGGTCTGGGCCAGATCAGCGCGGCCCTTTCGGCCTTGCAGTCGGCCATGGCGCCGCTGAGCGACGGCAGCGCCTTCAGCGCGCGCACGATCAGCAGCAGCGAGACGGACGTGCTCTCCGCCAGCGGCACCGCCGGCGGCCCGGTCAGCGGCAACTACGCGATCGAGGTCACCCAGCTGGCCAGCTCGCTCAAGGCGTCCTCCGGTGCATTCGAGACGGCCAACACTGCCGTGGGCACCGGCACGCTCACGCTGTCGGTCGACGGCCAGTCGATGAGCCTGGAGCTGGGCGAGGACAACAATTCGCTGGCGGCGATCCGCGACGCGATCAACAAATCGCCCGACAACCCCGGCATTGCCGCCACCATCGTCACCGGCACCGACGGCGCGCACCTGGTCCTGAGCGGCACGCGCACCGGCGCGGCCAACGGATTCACGGTCAGCAGCAGCGGCGGCGACGGTGGCCTGGCCGCACTCAGCTATGACCCGGCCGCCAGCAGCGGCAACGCGCTGAGCGTGATCACCGAGGCGCAGGACGCCCAATACACCATCGACGGGCTGGCCGGCCACAGCGCCAGCAACACCGTAAGCGGCGCCATCGACGGCCTGACGCTGAACCTCGTCAAGGAGGGCAGCAGCAAGGTGACCGTGGCCGACGACGATTCCAAGGCGACCTCCGCACTGACCAACCTGGTCAACACGTACAACAGCTTCGTGGGCATCTACAAAGGGCTCACGCGCTACGACCAGACCACCGGCACAGCCGGCGCGATGATCGGCGACTCCACCCTCAACAGCATCAGCAGCAAGCTGGCCAACATCGTCAGCAGCGCCGCCAACGGATCCACGCTGGCGTCCATCGGCATATCGCTGCAGGTGGACGGCACCCTCGAGCTCGACAGCGACAAGCTGAAGAAGGCGATGTCCGACGGCGGCGCCAAGGTGGCCAATCTGTTCGGCGGCGAGAACGGCTTCAGCGCCAGGTTCACCAATCAGCTGGACCAGTGGATGGGCGACAGCGGCGTCATTGCCAACCGTACCGAGAGCCTCAGCGAAAAACTCAAGGACCTGTCCGACCAGCAGCAGGTGCTCGACACCCGCATGGCCGACCTCACGGCGCGCTACCAGGCCCAGTTCACCGCGCTGGACACGCTGATGGCCAAGCTCAACAGCACCAGCAGCTACCTCACCCAGCAGTTCGACGCCCTGATGGCGGCGAACAAGAACAAGTAAGAAGAGGAATCCCACCATGGCATTCGGACAGGGCGCCAGCGCCTACCAGCAGGTCCGCTCGCACGGCGGCGTGGAGTCGGCCGACCCGCACGGCCTGATCACCCTGCTCATGGACGGCGCGCTGGAGCGCCTGGTCACCGCGCGCGGCCACATGCAGCGCGGCGAGATCGCGCCCAAGGGCGAATTGATCGGCCGTTGCATCGAAATCATCGGCGGCCTGCGCGACGCGCTCGACCCCAAGGTCGAGACGCCGCTGGTCGGCCAGCTGGACGCGCTCTACGACTACATGGCCCGGCGCCTGCTGCACGCCAACCTGCGCAACGACGTGTCCGCGCTGGACGAAGTCAGCACGCTGCTGCAGAAGGTCCGCGCCAGCTGGGTGCAGATCCCGCTGGAGGCCCGCCGCCCCGCCGGTGCCGCCGCATGAGCACCGAACTCCCGCTCGCCCTGGCCATGGCCCTGACCCGCGCCATGCTCGAGGCCGCCCGCGCCGGCGATTGGGACCAGTTGATCGCGCTGGAAGCCGAACGCCACCCGCTGGTGATCCGGCCGGTAGCCCACGACGAAGCCAGCGTGCGCCAGCTCGGCGAGCTGCTGGCGCTCGACCGCGAACTGTACGCATTGATCAGCCAGGCCCGCGACCAGGCCGGCGACCAGTGGCAGGCCGGCCACGACCGCGCCCGCGCCATCGCAGCTTACGGCGCCTGAGGGCGCCGCTGCCGGTCTGGTCGCTCAGGGCCAAGGCTCGCGCGAATTTCGGGCGAAGCACCGCCCCCTCTCCGCTGCGGGGAGAGGGTTGGGGTGAGGGGCCAAGGCTTGCGGGAAGTTCCAGGCGAAGCCAGTCGAGCTTCTCGTCGTCGGGGCGAAAGGCAAGGCCCTTTCCAAAGCGTTCCCCGCGAGCCCCGGCCCCTCGCCCCAATCCTCTCCCGGAGGAAAGAGGGACCAAGGCGCGTCCGGCAAGTCCGATACCACCGCTGTTCCTCGCACTGCTCCCTCTCCCCTCCGGGGAGAGGGCTGGGGTGAGGGGTCAAGGCTGGCGAAGAGTTCCAGGCGAAGCCCCGACCTTTTCCAAGGACAAACCGTGAGGCCCGGCGCTTGCATACACTCACCCCGATGAAGCCATGCGTCGGAGAAGCGTCATGTCCGCAAACACCTGGAACGAGTTCGAGCAGCGGCTGGCCTGCGAGGACAGCTGGCCCGCCGACAGCCAGGCGCTCGCCTGGCCGTTTCCCGAGGCGCTCACCCAGCGCCTTGCCGAACACAATGCCGCCGCGCTCGCTTCCGTCGCCGCGCTGGAGGAGCGCCGCGCCGACAACGCCGACGACGACAGCCCGGTGATGCAGGAGCTGCAGCGGCTGGACGCCAAGCTGAATGCGCTGATCGACATGATCAACCGCATGGCGCTGCCGGCTGATGCGTTGCCGCCGCGCCAGTCGCTGCGGTTCAACGCGATCGGCGCGGTGTTGCCGGCCGCGCTGGCGCCGGCGGGCGAGGCGCTACTGCTGCGCCTGCGTTTCGACGCCTGCCCGGGCATGCCGCTGGAGTTGCCCGCGCGCATCGAGCGCCGGTTCGATGACGGACGCATCTTCGTCGCTTTCGAGGCGCTGGGCGATGGCGTCGCTGCGTCACTCGAAAGGTTCGTCTTTCGTCACCACCGACGCAAAGTGGCAGGTGCGCGGCAGGCCGGCGGCTGAGCCTTCGTCGACGCCCCGTGAAGTAGTCCGTCAAAGTCGCGTGAAGTACTTCACACTTCTGCGAGGCCGCGCGTCGTCCGTTTGACGGCAAGCAGACGCCACGTGTCACGCAAGGTCACCCGCCGTCGATCGCCTGGCGCCGGCAAACCGTCGCCGTTGCAGCATTTCACGTAACATTTTCTCGACGAAGCCTTCACATGTGACGCATTGCGGCCACTCGCGCGTCCGCGGACAGCCCGGACCGGCTCCTGCGCTGGCCTTCTTCTTGCTCCCCCTTCCGCGAACCCGGTGACGGAAAGCCGGCACGAAGAAGTACGAACACTGCAGGACGGTCGGCGGTTCGTCGTTCAAGCGGCAAGCGGAGGCACTTTAAATGAGCAAGGTCGATTTCCTGGTGATCGAGTCGGACGAGGCGCGGGCCGAGTCCATCGTGTCCGCGCTGCATTTCCTCGGTTACCACCCGCAGCGCGGCGGGGACTGCGCCGCAACGGACGAATCGACCCATGCCTGGCGCGCCGTCTACGTCGGCACCATCGGCGACACCGCCGAAGCCGAGCGCCAGTTCGCGCTGCTCGGCGACGCCGCCAGCCACGTGCCGGTGCTGCTGGCCAGCGACTCGGAGTGGGCCGCCCGCCTGTGCGCCGCCAGCTCGCCGTTCGCCGCGCGCGTGGGCCGGCTCGAATTCCCGCTGCGCTACGAGCAGCTGGCCGAGGTCATGCGCAGCCTGTACGCGCGCCTGCTCGGTGGCCGTCGTGGCGACCTGCGATTCGTCGGCGAATCGGCGCCGATGCGCCGCGTCAACGCGCTGATCCGCCAGGTCGCGCCGTTCGATTCGTCCGTGCTGGTGCTGGGCGAGTCCGGCACCGGCAAGGAAATGGTCGCCCGCACCATCCACGAGTGCTCGCCGCGCCGCGACAAGCCGTTCGTGGCGATCAACTGCGGCGCGATTCCTGCCGAGCTGCTGGAAAGCGAGCTCTTCGGTCATGAGAAGGGCGCCTTCACTGGCGCGATCAGCACGCGCAAGGGCCGTTTCGAGATGGCCGAGGGCGGCACGCTGTTCCTCGACGAGATCGGCGACATGAGCCTGCCGATGCAGGTCAAGCTGCTGCGCGTGCTGCAGGAGCGCATGTTCGAGCGCGTCGGCGGCAACAAGACCCAGCGCTGCGACGTGCGCATCATCGCCGCCACCCACCGCAACCTGGAGCAGGCGATCGCCAACGGCCAGTTCCGCGAAGACCTGTTCTACCGTCTCTCGGTGTTCCCGCTGGAGATGCCCGCGCTGCGCGAGCACCTGGACGACCTGCCGGTGCTGATCGGCGAGTTCAACCAGCGCCTGGCCCGTCGCGGCCTGTCCGCAGTGCGTTTCTCCAACGGCGCGCTCAACGCGCTGCACCAGTACGCCTGGCCGGGCAACGTGCGCGAGCTGTGCAACCTGGTCGAGCGGCTGGCCATCCTCTATCCACACGGCGAGATCCGCGCGGCCGACCTGCCCGAGAAGTACCGCGGCCGCCAGGCCGTGGAGGAAGTGCAGGGCGCCTCGCTGCTGGCACTGATGGAAGCGGCTCCCGCCGCAGCCTCCGCCGAGGCGGCGGTGAATGACGCGACCCTGCTGCCCGAGGGCGGGCTGGACCTGAAGGATCATCTGGCCGACATCGAAGTGGGCCTGATCCGCCAGGCTCTCGATGTCACCGGCGGCGTCGTCGCCCATGCCGCCAAGCTGCTGCACATGCAGCGCACCACGCTGGTGGAAAAGCTGCGCAAGTACGGCCTGCAGAACAGCCTGGCCGCCTGATTACCGCCCGCGACTGTAGGAGTCCGCTTGCGGGCGATGCTCTTCGACACGCATCGAAGGGCACCGCCCGCAAGCGGGCTCCTACAGGTTTCGCGCCACGTGGGCGCGCTGGCACACCTCGTGCAGCTCCTATCCCCGAAACCCGCTACGCGCCGGAAATCCGACATGAGCACCATCGACGTCAACAATCTGCTTTCCCAGATGCGCCAGCTTTCCGCGCAGGTGCGCCCGGCGGAAACCGCGTTCAAGGCGGCGCCGGCGGCGAAGGCGGATTTCGGCTCGCTGCTGAAGGAGTCGATCGCCAGCGTGGGGCAGACCCAGCAGCAGGCCGGTGCGATGGCGGCGAGCTTCGAGCGCGGCGATCCGGGCGCGGATTTGGGCCGCACCATGGTGGCGATCCAGAAGGCCGACCTGTCGCTGCGCACGATGACCGAGGTGCGCAACAAGCTGGTCGATGCGTACAAGGAAATCATGAACATGCCGGTCTGACCGCCGGCGCTTCTGTTCCTTCCCTTAGCTTTCCGGATGATCGTCCCCCATGGCTGACAACGCCATCGCCACCAGCAACGACAGCCCCGCCAACCGCTACGACCTCAAGCAGCTCGCGCGCAGCCCCGCCACGCGCCAGTTGCTGCTGCTGGTCGGCATGGCCGCGGCCGTCGCCCTCGGCGTGGCGGTCGTGCTGTGGTCGCGCGGCCCCAACTGGGGCCTGCTCTACGCGGGCCTGGGCCAGCAGGACGCCTCGGCGATCACGCAGGCGCTGCAGTCGACCAACACGGCCTACAAGCTCGGCGCCGACGGCAGCTCGATCATGGTGCCCGCCTCGGACCTCGCCGCCGTGCGCCTGCGCCTGGCCGGGCAAGGGTTGCCGCAGGGCACCGCCACCAACACCCTGCCGCAGGCCGATTCGCCCTTCGGCATGAGCGACCTGGCCGAGCGCACGCGCTACCAGCAACTGCTCGAGACCGACCTGGGCAACACCATCGGCAGCCTGCAGGGCGTGCGTGCCGCGCGCGTGCACCTGGCGATGGCCAAGCCGTCGGCATTCATCCGCGACAGCCGCCAGGGCAGCGCCTCGGTGCTGGTCACGCTCTATCCGGGGCGACAGCTCGATGCCAGCCAGGTGGCCGCGATCGTGCACCTGGTCGCCGCTTCGGTGCCGGACCTGGATGCCAAGCAGGTATCGGTGATCGACCAGCAGGGCCGGTTGCTCACCGGCACCGACCCCGACAGCGCCACCGCCGTGGGCGACAGCCGTCTGCGCCTGGCCACGCGGATGGAAAACACCTACGCGCAGCGCATCGAACAACTGCTCACGCCGCTGGTCGGGCCGGGCAAGGTGCATGCGCAGGTGTTCGCGGACCTCGATTTCAGCCAGACCGAAAAAGCCACCGAAACCTTCGACCACGAACACCCCGCGCTGCGCAGCGAGCAGACCAACAGCGAGCACCGCGGCAGTGGCAGCGCGGCCGAGGGCGGCGTGCCGGGCGCGCTCAGCAACCAACCGCCGGTGATGGCGGCGCAGCCGACCGCGGCCAATCCGGACGCAGGCGGCAAGGCCGCGCCGACGGCCGCCACCGCGCAGGCCGACAGTGGCGACAGCTCCTCCAGCGCCACCCGCAACTACGAACTGGACCGCACCATCAGCCACACCAGCGACCCGGCCGGACGGCTGGCGCGGCTGACCGTGGCGGTGGTGGTCGACAACAAGAGCGGGACCGGTCCCAAGGGACCGACCAGCGTGCCCTTCACCGCCGAGGAACTGACCCACCTCACCGAGCTGGCGAAAAACGCGGTCGGCTTCGATGCCGCCCGCGGCGACAGCGTGAGCGTGATCAACCAGGCGTTCCATCTTGCCCCGGCCGGCGATGCGCCCGAGCAGGTGCCGCTATGGCAGCGCCCGGGTGCACTGGACCTGATCAAGCAGGCCCTTGGCGTGCTGATCGCGCTGATCGTCGCCTTCGGCCTGCTGCGTCCGCTGCTCAAGGGCCTGCTGCGCGGGGCACCGGAGCCGGCACTGGCCGCTGTTGGCCACGTGCCTACGGTTTCCGTGCGCGTGGCCGATGACGACGAGGACGAGCGCGATCGACTGGGCGGACCGGCCCAGGTGATCGGTTACGAGCAGAAGGTCGGCCTGGCCCGTCGCATGGTCAGCGACGACCCCAGGCAGGTTGCCCAGGTGGTCAGGAACTGGGTCGGTGAGGATGGCGGCTAAGCGTCGATGAAACAGGAACCCAAGATCACCGGCGCCCAGCGCGCCGCCATCCTGCTGCTCACGCTGGGCGAGCAGGATGCCGCCGAAGTGCTCAAGCACCTGTCCGCGCGCGACGTGCAGGCGGTCGGCCAGGCCATGGCCGTGCTCACCTCCGTCTCGCGCGAGCAGGTCGACCAGGTGCTTACCCGGCTGCACGAGGACATGGGCTCGCAGACCGCGCTCGGCGTCGGCACCGAGGACTACATCCGCAAGATCCTCACCAATGCGCTGGGCGAAACCAAGGCCGGCAGCCTGATCGACCGCATCCTGCTGGGCCGCTCCAGCAAGGGCCTCGAATCGCTCAAGTGGATGGAAGGGCGCGCCATCGCCGAAATGGTCGGCCAGGAACACCCGCAGATCATCGCGCTGGTGCTGGCGCACCTGGAGCACGACCAGGCCGCCGAAGTGCTCGGCTACCTGCCGGCGCGCTCGCGCTCGGACGCGATCATGCGCATCGCCACGCTCGATGGCGTGCAGCCGCACGCGCTCAACGAGCTGGACGAGATCATGGAGCGCCAGTTCTCCGGCAATACCAACAAGCTCAAGTCCGCCAGCGTCGGCGGCCTGAAGGCCGCGGCCGACATCCTCAACGCGATGGAGTCCACCCGCGAGGCCGAGCTGATGGCCGCCATCCGCAGCCACGACCCGGGCCTGGGCAGCAAGATCGAGGACCTGATGTTCGTCTTCGACGACCTGGTCGAGCTGGACGACCGCTCGATGCAGGCGCTGCTGCGCGAAGTGCCTTCGCCGCGCCTGATCGTGGCGCTCAAGGGCGCCGAACCGAGCATCCGCGAGAAGATGTTCGCCAACATGTCCAAGCGCGCGGCCGACATGCTGCGCGACGACCTGGAAGTAGCCGGTCCCGTGCGCGTGTCCGAGGTGGATGCCGCGCAGAAGGAGATCCTCGGCATCGCCCGCCGTCTGGCCGACGCCGGCCAGATCAACCTCGGCGGTTCGGATGACCTGGTCTGATGAGTGCCGTGCTGAACCGCGACGCCGTTGCCGGCTACCAGCGCTGGGAGCCGCCGCAGATGGGCGAGGTCGCCGCGCCCGCGCCAGTCGAGGCGCCTGTGCATCCCACCGTCAGCGACCTGGAAGCGCTCGAACGCCAGGCGCATGAAGAAGGCTACGCCGCCGGCCAGGCCCAAGGCCTGGCCGAAGCGCAGGCGCAGGGGCGCGAGCGCGTGGCGCGGCTGGAATCGATCTGCACGCAGGCGGCCCGCCCGCTTGCCGCGCTCGACGCGGCCGTCGAGAAGGAGCTCGCGCAACTGGCGTTGGCAATCGCCCGCCGCGTGATCGCCCGCGAACTGGCCACCCGCCCGGAACTCATCGTCGACGCGGTGCGCCAGGCCGCCGCCGCACTGCCCGCCGCCACCCGTGAACTGCGTGTGCGGCTGCACCCGGACGACGTTGCGCTGTTGCGCGAGCTCGATGCCACCGAACCGCACTGGCAACTGCTGGCCGATCCCGAGCTCAGGCGCGGGGATTGCCTGCTCGAGAGCGAGCGCTCGCGGCTGGATGCCCGCGTGGAAACCCGCCTGGCCACGCTGATCGACGCCGTCCTCGGCGACGAGTTGCTGCCGTGAACCGCCAGCCCCGCCCGGCTCTGCTCCTCCCCCTGCGTGCAGGGGGAGGCTGGGAGGGGGTAACCCACCCTCGCCGCAGCGTGGGTAACCCCTCCCCAACCCTCCCCTGCAAGCAGGGGAGGGAGCGGGTGCGCGCGATCAGCTCCCTCTCCCCCGGCCACGCCGGAGGAGAGGGTTGGGGAGAGGGGGAGGCCTTTGGCCTTGCCTGCAAAGCCGCGACGCCGCACGGTTTGGTGTTCGCATGACCCGCGCCGCCTGGCCCGATCAGCTCGCCCGCCGCCGCCAACGCGCCGAGGCCACCCGCACGCTCACCGCCGAAGGTCGCCTGCGCCGCGTCGTCGGCCTCACGCTTGAGGCCGAAGGTTGCGAAGCCGCGCTCGGCGCGCGTTGTCTGGTCGACACCGCCGACGGCAGCCAGCTCGACACCGAAGTGGTCGGCTTCGCCGACGAACGCCTGCTGTTGATGCCGGTCGGCGACATGCACGGCGTGCTGCCCAACGCCCGCGTGCGCCCGCTGGCCCACGCCGGCGGCCTGCCGGTGGGCGAGCGCCTGCTCGGCCGCGTGATCGGGGCCGACGGCGTGCCGCTGGACAGCCTCGGCCCACTGGACAGCGACGAGCACGCCTCGCTCAAGGCCGAACCGATCAACCCGATGGCGCGCAAGCCCATCGACACCCCGCTGGACACCGGCGTGCGCGCGATCAACGCGCTGCTCACCGTCGGCCGCGGCCAGCGACTGGGCCTGTTCGCCGGCTCCGGCGTGGGCAAATCCACGCTGTTGGGCATGATGACCAAGTACACCGACGCCGACGTGGTGGTGGTGGGCCTGATCGGCGAGCGCGGCCGCGAGGTGAAGGAGTTCGTCGAGCACACGCTGGGCGAGGAAGGCCGCCGCCGCGCGGTGATCGTCGCCGCGCCGGCCGACGCGCCGCCGCTCAAGCGCCTGCGCGGCGCTCAGTACGCCACCGCCATCGCCGAATGGTTCCGCGACCGCGGCCAGCGCGTGCTGCTGCTGATGGACTCGCTTACCCGCTACGCCCAGGCCCAGCGCGAAATCGCGCTGGCGATCGGCGAGCCGCCGGCGACCAAGGGCTATCCGCCGTCCGTGTTCGCGATGCTGCCTGCGCTGGTCGAACGCGCCGGCAACGACGCCGAGGGCGTCGGCTCGATCACCGCCTTTTATACCGTCCTCACCGAGGGCGACGACTACCGCCACGACCCGATCGCCGACGCCGCGCGCGCGATCCTGGACGGTCACATCGTGCTTTCCCGCGACCTGGCCGAGGCCGGCCACTACCCGGCGATCGACATCGAGGCGTCGATCAGCCGCGTGATGCCGGCGGTGACCGCTCGCGAGCACCAGCGCGCCGCGCAGCGCTTCCGCCAGGTCTATTCGTCCTACCGCCAGCAGCGCGACCTGATCGCGGTGGGCGCCTACCAGAAGGGCTCCGACCCGCAGGTCGACCAAGCCATCGTGATGTGGCCGAAGCTGCGCGCGTTCCTGCAGCAGGAAGTGGACGAGCCGATGACGCTCGCCGACGGCATCGCCGCCTTGAACGCCCTTGCCGCCGAGGTCGCCCAGTGAGCAAGCGTGCCGACCGCCTGCAGCCGGCTGCCGACCAGGCCAAACAGCGCAGCGAAGACGCCGTGCTCAAGCTTGCCGAGCAGCAGCAGCGGCTGGCCAGGGCCGAACGCCAGCTCGCCGAACTGCGCGGCTACCGCCAGGAATACGCTGCGCCGTCCGGCGTCGGCGGTTTGACGGCCACCGCGCTGATGAACCGTCAGCAGTTCGTCGAGCGCATCGATCGGGCGATCGAACAGCAGGGGCTGGAGATCGAGCGCCAGCACCGCCTGCTCGACCAGGCACGCGGGCTCTGGCGCGACGCGCATGCCCGCGAAGCCGCGCTGGACAACGTGATCGACAGGTACCGCGAGCAGGATCGCAAGACCGAGGAGCGCCGCGAGCAGAACGACATCGACGAGCGCATGCAGCATCGCCGGCCGGCGCGGCAGCCATGAGGCCGCTTGGCGCGAAGCTTGCTGGCTCCGGATCCTGACGCAACCTGAGGAAGTGCCCATGAGCGCGCCCACCGCCGCCGTGAACCCGGTCCAGCCGGCTCCCCCGCCCGCGCGGCCCGCCGCCGGCCCGGCCTCGGCCAACGACGACAGCCGCTTCGACCGCCATCTGGACGCCGCGCGCCAGCAACACGGGCAGGCGCAGGACAAACCCGCACACGAAGACGACGCACGCGACCCGGCGGCGAAAGATTCGTCGACCGCCAGCGCCAGCCACGGTCGACCCGCCGAAACTCCGGCGAAGAACGAGGGCAGCCCGGACGCGGCCGCGCTGGCCGCCGCCATGCTCGCGCTGATCGGCCAGGCCGCGCCGGCCAAGCCGCTGGCCCAGGGCGGTACGGCGGCCCCGGCGGGCGCCAAGACTGTCGGTGCTGCCGCCGGTGCCAACGCCAACGCGCCCGCCGCGCTGGTGCTGCTGGCCAACACCGCCGCCGCCGCATCGATCGGCAAGTCACCGATCGGCCTGGACGCCAACGCGCTCGCGCCGATGCTGGGCAAACCTGCGGAGCAGAAAGACGCGCTGCTGGATCCCACGCAGTTGGCCGGCATCGCCAACACGCCTCCGCCCGCGCAGAACACCGGCGGCGCCACGCTGCCGGCACACCAGCTCAACGTCGCCAGCCCCGCCGGCACCCCGGCCTTCGCCCAGGAGCTGGGCGAACACGTCGCCTGGCTCGGCCAGCAGGACGTGAAACAGGCGCGCATCCGATTGCATCCGGAAGACCTGGGCACCCTCGACGTGAAAGTCAGCGTCCACCACGACCGCGTCGACGTGAACTTCGCCGTGCAGCATCCGGCGGCCGTCCATGTCGTGCAGCAGACCTTGCCGCAACTCGACGCGTTGCTGGCGCAGCACGGCCTGGCGCTGGGCCAGGCGGACGTGGGGCAGCGTCAGCAGCATGGTGACGGTGGACGGGATGGCCAGGCGTCCGGAGCCATCGGCGAGATCGAGCCGGATCAGGGCGTGCTGGCAAGCACCCCGGTAGCGGCTCTGGGCATCCTCGATACGTTCGCCTGAGGCAACCCTTCGACTTCGGCCTGTGGCCTACGCTCAGGGCGAACGGAGCGAAGGCGCACCGCGCGGAAGTCGAAACGCCTGCCGCAGCGCTCCCGCGCGAATCCCTCTCCCTCCGGAGAGGGTGCCGACAGGCGGGTGAGGGTTCGGGCGGAGCGAACAGCCCCAGCACCGCGCCGGCTTTCAGACACCCGTCGTGATCGCGACGCACCCGTTCCCCGCCACGCGTCAAGAAAGCGCCACGCCCCCCGCAAACCGCGCCATGACGCGCCCCTCCACCATGGCACGCGGATTGCAGAAAGGTCCTGCGAACGTGGCCCACGCGCCACGACACGACAACCGGATCGGGATCAAGGCATGGCAAGTACGGAACAGGAAGCGGTGGCGCCGGCGAAGAAAGGCCGCTCGCCGTTGGTGATCGGCCTGGTGGTGGCGCTGCTGGCGGTGTCGGGCGTGTGCGCCTATACGCTGTACGCGCTGCGCGGGCACGACACGGCCACGACGGCCGCCGGCAAGGATGGCGACGAGGCCGCGCCGGCCAAGGCCGAGCCGGAATTCTTCCTGCCGCTGGACCCGGCCTTCGTGGTCAATTTCCGCGACGACGCCTCGATGCGCTACCTGCAGATCGGGGTGACCCTGATGTCGCACGAGCAGGCCGCGCTGGATACGGTCAAGAGCGTCGACCCGGTCGTGCGCAACGCGCTGGTGATGCTGTTCAGCCGCCAGGATTACGCCATGCTGACCGACCCCAACGGCAAGCAGAAGCTGCAGGCGCAGGCACTCGAGGCCGTGCGCAAGATCGTCGCGGCGCGCACCGGCAAGCCCGGCGTGGACGCGGTGTACTTCACCAGTTTCGTGATGCAGTAAGGCGTGCACGCCCATGAGCGATCTGCTTTCCCAGGATGAAATCGACGCGCTGCTGGACGGCGTCGAAGGCGGTGCCGTCGCCACCGGCGAGGACGAGCCGCTGCCCACCGGTGCGGTGCAGTCCTACGACTTCACCCAGCAGGACCGCATCGTGCGCGGCCGTCTGCCCACGCTGGAGATGGTCAACGACCGCTTCGCGCGGTTCTTCCGGCTCGGCGTGTTCAACGTGCTGCGCAAGAGCTGCGAGGTGTCGGTACTCGGCGTGAAGATGGTCAAGTTCGCCGAGTACGTGCACGGCCTGGCCGTGCCGAGCAACCTCAACCTGGTGAAGATCAAGCCGCTGCGCGGCACCGCGCTGGCGGTTTTCGAGCCGCGGCTGGTGTTCACCGTGATCGACAACTTCTTCGGCGGCGACGGTCGCTTCCACGCACGCATCGAGGGCCGCGATTTCACCGCGACCGAGAACCGCGTCATCCAGATCATGCTGACCGAACTGTTCGGCGCCATGACCGAGGCGTGGAATCCGCTGTTGCCGCTGGAGTTCGAATACATCAACTCCGAGATCAATCCGCAGTTCGCGAACATCGTCAGCCCGACCGAGACGGTGGTGGTGTCGCGCTTCCACGTCGAGCTCGACGGCGGCGGCGGCGAGATCCACCTGACCTTGCCGTACGCCATGGTCGAGCCGATCCGCACGCTGCTCGACGCCGGCGTGCAAAGCGACCTGGCCGATCGCGACGACCGCTTCACCGAGCTCCTGCACGAGGAAGTGCTGGACGCCGACGTGGAGCTGAGCTCGCTGTTGATCGAAACCCAGTTGTCCATCGGCGACTTCCTGGGCCTGCGGCCCGGCGACGTGATTCCGGTGACGCTGCCCGAGCTTTGCACCGTTTTCGCCGAAGACGTGCCGGTGTTCCGTGGCCGCTACGGCCAGGCCAACGGCCATACCGCAATCCAGTTCCAGGCCCATGTCGGTCGCCGCGAGATGCGCGCGCCCGGCGAGTTCACAGAGAAGAAAAGCGCATGACTGCCAACGACGCCGCGGTCGCCGACCGCATCGAACCCGACACCCTGAACGGCTTTGCCATCGAGGGTGGCGACGTCAACCTGGACATGATCCTGGACGTGCCGGTGACCCTGTCCATGGAGGTCGGCCGCACGCGCCTGAGCATCCGCAACCTGCTGCAGTTGAACCAGGGTTCGGTGGTGGAGCTGGACCGCGCCGCCGGTGAACCGCTGGACGTGTTCGTCAACGGCACCCTGGTCGCCCACGGCGAAGTGGTGGTGATCAACGAGAAGTTCGGCATCCGCCTGACCGACGTGGTCAGCCCGGCCGAGCGCGTGCGCAAGTTGCGTTGATCCCGATGCTCGCCTTGATCCTTGCCACGCCGGCGCCTGCGGCCGACATCAACGTCGGCGGCGAACTGCTGCGCGTGCTGCTCAGCCTGGCCGCGGTGATCGCGTTGATCTTCGTGGCCGGCTGGATGAGCCGTCGCCTGCAGGCGCGCAGCCTGCCGGGCGGGCGGCGCCTCCGGTGCGTGGAGTCGATGTCGGTCGGCGCGCGTGAGCGCGTGTTGCTGATCGACGCCGACGGCAAGCGCCTGCTGGTCGGCGTGGGGCAGGGCGGGTTGCGCACCCTGCACGTGTACGAGGGCGAGGCTCCGGTCGACGCCAACCCGCCGGCACCGCTGCCGGCCGCTCCCAACTTCGCGCAACTGCTGTCGCGCTGGAAAGGCAAGTCGTGAAATTGTTTTCGTTCCACGGCGCGCGCTGGCTGCTCGCGCTGGTGTTGATGCTGCTGCCGTTGTTCGCCCTCGCCGCCCCGCAAACGGCCCCCGCGCCGGCGGCGCCCGCCATGTCGATGCCGGCCAGCCCGGCCAGCCCCGGCGCAGGCGGCATCCCCGTGCTGACCGTGCACGACGCGCCCGGCGGGGCGAAGAACTGGACGCTGTCGCTGCAGCTGCTGGCACTGATGACGGTGCTTACGCTGCTGCCGGCGATCTTGCTGATGATGACCTCGTTCACGCGGATCATCATCGTGCTGGGTTTCCTGCGCCAGGCGCTGGGCACGCAGTCGACGCCGCCCAACCAGGTGTTGCTGGGGCTGGCGCTGTTCCTCACGTTGTTCGTGATGGGGCCGGTGTTCAACAAGGCCTACAGCGATGGCGTCAAGCCGTACATGGACGGCCAGATGACCGCCGAACAGGCGCTGCCCGCGGCCAGTGCGCCGTTCAAGCGCTTCATGCTCGACCAGACGCGCGACGCCGACCTGCAGCTGTTCACCCAGCTGGCCAAGGAGAAGCCCTACGCCAGCAAGGACGCCGTGCCGTTCCGCGTGGCGATGCCGGCGTTCCTCACCTCCGAGCTCAAGACCGCGTTCCAGATGGGCTTCCTGCTGTTCATCCCGTTCCTGATCATCGACCTGGTAGTGGCCAGCGTGCTGATGTCGATGGGCATGATGATGGTCTCGCCGATGATCATCTCGCTGCCGTTCAAGATCATGCTGTTCGTGCTGGTGGACGGGTGGACGTTGTTGATCGGGACGCTGGCCGGAAGCTTCTACACATGAGCGGGCCCGCTCTTGCTCCCTTTCTCCTCCGGGGAGAGGGAGCCGGGTGCGCGCTTCGTTCGAGCTTTCCCATGACTCCTGAATCCGTCATCGCCTTCGGCCAGCACGCGCTCTACGTGGCGATGCTCGTCGCCGCCCCGCTGCTGCTCACCGCGCTGGCCGTGGGCCTGCTGATCGGCGTGATCCAGGCGGCCACGCAGATCAACGAGATGACTCTCTCGTTCATCCCCAAGCTGATCGCGATGGCGGTGGTGGCGCTGATCACCGGGCCGTGGATGCTGCGCACGCTGGTGCAGTTCACGCGGCAACTGATCGAAGGCTTGCCCGGTGCGGTCAAGTAACGGGCCCCTGAAGCCATGGGCGTGACCACGGTCGACCTGGCCCAACTGGAAACCTGGTTTGGCAGCCTGCTGTGGGCGCTGGGCCGGGTCGGTGGGCTATGCCTGATCGCGCCGGTGCTGGGCGCTTCGGTGGTGCCGGCGCGCATCCGCGTGGGCCTGGTGGTGGTGCTGACGCTGGTACTGGCACCGCTCGCACCGGCCGCGGTCGATCCACTGAGTGCCGCGGGTGTGGCGACGATGGTCAGCCAGATCCTGGTCGGTGCCTCGGTCGGCTTCGTGCTGAAGCTGGTGTTCGAGGCCGTGGCGTTCGGCGGCGAGCTGGTGGGGCAGGGCATGAGCCTGGGCTTCGCGGAGGTGGTCAATCCCGGCGGTGGCGGCAGCACACCGGTGCTCAGCCAGTTCTACATGGTGCTGGTGACACTGCTGTTCCTGGCGCTGAATGGGCATCTGCGGCTGATCCAGTTGCTCGCCGACAGTTTCCAGACATTGCCGCCCGGTCCGCTGGCGATCGATGCCGAGGGCCTGCACGCGGTGGTGCTGTTCGGCGCGCACCTGTTCGCCGGCGCGGTGCGCGTGGCGCTGCCGGCGGTCACCGCGCTCCTGGTGGTGAACATCGGCTTTGCCGCCATCAGCCGCGCGGCGCCGTCGATGAACCTGTTCGCGGTGGGCTTCCCGATCACCCTGTGCCTGGGTTCGGTCGCGGTGTGGTTGGGCCTGCGCGCGCTGCCGGGCGCGTTCGAGACGCTGCAGGACAGCGCCTGGTCGCTGATGCACGAGCTGGTGGGAGGCTAGTCCCATGGCGGAGGGCGACGACCAGGAACGCACCGAACAACCATCGGAAAAACGCCTTAAAGAGGCGCGCGAGAAAGGCGAGATACCGCGATCGCGCGATCTGTCCGGTGCGCTGGTCGTGCTGGCCGGCGTGGCCGCACTGCTTTCCGGCAGCGAGCGGGCGATGAGCCACGCCCGCACCATTTATCACCTGGGGCTGGATTACAGCCGCGAGGCGTTGTTCTCCGACGCCTTGCCCGGGCGCGTGCTGAGCATGGCGGTGCACGAAGCGTTGATGCTGTTCATGCCGGTGGCGCTGGCGACCCTGCTGGCGACCTTCGCCGGCCCGATGTTGCTGGGCGGTATCAGCTTCAGTGGGCAGGCGCTGCAACCGAAATTCGAGAAGCTCGATCCGATCAAGGGCCTGGGCCGCATCTTCGCCATGCGCGGGCTGGTCGAACTGGGCAAGGCGTTCCTCAAGCTGTTGTTCATCGGCTCCGCGCTGGCGCTGCTGCTGAGGGCGTCGGCGGACGAGCTGCAGGCGCTCGGTCGCGCCGACGTGGCCCTCGGCGTGGCGCGCGCGATGTCGATACTGGGACGTGCGGCGCTGCTGTTCGGGGCGTTGCTGGCGATCATCGGCGGCGCCGATGCCCTCTACCAGAAGTTCGACCACGCCAAGCGCCTGCGCATGACCCGCCAGGAACTGAAGGACGAGGCCAAGGAGACCGAGGGCAACCCCGAACTCAAGGGCCGCATCCGCCAGGTGCAGTTCGAGATGTCGCGTCGCCGGATGATGGAAGAGCTGCCCAAGGCGGACGTGATCGTCACCAACCCGACCCACTTCGCCGTGGCGCTCAAGTACGACGAAAGCGGCGCCGGCGCACCGCGCGTGATCGCCAAGGGCGTGGACATGCTGGCCCAGCAGATCCGCCTGGTGGCGAGCGGCCACCGCATCCCCACGGTCGAAGCGCCGCCGCTGGCACGCGCCTTGTATGCAACCACCTCGCTGGGCCGGGAAATCCCGGTCTCGCTGTACGTGGCGGTCGCGCAGGTGCTGGCCTACGTCTACCAGTTGAAGCAGGCGACGGCACGCGGCGACGAGCCGCCGCCGGCGCCGCAGCCCGAGGTCGATGCGGACCTGATGGGCCCTTACAAGCTTTAAAAAGGAACGATGCATGGCCGCCGCAGGCGCACTGGAAAGTCTCAAGCAGCTCGGGCGCCGCGGCGTCGGCGCGCCGGTGGTCATGCTGGCCATGCTGGCGATGGTCATGCTGCCGATGCCGCCGTTCCTGCTGGACATGTTGTTCAGCTTCAACATCGCGCTGTCGCTCGTCATTTTGTTGGCGGTGATCTACGTCATGCGGCCACTGGAATTCGCCGCTTTTCCGACGGTCGTGCTGATGGCGACGCTTTTACGTCTCGCCCTGAACATCGCCTCGACCCGCGTGGTGCTGCTGCACGGCCACGACGGCCCCGGCGCCGCCGGCAAGGTGATCGAGGCGTTCGGCGAGTTCGTCATCGGTGGCAACTTCGCGGTCGGCTTCGTGGTGTTCGCCATCCTCACCATCATCAACTTCGTGGTGGTTACCAAGGGCGCCACCCGCGTCTCGGAAGTGACCGCCCGCTTCACCCTGGACGCGATGCCCGGCAAGCAGATGGCGATCGACGCCGATCTCAACGCCGGCCTGCTGACCCAGGAGCAGGCGCGCGAGCGCCGCCAGGAAGTGCGCGAGGAGGCGGACTTCTACGGCTCGATGGACGGTGCCTCCAAGTTCGTCCGTGGCGATGCCACCGCCGGCATCCTGATCCTGTTCATCAACGTCATCGGCGGCTTCTTCGTCGGCATGTTCCAGCACGGCCTGCCGGCCGGCGAATCGGCCCGCACCTACACCCTGCTGACCATCGGCGACGGCCTGGTTGCGCAGGTGCCGGCGCTGATGCTGTCGATCGCCACGGCGGTGATCGTCACCCGCGTGTCCAAGTCGCAGGACATGGGCAAGCAGGTGATCGGCCAGGTGTTCGGCCAGCCGCGCGCGCTGGCGGTGGCCGGCGCGGTGCTGGGGGTGATGGGCATCATCCCGGGCATGCCGAACATGGCGTTCCTGCTGCTGGGCGGCTGCTGTGGCGGCGCGGCCTACCTGATGATCAAGCGCGAGCGCGAAACCCGCGAGAAGCTCGCCGAAGCGGTGGCCGAGCCCTCCGCGGCGCCCGCGGTACCGCCCGAACGCATGGAGCTCGGTTGGGACGACGTCGCCAGCGTCGATCCGCTGGGCCTGGAAGTGGGCTACCGGCTGATCCCGCTGGTGGACACCCACCAGGGCGGCGAGCTGATGGGCCGGATCAAGTCGGTACGCCGCAAGCTGTCGCAGGAGTTCGGCTTCCTGGTGCCGGCGGTGCACATCCGCGACAACCTGGACCTGGGCCCCAACACCTACCGCATCACGCTGATGGGCGTGCCGATGGGCGAGGCCGAGGTGCACAACGAGCGCCTGATGGCGATCAACCCCGGCCGTGTGCACGGGCCGCTGCAGGGCATCCAGACGCAGGATCCGGCGTTCGGCCTGGAAGCGGTGTGGATCGAACAGGGCCAGCGCGAGATGGCGCAGAGCCTGGGCTACACCGTGGTCGACCCGGCCACCGTGGTGGCCACGCACCTGTCGCACATCCTGCAGAGCCACGCGCACGAGCTGATCAGCCACCAGGACGTGCAGCAGTTGCTCGACCGCCTGGCGCAGACGGCGCCCAAGCTGGTCGAGGACCTGGTGCCCAAGCGGCTGTCGCTGGGCGTGGTAGTCAAGGTGCTGCAGAACCTGCTGGCCGAGCGGGTGCCGATCCGCAACATGCGGAGCATCGTCGAATCCTTGGCGGAGAACGCAGGGCAGAGTCAGGATCCCGGCATGCTCACCGCCGCCGTGCGCGTGGCGCTGGGCCGGCAGATCGTGCAGGAGATCACCGGACTGGGCACCGAGGTGCCGGTCATCACGCTGGCACCGGAGCTGGAGCAGATCCTGATGAATTCGCTCTCCGGTGGCGGCGTCGCCGGCGCGGCAGTGGAGCCGGGCCTGGCCGACCGCCTGCAGCAAAGCGTCGCCGACGCCGCGCGCCGCCAGGAAATGGGCGGGGAGCCGGCCGTGCTGCTGGTGCCGCCGCAGCTTCGTCCGTGGCTCGCGCGCTTCACCCGCCACGTGGCACAGAACCTGCACGTACTGGCCTACAACGAGGTTCCTGACAACCGCCGGGTGCGGCTGGTGCAGGCGCTGGGTCGGTAGGTCGAGGACGAGCAATGAAACAGGGTCGAGCAACCCCCACGCTGGCGTCATTTCCGCAAAAGCGGGAATCCACCTTGCAGTTGAGCAAGATCAAAGTGGCTTCCCGCTTTCGCGGGAATGACGCCCCTGAAGTTCGGGGACTATCGATGACTGTGTGGAGCCACAAGTGAAAATCAAACGTTTCGTGGCGCCGGACATGCGCCAGGCGATGCGCGAGGTGCGCGAGGAACAGGGGCCCGATGCGGTGATCCTGTCGACGCGCCGCGTGGACGAAGGCATCGAGATTATTGCCGCGGTGGATTACGACGAGGCGCTGGTGCGCGAGGCCGCGCGCCACGGCGCGGCGCCCGCGCCGGCGGCGATGCCGCCGTTGCCGGTGCAAGCCGCCGGATCGAGCGCACCGCCACCGCCGCCCCCGCCGCTGCGCGAGGTGCGCGTCGAAACGCTGACGCCTGCCAATCGTTCGACGCCGATAGAGCACACGCCAAAGGCCTCCCCCCCGGCTGCGCCGGAAGAGAGGAGCCCCCGGCAGCCCGCTCTTCGTAGGAGCCCACTTGTGGGCGATGCTCTGGACGTCACCGCCGACGCCGCCGCACCCGCACCTCAAGTCGACGAACCGACGCCCGTCCACCCGCTGATCGAACGCGCCGCGCAGGACACCGTGCGCATGCGCGCCGAACTGTCCAGCCTGCGCGAGATGCTGGAAATGCAGCTCTCCAGCCTGGCCTGGAACGACATGGAACGCCGCCAGCCGCTGCACGCCCGCGTGCTGCGCGAGCTGACCCGGCTGGGCATCGACGCCGACGTCGCCCGCGCGCTGGCCGACCAACTGCCCGCGCAGATGACCGCCGAGCAGGCGCGCTACCTGCCGCTGGGCATGTTGAGCCGCGGCCTGGCGGTCAGTGGCCGCGGTCGTTCGGACGAAGGCGGCGTCACCGCGCTGGTCGGCCCGACCGGCGTCGGCAAGACCACCACGCTGGCAAAACTCGCCGCCCGCGCGGTGGTGCGCCATGGCGCCTCGCAGGTCGCGCTGGTCAGCACAGACCATTACCGCATTGGCGCCGCCGCGCAGTTGGAGCACTACGCGCGGCTGCTCGGCGTGCGCGTGTACCCGGCCTACGACGCGCAGAGCCTGCGCCAGGTGCTGGAGCTGTTGAAGGGCTGCCACACCGTGCTGGTCGACACCGCCGGCCTGGCGGGCAACGACCCGCGGCTGAAGGAACAACTGGATGTGCTGGGCGATGCCGGCGACCTGCGCGCCTGCCTGGTGCTGGCCGCCAACGCGCAGGCGCAATCGCTGGAAGACGCCGTGCGCGCCTACCTGCCGCTGAAGCCGCACGCGGCCATCCTCACCAAACTCGATGAGGCGCCCAGCCTCGGCGGCGCGCTGTCGGTGCTGATCCGCCACCGGCTGGCGCTGGACTACACCACCGACGGCCAGCGCGTGCCCGAGGACATCGCCGCCGCCGATGCGCGGCTGCTGGTGTGCCGTGCCGCGCAGGCCCTCAAGGGCAGCGCGCCGGTGGCGGACGAGGTGCTGCTGGCCGAGCGCTTCGGCGCGATGGTGGCCCAGGCATGAGCGGAATCCTTGCAATGAACCAGGCGTGGGGCTTGAAAGATATGTTCAACGCGATCACGGGCGAGCGCAGCGACGCTCCGCCCGCACCGCACCGGCCGCACCAGGCGGCCCACCTCGGCGCGCCGCGCCGCCGCTGCCGCGCGATCGCGGTGGCCGGCGGCAAGGGTGGCGTCGGCAAGACCACCGTGGCGGTCAACCTGGGGATGAGTCTGGCGATGGCCGGCCGCGAGGTGATGCTGCTGGATGCCGACATGGGCCTGGCCAACGTCGACGTGCTGCTCGGCCTGGCGCCTTCGCGCCACCTGGGCCACCTGCTCGACGGCTCGGCCACGCTGGAGGAACTGCTGCTGGACGCTCCGCACGGGCTGAAGGTGATTCCCGGCGGTTCCGGCGCGCGCCGCCTGGCGCAGCTGGGCAACGGCGAGCACGCGGCGGTGATCCGCGCGTTCGATGAACTCCCCCGGCCACCGGACTACCTGCTGGTCGACACCGCCGCCGGGCTCTCGGACAACGTGGCCATGTTCGCCGCGGCGGCCGACGACGTGGTGCTGGTGGTCTGCGATGAGCCGGCCTCCCTCACTGACGCCTACGCGCTGGTCAAGGTGCTCTCGCGCGATTTCGGCGTGCGCCGCTTCCGCATGGTCGCCAATCAGGTGCGCAACGCCGGCGAGGCCCGCGCGCTGCACCTGAAGCTGGCCAAGGTCTGCGACCGCTTCCTCGACGTGGTGCTCGATTTCTTCGGAATGGTGCCGCAGGACGAGCGCCTGCGGCAGGCGATCCGCCGCCAGAACGCGGTGGTGGACCTGTGGCCGGCGGCGCGGTCGTCGCAGGCATTCAAGCAATTGGCCAGTGCGGTCGATACATGGGAAGAACCCGCACGCACGGGCCTGGACCGGATCGCCTTCTTCGGCGGCCAGACCGTTACGGCAGCGGGGTGGTGAGATGAGCGTGGCATCGGAATATCTGCAACTGCAAAGACAAAGTGCAGACGAGTTGGTGCGCCAGCACGCGCCACTGGTGCGTCGTATTGCCTATCACCTGATGGGCCGGCTGCCGCCCAGCGTGGACGTGGGCGACCTGATCCAGTCCGGCATGATCGGGCTGCTGGAGGCTGCGCGGCACTACGCCACCGACCGCGCCGCCAGCTTCGAGACCTACGCCGGCATCCGCATCCGCGGCGCCATGCTGGACGAGCTGCGCAAGACCGACTGGACCCCGCGCTCGGTGCACCGCAAGGTGCGCGAGGTGGCCGAGGTGGTACGCCAGATCGAGATCGAGACCGGCGCCGACGCCGAGGACGCCGAGGTCATCAAGCGCCTGGGCGTGAGCGCCGAGGATTATCACCAGATCCTCGCCGACGCCGCCAGCGCACGCCTGCTCAGCCTGACCGCGCCGGACGACGGCGACGGTGCGGCGGCCTTCGACGTGGCCGACCAGTCCACCCTGGGCCCGTCCGAGAGCATCGAACAGGACGGCCTGCGCCAGGCGCTGATCGACGGCATCTCGACCCTGCCCGAGCGCGAGCAACTGGTGATGTCGCTGTACTACGAGCAGGAATTGAACCTGAAGGAAATCGGCGCCGTGCTGGGCGTGACCGAATCGCGCGTCTGCCAGATCCACGGCCAGGCGGTCGTGCGCCTGCGCGCGCGGCTGGGCGACTGGCGCGACGGCGAAAATGCGGATCCCGGACTGGGCCATCGCAAAGGCAAAGGCCGGCGCGCTTCGCCACCCGGCCGCCCCGCTTCCCGCTGACCTTCCGAATCCCGAATCCCGAATCCCCAAGCTCCAGAGGCCCCATGGACAAGAACATGAAAATCCTCGTGGTGGACGATTTCTCCACCATGCGGCGCATCGTCAGGAACCAGTTGGTGGAGCTGGGCTTCACCAACACGTTGATCCAGGAAGCGGATGACGGCAACAACGCGCTCACCATGCTGCGCGCGCAGCCGTTCGACCTGGTGGTCACCGACTGGAACATGCCCAACATGACCGGCATCGACCTGCTGCGCGCGATCCGCGCCGAGCCCTCGCTCAAGGGCATGCCGGTGCTGATGGTCACCGCCGAGAACAACCGCGACCAGATCATCGCCGCCGCGCAGGCCGGCGTGAACGGCTACATCGTCAAGCCGTTCAACGCCGCCACGCTGAAGGAAAAGCTGACCAAGATCTTCGAACGCATCGCCGCGGCCGGAGCCAGCGCATGAGCGCCGTCGCGTCCACCTTCAACGACAGCCCGATGCCGCCGGAGCTGAAGGATCTGCTCAACAGCACCGACGGCGCCACCTTCGAACAGGCGCTCGACGCGCTGGTGCGCCAGCGCGAGCAGCACCTGTTCCGCGCGCTCGGCCTGCTCGCGCGCGACCTGCACGGCGCCGTCAGCCGACTCGGCAACGACCTGGCCCAGGAAGGCGTGCCCGGCCGCGTCGCCGACGTGCGCAAGCATCTGAACGACGTGCTGGAAATGAGCGCGCAGGCGGCTCACCGCAGCATCGATTTCGCCGAGCGCATGACCCCCGAGGCCGACGCGCTGGCGCGCAACGCCGAGCAGGTGCTCGCCTCCGCGGCGCCGTGCGATCCGGTCGCCGAACTGGCGCGGCAGGCCGGCAGCTTCGCCGCCAACTGCCGCGACGGACTCAACGACATGGTCATGGCGCAGTCCTGGCAGGACCTGTCCGGCCAGCGCATCAAGAAGGTGGTCAACTTCATCGAGTCGGTGGAGTCCTCGCTGCTGGAGCTGGTGTGCCTGACCGGCGCGCTGTCCGGCCGCGAGCCGCCGCCGGTGGCCGAGAAGATCTCCGGTCAGGACGAGGCGGACCGCCTGCTCAGCGAATTCGGTTTCTAGGCGGGGTTGGGCATGGATCCCTCGCTGGACAGTGAGCTGCGCGACGACTTCCTGGTCGAGGCCGGGGAGCTGGTCGAGCGCCTGTCCGAACAGCTGGTCGAACTCGAAGCCAGTCCGCAGGATGCCGAGCTGTTGAATGCGGTGTTCCGCGCGTTCCACACGGTCAAGGGCGGCGCCGGCTTTCTGGCCATCGAGCCGATGGTGCAGCTGTGCCATCACGCCGAAGACCTGCTCAACGTCGCGCGCAGCGGCGCGCTGGTGCTGGACTCGGCGAAGATGGACGCGCTGCTGGAAGCGCTGGACCTGCTCAATGCCATGATGGACGCGCTGCGCAGCGGCACGGATTCGGCGATGCCGCCGCCGGCGCTGCTGCAGCGGCTGATGCCGGGCCCCGCCGCGGTCCCCGCTCCCGCGCCCGTGGCCGCACCGGCCCCGGTACCCGCCGGTGGCGGCATCGACGACAGCGAGTTCGAGGCGCTGCTGGACAGCCTCTACGGCGATGCCGCTCCCGGCACCGTGGCGCCGGCTCCGGCGCCCGCGCCCACCACCATGGGCGACGACGAATTCGAGGCCTTGCTCGACAACCTGCACGGCAAGGGCGCGGTGCCGGATGCCGTGGCCGCGCCCGCTGCGCCGGCCGCACCGACCGGCAACGGCATCGGCGAGGACGAGTTCGAGGCCTTGCTCGACAGCCTGCACGGCAAGAGCGGCGCACCGGGCAGCGCGCCCGCCGCGCCGCCCGCGCCACCGATATCCGCACCGGCACCCGCGCCCGCGCCCGCGCCGGCCCGTGCCCCCGCGCCGGAAACCAGCGTGCGCGTGGACACCGGTCGGCTCGATGCGCTGGTGCATCGCGCCGGCGAACTGGTGCTGGTGCGCAACCGCCTGCAAAGCTTGGCGCAGAAAAGCGGCGACGAAGCGCTGGCGCAGGCCGCCGGCGAGCTCGATCGCGTCGCCGACGAACTGCAGGGCGCCGTGCTGGCCATGCGCATGCAGCCGGTCGGTCGGCTGTTCCAGCGCTTTCCGCGCATCGTGCGCGACCTGGCCCGCCAGTTGGGCAAGGAAGTGGACCTGGTCACCGAAGGCGAGGGCACCGACCTCGACCGCAGCCTGGTCGAGGCACTGGCCGATCCGCTGATCCACCTGCTGCGCAACGCGCTCGACCACGGCCTGGAAACGCCGCAGCAACGTCTGGACGCCGGCAAGTCGCGCCGCGGCACCGTGCGCCTGTCGGCCAGCCAGCGTGGCGAGCGCATCGTCATCGCGGTGGCCGACGACGGCCACGGCATGAACCCCGACGTGCTCAAGCGCAAGGCGGTCGAGAAGGGTGTCATCGACGAAGCCCAGGCCGCCCGCCTGAGCGAGAACGAGTGCTACGAGCTGATCTTCCGCCCGGGTTTCTCCACCGCCGCGCAGATCTCCGACATCTCCGGCCGCGGCGTCGGCATGGACGTGGTCAAGACCCGCGTGGCGGAACTGGGCGGCACCCTGCAGGTGCGCTCGAAGCTCGGCCAGGGCAGCGAACTGCAACTGACCGTGCCGCTGACCCTGGCGATCCTGCGCGTGCTGATGGTGCGCGTGGGCCCACGCCTGTTTGCCCTGCCGCTGTCCAACGTGGAGGAGGTGTTCGAACTGGCCGCCGGCCAGGACCGCATGCTCGATGGCCGCCTGGTCGCCAACCATCGCGGCCGCGCGCTGCCGCTGGGCGACCTGGCCGGCTGGGCCGGCGTGGTCGGCGCGCCGCCGCGCCACGTGGTGGTGCTGCACATCGGCCACCAGCGCCTGGGCTGCCTGGTGCATCAGGTGATCGGCCGCGAGGACGTCATGGCCAAGCCGCTGGGCCCGCTGTTCGAGGGCGTGCCCGGCATCGCCGGCGCCACCGTCACCGGCGATGGCCGGCTGGCGCTGGTGCTCGACCTGGCCGGACTGGCCGACGACGGCGGGCAACTGCTGCCGTCCCTGAAGGCGACCGGCTGAGATGGATCCGGTGAGCCTCATCGGCACGATCCTGGCCTTCCTGGTCATCATCGTGGGCACCATCCTGAAGGGCTCCACGATCGGCGCGCTGCTGAACCCGGCGGCGTTCGTGATCGTGTTCGTCGGCACCATCGCCGCGCTGATGGTGCAGACGCCGGGCAGCGTGCTGCGCCGCGCGCTGGGCATGCTGCCGCTGGTCTACAAGCCGCCCGTGTTCCAGCCCGGCGACCTGATCGTGCGCATCATCGGCTGGAGTGAAATCTCCCGCCGCCAGGGTTTGCTCGGACTGGAACCGCAGATCGACGAGGAGACCGACGGCTTCGTGCGCAAGGGCCTGCAGCTGCTGGTCGACGGCGGCGAGCCGGATGCCATCCGCGGCGTGCTCGAGGTGGAGATGGAGGCGCGCGAGCACAACGAGCTGGTCGCCGCCAAGGTGTTCGAGAACGCCGGCATCTACTCGCCCACCATGGGCATCATCGGCGCCGTGATGGGCCTGATGGCGGTAATGCAGAACCTGGCCGACCCGAGCAAGCTCGGCCACGGCATCGCCGCCGCCTTCGTCGCCACCATCTACGGCGTGGCGCTGGCCAACCTGCTGATGCTGCCGATGTCCGCGCGGCTGAAAGGCCTGGTGCGCAAACAGACGCAGATGCGCGAGATCTTCATCGAAGGGCTGGTGTCGATCGCCGAGGGCGACAACCCGCGGCAGATCGAGGCCAAGCTGCAGGGGTACCTGTCGTGAGCCGTCCCGCTCTGGCCACCCGCCGCTCCGGCTCCTTTCCTTGCGTGCGCGCGCTCCCCCCCAGTCACCGGAACCCATGTAGGAGCGCACCTGGGCGCGACCGCCATCCCTCCCGGTCGCGCCCAAGGGCGCTCCTACAGAAAGCCCACCCCTTCCCAACCTCCCCCTGCAAGCGGGGGGAGGGACCGGTCGCGCGCGCGGCATGCACCGCATGAAAAAACGCAAACACCACGAAGACCACGTCAACCACGAAGCCTGGGCGATCCCCTACGCCGACCTGATGACGCTGCTGCTCGCCTTCTTCGTGGTGATGTACGCCGTCTCCGTGGTCAACGAGGGCAAGTACCGCGTGATGTCCGAATCGATCATCGAGGCGTTCAACGGCTCCAGCCACGTGATCGCGCCGATGCCGCCGCAGAATGCCAAGCCGCACAACGTCGACCCGGCCATGGCCGCGCCGCGCAGCCGGCCGGGCGCCGCCGCCGCGCCCGTGGCGGTGCCGATCCCGCTGCGGCCGGCGCCGCTTCGCACGGTGGCGCGCCGCGCGCCGCACGAAACCCTGCGCGATGTCCGCGAGGCGCAGCGCCAGGCCGACCTGAGCCGCATCCAGAACGAAGTGGAGCAGGCGCTGCAGCCGCTGATCGACAAGCAGCTGGTGGTCGTGCGCCGCACGCCCAACTGGCTGGAGATCGAGATCCGCACCGACATCCTGTTCCCCAGCGGCGTGGCCCGGCTGTCGCAGCCGGCCGGCAAGGTGCTGGGCAGCATCGCCGGCATTCTGGCTCCGTTCGCCAACCCGTTGCGCATCGAAGGCTATACCGACGACAAGCCCATCAACACGGCCGTCTATCCGTCCAACTGGGAGCTGTCCGCCGCGCGCGCCGCCAGCGTGGCGCGGCTGTTCACCGAAAGCGGCGTCAGCCCCACGCGCATGGGCATCATCGGCTGGGGCCAGTTCCGCCCGGCCGCCGACAACGCCACCGCCGAAGGCCGCAACCGCAATCGCCGCGTGCTGGTGGTGGTGCTGAGCGACCACGCCACGCCGGTGCGCTACTCGGGCGACGCCGAGCGCGCCGGCCAGCTTGCCGATGCCACGCCCGCCGCTGAATCGCCCGCCGCGCAGGCGCCCGCGACCGATGCCGCGGCCAGACCGGCGCCCGCGGGTCTGGCCCAGGCCGATATCCCGACCGCGACCTCGCCCCCGCAGGCGTCGGTCCGCCGTGCCGAATTGCCCCTGATCGTCACCCCGGAGCGCGGCAGATGACGCGCACCCCATTACGGAACCCAAGGCCATGACCGTCCCGGCCACCCAGAACACCCAGCACTGGCTCACCTTCCAGCTCGACGGCCAGGCCTATGCCGCGCCGCTGGCCCAGGTGAGCGAGGTGATCCGCGTCGGCGAGCTCACCCCCGTACCGGGCGCCGCGACCGACGTGCTCGGCGTGCGCCATCTGCGCGGCCGCGTGGTGCCGGTACTCGACGGTCGCCGCCGCCTCGGCCTGCCGCCGCGCGATGGCGAGGCCGACAGCGTGCGCCTGGTGATGCTCAACCACGCCAGCCACACGGTCGGCCTGCGCGTGGACGCCGTCGGCGAACTGCTGCTGCCGGGACCCGATTCCATCACCCCGCCGCCACCCGGCCGCGCAGTGCGCGCGGACGATCCGGTAACCGGCGTATTGCCGTGGAAAGGCGGCTTCGTCGCATTGCTCGACGTCCGCCGGCTATGCCGGCTGCCCGAGAGCGACGCCGCCTGACTCGTAGGGTGGGCTTCAGCCCACCACCCATCGCGCCCGAACGCCGGATGAGTGGTGGGCTGAAGCCCACCCTACAAAAGCTCGTTCGGCGAAAACACGAGCCTTCCACGCCCGACCGGATCGCCCACCTACTCGGGTTCCTTCGGCACCTCGCCATACCCCGCCGCCTGCAGTTCCTGCCGCGCCGTCAGCGCCGACAGCGCCAGCGACACGCCGGGCCGGATATTCGCGGCCACGAAATTCTGGTGCCCCAGCGCCTGCCCGCACACCACCATTTTCACGTTGGCCCGCCGCAGCTTCCGCATCAAGCCGGCGTTGGGGTTGGGGTGGCCGAACTTCGCCTGGTAGGCCGCGTCGGACAGGGCCACGTCCACGCCGCTGCCGTAGAACAGCACCACCAGGTGCACCTTGTCGTCCGGCACGCCCGCCAGCGCATACAGGTTGAGCAGCTTGGCGGCAGTGTGCAGGCGCCGGTTCAGCTCGCCGCGCTCGGGCTGGGCGCTGTCGACGTCGATGTAGAGCCGGTGGTCGGCCGCGGTCGAGGGCATCAGTGCATGCGGCCCCACCGGCAGCACCCCGCCGGCACCATGGATGCGCGGGTAGGCGAGGCGGGCATCGGCGTGCGGACGCGGGCGGGTCAGGGCAAACGTGACAGCGCAAGCCACCAGTAGCAGGACGATGCCGCTCCACAGCCATACGCGGCGAGTGGGCGGGGCGACGAGATCATCGTCGGACATGGTGTCGGCTTTGCTGTCGGGCATCCGTGGCTCGTCTCCGTTCGGCCGGATGGTCCGGCGAGCAATGCGTCAGTTTAAAAAAGGCGCGTGAAGCACCGGGCAAGGGGCGGGGCCGGTGCCCGCAACTGTGATGGCGCGCACATGCGGCAGGCTGTGCCGTCATCGCGCCGGCGCGGCGCCGAGCAGGCGCCCGTTCACGCGCTTGCCGTACAGCGACATGGGTGTGTCGTGGAAAGCCTTGCGCGTGGCGGCCAGGTCGCCGGTGTAGCGCGGGTCCTGCGGGCGCTCGTGCGCGTCCATGAACATCGCCACGTCCCACGCCTGCTGCTCGCTCAAGCTGCCGCCGCGGCTCAACGGCATGTTCGCCCGGATGAAGGCCGCCGCCTTGTCCAGCTCGTGCATGCCAGCGCCCCAGTTGAACGAGTCCGGCCCCCACAGCGGCGGAAACACGTACTCACCGGCCACCTTCTGCCCTTGGCCGTCGGCGCCGTGGCACAGTGCGCAGTCGCGCTGGAACACCGCCTGGCCGCGCGCGTAGTCCGGGGCCCTGCCCGGTTCGGGCACGCGCGGATAGCCCGCGCCCTCGAGCGCCACGCCCAGCGGCGCGCCCTGCGCCATCCAGTAGGAATAGGTTTCCAGCGCGAGGATCACCTTGTCCTCCAGCGGCGGCGCCTTGCCGTTCATGCTGTACCTGAAGCAGCCCTGCAGGCGTTCGCCATAGCTGTTCACGTGATCGTTCTTCTTGCGGTACTTCGGATACATGCCATACGCCGCCCACAGCGGCGCCGAGTCGGCCAGCCGGCCCGCGTCGAGATGGCAGTTGACGCAGGCCAGGCCGTTACCCACATACGCCGGCGCGTTCTTGCGCGTGTGCAGGAAGATTTCGCGGCCCAGGCGCACCATGTCGCCATACGGGCCAGCGGGAATCGCCGACTCCGGCGGTGGCGCAAACGCGCGCTTGCCCTCCGGTGGTGGCGAGGACGCGGCAACCGCCGGCGCCGGCGGCGCATCGGCCGCGCGGGCGTCGGTCGGCGAGCGATCCGTGCAGGCACCGAGCGCGAGCGTGGCGAGCACGAGGGCGGGCAGGCGCCGCATCATTTGCCCACCTTCGCGGCCGGCAACGGCTGCGCGGCAAACCACTGCGCCACCGCGGCGATGTCCTCCGCACTCAGCGCGCGGCTCAGGTGCTGCATGAGCTCCAGCGGATCATTGCGCCGGCTGCCCTGCTGCCAGGCCTTCAGCTGCGACTCGATATACGCGGCCGGCTGCCCGGCCAGCGGCGGAAAATGCGCGCCAACCCCCACGCCACCCGGCCCGTGGCACTGCTCGCACGCGGGCACCTGCTCGGACCAGCGCCCACGCGTCGCCAGCGTGGCGCCGGCGCCATCCGCCGCGGGCTTCGGTGCCGCCGGCATCGCCGCTACCGGAAGCTGCGCGTAATAACCCGCCACGGCATCGCGCTCCCGGGCCGACAGCGCTCTGGCGATCGGCTGCATCACCGCACTGGCGCGCGAACCCTCGGCGTAATCCTCCAACTGCCTGGCGAGATAAGCCGCATCCAGCCCCGCCAGTCGTGGAAACCCCGCGGCTGCCTGGCCGCCTCCATCGGTGCCGTGGCAGGACTGGCACGGCGGCGCCCCGCGGCCGTTGCCCTGGCTCGCCAGCGCCTGTGCCGAGGCGGCGTTTCCCAACGCTGGCCACCCAGACGCCATCAGCATGCCGCCCAACACACACAACCATTCCAGACGCACCTTGCACCCCGCATCAGTCGTACCGGCAGGCAAGCTCGCGCCTGCGCCACAAAAGCGGAACGAATAGCGGGGGCGATGTGGAGAAGGCGTCAGTGGAGGCGGCGAATCTGTTTCGGTCGATATCGAGGCCGGCATCCGCTTCGGCACAGTACGCACGCTTGAGTGACCGGATCCTGTCCTGTAGGTTGCGGATGGCTGCCCGTGCAACGCGGGCCTGCCTGGGGAAACAGGGGAAGCAACATGCCAAGCCAGATGGGCACGCGAGTGCCTTGGGGATGCGCCGTTTTTGGTTGCGAACGCTTGGGCGAGAGCTGCAAGCGCCAAGCGGAAGTCCGCAGGAATGGCGGGTCGGCTGCCGGCCCCTGATTGGGCGCCCTCTCACTGCTGTTGTCTGGATATTCGACCAATGGCCCGATCGCTGCCATCGCCTCGGACCAATTTGTTCACGGAGAAAAACATGCGCGATGCGAACCGGTTTCTTGCCATCTTGATATGCGTGTTCGGGTGTTCTGCCTTCAGCGCGAATGCAGCCGTCGATCCGGCCTCTTCTTCCACGACGTATGCGACGGATGTCATTCATGGGTTCCTGCCGGTATTGCAGACCACGACGCCGGTTCCCGGAAGCAGGCGCGTACCGAACGACTTCGACGGCAATGGCACGTCCGACCTGGTCTGGTTCAACAGTTACATGAGCCAACTCGGCTTCTGGATGATGAGCGCGAAGCCGCCCGGCGCGGAGGGCAGCGGAATCAAGCGCATCGGTGCCCGTACCATGGACATCACCGCCGGATACATCGTAGGTGCGGTGGGTGATCTGGACGGCGACGGCTATACCGATCTGGTGTTCACCAGCGACAGCAATGATCTTTGGCTGTGGACCAATTCCGGCCACGGCTCATTCACCTCTCGCCGGATCTACGATTATCCGAGGAAGTGGCGTCTGGTCGGCGCCGGCGACGTCAATGGCGATGGCCAGGACGACCTCCTATGGACCAATCCCAACGATTGCCTGTTCGCCTACTGGCTGATGCGCGGCGGCGAACGCATCGGCAGCAAGATCATCCCCGTGGCTTGCGGCTACTATCCCGGCGGCATTGGGTACTACACGCCCTCGAATCGGATCAGCATTCTCTGGACCAGTCCTTCCGAGGACCTCTATATCTGGGACAGCACGGGGTCGGGCTTCCGCAGTTATGACCTCACCCCGTATATCGACCTGCATCACGCGTGGATCGTCGGTGGCGGCTTTGCGGGACGCGGTATCGGGCTGGAAAGCTGGAGCAAGGTCGATTTTCGTGACTTCAATGGCCGCGGCGAAACGTTCGACCGCATATTCGATGCCCGGGGCCGGCAGACCGCTATCCGCAAGGTTGCCACCACATGGACGGGGCCAGTGGGCTACACCACTTACGAGCCTTCCGCTTACGTGCTCACGGCCGATAACTCCGGGCTGTATTACAAGGTTGGCGGCGATTCCCCTCTGATGGTTGGCGGTTTGGCCGGCGGCAATCTGGCCACGTCTGGCAGCGCGCCGGATCTTCGCGTCGGGGAACAATGGCCGGTGCCGATATTCTGGGAAGTCGTCGGTAGTGGCGGCTACTGGATGGCTGCTCCGTGGGTGAACCCCTGAGGTGGCCAAGGCGGATTTCGTCAGCCGACAGGCAGGCGAGCCTGCCTGTCAAAAAGCAACGAATAGCGAGCGGTGCATAGAGGAAATGTAAGCAAACACCGTGGGAAGTTGGCGGATATCCGTTTTCGCGAATGCAATTAGCGCTTGTAAGGTCCTATTTCATGCGGTAGGTTCGAAGCATATCCGTTCAATGCGGATCATCAGGGGAAAAAGGGGATTCGGCATGAAGCCAGGCCAGGGATGGGCACGCGTGTGCCTCGTTGTTGCAGTTCTGTTGTTGGTGGCGGCCCCCTCGCGGGGAACAGATGTCACGCCGGAGGACGAGTACAAGAAGCTCATCCGGGTTAATGAGGATATCCAGCCTCTGGGCGAGCACCCGTTCGGCGAAGAGATCAGCCTTTACGACGGCTCGCTTTCCTTCACGCAGACGGACGTAAGTCTGAGGGGCAATGGCCTTCCCTTGACGCTCACGCGCCAGTTCCATATCGAACACGACAGGGACATCCGCAAACTATTTGCTTTCGGAGACTGGGACCTCGTGCTGCCGCACTTGGAGACGTTGACCGTCTCGGGTTACGACGGGTCCAAGCGACCGCTCAGCGGCTGGACGGTCGCCGCAAACTCCGAACAGGACCCCTATGAACGCTGCACGAATTTCGGCAAGCCGCCGACGGTGTGGATGTTTCTGGGTGACAAGGCTCTCGCGGCGTGGGAGCCGGTTCAGTGGTGGAAGGGGTATCACTTGGTCGTTCCAGGCCAAGGCAGCCAGGACATATTGGAAAATCCAGATTCGAAGTCGATATATCGGGCGGTCACCAAAAATCATTGGCGCTTCAGCTGCTCCCTCCCTAACACTCACAATGGTGAACCGGGCGAAGGGTTTCTTGCCGAGGCACCTGATGGCACCAAATATTGGTTCGACGAGCTCGTCTACCGCGATGCCCAAGATTTGGTTGTTCCCCTGGATGACGACTCGGGGGTTGCAGCCACCCCACCTACTGGTCTCCTCGGGGCGCTTGTCTCGTCGCGCGGCGACATGCTGGAGGACCTGATCACACTGTTGTCCGGCTCGACAGCCGCCCACGCGGCGCCGCAGGTCAACATCATCCACAGGCGGACCGCCTTGATGATGGTGACGAAAATTCAAGACCGATTCGGCAATAAGCTGCTCTTCCAGTACGACACGAATGGCCGGCTGACGGAAATATCCAGTGACGACGAAGCCAACCCCAACGAACGCGTCTTGACGGTAACCTACATCGAGGGTACCCCACGCATTCGTACGGTAACGCTAACGTCCTCTTCCGGAGGCGATTCGCGCACCTGGACTTACGAATACAGCAATGATCTGGTCGCTCCCGCCCTGGTATCGGTGGAGCTTCCAGACGGTAGCAAATGGCTCTACAACCTGGGTGCCTTTGATGCCGCCACGCTGAAGCCCGCTTCCACCACGCTATCCAGTTGCCTGCGCGTCGGCGAACCAGCATCCCTCAATGCGGTCGTCGGCACAGTGGCCCATCCTTCGGGCTTGAAGGGACGCTTCACTATCCAACCGGTCAAGCACAGCCGTTCCCTTGTCCCTTATCGGTGCAAGGGCAAGGGCGGAATGACCAGCGACAACACCCCGAACAGTTATGCCTTTCGACCAAACGCGTGGTATGGATTTTCGTTGATCGAACGCAAGCTTTGGGGTGCGGGCATTCCGGACGATCGGGTCTGGCATTACTCCTATTCACAGGACGAGGGCACTTGGTCGGGGTGTACGGGCACCTGTCCGACTACGGTCCATACGGACGTCAAAAATCCCGACGGCAGCACCGTGCGCTATCTCTTCAGCAACAAGTACGACTACACCGAAGGCCAATTGATGCGGGTTACCTTTTCGGAGGGGGTATATGGTTCGCGAATATTGCGCACTGAAATCAACGACTATGCGCCACCGGATACCGCTCCGTTTCCTGACAGGGCAGGTCGGGTTTTGCAGGAAAACGTCAATCAAGACCAAATTGCACAGTACTCGCCGCTTTCGTTGCGCCAGATTGTTCAGGATAAGGACACCTACACGTGGCAGGCTGAAGCATTCAACAGCTACGCACAGGTGGTGCAAACCAAACGCTCCAACTCCATCAACGAGCAATGGACGGTAAGAGAAAGGACTGACTATCTAAATAATGCTGACCATTGGGTGCTTGGCCTGCCCACGCGCGTGACCAATCTGACTACCGGCAAGGTGGTGGACGAGTACCACTACGAGGACACCCACTTCACGCTGACGAGCCGCTCTCACTTCGGTCAGACGCTGATGAGTTATCAGTTCAACGCTCAAGGTCAATTGATCAGTTTCACCGATGGGAGGACCAACAAGACAATGTTGGGTAGCTACGTCGACAGTAGCGGTAGGGTGGTTGACCGGGGCTACAAGCGTGGCATTCCGCTCGCAATCGGCTATCCGGACGGCAAGCATCAGATTCTCAAGGTAAACGATTTCGGGCAGATCGAAAGCATCACTGATCAGGCAAATGCCACCACCAACTACGACTACGATTCGGCAGGCCGGCTGCGGGAGATTCGCTACCCGACGGGGGACGAGCAACCATGGCATGCCAAAACCATCGACTACGAACCGGTTGATTCCAGGCGTGGGCTTGTTGGCAAGCACTGGCTTCGCACGGTGAGCCGAGGCAACCAGCGTCAGGTGACTTACTTCAACGCCCTGTTGCAGCCGGTGCTTACCGACACCTACATCGACATCGGGGGGAGAACCAGCTCCCACAGCAACGTCTACAGGACCTACGACTACAAAGGCCAGACCGCCTTCACCTCCTATCCGATTGCAGGAGCGCCAAACGTCACGGCGGCGTTCAGGGGTGTGCGCAACGAGTACGACGCGCTAGGCCGTGTGCGCAAGACGTTTCAGGACGCCGAACCTGACGTACCTGGAGCCAATGCATACGACCAGCTGGTCACCATCACGGAATACCTGAGCGGCGCGAGTCGAAGGGTTACCGATCCGAAGCACAACACGACCACCACCAGCTACCAAGTATTCGACCAGCCAAGCTACGACGCCCCCGTCAAGGTTATCGCGCCTGCGGGCGTAATCCAGGAGATCACGCGCAACCTCTATGGCAACCCGATCGTGATCCACCAGTACGGCAGCTATGACGGCCTCACTGGCGCCGTTACCAAGAAGCTCGTCTACGACAATCATCAACGCTTGTGTCGCAGCATCGAGCCGGAGACCAACAGCGAGGTGATGGGCTATGACGCCGCGGGCAATCTGACATGGAGCGCGTCAGGGCTGGATCTGCCTGTGCCCGTTATCCCTGACGAGGGTGATTGCGAGCGCGAACAGGTGATCGCGGGCAAGGTCACCCGGGAATACGGCCCGATGAACCGCATGACGTCCATTCATTATCCGGACGCCATTGCGGACAGCCTGTTTACCTACGATCCGCTTGGCCGCGTGGAAACCGCGCAATCCGGTATCGCCACCTGGACCTACAAGTACAACAAGCTCGGCCTGTTGCGCAGCGAGACATTGGATATGGAGGGCTACCATTGGCCCGTCGTATACGACCACGATGCCAACGGAGCCGTGAAGCAGATCACCTACCCGGATGGCAAGCAGGTGGCCTATCGCCCCGACGCGCTTGGTCGGCCCTCGCAGGCCGGCGTCTACGCCGGCAGCGTTCTCTACGAGCCGGACGGTAGCCTGCACTACTTCCTCGGCGGTAACGGCGTGGATTACCTGGCGCAAAAGAACAAGCGCAACATTCTCGGCGATTTCACTTATGCAGCCGGCGACACCTTGCTTGTCAGTCAGGCTTTTGTCTACGACGCGAACGGCAATCGCGCATCGGTCATCGACCTGGCGGATCAAACCCGTAAACGCAGCAAGAGCTACGAATACGATCCGCTTAACCGCCTTACCCGCGCGACGGCGGATGGCCTGTGGGGCGAGGAGATCTACCGTTACGACCCGATCAACAACCTGCATTCCATGTACACCGACAGCCAGACCCGCGTGTATGGCTACGACAGCAGAAACCGCCTGACAGAAATCAAGGTCGACGGCATCACGCGGCACAGTTTCGGTTATGACGTGCAGGGTAATACCACTCGCAAGGACGCGATCAGCCTGCTCTTCGACAAGGCGAACCGGTTGAACCAGGTGACGGGTGTGGCGAGTTACGACTACGACGCGTCAGGGCGGCGAGTGAAAAAGACCAGCGCTGCCGGAGCCAAGACATATTACGCGTACGGCAGCGCAGGCAAGCTGCTGTACCAGCTCGATGCGGCGGTGGGCGTCGTCACCGACTACGTCTACCTGGGCAACAAGCTGTTGGCCAAGGTGCGGCGCGGCGTCAACGATCCGGTTCTCAATCCGCCGTCGAACATCTATTTCGACACCGACCCCAATGATGGTAACTACACCGTCATGTGGTTCAAGGTGCCGACTGCTCGCTACGAGCTGCAAGAAAGCTCCGACGATGGTGCCAATTGGTACAGGGTTTATAACGGCACCGACAACAGCAAAAGCTTCAGCGGCCGCGCCGCAGGAAGTTACCTGTACCGGGTCAACGCCTGCCTGGAGGAGTGCAGCGATTGGAATTATTCAAGGACGCTCGGTGTGTGGCCGGAGCTGGCCACGGTTACCGTGCCCTCCGGCCTGCAAAGCGCCGACTTTACCGTCAGCTGGACGCGGCCGAGCACCGCCACTCACTTCGACGTCGATCAACAGAAAGACGGCGGCACGTGGGCTCGGATCGCCACGGACACGCCGGCCACGTCGCTCACCCGTCCTCTCCTGAACGTCGGCAGCTACGTTTACCGGGTCGCGGCCGAGAACAGCCATGGCCACCGTGGCTGGGCGGTTTCCAAACCGGTGACGGTGCTCTACCCGCCCAGAAGCACTCTCACGCTGAATGCCCCATCGATAAGCAGCACCTCCAGTTATACGGTCAGCTGGAACGAGGACGTCAACGCGGACGTCTACCAGTTGCAGGAACGGAAGGAGGGCGACACCAGTTGGAGTCCGCAGTACGAGGGCGCCAACCGCTCCACTGTGGTCAGCGGGGTGACCAACGGCGCGCATTACGACTACCAGGTACGCGCGCGCAATGCCGCCGGCTGGGGGCCATTCAGCGCGGTGAAGACCGTGGCGATCGCGATTCCGCCGCCGGCCCCGACGGAGGTGTATACCAACGACCTGACCATCAACGCCAAGATGGAAGTGCGGACCGTGGTTTGGAACGCCTCGAGCGGGGCGACTTACTACAAGGTCAAGGATGTAACCACCGGCGTCGTCAGGGAGGTCACCGCGACCTCGCTGGAAGTGGAGGGCGGCTACAACGTGCCGGTGCTCTTGCACGACTACGCGGTCAGCGCTTGCAACCCCTGGGCGTGCAGCGCCTTCGTGAGCGCACCGGCGCGCACGGTGTACAACCCGCCCGGCTACGCCCCCACGCTGAGCGCGCCTTCCGGCAGCAGCAGCGGCAGCTACACGGTGAGCTGGGGCAGCGTCTCCCAGGCCAGCAGCTACACCCTGCAGGAAAGCGCCAACGGCGCGACGTGGAAGACGGTCTACAGCGGCAGCGGCCGGTCCAAGGGGTTCAGCCACGGCAACGGCAGCTACCGCTACCGGGTGCGCGCGTCCAACAGCGGCGGTATCGGCCCGTGGAGCGGTACCAAGACGGTGCAAGTGGCCAAGCCCCCCGCGGTGCCGACCGGCTTGTCCCTGAGCGTAAGCGGCCCCTCCTACCGGACGGTGGTTGCCGTGAGCTGGAACGCCGTTTCGGGGGCGACCAGCTACCAGTTGGAGGAGACCCACCCGCAGGAGGGCGTGTCCACATCGACCGGAACGAGTACGTCGGTCAGCAGCCTGATCTACGCCGATGGCTCGTTGAGGTATCGCGTCAGGGCGTGCAACGCCGTGGACTGCTCGGCGTGGTCTGCCTCCAAGTCCGTTTTCCTCAGCTCGTTGTGATGGAGAGCGGCGTTGAGGGCACTGATACGAAAGGACTTCGATCATGAAGCGATACGGGACTGGCAGGCGCGGAATCAGGGAGAGCAGCATGGATGGAGCAACGGAAAAGGCCCGGCGCTGGGGTGTCGCGCTGGTCCGGCAGCGCGGAAGGCGGGTGCCTGAGCGTGCATGGGAACGGCGTCTAGCAGGTGGAGATCAACGGCGGCAGCCCGCGCTCGGGGACCGGTTGGGGCTGCAGGCGAAGGCCACGACGGGCTCGCAATACGTCAGAGGCTGCGCGTGCAACTCGAACACGTGTCCAGCGTGGGCTGGCCCGGTGACGACGGTGCGCCTGTGAGCGGTGTGGTGAGGGGCGAAGCGGAGCAGGCAGGGACGAGGAGGAAGGATCCATGAAAGGATGGCGAACCACTCCCACGTGGAGCCGTTGGCTGCGGCAGCTCGGCGGCGGTTTGTTGCTGGCGACCCTGGCCTGCCTGCACCCGGCGCAGGCGGCCGAGACCTCTACCTACGTGCTGACCGACGACCAGGGCACGGTGCTGATGCTGACCGATAACCATGGGAACCCGATCGCGCGGTTCGACCATCGGCCGTATGGGCAGCAGAGCGGGCCGGTCAATGCGGGGCCGGGGTATACGGGTCATGTGGAGGATCCGGATACGGGGCTCGTGTACATGCAGGCGCGGTATTACGATTCTGAGGTTGGGCGGTTCCTGAGTGTGGACCCATTGGCGACCCCCATAGGTTCGGAGTACTTTGGAAGCAGATACTTGTATGCAAATGCAGGGCCAATCCAATACATTGATCCATATGGACTGAGCGCTGAGATACCGACGCTACCTACAGTGCCCGTTACAGGGAATATACCGCGGCCTCCGCCTAAGATTGTTTGGGTATTTCTAAAAACTGCTCCTAGAGCTGCAGTGTGGAGCCCCATCATTGGGGTGTCGTTATTCTTCGTTGACTCGAATAGCTTTAATGATTTCGTCAACGGTAGACACCTCTGTTACGGGGAGCTCCGGTGTTCAGGAGTTCTGAACGAGTCCACGGAGGCTCCCGTGCCGGGGGCTATGCCTGGCAAAAGCACCAAGGGTCGAACTACCCAATGGGAAAAGCCTGGAGGCATGGCGGAAGCGGAGAAGGATTTTAGAGACAAGAACCCTTCTGGAGTAAGGGAGCTTCCTGGCGGCGGAACAGTCGGCACTCTTCCAGATGGAAGGACGATTATCGTTAGGCCCACTAGTACAGATGGCAGGCCAACTTTGGAGATCCAAAGTGGAAAGAACAAAACTAAGGTGAGGTACGGGTCATGACGGCCTTTGTAAAATTGGCTCAGCCTGAATTTGCTGGCGGCTTATTATATTTTGATAAGTTGTGTGATTATGCTGGTGTGCTACAGATCAAGTTGCGGTGTCCATCAGATAAGGTGCTTTCGGTTTCTTTTGATGATTATTTTTTATACCGAAAAGTGGATGAGGGTGATGCTCTCACTATTCTTGCGGAGGTTGCTAAAAGTGATCTTATAGGCCAGTCCTTGTACGAGGTGCTTGAATCAAGCTTGGTAAATGAGTTTATGAATCAGGCCTATGGAATTAGGTGCGGCCAAGTCATTCGCCATTTTTTGATTCTTACCGATCAGGATGTTATTGATGTGTTGGCTATTTCTTCGCCTTCCTGTGAACTTGAGGTGTGGAAGTAAAGGGGGCGTAAGTGTGCGTCGAAGTGAGGATTTAATTACCTACGTCCACTTTTATTTGGGGCGGCCGGCCATCAGCCGACCACGGGGGCGGCCAAGGCGCGTCATAACGGACGAGACTTAATTACTCCCGCCCCCTTTAATTGAGGATTAATTACTCCCGTCCCCTTTAATTGCTCGCTACCGGTGCGCGCATCCAACAGCGGCGGTATCGGCCCGTGGAGCACGACCAAGACGGTGCAAGTGGCCAAGCCCCCCGCGGTGCCGACCGGCTTGTCGCTGAGCGTAAGCGGCCCCTCCTACAGGACGGTGGTTGCCGTGAGCTGGAACGCCGTCGCGGGGGCGACCAGCTACCAGCTGGAGGAGACCCACCCGCAGGAGGGCGTGTCCACATCGACCGTGACGACTACGTCGGTCAGCAGCCTGATCTACGCCGATGGCTCGTTGAGGTATCGCGTCAGGGCGTGCAACGCCGTGGGTTGCTCCGCCTGGTCCTCTTCCAAGTCCGTCTTTCTCAGTTCGTTGTGACGGGGCTGGTCTTGGGGCACTGATACGAAGCGACTTCGATCATGAAGCGATGCGGGACTGGCAGGCGCGGAATCAGGGAGAGCAGCATGGATGGAGCAACGGAAAAGGCCCGGCGCTGCGGTGTCGCGCTGGTTCGGCAGCGCGGAAAGCGGGTGCCTGAGCGTGCATGGGAACGGCGTCTAGCAGGTGGAGATCAACGGCGGCAGCCCGCGCTCGGGGACCGGAGCGGGGCTGCAGGCGAAGGCCACTACGGACTCGCCATACGTCAGGGGTCGCGCGTGCAACTTGAACATGTGTCCAGCGTGGGCTGGCCCAGTGGCGACGGTGCGCCTGTGAGCGGTGTGGTGAGGGGCGAAGCGGAGCACGCAGGGACAAGGAGGAAGGATCCATGAAAGGATGGCGAACCACTCCCACGTGGAGCCGTTGGCTGCGGCAGCTCGGCGGCGGTTTGTTGCTGGCGACCCTGGCCTGCCTGCACCCGGCGCAGGCGGCCGAGACCTCTACCTACGTGCTGACCGACGACCAGGGCACGGTGCTGATGCTGACCGATAACCATGGGAACCCGATCGCGCGGTTCGACCATCGGCCGTATGGGCAGCAGAGCGGGCCGGTCAATGCGGGGCCGGGGTATACGGGTCATGTGGAGGATCCGGATACGGGGCTCGTGTATATGCAGCAGCGGTATTACGATCCGGAGGTGGGGCGGTTTTTAAGCGTAGATCCCATAGTGCCTGCGCCAAACGCTTTGATGTCATTTAACAGATATCAATATGCAGAAAATGACCCGATCAGTAATCTTGATCCAACGGGCATGTGTGGTGAAGTGTCAGGCGAAGTTCAAAAGATGCGAAATCTTTCCGATGTCTCTATGGGTGGAATGGTTCATTGCTTTGTTTCGCCGGAAGGACAAAAGGATTTTGGCACGACTCTAAGTCAAGTTCCTGGCTTTGATGAATCTGGTGAAGCATCATATCGTGCTAGCAACGACTGGGCGTTCATATCTGCGGCGATGAGATATGACCTGGAGAATGGATATGGAGAAGGCGACGATGGCTATATGTCGCCGTACACATTAAAGGCTTGGTCGATGGTGGAGTCTGGCTCAACCAGAGATCGGATGAGCTTCTTATCGGATCCGCTTCAAGTCAATAACGCTGGCGATTGGAGTGCTGATAAAATAGAAATTCTCGGACTTTCCAAGGGGCAGCAAATGACGCCATACACTAGTGCGTATGCTGCGATGCAATGGTGGAGGCATAAGGGATTTGTCCACGATAGGATGGGACGTGAAATGTCGTGGCGTGGCGATATTAAGGCTTTCGAGCGATATAATGGAAACTCAAGGATGGATAAAAGCCTGGATGGGGCTCCGGTCCCCCATGCTGTTTGGTATGCAAATGAAGTTCTTCGGTTAAAATCGGGGATGTGATATGTATAATGTGGCGCTGTCTTTGTTTTTGCTGTTCTCGCCTACTGGTGGTTGTGAAATGCAGCCCAAGTGGACGGCGTTAGAGCTGCGCGCGAGTGATGAGCTTAAATATATAGGTCAAGTTCACCTTCGCATGGGCAGCTATTGTTTATATGATTATCGCCATTTTTGGTCGGGGAGAGAAACTGCGCGTCTCGTTGTTTCAAGTCGAGAAGGAAAGCTATTGGGGTATTATGCTTTTCCGGTAAGATCATATGGGAAAGTGCAGCAAGGAAGGCTCCCTGCGACTAATATCGACGGTGAAACGGAGGTTATTGAGTTTTCCGATCGGGGAGTAGCTGCGCCTCGATCCATATATTTTGATGGCGGAAATTTCATGTTCACCCCTTTAACGGATAACAAATAAAGGTGGCCCGATAAAGAGGTGAGAAATTAAAGGGGGCGTAGGGAATTAAGTTGAGACGGGGCAACTAGATTTCATCAATTAAAGGGGACGTAGGGAATTAAGTTGAGATGGAGGCAACTAGATTTCGTCACTTGCGGCACGCCTTGGTCGGCCGCGCGGTCGGCTGACGGCGGGTCGCCCCAGTGTTGTTTCAACCATCCGTTGGAAGCGTTCGTCGCCAAGGACACGCTCCTGTTGCGCGTAGGTACGCAGGCGCTGGAGCTCTTCGGTAGTGATGCCGGCGTCCAACCAGGCTCTATAAGCATTCGCTCGGTCCCAGGCATCCTCGCCCATGGCCAGATAAAGCGGATGGGGCGTGACGAGCGGGTCGTTCGCGTGGGCTAGGTGGGTGTGGACGCTTGACCATCGGAAGTCCTCCGGTCGCATGGCCATCGCGGCGCGAACCGGGTTGAGCTCGATGTAGCGCATTACAGTCAACAGATACTGGTCGGTTTGCACCAGGCACGACTTGAAGCGTCCTTGCCACAAGGTGCCGCACCGCCCGTGCCGGAGGTTGAAGGCTTGGACGTAGTTCTGGCCGATCCAGCGCATGGCGCTGGAGAGCACTCCGACTGCATGAGGGGTTACCAGCAGATGGAAGTGATTGTCCATCAGGACGAACGCATGTAAGTCGATGCCATGCTCATTGAAGGCGCTACGCAGTAAGCGCCTGAAGTCGTGGCGGTCGTCGTCATCTATGAAGATCGCGCCCTTGTTCGTCCCTCGCTGGGTGACGTGCAGCGGTACGCCTTGAAGCTCCAGACGAGGTAGTCGGGGCATGGCAGGTGCTCTTCAGCAAAGGCTCGATCGTGCGATAGTTTGGGTGGTTGGGCCTGTCGGTCGATGGTTGCCTAGAAGGTAGGTGGTGGCTTAATTAGCTGCGACCCCTTTTTCCTTACCAGTAGATGGAAGTGGTTGTCCATCAGGACGAACGCATGTAAGTCGATGCCATGCTCATTGAAGGCGCTACGCAGTAAGCGCCTGAAGTCGTGGCGGTCGTCGTCATCTATGAAGATCGCGCCCTTGTTCGTCCCTCGCTGGGTGACGTGCAGCGGTACGCCTTGAAGCTCCAGACGAGGCAGTCGGGGCATGGCAAGTGCTCTTCAGCAAAGGCTCGATCGTGCGATAGTTTGGGCGGTCCGGTCTGTCGGCCGAAGGTTGCCTGGAAGGTAAGTGGTGGCTTAATTGGCTGCGACCCCTTTTTAGCGGCTACTGTCGGCGCATTCTCGTTTCTTAAGGCATCGGCAAAGGGAGCGGAGAAGGCGGTTAGTACAGTCGAAATGGCCGAGCAGGGTCAGCGTGCTCATGAGTTGATGAAGGAGGCAATTAAGCGACAACAAGAAGAGCGGAAGCGCGAGCAGCAATGGAAAAGGCAGCGAGAGCGACAGCGACAAAGAGACCGAATGGGTGGCATCGAGGGTTAAAAATGAATAATGCGGTTCCTGTGACTTGGCTATGTACGAGCTCTCTGGCGGGATTACTGGTTTTTCCAGCGATTCATCAATACGTGTATCTTACGATTTTGCCAGTTCTGTTTGCGGTTTTTGCGACAAAGCTACTAAGGTCTAAAAGCGGGAGGTCTTACTTCCTAACGTGTGCCGCGTTAAATCTTTTGATTGGGTTAGTTCTGTTTTTTTTGCCGCATGGGCGGTCGGGAGGTTTATCCGGGGTTGGAATATCCATAGTAATCGTTGTGTGGACCTTCTCCTCGGTGGTTGTATTTAGGATATACCGGTTGGAATCCACGGCAACTAAAGCAGCTAAAGGGGAAGAGAATTAAAGGGGGCGGGAGTAATTAAGTCTCGTCCGTTATGACGCCCTGGCCGCCCCCGTGGTCGGCTGATGGCCGACCGCCCCAGCGTTGTTTCAACGAAGTAAAGGGGGCGCGAAGTAAAGGGGAAGTAGGTAATTAAATCCTTCACTGGCGTGTGGCCGGAACGGGCCACGATCACCGTGCCGTCCGGCTTGCAGAGCGCCGGCTTCACCGTCAGCTGGACGCGGCCAAGCACGGCCACGCGCTTCGACGTCGACGAGCAGAAGGACGGCGGCACGTGGGTGCGGATCGCCACGGACACGCCGGCGACCTCCAATTAAAGGGGACGCGAATTAAAGGGGACGAATTAAAGGGGGCGGCGAATTAAAGGAATTAAAGGGGGCGGGAGAAAAATTAAAGGGGACAAATTAAAGGGGGCGGGAGTAATTAATCCTGGTCTGTTGCGTCGCGCCTGAAAAATTAAAGGGGACGGGAGTAATTAATCCTTGTCTGTTGCGTCGCGCCTTCAAGAAATAAAGGGGACGTAGATAATTAAATCCCCAAATTAAGAGGCGGGAGTAATTAAGCGTCATCCGTTACGTCGCGCGTTGGTCGCCCCCGTGGTCGGCTGATGGCCGGCCGCCCCAGCGTTGTTTCAACCATGCGTTGGAACCGCTCGTCGCCAAGGGCACGCTCTCGCTGTACGTATGCTCGGATGCGTTGCAGATCGTCCGAGCTGGTGCCGGCGTTCAGCCAGGCTCTATAGGCATCCGCCCGCTCTCCGATGTCACGGCCCAGCGCTAGATACAGCGGATGGAGCGTAACCAGCGGGTCGCGTGCGCGGGCCAGATGGGTGTGAATGCTCGACCAGCGATGGTCTTCCGGTCGTATCACCATGGCGGCGCGTAGCGGGTTGAGCTCGATGTAGCGCATGACCGTCAAGGCGTATTGTTCGGTTTGCACCAGGCACGACTTGAAGCGTCCCTGCCACAATGTTCCGCAGCGACCGTGCCGTAGGTTGAAGGACCGAACGTAGTTCTGCCCGATCCAGCGCATGGCATGGGAGAGTGTGCCAACTGCGTGGGGAGCTACAAGCAAGTGGAAGTGGTTGTCCATGAGTACGAAGGCATGTAAATCGATGGCGTGCTCGCGGAACGCTCTGCGCAGGAGGCGCGTGAAGTCGTGGCGGTCGTCGTCATCCAGGAAAATCGCTCCTTTGTTGGTACCTCGCTGGGTGATGTGCAGCGGTACGCCTTGGAGCTCCAGACGAGGCAGTCGCGGCATGGCAGGTGTCCTTTGGGAAAGACTCGATCCTGCGTCGGTTTGGGACTCCGGTCTGTCGGCCGATGGGTAGCTTGAGGGTAGGCGGGGGCTTAATTAGCTGCGACCCCTTTATTCTGTCGGTCGATGGTTGCCTAGAAGGTAGGTGGTGGCTTAATTAGCTGCGACCCCTTTTTCCGGAAATGGCGCATGAGGCACAGCATGATTTGGATGTGCGGGAGAATGATGGGCCTTTTGGGAGTACGGGGGACCCCAGTGTGGCAGAGAGGGAGTTCCGTTCTGCCGAAGAAAGGGGGTATAAAGCGCAATCCTTAATATTGGGAGGATTTGGGAAAACTTTAACGAGTAATGAGTTGCGCAAGGGCATAGAAGGCTCGGTTAAGCACGATATGGCAAGTTGGTACGGCCAGCACGAAAATCAGGGCCAAGGCGATGCTGAAAATTAAAATCACTGCATTATTTACTCTGGGCTTTTTGGTTGCATTCCATGGTGTTGCTTGTGCCAAATTGCAATCGAGCACGAGTGGCCTGAAAAAACATGCGGTTGGATATGCTTCTATTTGCGATATTCTTAAGCAAAAAGATTTGTATCGCGGAAAACAGATACGACTCAAGGCGACGCTGGAAACGGACTACTCAAGTTATGGTTATTTTGAGGATCCGTCGTCTTCCGGAGGCGAGTGCGCGGGGAAAAATATAATTACTATTGCTAGCACATCTGTTATGCATGACGACAGTGTCATAGACTTTATCAATTCCAATCGCGAGTATTGCCGCGAGCATAAAATGACACTATGCGTAATATCGGTGGATGTTGATTTCGAGGCTACGCTGCTGGAGGATGAGAGTGGTCATTATTTGTTCATAACGCGAATTTTTTCGTATAGCTACAATGGGGACGAGGATGTGAATTAAAGGGGGCGCCATTTCGCCGACGGGGTCAATAGGCGCGCACTTGCTCTGCCCCGGTGTCGAAGCAAACGTAACCCGTCTTTTCGCTGACCACTTGCCGTTGTGTTTCGCAATTAAAGGGGACCAATTAAAGGGAGCGGGAGTAATTAATCCCATCCGTTATGTCGCGCCTTGGTCGCCCGCGTGGTCGGCTGATGGCTGGCCGCCCCAGCGTTGTTTCAACCATCCGTTGGAACCGCTCATCGCCAAGGGGACGCTCCCGCTGCACGTATGCTCGAATGCGTCGCAGATCGTCCGGGCCGACGCCGGCGTTCAGCCAGGCTCTATAGGCATCCGCTCGCTCCCCGGCATCACGGCCCAGCGCTAGATACAGCGGGTGAAGCGTAATCAGAGAGTCGCGTGCGCGGGCTAGGGAAACTCTGATTTTGCCCCGCGGTCCAAGCAAGGCCACTACGTACGAGCGTACCCGATGCCCAAGCAACTGACCCTGGCCACGCAGGCCGACGGTGGATTCGAAGCTCACCGCAAGCCGACT